>CAYTGM010000009.1:0-213512 GCA_964437365.1 uncultured Candidatus Sumerlaeota bacterium | reverse complement strand
GCAACGTCAAAAACATATATATAAACGAGGAGGGGAATTTTGAGGTGATCTATGGTTCGCAGTCAGTGTACTTGAGTTTTACCGGGTTCAATGAGGCTATTGATTGGAAAGTCTATAATCAAAATTTGAATTTATTAGACCAAGGCACATATTCATATTCACTAGATCATGATTACCCTGAGTATATGCGTGGATCCGGTTCAACTTTGTCTTTTTCCAAGGACATGATGGTTAATTCAAAAGGGACCAAAGCATACTTCTTCTATCAGTCTACTTATCCCGATGAAAAATTCAATGTTACAAGAATCGATATTAAAACTGGAGATCGGGACTTGGGTCACATCAGAAGGCTAAATGATGAATTCGACCTGATAAGTGAATTCTTTGCGATTCAATCCTCTCATTAAAAATCATCAAGAGATGTAAGCCTATTCCACTCTAATCAAGTGTTTATACAATTTTTGAAAGCTTTAAACCTTAAACCTCACTCCTCAATTCTCTCCATCTTATAACCCATTTCCTGTAGTCGATTGACGATGCCGAATTCGGTCGGCAGGTGGAGGGCTCCCACGGCGAAGAAGTAATTCTTCTGAGGGTTGGCTTTGATGAGCTCGTCGATGGACTCGGACATGGATTTGTCGCGGTCGGTGATGAGTCGTTTCAAGAGTTTACGATCGAGCGGATCCTGGGGATCGAACTCTGATTCCACGTAGGCAATGAGCTCGTCTTCGTTTCCTTCAAGGTAGGTTTCCAGGAGGTCTTGTATCGGAGTGGAGCCATCTTTGTCAGCATCTTCGAGTTGCTTGAGAGAGTCGTCGAGAAACTTCACCTGCTCTTCCTGGGTGAGGCTGTCGAAGATCGCCATCTGCTGCTCGGCGGTTTCAAGGGCTCCTGTTTCTTTTCCATAACGGGTTCCGAGCTTGTTAATAACCGCGTCCTGGGGCTGACTGGTCATAAGTTGTGGCAGGTAATCGAGAAGGGCGAGCTGAGACGCGACGGCCCACGGTTTAATCTGCTCGAAAGCAACGACAGGAAGCCCACGCTCCTTGAGATAAGCGTCGAGTCGGGCATAGACATCTTTCGGGAGAATCGTGCTGAGCTTTTGATCAGGAGGAAGCATGAGTTTCTGGCTCATGGAGAGAATGCTGCCTGATCCCATATCGATCTCTGTGTAGACGGCATCACTGGCCTTGATGGCTTCCTTAACGGAATCGGGGAGTGTTGTCACCTTTGGGTCAGGCAGGTGAATGGTGCCGAAGATAAAAGAAGGGTTCTCATCGCCGATGCTCCAGAGGAAGGGGGACTTGATGCCCGTGGCTTTTTCGGTGGTAGTTTGTGCAGGTGAAGTCCCAAGGAGCAGGAGGGTGAGAACGGGGATGAGAAAGCTTAGATAGAAGTATTGACGTAGATTCATTTGGAGTCGTCTTTCTGGAAATATGCTGGATAATTAGACTGTATTGGAGGCGTGAAGAGGTTGGTTTCGTGAAGGATTTGTGGTTTTGTTTCATTTTTTCGATTTAACGAACAAAAGTATTTGACATTGTTCCGCGCTTCGTGGGTTCGTTGCCTATACTTGATCAAAATAGACAAAGCTCATTTGAGTCGAGTCTTTTTACTTACTGCTGAGATCAAGTTTAGCCCGTTCCTGTTCCTGTTGTAGAAGCAACAAAGTGACCCGTTCCCGTAGGAGGAAGTTAAATGCCCGATTTTGTTATGGAACACGAGCCCGATGGGTTCGCCCGCATCAAGGTAGTAGGGGTAGGTGGTGGTGGTTGTAACGCCGTCGATTCAATGTTCGATATTGGTCTTCAGAACGTTGAATTCTATGTGATCAACTCCGACCTTCAAGCTCTAAAACGCAGCAAATGTCCCAATCGCATTCAGATTGGTGCCGAGCTCACAAAAGGCCGCGGCTGTGGTGCCGCTCCTGAGCTGGGTGAACGCTGTATGCTTGATGCCAAAGAAGAAGTGATCGAAACCCTTCAGGGTGCAGATATCGTCTTCGTAACCGCAGGTCTTGGTGGTGGTACCGGTACCGGTGCCGCTCCCGTGATCGCCCAGATTGCCAAAGAAATGGGCATTCTGACCGTTTCCGTTGTCACAAAACCATTCAAGTTTGAAGGACCCCGTCGTCTTCGCAGTGCCGAAGGTGGTCTGGAAAAGCTTCGCGATGCCTGTGACACCATGATCGTGATCAACAACGAGCGTCTCCTTGAGCACGTTGGTCCAAAAGTCCCGATCAAAGACGCTTTCAAAGTTGCCGACAACGTGCTTGCCCAGGCGGTAACTTCAATCAGCGATCTCGTCGCAACACCTGGTCTGATTAACGTCGACTTTAATGACATCCGCACCATTATGGGTGGCAAAGGCGGCGCCGTCATGGGTGTTGGTATCGGCAAAGGTGAAAACCGTGCCGCCGAGGCTGTTAAGAAAGCGACCAGCTCTCCACTCCTTGATAAGATTGTTATCGATGGCGCGACTGGCGTCCTCATCTGTATCACTGGTGGCCCTGATCTCACCCTGCAGGAAGTCAGTGAAGCGACCCAGATGGTCCATGAGTCCGCTGACATGGATGCAGAAATGATCTTTGGTGCTGTCATTGATGAAAGCATGAGCGATCAGATCCGCGTGACCATTATCGCAACCGGCTTCGCAGAAGATATACAGCGTCGCCAGATGATGGGTCAGAATGAAAATTCAACTCCGATCGTTGAGCAGCCAAAGGCAACACTGGCAGCTCCTCCCGCTCCTGCTCCCGCTGAACCTGCGCCACAGGCAGTAGCAGCACCCAAGGTTGAAGAAGCTCCGGCTCCTCAGCCAAGGCGCGTGGTGATCAGCGACGATGATATGCAGGACGCTCTTGGTGGTGCGCTTGCGGAAGAGCCGAAAGAAGCTCCGAAGCAGGAAGCTCCCGCGCCAGTTGAAGCTCCCAAAGCTGAAGAGCCCCAGGAAGAGCAGCCCAAGTCTCTTCGTGAAACGCTCGAAGCGATGATGAAAGAGCAGGGAGTTTCAAGTAACGGCGGAGCCAATGGTGGTGCTAACGATGGCCGCCCGGCGATTCGCGTTGCGAAGAGCTCCAGCCCCAACGGTGGTAATGGTGGCAACGGCGGAAGCTCAAAGCCGAATGTCCGTCCCGCCAGTGAGGCCAAAGCTGAGGCAAAGCCTGCTGAGGAGAATGCACCTCAAGTCAGCCTGTTTGATCCTCAGGAAGAGCAGGAAGAGAAGGACGATTACGAAACTCCAGCGTTTCTGCGTCGTCGCCGCTCTCTGTTCGACTAAACACAAGTAAGCACCATCCCCCTTCTTTTTCAATCCCCTCTCCAACCCGGAGAGGGGATCTTTAGTTTTCAGGAATGATCACCAAGTAATTGACCTGCAGGCACTCTTGGCCCCATTCTCTAAATTCTATTTGAATTCAAGAGTTGAGGGCTACGTTTGGAACAGGATCCACCGCATCTCGCATCCCAGGAAGCCTATCTCCAGCACCGCATTAAGCAGGCGATGGAGCCGCTCCCTCAAGAAGTGTGTCCGTCGAAGGAGAACCCTCTTTCGTGGTGGCACCGCTTCGGCTGGTCGCTGATGCACCAGCGGATCTGGCCCGATGCGATTCTGCACAATCCGATTATCTATTATCTGACAAGACGTAAGTGGGGACCTTTGCTGGAAGATCTATTTTCACTGGTTTTCTGGTTCGCGGTCCTGGCAGCCGAGGGGAGTGTTCTGTATATCAGCTATGTAAATACAAACCTTGAATATTTCCTGCTCTGGGTACTGCTTGAGCTGATGTTTCTTCCCCTTTTGATCGGTGTCTGGGCTCAGCTTTTTGTCATGATTCATTACTATCGAATGAGCAAGATCATGAGGATGGAAGAGCTGGTGCTCACGAGGATTCGTTTGAAGGAGATTATGGCTGGGCTTACAATCAGACCCATTCTTTTCCACACCGGCTCCGCGATGATCTTTTCTATAATCAGTCTGGTTGGGTTCATTACGGTTCACTCGGTATTGTTCACAGGTCAATCACTCTACAGCGGCCTTCATTTCTTTCTGATTTACGTGGTGCTTGGATACCGGGTCTTCGTCTTTAAGTCTATGGTAGAGTTTGCAGCTGTTATCGCTATTCGGGCCTGTATGTTCATCCCTGATTTCCTTTCGGCTCTCATTCGTGCTATCCGGGACTGGATATATCCATGGGGCTTGATCCCCATTATTTTCCCCTTTATTATGGCATCTGCATTCATTATTCAGAGCTATACCGGGGGGATATTCTTCTATCTGATGATCCTGACCCCTCTGCTGGGACTATACTTTTTATTTGTTTTTCCGAGCTTTCTTAAAGATTATGAGGAGGAGACACTTTACTGGGTTTTAAAGAGATCTCAGCTCTGGGCGCTCACGACGGGTCGAATCAGTGAGAAAGTGCCCAAGTCATTGCTCTCGAGCTGGAAGCTTTCAAGGCGAGCGGGGTCTCGGGATGAATGAGTGAAAAACGGCCTTCCCAGTCAGGTGCGCTTCCCAGTTCCACGTGGATGTATACACGAGGAATGAAGGAACCGGAAAAGAAAGAGGTTATTCCCCCAAAGGACAACCCCTTCAGCTGGTGGCAGAAGCTTGGATGGTCTTTCCTGAGCAGGCGCGTCTGGCCAAAGGATTGCCTTTATAACGCATTCTTCTTCTATTTCGTTGGAAGGAAGGAGTCGCGTCACCCCACACGTATTTTCCCACTCGTAGTTTTTCTTTCTCTAACCTTCGTCGAGCTCCTTTTTCTCTTTGTTGTTGTCTCGAACGGTTATGATGCCTTGCAAATCATGCTCTATCTCGGGTTTCTCGAGGCAGTATTCCTTCCCTTTTCAATGGTTTTCTTTTCCGCCCTGTTAACCCACATGACTTATCAGCGCTATACAACTGTCATCGAGAATGGAGAGCTTGTCAGTTGTTCCATGCCAGCAAAAGACTTGGTCTATTCAATTGCAGGGGAGTACAGTTCTACCTTCGGGTTCAGTTTACTCGTCAATACGGTTCTGATGCTCATGGCCCTTGGCGTGAGTATGGCAGCTACGGAGCGGGAAGGTATTGTAGTCCCGATCGGAGCAGGGGTGATTTTTCTGATCCTGATTTATCGCTTCTATGCGATGAGAACCTTTTTTGATCTTGGAACGGTACTGATGATTCGTGCTCTCTTTTTCATCAGAGTTCACAGTAAGTCTATCGCTCGAACATTTCGGGATGCATTGGTCTATTCTGTTTTCAATGCAATCGTTACGTTTATCCTCGTCTGCCTGATCTCTGTCTTTGCTCTCATCTCGGGGGTATCGGGTGGGTTCATCTATATCGTCCTGATACCAATTGGACTTGTGTTTCTTGGACTTGGCAGTGGAGTTGTAGAAATGTCGTGCAAGCATGTTCTGGAGTGGACGTGTGAGAATCAGAGGTTCTGGTCAATCTATACAATGAGTGAAAGTCGACTGGCACCTGATTCAATGTGGAAAAACTGGAATAAAGATGCACGCTGACGTCTTTCAAAATGAGATAGTGTCCGGATGAGCACACCGAAGAAATTGAACCCAGCCGAAAGACAACTTGCCGCCTGGCTCGGTGAGATCGAAGGTGGGGTCATCCTTCCCCTGAAGTGGGTTTTTGTTGTCGCAAGTGCGGCTTACTGGATGTGGTTACGTGACTGGCAGCCACCGACAACTCTTGCCTTTGGTCTCTTTCTCTCCTTTGTTGGCATTACTGGGGCTCTTCATTATTTCTTTGTGCGGGACCGTGTTTTACCCAGCGAGGTCAGGCCTCTGGTCGCCATTTCATTCGCCTTTGATGCATTGTTTGTTTGCCTGCTTTGCTTTATTGATACCTACGAATCATTGTCCGGGCTGTCTCCGACCCTATCCAGTGATTTTTTTCTTTTGTATATACTTTTGATCTTGAGAGGATTCGCCCTCTTTCAAACTCAGAAAGAAAACCTGGCGGGTTTCTTTCTCGCCTCTCTACTTTTTCTGCTGTCAGCCGGCTACTCCTATCAAAATACCAGTGTATTGATGCAACAAACCGTTTTGCAGAATTTTGCCTTTATCTGGGTGATCATGTTGATTACTCAGGCCTTTGTTGGCTTGATAAACAAGCTGAGAGATAGACAACTCAGAAGCCAGGAACAGATGGTCAAGTCCGCGTCCCTTGCAGGTATTGGAGAGCTGACCGCTGGCGTTGCCCACGAGATCAATAATCCGATTGGGATCATCAAGACCTACGCAGAATACCTTGTTAAAGCCTCAAAGGACGACAGTACCTACAAAGAGGACTATGAAACCATCATGTCCGAAGCAGAACGTTGTCAGCAGATCGTAAGGCGGATGCTCGATTTCTCAAACCCCCAAGTGGAAGGGCTGGAAGCAATCCATCTTCGCGAGCTGGTTTCAGAAGTTGCCAGCTTTGCGGTTCCCGCACATGACGAAGAAAAGATCACGGTAGAGATACTCGAGAGTCCCGCCTTGCCAGTTGTCCTTGGCGATCCTGTTCAGTTGAAGCAGGCATTTCTGAACATCATCCTGAACGCGAAACAGGTAATCTCGGAGAGAATATCGGAATCGGAAGACGCAGAGGAATTTGAAGGAATGATTACGATTTCTTATCGTCGCGGACAAGGACCGCGACCTCCCATTATTATTTCCATAGAAGATAACGGTAAAGGACTGGGGCAGGAAGAGGCTAATCGCGCCTTCGATCCTTTCTTCACACGCAAAAAGAAAGGGACCGGGCTTGGTCTGGCTATTACACAGCGAATTATCGATGCCCATGACGGTAAAATCACTATCTCGCCTGCTGCCAATCAGGGTGCAATCGTTGAGGTGACTCTACCGATTAAAGATGAAGAAGAAGCATAATGACAACCGGCCGTAAACGAGTGGACGTTCTCCTGGTAGAAAGAGGTCTTGCAGAAACGCGGGAAAAGGCTCAGCGGCTCATTCGCGCTGGTCTTGTTCACAGTGAGTCCGAGAAACTCGACAAGCCAGGTAAGCTTGTTCCAGAATCCACCGAGCTGAAGGTTAAGGGAAACGATTGTCCCTATGTCTCTCGGGGTGGACTTAAACTCGCAGGTGCGATGGAACACTTCAAAGTTTCTTCATCTGAGCGTGTAGCTCTCGACCTCGGTGCCTCCACGGGAGGGTTTACGGATTACCTTCTTCAACACGGTGCCATTTACGTTTATGCCGTAGATGTTGGCCGGGCGCAGCTTCACGAAAAGCTTAGGCAGGACGATCGGGTCGCAAACTGGGAGAAAACCCATATGGACTCGCTGGAAGCTGAACACTTCGACCCGCGTCCCGATCTCTGTGTTGCCGACCTTTCGTTCATTTCACTGAAACGGGCTTTTCCTGTGATCCGCCGCATTATGCCGCCTGAAAGTGAAGCGGTCCTCCTCGTGAAACCCCAATTCGAGGCGGGGAAAGATAAGGTTCCTAAGGGTGGAGTCATCCGAGATGAATCTATTCAACGGGAAGCGGTTGAAAACGTCATTAGAGCGGCGGAAGAAGCAGGGTTTCGTGTGAAAGGTTCAGTCCCTTGTGTTATCCGCGGAACCGAGGGAAATCAGGAGTATTTCCTGTATCTGGCCATGGATGATTGATTCGTCTGGTAGTAAACAATCTTTTCGGCGATTGGGTCGTTCTAATATGACGGAGCGCATGGGATCCTCGGTATCGGATCATCCTTGACTGATTCGCTTTAATACTTCCTCATAGTGCCCCCAAGAAATGCTCAACAGAATTGGGAACGATAAACGGCTCAGGTCGATCAATTATATGAAAACTATCAAAAAACACTGCCTTATAAATACCTCCAGAAGATCCTTATCTCTTCTTGTTGCGGGAGTTCTGCTCAGCACTGCTGCGACAGATGTTTCTGCTCAAAGGAACTACCAGAAATACTGGGAGGAATTCTTCTCGGAGAGAGAAGAGCCTCAAATTATTGAGGACAATCGCGAACCCTTCAAGCTGGAAGAGGAAGAATACCTTTATGCTCCGCCTTTTCGAAATACAATTGGAGTAACGATCTTTGAAGGTGAGTCGGATACCTCCAACGATCCTATCGCTGAAAGAGCGCTTCAGAGCTATACAGAAGGGGTCTACTACCTTGAGTCGGGAAGTCCTGCGAAAGCTTTAAAGGCTTTCGATGATGCTCTCAAAAAAGATCCCGAAAACCTGTTTCTGAAGCTTCAGCTGGCCGACCTGTGCGTGATGCTCAATGATCTCTCTCGCGGAGAATCACTTCTCGAAGAAATATTGAAAGTTGATAAGCAGAGTTATGAGGCCATGTTGAAGATGGCTCGCATTCAACTTTTACGACACAGATATGGTGATGCGCGGCGGTGGCTGGAAGACGTCATTGAAGTGAAGCCGAATAACATCGAAGCATTACAGACGTTAACCCATCTTGCCTATCAGGTTGATCGTGATCTGGATAAGACCATTGAGTATTCACAAAAGATTTTGACCATTGATGACAAGAATTTGACAGCACTCCTCTGGAATGCCGAAGCTCAGGCTGAAAAGGGAGATATACGTGAAGCTTCTATTGTCTATCAGAGACTTCTGAAATATCGTCCTACCCTTATAGACCGAATGCAGGAAACGGCGCGGCGGCTGGCAGCTGGTGGTCGGATTGATGATGCTCTGGTACTCTACGAGACAGGAATCAAGATTAGCCCGAATAGCGGTGAACTGCGAAGCTCATGGGAAAGTATTCTTGAAGAACGATCAGGCCAGGAAGCTGTTCGTGAAGCCTATGAGAGGTTGATCGAAGAAGCAGATGGCGATCTGAAGATTTATGAAATCTATGCAGAATACCTGAAACGTCAGGGTGATTGGGAATCGCTCAAAACGGTGCGAGAAGAAATGCTGGATATCGATTCTTCAAATCTCGCCGCTTTGCTTGATCTTGCACGCTATTACGTTAACCTTAATCAGGTCGAGAATGCGGAGCCCTACTTTCGCCTTGCGATTGCCGCAAATCCAACCGACGCCGAAACGAATCGCGAAGTTGGCAAGATCTATTTCGACATGGGGGAGGCAGACAAAGCTTACCCTTTGCTGAGAAGAGCAGTCAGTCTGAATGAAGATGACGTGCAGTCCGTTGAGGCTCTGGCAACGATCGAGGAGTCACGCGGCAATGATGAGGTTGCGGAAAAACTTCTTAAAGATGCGCTCACGGCAAACCCGGCAAATTCGTTTCTTCTGAAGAGGCTGGGCTATTTCTATACGAACAAAGGGGATATGGAATCCGCAGCCGATATGTTTCAACAGGCAATTGCTGCAGATGGAAAAGACTTTGGATCCTGGTTACGCCTTGCGAAGATCTATCTGGAAAGCAACGATGGCGAGCTTCTTGATTCACTAGAAGATCAGGCCATGAAACAATTCCGGGAAAACCCCAACTTCGCAGCCCGCTATGCCAACCTGAATCAGGAGTATGGTGAGTACGAAAGAGCACGCAGGATTCTCGAAGTCGCCATCGATGTTGTTCCTGACTATCTTGATGCCAGGGTTCTTCTTGCTCACAGTTACATCATGCTGAATGAGCCAGAGCTCGCCGTCAAATCACTGGATAATATAGACAAGCATATCCGCGGTCGCGAAAAGATAGAAAAACGCAAGAGTCTGGCTCTCGCTCAGGTTTTTTCTCAGCTGGGTGAGTACAGCAAAGCTGAGGATGCTTACAGAGATATTGTCTCAGATTATCCTGAAGATATCTCTATCTGGGAACCTTACCTCATGAGTATCGCAAGTCAGAACAAAGAAGATCAGCTGAAACAGGAGATGAACAGTCTCGTTCGAAGATTCAATACCGAGGAGCCAGTTCAAACTCAGTTGATCAGGTCAACTATCTATGTACAGCAAGGTGACGCAGACCGGGCCGTCAGTATCCTCAAACAGCTGATTCGAGAGAATGCTGATGATCCCGAAGTCATGTTTCAACTGGCCATGGCTGCTTCTGAAACCAATGACCTGGATACGGCCGAAAAATACTATAAAGAACTTATGGGACTTGCTCCTGCTGAGGAGAATGGGTGGTACGAGACAGCAGCAAACAACCTTGGATATCTCTATGCCCAGAATAATATCAAGCTTGATGAAGCGGAAGAACTCATTAAATCTGCTCTCTCGTTAAATCCTAATGCCGCTTATATACTTGATTCCATGGGAACGGTCTACACCCAGATGGGACAGTATGAAAAGGCAAGAGAGTATCTTGAAGCGGCTGCTAAGCGCTCTGTCCGTGACCCCGAGGTGTATCTTAACCTTGGCCAGCTCTATGAAAAGAAAGGCGAGAAAGAAACCGCACGTCAATACTATGACAAAGCCCTCGAGCTGAATCCTGATATGAAGAAGGCTCAGGAAAAAAGAGATGCACTCGCCATCGAAGATTTCGACGAAGCTGTTCCGGTTAACTGAATACGTTGAATAAAGAAAAGCCTGTTACATTCTGGGAAGTTCTCGATACTGCTCTGGCTCTTCCCGACTCTACACGCCTGCATTTGACTGTGGGAAGACCTCCTCTTGTAAGAATAGCAGAGAAAGGTCTGCAACCACTTGAAGAGTTTCCTGTGCAAACCTGGAAGAGTATTCAGTATATGCTGGCGGCTGTTGTTGATCCGGAGAGATGGGAGGAGATAGAGCAGGTTGGTGAGGGACAGATAACCTTCCAGCGTGATACCGGAAAATCCCTTAAGCTGGTTCTTTTTCGTTCGATGGAGGCCTGGTCTGTCGTTGTGCACCTTTAGAGTGTTTGTCAAATTTCCTGTCCGATAAAAGCTGGTTGCTAGTACTCACTTCAGCACCTCGAAAGCCTCGAAATAGCACCACTGTTCTTATGTTTTCAGAATACTGAATGGTCCGCTCTCGTTCGCCATCCATTCGGACATTAATCTTGGTAATCAATCTAACTTGCAGAAGGTAATTACCCGATAGTGCCCGACCGTAAGAAGACAAAATACAAGGTCAGGATAAAACACATCACATACATGATCCAGGAAACCTCGCGATGTCTTCCCGAAAGTACTTTTAGAATGGGATATATGATGAAACCAATGGCAAGGCCATCTCCGATGCTGTAGCTGAAGGGGATCATGATCATGATGACGAAAGCAGGTAGTGATTCGGTATAGTCAGACCAGTCAACGTGAACAACGTTCTTTACCATCATTGAGCCCACCAGTACCAGGGCTGGTGCAGTTATTGCCGGGTAGCTTCCTACCATTTGCACAAGTGGCGAAAAGAAAAGCGCCAAAAGAAAAAGACAACCAACGATACACGCAACAAGTCCACTCCGGCCTCCTTCTTCAACACCCGCTCCGCTTTCTATATAGCTTGTTACAGTACTGGTACCTGCCAAAGCACCTATAGAGGTACCAACTGCATCGGATAGAAATGCCTGATTCGCGCGAGGAAGCTCACCGTCTTTCATCAGCCCTGCCTCTTCACTCACCCCAATAAGAGTTCCCATGGTATCAAAAAAATCCATGAAAAGAAAAATAATGATAAGAGGAATCATGGATACTGTCAGAGCAGACATAATATCCAACTCAAAAAGCGTTGGCTTGATTGAAGGTGGTGCTGAAACAAAACTAAAGTCGAGCTGAAACTTCTGAGCCAAATCCGAAGCTGCGAGAACCCCTTTGTTGGATTCAGGTATATCAAGAGACAATTTCAACACGATCGCACAGAGAGTAGAGGTGAGAATTCCAAAAAGAATGGCGCCTCGTTTTCTCCGGGCAAACAATGCTGCTGCAACAACAAGCCCCAAAGCGAATACTAGTATATCCGGAGAAGTTATGTGCTCAGTGAGAGATACACCACTCGCTGGATCCGATATAATCAACCGACTATTGCGTAAGCCAATTAAAGCAATGAACAGTCCGATCCCCACCGCTATACCTTGCTTCAGGCTTGAGCTGATCGAATCGGTCACCTTTTTTCTGAATCCTACGATTGATAATATAATGAAGAGAAGACCCGATAGGAAGACCACTCCGAGCATGGTCCTCCAGGGTGAATCAACACCGACAGCCTGAGCAGCTGGAAGTGCTGTAAAGACGAAGAAGAAATTTGCTCCCATTCCCGGGGCGAGTGCGATGGGATAGCGAGCCACCAGCCCCATCATGAAGGAGGCAACCGCAGCTGATAGACAGGTTGCCACCATTACTGAATCAAAATCCATCCCCGTTTCCATTCCGAAGAAAAGTCCAGACAGGACACCCGGTTGAACAAAGATGATATACGACATCGTTAAGAACGTGGTTAAGCCAGCGAGAATCTCCCGGGAAAACGTTGTTCCCAGCTCATCCAGTTCAAAGAATTTGTTTAACTTCTCCATCATGGCTCAGTGTGTTATATAGGCACGTGTAATACCAATTCCTCCCAAAGAATTGATTGTCACTCCATTCACCGCAGGATCAATCAGCACCGGATCTGCGTAGTGATAGACAGGAATAACTGCCATATCTCTCTCAATAAGTAGCTTCTCTGCATCAATAAGGAGACCTTCCCGTTTGACAGGGTCTTTCTCTTTCATCGCCTGTTCAATGAGCTGATCATATTCGTCCCTGGTATAGCCTGAGAAGTTCATATTTGACTCGCTGAGCCACAGCTCAAGGAAAGTCATCGGGTCGAGGTAATCCCCATACCAGCCATTGGCTGCCATTTGAAAATTACCTTCGTGACTCTTTTGAGTTAAGACGCCCCACTCTACATTTTGAATTTGCACATCAATATCGAAGGCTTCCTTCCACATAGCCTGCAGCTGTTCTGCGATAAACTTGTTAGATTCTCCGGTATCGTATAGATACTCGATCTTGGGAAGCGGGTTTTCCTCATTATATCCGGCTTCCTCGAGCAATGTTCGCGCAGCCTCCATGTTCTGCTTTCCAATCAAATCTCCGGCGCGCTGCCGATAGGTATTGCCTTCGGGGCTACCCAGGTTCGGCGGAATAATACCTCCAGCAGGAACTTCTCCACGACGCATCACCTTATCTGTCAACAGTGTTCGATCAATGGCCAAACTGAATGCCCGTCTGACCTTCTCATCATTGAAAGGTGATTTCTCATGATTAAGACTGATATACTGCGTTCCGAAGACTGTGTTTGAATTCCATTCCGGTTTTCCTTCCCAGCGCTTGACCTGTGACAAGGTCACGCCCGATGTCATGTGAAGGTTGCCCGTCTCGAAAGCCGCAATTTCAGTTTCACCGCTTTCAATCATATAGACATGGATTTCATCCCAGTAGAGATTCCCACTGTCCCAGTGGTCAGAAAACTTCTTGAAGATCGCCTTATCTTTACTCCGATATGATGCCAGCTGATAGGGGCCGTTGCCATTGTAAGATTCAGGGGTCATCGACCACTTTTCTCCGTATTCCTCGATGGTTTTCTGGTGTGCAGGGAAAAAACAGGTCCAGCTCGCGAGTGTTAGAAAGTAGGGTGTTGGATTCTCCAGTTTATATACAACGGTCTTTTCATCTACAGCAATGACAGAAGATAGCTCAACATCTCCCTTAAGCCCGCCGGCTTCGTAATACTCTGCGCCGCCTTTGACGACAGTTCTCACATTATTGGCGTAGGATGCAGCCAGACTCGGTGTGAGGATACGTTTCACGCCATAAATGAAATCATAAGCTGTCACAGGATCTCCGTTATGCCAGGTTGAATCCGGTTGGAGGGAAAAAGTCCATTCTGTATAGTCCTCATTGTGTGACCAGGATTCAGCGGACGCAGGGATCGGTTGATTGTTCTCGTCGAGGCGAACCAGCCCCTCAAAGGCGATTCTGATCACATTGGCGCCAGCAACACTGTAATTCAGAATAGGATCGAGAGTTTCCGGCTCGGCACCAGCATTGATATGGAAAACCTTCTCCCTTTCTCCAGACTTACTCGTTGTTTCCAAACCTTCCCTTTCTTCTGCTTGTTTGCATGAAGTTAAAAGGACAATGGAAACGATGAACAAAGCGACGCTTCCTGATAGCCAATTTGTGAACATTTTAGACTTTCCTGACGATGTAGATGATCTCGGATTCATTGAGCCCAAACTTTGCAATCGTTTTCCCTGGAAGTGTTTCTACCCACCGGTCCGCAGTGACTTGAAAACCTGCTTCTCTGAGCCGCTCTTCAATATCATATCCGTATAGGCGAAAGTGGTCAAACTGTCCAAAGTGTTCTTCTCGATCTTTTGGATCGGTTATTGAGGGGTCTTCATATGTCTGTTGCTGGTCCAGCATCGGTACCATGATGAGGCCATAGCCATCCGGCTTGAGGATTCGATAGAGCTCGCGCATGGCAAGTCGGTCGTCTTCTATATGCTCAAGCACATGACTGCAAAAGAAAGCATCGAATAGATTGTCCTTAAAGATCAGATCCGTGATGTCTGTGTGTACCATTGCCCATCTTGAGCACAGGTCGGCACTTGTATAGTCGATATTTTCAAGCTTCTTGATCTTCTTTTGAAGCAATCTCTCTGGTGCAAAGTGAAGGAGCTTCATGTTTTCTTTAAAGAAAGAGGTTTTCTTCTTCAGATAAAGCCACTGAAGTCGATGTCTCGGGTATGATCTGCATTTTGGACAACGCACATTCGGTTTTTCAAAATGAGGGAGAAATTTACGAAAGCTTCCTCCACAGAGAGGGCAATAGACGTCAGACCCGGCGTATAGTGGGTGCGTGATCTGGGAGTATAATGCATCGAGATCGTTATGGACCGACTCGGGGAAGGTATTCTTCAAGACCGCTTTAATCGACATGCTGTAACTCCGCTTCTAGCTAAACCTGAAAAGTACCTAAGACCCTCCCATGATTATCGCAAAGGTCAATGGTGAACACCCCTCAGGATCCTCCTGAACTTTTTCGTGTTCAGCACCTGAACGCGTAAATTTCCTTGTCTCGGTTCAGTTATCCGCTTAGCACTACCTGTTAAGTTAACCAAAACCTCACGATGAAGGAATGATTTACTCATGATCATGTCTCGCATGCTGAATTTCGTCGCGGCTGGCGCCCTGACCCTCGGTCTCGCAGGCTGCGGAGCCACTGTTGATAAAGGAAGCGCAAAAGCGCAAACAGGAGCACCTGAATCTGCTCAGGTGGAAGTACTAAGTCTCCCTTATAATCCAAATTTGCCGACTTATGTTGTTGTCGTAGAACCCCTCGTTGATGGGGCTAGCGGTATGACATCAGGCGGAGGACGCACGGCTCGCGCCCCAGAACCTTCTGGTTCGTATTTCGGAAGTGGCCTGTGGGGAGGAGATACGGAAGGCAGTTACTCAACAGCAAACTGGTATGGACCTGGGAATGATGCAGGACACGGTGCCTCCGCACAGCTCGTAACGGCCCTCACTCGGTGGGGGAACATTTCTGTCGCTCAACCGCAAAGCATCATCAGCAACGGTGACGGCACCTATACAACGACCCTGCAGGAAGGGGAAGTTGGCCCTTTCATTATCAAAGGAACAGTGACGGAGTTCAATGAAACGGCAGAAAAAGATGAAAGCAACCGCGGTGGATCTCTTGGTGCACTGGGTCGTGGAGTAAGAAACATTGGATCCTGGGCGGGTAGTCGGACAACCTCCGCCGTGGGAGATCAGGTTGCCATCGCAAATCCATCAGCTGAGAAGAAAGAGATGAAACGTTCGGGCATGGTGGGAATGGACCTCCAGATCGTCGATGGCCGGAATGGTCGAATTGTACAAGGCTTCAACGTGCAGGGCACCTTCACAACTGTTTCCGCGACAAGTGGTATGAGTCTATACGGTATGGGCGGCGGAGATGCTGCTTATGCCTCCAGTGCTCTCGGACAGGCAACTCGCGCAGCTATGAACGATGCCCTTCAGCAAACTCACGATATCCTTTCTGCACGGGTTACCACTGCAGAATAAGGAAGTTCGGGTGAAACGACCCATTACTGATTCAGGTTTAACAACAAAGCAAAAGAAGACAGGTCTCGTTTTTTCAGCGAGACCTGTTCATATTTTCATGCTGCTCGTGCTCCTTTGTCCGGCCTTTATCCTCTCTCAGCAGTCAGGAATTCGCGGCTTCAGTACCCTCTCGATGAAAGTTGTCGACCCAGGGGTAAGAAAAGGCGATATACGATTCGACACACAGGAAGGTGTGCTTGAAGCTGATCTTTCAGAAGTCGATTTGACATTCGAGCGTATTACTCTTGAAGTCGCCGTGCCTGTCTCTGGACCTTTGACCTACAAATCTATTTCGGACCTTGGTCTTTCTGTTGATGGAAAGTCTATCTTCGGCCTGACGCTGGATCCAAAAGGATCCTCAGACGGTCTTCTTAAAGGCCTCCTGCTCTCCGACAAGCATGTTTACTCCTGGCCTCCTTCAAACCAGCCTCACATCTATGTTTTGTCAGAAGGGAGTGTCCAGATTGAGATTCCTGCAAAACCGAAAGATGTGTCTATTGGCTTTGATTCAGGAACTTCAGCTACGCTCAAGTCCATCAACGGGCCACTGCCAGAACTCGGAAATGGTGTTTCCATCTACACGGGAGAACTGAAGGGAAATGACTTCCCAGCGGTTCTCTGGCCCGACGATGCAGTTATCTTTACCTTCCAGGCTTCAGGCGGGCATGCAGGGGATATACATAAACTTTTGATGGATCCTGAGGTGACATGGGTGGTGGATGAAAGAAGTGATCGGGAAAACCTGCGAGTTGAAAGAAACCGGGGAGCACTTGTTTTTCTTCCTCCCGTTGATGGCGCCTTTATTAAAGATCTTCAAGACAAGGCATCGTTCCAGTTTGATCTCCAGTTAAGACCAAAAGAGAAGTTCGCAAAGTCAATTCTGCCCGTAGACGACTGGGTCACCCACAAAGGTTATCCGTTGAGGGAAGTGAAGAACAATGAGCGAGTTAAGAACGGGATCGCCATTGATACAACAGGGAGACGCGTGCTCTTTTTCACGGCCAAAGGGGAAAGACGATCTGTGCAGGGTCTACCAATGAATCTTGTACTCGATTACTTGAGAGACGATGGCTATACGGATTTCGTCAAATTCCCGACAGAAGAGTATCTCTTAATTAATGATCTGTCCAATGTTGATCGTTCGTTCGGGCCATCAAGGGCCATGATACGAAGCGGTCTCGTTTCCATGCAGAAACGCATGTCGCTCGAGCTTCCTCAAGAGTCTGGTGAGTTTTACCGCGTGGAAGGAATGATCATTGAAGCAGCGAGAGAAACATCCATGTGGAATGGGCCTTCTACTCTCGTCGATGGTCGGCTGGGGGAGGAAGAGTCACTGGAAAACTTCTGGGCGATGAATCTGGTGGAATTTGATGATAACCCTTCACGTGTTCGGGAGAACCCCAACTTTCTCAAGATCGTCCTGCCTGAGCCGATGGCTATCGGCGCGCTTGACCTCGTCCATGCCGAGGAAGTTGGATTCTCTCCGCAGTTTAATCTGAAGAGTTTTAGAATCAAAGGACGACTGAAACGAGAAGATAGCTGGGAAGTACTCAAAGAAATCCGTCATGATGAGCCCGTCTCTCGTGAACGCCTCACTTTCGAGGACCTTCCACGGGTTTCCGAGCTGCAACTGGAGATTATCGAAGGTACTTTCCTCTCCCGCGCAAATGTCGTCAGGCTGGCAGAGCTTGTGCTCTGGGCCAGCTCGGATGAATCTTCAGATTCCTGATTATCCTTAAACAACAGGGCTCTCACCCATGGATATGTTTGAAGCGAAAGAACGTATAGAACAACTTCGTGAAACAATTGAGCATCATAATAAACTTTACTACCAGGACGCTGCTCCAGAGATCAGTGATAAAGAATTTGATACGTTACTGAAAGAGCTGGAGGACCTTGAAAAAGATTTTCCTGATCTTGTCACCTCTGATTCGCCGACACAAAAGGTTGGTGCTGACCTCACAGATAAATTTCCAACGGTTCAGCATCGAGTCCCCATGCTGTCTATCAGCAATACCTACGATGCTGATGAACTGAAGGACTTTGACGATCGGGTCAGAAGAAGATTAGACCTTACCTCATCCGATGAAATCGAGTACGTCGTTGAATTGAAAATTGATGGTGTGGCAGTTTCCATTCTTTACAGTAATGGTGAGCTTGTTCGAGCAGTGACACGTGGAGATGGGAAAAAAGGAGACGATATCACTCGAAATATACGGACGATATCGTCAATCCCCAATAAGCTGAAGAAGAGTCTCTCCGGAGAGCTTGAGGTACGAGGTGAGGTCTACCTCGAAAATAACGACTTCGAAAAGTTGAATGAGCAGCGCGAGAAAGAGGGCCTCTCTCTATACGCTAATCCCAGGAACCTGACAGCAGGAACACTCAAGCTTCTTGATCCGAAACAGGTCAAAGAACGTCCCTTGAAAGCATTTGTTCACGGCGCAGGCTACAGTGATATTCAAGGGCTCTATGATACTCATCAGGAGTTTCTGAAAACGTGTATAGATCTCGGACTTCGCGTAAACGAGAATTTTGAACTCGTGAAGAATATCGAAGGTGTCTTCAAGATGGTCGAGAAGTGGGACGAAAGGCGCCACAGTCTGGGTTATGAAACTGACGGTTTGGTTGTAAAGGTCAATCGACGTGTCTGGCAGGATGAACTCGGAGCAAACAGCAAGAGTCCTCGCTGGGTTGTTGCCTATAAGTTTAGTGCGGAACAGGCTGAAACGGTTCTCAATGAAGTCACCTGGCAGGTGGGACGCACCGGAAGGCTCACGCCTGTGGCAAATCTCGACCCGGTTTTCCTGGCTGGGACAACTGTCAAGCGTGCTACTCTCCATAACTATTACTTCGTTAAGAAAATGGACCTTCACCCAGGTGATCATGTGATCATTGAAAAGGGTGGTGAGATCATTCCTAAAGTAGTGGAAGTCCTCAAAGACAAGCGGGACAAGAATGCCGAGCCGGTGCGGAAGATAGACACATGCCCCTCCTGCCAGTCCGAGTTGGCCTACGAAGCGGGTAAGGACAGCGAAACAGGGGAAGAGGTTGAAGATATGCATCTCCAGTGCATCAATGCCGCTTGTCCTGCCCAGGTTCGCGAAAGGATCCGCCACTTTGCCTCTCGAAACGCCATGGATATTGAAGGGCTGGGTGAAAAAGTCGTGGATCAGCTTGCTGATGCGGAACTGATCAATAATATATCCGATCTGTATCGACTTGGTGTTAGTGATCTGGAGCAGCTTGAACGTTTTGGAGAACGCTCCGCCAAAAACCTCATTGAAGCTCTTGAGAAAAGTAAGAGCCAGACCCTTGCACGCTTCGTCTTCGGTCTTGGGATTCAGCATGTTGGTGCTTCGACCGCCTCCGACCTTGCCGAGCGGTTTGGAACTCTGGAAAACCTGCGAAACGCAAGTTATGATGAACTTCTTGCCATGGAGGGTATCGGCGAAAAAGTAGCCGCTGCCATTGCAGAATTCTGGAGAGAAGAGAAGAACGAGCAACTGGTTGATGAGCTGCTTGATCTTGGTGTTTCTCCTCAAGAAGATACCACCGCACAAGAAAAAGAAGCTAATCGCTCCGAGGTCTTCGATGGACGTAAGTTTGTCCTGACCGGTGAGCTTGAATCTATGACCCGCTCTGAAGCGAAGAAAGAGATCGAGAAAAGAGGGGGAGCTACCTCTGGATCTGTCAGTAAGAACACTGATGTTGTGGTTGCAGGCGAGAAAGCAGGGAGTAAGCTGAAAAAAGCTCAAGAGCTGAATATCGAAGTCTGGAATGAGAAACAGCTCCTTGACGCTCTGAACTCTGAAAGCAATTAACCAGGTCAGCCTGAAACAGGAATTGCACGACCTTGTTCCCTTTTGAAGTAGCACCCGACGACCGAAAATGGCTTCTCTCTTTTGCGCTGATTGCAGGGCTCCAGGCCATTATCTGTTTTATACTTTCCTGGAACCTGTCCGGCGGTCACTTCATGCTGCCGCTAGACGATTCCTACATTCATCTGCAGTACGCGAAGCAACTCGCTGAAGGGAAGGCCCTCGTCTATACGGATGGCATGACCCCCTCCGGTGGAATGACGAGCCCCCTTTACGTTGCTCTTCTGGCACCGCTCTTTCTTGCAGGTCTTGATGGTGTGAAAGGTGCCTTTTGCATTTTCCTGTTCGGGGCTGCATGCTGGATGCTCACCCCAGTCTGGACCTATCAGCTGGTCAAGCGTCTCTCCAATTGTTTAAATGGAGCGATTGCCGGTGCTCTTGTGCTGGCAAACGGGCACCTGATCTGGAACTTTCTCAGTGGCATGGAAACGGGCCTCTTTACTCTGATGGTTCTGGGGATTATTCTTGGCTTCCAGTGCTGGTGGCAGGGTGAACATCTCTATGGCAAATATATAGGCCTGGCAGGTCTTGCCCTCCTTCCTCTCCTGAGGCCAGAGGGAGTTATTGTCACAGCTGCGGTGGCTTTCATTGTTCTACTAAGAAGGGGAGAGCAGCCACGTCTATCATTACCTCTTGTCTTGTGTACAGTGCTGCCTTTCCTCGGCTGGTTACTTTTGCTCAAGCAGCAAACAGGAGACTGGCGACCAGCGGGTCTCATCGTTAAAGGGCTCAGCGGAAATCCAATTCTATCGATATATGAGAAAATGACCTTTGCCGGAGACACGCTTTTCGGAATCTTCGGACGCTTCTATCTGAATCGTGTCCCTGACCCACTGTATGGTCAATTCAAGGGGACAACGGTCATGCCTTATCTGCCTGTTGGCGCGGCCCTTTTTGCTCTTACAGGTGCAGCACTCTATCTTGTTAAGGAGATTCGCTGGGGACGACCCTCTGGTGGTAGCCTGGTCACCTGTGTCTGGTTACTTGGATTGGTCAGCCTCGCGGCAAGTCTTCTTCCTTTCATTCATCAACAGCGTTACCTCGCCCCTTTCACCGTTCTTGCCATCGTCCTGATCATTGAAGCGGCCTGGTATGTCTCTCGTATATTTACGCAGAAAGAAGAGATGACCATTAAAGTGATCGGTCTTGCTCTGATTCTTTCTTCGCTCCCTTCTCTTCTCTTCTGGGGAAAAGAGTATGGAGAAAACAGCCGGGATATATTTCACCTCCTTCGGAAAGCAACCTTTACGACAGCTCAGGCTCAAACTTCCATGGCGATTACAGATGCCGGGGTTCTTGCCTATTACTCTGATCGACCTATGTGGGATCTGGTTGGACTTGGATCGTCAGAGTTCTCCCAGTCTGTTCCCCACGGCGAGGGCGCTATTCTTGAAAGGCTCTCTAAGATTGAGGAAGCAAAGCGACCGCTGACGCTACTCAGCTATCCGAACTGGTGGAGCTCAAATTTTCCACTCGGTACAGAACTCTTCTCCGTTTCCATTCCAAGAACAACGATCACCTCAGGGATTCGTCTCGTCGAGCGACCGATCCTCTGGGATCAGATAGACAATGGGAAGCTTCCTCCTCTCGAACAGGGGGCATCCATCATCCAGGAGATCGATGTGGCTGACCTCAAGAGTGAGTCAATGGGCGAATACACCTTTGAGACAGGCCCCTACGATCGATACGTCAGGGCATGGCCCCAGCCTCTGACCCCTGTCATGAAGGTTAAGAGGGTCTCACTATCGACGATGGATATCGAAACAACGCCAAGTATGAAGCAAGTGGAGTTCATTCCGGCAGTTGATGGTGGACGCGTCGTGCGCGGTGAGTCCTTCTGGTTTCGACCCTCAGAATTTCCATCGGGACAGATCCTGCTAAAAGCGATTGTTGGGTCGGCAGACCCCGGGTATTTTCCACAACCGGGAATCACAGGATTTCGCCTCTCCGTCCAATCGAATACGACTGGGTTTACGGTTATTCGGGATTACTCGTTTGACCACCCTGATCAGGATAAGCAAGTCTTGAACATCACTGAATTCGACCTCAGTGATTTGTTCGATGAAGCAGGGGGAGAGGCCTGGAAGATAAATATTCAGACGGTTCCGCAGGGTCTGGCCTATACGAGCTGTGGATACTGGATCATGAAAAAAGACGAAGCGCACAAGGTCAACTAACTCGCCGAGGAAAACGAAATGGCACCTAAGAAACTGAAGAGAAAGAAGTCCATTAAGGTTCTTGTAACGTCAGACCGGCTTACCGATGCGCGTGCTGAAGCGATCATCCTGTTTCACGAAGAAGCCGGATTTCTCGCTAAACCGGAAAACCCCGCACTTCTCGAACACATGGATGCCTTTGAAAAGGATCTCCAGGCAGGACGCAGTAAGCGTGAATGGTTCTGCACGCTGGCAAAAGATTCGGGCTGTCATACGCGTCACCTGCTTCTTGATAGCACGACCTTCGGTCCCTGGGCGCCTCATGATGAAAGTCTGAAGGAGACCGCCGCTCGCTGCATCAGGCTCTGTCGCCAGTATTCTCTTTCCAAGATCGCTATTGGAATTCACCACGAGCTTACAGACACAAAAGTCGAAGCCATCATGGAGGGAATTGCACTTGGCGATTTTCAGGATTTTCGCTATAAAGGAAAGGATGTCGAGGAGCCCGAGCCCCTTGAAATTCGCCTCTTCGTTTCTGCAGAAGACGTCGAAGACGTCAAAGGTGTTGTCGCGAGGGTTCTGATCATTTGCGAAGCTCAGAACTATGCGCGTGAACTTGTTAACGCTCCACACCATGAACTCACACCCAGCGCTCTGGCAAAGGAAGCACGCCGAGTCGCCAAAGAACATAACCTGAAAACAACGATCCTCGATCACAAGAAACTGAAAGAGCAAAAGTATATGCCTACCTATGAGGTAGGTCGTGGAAGTGAATATCCACCGTGCATGATGGTGTTACGCTATACACCAAAGAAGGCCAAGAATGCACCTCACCTTGCCCTTGTTGGAAAAGGAATGACCTTCGACTCTGGAGGCCTGTGCATTAAGACCCGAGATACCATGCACCGAATGAACATGGACATGGGTGGAGCTGCAGCGGTCCTCGGCGCCATCTCTGCCATCGCCGAGCTGAAACTGCCGATCAAGGTGACCGCGATCATCGCATCAGCCCACAATGCTGTTGATGGTGCAGCATTCCATCCAGGAAGCATCATCACTGCGAAAAATGGAAAGACAATTTATGTCGAGAATACTGATGCAGAGGGAAGACTGATTCTGTCCGATTGTCTGCATCGTGCAGGCGAGGAAAAGGCCGATCTCATCTGGGATTTCGCGACATTGACCGGTGCCGTGATTGCCGCATTGGGTCCTGCTTACGCCGGTTTGTTCACCGATGACGAAGAACTTCGAGAACTCTTCATCGAAGCGGGACAAAATACCGGTGATCAGGTCTGGCCACTTCCGCTGGCGAAAGAATACGAACCGGCTATTAAGCATAATCTGGCAGATCTCTCTAACATGGGTTCTGATAAACGTGGTTCCGGCATACACGCAGCAAACTTCCTGAAGAACTTTGTTCCTGAAGGAACACGCTGGGCACACATTGATATTGCGGGAACGGCGGTAGCTAACCCTGAGAGAAGCTACTTTCGAGCGGGAGCTACCGGCTTCGGAGTCAGGCTGACTGTTGAAGCAATCGAACTCCTCCTTGAAGACCGTCAGTAAGCTATGAAAAAGTAAGAGAGGATCGCTGATTTTCCGGTGGTCCTCTTGACTTCGTGGGGTCAAAGCCTCTGAAGTAAAACGACTTCCAAATCTGGCGGTGACACTTGCGTTTGCACTATCTTGTTCCTTTTCTCCTCCTGCTCCTGTTCTTGAACAGCTGTCGTTCTGCACCGAAAACTTTCCAGACACCTTTTTCTGAGGAACTGCTCACTGCAGAGGTCTATGCAGTTAGCGACCGTGCCTCCCTCATTGAATCACTGGAAGCACGAACACGCCCTCTCGATCAGCTCTGGGTAAAGATGGGGCTGACCGCACGCCAGAACGGCGACCGCATGGCACCCAGCTTCACGGGGATCGGTGTTTATCGGGAGCCTCAGATGCTCTTCGGGGTCAGCCGATTTGAAATCGGGACTATCTATACAATCCTTCTTGAGGATGAAAAAGCCACCTTTTACTCAAATCGGGACAGTGTCCAATGGGTAGGGACCATCGATGAATTGTCGGAAAAAGCAGATATGCTTGGTGGGCTATCTCCGCGAGAATTCGTCTCTGCTGTCCAGATACAAAGAAATCTCTACGAAGACCTGATCGACGACACCCCGACTGTTGTCCAAGACAAAGGGGAGTACCTTCTTGTCGCTGGAAAAGAAGAGAAGTCAGGACGTCAATATTTCTGGCTGGTAAGGAAAATCGATGGTCTGGTAGAAGAGGCTCTCGTAAGAACTCCTTCCGGAGAAGAATTGTTTCGTATTCGTTATCTCGCCTATGAAGCTCAAGATGAAATGGGTGAGGCAACGGGCGAAGTTTATCCAACCTACTGCTTTTTGATGATTCCGAAAGAAAACATCGAAATTGAAGCCAATGTGAAAGAGTATAGACTGGACCCCGACCTTCCCCCTCTGAAGTTACCAAAAGCAAAGAAGTCTTATCCGATGAGTACCCTGGAGTTTACTGAACCTGAATGAGTCGACGGTTAATCCGCTATCTCGCTAGAAAGTCGGGTTCACACCCCGCTATATCTCTTACACTTGTTCTGATTATAACATGTGTCATGGGGTACCTTGCAGCCACACGCCTGAAGATTGAAATGGATGTGGCAGCGATGCTTCCAAGCGATCTTGAAATCACCCAGCAGCGATCTGATGCTGAATGGCTCTTTGGTTTGGGTCCTTACGACTATATGCTCTGTATCATGGAGATTAAAGAGAGCGCTCCGGATCAGCTGAAAACACCTGAAGAAGCTTCAAACTTTCTCCTCTCAGCACAACCCCTGGTAAAGAGTGCCCTTGATGATTTAAGGTTCTTCACACGTCGTGGAGCGCGCCTTCATGAGGGAGTAATACCTGGACTGATCGATTCTGATCCTCGCCTGGTTGCTCTACTGACAGACCAGGACCGGAACCTTTTCGAAGAACGGATTCTCCCCGAACAGGGTCTCAATGAAACGCTCGTGTCTATCCAGCAGCAAATCGCTGATGACCCTACAAGTGATACGCTCCTCGCTCTGCAGGATGATCCCTTTGGCCTCAACAGCCTTTTAGAAAGGCATTCCATCCTGAATATGGGGCCTCTCACACAGAATTATCGAGGCGGAGGGTATGTCTCTGAAGACAACCAGATGCTGCTCTTTGTTCTCTGGCCTGCAAAGCCTTCAACGAACCTGGTTCGGGCGAGAGAGCTCCAACTCTTTCTCAATGAAACCCGGGATGGCTTGTATCAAAGAAACCCCGAATGGAGAACCAGGCTCGATATCTCCTTTGTTGGACCTCACGTAGAAAATGCTGAGGGGACTTCCGATGTTCGCCGGGATATGATTCTTACTTCTGTTGTATCACTTCTGGCGGTGCTCTTTCTTTTCGTGTTCGCTTTCCGGCAGCCTGAAGCTCTCCTGTTTGTTGCCATCCCATTGATCGTTGGAGTGATCTGGACACTGGGTTTGAGCAGCCTTTTTATCCAGCGAGTCACCCAGATAACACTGACTTTCGCCGCAATTCTCATTGGACTGGGTATAGACTTTTCCATCCATCTCTATAACAGGTTCCTCGAAGATATACGCCTGGGAATGAATCCACAGGAGGCACTGAGCAACTCAACCTTTCAGACTGGTCCGTCGATTATGGCGGGTGCGATTACTACCGGTGTTGCGTTCTTTGGGATGATGGCAACGGAGTTCGATGGATTTAGAGAACTTGGGCTTTTCGGTGGCATCGGAATCTTCATGTGTTTGATCGCCGTGGCTATATCACTGCCCCCTCTTATGATGATTTTCGCAAAAATGACAAAGCGTGACACCGGCCCATTGGCTACGCTTGGTTTGAAAAAAGTCACGTTCACAGTCCAATCCTATCCTCGCATGACCGTCTGTGCCGGTATGTGTATTATCTGCTACCTGGGCATTCATGCACGTAATACCGAATTCAATGACGACTTTCAAACACTTCGACAGCCTTCCGACAGCTACCTGAATCTGCTGAACCGTATTGACTACCACTTCGATCTTCCTTCCAACCAGGTCCTCGTTATTACCGAAGGTGATACCCATGAACAGGCCCTGCAAACGAATGACCAGATCTATACAAATATTCAGGGACAGACACTTTATAATTTCATTGGTATTGATTCTCTCCGTTCCATTTATCCCTCAACTCGGACACAGGTAACTGCAATCGATCAGTTTATGGAGATTCCTGTCGAACGAATCCGGGAATCACTACAGCTGCGACTCGAAGAATTTCCCGGAATTCCCGAAGGGTTCTTTGATCCATGGTTCACCGAGTATGAAGCAATCAGAGAACAAACAGAAGTCTTCTACAGAGAAAGACGTGCCCCTATATCCTTTCAAACGGTCGATGATCCTATCTTCCATGATACCGTTTTCAGCTTTTTTGCGCAGGATGCTGAATCTAACACGTATCGCATCGTTACACGACTCTATCCCCCAGATAGCCAGGAATGGGAGGAACAGGTCCCGGAAACTTTCCTGAATGATATGTTGAATCGTGGTATCGACCAGACACCTACGGTTCTGGGGAACGCCGTTTTCTCGGATAAGCTCCAGGAACTGATCGTCCGAGATCTGACAATCGTTGTTCTTATCGTTTTCTTTTCTGTAACGGGGTATCTGATCTGGTATTTTCGAAGTGTGGGCCGAGCCTTTCTTGCCATGATCCCAGTTATCTTTGCCCTGCTCGCCATGCTGGGTCTCGTTGATATGATGGGCATGAGTCTGAACTATCTGAATATCATTGCTATACCGATGATTGTGGGCGTGGGCGTGGACAGCGCTATCCACTTGCTCGGTCGTTTCTATGAAGATGATGGACATAATATGCGCTTCGCCATTGAACGCACCGGTCGTGCAATTATGGTGACGGGTTTAACAACGATTTTCGGTTTTGGTGCTCTCACCTTTGCCAGCTTCCAGGGTATCCGTGAAATTGGACTTCTGGCGATTTTTGGAACAACGTGTACACTCTTTGCCGCTTTGGTTTTCCTGCCTGCTGTCTTGAAACTTCTCGATCCTAAGTATACCTTCACAGGAGGCCCCGGTGACGAAATCGGGTGAGGCAGAAGTCGAATCAACAGGTTCGTCGGAGGAGAAAGTGCCGACGAAGGAATCTACAGGTCAACACACCCTCTGGAAGTTGGTTTCTGGTCTTTGCGCCATTATTACGCTCTGCCTGATCCTGTTAACATTAATCATTAGTATACCCAAGGGTGTCGGTATAGAGGCAGTAACTGTAACGGCACTGGAAGATACAGAAGAACCTAAAGATCACAACGTTCCTTTAATTAAACAAAAGGAAGCTCTTCCCGACTATGAAATCATGATTCTTATGGACTTTGGCTCACTGAAGTCCATTACAAAGCCTGATACCTCCGCGAAAGAAGGTATAACATGGACCTTCGCAGAACCAGCCCTCCTGTCGCATACAAGGGGCATAAGACTGGTCGAGAAAGACAAAATGCTGTCCGATGTTCTGGCAGAGGTAGAATATAGTCAGGAGCAGGTCATTTCGAACGGCTACAGATTCGAGTTCAAGACAACACGGTCTATATCGCTCATCATGGAAGCCATTCTTGACTCGCACTTAGTCAAACTTCTCATGTTTTCTTTTCTGGCATTAGTTATTCTTGTCGGGTTCTACTTATTCATGTCTGTCTTTGGTGATTTCGGCTGACCTTGCTGGGATAGAAGGGTTCTGGTAACAATCGACAGGGATCTCCTTCCTTAGTAGGACTACATAATCTATAGAGGTTCTCTCATGCTAGATATACTTCTCATCATTACTCTCTCCCTGGTTATCCTTCTCCTCATTCTGAATATTCTGATACTCAGAAATCAAAGCCGGGATATACAGACGCCTCTTGTTGAAGCTATCAAGAATGAATGGAAAGAGCTCGGCATCAATGAAATGGTCCGTGAAGAGTTTCGAACCACACGAAATGATTCAGCCGAAGAGTCGCGACGACTTCGTGAAGAAATTACAAAGTCCAATAACGCTGCCAATGAAGCCCTTGTAAAGACCATCAGCGAGATAGGAAAAACACAGCGTGAAAGCCTTGCTGCCGTCGAAGAACGCCTCAACTCGGTTGGCGAGAATAATCAGAAACTCCTCGAAAAACTTCGAGAAACAATCGAAACGCAAATGAAAGAGATTCTCGCCAGCAATGAAACGCGGATCGAGAAACTTCAGGAATCAATGGTTCGCTCGATTACGGAGATGCGTACCGAGCAGAAAGACAACCTTCACGCTGTTGAATCACGGATTAAAGCAATCTCCGAGTCCAACGAAAAGCGTTTGGAAGGACTCCGAAAAACGGTTGATGAACAACTCAGGTCTATACAAGAAAATAATGAGAAGAAACTCGACCAGATGCGACATACCGTTGACGAGAAACTTCAAACTACGCTGGAGAAGCGACTCGGCGAATCTTTCAAGCTTGTCAGTGAACGACTCGAGGCTGTCCAGCGGGGTCTTGGCGATATGCAGACTCTGGCTGCAGGTGTCGGTGACCTGAAGCGTGTTCTAACAAATGTAAAAGCTCGTGGTACCTGGGGAGAATTTCAAATCGGCGATATTCTCGAGCAGATTCTCTCTCCTGAACAGTTCGAAAAGAACGTTAAACCGAAACCAAACTCGGGTGAAATTGTCGAGTACGCCATTAAATTGCCCGGACAGAGCGATGATGCACATCTCTGGCTTCCTATCGACTCCAAGTTTCCACAGGAGGATTACCAGCGACTTCTTGATGCCGCGGAAGCTGCTGATGCAGAAGCGGTGGAAAAATCAACAGCCGCTCTTGTGCGTGCTATACAGAACTCTGCTAAAGAAATTAATGAAAAGTACATCGATCCACCTTACACAACAGACTTTGCCATCATGTTTCTTCCTACCGAAGGGCTCTATTCAGAGGTTCTTCGCCAACCCGGGATGGTGGAAAAACTTCAGCAGACCTATCGCGTCACTGTGGCCGGTCCAACAACTCTTGCGGCAATACTCAATAGCTTGCGCATGGGATTTCGGACGCTCGCGATTGAGAAACGCTCCAGCGAAGTCTGGACAGTGCTCTCTGCCGTTAAAACCGAATTTGGAAAGTTTGGCGAGGTCCTGTCCAAGGTGAAGAAACAATTGGATACAGCCTCCCGCACCATCGACAAGACCGGCGTTCGGACCCGAGCCATGGAGCGACGTTTGAGGGATGTGGAAGAGTTGCCGGCTGAAGATTCCATGAAGCTTCTTGGCCTTAAACCGGGAGAAATAGAAGAATCTACCGAAGAGTTTGATGAAGAGAACCAATGAATCCATCAACTTTCGACCCGCATCCACACCGGGTGACGGACGTCTGACGGACGTCTTAACGACGTCTTACCATTGACTTGAGACGTCCGTCAGACGTCGAGCAGAGGCCGGGCAGATATCGAACACCTCGTGAGGGGGCCAGTTTGAACTCCTTTTTACTGACATTGAGTTGCACCAGGCCAGGAATCTTGCACCATGTTCACCATGACACCCGGGGTATCGGATAAAGCCGGTTGTCAGCTCATCTGATGGACTCTCGAGTCCTCGAAATGCCATGAGGCAGGAAAATGAAATCTTTAGGTCGTTTAGTATCTCTCTTCTGTTTACCCCTAACCGTTTTCTTCTTGCTTAGCTTGGTATCCTGCAATCAGCAGCCATCCAGCGAAGACACCACTCTTTCGAAAGAACAAGACGATGGTGTCTACACGATCTATTCGGTCAATTATCCTCTCCATTATTTTGCGAACCGAATGATACAAGACATCTCTGATGTTGAAGCTAACTTTCCTGTTTCTTCAGATGTTGACCCAACAGAGTGGACACCGGTTGCAGATCAGATTCGTGCCTTTCAGAGTGCCGACCTCATCCTTTTAAATGGCGGAGAGTATGCGGTCTGGAAAACAGGCGTTTCACTCCCTTCCTCAGCTCTCCTCGACACATCAACAAAGTTTAAGGAAGACTTTATATATACAGATTACTCGCATGCGCATGGAAGTGGGGCTGACGCTCATGTACACTCGGTTGCTGTCAATACGTTCTGGTTGAGCCCGAAACTGGCCAAACAGCAGGCGGCAGCTATTCATCAAAAGCTACTCAAAGATCTGCCCGAGGCAGGCCTCGAAACATTGAACTCAAACTATGAAAAACTGATCGAAGACTTGGATGACCTGGAGATTCTCTATGCAGAAAGCCGCCTGTCCGACGAGTCGAAGGTTGAAGTACTAAGCAACTATCCTTTCCTTGACTATACAGCTCTAGATCTTAATTTTGAAGTGAAGTCCATCGGCTGGGAAGCGGATGTGATACCTTCAATGATGAGTTTCGAAACTCTGAACAGCACTATTTCAGAGAACGGAACAACGATCATGTTCTTTGACCGAAAACCAATCGACGGCCTGGTTGATGAACTGGAGGCTATCAATGTCGAAGCGATCTATTTGTCACCGATATCAAACACCCCCGCAGAGGGCGATTATATATCGATGATGAAAAGCAACCTTGAAATTCTGAAACTGGCACTCGAAAGATAATTAACTACCGACGCCGTTCAGAAAATCCGAATCATTAAAACCGTATAGACACATGGGAGAGCTAGCCAGGAGCTATGAATTATAATCGATTTCGCGGTTTTGAATCCTGTGTGATTGGAATTGGAAGGAGTGGCCGGCAACAACTCTAAACCATACTGCGGCAGCAGTTAGAGTGTATAGCCCCTGATTACCGAAGCGTCTCACTGCACAAAACCCTGAGTTTCATGGAGCTTCATCCGTTCGCAACGAAGTGTTAAAGTAACCTTGCTGGATATTCATCTTACCATACCGCGATAGCGGTTAGAGGGTATAGCCCCTGATTGCCGAGCGTCTCACTGTACAAAGCCCTCAATTTTTTGAAGCTTCATCCGTTCGTAACGAAGTGTTTAAGTAACCCTGCTAGATATTCATGAAACCATACCGCGTTAGCGGTTAGAGGGCATAGCCCCTGGTTGCCGAGCGTCAGCGATGGCTACCAGGGGAGACAGGCAACAGAAGAACAACCCCGGTAGGGGTTGGACAACATAGTTAATGGCAAAACATCGATAACGGTCACGATCACAATGTCTTGCAAAGGGTCTTGTATTCAACATTATCGCTCACCTTCCAAACCCGTATCAGAAACGAGCTCAGACTCGACCAACCACTCTGCTAAAAGATCTGCAATATAGACGTGGCCTTCCTGATGAAAATGCCAGATATCATTAAAACCATACTCTTCCAGAAAGTAATAGTCCGCAGGATCTTTTCCTGATAGATCATTCAACACATTACAGGTAGGAAGCTCAAGATCCTCTGCGATTTTTTCAACCTGATCTAATGGCATGTAAGGGTAATCTTCATTCAACTGATATGAAAGAGGAAAAAGAAGGACTCCTGATTTGATCTCTGCATCTTCTATGAGGGATCGAAAGTTTTCGAATTGCCCTTTAAGCCACTGCATCTCTGGAGTTGATAGATCATCATAGACAGTAATGGAAATGGGGTCCTCATAGGTTATATAAGTAGGAGGATTTTTCTCAAAGTCTGGTATGAACCGACTCGCTCGCTTGGTTGCCAAACGATCCAGGATGAGGGTGCCCAGGCGCGTTCTTCGTAGGGAAGAGGTCTTGTAGCTTTCCATTTTATTGACGTGTGGCAAGACGCGGCTTACGTCGTCTTTCTTGTTTGGAATCGCCTCTCTTGGAACATCGACGATACGACTATAAGTATAGTTCCAGTGGGTACGCGGATTAACTACATCATTCAGGCAGAAGGAGAGAAGTACCAGGTCTGGGTCCAGAGCCATGCCCCTGTTTCTGAGCCATTCAACTTCATTGTAAGTCGTATAGCCCATAACTCCAGCGTTAACGACTTCAATGGTCTTTTCAGGGAAAAGATCCTGGAGCTTTTCCTCCAAAAGTGCCGGGAAGGCTTCTTCCGGTTTAACGGCATATCCAAACGACACGGAGTCTCCGAGGACAAGAATGCGAAAGGTGCCCTCAGGTTTGTCGCTGGAAATAACGGGACCACGAAATCCTAGAGCATTGGCTTCGTTCATACCTGGTATCATTTCGTAGACATGTGATTCTTCCACGACACGATGAGTTGCTGGCTCCTTTGATTCCCGCTGTTGCGGTTGAATTCCACGGAGCGCGAGAAATGCTTCTGCTGCAATGAACACAAAGAGAAGAGCTGCAAATAACAGAAGAATCTTGAGTGTCAGACTGTAATTTCTCTTCTGCATTGGATAACACGGGTTGCCTTAGCTGGAGTCTTTCTGATAACCACACCGGACTTCTAAGAGATCATGAAAGTTGGTATCAATGTCTAAAGATCAGCGTTTTAGAGTTTTGCGATTGATGGCAGCAGTTGCTGTATTTCTTCCCTTGTTTGTCAGTGGATGTGCTCTTGCGCCGATATCCGTCGCAGTCCGGTCAAATGAATCGGGAGGTTTCACCAACCCTTTAACGCAGTACGTGCAGGATGTGGTTGAAACAAGTTCCATAAATCTTCGAGCCGAATCTGGTGATAGTGACGAGGGCGACGATGGTGGAGAGGGTCGTGGCTTCTTTGGCACTGTCATTCATCAAGTGATCTTTTATATCCCAAACCGGGTTTTTGATCTGGTTGATGTTGTGCGGTTGAGAGTGCGCGTTGGTCCGGGAGCAGCTGGTCTTTTGCGGCTTACGACGGCAGCAGATTTATTTCTGGGTAGTTATATATCAGCCTGGGCAGGTTTACCGGGTCCAAGGCTGGCCAAGGGAATTCCCATACCTTTCGGGATGGAGTCGAGGAATGGTGCGGCGTTAAGCTTCCTGAAACTGACTGCTCAAGGCAGTCTCGGTCCAGAGTATAGCTGGTCAGAACTTGTTATTGGTGGTCACTTGATCCTCATAGGACTTGATGTTGGCATCGATCCGGTAGAAATAGCCGACTTTGCAACGGGTCTGATCTTTATAGACATCAGGGGAGATGATTTTTAAAAGGATGAAGGATGAGATCGGAATGTCTCTTCCTGGTATTGGCTATACAGTTTAACGAACCACTGCCGCGGTTCTGATTGTTGGAGATACGCAAGTCGGGGTATGGAGGTCCACATATTCAAACTTCGTGAGCAGTTCGTTTTATTGAATGCTTTTGATAGTCACGCTAGACAACGAAGCTGTTTCAACAGTTTCTAAGATACATAACGTAAAGAAAAATGAGAAAAGAATTAAAGACAAAATCAAAATTCATGAGTCTCGTGCTGCGTCACGATCCATCAGCAGCAGGTATAGAGCTCGACGAAAATGGCCGGGTCAACATTGAAGAATTCCTTAATGGAGCTGAACAAAAGGGCTTCCCTCTATCGCGCGCGGAGCTCGATGAGATTGTCGAAACAAACGAAAAAAAGCGCTTTGCTGTAAGCGATGACAGTCTTCGAATACGTGCAAATCAGGGTCATTCGATAAAGGTTGAACTTGGACTGAAAGAGATTTCTCCTCCGGATGTACTCTATCACGGGACCGCGATAAAGTACCGTGATAGTATTATGGAATCAGGTCTGATAAAGGGAAAGAGACATCACGTCCACTTGTCGTCAGATCTTGAAACCGCTCGAAGTGTGGGCATGCGTCATGGAAGGCTTCTTATCTTCAGGATCAAGACGCGAAAGATGGAAGAAGAAGGTTTTAAGTTCTATCGAACAGAAAACGGTGTATGGCTCGTTGACCACGTACCGGTTGTCTACCTTGAGGAATTGTCATCATAGAGCTCAAAGCTACTCACAGTTCACAAGCCTTGACGTCGCTCTGCAAACCTTGCTGCACCATCAATGATAGAGCAACCAGTCTTGCAGATTGGTTCTGACTTGATTGATCATGTAAGGTCCATTGAAGGTATTTTTTCCATCAAATTCAATGTCTTCAATGAAGATAACGACGGGATCGTAGCTTTCAATTTCTTCTGCAGGGATCGTGTAGGTGTAGACAGCTCCGCTGCCGTTGGGATCTTCCGAAGGAATGAGGCTTTGAGTAACCTGAGTTTCAGGCAATGGTTTGCCAGCATCCGTTGTCCATCCAGTGTGAAGGTGAAAACCAGCGTTATTCACTTCATCACTTGTTTCCCAGACCACGACAAGGTTACCGGCAGGGTCGAAACTTAAGTCGACAGAGCTTAAAGTTACGGCCAACACATCAGGATCCTGAAGTCCATTGAGCCAAATACAGTTTTCTGAAGTTGGGAGCCCGTTGCAGGCACCAATTGTTTCGCCGGTGTTGATCAGCCAATTGTCGCCCAGAATAGCCCCAACATCATCCGAACTATTTCCGATCTCCTGGCCATCGCCGGGTGTACCAATGTTCGTAACCGATGAAGAGGACTCCAACAAACCAGCTGGTCCACCTCCAAATGCCACACCGAACCCATCGTTGGAGATCGAACTTGGACCCAGGTTCACATTGTCGACCCAGATAACATCTTTATTCGAGATGTCATTCTCTCCAGTAACGCCTCCGAACGATTTCGAAATGTATGTACCGTTATTCGAGTTCAAAAGGATCGTATAATTTCCAATTTCTGGCTGGTAGCTGGTGATGTCTTCTGCAAATGATCCAGTACCTCCGACGACCAGGATTGTTCCTTGAGGGTAGTAGCTCAGAGTGGTATTCGCTGCTGTGAGGAGGCCGGCCATATTCTGAAATTGCATGATGACCCCCTTAAAGCTGCGCGTATCATCTGAATCCCCGACAGAATATGAATCCAGTTCTGTAGCAGTCATTGGCTGGGTAATGACGAGTTCTATAAATTCATTACTTGCTCCGTCCAGAGTCGCATCGCGGAAGAATTCATTAATAATAAGTTTCTGAGCTGAAAGTGGACCGGCTACTGAGATAAAGAGGGTGATGAAAAAGGGAATTCTCATACTGGTGACCCCACAACAGAAATTGTGCCCACATATGTACGGGCTAACGTCCCAATCCCGACCGGATAATTGCATCCCGCAATAAGTATTCCATCGTGTATAGGCGCTGGTAGGTGAAACCGCTTACATCTATAGTTCTTTAAGGAATCGACCGGTATGACTTTCCTTTTTCTTCGCTATCTCTTTTGGCGGGCCCTCGGCGATAATCTCACCACCTTCATCTCCACCTTCAGGGCCGATGTCTATAAGCCAGTCACAGCATTTAATAATGTCTAGATTGTGCTCGATCACTACCATCGTTGACCCCGTGTCCACGAGTCTATTCATAACATCCAGCAGGCGATGAACATCGGCAAAGTGCAGCCCTGTTGTTGGTTCATCAAGGATATACATAGTCCGACCGGTATTCTTCTTCGAGAGCTCACGAGCCAGCTTAATGCGCTGCGCTTCCCCTCCTGAAAGAGTCGTCGCCGACTGGCCCAGGTGTATATATCCAAGGCCTACGTCTCGAAGGGTCTGGAGCACAGATTTAATCTGTGGGACCGATTCAAAAAGTTCGAGTGCATCATCAATTGTCATCTCGAGGACATCAGCGATAGATTTTCCTTTGTAGTTCACAAGGAGCGTTTCTGCATTGTAGCGTCTTCCCTGGCAGGAAGTGCACTCAACATAGACGTCGGGAAGGAAGTTCATCTCTACTTTAACAGCACCTTGTCCGCTGCATTCCTCGCATCGACCTCCCTTGACGTTAAACGAGAAACGACTCTTCGTGTAGCCTTTCATTCGAGCGTCAGGTGTGAGGGCAAACAGTTCACGAATCGCATCGAAAACTTTTGTATAGGTTGCAGGGTTGCTACGCGGTGTCCGGCCGATCGGCTGCTGGTTAACGTGTATACATCGATCAAAGTTGTCAACACCCTCAGCCTGGTCATAAGGTCCAACGACCATCTGTGTCGTCTTATAGCAGTGATTCATGAGGAGAGGAAGCATCGTCTCCATAATGAGAGAAGACTTGCCACTTCCGCTCACTCCCGTGATGCCCACCATCAGTCCACAGGGGACTTTGAGTGTCTGCTCCTTAAGATTGTGCAGCGAGCACCCGGAAATCTCGAGCCAGTTTTCGCCAGGCTTTCTTGTCTCTTCTGGTGCTTCGATGGCTACCTCGCCATTGAGGTAACGACCCGTCGCCGATTTCCTGTTACGCGCGATCTGTTTGGGAGAACCTGAGGCAATGATTTCTCCTCCCAGGCGACCGGCGCCAGGCCCGAGATCGACAACAAAGTCGGCAGTACGTATTGTCTGCTCATCGTGTTCAACGACAAGAACCGTGTTCCCGAGGTCGCGTATATCAGCTAAAGAGTTTATGAGCTTTTCATTATCACGCTGGTGAAGTCCTATCGAGGGCTCGTCCAGAATGTAGAGCACACCTGTTAATCGCGAACCGATTTGTGTGGCCAGGCGAATACGCTGTGCCTCTCCTCCGGACAGAGTTCCGGCTTTCCGGTCAAGCGTGAGATAATGCAAACCAACATTTTGCAGAAAGCCAAGTCGATCAATCACTTCTTTCATCGGCTGATGCACAATCGAGCGCTGTCGCTCATTCAGGGTGATTGATTTCATGAAGTTCAAAGCGTCGGTTATTCCCAAAGTACATATATCGGCAATGTTCTTTCCACCGAGCGTCACGGCCAGAGCTTCTGAGCGAAGTCGAGCTCCGTCGCATACCGGGCAGGGAACATCGCTCAAGTACTCTGATAGCGCTTCCCATTCGGAATCATCCTGAGCCGCTGCGAGCTTTTTCTGAACTCGACCCATCACGCCGCTCCAGCTTGCCAGGGATTTGTATTTACGATTCTTCACCCATTCTTTAGGGAAGGTATTCTTTTTTCCAAATCCATACAGGAGAATTGATCGATGTTTCTTTTCGAGGCTTTCCCAGGGAGTATCGATGTCTATCTCGTATACTTCGATTACTTTATGGAGTTGTTTTCCATGTTCACTGCGCTGAACAGTTTTCTTTTTATAGTCTCCACCACGGCGATCAAAGAACCACTTCCAAGGAAGCACTGCACTTTCTCTCAAAGTTGCTTTAGGGTTTGGAACGACCTTTTCTTCGGCGACTTCACTGACTGTTCCAATTCCCTCGCACTCGGGGCACCACCCGTAGGGCGAGTTAAAACTAAAGACGCGCGGAGCCATGTCAACGACCTGGGGGCCATGTTCAGGACAGCCAAGTTCACTGCTGAAAAGGCGTTCGCCCTCCCAGGGTGTTCCTGTGGGATAATCACCCTTTCGATCCGGAAGCGTTTCAAGGATAACCAGGTTGTCTGACATGCGCAGTGCAGTCTTGATGGCCTCTTTTATTCGCGACTTCATCTCTGGATTAACATAGACGCGATCGACAACGACGGATATGTCATGTCTATACATACGTTTCAGTTTTGTTGTTGGGTCGAGATCAACAATGTCTCCGTCGATTTTGGCACGAACGAAACCGTCTCGCAGTAATTTCTGAAAAAGTGCCTGGTACTCGCCCTTTCGTCCTCGAATGACGGGAGCAAGGATCATCAGACGCGTTCCGTTGGGAAGTGAAAAGGCCGTCTCGCTGATGCTGTCGGCGGTCTGATTCTGAAGCTGCTTTCCGCACTTGGGGCAGGAGGCTTCCCCGATCGTTGAGAAGAGCAGACGCAGGTGGTCGTAGACTTCCGTTACCGTTCCGACGGTGGAGCGTGGGTTTCGGCTGACGGTCTTCTGTTCAATAGAAATTGCCGGTGACAAACCTTCGATCCGCTCAACATGAGGCTTCGGAAGCTGATCAAGGAATTGTCGGGCGTAAGCGGAGAGAGATTCGATGTAGCGGCGCTGACCCTCGGCGTAGATGGTATCAAAAGCGAGGCTCGACTTCCCTGATCCTGAAAGCCCAGTGATGACCGTCAGGCTCTTTCGGGGAATCTCGAGATCAATGTTCTTGAGGTTGTGTTCGGAAGCGTTGAAGATCCGTATTTTGTCTGCGGGCATAAGGTTGAGTGACTCTATGTTGCAAAATAATCTGCAGAGGAAGAGAGCAGGAGACGAGCCATCTTCTGGCTTAAGTACTCTTTAGACTCTTCACGGCTCCCTCCAGAGCAAGGCGGTAACTGTCGGCGCCGAAACCACAAACGATGCCGCGGGCAACTTTGCTGATGTAGCTCTTATGGCGGAACTCTTCACGCTGGTGAATGTTTGAGAGGTGAACTTCGAATGTGGGAACCTGAACGCTGGAGAGAGCGTCAAGGATGGCAACGGAGGTGTGCGTGAAAGCCCCTGGGTTAATGAGGATGGCGCTGTGTGTCTCTCTAAGAGAATGTATGTGATCGATGATCTCGCCTTCGTGATTACTTTGGAAAAAAGTCAGGCTGACGCCCAATCCCTTGGCATGCTTCTCAAGGTCTTGATGTATGTCCTGAAGGGTTGTAGAACCATAGATTTCCGGTTCACGTGTCCCCAGCAGGTTGAGGTTAGGTCCGTTGATAACAGCGATCTGTGGGCTTTTGCTCATGATGTGGTCCTGTTCCTTTTCATGACCCTTGGCTTGTCTTGACCTGAGCAATCAAAGGGGATGAAACTCACCGGCACAATTAGGATGTGGGTTCTGGGAGAATCTTTCTGAGAGAAACCTGAATAACGTGCACACATTGTTAACAGAGTATCGAAACAGACACCTCTTTTTTCTGGCCATGCTGCTTTTCATCCTTGGGTCAGTAAAAGCGGGCGCGAATACAACATATTCACCTGAAGAAATCGAACCATTTATTCGGAGTCGATCTGAAAAGGTATCGGATACCTCCAGCAGAATCTATCTATCCCTGCAGATTCCCGACCTGACTCGCCTCAACGGACGCCATTACCAGCCAATCATGCTTGCTGGACCCATCGATGGTGGATTGAAGGTGGAGCTGGAAAAGTTCAGCTACTTCATTCTGCAGGATGATGACACAGTTCTGGGGCCCTTTGATTCAGAGGGGGAGAACGAACTCGGTATGGACGTCAGTGATTTGGGTCTGATTCGCTTGAGAATGATCGATCAGTTTCGTTCTGTCGGGCAGTATAAGGCAGAGTTGGAAATCAGTAAACGAAAGAACTTTACTTTAGATGGTAATTCCCGTGGCTATACCCTTATCATAAATGGTATGCAGCTCCTTGCCAGTTTTGAAAAAGAAGACCCGGACAAGTATATACCTGACCTGAAGGAATATGATCCTTACAGCATTGTTGCCCTCGGAAAGGTTGTCCTCAATCCTGAACAGATACTGACATCTGCCATGCAGATCGACCCTCCAATTGAATATGAGGCTCAGACAAAATGGAATGAGCTTATGCGGGATGCTGCTGCTCGAGGACCAGTCCTTCTGTATAGACTACGGGAAGGAGGAGTTTACGGTATCGATGGAACTGTGCTGCGCGACGCTGGCGTTTCTCCCGAAAGCCTTCCCGTCGATGAAATTGTTGTGATGCTGGGGAATGAAGAGCTTCCTTGCCTTCCCTTCGAAGTGAACGACCCTTTCCTCGCAGGTGACGCAAAACTGTTGTTCTACGTGCCTCACGACAAAAGTGACAAAGCCCCCTATCTTCCATTGTGGATAATCAGGGCAGGTGAGGAGCAGGAGCCTCTTCGTCTCACACCCAAGGGGTTTGAAGCACGAGGAGTTATACCGATAGACCGTCCAGCTGTCGTACAGCGGCGTATATTCAAGCCAAACGAGTACTTGTTTCAAATTGACCTTAATTCACCCAATTTACGCTGGGTGACTTCAGTCATCGGCTATGGTAACTACGAAGAGTTTGAGTTTCAGGCACCGGAAGAAATAGAGAAAACAGGCCCCGCATCAGTACAAATTTTCTATACAACAACTAATCCGAGAAGTGAAGGCGAGCTTGTAGCCTATCTGAACAGAGAGAGAATAGGTCAGGTGAATGCAAGATCGACGAATTCAAAGGAGGTACAGTTCAATTTTGACGCTGCTTTGTTGAAGCCAGGGACAAATATTCTTTCCCTTGAGGCCAGTACTGAAGGCGACAATGGAAGTTGGTCTGCTGCTTTCATCGAAGCTCGAATCAACATCCCGGTTCCAACAAGATCCATTTACCATCAAGACCCGTTTACGATTAGCGCTGATGAGACAACTTCATATACGGCACAGTTCAATACATACAATACTGAGGGAGGCTCGGGCTATCTCTTCGACCTGGAAGATCCCCTTCGACCTGAAGTGCAATCACTTCGAATCATTGGTCGCTCAGGCGTCCGTCAATTCAATGGCAAGATAGACGTGGCTGAAGGTGAAAACACCTTTGTACTGGTTGAACCGTCAATAACACCATTCCCAACAAATGTCGAGAGAGTACAATTCCCCGAGCTGTTTTTCAGGTCCTCCGCTCTTGATTATCTACTGATCTATCATTCAGATCTTCAGGAGGCCCTTCCACCTTTTCTCCAACATCGATCGAAGAACCGCCGTGTGGAAGCGGTAAATGTTGAAGACATATATAAGGTTTACAGCTATGGTTGGCAAAAAACCTCCGCCATCTGCGACGTGATTCATCACTGCTATATCGATCGCGAAGGCAAACGTTTGAGTGAGGTTCTCCTTGTAGGAGAAGCATCGGAGTTCTGGTGGGAGTATCGTTTCCCTGATATCACTGCTTCGAAGAACATGGTGCCTGTCTATGGCTGGCAGGATCCAGCAGAAAGAATCCGCGGTGATGAAGGCTATACACTTTTTTCTGGAGTCGGACCTCTTCCTGATGTTGAGCTTGGAAGAATTTCAGCCAACAACACCGATGAACTTTCAACGATAGTTGATAAGATCATCGCTTATGAAACCTCGCCTCCAGGTGGAATGTGGCGAAACCGGAATCTGTTTGTTCTTGATGATGAAGCGGAGTTTCTAAAGGTTGCGAAGGCTATAGTCAGCCAGGGCTTTAGCGGTTCGCACGAGGCTCTTATATATGGGCTTCATGATTTCGTTTATGAGGATTATTTCCGAGGATTCTGGAGAAAACGCAGTGTAGAAATGACTGATGCGATTGTGAAGGCTTTAAATGATGGGGCACGAACAGTCACATATCTTGGTCACGGTGGGCCCAATCTTTGGTCTGGCGAGAGAATTTTTCACATCAGAGATATAGACCGCACAGAGAGTAACGGGAAGTTTCCTGTTCTCATCGCAGGATCCTGTGATACGGGCTGGATTGACTATCCAGTGCCACCAGTAAATACAAGTTTGTCAGAGCATTTTCTTCGGAGAGAAAATGGAGGAATGGTGGCAGCCTATATACCTGTCGAAAAGGCCAGCAGCTACGAACATGAGCTTCTCATTCTCTCTTTCTATGAGGCATTACAGCAAAAATCGACCTCCGATGTTGGTGAACTATGTCTTTATTCCAAATTGAAGTATTTCCAGTATAGAGCCAGCCAGAAATTGACAAAGCAATTTGTTCTTATGGGGGACCCCGCTTTGTCTATCGTTCCTCTCAATTCATTCGACAAGCTAACTGTTGAACCTAGCCGTGTCCTGTCCACGAGTCCTGGAAAGCTTTCCGTCACGGCAACCGCCAGCAGAATGGAAGCTTCAACTCTCAAAGTTGCACTTCTTGGCAAGACGCATGAACCCATCGTAGAGCAGCAGATTCTGGCGTCTGGCAAGGACCGTGAGTTTGAGTTTGAGCTTGAACTCCCTGCCTGGCTTGAGCCTGGGGAGTATGTCGTTTCCGTTTCCGGTGGAAATGAAGAAGATTCGTTTCATATCTCCGGGTCTGAAACGCTGACTGTTGAGAAGACCGAGGCTGAGTTAGTTTTCAAACGACAGGATCTTGCCGAAGAATTCAGACAATTGGCCGTCACCTCACCTGTTACAGTCACAATCACAAATAAATCCAGACTTCCTCTCTCTGATATACAGTTTGATATCCTTGATGCAAGTACGGGGCGCGTTCTGGAAGCACTCCCTGTTGATCTGCCAGCTCTCTCTGCAGTTGATGTAGATATTCCACCGAGACTGGTGGAAGAATTTGAAAAGGTTTCTGCAAGACTGAGTGTAGAGGGCAATAATGGAAACGGAGAGCGAGTTGCCATTGCAGAGACAGAAATATTTAATACGGCATCGATGAAATCCGGACGCTACCTTTCCCTTCCTCTCTCGGGGATTGAAGTCAGGCATCTTTCGGACTTTGAAGGAACGGAGTTTGTCCTTCCTCTTTACAACGTGACATCGGAAGACCTTGGAAACATACGGATCCGACTCAAGGATCTGGACCAGGAAGGCAGGCCGGAAATTGCTCCCTTGCAGACCATACAGCGTCTGGAAGCGGGAAGTCGGGAAGAAGTTACATTCAAGAGTGAGAGATCCTTTCGATCTGCTGAAAAGACTTTCGCCATGGAGGTCTATGGCTGGGGGGATAACCGCGAAGTTCCCCTTCAAGTAGAAGTCTTTTCCCTCTCTTTGAAGGATAATCCAAACTTGATGATTATTCCCGGTTCTTTCTATCTTGAAAGAGACGCAGTGCCACAAAAGAATACCGTTTTCGCACGGATGACGATTCGAAATAACGGAAACGTACCCATGAAGAATATTACTGCTGCCTTGTGGGTTAACGAACCATGGAAGCAGGAAAACAGAGCAGAATCATCAATACCGTGGTATGATCAGAATAATATTAGCGAACTGTTTCCTGGAGATGAAAAAGAACTGAGAGTACGCTGGGATCCGGGACCATTTACAGATAACAGTGGAACTCTCTACGCGACTGTCGAAAGCGGTAACTCTGACGCGCAGGAAGAAGACATGACAGATAATGTCGCTTCTCAGCCCTTCCGGTTTATCGAGGCACCGAACTTAAGACTGACGAAAGAAAACATTAAAGTTTCGAAGAACTATGCAGAGCCCTATCAGATAATCTCATTTCAGGTCCCTGTAGAGAATAACTCGGACCGTGATTTTCTACGAAGGTTTCGTGTGACAGGCGCTGCTCTCAGCAGGTCTGGAGAAAGAAGGCAACAGTTCTCACATCGATTCGACGAGTTACTTGCTGGGGATTCAGCAGTCATCACATTTGACTGGCAGATAGAACCAGATGAATACCAGTATATCATCGAGTTGAACCCGGATCGAGAGTATCTCGAGACAACCCATCGCGATAACGATGCTGAGTTTATTTTTCCGTATATTCTTCCCGAGACCTTTATTACCTCAGAGGACGGCACCTGGGAGTTCGGCAGATTTCCGGATTACGGGACTATCACGGATCTCAAACAGCTTGGGTCCCGCGCTCTTGTTCTTACTCAAAGGCCAGGAAGTGACAGTCTATATCGTTCCATTGAACGGGGGTACTTTGTTGAAGGCACTCTGGGTCCTTATAAGACCGTAGATAACCTCTGGGAACTGGATGGAACAGACCTGTGGTACCAGTATGGAGAAGATCCACCAAGTGTTAAACTCAGGATTCCTCTGGACCAGGAAGACGGTGTCACTCTCTATGAGTTGTATATCAATCACGTTGGGAATTTCTTCAGCGATAAAAACTCAGGTCAGTTTCGCTATCGTCTTGAAAATAACCCAGAGTGGAAGTTGTTCAACAGGAATGCACGAGACAGGGTGTACATGGAAAGAGTTGAAACTCATGACGACTTCCTTGATATAGAACTCTCTCCTCCTGACTATCCATCTGTAAACCAGATTAGAGGTTTCTATTTGAACCCCGTTAAGGGCTCATATCGCAGTCCTATCATAAAGTTAAAGGGACCTGCTGAGCGTTATCTGAGTGCAGAGATGGACTTACCAGAAAACACGTCGATTCAGTTTGCTATCAGAAGCGGGAGTGAAGGTAAGCAGGAGATAGACTGGAATGACTGGATTGATATCAGTCCTGATAGATCATTCAAAGCAGGTGTATCTGACGATCTTTTCTTTCAGTGGCGAGCCACATTAGTTGGATCAGCCGTTGACACTCCATCCTTAAAAGACGTTCGGATAAAGAAAGGTTCGCCACAGCAGTCCGATTCCTCGGAAAGTCAGGAAGTTGCCCGCATCCCATGAGCACTACCCCAAACGGTAACCGATACTTACCCGACATGAAGAAGTTACTCCCCATCTGGGTCATCGTTATCGCGACAGCGGTGACAGTTGTCCTCGCAATGAAATCTGTGGGAGTGAAGCATCTGGCAGACATGGCTGAAAGAGACCTCAACGCCTGTGAATACGCTGAAGTTTTCCATGCACGTGCACGCAACAAGGCAGACGATATTCGAGAACTTGTTGCAGTAGAGAGGATGGATCTGACATCCTTTGAAGAATCTTCACTCGGTTCTCTTGGAGGTAACAAACTTCTGGAATCCGTGAAGACCGACCTTTTAAGTGCACTTAATATCTGCCCAGCGCACCAACCTTCCCTAAGATTATTAGCTGTGGTCTCCTGGTATGAGGGTTTGATCCCGAACGCCTATGCTTATCAGGGCGACTTCTTCCGCGTCTCTGAAAGATATCCGGAAGCAACGCTCAACTATCAGCTTGCACTTGATGAGGATGAGGGCTTTGCACCTGCAGTTTCGGGGCTTGTACAAACCATGGAGCTTCAAGGGAAAAACGCTCAAGCTCTTCGCCTTGCGGAGGAAAATCGTTCGGCAATTATGGAGGACACCCAAGGGACACTTGCACTGGGGCGTCTATATCAAAAGATCGGCCGCGGAGAAGAAGGGGTGGAACTCCTTCGCAAGGGGTTGCTTCTTGACCCAACGGACAGGCGATCCATTCAGGCTCTGACGAATTACTATGACATTTCCGGGGAGCCTTCCAGAGGAGGAGATTACATTATGGATCTGGGAAATAGAGTCAACCGCATGATCCCTGAAGCTTACCACAGTGCGGCGATCCTCTATGCCAAGGCCGGCGACTTTGAAAAACAGGAACAGGCTCTTCGCAAAGCGCTGGAGCTGTTTTCGAACAGTGCTGTACTCAGATATGATCTAAGCATCTGTCTTTACAAGCAAAAGAAATATAACGCCGCACGTGATGAAGTCCTTCGCGCCCTCGAGCATGACTCACGCTATGTGCTGAACGAGATAAACAAGAGGGGCATCGATCCACGCCAGCCTCAATAACTACTTCATTATACAAGACGTATATAAGGGTGACAAAGTACGCCTAAATGAAAGAAAAGGTCAACGATCAAGATTCACCCTTCTATCTGACGGTGTACTATATTCTTGCTCTGCTTGTGGTCTTGCCCGGTCTTTTCATGTATTTCCATGCAGATGACTGGTTTCAAATCAGGCCCAGGAACTTAAGTACAATCGCAGCATCTTTTTCTGGCGATTGGAATGATGGTCTCAGAAACATTGGTGGGTTTTACCGTCCTCTTGTGAGGGTAAGTTTTTTCATCGATTCCCATCTCTTCGAGCTACGTTCATGGGGGTACCACCTGACCAATTCTGTTTACTTCCTGATTATTTGTCAGGCGCTTGTGTGTATTTACAAACAGATAAGTGGCTATTGCTCAATATTGACCATTGTAATCTTTTCGGTTTTCTTTCTGGGAAACCCTTTAAAGAACGAGGCCTTGTACTGGATAAGTGGCCGAACTGATCTCATTTCGGGAATGTTTCTTCTCTGGGCCGTTTACTTTTCGTTAAAGGGGATCAGGCTTCAGAGGATCTCACTGAGCTATACTGCTCTTGCACTTTTCTGCCTGGCCTTGCTTTCAAAAGAGGCTGCGTACTCAGGGCTTTTCATTTTACCTGTTACTGCCTTTCTGGGAAAAAAAGACTTATCAAAGCGACAGTTCTGGTTAACCATCCTCGGTCCTGTAGTGATCTCGGCTTTATTCCTTTTTCTCAGGATTGTATATCTTGGCCAGTTCGGTGGCTATGTGAAGGAAGGCGACACGCATTCCATCTTCGAATGGATGAGAAATGCGCTGGCGATTCTATCAGCCCTGATGTGTCCCTGGCAAATGGGTGGAAGACTCATCACAGATACTCCTGGTGCATTTCACTTCCTGCCGGGTTTTGCCCTGCTCTTCTTCTCTATCGGTCTTCTTCTGCTATCCGGAATGAAGCGGGTTACTGTTGCTCTTCTGTTCTTCCTCCTGGCCTCGCTCTTGCCCATGGTTTTCATTCTGATCTCACCGGGGGACGGGACGCGCGTGTGTCTCATACCTCTGGCTTTCTGGAACCTGTTCCTTGCTAAAGGCCTCGAAGACCTTTGTCGCAAGTGGGATCTGGCCACCTCGCTAACTGCCATTATCTTTCTTTCAGGATTCGTATTGCAGGTTCAAAATATGGGGCTGGTCAGACGCTTTTATGTGATGGGAAATCCGACAAGAGATTCTATACAAGCCGTGTTCGACCTTTTAGAGAAAACAAAAGGTGATGAAACGATCGTCTTCGAGCAACCCGAACCATCGCCCAACTGGAGGATCCTTGACCCAGGAGATTCTTCTCTCATGGCAGCTTACACCTGGTGGGCGTTCCAACACGGGAATACCGCTGAAGAGATCTCAGGAGAAACCCAACCCAGGATGGGTCTTCAACTTCGGGATAGTGAGTCTCAGCTCAGCGTGGTCATTTCTCCCGTCCTTCAACCATGGATGAGAGGATCGATCTATTATTTCCGACCATGGTCAGAAAAAGAAAGGGCTCTCATTTTCCGCCTGGAGTTCATCAACGGTTCCTATCTGGAAGAAGAAGGGACCAGGCTATCCTTTCCTCGTGAGCCCGTCCTCATACCAGAGGGTGTCTGCGTGGCCCTGTATTCAAGACTCGACTTGAAGGGAGAAGCAGCAGAAATAGATGTTTCTGCCACTCACCTCACCAACGCTCGAAAAGGGCTTTTCAGAGAACTCGTTTATATCGAGGAGAAAACCCAGTATCAATGGCTGGATTATCTCCCGAAAGGTGAAGAAAGGAGAAAATCTCCATATTCCTTCGAATATATTACCCAGAATTCATCCTTTGCATTGCGTACCCTATGTGAGGCTCAATACCAATACTTCCTCAATGACTCAAAATAAAGAGAAGGCCTTAAAAACGCTTTGAAAATATTAGTGACAGGTACATCAGGATTCGTCGGACCGCACCTGCTCAGGGAGCTGGTAGAGGCAGGTCATGACCTCTCAGCAATTGACCGAAAAGAAGCGAACAATGCGGTAAAATCACTTTGTTCCCATCACACCGCGGCATTAGAAGATCTGGAGAAACTTCAGGAGATTATTGGGAAAGAGAAACCTGAAGCCGTTATTCATCTTGCTGGATGGAGCCATATTGGGCACAGCTGGGATCACCCCAGAGAAGTTCTCGAAGCCAACGTCATTGGTACGGTGAATCTCTACACTGCGCTGGCTCAAGCCGGGCCTGAAAAAGCACGTTTGCTCTTTGTCAGCTCAGCAGATGTCTATGGGTCCACCTTCTCAGGAAAGCAGGTGAAGAACGAAGATACTCCTGTTTGTCCGGAAACGCCCTATGCCGTCAGTAAGTATTCAGCTGAGCAAATGCTTGGAGTTCTCAGAAACCGTTACTCAGCTGAAGTTCTCATCGTGCGCCCCTTCAATCATATCGGGCCTGGCCAGTCTCCACAATTTGCCTGTCCAAGTTTTGCCCGTCAGATCGCAGAAATTGAAGCGGGAAAAAAAGAGGTCTTTCGTCACGGAAACCTCGAAGCATCTCGCGATTTTCTCGATGTTCGCGACGTTGTACATGCCTACCGGTTGATCCTTGAAAACGGTCACGATGGTGATAAGTTTGTCGTCGCCAGCGGCATTTCTGTCACGATGCAATACATCGTGGACACTCTTTTCGAGATCGGTGGAGTGAAAGCGCGACGTGAGATGGATAAGTCTCTATTGAGAAGAAAAGATCACCGAGAACTTACCGGGGATCCCTCACTCATTAAGAATAAACTCAGCTGGGCTCCAAAGTATGAGCTTCAGGATACACTGAAAGATATTCTGGATGAGGCTAGAAAGCAGATTTCAACGTCTTCTGTCTCATGAGACCTGCAGCAAACCAGAATCCCTTCCTCACCCTCGAGAAGGTTTCGCAACTCTTCATCCCAATCCTTCTGCTGGTTCTACCGCTCTTTATTATCCCCTGGGCGAAAGATTCCTATGTTCTTCCCAAGGAAGTTCTTCTCCAGGTTGCTGGAATCCTCTCCCTTCTCCTTATTGGTGTGAGAGCATTCAGTGAAAGAGACTACAGACTTCCTCTTTATCCCATTAATCTGCTCTTTGCTGGATTGGTTTTACTCTCCTGGTTGTCGATTACCTGGTCCGCAGCACCAAGACTCGCCTTCGAAGAATCGATACGCTATACAGCTGTACTCTCAATTTTTCTCTTCTTTCAATCCATGGCACTGGGAGACCGCGGCTTCCTGCTGCGTTGTGCCAGATTACTTTCTTATGCGACTCTGCTAGTTGCTGTTTTTACAGTTCAACGTGATTTCAGGTACGCATTTTTTCCGGCTTCTCTACCGGGTATTCGACAGGTTCTCGGAGATTGGAGAGATAATCTCTCTCAGATCTTCTTTGGAAACACAAGTCACCTCGCAGACTTTCTCGTGGCAGGGTTCTTTCTCTGGCTGGCCAGAATTACACTGGCCAGAAAGAAAACAGAAATAGTCATCAGTACCCTCGCCCTTCTTCTCCACGCAGCCGCACTGATTGTTTCCTGGTCTGTACACAGCAATCTCTCGCTGATCCTCGGATCTGTCTTACTTCTATTTGTTCTTCGACATTATAGTATTGTGTCTTACGTAAAGAAGTACAGACGGCGTTATCTGGTTCTATTGGCGGGCTGGATTTTCGTTGTTCTCTTCTACGTCTTTGACCACCCCATCAACCCACATGGCAGCCAGGTATGGGAGCAGAGAGCAACACAAGCTTATGCGCAGGCGGGACAACCTCTTCCCGAGGGCGGGTTCGGTCAGGGTATTTTTGGCGAAGCTTTCTCATCACCCAGATGGGTTGCAGGTCTCGACACACGCCTGGCCATCTGGTTGACAACCCTCGAAATGGTACGCGTTGCCCCATGGGTAGGTCACGGCGCTGGTAACTTCACCTATGTCTATCCTGAAACAAGAAGCGAATTGCTTCTTCAAAATGAAAATCTGGCTGTCTATTCGGGGATGTGGACGAATGCAGCTCATCAGGATCTCCTGCAGGTCTGGGCCGAGTTGGGTATTGGAGGGCTACTTCTCTTACTGGCTTTGTTCGCCGCAGCATTCAAAATGATTCATGATCGGCTTTCTCGAGGTGTTACTTTCGGAAACGCCATCCTTCTCGCCACTGGGGGAGCCATGCTCTTTGCACAACTCATGCAAATGCAGATGAACTTCCCACTCGAGTTACCGGTCTCACTTCTCATATTTGCGCTCCTACTCTCTTTTCCCTTCATCCTGCCCGGGCGGGGAGAGGAAGCGACGGACCTTAATGTGCCTGTCGAGCGTGTATACGGACCGATGGTGCTGGGGGTAAGTATGAAGAATATGGCCTGGCCAACAGAGCTCTCGATACGTTTCGAGTTCTCTCAGCCACTGCGATTATTCGTTCTGCTTGCATTCACCATTGTGGCGGCCTTCGGAATCAGCCGGGTGTCACGGCCTTTGGCGGCAGACATCGTCTACCGTCCTGTATATGATGCCAAGCAGCAGATGAGAATGGGAGCGAGTCCAATTCTCTTGAACTACTTCTTCGCTGGTTCTTCCGGGGTGCTTGAAACCTGGCCACATCATGTAGACTGTCGGTCGTCCTATCAGGATGCATTGCTCAATGCCGGACGTTTTGAAGATGTTGTTGATCAGACTCCCCTCGTACTTGAAAAGCTGAACTCTATCGAAGTTTACATGCGCCGGGCACGCGCACTCACGCGTCTCGAGCGCTATGAAGAAGCACGCACCGACTGGGAGGAAGTGCTGGAGCGTCGACCTGAGATTGCTCAGTCGGCACCGCCGGAACTGGGAGCATATCTTGGTTGGCTTCAAAACACTTCGAACTAGTGCAAAAACCACAAGTCGTCTTCATAATATGCTGGCTGCAGCCGTCGCTCTGAAGGCCTGCAAGCCTCGACATAGCACCGCTATGACTGGGTTTACCTGAAACCGAATCCACCTGTCTCGCTCAAAGGGCAAGTGGCAAACAATTCTGAAAGTGACTCCAGGCCAGCATTTGATTTTCCGGGAGAGACTCACCCAACAACCCGCGCCCAGTTGGGGGGTGGCTCAATGCTGGGTTAATGGGGGGATGATGGAGGGATGATCACGATCATCCCATCATTGGGGCAGCGTCATGTCAGCATCAGGTATATCATGGACGGCGGGGAGACTTCGCCCTCAGGAAACACTTTGGGGTCCACTTCTCCGACTCCTTTGATTGCTCGCAATAGCAGCAGGAATCAATATCGGTTTCGTATTAAGAAGATAGCCTCTTCAGCCAGCAGGAACCAGGGAAGCTTCGGTCGGGGGACTTGCCCTAAACCCGAGCTTACAAGCTTACGATGGAAGTCACCTCACAATTGAAAAATCCCGGCCACAAGGACCGGGACTCAGCAAAGCGGGGAATGTTTTCAGGAACTCTTCAGAAACCGAAACTCACTCCTCCAGGATGTAAACAAAAAACTCAACGCGTCGATTTCGAGATTTAGTACTCTCATCTTCACCCTCTTGTGCGGGGAGGGTTTCGCCGAAACTTACTGTATGTACACGAGCCTGATCGATTCCTTCAGCGATGAGGAAATCACGGGCAGCCAGTGCTCGTCGGGAACCAAGCGAATAATTGTAGTCTTCAGTTCCATCCTCATCTGTATGACCGCGCAGAACAACATTCAGATTTTGATTGGACTTTAAGTACTGAGCGTTCTTCTTAAGGGTTTCTTTAGCTGACCCTGTCAGGACGTCCTGATCGTACTCAAAATAGACGGCAGAGAGTTCAGGAACAGGTGATCCTTCGGGCATCTGATCACCGCCCAGATTCTCGGGCATGGTTCCAGTCTCGTCTGCGGTATAGGCGCCTTCTGAATATTCGGAACCATCAACGTTATCGCTTCCATCGATGGCATACTGGGTCGCATCAACTTCGTTTGGGAAGGAACCTTGCCCCACGGGAGGCTTCGGTTTTGCCTTCATGCAGCCAACGCTTAAAGAAAGCGTCGCCCCCACAAGGACGACGCTGAGAATTCGACTCAAAGTGTTCATAGTGATAACCATGGAGACCTTTCGTGAGGCTCTGGGAAAGGGTTTAGAAGCTGTCGGCAGCTGCCAGTGAGTTATCAACTTCGTAAACCAGGAACATGGCACGACGGTTAAGGGCGTGCGCTTCTTCTGATTGATCAAAGCTCATAGGGCGCATTTCGCCGTAACTGATCGTTGAAAGGCGATTCGCATCGATCCCACGCTCGGCCATGTAAGTTCTTACGGCGTCGGCACGACGCTGACCAAGTGAGGTGTTGTATTCTTCGGTTCCGCGATCATCGCAGTGGCCTTCAATCTGAACCATGATCGATGGATTTGATGCAAGCCAGCTGATATGGCCATCAAGGATCGCAGCCCAGTCAGAGGAGATCGTATCACTGTCGAACTCGAAGTGAATCATTTCAAGCTCAGAAACGAAGGCGCCTTCTTCAACACCATCCAGGCTGGCTGTGTTTTCCAGAGATCCTGTTTCGTCGAAGGTACCGTTTTCAGCGCCAAAGGCACCATCTTCCCCAAAAGCCATGCTGTTGGGATCATCGAATCCGTTCACACCGGGAGCAGATCCATCGAGGGAAAAGTCACCGGGGGCAACGCCGCTTGGGATTCCTGAAGCGTCAGCAGTTAGTGGGCGAGAAACGCGGGTTTGAACTTTGGGTTTTTTCTTCATACAACCGGTTGTGGTAAGGCTGAGCGCGGGGAGCGTCAGGATGAGCAGTAACGAGACAAAGCGCGAGAGCATCAGTGGAGAACCTCCTGAAAGTTGGGACAAACTGTATAGACCGAAGTCTTAATGACAAATTCCTGTCCGGAAATGATCGTTGGAACGGCAGCTTTCAAAACCGGGACACGTGAGTCTTTGAAAAGGGATTACGTGAGCATGAAAAACAACATCAAGAATTTTTTAACGTACTTGCGCTCTTTTTTCACTTTATTGACTCAGATCGTTGAATATCACTCTTATTTCCCATTTCGTCCCATCCACTCTTTACAAATTCGACGGAATCATGCTAAGGAAAATTCGAGTGACTATCTGCTGCCAAGGCCACTGATGATCCATAAGTTCAGACCCCTTCAACGATTTTCGTTCCTCATGGTTCTCGCTGCAGCCGTCCATTTCTCCCTGTTTGGTCCTGGAATCGCCGATCAACCAGTTGTCGTCTATTCAGCTGATAGAAAGACGACGGCATCGATTCAGAGTCCCGAAAGACCCCTGTTTGGAAAAGAGCGCAGGCAAATGGTAGATGAACAGCTGATCGCAAGAGGTATCAAAGACCCCGAAGTCCTGGCCGTGATGCGTAAAGTACCCAGGCACCTCTACGTTCCAGAAAAACTAGCCGACTCGGCTTATCAAGATCGGCCGCTCCCTATTGGGAGCGATCAGACAATCTCTCAGCCCTATATCGTCGCCTGTATGACAGAACAGCTGAAGCTTTCAAAGGACGACCGCGTTCTTGAGGTTGGAACTGGGTCGGGTTACCAGGCAGCTGTCCTCGCAGAGCTTTGCAAGGAAGTTGTCTCCATCGAAATCATCGAGTCTCTGGCGAGGGCCGCATCCGAGGTTCTGGCTGCTGAAGGATACAGCAACGTCACTGTTCTTTGGGGAGACGGCTACCAGGGCTATTCGAAGAAGGCTCCCTATGACGCAATTATCGTCACGGCAGCTCCGGAAAAAATACCGGAACCTTTGCTCGAACAGCTGGCACCCGGTGGTCGACTCATCATCCCTGTAGGCAATATCCGCGAAACGCAGCAGCTCAAGCTTGTGAAGAAGGATAAGGAGGGAAAGCTTGAGGAATTTGATATTCTGGATGTTCGCTTCGTCCCGCTGACCCGTAAAGTACGTTAGGACTTCTTATACAAAAGAAACTGGTAGTTGGCTTCTCTTCTCAATTCGACTCCAAGCATTCCGAGAATAGAGAGGAACCTGAGGAGAGGTTTTCTGAAGGGTCTCATCTTCGGATGCATCATCCACATGAAGGAGCCGGGAAGGATGTGATAAGCTCTCAATCGAAGGCCGGTATTCTGATGAACGAGTCTTTTGAAGTTCTCTTTCGTGAATTTCTGAATGTGAGGCCCCCTTTTGCTTCCTGCAATGGTGGTGGCGAGCCTGAAGAGTCGGTCTTCAAAGGAACGATAATTGGGTATAGACACATAACACCACCCACCGGGGACGAGGACGCGTTCTGCTTCCTTCAGGAAGGAAAGAGGGTCTTCCACATGCTCGAGAATGAAACCCATCACAACTGCGTCGCAGCTGCCATCCTCGATAGGAAAAGATTCTAATTTGCCGAGCCGGAATTCGTCCAACCCCTTCTTCAAACCCTCTTCTGATTCAGGCTCGAACATGTCATAGGCGAGAAACTTTGGTTCGTACCTTTTATATTCAAAGGGGCCGGGACCACAGCCAACATCGAGCACTGTTTGATCATGATTCAGGTTTGTATAGAGGAGCTCTTTCAGGTTGGGGTGATCAACCTTGCCTTGAGGGGGAAAAGGAAGTGATGGATCAAGTGGAGGTCGGTACGCTGGATCTTCAGGATCATCGAAGGGATTCATGAGGCACGTTCGCTTAATTCTGCCCACCGGGCGTACAGACGTTCAACTTCATCCTTTGCTGCCTGAAGGTCTCCGAGGATTTTCTGAACTTCATCATGGCTTGTCTCGGTAAAAGTAGAAGGGTCGTTGGTCACAGACTCAAGTTCTTCGACACGCGCCTCGGCTTCCATGATCTTTTCTTCCAGGGAATCAAACTCCCGTTGCTCGTTATAGCTCAGTTTCTTCGGTTTGCTTTTAGGCTTAGGGGTTGGGACAAGAGGTTGAAAGTTTTGGGCCTTCTCATTTTCGCCAGACTTATCAGCATCCTCTCTCTCTTGAAGTTTTTCCTTAAAGATTCTGAAGTGGTCGTAATTGCCTTCAATGGTGTCTATATGACCATCTCCGCGGAATGAGATTATACGGTTGGCGACTCTGTTCAGAAAGTACCTGTCGTGGGAAACGATAAAGGCTGAGCCATCAAAGTTTGCGAGAGCTTCCTCAAGAATACGAAGAGTCGGTAAATCGAGGTCGTTCGTTGGTTCGTCCAATACAACAACATTTCCCCCTTCGCGAATCATCTTGGCCATCTGGACACGATTCTTTTCACCTCCACTCAACAGTTTTACAGGCATGGCGGCTGTATTGTCATCGAAAAGAAATCGATTCAACCAGGAACGAAACCCAATACGCTGATCGCCAATCTGAACGTATTCGAGATCCCCTGAAACTTCCTCCAGGACGGTTTTTTCAAGGTCCAGGTTCATACGATTTTGATCTGCATAGACAAGCTTCACCGTTGTGCCATGATGAACGGTTCCGGATTCCGGCTCGAGCTGTTTCATCAGAATCTTCAGTAGCGTTGTTTTTCCCAGTCCGTTTCTGCCAACCACACCGATTCGTTCGCCCTTGCCAAGCTTGAAATTGAAGTCTTTAATCAGTGTCCGACCCTGAATCGTATAGTTAATATCCTCAGCTTCGATGAGGGTCTTGCCCAGTCGTGGTCCTGTAGGAATCAGCATCTGAACATTTCCGTCGGGAGCGAGAGGCTTGCTGTTCATCAGGTCGTGAGCTCTGTCTATACGCGACTTGGATTTTGTTGTTCTCGCTTTTGGCTGACGCCTCAGCCATTCCAGCTCGCGCTTTAGAAGGTTTTGTCGTGTTGCCTCCGCTCGTTGAGCGCGGTCTTCTTCCTCCTGTTTGGCGAGCATGTAATCGGAGTAATTTCCCGCATAGACATTAGCTTCACCGCGAGCGACTTCGATCATCTTTGTAGCAACATTATCAAGAAAGTAACGGTCGTGTGTAATCAGAATGACAGTCCCCTTGAAGTTGTTTAAGAAGTCCTCAAGCCAGTCCAGCGTCTCTGCATCCAGGTGGTTGGTGGGCTCGTCTAGAAGGAGAAGGTCTGCACTTTCCAGAAGCGTCTTACAGAGTGCAACACGCCGACGCTCGCCACCGGATAGTTCACCGATGATGCGGTCGGAAGGTGGAAGCCCGAGTTCGCGCATGGCTTCCTCTTTGAGTGCTTCAATCTTGTGATAGTCGGCACGTTCGAGTGCTTCCTGAAGTGTTGCCTGTCGATGAAGAAGATTCTCAAGGTTCTTACTGTCTTTAGTGCTTTCAAGCTGAGTGTGTATAGAATCGAGCTCGCTCTCAAGCTCACGAATATGGGCGAAGGCACTCTCGACACCTTGCATGACCGTATCTTCATCTCGAAGACTTCCGCCCTGATCAAGATAGGCTACGGTTAGGTCGCGACGCATCCGGACCTCGCCAGAATCAGGATTCGTCTTTCCCGAGATGATTCCCATAAGCGTCGATTTCCCGGCTCCGTTCGCTCCCAGGAGCGCAACACACTCCCCCTCGTGCACAGTAAAGGAGACGCCTTCCAGAATCGGGCGTTCCAGGTAAGCTTTCTCGATGTTGTGTAATGAAATAACGGGTGCGGTGTCGGCCATAAACAAACCTGTCAGGGAGCTGCTGGTTTATTCATGCAGGGGACGGGGACGACTCAAGGCTTTCCGCAACTAATTCGTATTTTGAACGTTGCGACAAATTGGCGCTATCCTGGCCGAGTGCTGTCGATAAATGTTTTCCATGAATTTATCAGATCGAAAACCGTAGGGGTTTTCAAGGTGATGAACTCTCCTTGCCGCCGGGGATAAATTCATCCGAGAACATTCACCTTGCCATTTTGACCGAGGTGTCAGGATGGCACGCCAATTGCCCATCATGACGCCGCTGAACGCGATTGAGAAAGGTCACAGCTTTGGATCAAGAGCAGAAGGAAAAAGAGACAGTAAACGAGCCGGTTCCCCTATCGCCCTTTAAGAAGAAGGGGAAGAGAGCCCGCGCATGGGAAAGAGTCCGCAGGCTGTTCATAGCGGGAATTCTGGTGATCGTTCCTGCCTTCATTGCCATCTACACGGTTTGGCTAATCATGGATGGGGCAGACAAGATCTTTGGGCCAAGCCTCGAAAATCTGGTACGAGAATTTGTCTCGGAAGAAACGAACCAGGATCGAATACTCAACAAGCCATATTCTGATACTGTCCGGACAATTATATCCTTTCTTCTGGCGGTCATTGTCATTCTCTTCGTTGGATGGCTTTCTACGTTTTTCTTCATCAGGCGCATGATTGCCTTCGGTGAGCGTCTCGTTTCGCGAATACCTCTCTTAAAGTTTCTATACCATACTCCGAAGGAAGTGATTACGACTTTTACCGCATCAAAGAAGGACTCCTTCAAGCGTGTGGTGATGGTTGAATACCCAAGGAGAAACTGCTGGGCTCTTGGTTTCGCAACCGGAGAGGTGATACGACGTCCCGACAATATTCATCTCATTGCGATCTTTGTTCCTACGACTCCTAACCCTACTTCAGGCTTCATGTTGCTTGTTCCTGCCGAGGAACTATACGACACAAATATACCCGTTGAAGAAGGTGCACGTATCATTATCAGTGGTGGTATTCTGACACCTGATACGCTGCATACACAAAGATTCAGCGGGCTGGATGCTTCGCCAGATCTTCCTGAGCTTGGTCCACTGATTGCTGACCATCATTTTGATATTTTCGACGAAACAGAAATCGCTTCTGGCGTAATCTCCCATGACACGATAGACCGTGTCGCGGGAAAGAATAATAACGAGGATCCTAAAGATGACGATTAAACTCCTTCTTGTTGATGATCAAAAGGAAGTTCTTGAAGGACTCACACTTGCCTTCCGACGCACAGAACACGATGTCTATACTGCTGACAGTGGTGAACAGGCTGTTCGTGTCATGAGCGAAGAGAACATCGATGTTGTCCTGACCGACCTCATGATGGATGGCCTCGATGGGATGGGTGTTCTCAGGCACGCGCAGTCTCTGAACCCCAGTCCTGTGGTGATTATTCTCACTGCACACGGAACAATTGAAAGTGCTGTCGACGCTTTGAAGGAAGGTGCCTGGGATTACCTCACTAAGCCCGTCAATGTGAAGGAACTTCGCGCACAGGTGGAGAGAGCTGCCGAACATCGGAATCTCGTGAAAGAGAATGTCGAGCTCCGACAGCATATAGACAAGCACTTCGGTATGGAAGGCATGATCGGTGAAAGTGCAGAAATGCATCAGATCTATGACAAGGTCAGGCAGATTGCTCCGACGAAAGCAAACGTCCTGCTTCTTGGCGAGAGCGGAACTGGCAAAGAAGTCCTCGCCAAAGCTCTACATCAGGTGAGTCCGCGGGCGAAGAAACCTTTCATTCCTGTTCATTGTGCAGCACTGCCGGAAACATTACTGGAAAGCGAACTGTTCGGTCACGAGCGCGGAGCTTTCACGGGAGCTGTGAGCAAGCGCCAGGGTCGATTTGAGCTTGGCAACGGTGGTACAATCTTTCTCGATGAGATCGGTGAAATTCCTCTGTCTATGCAAGTAAAACTTCTTCGTGTCCTTGAGGCGCGTGAGATACAACGCGTTGGAGGAAGTGAAACACACAAGGTAGATGTACGTATTATTGCTGCAACAAATCGCGATTTATCCGAGGAGGTTGCTGAGGGCAGGTTTCGCGAAGACCTCTACTATCGACTCAACGTTGTGAGTCTCACTCTGCCTCCGCTTCGACAGAGGAAAGCTGATATACCGATTCTTTGCCGTCACTTTCTTGCAGAGTTTGCTAAAGAAAACAATCGTCCCGTTCCAGATATATCTAAGGAAGCGCTCGAAGTCCTGTCGAGCTACCACTGGCCCGGCAACGTCAGGGAGCTGAGAAACGTCCTGGAGAATGCCTTTGTTTTTCTGTCCGGCGACAAGATCGAGCCCGCGAATTTACCGAAAGATATTTCCCGGGTAGAGACGCCCGGTGATGAGGTTAAGTTTCGCCTGGGACTTCCTCTTGAAGAAGTTGAAACAGAATATCTGAAGAAAACACTGTGGAGTGTGGATGGTAACCGGACGAAGGCTGCCGAGATACTCCATATTTCAAGGCGGACGCTTCAAAGGCGGATTAAGGAACTCGGACTTGAATGATAGAAAAAGAAAATGCCTCCCGGAGACTGGGAGGCATTTCTTTGGAAGGGTATCCTGGAGAATGTATTCATCGCTCGAGGCGATGAGAGCAATCACGACCTCTCTCACACAGGTCCTGAAATTTATTCTCCCCCTTGCCAGACGACCTGAACTTTGCGCGCCACGTCTCTAATCAATGCAGGGTGCGATTAGAGTCGAGTTACCCCCGAGCAAAGGGCAGGCTCTCTCTCGTCGGCTTTGTATCTTATGTGCTATATTCGTACCAATTCAGCTTTGGATCCTTCTTCCTCCTGTTGCTCCTCTTTTTCAGGGCTTTTGTTTGAAAAGGAGCGAGAGGGCCTCACTCTCCAAGGGCTACAGATAAAACTGTTAAACAGAAAGATTCAACTTGCTAAATGCCCGAAAGGAGCTGATGATTCGGCCCCTTAAGGGACAACAACCACTGTCCGTGCAAACAACTATATTTGTACCCATCTACCGGGGGTTCGCTCACTCATGCTCAAGCTGAAAGTCCTCAAGACGCCCTTTAATGATCACCTGACCGAACAGGCCACTTCAGCAGAAGCCACACATCACCCTCACTCCAGTCAAGAGGGTATTCTTCTCAGGCTCTCGCACCGCCTTAACTCGGTTGAAAGTGCCCAGGAGGCGGGGATTGCGATCGCTCACGCGGCAGATCTTCTCTTCGGATGGGATGCAGCCTTCATTAACCTCTATTCGGAGAAGACAGGGATGGGGCTGCCTCTCATTGAGTACGATCTCGTTGAGGGCGATCGTCGCCGGCTGTTTCCGCGTAAAAAGGAAATCAAGCTGTCCGAGACTCAGACTAAAGTGCTCGAAGAAGGGGCGCGCCTTCTCCTTTTCGATGGCGAACAGGGCCCCCACGCCGGGATTCTAAGAAGTTTTGGAGATCGAGAGAAGAGATCAACCTCTCTCATGTTCGTCCCGATCAGACGGCCGAATAAGAACATTGGAATTCTGTCTGTACAGAGTTACTCAAGCCAGGCCTATGATCAACAATCGATCGTGGACCTGCAGTTTCTCGCGGACTATTCAAGTGCAGCTCTTGAGCGTGTTCTCACGGAAGAGCAAATTAAGATCAGTCAGAAGCGAATTTCCGTGGTCGCTTCCCTTGCGAACGAACTCCTCACCATATCTTCAACAGATCAGGTTCTCGAGTTTCTCCTGATGAGCCTCGAAAGGGCTTACCGATGTAATTCCATCATCGAAGGGAGACTTGACCGAGTTCGTAGTTCATTGAATGTTCTTCGTGTTCTTTCTGAGGGACAAATTGAAAGCCCTGAAGGAGCGACAATTTTCCTGGAAGGACAGCTTTTTCAGGCGGCCCTTCACAGAAACAAAGTTCATTCTTTCAGCTTTAATCAGGTTTCTTCAAATGACTGGATAGACAAAGAAAGCAGCCATGCCATTGTTCTGCCTCTTAGTGAGGAGGACGGTCATGATCACCTGGTTGTTCTGTTCTTTGACTATCGCTTTCTGATAGACGGTGAACTGCTGGACTCTATTTCACCTTTTCGCGAACTGACTATTAGTGCCCTTAAGCGCATTCATGCTGAGGAGAGCTTACGAAGAACAAATGAAGAGCTTGAAGACCGGGTCAGGGAGAGAACATCGCAGCTCGAGAAAACAAATGCGAGCCTCTTACAAGAGATTTCACGTCGAGAGCAGATCGAAGAGGAGCTTGCCTTCTCTCATGAAACTTATCGAAACGCGATCGAGAATGCCGGAGGGATTCCTTATCGTATAGACTTTCGGAAGAAGAGATATGACTTCATTGGCGAGCATATTAAGGATCTTCTGGGGATTGAAATTGACAAGGCCAGTCCAGAGCTCATCGGAGCGATGACGAAGAGAATCGAAGTGACCGGAGAGGGAAAAATGGAGCCCTTTAATGTGCATCGCCAAAACTTCCGTGCAGGTCATATAGACAAGTATCATGCAGATCTTCTTCTTGCTCTCCCCGATAAACGGGAACGGTGGTTCATGGACTGTGCCGTACCAATCAGAGATGAAAAGGGTATTGTTACCGGAGCTGTAGGAATTCTTCAGGATATAACGGAGCGTAAAGAAGAGGAACAACGATCTCTTCTTGCCCATGAGCAGGAGGTAGAGGGACTTCGCCAGGAAAATATCCTTCTTAGAAAACACATCAAGTCGGGAGACATCAACAATCCGACAGCTTTTGAATCAATCGTTACGCGAAGCACTTCTATGAACCTGATCTTTCGCTATCTGGAATCTGCGGCTCCCTCGAAAATGCCTGTGCTGATTACCGGTGAGACAGGCACCGGGAAGGAGCTGCTCGCCCCTATTGTACACAAGCTCAGCGAAAGGGCAGGGGAATTCGTCTCGATTAACATTGCCGGACTGGACGATCATATTTTCAGCGATACGCTCTTTGGTCATACAAAAGGGGCCTTTACAGGAGCCATTGATGAACGAGAAGGTTTGATCGAACGAGCAAAAGATGGAACCATCTTTCTTGACGAGGTCGGAGATCTCGACTTGAAGAGTCAGGTTAAGCTTCTGAGGCTGCTCCAAAGCGGTGAATATTATCGATTAGGTTCAGACGATATATACAAATCAAATGCGCGGGTGGTTGCCGCAACAAACAAAGATCTGCACCAGCTTATTTCACGAGGTGAATTCCGAAAGGATCTCTACTACCGGCTTCAGGGCCATCACGTAAGCCTTCCTCCGCTGAGAGACCGGCTTGAAGACCTCCCACTTCTGGTTGATCACTTTCTTGAGCAAGCTTCTAAAAGCCTCGGGAAACCTCGGCCTCAGGTTCCTAAAGAACTGTATATACTTCTCCGCAACCACCTCTTTCCCGGAAATATCAGGGAGCTCGAAGGGATGATCTATGATGCTCTGAGTCGCCATCGCGGAAAAGTTCTCTCACTGGATGTTTTCAAGAAGAGAATATCATCCGAAGGCTCTGAGATGGACCCTGAATGGGAATGGGTGGGCTACGAAAACAAGCCCGTTAGGTTTTCCTATCGCCTGCCAAAGCTTGATGAAATCACCGATCTGCTCGTCGAAGAAGCATTGGATCGATGCGACCACAACCAATCGATGGCTGCGCGGCTTATCGGTATTACGCAGCAGTCCATGAATCGGCGTGTCAGGATGATGAGAGAAAACCGAAGATAAAATTATTAGAGTGATCTTAAGATGAGTCTAAGGGTCTATCTTCGCTGATCGAACAGTAACTTTCCTTAAGGATAGTTTTATGTCGGGGTTATTTTTATGGTACTCGGCGATTAAATAGTCAAAGTATAAGTAAAGCTGTCGGCCCGCTGTTTCTGAAGTTCCAAGATAATATGTTATATACGTTTTCGGATGATCAAGATACGGCAGGTCATTAGGAGGAAAATACTCGTTGAAATTCTGCGCAGACTCAAAGTTGGAGACAGTACTTCTGTCATATTCTATATCACTTGCTCTAAACCTGAAGGTCGGCGTATCGCCTGCGAACAATTCTGGGAGAGTAATAACTGTTTCTTCTTCTTCCGGGGCGTCTTCCGCTGGTTCTTCAACAATAGGCATCATTGCATTGCTGCCCACTTCAAATTCGATCTGATAGAGCGTGTCATCTTCGATAATGATCTCTTTTGGGCTATCCATTGCCTGAGGGCCTTCAAAAGCCCACGAACCAAAGACCACATTGGGTGAAGTAACCTGATCGTCTGACGAAACGATCGACAGGCCGTCTGAATCAACGGTCAGGGTTGGACTTGTAAGGAACTCCCCATCTTCTCCAAAACGGATCCAGTCTTCCTGATTGCCACCCGTAAAGTCCCAGGATGTTACCTCTGTAAAACCTGTCTTCATCTCGATGAATCTGGCGCCAATAAATTCCAGCAGGTATTCAGAACTTTCTTCAACGGGTGCGGTGTGATATGCATCAAAGTTCAGGCGGTGCTGCTGATTCACATCGTTAATAGCGACGTAATGATCAACAGATAATGTTCTTGTCGTAGCACTGACACCTTGAACCACGAGCATGTGTGCTTCATCGTGAGTCTGTTCGTTCATTCTGAAGCGAAGAGCATCTTCCCTCAGTCCAGTCTTAACCTCCTCTGCAGTCAGCGGAGAGACCAGTCTATAATTCCATTGGGTTTTGACGATGTTGAAATCATTACTTCCCAGCCTGAAGGGCTCTGATTCCCAGAATGCGACACCTTCCGCATCGGGGCCAAGGTCTATAAGCAGTCCTCCGATATCGAGATCCTCACCGGAAATCCCCTTGCTTGAGAACCAGGGCTCGTTATCCGTTTTACTGAATGTCCAACTGGATTTAGTGCGTGTTAGATCTTGACCAACAACAAGTTCTTCATTCTTTTTCCAGAAGATCGTACTGTCTTCGAGACGACAACCAATCGCGTCGGCGTCTCCATCCATATCAAGATCAGACAGGATCTGTGCAGATTCAATGATGAGATCATCGGTATCAAAAAGAGGGTTGGAGAAAACACCACGATTATTCTCCCGAATCTGGATACTGTCGTCGGTTTTAACCACGATATCATAATCTGCATCGGTGTCTATATCCTGAAACCGCACAAACGTATTTCCCTGAAAAGGGATCAGAAACGCGTCATGGCGTGATCCGCCAGTCAAACCGTCAATATTCAGTAAAAATACTTCCTCTGTGTTTGAATCTGAATCGTACCGTGAAACCAGGAGCTCCTGGAGCTCGTCGCGATCAAAATCACTGATGTCCTCTACATTCCAGTTGTCCCAATCAGGTATATCTATGGGATGAGCCTTGAGAGGTATATCAGGCAACGAACTTTCTATTTCAGTTTCAAGTTGTTCGAAAACATAAAGTTCGCTCACTCCTGGACCCTGGGCCTGGACAAGAAAATCTTCCGCATCAGAGCCCGTAAAATTGGCGACCCCAACTACTTTAACAGCTTCTGTAACACTTGTCAGTTGATCACCGGTAAAGAGTTTTTCCTGAAATGCCAGCATCTGGTCGGACTGATTTGCCCACCAGCTCAATGTAACGCCGCCATTATCTGGGACGAAGTCACCAATCAGATCGGGCTTCCCGTCTTTATTCAGATCAACTTCGAAGGAACTGCCGGGGTCGGGCAGAGGGGATGGGATAGACTGATCATAGGTGTTCGTATCCGAATTGTAGAGAAGAAATGCCTGCTCTACAGAATTGCCATCATCGTGCACGACACGAATATCCAGGAACGTATCTCCATTCAAATCCAGAACCTGGACCCTGAATCTTTCGTTCGATTGGAGGGGAGAGGTATAGATCAAAGTCTGATCAAACGACACATTTCGATTATCTGACAGTTTTGCCGAGTTCCTCTTCAAGGGAGAATTGAAGACCTTGTTCTCAAGAAGGAAAAGCTGGTTATCCAGCTGGACAAGCAGGTCATTATCAGCATCTTCATCAATATCATGACTATCCAGATAAATAACTCCCGCCGGAGAATCTGACAAAGTGATCAAATCATTATCGTCTGGTGAAACAACAGGTACATCCAGGAATGCAGATCTGGTGATCATGAGACTTGCAATGGAAGCCAGAAATATAATGAGAGACTTATTCAATTGAGTGCTCCTCCCCGCTTGTGGCGAAACAAGTTATTTATTGGAAACTTTAACTTTAGCTTATCCGTAAAGACGAGAGTTCCCTTAAACGAACCTCTAAGGTCAACCTCAATTGAGCTCGGCCTCAGGGAGCAATCTTCTCGCATTAAATAAGGGCGAAACGGGGAATATCCTCTCAAAAAAGCTTAATCCATGACTCCGAAAAGAAACTCCGAGCCTTACGGCGGTACCCACCCCGACGACAGCGCTCAGAGCCCTTCCTGGGATAGTTTGCCGAATAACCGCTGAGCGAAACAGGTGGCTTCGGCTTCACTCAAACACAGTCATCGTGCTGCTATGTCGAGGATTGAGCGGAGTCGAAGGTGCCTGTTGTAGCCTCTGTGAGGACCCCATCGCCTGGAGACCGACAACTGACACAACTTCAGAGTCGTTGTTATCTTAAGCCGGCATTTGTTGCACTTCGCCTGCACCACCCCAACTCACCTGCTTTTCTCATTAGTGTCTGGTGCATGTCTGCTGCTTGTCTGGTGCATCAGCATGCATGCGAATATTAAGGGGGAAGCAGCAGAGACAAACCTTATAAGCAAGAGACGGTGGGAGGAAACACGTTGGGCCGACTATTTCGGCTCCTTTAATCACTCTCAGATCAGAGGTACACCGGTTGAACAGGACAGTTTTTGTCTGGCGGAGCTGATTGAAGGGCAGACAGTTATAAATTTCAGGGCTTTGATTGCTCTGATGGGGTTCTTGAAGCCCGGGTCTTCAGGGTTCCCGCTGATGTGCTGGAGAAATCCCGCAAGTCCTTTTATTTCAGTCTTTTTTTCATTGCGCCAGACCGCTTCTGACCTGAGTCTTGGAGTTACTTGTACCAGAAAGCCTCCCGGTGAATTGCCTCACCGAACCGGAGAACTACATATGAGGATGGTTCAAAACGTGTCTTTTCTGAAACTCATGATTTTTGCCGTTGGGTTCATTGCTTTCACAGCATGGGCAGCCCCAACAGAAGCAGCAGGACCTCTCTATCGCTCAACCTATCCCAGCAAGATAACTTATAAGCTGGGCAGTGGGCTTGGCAATATCCTGTTCTGCTGGGTTGAAATTCCCCTCGAAATCAACGAACAGATTCAGAATACAGACCCTTTCACCGGAACCATTGTCGGCTTCGGCCGAGGACTCTGGTTTACCGCTCGTCGCTTCGTTCTCGGAGTTGTCGACGTGATTACGTTCCCCATTGATATCTATGGAAATAATTATCAGTCCATTCAAAGGACTGAGTTTCCTTTCATAGATCACGTGGAATAGCCCCAAAACTCAGACTCTTAAATTCTCAGGAGGAATTCTCCAACCATGGCTCGTCTTTCATCACTACTTACTGCTGTCTTCTTCTTTATGGCAGTTGGGTTCTTCACCGGAGCACCGATGATGACTCAAACCGCCGAAGCACAGTATACTTCTTCAGCAGAACTTGAACGCGAAAACAGCGATGTGAATAAGATGTTTCACAAGCTGGGACGTGGCCTCGTGAATGTCTTCACAGGCTGGCTTGAAATTCCCAAGCAGACAGCCATCGAATGGCGCCGCACCGACCCCTTCACAGGAACAGTTCTCGGTGTTGTCAAAGGTCTCTGGCTAGGTATCGCCCGCACCGTTACAGGTGTCTATGAGGTCGTAACTTTCCCCTTCCCGATCCCAAGAAACTACGAGCCGATCATGGAGCCTGAGTTTGTTCTCCCGACCATCTGGGGAGAAAGACTGCCACTCTTCCGGGATGAGTTTATCGGAAGTGAATCGGGGTCCATTGATAGTGTCATTGATTACAGTTACAGCCCCGCTTCTGGAAGTTCAACCCGCAGTTACTGATTCCAAAGCTTTGTACTGCCAAATATGAAAGAGCCCCCGCCAATCTGGTGGGGGCTCTTCTTATTCTTAAGCACAATTTCAATCTTCTCGAGTATTCCTGAAAAGAAAGGGGCCCATTGAGTCCTTACTTCTTGGTCAGGCGTTCTTTAACCGCTGAGGAGGCACTGAACTTGATCGTCGTGTATGCGGGGATCGTGATCTCCTCTTTCGTTGCAGGATTTCTTCCCTTCTTCTCTTTGTTATGGGAAAGCTTGAATGTTCCAAAGCCATTCACGACATAACGATGCTTGGTGTCTTCCACAACAGCTCTTTCAATTGTTTCGAAGATGGCGTCGTAAATATCACCAACCTGGGTCTTGTTTACACCTTCAACTTTTTCACTGACAATATCGATCAATTCGGCTTTCTTCATAAGCTACAATCTCCATGAAATTCATTGCATGTTAACACACGCTTTTAAAACTGAGAAAGAGAGAAGACGAGATTAACCCCCCGTCGGTAAAGGAAAAACAATGGCTAAAGAGGAATTCACCGTAAGAATTACGCCAAAAGGGGAGATCCTAGTGGAAGTTGACGACCTTCCGCCCCATCGAGTCAAAGATTTGATCAAGTATCTGGAGGAAACGATCGGGCCGATGAGAGAGATTGAAGTCGATCGACCGGACGGCCCTGGCCAGGTAAAGTTAGAAGATATTTCGGGCCGGAGCGAAAATGAGCAGGCCGAGGAAGAGGAAATCAGCGAAAAGAGTACTTATCGGCTAAGGCTCAGGAGAAAAGAGTAAAGGAAACCCCGACACCCCAGGATTTCACAAGATATTCCCCCATCTCAAGGTGATTGAGACAGGGGAAAGCCAATGCGAGCGTTCAAGATTTCTGCTAGAGTGCTCACAGGCAGCTTAGATTGTTGGCCGACATTCTAATACATCGTGATCCCTGAGGTTTCCGCCTCAGGAGCGAAGAGCCCCATTGGACCTGAGTAGGTAAATCCAGGAAAGAACGTGCCGAGGTCTCCTTCCTGAATGGCGAGGCGTTTCGTAAAGATCTCGCACAGAACATTTCTGAAATCAGTCGTCACAGCGAGATCCTTTCTTTCATAGAGTTGCTCTGTCTCCAGCCCGGGCCAAAGACCCCAGATTTTCTTCTGAGAGAGCTGACCGTTGAGAATCATCATCATGCTTCCGTGGCCATGATCGCACCCTCGGTTTTCATTTTCTTTCAGACGACGTCCGAACTCACTCATGCACGAAATCGTCAGTCTGGTTTGATAATCATACATATCAGACCAGAAAGCCATGAGCGCGAGTGAGACATCTTCGATCTGGTCAGCGAAATATCCCTGAGCTGGATTACTGTTTACCTGAGATTCATGGGTGTCCCAGCCGCCGATATCGATCGTGACAGCCTGAAGGCCGAAGTCTTCTTTAATAAGTTGAGCAATGGAGGAGAATGCGCGTCCCAGCGAGTTGTCAGGATAGGTAACACCGGGTCTTGGAGTATAGTCACCTACGGGGTTAGACGCCAACAGATCGATGGTATCAAGAGTCTGCCCCGCAACGTTACTCAGTAGCGGGTCACGACTATACATTTGCCGTAGGGCATGGCGTAGATCTGGTTTGGGGCTATTATCGCCTCTGATTTCGAAATCATCAGCATCATTGAGTGAAATGGCTCCTGGGAAACCGTCAAGGGATGGAGAGATAGCAGAGCTGAAACTTAAACCCCGGAAAACACCTCCATATATATCCTCACTCGGCGTTTGGTTCAGGTAGCGTCCTATCCATCCACCGTTGCCTCGGCTGGAGCCACCATAGTCAAGGTAGTCTTGTGCCTGGAAGTGAGAGCGGGTTCCATCGGAATCAGGTATTCCCGTGGCAGGTATAAGTGCCAGGTCCTTGTTCTGGTATAGATCAAAGAGCGGTCCAGCCATGGGATGAAGCCCGAAATAGCCATCGATATCGAGCACTTCATTACTTGGTATCGCCAGGTGGTTGCTTCGTGCATTATGATAGTTTGAATCACCGTGAGGGATAAGAAGGCTGAGGATATCCATCCCGCCTCGGAAAAAGACATTCACCAGAATGTCTCGCGACTCGCTCGCTCTTGCAGGATCAGCGAACGAAAGCTTATGTATCTTGACACCACCCATGGTCATGATGCCTGCGCAACAACCTTGTAGAAATCTTCTTCTGTCTATATTCATATGAATTGCCTCACTGCCACATAAAGTCAGGTGCCATGGTCACAAGGGCACAGAAATAGGGTAAACGGTCTTCCACTTCCGAAACAGCCATTGGGATGTCCGGGTCTCTACCTTGAGCAAGAAACTGAAGAAGCACCTGATATGTTGAAGTTGAAACGGGGCGGTCGAAAATCTTGCTCAACCACCACTCTGTAATCTCGCTGGCTGTCGTCAGGTTCGTTGGAGTAACCCCTTCTGTTACAAGAGGAAAGCCACGATCTGCGTACCAGCCAGATGCGGTAATATAGATGAAGTTCCACCGACCAAGAAAACTTCCCGAGGTCGTCCAGTAAGGCGTCGTGTCAGGTGCGCCGTCCGGGGTACTCCACTCAAATCGCCTGTGACCCATGTCATCGTATATCCACTCGATGCTGAAGTTCTCAGCAATAGGATATACTATATCGAGAGATCGCATACATGAAACTGCCCACTCCATCGGCCTCTTGAGTTTCATCAACGGAGCATTTGCAAACTCTGAACTCATGATAATATGCCTGAGCACAGTCTTGATCTGGTCTGGAGAGTCCTTTTCCTGCTGGAACAGGACTGTTGCTGAGTCAATTATTGCCTGAGGTGGATCGTCAGAGATGAAACGTCTACACAGTTTTGTGCAAATGTGCCTGGCAGTTCCCGGGTGGTTAGCAAGAATTTCCAGTGCGTCGAGCCCATCTTTAAGCGGTGCCTGGTTCGTTGGAAACTGCTGACAGAGAACAAACTTCTGAAAGTGGTCGTGATCCCCGTCATTGTAGACGAACTGACCTCTATTGCTGCTGTCACTGTCATCATCGAAGGTCCAGCCGGTAAAGCAGCGTGCAGCTTCGTAGACATCGTCGTCTATATAATAGTCTTTAAAGCCATCGTTGTCCTGGTCATTATCAGGAGTACAAAGGACTTCGTCTTTGATATCAGGTCGATAGTTCATCGCGCCCATGGTATGAAGTTCAATAAGTTCACGCGCATAGTTTTCATTGGGTCCGCTGCGTGTATTGACATAATTGTCGAGGTAATACTGCATACACGGATTCTGAGCAGTTGCTGTCAGGAGTTGTCTGAAATTGCCAAGAGCGTGAGTACGTATATCTTCATCGTACTTGGGAAACATGGATCGGACGGTGAACATGTCGCCTTCCACATTGAAGTGATCGTGCCAGAAGTTTACAACGCGCTCGAAAAGTTGGCACTTTGATATTGTCTGACGAATCCATGTTGCATGTCTGACCTCGCGGAAAGGTTGAACGGAAGTCGAATAACCCTGGCCACTGCGACGATCGAACAGTTGGGCCCAGGATTCAGTGAGCGTTACCAGGTTTTCCTGGGCGATGCGATCATCGCAGGCGGAATCATCGATTGTTTCGGGGTTCAGTTGTTCATCGAGAAAAGCGGATAGTCCGATAGAGTCGATTCTGGCCGAATCTCCCGGCAGGGCACCAAACTGGAGTCTCTGGGCAGCATGTTGTCCCAGGGTTGGGAGGGGCGGTGGATCAGAGGATAGGCAATACGGGTCCGATCCCTCTCCACGCAGATCTGCGGAAAAAGAGGAAAAGAAACCACGACGAGTCGTTGTCTCTGGCATGGCTACAAGCTTTCATGGGTATCGTAAGAGATCTCTGAGGGACACCTGAAACAGATGGGTCCAGCGAGCGTTGCTTATATCGACTGAAGGATGGTGTCGTATGAAGAGATCTTGATATGAGGTATCGTAAGAAACGACTATAAAAGTCTGTCTTGTTAGTCAACCTTCAAGGCGATGAGGCTGGGAAGTTTATTTTAGCTTGGGCGTAGAGCGGTTGTTTACAAAAGGTGTGCTGGTGACGTATTTAACCAGGACTCTTTCATGGGTTACCTGTATCCTTTATCGAGAAAGAGCTCCTCAGGCTTTGAAGTCTGCGAGGTGTTGAGTTCAGAGAGAAGAACAAAAAGTTAAATATTTCTTGTTGGTCCGCAGAATAAACTCATGTTGGTGTGGTATATTCATCAAATCTTTGATGTTCTGATTTCGAAATCAGATTTTTAGGGCAAGCTTCCATGGTCAGTCTCCTGATACTACTCGCTTATATTCTGTCTGGAATCTTTCTCTTTTTCATCATACTCCTTGGGGGATTATTCATGCTCACTGCTTTCTTTTACAAAAAAACCAAACAGGGACAGGCTCTGGTTCGAACCGGTGGTATATTCTCGAAACAACCAGTTATTTCTTTCACTGGTATGCTCTATACGCCATTCGTTCACAATGTTGAGGTGATGGATATATCGCTGAAGCGTATTGAGATAGAGCGAACCGGGAAGAATGGACTTATTTGTAAGGACAACATGCGCGCCGACATCAAGGTAGCCTTCTTTGTTCAGGTCAATAAGACGGAAACAGACGTATTGAGGGTCGCGCAATCAGTTGGATGTGCTCGTGCTTCAGACCCTGATATGCTCTTCCAGCTTTTCGACGCGAAGTTTTCCGAAGGGCTCAAGACTGTTGGTAAACACTTTGATTTTGTTGAGCTCTACAACTCCCGAGAGAAGTTCAAAGAGGAAATTCTAAAGATCATAGGGAGAGATCTGAATGGTTACGTTCTTGATGATGCAGCTATCGATTATCTCGAGCAGACCCCTAAAGAGGTCTTGGATCCAGACAATATTCTTGATGCTGAAGGTATCAAGAAGATCACCGATCTCACTTCACATCAGCTTACGCTCGCGAACTACATAAACCGTGACAAAGAGAAAACAATTACCAAGCAGGATGTGGAGGCTCAGGAGGCCATACTTCAGCTCCAGCGTCAATTGGCAGAGAAGGAAGAGATTCAAAAGCGTGAAATTGCTCACATCAAAGCCCGTGAGGAAGCATCTATCAAAAGAGTTCAGGCTGAGGAACTGGAAAAATCAGAGGCTGCTCGCATTGAAGCGGAGGAGAAGATTGAAGTCGCTACACAGAACAAGGATAGACAGGTCATTGTCGCCACGCGCAATAAAGAACGTACCGATGCAGTGGAGTCGGAACGCGTGGAGCGTGACCGTATGCTCGAAGTCAATGAACGCGAAAGAATCGTGACCATTGCTCAAATAGAAAAAGAGAAAGCGGTCGAAGAAGAACGTAAGAATATTCAAGATGTCATTCGAGAACGGGTCATCGTTGAAAAGGCAGTTGTTCAAGAGGAAGAGGCGATCAAGGATACGAGGGCAAAGGCTCTTGCGGAGAGGGAGAAGCTAGTTGCGACAACAAAGGCCGAAGAAATTGCTGAGCAGAAACTGATTCAAAAAACGAAGGAAGCAGAGGCTGAAAAACTGGCGGCAACTTCACAGCGTGAGAGGGAACTCATTAAGGCAGGCGCTGAACAGGAGGCTTCTGTCAAACGAGCCCAAGCGATGAAAACGATCGCAGATGCCAGAAAAGCCGAAGCGGCTGTGCAAGGTCTGGCAGAGGCAAATGTGATGGAGGCGAAAGCTCTCGCGAGAAGGAAAGAAGGGGAGGCAGAAGCTGCCGTTATAGACGCGATGGCATCGGCAAAACTCAAAGAGGGAAATGTAGAGGCTGAAGTGCTCGAGAAGAGAGCTCGTGCGGAAGCAATTGGTTTAAGGGAAAAGCATGGTGCAGAAGCTGAAGGAGTTGAGAAGAAGGCCGAGGCCATGAAGAAACTTGATGGAGTCGGACGCGAGCATGAAGAATTCAAGCTGAAGCTGGATAAGGAAAAAGAGATCGAGCTGGCTGAAATCAACATTCGGACTGATATCGCAAAGACTCAGGCAGAGGTCCTTGGAAAGGCTCTCGAGACTGCCAAGATTGATATTGTTGGCGGTGAGATGCAGTTCTTTGATCGAATCTCCAACGCCATTACCCAGGGCAAATACGTCGATAGACTTGTAGGTAATAGCGAGACGCTTACTCGGTTGGAGGAAAAAATTCTGGGTTCGGATGACTTTGAAGGCCTGAAGGATATGATAGACAGTTTTGGAATAAGCAGTGAGGACATTAAGAATCTCTCTGTTTCTGCCCTGATTATGAAAATGATGTCGATGACCGACTCTACCCAAATGAAACAGACTCTTCAGGGATTTCTAGGGGTCGCTGAAAAATGGGGTATAGATAGTCAGCCAGCCTCAAAATATGTTGGATCCTAATTTGTCATGGCTGAAGAAAAGAATGAACAGATCACCCTGGAGGGTGGCACATACGAAATACTGAAGAAGCGTCTTGAAGAACAAGGTGAACGGCTCAATGGGTCCCTTAATTCACTGAACCAGGATAGACAGGAAACCTTCGGCTCTGTTAGTGCACAGCTTCTATCTACCCAGCGAATTACAACTGAGCATAATTGTACACCTAGAGATATCGTCGCCATTGGTGATGTCTTTATCTTCGCATACAATGTAACATTCGGTCTGAAATCAACGACGGAAGTGAAAGATGTTTTTTCTATATACAGACTCAATGATCAGGAATTTGAAGAGCAGGGTCTTTCTATTCTTGATGACAGTGAGTTTCTGAAGGACTTTGAAAACCTCTACAAATACTACAAACAAACCATTTTCGCGCGATTCTGGATTTCGGGTCCAAACCTGTTCATGATCTTTCAAATAGGTAAGAGTGGGTCCGATATCAAGACTTTCAAGTGGCTAATGAAACCCGATGGGTCACTTGAGTACCTCGACAACAGAAGTGACCACGAGTACAAATTCCCTAAACAACAAGAGTTTGAGTGGACGAGAACGAATCGTGATTATTTTCGAGAAGGTCGCCACCCCCATGTAAGCATTCATGATAGAGTGTTCGTTGAGTGTATAGGTGGAGATTTGACGATCAAGATAGAAGATAACACCGAGTCTGGCGAGGGTATCTATGGTGAACAGGTCGACCATAAAGAACAAAAGCTCGATGATGCGGATATACAGTTTACAGAGTTAGGTCCGCTCATTTTACTTAGAATCAAACCATACCGAGAGGACAATTTCAGATACTTCGTCTTTAACGAAAAGATTAAGCAGGTTGTAAGAGTCGACTCGATTGGCGAGTCATGTATACTACTGCCTGATGATCACGGACTCATCTTTCCGAATGGTTACTATTTAATCTCCGGTGAGTACAAGAAGTTCAATTACAATCCCGACGATCTGATGTTTGAAAGACGTATCGTCTCACCGAATGGCGAAGACAGTATGTACGTGTTTTACCAGAGCGAAACCGGGCACTATGTTCTCCTGAGCTACAATGTTATTTCTCGTTCGATAGCAACGCCTATACAATGCAATGGTCATTGCTTCTTCCGTCAGGGGGAACTACTTTACTTTCGCTCTGAAGATTCACCGCAAAAGCACCATACAGTTCAAATCTGGCAGACACCTTTTGTCTCACCTGATTATAAACCACCCGTCGTAGAAGGGTCTTTCCTTGCAAAGATAGGAAATAAAGAACTTGTTCGCTGCATGGCAGAATGCCAAAGCATCATCAATCTTATACGGCGAGAGGAAATCTATCAGAATCTCTATGATGATATTCTTGATACAACGCAAGATCTTCTGGATGCCTACTTCTGGTTGTCTCACGAAGAAGCTCATGGTCTTGCATCGGTTCTTTCTGATATACGTGAAACCGCCTCTGCAGCGATCGACGAGTTTGACAAGGTTCGTGAGATTAAAAGGTCAACTCAGGATGAAGTCCACGAAGTAGAGAAACATACAAAGAAACTACTCAGTCAGCACAAACCTGATCTATTGACATCTACCAACGAGTTCGTATCTGCGCTTTACGAATTCAGGAAGCTTCGGGGCAGGCTGGTTAATCTGCGAGAGCTAAGGTATGTAGACAATGATGTGGTTGACGAATTAGAGTCGTTATCAAAGGAAAGAATTGAAGCATTATCCACCCACTGCGTAGATTTTCTTCTAAAGCCAGAGGCTCTTGATTCCTACCATGAAATGGTCAGTCAAGTCACACAGGAAACAGAAGAGTTGGCTAAGGCAAGCGATGCAGAAGAGATCCAGAAATCTGTCACGCAAATTTCGAATGAAATTGAAACACTGATCGACGTAGTTGGGAATCTTCGTATAGATGATGCAACAAAGTCCACACAGATTATAGACGGCTGCTCTGGTATCCTGACGAATCTGAACACGGTCAGAGCGGACCTTCGTAATCGAAAGAAATCCTTACAAAGCAAAGAAGCTGTTGCTGAGTTTACTGCCCAAATGAAACTCCTTGAGCAGAGTATTTTGAGCTACCTGGATATCTCTGATTCACCGGAGAAATGCGACGAAAACGAAAACAGACTTATGGTTCAGGTGGAGGATCTCGAGGGTAGATTTGCTGATTTTGATGAATATGTTATCAAGCTCTCTGAGAAACGTAGCGAGATCGCTTCCGCTTTTGAATCGAAGAAACTCGCACTGGTTGAAGAAAAGAATCGTCGGATCGACTCAATTGCCAAATCAGCAGATCGAATTCTTAATGCAGTTAAGTCACGTGTAGACTCGCTCAAAGAGATCACCGAAATAAATGCCTATTTCGCTGGGGACCTGATGGTCGACAAGGTGCGAAACCTGGTGCACCAACTCATAGAGTTGGGTGACACAGTCAAATCTGATGAGGTCGAATCCCGATTGAAGTCGGTACAGGAGAATGCGATTCGTCAGTTGAAGGACCGTCATGAGCTCTCAGCAGATGGCGATCACCTCATCAGGTTTGGAAAGCATGTTTTTTCCGTGAACCGCCAAAAGACTGAGATGTCTTTCCTGGTTCGTGAGAACAAAATGAATGTTCACATCACAGGGACGAATTTTTTTGAGCCCATTAATGATGAGGAACTGAATAGACTGAAACCCTACTGGGCTAGAGAGTATATTTCAGAAAACCAGCAGGTTTATCGGTCAGAGTATCTTGCATATCTCATGCTCACAGAAGCCGGAATGAAATCACTTCCAAGCCTGGATGGGCTGGCCGGTTATACACGTGAAAAACTTCTTGAAACAGTTCAGAAGTTTATGAGTCCCAGATTTGATGAGGGGTATCAAAAGGGAGTACACGATATCGACGCGACTAGAATCCTGGCAGCACTGTTGAACCTGAGAGGGGAGGCAGACCTGCTCAGGTTTGAACCACAGTCTCGCTCTCTTGCTCGACTCTTCTGGTACAGGGGACTCAAAGAGAATAACAAAGATGGATATATCTATCTACTTAAGGGAATGGGTGAGGCTGTAAAGCGATTCGGCGAGCTGAGTGAATTTCGACTCGCCAAGGATCGTCTCCGGGCAGAGATGGAGCAATTCAATAGAATGCATTCCTTCTACGCGGAAGAATATGTGACGGATGCTGCAAGTTATCTGTTTGAGGAGGTTGCTCTTAGAGAGAGTATGATCATTAGTTCTGAAGCTGCTCAACTTCATGACGAATTCATACAGCACCTCACAGAAATCCATCAGAGTGATGCTCTAGACAAGACTTTGAATACCTTGAAGGATGATGTTCAAGGCGGATTCCAGCTCTTGCGAGGCTGGCTTAGCGGTTTCCTGCACCATTCAGAGAATGACCACCTGCTAAGGTTTGTTGATGAAGCCGCAGCGATCATAACCACCGGGACATTCAATAGATCATCGGTACACGCAGTAGAGCTCATCCAGAATCTGGAAGGCATGAAGGGAATGCATCCGGTCATATCTGATGGGGTACTGAAACTGGACTTTTCTGAATTCATGGGACGACTTTCACGGTTTTTGGAATACGATCTCCCAAAATACCGCCGATACTCTGAAAGAAAAAAGTATCTCGCAGAGCACTACCGAGAAGACCTTAGGCTCAAAGAGTTTGAACCAAGAGTACTCACTTCATTCGTTCGAAACAAACTAATCAATGATGTATATCTTCCGATGATCGGTGATAACCTGGCGAAGCAGATAGGTGTGGCGGGGTCGGATAAACGCACTGACCTGATGGGCCTTCTCCTTCTGATTTCACCTCCGGGGTATGGGAAAACAACTCTCATGGAATATATCGCCAGCAGGCTTGGAGTAATTTTCGTCAAGGTGAACGGACCTTCAATCGGTCACGCTGTTACTTCACTGGATCCACTTGATGCTCCTAATGCAGCGGCCAAAGAAGAGATTGAAAAGTTGAATTTTGCTCTCGAGATGGGGGATAATATTATGATCTATCTCGATGACATCCAGCACTGCAATCCCGAGTTCCTCCAGAAGTTTATATCACTTTGTGATGGCCAAAGGCGTATAGAAGGTATATGGAGAGGACGAAGCCAGACTTACGATTTGCGTGGTCGAAAGGTGGCCGTGGTAATGGCAGGAAACCCTTACACCGAGAGTGGCGGAAAATTCCAGATACCTGATATGCTCGCAAACCGTGCAGACACCTACAACCTCGGAGATATACTTGGCGATTATAATGAAGCTTTCGAACAGAGCTATATCGAAAACTGTCTGACATCAAATCCAATTCTCGCCCCTCTTTCTCATAAGAGCCAGAAAGATATTTACAAACTTATAGCGCTCGCAAAAGGAAGGTCCCAGGCCGACATTGGCTTTGAAGGTTCTTATTCTGCATCCGAGATGAGTGATTATACCAATGTCCTGAAGAAGCTATTCAGAGTTCGAGATGTGATACTTCGAGTTAATGAAGAGTACATACGATCCGCAGCTCAGGAAGATTTATATCGTACTGAACCGCCATTCAAGCTTCAGGGGTCTTACAGGAATATGAACCGACTTGCTGAAAAAGTACTGCCGGTTATGAACGATGAAGAGCTGACCTCACTAATCCTAGCTCACTACCAGGGTGAATCACAAACTCTGACCAAAGGAGCAGAAGCTAATCTACTGAAATTCAAAGAACTGACAGGCCTCATCTCAGAACAAGAAAAAGACAGATGGGAGGAGATCAAAGAGACCTTTCAAAAGAAGCAGAAAATGCTGGGTATGCAAGACGGAGATTCCATGGCTCAGGCACTCCTTGAATTAAACTCCTTATCCGAAAACATCCACGCAATTTCTTCAAAGCTGGCTGGGCTCGAGAATCTCTCGGCCAGTGTTGCGGCTCTGGCACCAACAGCAACTCAAGAGCTGAAACCCATTTTTGAGAAAATTGAGAGTTCGCTTGCTCAGCTCAACGAGTTTCGTGCAGGCCGGGCTTCAGAGGAGCTACCTTTTCCCCAGGAGCTTAAGGATTCACTCGATCAAATAGCCCGAAACATAACTTCGATGAAGGGTAGCGCTGCTCAAAGTCAGCTCACATTCTCCGAAGACACCCTGCATGCAATTGAAAGTACCTTGAATAATCTAAGACTTACGGCCTCGTTCCCAGATTTGGAGAGCACTCTCAATGCCATACAGAAGGGGGAACTGCCGGATCAAAGAGGCGAGTTTATTGAGGTTGGCTCCATGAGGGCCTGCTTTGAATCGAATGGATATACTGTTGAAGAAACCGGGAAAGGTATCTTTAGACTTTCAGGCGTAACCGATCGTACTATGGACTTACGAGTCAGGAATGACAGACTTGAAATCAGAATGCCTTTAACTATATCAAAAGAGAAGTTAAATGAAGCAGCTATTCTTTCAGACATGCTCACACTGAATAGTGAAATACTACCAGTGAGCTTTGCATTGGAGAAGGATGTAAATGAGACCTCACGTTTAATACTCGTTGAAACGCGTGATGGAAAGAACCTAACGAGAAATGAACTTGTTCGAATTCTCGAGTTTATGGAAGCGGCTGGAAGGAAAGCAGCCAGGTTTATCGGACATCTATAATCGAAAAACCTCCCAGAGTGATCCGGGAGGTTCCATAAAAGCCACAATTTGATAGAACTTAATCGACGGCAATACCAGTCGCGGAAGTTGTATCGATATAGAGTCCAACGAAGAAGAAAGGAATTCCAGTATATAACCCCTTCGGTGGCTTGGCATTGATCATAGCATTCGCGCCATCGTCTGCAGCGTCTTCAGCAGTTCTGGTCATGAGGTCCTCATCAGAAAGTGAAGGGTAAATCTCGAGCAGTTTAAAGATGATGGGGATACCTACACCGATACCAAATTCTGTCGCTGAATAATGTCCCGTTGCTGTGTAATCTTCAAATGTACCATCGCCAGTTGTTACGTTTGTAAGACCTGCGTGGTTGGCAACTCTTGAAAGGTCTGTTGAACCTGTAAAGGTACATCCTGTGGTCAGTGCGATTCCCAGGCTGCATGTGAGCGCAAGAAGTGCTTTCTTCATGGTTTCACCTAATCCTTTTGATAGATTGCGGAGGATAAATCTTCCTCCGTCGAGCTAAATTGTTGAAAGACAAAATAGATATGTGTCCACGAACAGTTACAAGCAAATTACGTCCTCAAAAAGAGCCTTTCTGAAATTTAATTCGGCAGGGAGATAATCAATTCTGTTTTCTTACCATTGTTAAAATAAACGGAGGAAGAGGAGACGGAATTAATAGCCTCGAAAAATTTCTTCACCAGCTCCTCATCTGGGGACAGAGATCTTCCCAGCTGTTGATTAAATTCGTTCATCGCATCCATGAAGCCTTCAGACTTTCGCACGGCAAAGAACGAGTTAATATTAGGTTCGCCAATATTTCTGGCAGTTCTGACATCCGGCTGGCTCATGACGCCATCCATTGTGCCCTGAATCGTATCAAGTGAGTTCTTAATACTCTTAACGCTGTTTGATATCAGCAAAAAACCGTCAGAAGTCATGGAAAATGCATGGTTGGTGGAAGTGTTGTAGAGATTCTCTGACTCAAGAAAATAGATGGTTTCGCCATTATAGGTTTCCTTCACATACGGCTCAGTGTCCAGGTTGCGCGTTTCTGCCATTGCTTCAGCTGAGCCGAGAATAATTTCCATCGCACTGTTGAACCGATCTGGATTCTTAAGTCCCGATGCAAAGAGGAAGGCATTCCTTGGTTCTGTCCCTTTGAGACCTTGAACCATGGAAATGGAAAACCCGAGATCAGGTCCCAGGTTAGCAAGAATATCAGACTTCAAATCAAAGCCCAGTGTGGATCTGCTCGATTTGATGGCATTCTCGATCGTTTCCGTACTCACGGGGAGATTCGGTTGTTCATTCAGCGATGACAGAACGAATTCCAGAAGAGCCAGGCCGTCAAAGTGGTTTGTCCCATAGGACACGATAGAATCAGCAGGAAAGTAGTCGTAAATATTGATTTCTCCAGCTGGAGGAGCAGTCATGGCATATCTTCTTGAGGCCATATCCATATCATTTTGATGAATAAATCGCGTCATCTTCCATGATGATTCATCAAAGCCAATCGTGGTTGCCATGGAAGTATCGGAGAAGAGGTTGATCTCATAGGGAATCGGTGCTTCTGTTGATGCAGAGAGCATGTCATAAACGACATAGTTAAGCTGGGAAGCTTCACCAAAGAACCAGAGGTCTGTCTTTTCCGCATCCAGGGCGCCCATGGAACGCTGAAAGTAATCTGAGTTGAAAGTTGCTTCCCCTTCGTTGTCTAGAGCACTGTCCAGAGTGACTCGATAATTCGACCATGTCAGCTCGGAACCTTCGGCGGCGAGATAGACTTCAAAGGCGGGGAGAGACAGCAGGCGACGGTCACCTTCCTGACCGAAACCGATCGTATCTGCGCTGACGCCTGCCATGTTACCACGGGCTGATGCGACTTCCGTCCTGATAAGGTCCAGAACTCGATCGGGAACCCCTTCTTCTTTAAAGTCGATATTAATGACAAAGGAAGAGGCATCGTTTACACTGGTTAGATACATATCAAAACCCCGGATCGTTTCCTGAAAGAGGTTTTCAACCGTGAAAGTAAACCCCAGTTCTTTCTCAACACGTTCCAGGTCCTGACTATCCATCAGCTGAAATCCACCGAGGGAGTCAGCGATCAGCCTCCCCAGTGTCGATGAAGAGAAGGAATTCCAGGCGGCCTCACAATCAGGGATGCTCATGATGAAGTCCGGGTTAGATGGTGTTTTATCTTCAACGGCAAGTTCTGCGGCGCTTGCCTTTCCAAATGTCACGAGTGCTGCCGATAGCAGACCGACGCTCTTCAATGCGTTAAATCCGATGCGGTTCTTATACTTCGACCCACATGCAGATTCGAGACACGCGAATGCTGTCTTGGAACTGAGTCTCATAGCTAGGATGCTTTCCTCAATGATTTCACATTCAGCTAGAACCTTCATGGGTGAGCGGTCAAGTGTTTGAAGTGTCTAAGAAGAGGTTTTTCAATGTTTTTCACCGTTTATGAGGGAGTTCCGAAACACCGACATGGGCAAAAAGCCTTGCCCCAAAGCTCTGACCTCTCAAGGACTTAAAGTTCATTGCGTTGACGTGCATACGAACTCAAAGGATTGACGATGCACAGTCCTCCATGCACACTGCGCATGGTTTACATCATCCCCCGACGAGGTCCGGAGATCTCATGGCCAACGAAAAAGATAACCCTGAAGAAGGGCTAACCCGAACGGATATTGAAAAGCTCATCGATGTCATTCATCAAAAAGGTATCGAAGAGTTTGAACTTGAGCAGGGTGGCACACGATTAAGAATCGTTTCTGCCGGTCGCCAGGGTTCCTCAGTCCCACAACCTACAGCCAATTCTGCCGTTCAACCAGGTCCTCTGCCATCACAGGAAGTGGCTGCCACCAGCTCTACACCAGGTGGCGATACTGAAGAAGACCCAAACCTCAAGAAAGTAACCTCGCCTATGGTCGGAACATTTTATCGCTCTCCTTCCCCAGGCTCAAAGCCCTTTGTTGAGGTGGGCGATAAGGTAGACGAAGACTCAGTTCTCTGCATCATTGAGGCGATGAAATTGATGAATGAGATCAAAGCTGAAATGAGAGGCGTTGTTCGGAAGATTCTGGTCGAGAATGCTCAACCTGTTGAATATGGACAGGCAATCTACCTCATAGAACCTTCCTGATTGATTAAGTACTAAGAAAGTAACTTCCTGCATCCCTGAAGATAGGATATAGACCTCTTTGATGAATGACATGTCCAGCAAGTCAGATGAACTCAAGAAGAGGTCAAAGCTAATATATGTTTAAGAAAGTGCTCGTGGCAAATAGAGGAGAGATCGCTCTCCGAGTTATCCGCGCCTGTCGTGAACTGAGCATCCCTACTGTTGCTGTCTATAGCGTCGCAGATCGTTTTTCCCTTCATGTGCATGCTGCTGATGAGGCAATCTGTATTGGTCCTGCACCAAGTACGCAAAGTTACCTGAACATTGCCCGAATCATCAGCGCCGCCGAGGTGACAGGAGCTGATGCCGTTCATCCTGGATACGGCTTTCTGGCGGAGAATGCTCGATTCGCAGAAATCTGTGCGGATTGTAACCTCACATTTATCGGACCATCACCCGATGCCATTCGACGAATGGGTGACAAGGCTATCGCTAAATCTACCGCAAAGAGTGCGAAATGCCCAACCGTTCCCGGTTCGGAAGGTGGGATGCCCGACCGCGAAGCAGCGCTGAATCTCGCAAAGGAAATCGGTTTTCCGGTGATGATCAAAGCCTCTGCCGGTGGTGGAGGAAAAGGGATGAGACTCTGCCCCGAAGAGAAACAATTTAATACTCTCTTCGACACGGCCACCGCTGAAGCTCAGAGCGCTTTCAACAACCCAGAAGTCTATATCGAGAAATGCATCCTGAGGCCAAAACACGTTGAGATTCAGATCCTGGGAGACCGCCACGGAAATGTTGTGCATCTGGGTGAACGTGACTGCTCGATTCAGCGTCGTCATCAAAAGCTGATTGAGGAAGCTCCCTGCCCGATTTTGACTCCAAGAATTCGCAAGAAGATGGGTGAAGCAGCGGTCCGTGCGGCTAAAGCTGTAAATTACGTGGGAGCGGGCACGATAGAATTTCTTCTGGATAAAGATCTGAACTATTACTTCATCGAAATGAACACCCGTATCCAGGTCGAGCATCCAATTACAGAAGAAGTTACAGGGGTGGATATTGTGAAAGAGCAGATCATGGCTGCTGCTGGTGAGAAACTCTCAATTAAGCAGTCTGAGGTCAGCATCGACGGCCACTCAATTGAATGTCGAATCAACGCGGAAGACCCAGCCAGAAATTTCATGCCCAGTCCCGGGAAACTCTCCGCCTATGTTCCTGCAGGTGGAATAGGCGTGCGAGTGGACTCAGCCTGCTATTCTGACTATGTCATCCCGCCTTTTTATGATTCAATGATTGCCAAGTTGATCGTTCATGATAAAACTCGCGAGCTGGCAATTAAGAGAATGAAACGTGCTTTGAGAGATTTTGTTGTAGATGGCGTTAAGACAACCATCCCTTTCCATTTAGAGGTGATGGACAACAAGCTCTTTCAAAGTGGAACATTTGGAACGGATTTCCTCGAGGTCTGGAAAAAATAGTCCTCGATTCGCACCACCTGTTAACCTAGTATTAATCATATCAAGTAGTTGGAGGATCATCCAATGGCAGAACAGAAAAGCGAAGAAGCACTCCAGGACCAGGAACAACAACCCACGCTGGAACTTTACTCCTCCAATTCAGAAGGAATTGGAAGCATCCTGATCAATCCCGATGTAATAGCCCGAATTGCTGCCATGGCGGCACAGGAGGTCGAAGGGATCAGTCTTATTTCCAAGTTCTCTCTTGCCGGCAAAATCTTCGGTGGAAGCGAGTCCGCCAGAGGAATCCGCGTTGATCGAACCGAGGAAGGCCGATATACAATTACTTGTGAAGTGAATATGGCATATGGAACTCCGATGAGGGAGACCGCCGAACAACTTCAGCGTCATGTTAGAGAAACAGTTGAAAGAATGGCCGGTCTCGAGCTCGCCAATGTTGATGTTAAAATTGTCGATATTTTTGTTCAGAAAGAAAAGCAGGACGAAGAAGAAGAGAATTAAGAATTTCAGCCTGATTCCAACTAAGTAAGGGGCACCATCTATTTTGAATCGAATTGCGCGTCTTTCACTCGCTCGCTTCTGTCGCCAGCTTGTCCTGCTGATCGCCTTGCTCACCCTCTTCTTTCTTGGCGTGGACCGTCTGCACCATACCGGCGTCTATAATGAATATGCCGCTTTCCTTCCGCAATGGGTACCACTTGATGGAATGACTCCTTACCTGCAGTACATTCTCGCGGGTTTCTCCATCCTCCTTCCTATCATGTACTATACCCTCTCAATGGTCGTAACCCGGTTGGAAAGAGGAATTATCGGACGCGATGAGGACGGAAAAGAATTCTACCTCGAGCCCGCACTCCTTGAAAAGGAAATCGCCAAAAAGGTTTCTGTGGGAATCAAGGAGATCAGAAAAGTAACCAACTGTAGTGTGATACAAGGAACCGGTGGCCCCATTATTTCTGCGAAAGTCATCGTTGGCAGGAATGTTCCTCTTCCTGCTCTGCAGAAGAAGGTAAAAACAGTTGTTCTCGACCTTCTGCTCTCCGAGCTCGGTCATTCGCGTGGAGCCAAGATATCCATTAAGATCGTGGGGATAGGCGGCGGAGGTGGCTCGTCATCAGGAAAGAAAAGGAAGAAGTCCTCTCAAGAAAAAACTGACAACCAGTCACCGGAAGAAAAAATTTCATGAGTCGAGTGATTGAGGATCGCGATGAACTTAGAGCCTTCTGTGAAGAACAGCGAGGCCTCGGATTGAGACTCGTCTTCACTAATGGCGTTTTTGATCTGATCCATGCCGGTCATCTTGACTCACTCAAACGCGCTAAGGCCGAAGGGGATCTGCTGGTTGTTGCAGTCAACTCTGACGAGAGTGTTCAACGGTTGAAAGGAAAAGGCAGGCCGATTCTTCCACTCGATCAGCGGATGGCCGTCATTGCAGCACTGGAAATGGTCGGGGCCGTCTGCTCCTTTGACGAGGACACTCCAAAAGAAATAATCGAAGTCGTCAGACCCGAGGTGCTCGTGAAGGGTGGCCATTATGAAGTCCATGAGATTGTTGGCCACGAATTCGTTCAGAGTTACGGAGGAAAAGTTCTCTCTCTGCCTTTACTTGAGGGGCGATCAACAACCAACATCGTTCGCTCCATTCAGGAACGTTTTGTCTCTCCTTGAAAGCTCCTTTTAAATTGATCGACTGGTGCGTGAAACACTTCCCACCCTCGCTATGGTGGATCTCCGCACTTGTTTGCACCGGAACGATTCTCTATCTGGGATCACAGCCCGGCTCTGACCTCCCGAAAGTCACCTTTCCTGGATTGGACAAGCTTGTTCATTTCACGGCATATGCCTCCCTTGCCACATGTGTATTTAGAGCTGTTTATCATCCCTCGAGCGACCACGAAAGTTTACGAGGAAAGAAAGCGGGGCTCGTTCTGGGTCTTCCATTCCTTGTCGCATTGATCGATGAGTTTAACCAGGCATTTGTTCCCGGCAGGTCCAGTGATTGGAAGGACATTCTTGCAGATATGGCGGGTGCACTTTCCGTGCTCCTGATTGGTCTATGGAACAATCGTTCACGAGATCACAATTGACAGTGGGCTCAACGAAGCAATGACTCTCTCACTCTGGTTTCAGCCTTTCGTCTTGCAGGCAGAGGAATCTGCCCCAAAGATGCTGCCGGCCTTAGAAAACAGGCTTTTATCTCAATCTCAGAATGACTCTGCGCCCTGTAACTTATGATGAACCAAATCGGAAAACATTTCCCGGCGTCCTGTGCGCTGATGATTATACTCCTCGGACTCTTATTGTCACTCCTACCTGCTCCAGGAATGACTCAAGATAACCCCTTCGAAGATGCAGGTACCGACGGTGACAACACTGAAAGCGTTGAGTCACCTTTTCAAACTGATGAAGAAGGGGATATTGATAACCCCTTCGGAACAGAGCCGGATTCGGGGACCGTCGAAAACCCTTTTGGTGAAACAACGTCAGAGAGTACTGAGACGACAAACCCATTTGCCGATGAATCAACCAACCCAACCAACCCCTTTCAGGGAGAACAGAATCCCAACAGTCCATTCTCCGACGGAGAATCAACGGAAACAACTTCAGAGAACCCTTTTAACTTTGAAGGGTCAGCTTCTGATTCCCGGCAAGGTTCATCTACTGTCACAAAGAATGTGACTCCAGCAGCTCAAGTACGAGGTGTATACGTCCATTCAGGCTATGAAGGAATGCAGTCGGTTGGCCAGATCGTCCAACTCAGTCAGGATATACAGGCAGCAACTTTCAATCGGGTCTACGTTGAGACTCGAACGGTGCGAGGTACATCCTATCAGTCAGAATATGAACAGTCGCTTCCCTACGTTACTCCAGGTTTCCCCAACCCGATCCGAGAATTGAAGGGGCGTACCTCCTCCTTCACGGAAATCGTCGCTGTTGTCAGCCTCTTACCTGCGTACAATGCAACAGTTGGAAATACCCCTCCGCCAAACAACGTCCTCTATAAGAACCCAGATTATGTGAATAAGAATGTTGATGGTGATATAGTTGCTTCTGACAATCAGATATATATGGACCCGGGAAACGCTGAGATCGTTGATTACTTAAGAAAGGTGATTCTTGAAATTGAGGCAGAAATCGCCCCTGATGCTTACCTCTTCACGGGCGTCAGATATCCTGGTCAGAACTGGGGATACAGCGACGCTGCCGTTTCAGCATTTCGCTCACAAGTAGGTGGAGAAGGTTTCCCACCTCCCAGCGATCCTGTCTGGGGTGCATGGCGACGTAACCGTGTTACAGACATTTTAAGATCCGCAAAATCTATCGTCCAGAGTTCACGCCCTCGCGTTCCCATTTCCGTGCTCATTGAAACTGAAGGACCCCCTGTCTCTAACTGGTCAGACTGGCAAAATTCACCTACTTACCGACTGTATATGCAAGACTGGATCACGTGGTGCAAAGAAGGTGTTGTCGACGAGATCGTTTTTGAGGTTCACGAACGCGTTTCAGCATCATCAAGAAACTTTGGTCTCTGGGTCGACTTCATCAACAATAATACATACAATACTGGTGCAATCCTGTCCATCGCAGGAAATTTAAATTTCGCGAGCGGGCTGACCAATCAATACCGGGCCGCTAGGTCGAGAGGAGTAGGAACTATTCTCTTTCACTATGCAGATCCTCTGCGAAGCTCTTCACGAGGATTTTATCAGTCATTGCCTACTCTGGTTTTCGAGACACCAACAGGACGCCCCGTCCCAGGAAGACCACTCACCGGCACACCGGAATGGCGCATTTTCGAGAAAATGAATTCACCACCTCCACAAATCTTTCCCTACTCTGCCTCACCAACTCCTTCAGCACCACTGGCTGATGGAGCCCTGAAGTTCTCGACACCAACACCAATACCTACTGCCACGCCAGAACCTAAGTACAAGCCTACAGAAATTCCACGCACGATCGTTCTTACATCTGGCCAGCAAGTAGAAGCTGTTGTGCTCGAGATTACACCCAAGTCTATAACGATCCGGCCTGAAGGAATGGCTCCTATGGTGATGTCTCGAAGTATGGTGAAGAGTATTAACCCTCCCCTCTGATGAAGTCCGATGAATTCTGGATGAGAAAGGCGCTTGCTTGTGCCAGGCTCTCAGCTCAACGTGGCGAGGTCCCAATCGGTGCTGTTCTTATCCATGAAAACAAATTGATCGCATCCAGTCACGATGGGAAAGAGTTGTTCCATGATCCTACAGCCCATGCAGAAATACTCGCCCTGAGACAGGGTGCATCGGCCTACGGCGACTGGCGCCTGGAGGGCTCCGTTCTTTATGTTACTCTAGAGCCCTGTGCCATGTGTGCAGGAGCCATCGTGCACAGTCGTGTAAAAAGAGTGGTCTATGGGGCCAGTAACCCCCGCTGGGGCGTCGAGTCTCTTGAGCTGAATATTCTGCAGAACGAAAAGATGAATCATAGCCTTGATGTTGTTCGCGGCGTTCTGGCAGAAGAATGCGCTGAGCTGTTACAGCAAACTTTCCGACGTTATCGTTGTCAGAAATCCAGCAAGCAGGGAAACTCCTCAAAGGAAGGGTAGCGCCGATGAGCGGAAAAATCCTCGTTCTCGATGACGAAGAGAAAATGGTCTCTCTGCTCGTCAAATCACTCGAGAGGTCCGGCTATGAGGCCTCGGGTTTCACCGATTCCTCCCAGGCCATTCATCAGCTGAAAGCAGGGGATTTCGACGTCCTTCTGACAGACTTGAGAATGCCGGGGCTCGATGGTCTTGAGGTTCTCGATCGGGTCAAACGTATAGACCCTGGGCTCGATGTTATATTGATGACTGCCTACGCCAGTGTTGATACCGTGAAAGAAGCGCTCAAGCGAGGCGCTGTGGACTATCTCACTAAGCCAGTGAGCGCAGAAAAAGATCTGAAGCCCCTTCTCGCGAACCTCCTGACCGGAGAAAGCAAAGAAATTGCAAGCGATCCTCCTGCCCGTGTCCGAAAGAAAACAAAACCTCCTGAACCGCTTCCAGAAACAGTTCTCTGTCAAAGTGCAACGATGCAAGATCTATACAATAAGGCCCTCAAGGTGGCTCGGACAGATGCATCGGTGCTTCTCCGTGGCGAAAGCGGAACGGGTAAAGAGGTCCTTGCGGACTTTATACAGCACAAGAGTAAACGAGCCACAGCACCATTTGTGAAAATCAATTGTGGTGCTCTCCCTGAGACTCTCCTGGAAAGTGAGCTCTTCGGCCATACGAAGGGGAGCTTTACCGGGGCGATCGCAGATCGCGACGGCCATTTCATGACAGCGAACGGGGGGACCATCCTTCTCGACGAGATCGGGGAAGTCAGCCCCGCACTTCAAGTTAAACTGCTGCGTGTCATACAGCAGGGTGAAGTGAATCGCGTCGGATCCTCACAGCCCTTAAAGACCGATGTACGCATCATTGCTGCAACGAATCGAGATCTCGAGCAAATGATTGATCAGGGAAGCTTCAGGCAGGATCTTTATTACAGGCTTAACGTTGTTCCACTTGTCCTGCCACCTCTTAGAGAGAGACGTGAAGACCTCGACCAGCTGATCCATCACTTCATCGGCAAGTTTACAGAATCTGATGAGCAATATACTCTAACGGAACGGGCTCGAACTGCACTACTCTCCTACAACTGGCCGGGAAATATACGGGAGCTTGAGAACGCAGTTGAACATGCAATCGTTCTTTCAGATTCTGGAAGAATCGAAATTGAACACCTCCCTCCTTCTATACAGAGTCAGAAATCGACAGGATCCTCTTCCGGTGCCCCCGTGGGGGAAATTCTCGGGGAAGCTTCCCTGGAAGAAATTGAAAAGCAGTGTATCCTTCAAGCACTGGATAAAACGGGTGGGAACAGAACTCGAGCAGCAAGGCTCTTGAATGTTACCCGACGTACCCTCGGGTATCGGCTTAGAAAGTACAATCTGGAAGACCAGGTAAATCAGAAGTACAGGCCGGATGCAGGTTCGGATAACGATGACTCCTGAAAGCAAGACTCCCCATACTTTTCATGCTGTAGTACACGGACGTGTCCAGGGCGTGGGCTACCGTGTCTATGCAATGGAGTCTGCAAGACGCTATCATCTAACCGGATGGGTAAGAAATCTGAAAGACGGTACTGTGGAGGTCTATGCAGAAGGTGAGGAATTAAAATTGACCGAACTGTTGACAGATCTTCACCGGGGGCCAATCCTCGGATATGTTGAAGATATAGATATCGAATGGGAGAAAAAGAAGCCCGAGTTCGACAGCTTCAATATCCGACGCTAATGAATATCCGTCAGAATAAACCGACAGGTCTCCTGCAAGTCGACGTGGATGGTCTTTGGGCTGTGCGGCGATGCTATGGAGTTTCAGAGAAGGATACTTTCAAGAATGACCCCTGTTGGACTGAAGGAGTCATCGGACTTAAAGATCTCTTTCTCCAGGCTGGTTTACCAGCATCATTCTTTATCGTTGGAAGAGACCTGACTCTTGATACAAAACGGCGAGAGGCGAGAAAACTCATATACCACAAGTTTGAACTCGCTAATCACAGCTGGTCTCACCATATTGGCCTGACCGGGAAGCCCTATGGTTATATACTGAATGAAATTCGCAAGGCACACCAGAAGATTGAAACACTCGGTTATGCACCAGTCGGGTTCCGCTCGCCTGGATATGACATCGACGCCAGGATTCTTCGCGCTGTCAGACAGGTTGGTTATCGATATGATGCCTCGATTCTTCCCACCTACTGGGGGCCCGCTTTCCGCCTCATTGATGGCTGGATGTCCAGAAGTTATGATTTGAAGAAAAGGCAATTTGGAAGAGTCTCTTATGCAAGGGCGCCGCGTCAGCCATACTTTCCAAGAAAGCACAAAATACGCAAACCCGCCGACTTCTTCGAAGACGCAGGTATTCTGGAAATACCCGTTGGAGTCATCCCTCATATCCGCCTGCCACTTACCGGCGCCGTCCTGCTTTCCCGTGATAGAAATTCATTGAGGAATCTCTTTCAGAAAATGGCGCGAAGAAACCGCCCAGTGACGATTCTTTTTCATGCGATTGATGCCGTGGACTGCCGAAACCCAGTTGTCTTCGATAACCGCACCTCCTCACTTGGCGGGTTCAACCTTTCAGCCAAGAGGAAGTTGAAGAAAATCAAACAAATCATCGAAGAGTTTTCAGCAGCTTTCGACGTGAAATTGACAAGAGATTTCGCAGAGGACTTTATTCAGAGAAGCCTATGAATCCGAATCAGACTACAAACAGTCCTACTGTTGCTTCTTATGTCTATATAGCTCTTCTTCTCCCAGTTCTGGCGCTGCTTTGTCTGGTGACCTATAATCATCTGGGAGAGGATGCTTTTATCTCTTATCGCTATGCCAGAAATTTCGCAAATGGTTGGGGACTTGTCTACAACAGGGCCGAGTATGTGGAGGGTTACTCCAACCTTGCATGGGTTCTTATGATCGCACCTTTTGAATTGTTGGGGGTTAAGTTACATACAGCAGGCAGAGCAATATCCTCGCTCTCCTTCATACTCCTGGTCTTTACAGCCTGGTACTGCACCGAAACGTCGAAAACAGAGAAACGTGCTCGCTGGCTCAACTGGTGGCTTCCTCTCGCCCTGGCACTGGAACCCTTCCTTCATTATCATGACGACCGCGGTCTCGAAACGGTTCTTTATGCTTCGCTGATCAGCTCAGCACTGCTGTTATATACGTTGAAAGGCCTCCGTGTCTTGCCGGGGATTCTTCTTGCAATCGTGACGATCACACGACCAGAAGGACTGCTCTTTCTAATCGCGCTCTCGCCCTGCTGGATTGCCCGTATCAAACGGTCCAATGAGATCATCGTTGAAATGAAGCAGGTCGTTGAGTTCCTCATCGTGTTTCTTCCAGCCATGTTGACCTTTCTCGTGCAGGTTTGTTTTCGCTTCTACTACTACGGAGAGTTAGTACCGAATACAATGATTGCCAAAACCCCTTCGGGTGGCGGCATGCATTCAATCGTAGCCTTTGTCCTTACGAATGGTGCTTTGCCCTTGTTTGGACTTTTAGGTGCCTTTCTAGCCCTTCGTATAGATACATATCGACCTTTGGCTGCCGGCGTCATCGGGATATATATTGCCTCTTTCTTCTTTCAGCTTCAAGCGGGACAGCTTCTGAACATTGCTTTTCGCTATATCGCTCCTCTGTTTCCTGCAGTTGTCATCGGCTGCTGGTTATTGCTCGTCGCAATTGCACGCTACCTGGAAGCTGAGTATTCCCATCAACCCCAGTCTAAGGTCCTGATGCTTCCCGGCTTATTCCTTCTTCTTCTGGTGCCTGTTCAGATTCGATCCACCTCTGTGCTGCCTCAATATTTAGTTGGCAACATGGATGCACCAGAATCCCGTATTCTGCCAAGGTTATTTCAAAAACACACCTGGGACATAGTGGAGCGAATAAAATGGTATAATTCCGACCCAATTTATCTTAATGCAGAGGCCGGCAGGTGGGTCTCGGAGAAGCTTCCAAAAGATACATTGATAGCGGGAGATCAGCTAGGGCAGTGGGCCTTCTATACAGACCCCGATCAGCGCATCATGGATCTGCTGGGTCTTATGGATTCCCATATCGCTCACAATGGGCTGTCAGTGGAATATATACTCGAAAGGTCTCCTGATTATCTGGTTGTTGAGACATGCCTTGATGATACCTATTGGCCAAAATCCTACCGGTTACAGCCAAATGTCGCCAGTGTTAGAAGAGTCTTCCAGCTAAAAGAAATTCAGGACAACTATACTCCGACGACCCTTCTGACAAGTTTTCATCCAGCACTGGGTTTTATGGTGTATGAAAGAAGGAAGAGCGGAGAGAGCCAGGAAATTACTGAAATAAAGATTGGGGTCAGTGACGAGGAGTGGCGAAAAACCTGGGGGCTGAAACCCGCCACTGACCAGTAGAGAAAAAACGAGAGTGTCTGCCAAAATCACTGTACAATGTATAGTTGGCTGCGAGCACTCCCTTCAGCATCCTGTAAGCCTCGAAATAACACCACTATTCCTCTGTTCTCAGAATACTGAAAGCGCCACTCTCACTTACCTTCTATTCGGATATTACTTTTGGCAGCCAATCTAAACAGATCTGAAGCCTTTCAAGAAAGAAAGCGCAGAGTCGGATAAAACCCTCAAGTTATATCCACCTTCCTGAACGATCACCGTTGGAATATTGAGCTCTGCCAGAGACTTCCCGATCTCTATATAGTCAGGTGTAATTAACGTGAATCCTCCCACCGGGTCTTCACCATGGGTATCCCAGCCAGCTGCAATCACAAGGGCATCAACACCATAGATCGACGCAGCGCTCTTGAAGTCTTCGACAGCTTTAAGGTAAACGGCCTTGTCCGTGTTTTTAGGGAGCGGCAGATTCAAGGTCGCCCCTTCGCCTTTTCCTTCACCTCGTTCCTCTACATAGCCCGTATAGTAGGGGTACTCGATATCGGGGTCGCAATGTATGGAGGCTACAAACACATCGTCGCGATCATAGAAGATTTCCTGAGTTCCGTTTCCGTGGTGGAAGTCGATATCAAGAATGGCAACTTTCTTGAAAGTTTCTCGAAGCTCAAGCGCTGCATGTGAGGCGTTATTGAAGTAACAATACCCTCCAAATTTGCGTTTTCCGGCATGGTGACCTGATGGCCTGCAAAGAGCATAGACAGCCTTTTCTTTTCCTTCTCGAACATACTTCGCTGCTGTCTGGGCCGCGTCTGCTGACCCCTTTGCCGCTTTATATGTATTCTGCCTTAATGGCGTAACCGAATCTGTACATACAAGACCCATCCAGAGAGGATGATGACGCCGCTTAAACCCAGCTCCTTCGCCAGGAAAAAGATCTGGATAGATCTCTTCTTCCGGGTTCTCGATTCCCTTACAGACGTCTGCAATGTAGTCGTGATAGCTGTGGATCTCCTTCAATCTATCAGCTGAAAACTCTTCAGCATCGACAAATGTATATGAACCGTCTTTCTCCAGCGCCTCTTTGATCAGCTCTGGCCTTTGAGGTACGTCTTTCGTCGAGTAAACCTCCGTTCCAAGATGGAATTCCCACCTGGCTACGTGAAGAGCATAATGTGGATTATTGACTACTAGCATGGATATTCCTTCCCTTGTTAAGAGCTTCGAGTACCTTGTCGTGAGGTATAGCGGGACTGAGTCTGCCTTCACGTCCTGTCATGCCGTGCGAGCAGAAGATTGCATTGATGACAGCTTCTTCCGTCGCTTCAATGACAGCTTCGTAGAATCCATTGAGAATCTGGTCTGGAACAAAGTCAAGGCTGAGCACCTTATTTGGCTTTTCTGGTCGCCGAGGTAATCGGTTCGCCGTACTGAAAGCAACGATGATTTCGCCACTGCTGGAGGCAGCAAAGGAACCTGTCCTTCCAAGGCCCAGAGCAGCACGCTTGGACAGTCGGCACAGCTGACTGCTCATCATCGGTGCATCTGTGGCGATCACCACGATAACAGATCCATGGCTATTCTCACGACGAGGTATATCAAACTGGTTGTCGAGATGACGACCAACCACACTTCCATCTATTGTCAGGTTGCATAGACGGCCGAAATTGGAAAGGACCAGAACGCCGACCGTGTAGGTCATCGCGTCGAAAGAAAGAACACGCGACGAGGTTCCTATTCCACCGCTGAAATCGAATGTGGTCATTCCCGTACCTGCACCGACAGAGCCTTGAACAACAGGACCCGCCTTAGCCGCCTGTATGGCCTTCGTTGCGTCCGTAGAGCTGCATATACCAATACGGGCGTCATTCAGGAACGAATCATCGCATTCTCCCACAAGAGGAAGTATGACATCTGTTTTCGCGCCCAATTCGGGGAACTGCTTCATGTAGTGTGTCACAACGCCTGAGTGAATCTTACCAACGGAATGCGAATTGGTTAAGAGGATGGGAGATTCGAGAAAGCCCCACTCCAGTACCTGATTCAGCCCTGACATTTCTCCAACACCGTTGAGGATAAAGCCCCCCGCAACAGGGCGCTTGTGATAGACATCGCCTGGTGCAGGAAGAATAGCCGTGACGCCAGTACGAATAGAAGAGGTTCCCGTAACACCAGGCGTTTGAACATCATCCTGGATGATGGTTACATGGCCAACTTTCACCCCTTTGACATCGGTGATGGCATTGTTAGTTCCTGGGTCCAGTCGCCCGATACGAATTCCCATATCCCGTGCCGATGGTCTTTCCCCCTCCTCCTGTACACTGGCAATATCTGCCCTCTTCGGTCGACGGAGAGAAATATTATACCTCTTGGCGGCGGATCGAATGATCAGGCGCATGATTTCCTTATAGTCAAGACCTGCGGATCGCCCCGCTGTCATCAGAGAAGCATTCGGATGCAAGCTGGGAAGAGGGTTCAGTTCGATGAAATAAGCTTCCCCTTTTTCGTTAAGGCGCATGTCTACACGACCAAAATCAGGGCATGGCATCACTTCGAAAACCTGGCGTGCCAATTCATAAGCCGTTGCTCTTTCCTCTTTTGTCAGTTTTGTCGGGCATTCAACGCCAACAGCTTTAGAAGACTCTCCACCCTGCTTCATATCATAATCATAGATATTGTATTTGGAGCTGAGTTTACCCAGATCAAAGGTATGTTCGACAATTTCCATGAACCGGCCGGGAAAGCACTCAAGATAAGGAACCGTTAGCTCCCGCCCAGAAATGAATTCTTCAACCAGCATCCCCGCTGGATATAGCTTAAGCATTTTCTCCAGATGTTTTCTGCAGGCCTCGGCGTTTTCCACAACAGAGTCAGCGGTAATACCTTTCGAAGATCCTTCAGAGTTTGGTTTGATAATCACCGGGTAATTCAAGTCGTCCGGCAGCGGTTGGTCAGCACGTGTAGCCAGAAATCCTTTAGGAACTCTTACTCCTCTCTGGGCAAGAATTGTCTTGGACAGGTTCTTGTCGAGGTTCATGTGGAGAAGAGAGGCGTCTCCACCGGTGAATGGGAGACCGATCTGCTCGTATAGACCAGGATAAAAAGCTTCCCGGGAGCTTCCCACATGACCTTCAGCAACGTTAAAGATAAGATCCGGCTCGCTGTCGATAAGCTCGGCGATAAACCTGTCAGGCTTGCCTGAAACCTCAACTCCCGTGACACGATGCTTCAGGGAGGATAATGCTTCTGTAATACGATCAACATCTTCCTGCAACAGAAGCTCAGCCTGAGCTTCCGACAGTTCGGTCCTAAGATTGTAAGCTACAGTTATGCGCATGACGCCCTTCTTTGCCTTTAAAATAGATTCGGGTGATTGCGATGATCACAAGATAAGCCTATCTAAAAGCAAGAGGGTTGCAATAGTTTATTTGAGGTAAGTCGAACAGAGAGAGCAGAAGCGGATTAAAAAATGTCTATAAAACTATAAGAAAGCCCAGAGGACCCCCTGTAGACTCTCTGGGCTTGAAAGTGTTCCCCCCAAATCATTATAAACTTCGGGAAAACCCTGTGACGTTAGAAGGAGCGGCTTCCGCTCAACCGTGCTGTTTAGATTGACCGTCTGCCGTTAGAATCGGTTTGGAGGTTTTTTAAATAAAGGAGAATTCGTCCAGAAAGTTAGAATGAGTACCATCATTTCCCTCTTTGAAAACACTCGTTCATAAGCCATTCACTCCTTCCACATCCCGTACAGATACTCCCACCAGAGCTATCTCTCTTGCCCGCCAAAACCACTCCTGCTCACTAGATAAACCTGCACTTACCGGATGCTTCCATGGAAACCCCCAAGCAAAAGACATTTCTCTTTGGTCTGCGACCCATCGACCTTCTCCTCTTCGCCATCGGAACCATTCTCATCACTCTGCGCCTTGATGATGCGCCACTATCTAACGACGAGGCTGCCTATGTCTTCCGGGTCCATGACAGCTGGAGGCACATGTGGAAAATTCTCGCACAGGATAATTACCCAGCTGGCTATTTCATTTATATTAAGAGCTGGACAGGTGTCTTCGGGCTCGGCCCTCTGGCTATCAGATTGAGTTCTCTACCTTTTGCGCTCGCGACCTGGATAACCTTTGCGATCTGGGTTAGACAAAACCTCTCCTCCTCTGTCGCCACTCTTTCGATCATCCTTCTGGTGCTCTCCCCCTATCATCTGTTTCTTTACAGGCTCTTCAAATACTTCTCGCTGATGAATTTTCTGGCGATTCTCTGTTTCGCCCTCTTCTGGAACCTCGTGAAGAATGATCGATCTCTACGGCAACAAAGAGGGAATGCCGCTGCGCTCTTTCTTGCCTCAACATTTCTCGCCTATGTGAATTACCTTGGTGTGATCATCGTCGCCATACTGGGACTGTGGGGGTTGATCGGGTGGCTTAGAAAACGGATATATGCCGGGCTTCAGCTCTTTATTCTACAGGCTTCGACAAGTATCCTCTACATCCCACAGATCTATTTTCTTATTGTGCGTCTGACTGTTCATCATGAGGAAACTGTTTCGTCCTCAATGACATTGAAAGAAACAATCATGGCCCTGGGTTACTTTGGCTACAGTGCCTTCTTTGGATATACGCTTGAAATCAGTCATCTGTTCCTGGTTGGAACAGGACTGCTGGCTGTCGGTCTCTCAATTTGCCTTGTACTCTATAGTTTAATCTCTGCAGCCACGAGGAAGGATGACTTTGAAAGTGAGGCGTTTATTAAGTTTCTTTTCTGTATCATTGTATCAATGGGGCCTCTCTGCTTCCTCACTCTCTACTTTTTCCTTCCAGACCTGCCTGTCATGGCCTATGGGGAACGTCTATCGTTTCTCACCCCACTGATGATCGTGATTATTGTTTACTTCATATCGTTTTTTTCAAAAAAGATTCTCATTCCGACAGGCTTCTTTTATTTTCTCCCAGCACTCTATTCCGTTTATCATATCTATACGTTCTCTGAAAATAACAATTGGACGTTTCGTATCGAGTGGGGCGAGATGGTTGAAGAGGTCAAGTCTGCTGAGAGCAAGCCCGTCTACGTTGTCGTTGATAGCTGGGTCATGGGATACCGAGGCTGGTATTACTTCGATGACATCGCCATCTATCATGGCTTTCGAGAACTTGAAATGGAAGAAGAATTAGAAGACTTCTTCTCAGAAGATCTTCCCCATGAAGGAACACTGTTCTATATCAGAGGTGCTCGAGAGAAGGGGGCTCTATCGGATGACACAAGGATGCTGGAAAGGCTGAGGATCGCATCAGGTGAACCGGACGAAATCTTCCGTTACACAAAGGACAGTGATTCCATGGTACGCCTCAAAAAGTTACTTAGAAAGGGAACGGACGAAGAAACCTATTCTCATAAGGTTGAGATGCTGAAGTATAATCTAGAGTGACCTTCAGAAGTCCTGCTCATGAGATGCTTGCTGCATCAAGTTTTCCACGTCTCCTGACCATTGGGTCCCTGCTGAGAGATCCCTCTTCCCGTGCCAGTCAACTCACGAGGTTTTCAACCTGCACCTTCACCCGATGACGGACGTCTGTCCGACGTCTTATCTACGTCTTACCTACGACTTGAGACGTCCGTCAGACATCGAACAGAGGTAGAGCAAAGGCAGGACACCCGGTTTGACCTGAAAATCGGGGATTCTTAAATTCACAATGATGGCCTTTGGGTTCTATTTTAGTCCCCACAACCATCAGCTCTAATATAAATCTCTTATCGCTTGCTGGAATCTTTTAGAGATCAAGCTTCCTCTGAAAAGAAAATCACCCTCGAGGAAGCAAATCTCCTCGAGGGTGACCGGTTAAGTTCTGATGCTTAAGTTTACTGGACGAATTGTGATTCGCGCTCCACGTCTCCGAGAGTCATGACAGAGCGCTGGCCGAGCCCTGGATCGTCACGACCGATCTTGAATCGGAAGTTCACACGGACATCAAACTCGTAGACCGTCTCGCGATCCTCATCGAAATCTGTATCGCCCGCTTCTGCAATCTCTTCATCATTCTCGTCCTCTTTCTCACGCGCCGCATTTTCATTGTTGGTGACGCCCATAAAGATACCGAACTCGGCGTCTTTAAGATCTCGAATGATGGTTATGCCAGCTTCGTCCCAGATCTGGTAACGGGTATTGTAGCGACCTCCGACCTGAACTTTGTACTTTGGACCAAATTGACGTCCGATTGTTGGTTCGATGATGAATTCTGTATCTTCTTCATCAAAGCGACGCCGAACCTGGGCGCTCTGCTGGACGGGGTCTTCTTCAAGTCGATGTGACCAGCTGGTGATTAACTGTGCCCAGTAACGATAGTGCTTGGGAAAATAGCGCAGGACGATATTTCCGCCAAGGGTTGGCTGCTCGTAATTATTAGGATCGTCACGATCGCGGATCTGACGCTCTTCGTAGAAGGTGATGATCTGCGCTCGGAAATCACGCTCCTGGCTGATATATGTGATACCAGAACTCACGAGGCGAAGCTGTTCGTTCGGATAAATATCCTCGCCTGACTGGAGGTTTTCACGAGCCAGAACACTCACAATGATGTTTGGATAGCGGAGGAAGTAGCTTGCATTGCCTTCGACAAAGTGACGGTTCGTGTAGAAATCATGAACGTCTTCGAAAGCTTCCTGATAACCCATTCTCTCATAAACTTCACCAAGGCTGTCATCAGTGCCTTCACGGATAAAGTACCTGATATACGCCTGCAGGAATTCTGTGAAGCGGTGACTCAGCCTTGAATCAAGCTGTCCGAAATAGTAGGTGTTGTCTGCGTCGTTGAAGGAAACGGTGCTCGTCCCTTCACCGCCGAGGATAAGAGTTTCCTCATCTGCAAAGCGTGCATCCGGAATCACATACTCTTCACCTTCACCAAGTTCGGGATAGGTCATCTGCTCGGGAGGAATGATGGTGAACATGTCCTCGCCTGTTTTGATGGCGGCTTCATTAATGTCATCTTCAGGAAGGAGGATGCTGTCTTCTCTTTTGTAGGAAGCAGCGCCAGCCCCGACGGAGTTTAACCAGGTTGTTCGTTCTCCGAACCGGAGACGATGTGTGACCTGGCCAAAGATGTCTGCGCCACGCACTCTTGTATCATCACTTGTATCAACAGGGTTGAGGCCTTTATCGAGACTGTTAAAGGCTCGGGCGTTACCGTCGACATACAAGGGGTTCTGTCCTGCAATGTTCAGCATGCGTGAAGCGAGCTTGCCATAGACATTCTCGCGAACGCGGCCGAAGCGGTTTCTTGCAATTCCATCTTCGTCGAAATCTTCTTCAACGATCGGGTCGTATTCAGGATCCATGGGATCTGTTGGAAGAAGGAAGAGAAGGTCTGGTTCGAAATCCAAATCGTCTGATCCTGGTTCTGAAGGATCCTGATAGGTATCACGGCCGAGGCGTTCTTTCTGTTCTGCACCAACGCGAGCAATCATATTGTCATCGCGGTAGGTGATGGCGCCTTCCATGCCACGCTCGAACATACGACCTCTCTCGAAATCGCCATCAACAGCCCAGCGGTCAAGGAAGTCTGTGTAGACATCAGGATCACTGACTTCATCGATGTCGAACTGAAGGTAGAGGTTGTTTTCAATAATCTGTGAATTATTTCTGTGGCGATAAACCCAGCGTTCTTCCTCGTCCTCGGGCTCCTGTCCTTGAGCTTCGAGATCTCGTTCTCGATCACGAATCCCGTAGGCCTCAACATAGCCGACATGCTGTCCTTCGTTGATCTGGTAGGTATAGCGACCGCCGAATCCTGTACCGCGGCGCGAGTACCAGTCGAGAAACGCATCCAACTGACCGTGGGAACGGGTCACGTATTCCTCAGGATCATCAAAAGAGGGCACTTTATGTTGATGGATATATCGGTATCCTAAGCGGCCGTAAGCACCAAACTCAGTTCCGTAACCAAACTCAAACGACCACGGGGAACCACCTGTCAGTGAGCGTGAGTAATATGGAAGCCACATGACAGGAACGCCACGCACCCACAGAACAGGGTTCTTGAAGAATACGCGCTCATTCTTAACGAAAAAGATTTCCTGAGAAGCAATGTAGTATTGTGGTTTAGGGAAGGAACTTGTGGTGACATAGCTGCCACGAAAAATTGAAGTCTGTTCGTCTATCTGGCGAAAGGATGGTCCGTTCTTTTCCTCATCCCAAATAGCTTTGAAATAGAAATCTGACTGTTGACCATCGAGACCGAATGCTGCGCCCTCGGATGTATATAGATTGAATTTACCTCGCTCGGCGCGAACGAATTCTGTCGGGCCTTCGAAGATCACGTTACCTTCTGCGCTGATATTACCCGATGTCAGGTCGATCACCATCTTATCCGCTTCCATGGTGAACTCTTCATAGTCTACGGTTGTGCGACCTTCACCGTAAGCTACGTTCCCTTCAAAGACGAGTCCTTCTTCAGCTCGAAAGTTGTAACGGTCTTGCGCATCGGGAAGATTCTGGACACCGCCAAAGGGACCTGAAGTGGGAGTATCCGGCTCTTCGCCGATGGTGATGAGATCTTGTGAAAGTGCGGTCGTGCTGATCGAACTGATCAGAAAAACGACGATCAGTAACCAGCCAGGAATTCGTTCGGTTCGTGATAACTTCAACGGGCTGCCCCATTCACATGGATTTTCTGGATTTTCCAGAGTTGAAACTTTCCAGCATCAGGAAACAAAATGCCCTGAGTCGCAACACAGAAATGCTTGAATTTGCGGCATTTTCTTTTAATTCATCCTCGCTCGAGGGGTGCTCCCAGTGCCGGCTCCCTTCTGGAAATGAAAGTACGGCTTGCCATCAACCCGCCTGTTTGACTACCTCACCAACCCCATCATTCCTCAGAAGATTAATGGAACTCAAGTTATCAACGTCATGGCCCTGCTACTTTACAACTCGATTACGCGTCAAAAAGAAGAATTCAAGCCTCTCAAACCGCCCAAGGTGTTGTTCTACAACTGTGGACCCACAGTTTACGGAGAGTTTCATATCGGAAATGCCCGAAATTTCGTCGTTTTCGACGTGATTCGACGCTGGCTCATGAAGTCAGGATACGAGGTTGATTACGTCCAGAATATCACCGACGTTGATGATAAAATTATCGATAGGGCAAATAAAGAGGGTGTCAGCACTGAAGCAATTACTGAGAAGTATACGGCGTATTTTTTTGAGAAGCTGAAGCAGCTGGGTAATCTTCAGGCTACGGCTAACCCCAAAGCCACCACCCATATCGGCGCCATTATCGGCCTCATCAAGAAGCTGGTTGATAAAGGTCATGCGTACCCAACAGACGATGGTTCAGTCTGGTTCGAGGTCGCGAGTTTTAAGGACTATGGGAAGCTCTCTAAAATGCCGCTCGACCAGATGAGACAGGGCGAACGGATTGATGCCGATCAACAAAAACTTAAAAAGAGTCCCATGGACTTTTGTCTGTGGAAAGCCGCTAAACCAGGCGAACCCGCCTGGAAATCACCCTGGGGTGAAGGTCGCCCGGGATGGCATATCGAATGTTCCTGTATGTCCATGAAAGCCCTGAATTCAGAGACTCTGGACATCCATGCGGGTGGAGTTGATCTCCGCTTTCCCCACCACGAGAACGAAATTGCCCAGAGTGAAGCGGCCACCGGGAAGGAGTTCGCCCGCTACTGGCTCCACAATGGGATGCTGGATATCGACGGCGAAAAGATGTCAAAGTCTCTTGGAAACTTCAAGGTTCTCGATGATATCCTGACTCTGATCGATCCGCTGACACTTCGCTATTTTCTGATCAGTGCCCGTTATCGCGATAAGCTCGATTTCTCAAAAGACAATCTGCACAAGTGCCAGAGTGCCGTGGAAAGAATCGTTAACGCCTGCCGCGAGGCCGCCCGCACTCTCTCAGGACAGACAATGGACGAGCACTGGAAATCCGAAGAGGACCTTTGCCAGTTCAACGACGACTTTACCGCAGCAATGAATGACGACATTAATACCCCTATGGCCATCGGGGAGTTGTCTAAGCTTGTTACCCATGTGAACACGGTCCGGACTGAAGTTGAGAATGGACAAATGCCTTCCACAAAGCTCGCGCGAAGTCTCGCGCTCCTTCAGGATCTCCGTGAGGTACTCGGTTTATCGCCAGAACTGGAGCTGCCCGATGACACTTTTGACGAAGAATCTACAGAAAACCTGAAAGCTCTTGTTCAAGAATTGGTCGAAGGATTCGATCAGGGTTCTGAAAGCCTGAATCCCCCTGACCTGATTCAACTACTGATCGACGAAAGAACGAAGGCGCGCAAAGAGAAGAACTTTCAGCTCGCCGATCAGGTGAGAGACAAATTATCCGCCATCGGCATCACTCTTGAGGACAAACCAGGTGAGACTATTTGGAAGAGGGCCTGATTTCAGAGCCTCCTGATTGTCTTTCGCTTCTCGTTTATTCTCTTGAGTTATCAACTTCGAATATGACACGTTCGTTGTCCATTGCGATTCGCCAGGTAAATGAAAGCGTACTCAAAATGTAACTCGAAGAAAGAAGTTCGAGAACGTGATTCTTCTCCACTGGATAGCTGTTACCCTCGTTTTGGGCATTGTTGGGTTCCTCCTGATCTGGGGGATGAAGCGTCATCCCCATCAGCAACAGACACGTATGCTTCTTGAGATTCACTCTGATGATCCCCCTGTTGATTCTGTCAGTCTCAAGAATCGCATCGCTCGGAAGCGTCAGGCTCTTATTGAGCAGCGGCGAATTCTGAAATCTATTCTGGAAGATAATACCCCTGATCTGCTGGTGTCATTCTGGACACCCTACCAAAACCCCAGTCAGCCTATTGCCTGTTCACAGCAGCTGATCCTTCCCATGCATGAGGGGACAGATAATACTCTCCTTTCAATTGAGCACCAGATGCTGCTGGGGAGTTACCATGATGATATACCTGAGAAAAGTCGGCTGGCCAGTACTTTAACATTCATCAGTCTGCCGAGGAAGGGCCGGGATCTGGTGATCGAATCTAACTTCAGAATGAATGAGCCCGCTCATACCATCTTTATCATGGATTCAGACGGGAAGCTGCTCGAAGTTGATCGGTTCTTTGTCGATCAGGAGCACCTCTCATCGAACGAGCAGTGGCTGACATTCCGCAAAGGACTCCATGCTTTGATGACTGATGAGGTGCCTCATCATGTGGCGAAGCTGTTCGAGGATTCGATGAAAGAAGGGTTGCCAAGCGGTTCAGCCCATTTATGGCTGGCGACACTAAAGGAAGTTTCTGATTCAGATCAGAAAGAGGCCCGGAAACACCTCGCGCTTGCCGGAGAGTTTTCTCCACAATCTATTCTTGTAAATTTTCAAAGAGCCAAGCTTGACGGACCGGAACAGATTGCTCAAGTTGTGCAGCGCACAAGAGACTCTCTGAGTTTTCATACGGATTACGAGGCCCAGGCAGGCTATCTCCTGGCTCAAAGTTTATACGAGCTGCAACAACCCCTTGCTGCTCGATTACTATGTGAAGAGTTAATGAATCAGTTTCCTAACCATACTGCCATGAACAGGCTTCTTCAACAGATCAAACAGCGCGAAAGAGGAGCACAGACCTGAGTTCCGCTTCGCCTCCTGCCAGTCCTACTGAGACCCAGAAGACGATGGTGCTGCCTAAGGAAACCTGGCGCCGCCGTTACCCCGGGCTAGCTCGATTCGTTCGCAACAAAATCGCTGTTGTGTCGCTGGTCTGTATCGTCTTGATCGTGCTGATTGCTACCTTTGGCCCGATCATCTATGGTGTTGATTCCAGCTCCATCAACAAAGAACTGATCAACGATCCACAAACCTCCAGCTGGCAATACCCCGCAGGCACTGACGCCCAGGGGCGAGATCTCTTCGCCCGACTGCTTGACGGTGCACGTATCAGTCTCGCGGTTGGATTCGTCAGCTGTATTATTAACCTCATCATCGGAATCGGGGTCGGTACGCTGGCCGGTTGGAGCTACTCAAGCCCACGTCGAAGCGTTCAATGGATCGATACGGCCCTGATGCGCGGCGTCGATATTCTCTACAGTATTCCCCTTCTGCTCGTGGTCATTCTTCTCCAGGTCTTTGTTAAGGAACCGATCGAAAACCTGATCGGCAGTCGAGACGATCTCCCCTTACTGCTCTCGCCAGACCTGATGTCTATCTACCTCGCACTGGGATTAACAAACTGGCTGACCATGGCACGTCTCACCCGAGGTGAGGTAATTAACCAGGCCAAGCTTGATTACGTGATGGCGGCGAAGTCGCTCGGGCAAAGCAGCAGACTGATTCTCTTGAAACACGTTCTTCCGAACTGCGCAGGTCCTCTCGCGGTTGCAGCGACTCTCGCGATCCCCGAGGCAATCTTCATCGAGAGTTTTCTCGCCTTTGTCGGGATTGGGGTGAGTGCTCCTCAGGCGAGCTGGGGAACGCTGGCAGAGGAAGGTCGGCCTTATATCATCATGGCTCCCCATATTTTGATCTATCCAGCTATTGCGATCAGTATTACAATGCTTGCTTTTAACCTCTTTGGAGATGGCTTGCGCGACGCCATTGATCCTTCGTCGCGGTAATACTCCTTTCCAACTAATCTCTCGACGTTTGCTCTGAGTCCTGATACTCTTATGTTGAAGTGAGGAAACATTTCGTTCAGACTGGAGGTTAGTTCCATGAGTAAAGATCAACACGGTATATCCATTGGTATCGAGCGATCAGGTCTCCATTTCTTCCTGAAGCTCAAAGCTGTTGGGAAACTCACGCACGAAGACTATGAGAAGATCACCCCGCTCATTGATTCAGCACTGGAAGGTGTTAAAGAGCCCAAAATCAAAGCGATCATTGACGGAACTGAAATGGAAGGCTGGGAATTGCGAGCGGCCTGGGATGATTTTAAGATCGGACTCAAGCACGGCAATGAATTTGAAAAAATTGCGATATACGGAAACAAGAACTGGCAGCAGATCATCTCAAAAGTTGGTTCATGGTTTATCACTGGCGAAGTGAAGTATTTTGAGGAAGAGGACGAAGCTCTGAGTTGGTTGAAGGAATAAAGCCCACTATGCAGAGAGAGCATATCAGCTAAAAAACCAAAACACCCGGGCTCATCATATATACCCGGGTGTTTTCTATTTCTATTGTTAACTTGAAGTAATTACTTCTTTAACTCTTTTGGTTCAACAACCTTGTCGATCAGTTTGTATTCAACGGCTTCTGCTGAAGACATGAACTTGTCGCGATCGCTGTCTTTCTCAATCTTATCCAGAGTCTGGCCTGTATGTCTCGCGAGGATTTCGTTCAGCATTGATTTGATGCGGAGCATTTCCTTTGCCTGTATCTCGATATCAGAGGCCTGTCCCTGCATCCCACCCATAGGCTGGTGAATCATGATTCGACTGTTGGGAAGAGCGAAGCGTTTCTCCGGCGCGCCCGCGGCAAGCAGAACCGCACCCATGCTGGCTGCCTGGCCAATACATGTCGTCGCAACGTCTGGCTTTACAAACTGCATGGTGTCGTAGATTGCGAGCCCGGCTGTCACACTTCCTCCTGGAGAGTTGATATACAGATTAATATCTTTTTCCGGATCCTGAACTTCCAGAAACAGAAGCTGAGCAGTTACCAGTGTTGCCACTGTATCATTGATCGGCGTTCCGATGAAAATAATTCGGTCAACAAGGAGGCGACTGAAGATATCAATGGCGCGTTCACCACGATCGGTCTGCTCAACAACAAAAGGTACATCCATCATCTTGGGGTTCATATGCATTCTCCTGCCTAAAAGGCTATATTCCGTTCTGTTATTTCTTCTTCTCGTTTTTCTTATCTGATACGGTGTCTATAATCTTATCGATGATGCCCCAGTCTTTCGCTTCCTGGGGAGACATGAAGTGATCTCGGTCACATGCTTCAACAACTTCGTCGAAGGAGTGGCTCGTATGTTTGACAATCACATCATAGACCATATTTCGAACGCGCATCATCTCATCATATTGAATAATAAGATCACTTACCTGGCCCTGGGCTCCACCCAAAGGCTGGTGAATCATAATACGCGAGTGAGGAAGAGAAGCACGCTTGCCGTGGGCTCCTGCCAGCAGGAGCAACGACCCCATGCTTGCGGCCTGACCTATACACATGGTGGAAACGTCGCACTTAACAAGCTGCATCGTGTCGTATATCCCCATCCCGGCTGAGATGACACCTCCGGGTGAGTTTATATAAAAGCTGATTTCTTTGTCGGGGTCCTGAGTCTCCAGGAAGAGAAGCTGAGCCGTGATCAGGTTAGCAACTCGATCGTCGATATCGCGACCCAGAAAGATAATGCGATCTTTGAGAAGCCTTGAATATAGATCGTAGGTCTCGCTTCCTCGTTCAGTCTGCTCGATGATACGCGGTGTTGGGATGATGTAGTAGTTCCAGTCATCGTCATTCGCCATCGGGGTTTGTGCTGAAACGAGGCCGAGATCCCGTGCACGTTCTTCCTGCTCGTGTAGATCACGAAGCAACGGCTGAGGAAGTTTTGAACGTTCTGTCATAGTGAAGTCCTTAAGAGGGTTCTTGAACGTCAGGAAAAAAAATGGGGCTCCTGAATGGAGCCCCGGTTAAAGCTGATTGAAACTTACGCTTCAGGCTTATCGCTGTCGGGCGCCTCTTCAGTGGCCTCGGCAACCTTCTCACCTCGCAATTTCGCGGCCTGCTCTTCCTGCCGCTTCTGCTGAATCTCTTCGTACTTCTCGATCGTTGTTTCTGTTTCTTTCATTTCTGCTTTTTCGAGGAGAACGTCGTTCGTTAGTTTCATGCTGAGATCTTCCACGAACTGATCCCACTGCTTGCGCGCTTCAAGCTGAGCTCTGACTGCCAGCGGCTTGCGTCCCATATCGTTGGCAATTTTCTCCAGGTGCTCGTTGATCTGCTCTTCCGTTGGGGAGACATCCCAGAACTCTGAAAGTCGCTTAAGGATAAGAGAGTTCTTCACGTTGATCTTCGCCTGCTCGCGCATGCTGGCTGCATAGCTCTTAACCAGACTCTGGTCGAGATGCTTCAGAGAGGTTCCATACTGATTGAGACGCTTCTCCATATCGCCGATTGAGCGGTTGGTTGTTTCATCAACAAGAGCTTTCGGAAGGTCAAACTCGAGGCGGTCCCGAAGGAGTGAGAAGACTTCGTTAAGTGCTTCTTCACGCTTACGGTTTTCTTCCTGAGTTCCAAGGTCTTCCTGAATCTTTTTCTTGAGATCATCGAGGGTATCAAGATCTTCGCTGACATCTTTAGCGAATTCATCGTCAAGCTCTGGAAGGTTCTTCTTCTTCACTTCATGAACGGTTACTTCATAGAAAACTTTTTCCGTTGTTCCTGGTTTAAACTCGTTTTCTTCGTCCAGCGTGAGTTCAAACTCCTCACCTTTCTTTTTCCCGACCATTGCAGCTGCAACTTCTTCGGGAACTTCTTCGGTGAGCTTCTGCGTGTAGTAACCTGTAACGCTTCTTTCAGGAATCACTTCACCATTCTCTGTGCGAACCGTACAGTCGAAGGTGATGCCATCACCTGCTGAGTAAGGGTCTTCGGTTGGCTCGTAGGTCGCAGAGCGATCACGAAGATTCTCGAGAGCCTTGTTCAGGTAATCGTCGTTTACAGGGATCTTGTGGACATTGATTTTCAGGTCTTTGACAGTATCGTCGGAAACGTTAATCTCCGGACGAACTTCGAAAGCGATCTCAACCGTGGTGCCTTCATCTTTTGAACTCTTCGAGTCAAGAAGGTAAGGAGGAGAGAGGCGATCGTAACCTTTGCTCTCTGAATAGAGGTCTGTGAGGCGATCAACCATACGCTTGATCGTTTCTTCACGTGCTTCCTTCTCATAGTTCTTACGAACAAGCTGTACAGGGGCTTTTCCAGGACGGAATCCAGGAAGACGAATCTGACGTGTAAACTCTTTTAGAGTTTCTTTCAGACGTCCTTCGAAGTCCGCATCAGCGATCTTGAGCTTTGCTCGGACGCGAGACCCAGACATGGATTCTTCTTCAAGAACCTCATATCCAATCTCTTCAGACTTTTTATCAAGCACAGCTTGAAGGGTAGCGCCATCGCCACCAGCTTTTTTCTTCTCAGCGTTCTCCGCCACGGAAATGCTCCTTTATCTTTGAACTCATCGATATTGCATCGAATGAGTTGGGGTTCCGATGATTTTCGAGGTCGACCTGCTTTTAGACAATTCGACCAGAAAGGGCCGAGAATTAAGTCGGCCACCCGGTCAGCCATCAAGCGAAAAAGGGGATTTCACCTGACTTTCTTTCAGGACAGGTGAGCACACGCCAGATTTGCCACGTTCTCGCACTCAACAAGTTTCGCCTCCTGAAACTCCAGGGCCCATTAAACAGAAGCGGCCCGGGCCAGCGACCCAGACCGCTCGATCAGCTATTTATCTCAGAAACACACTAGACCTGAAGTGTTTCTTCACCTTTTTTCCAGTTACACGGACAGAGCTCATCAGTCTGCAGAGCATCCAGAACGCGAATTACTTCCTCCGGACTGCGACCAACGTTCAGGTCAGTTACATATACGAAACGAACGATGCCATCAGGATCGATAATGAAAGTCGCGCGCTGAGAAACGCCCTTCTCATGATCCAGAATTCCCAGAGCACTTGAAAGTTCTTTCTTATAATCAGCGAAGAGTGGGTGCTTAAGATCTTTGAGTTCATCCTTCGCCTGTGTCCAGCCAAGGTGTGAGAAGGCACTGTCGCACGATCCACCAATAACCTCACAATCGCGATCTTCAAAGTCTGGTACTGCATCGCTGAAAGCCTTGATCTCTGTGGGGCAAACGAATGTGAAGTCGAGCGGGTAGAAGTACATCACCAGCCACTTACCTTCATAATCGCTCAGCTTCACAGTTGCATTTACATCTTCGCCTTTGAGAGCTCCGATTTCAAAATCGGGGCATTTTTGTCCTACTTGAATCATTTGCCTGATCCTTTCCTTAATCATCTATATGTGTAGTGTGCTGAGAGACTCAGCTGTGAAAGTTGACTGTTTCATTTGGAAACGAAACGCTCTTCGGTTCCTTGAAAAACTTATCCCTCCGCGGACAGAGCAGAGCCTGCGCCAAGGGAAGCTGTCATTTGTGCGACAGCACCTGCAACAGCGCCGGTCTTGATGATCTCGTCGATCTGCTCCTCTGTGAGCCCAAGACTCTTGCCTTTATTCAGATGACCTTCCACGCACAGCTCGCAATTGTTCACAGATGATACGGCAATGCAGATCGCCTCAACCTCCAGCGAGCTGAGCGAAGATCTCATAAAAGTGTTCGCATTGAACGGTGCTTTGAAGGCTTCGTACGCCGCCTTTTCACTCTCTGGCAGCTGATGTTTGAAACGGTAGTAGCCATTGAAGACACTGCAAACAGAGGCTACTGAGACCGCATCAAGAGTTTCCTGGGCTGTGCGGCCTGTCTCGATGGCTGCTTTCGCAAAGAAGTCTGTCGCCTCGTGGCCTCCAACGGATGAGGCTACCCCCACAGCAACCAGCAGCTTCACTTTCTCTTCAAGTTTGCCATCGGCCATGAGTCTGTTCAGGTTCATATAAAGATCGTTGATTCCGCACTCCGAACCCTTCAGAACCTCGAAGCCAGATGGCAGAGAGGAAACTTTAAAGCGCTCGGCCAAACGATTATGTGACCGTTGTCCTTTTTCGGTTGGCTCAATCGTCAGCAGTGGGCTTTCTTTTCCAGCCATAATTGGTATCCTTCATTGTGGTTTGAAAACGTCGAGATGATCGCAACCAGTGGCATTGCGAGCGAAATAAAGGTCTCAAATTCTATGCCCACGCCGGTAAACGGACAGTCCAAACGATAGAAAACACTTAACCAGACGAACCCCACCATGAATCAGTCCTCCAAAGAGCAAATTGACCTCTCCATCATCATCATCAACTGGCGTATGTGCGCCGACCTCGAAGGCGTACTCCCCTGTATCCGAGACCACCAACATCGTTGTCGTATAGAAACTTTGCTCATCAATAAACCCTCTGGTGATGGCACCGAAGAACTCATTCTTCACGAACATCAATGGGTGAAGCTTGTTACTCACGAGAAATTCGGCATCGCCGAGATGAGAAACGTGGGGATCGAAAAAGCCAAGGGACGCTATGTCTTGATGCTCGATGCTGATACCGAGCTGCTTCCAGGATGCCTTGATGCGCTGGTCGACTTTATGGATAAGTACCCTGAGGTCGGTGGATGCGGAGGACACACAACACGCCTCAATGGCGAGCTTGAGTATAACGTCAAACGATTCTACGATTTCATGACGGTGCTGGTCCGCCGCTCACCCCTCCAGAAACTCTTTCCAAACAACCCTTGGTCGTATAGACACCTTATGATGGACAAGAATCACCAAAGGCCTTTTCTAGGCGATTGGATGGCTGGCGCTTGTTTTTGTATGCGCGCGAAAGCTATTCAGCAGGTTGGATTCTTTGATGATCGCTATTACTTTGGATTTGAAGATGTTGACTGGTGCTGGCGAGCTAAAGCGGCCGGATGGAAGGTAGCCTTTAACCCAAGAGCTAAAATAATCCATAAGGTGCAGCGTCTATCAGATCGCGGTTGGAACAAAATGGCCTGGGAACACCTCAAAAGTGGTGTGCGTTTCTGGTGGAAAGTTCGCCATCAGGGATTGAACTGGACCTGGCCTCAAAGGCCTAACGCGAGGCTCGCGGAGAAAAATTTTCAGAAACTGGCACCGGCCGATTCTGATACGACACGCCCGGATCTTTCCGTCGTCGTTATCAATCTTAATGGAAAACAGCTGCTGGACGACTGTCTCGAGTCACTGCAGATTGCCGCGCCTGACCACAAGCTTGAAGTGCTTGTTGTTGATAACGGCAGCACAGATGGTTCGACAGAAATGGTTGAAGAAAAATACCCCGACGTCATTCTCACGAAAAACCGTGAAAACATGGGCTTTACCAAAGCTAACAACCAGGGTATCGAGAAGTCGACGGGCAGATATATTGTTCTCCTGAACAATGACACACGTGTTGTACGCGGAGCCTTCAGTATAGCCATCGAGACTCTTGATCGAAAACCTGAGGTCGGTGCTGCTGGTCTTAAACTTCTCAATGAAGATGGCAGTCTTCAGCTCTCTTGTCGTCGATTCCCCAGCTTCAGCCAGGCACTCTTCAACCGCTACTCTCTTCTGACAAAGCTGTTTCCGAACAACCCGTTCTCACGCTCCTATTTGATGACCGATATACGTCATGATCGTGTAGAGGAAGTTGACTGGGTGAGTGGCGCATGCCTGCTCTTCCGCAGGTCAGTGCTGGACAAGATCGGTCCACTGGATGAGCGCTACTTCATGTATTCGGAAGATGTCGACTATTGTTATCGTGTCTGGGAAGAGGGACTTAAAGTTGTCTACCTCCCGATGGCACAGGTCTATCATCTTATAGGACAAGATACAAAGAAGGTTCGCGTGAAGCTGACCATTGAACGTCACAAATCCATGTATAAATTCTACAAGAAACATTACAGTCGGAGTCTGATGTTTATGGACGCCATCACGGGCGTTGTGGTCACGATACGCTGTCTCATTCAACTGGCAGTCGCCTATATACAAGTGATGAAAGAGTCTAAAGGGGGGAGCGCCGCATGATCAGCCCAGGTTTGGATGCTTTTCTCATCGCATTCCTCATTGGATTTGTCCTCGACTTTACCCGGGATCATGTTTTCGGGAACGAGGAGCATGGACAAAGAATCCCTCGCCCGATCTTTGCCATTACCATGATCGTCGCCAATATGCTCCTCTTTATTCTTGGTCCCGGCTGGTATAGCGGTCAGTTCAGTGGACCTTCAGGTGGACTGGGTTATCTCCTGATCGGAGCAACATTGGTCTATTTCATGACTCATCGCTCTGATGTCGTTGGACCCAGCAGCAAGCGCCATGTGATTGCCACTCTACTAGGGGGATTTCTTGTCTACCTTGGTGGGTACGGGGTAACGTATCTGGGATTACCCGGTATGGGCTCACTCAGCCTTCCTCCTCTTCTTGGCATCTTACTCACACTCTTCTGGGTTTTTCTCATCGTCTCTATATTTGAAATACTGAGCCTCATCCCCATGGCTATGACGCTTGTTATCCTTGGTATAGCTATTCTTGAGTTTATTGGAGATGGCGTATTTCAGGTTCGTCATTCGTTTCCCGGGACAGTTGTCAGCGGGGCATTGCTGGGGACCTTGATTGGAACAACACTGGGCGAGTTACTGCTGGGGCGCTCTCGAGTACCCGAGAAATCAGACGTACTTGTTGCGGGGTTCTATGCAGCCTTTGCCTTGCTGAGTATGTTTCTCAAGAGCCTTGCCTTCACGTCTATCATTCTTCCAACGGCATTGATCGTTCTTCTGATGGTAATGCTCGGATTCTCGAGTTTCGAGAAGAGTATCCTGTTGAGAAGTTCCCCGAGAGAATAAAGCAACTGGTCCGTTCAAGCTTTTTTCGTCCTCCTGACTATTAAATGAGGTTTCGGTTTTCCGAGCCTTGTGAGGTTCTACCGCAGGCCTCAAATTTCAACCCGAGGTTGTCTATACAGATATTTCAAGTGTGCAACCGTTTCAACGGTTTCTTGTGGACCGCGCTGAGGGATGTGTTCAGTTGGGTCTGTGGATCATTGGCGACCTGCGCCAGGCCTCTGTTATACCCGATGCTGGCACAATGTTGCCCCAATGGAGGCATGATCGTGATCAACCCTCCATCATCCCCCCATTATCCCACCATCAAGCCAACCCCGGTTTCGATGCCTGAAATTAACAATCAACGCCAGTGGGTCCCACCACTCTATTGAAGAAGTTCGATTCGCTCCCGAAACCCCTGTAATTCAACGTTTCAGCACCAGGTCACGCTATGCTCAACCAGCTTAAGCACCCCTTTAACTCAAAGAGAATAGTGGGTTGAAGACAGTTTCATCATGGAATTACTGAGTGACAGTCATCGATAGTTGATCTAACCTTCCAAGTTACATCACTTTCTAAGGACCCCAAAATGATTCGATTTTCAGAACCTCAAACGCTTCGTACAGGATTATTCGCACCCTTATTCATCCTCTCAGCCCTGTTCCTCTCAGGTTGTTCTGAACGCACCCTACTTCAGGCGTGGCTCGGCGAAGGTGAGTTTACGATCAGAGGACGATCTCTCGACGTTAAAGCCCAACTGGAGATCCTGGAAGATGGGACGTATAGATACCTGATCCTTGAGCCGGGAATTATTGCCATGATGGGGATGGAAACCGGAACATGGCAGGAAAACGGAAGCGATCTCGATCTTTCGCCAAACCAGGGGAGCACAGAAGCAGGTGGAATCCTTGGAAGCACACCGAGAGACTTCAACCCGAAGACGCTCTCGATCGAAGGGAACTATTCCAGGCTGATTCTTGACGATGGTGCCATGCAGATCACCTTTAAACCGAATCCGGAAGCGACGAAGAAACTGAGAGCAAATGGCGAGGTGCCATAAAGAGTCGCACCCCTGTCCGGTTATTCGATTGGCCGGTAGATGTAGGCTTCTTCTGCGGACTGATAATATTGAAAGTCGGTATATACAATAAGTGATTTCTTTTCGCCGGGTGACAACGTTATGGGGACAATATCGGCAAAGCCTGCCAAATTGTTGATGTATAATCTGGTGAAACTGCCATCTGCTTCGCCCAATGATACTTCTATCACCTCAGGTTTGATTTTAGAAAGGGTGTCAAGCCGGTTATCCTCATTAAGGTCATCTATAACTAAGACGAGTTTATCCGTGTCCATCACACGGTAAGAGTCATCGCGGTTTGAGAGAGCAAACTCGCCATAATAAGCGAAAATTCCGGTCGTAAAATCAGGATAGCTGTCGTTGTTCAAGTCGGCTGCCAGAGACCGGCCAAAGAGATCGAAACGGTCTGGGAAAATACCAGTCTCGAAGTTCCCCATCTGTTCTGATCCGAGAAATGCCAGCGGATAGACTGTATAGAAATTGTATTGGTCACTCGTTAGTATATATAGATCTTCAAATCCATTGCCATCCAGGTCCGTTGCAAGAATAGCCCCAACATAGTGCAGTGTTGTATCAGAGTTCTCGATCGTTATTTTTTCTTCGGAGAGCCCATTCGGGGTTCCTTTATAAATATCGATTTTAGCGTTGGTTCCAACGATGTGAGCAAAATCGTCAAAGCCGTCGCCATCTAGATCGGCGAGTGCTGTATGATGACTGAGAGTTGTATATTCAATAGGGATTTTGATTAACCCATGTGTTCCCGAAGGATTCGACAACCATACCTGGATCTGGTCGCCCAAAATGGCAGCGGCATCATAGAGAGAGTCATTATTTATATCGCCGAGGGTCGTTTTGATGAGCGGACAACACCCTTCAAATGACAGATTATAACCCGGTACGAGGTTTCCTTCTTTGTCGTTGATAAAAACCGATACGTGACTATCAACGTCCGTCACAAAATCTTCGTATCCATCCCCATTAAAATCCATCGCCTTGTATTTCGGGTATATGCTTGCAGGGTCCTCTGCGTAACCCGGGGCTCGATCCGCTTTCTTCAATGCGACATCATTCAAGAGGGTCAGTCTCTCTGGTACATGAAATGAATATTCATCTTTCCTTCTGATCACAGTCCATCGGTCCTGATAAAGATCGATCTGTTGATCACCATCTACGTCAAGGGCCTGTACTTTGTTGACATCAAACCCCGCTGGAGTCGGAAAGTGGAAGGTTCTCGAGGTTGTTGAATCATCAAAAAAATGAAATGCAATGGTTGAATCAGATTCATGTCCAGAAAGGAATGCATTGTTAAGCATGAGGGTTTCTTCTATACCGTCATGGTTCAAGTCCAGATTTGTATGCTCGTTCTGACCCAGGATTGATGCTCGGCTCAATTCAAATGACCCATCACCTTGACCAAAGTATATACCCTCTGTTGTAATAACCCAACTGCTGCTGGATGATGTTTCAGTTGTGTAGTAAATATCTTCGAATTCGTCATCATTATATTTACCAACATTCATCCAACCAATGTCCGTCGCATTCTCAAATGGAAGGAATGGATCAGAAAGGTCGCTCGGATAGTCTTCCAATGCCTGCAGCTCGAAAAACTCGAGATTGCTTTCCTGTCTGAATAGTCGAATCTTTTCTTCATCGAGCAGGTAAACGATAATGTCCTGATCGTTGTCGTTATCAAAATCAATCCAATCGAATTCTTTCAGATCATTCTCAAATATAGCAGACCCCCGGAGCTTAAATGCCTGCCCATTATCAGAACAGTAGATGGTGATAGAATTCTCCGATTGAGAGAATAGATCAGTCAGCCCATCTCCATTTAGATCGCGGGTTTGAATGGTTGAAGAGTCAGCTTCAATGTCCAGATAGGATTTTGCATATACACCCATGTCTGATGATAAGTAGAGAGTATATGATCCACTGCTGTCGTCAGTCGTTAATAAATCAGTGTATGAGTCATCGTTTGCCTCTACGGCAAAGATTTCCGGACCCGACTTGATACTGGTCCCGGTTGGGAGCTCTTCAAATTCCCCACCGCTTCGGTTCAGGAATAAATGTACCTCATTGGTTGCTGACTCATCATCAACGACAAAGAAGTCTATGAGCGAGTCATTATCGATATAGCCCGGTATGGCATCTCCTTTGTAGGGCAAGTTGAGCGCCTGGAAAGGATATTCAACTTTTGGGATTGCTGGAGTCGTTTTCTGGAACTTGACGAGATCACTCGCATCGAGGAATCGATCACCGTTCATATCTTGAGCAATCTCGCTAGTTGAAGCATTCTCAATGAAGCTGAGAATCTGATGTTTGAGAAAGCTGAGGTCGTCTTGGTCGAGCTGGTCGTTACCGTTTGAATCGCCGCGCAGGGAATAGCACAGGCCGGGCACGGTGAGAATGAACGCCAGTGCACAAAATACCGAAGATAAGTTCATTGATATTAATCTGTTGGATCTGTATGCCATGACTCTAATATGTAGTCGATGTTCCCATTTTCCAGAAATTTGCAGCGATGAAAACTGGAAAAGAAAAATCCCTTCCGTCCGCCTATCGTGTCAACTATAGGTCTTGCTCCGTCTCTCGCATGCCTTCTGCGACCACATTGGAAGACCACCAGGAAAGGGATGAGGTCGAGAAATACCTGATGCACATAGATTTACCATTCTCGTCGAAGTATATAACATACATATGAAATGCGTATTCGTAACAGTATACAAGACCCGGAAATTCCCTCGTGAAATCGTAAGCCTCCAACTCGATCTCTTCCCCAGGTTGAAAGATATAATCTGGTTCACCGACGGCGGTTGTTACTTCTTCAGCTCTAATTCCTAACGAGAAATTCAGGCTTTCTCTAAAACCGTCAGTGGTCCGTTTCCCAAGTTGAAATCCCACGATAATTGAAGCAATGCAACTGATGTAAAGAAAGCCCAAGGCAATGATTGCAAGCCGGTTGGATTTTTTTTGTTTCTTGATAAAGTCTTCTTCCATTTATTTGCCCATTCCAATTATCCAAACAAGTTTGCTCTTCTTTGATCAAGAGATCGCACGAGCTTCGCGTGTTTCACGTACCATGAAGTTGTATACACATGGACTTCCCTTCTTCATCAAAATAGATGACATGCAGGTCGACGAAGTACTCATAGCAGAAAACGAGACCCGGGAACTCTCTTTTAAGTGTGGAATAGGATCCGTTGGAAACAGGTTCATCATGTTGAAAGATATAGTCTGGCTTCCCGTTGGCCTGGATGATTTGCTCGGGTGTTAGATTCAGTGAAAAATTGATACTTTCCACATTGTCGTGGTGATTACGGAGAAAGTCAAAGCCGACAGAATTCCAGATCAGGATGGCTAAACCCCAGAACGGAATGCATAACCAGACAGCCATGTGAAAGCGCCTGTTAAACTTTTTCTGCTTTTTAATGAACTCTTCCTCCACCTTTCGGCCTCTCGGATAATGGTATTTTAGACTTATGCATAATCCTCGTGGTTATGAATCCGAGTTTCAACGAGATTCTCCGCCGGCTGACGTCGACATTCCAGGAGCAAATCAACGATTGATCTTCTGCCACTGCCTCCTGTTTCATCAGGCAGGAAACTTGCCACCGAATGAGTACAAAGACTCGAAGAAATGTGAAAATATCGATGACCAAACGCTACAGCATCCCTCTGATAACCCTCATATTCCTCGCGACAGGCTTCCTCACAGGCCTCTTTGTCCAGAAAAAGTGGGCACCGGAAGACGAGCAGATCATTGGTGCACTCTCGCAGAATGCTGTCGCTCAAAGTGACGCTGAGTCGCAGAAAACCGATTCAGAAAAGGCGAAACCACGGCCCACGACGCCCATCTCAGAGGTGGTTGCCGATGTCAGCCCGGCGGTCGCGACCGTTGGTGCTGTGAAGAAGACCGTCGTGGCTCAGCCCTGGTTTGACGACTTTTTCTTCATGCCCCGCTATCGCTACCAGGAGAGGTTCCAGAAAGTTCCCTACATGGGCAGCGGATTTCTCATTGATGAAGAAGGGCACGTGATCACCAACTATCATGTGATCGAGGATAGTGAAGCTTATTTCGTTACCTTTCCCAATGGAGACGAGTACGAAGCAGAGTTGGTTGATGCTGACCGCTACATCGACGTCGCCTTGCTGAGGATTACCTCAGAGGATCCCAACCTTCCCGAGCCTCTCTCTTTCGCCGACTCTGACACGCTGTTAATTGGCGAGCAATCTATCGCCATTGGAAACCCCTTTGGAAATGTTATCGATGACGCGACACCAACTATCACGGTTGGCTATATCAGTGCTCTTAATCGAACATTTCGACCGGACCGGCAGAATCGCCGCGTCTATCAGGGAATGATCCAAACGGATGCCGCTATTAATCCAGGCAATAGCGGGGGACCGCTTGTTGACCTGAACGGTGATGTTATTGGCATTAATACGTTTATCTTTTCGACCTCAGGCGCCAGTGCCGGGATTGGCTTCGCTATTCCTGCCAATCGCTTGAAGGCATTCGTCGATGAAGTGAAACAACATGGGAGAATCCGCCCTCTGCTTCTCGACTTCGCTCATCAGACAATCCGAACGAACAAGGGAACGGCTGTCGCCATTGTTGGTGTTGAGCCTAACGGACCCGCGGAGCTCGCTGGCATCGCGGCAGGTGATCTGATACTTAAGGTTGATGGCCGTGAGGTAAGAGACAGCGATGAGTTCAATCTCCTGTTCGCCAGCAAGCAGGTCGGTGATGTGGTTCAGTTTGAAATCTTTCATCCCTCCGACCGCACGACGAATGTCACAGAATACAAGATTGTCGAAGCTGGTCAGCCAAGCATGCTGTAAATGGCAGAATCGCTTTGTGCTGGTATAGACGGGTGCCGAAAAGGTTGGGTGGTCGTCTCTCTTCACCAAAGCAGGCCTCCACAGATAAATCTCAAATCTTCTATATCGGACTTTTTCTCAAGCGTCAATAATGTCTCTCGCGTTTTCATCGACATGCCGATCGGGCTGCCTTTTCCAGCCGTCCCCGTGAGAAGATGTGACATGGAAGTGCGCAAGCTACTGAAAAGTCGACGCAGCTCTGTCTTCTCTCCGCCTTGTCGAGAAGCGGTTTATGCTTCAGACTATGCAGGTGCGCTTCAAATCAACCGCGAATTCCTTGGGAAAGGTTTCTCGAAACAGGCCTGGAATATATGCAACAAAATTAAAGAAGTCGACTCGTTTCTGCATGAGAACCCTGACCTCCAAGAGACACTGATCGAGGCCCACCCAGAACTTTGCTTTAAAAAAATGAATAAGGGCGAACTCAAGTACACAAAGAAAGATAGATCAGGTGAACGAGAAAGAATTCGTCTCATCAACAGATTCTTCCCGAAAGGTTCCGTATATATAAATGAATTTGTGAGAGGAACTTTGAGAAAAGAGGTTCAAGCAGATGATGTCATCGACGCTTTTTGCCTGGCCATCCACGCGAGCTTGTCAGCAAAAAGAGGCGTCACTTCAATTCCTGATCATCCCGACTTCGACGAAGCAGGTCTTCCGATGCAGATCTGTCATGCAGCATCTCTTCATTAGTTCATCGATAATATCTGTTGCCTTCCCGTGAATAGATCAATCTTCTGATGTTTAATGTTCGATTTTACGGAGTGATGAAATGACAAAATTAAAGTATATCAGAGGTGAAATGTTATGGGTCTTTTTCTTCCTGACCTTTCTTGTACTTCAACCCCATCAGGAGGCGTCTGCTTTGGACGGTGAATCATTGAAGAATGCACTGCAGGAATCGCTTGAGAAAGCCGACCTCGGAGAGGATGCGCGTTTCGCTGCTCTTGTTCTGGACCCCAAGACAGGCGAGATCGTTTTTGACCTGAATAGTGAAGTTCCCATGAAGCCTGCTTCGGTGACGAAGACATTTACCATGGCTGCTTCACTTGATCAGATTTCACATACTCATCGGTTCACGACACTGGTGGCTACCAACGGCGCAATTGATGGGCACACGCTGAAAGGAGACCTTGTTATCGTTGGTGGCGGTGATCCATCTCTCGGACCGCGAAGCGAACCGAACAAGGAAATGCTCGGTATTTTCGAAGAGTGGGCAGAGTACCTGAAGCGCATGGGTATTGAGAAAATCGATGGTGATATAATCGGTGATGACTCGTTCTTCCCGGATGACCGCTGGGGGCAGGGGTGGTATCCGAATGAGAAGGCTGAGTGGTATATGGCAGAGATAAGCGCTCTTGCTTTCAATGATAACTGTATAGACGTTTCATTTAATGCTGAGGGAGAAATCGGTGAAAGCGCAACAATCACGAAGATAGCTCCACCCGGAGACTACTCAAAGATTACCTCTGAAGTCGAAATCATCGCGGAAAACGAGGATGCAAAAGGGGTCGACTTTTTTCGTGATGACGAGAAGATGACTGTCCGAGCAGTTGGGAGTCTGAATAAAGACAAGACGCGAACACGCTGGACAGCAGTTCCGGATCCAGCCAGGTATACAGCTCATACCTTTCATCACGTACTGACTGAAGGTGGTATCACAATCACAGGAGGTATCGCCAGTCGTCATCGTGATGGAGATGAACCGAATAGATACAGGACGATTTTGATCAAACATGAGTCTCCGATGCTGGGAGAATTCCTCTCCGTTATCCTTGATAACAGTCAGAATCTTTATACGGAGATGGTCGGTCGTGTTGCTGCGATGGAAGCAGGTCTTCCGGCAACGTTTGAAGGGGGAGTCGATCTGATCAAAATGTATCTTGTGAAGAATGAGATTCCCATGGAAGGGTTTGAGTTGTACGACACATCAGGGCTTTCTTCCAAGAACAGAATCATGCCACTGACGATTGGAAGGCTCCTTGAGAACATGTATGGAGACACACCGCTCAAGCGTCTATATCGCGAGTCAATGGCGGACAGCCGTGAATCTGGCTCGATCAGGAGTCGTTTAAAAGAGGTCGAGGGCGTCGTTGATGCCAAGACAGGTTCTCTGGGTGACACGAAATCGCTCGCGGGGTATCTCACACTGCCATCCGGCAAGGACTACGTCTTTGTCGTTATGAACGATCTGGCTGAGAAGGGCGGAGCACGGGATCAATTGGATGAGGCCGTTGAACTGATCGAAAAGGCTCTTCTGTCTCACTGAGAACTCCATACAGGAACTTAAGCAATCCAGGGCTGATGAGAAACTTCTCATCAGCCTTTTCTTTTTTGAAAGAATTCTTTTCCTCACTGTCCAAGTTCATTTAACAGCAGGTCGAGGCTGTGAAACTTTTTCGGCTCAGGAGGATTCAAGATGCTCAGGTTCAAGAGACAGCTAACAAAACTACTTTCATCCATGGTGCTTGGCGGAGGTCTCGCTTCAGGTGCGTATTCGGACTGCGGAAGTGTCCCGTTCTATGTTCCTGTTATCGAAGATGTTGTCCGCATACCCGCTCTACCAGTTGCAGCTGCGGCAGAAGCGATGGGCCAGGACTCAGTTGATCTGAAGCAATCTATACCAGATGGATTGCAGGACATAAAGTTTGATTCCACTTCGATATCTGTCTTCGAGCCCGGCCAGCGTGCTATTATTCTCTGGAATGGTGAAGAGCAGATTCTCCTTCTCTCCACTGATCAGTATTCCACACAGGATTCGCATGTCATGGAAGTTATACCGATGCCCTCCCAGCCGAGCATTCGTGAAGGTAACTTTCAGACCTTTGAGCAGGCCCAGAAGCTTCTTGTCAAGAATCAGATGTGGGTCTTTGCCTCGGGCGGTGCACCAGACGATATTCCCATTCCGAAAGGCGCTTACCAGGTTACTTTCCACAACAAGATAGGGGTTCATGACTTAACGGTCGCTCGCATCGAAGACACGACAGGGTTTCAGAACTTTGCGAATGACTATCTCGGAAAGAACTACGGTGTTGAGGAAGTCCCTATCCATGAAGATTTTTTGAACATCATTTCAAGCTATATACGCGAGGACTACGAATGGTTTGCCTTCGACGTGATCAACCTGAGGAAAACAACCAATACCCGTCAGCCCATTCAGTATCGATTCAAGAGTGACCATGCTTTCTACCCGATGCGTATTTCCTCTAATGAACGCGGAAATACGAATGTGCAACTTCTCCTGATTACTCCTTCCGAGTTAAAGAACCACTCTGGTCTTCAGGGGGATTCAATCGAGCAGCATGAGCCCGTTAAAGCATCAGCAATCGAGGTTGAACAACTGAGCCCCGATTGGGCGGGCTTCTTTGGAGACGCAGAAACAGTCTATATGCATCGCTGGGGAATTGAAGGAGATATACAATCTTTCACTCAAGATGTTAAGTCTCGGTGATCGATGATGAAGAATTGCGCGACGGAAGAGAGGGCCTGGCGGGAACATGCAGGGTACCGCCAGGTCCGCCAACAGGAGGCTAAGGAGCGTCTTTACAGGGAAACTTTTCAGAAGTCTCTCAAGGTACAGGGTGTCCTCTTCCTGGTTGTCTTGATCGTCTGGGGAATTCCTTACTTTAACCCGGTCAAACTGGTCGTCGTTCTTGTTCATGAACTTTCACATGCCATGACAGCCTATCTTACAGGAGGTGTTGTCTTCGGTATCATCCTTCACCCGGGAGGAAACGGAGCGACTCTCGGCCTTGGTGGAAACCTCACTCTCATTGCTCTTGCTGGCTATACCGGGAGTCTGATCTTCGGGGTGGTGCTCTATTATCTGTCAGCTGTATGGCAGCCGAAAGAGGTCTGGTGGCTCATCAGTATCTTCAGCTACCTCTCAATGATCTTTGGCTGGCTTAACTCGTTCACAATCTGGTTCGCTGTGACCTCGATTATCATCGTCCATGGAATTGCGTTATTGGATGACGATAAAATACAGAAGCTCGGTCTACGCCTGATCGCTATTACGAGTATTCTCTATCCCTTTCTGGAGGTCATTCAGGTTTCTTTTGGGTGGATGATGAAAGGGTTCAAGATCGAAGGAGTCCCCATCGCAAGTGATGCTGCACAGCTGGCCGAGCTCATGGGGACGACGACTGGGACTGTTGGTGTTCTCTGGATCATTGCCGCTGGGCTCTCTTTGGCCGGAGTGATCGTCATCACAATGAACCGCGAAGCAAAAGGTGAGGTGTTGAAGAGCTTTCTGCCCGCCAGAAGGATCAAGCGGGACAGCGCCCAATGGGACAACCGGCGCCCGTTCGAGGGTCCTCGATATCAGATTAAGTAGCATTGGTCGTCGCGTTTCCCCTCAAGAACCGTTTGACTCCGTGCTCAGTCGTTGGCTTATTCACGCCCAACAATGGGGCAAACGCCTCTAATGATGAACCGGAGTTTCCATCCTCATGTGGTTTTTTGACAGTCCAATCATTGCGATTCTTGCACTTATCACCAGCGTTGCTTTCTCCGCAGTCGCTGCTATCGTCCCTCCTTCTGGAGGTAATTTCATTGCTGTGATGTTTCTCTCGGGCATGGCCAGCTTCCTTGGCGGAGAAGACAAAGAAGAAGATGCATACGAGCAGGAAATCGCCGACGAAGATATTTAATCTGTTCCTCAGATCCCTAAAGTATAAGACGCTGCCCGCAGACCCTGCGGGCTTCTTTTTTTGAATATGGCAACGTTGACCAAGAGAGACCAGGAGCTCATTGAACTCTTCGAAAGCTGGTACGATAAGTATCATCGCCCCAAGTTTCTGAATACTGATCCGCTTCAGGTGGCTCATCGTTATCAGCGTCCCGAAGACCAGGAGGTTGTCGCGCTTCTCGCTGCCGGTTTTGCCTCGGGGAATATTAAGTCCATTCTCGCGTTCCTTGAGAAGCTCCTGAGTATTCTCGGTCCAGAACCCGCAGCGTGGCTTCGAGAGCATACCCCTCAGGACGTCGAAGCTGAGCTTCCTGCGATGCATCACAGGTGGGTAACTCGTGAGGACATTGCGGTTGTCCTGGCTTCCCTTGGACTCATTTTGCGAACTCATGGTACGATTGGGAGTTTGTGGAGAGCTCTTGATCAGGATCAGAAGGAAGATATTTGTGAACCCCTTTCTCGGTTCAGTCGGGCACTAACTACTCAGAATGTTGAGCCGTTGAGCCGTCGGGTTCGTACGGCCAATCGCTACGACGGAAAGTCCTTCGCTCTCTCTTCCATTGATACGATTCTTTTCACGTCTCCAGAGCGCGGATCTGCGTGCAAGCGGATGCATCTTTTTCTCCGTTGGATGGCGAGACCTCGCGATGGCGTAGATCTTGGCTTATGGACTGAGTTTCTCCACCCCGCCCGACTCTATATGCCTGTTGATACACACGTGCTTCGATTAACACGAATGTTACGCATGACACGCAGAAAAGTCGCGGACCGAAAGACAGCCGAGCACCTTACAAAACGCTTTCGAAAACTTTGTCCTGAGGATCCCTGCCGCTATGATTTCAGTTTTGTTCGTGTTGGTATCGAAGAGTTGAAAACCCGTACGAAAAGAAACCTGTGAAAAAGAGCTTGTTCTCAAGCCTGCATAAATAAAAGAGTGGCCGCCGAAGAAAAGAGAACCAGACAACGCAGGAATGAATAGATGAAAATTGGTATCATTGGGTCGGTCATGCACGACCAGATTCGCACTGTTGAGGGGAAAGAGTTCGAATCATTCGGAGGCATTCTGTATAACGCGCTCGCTTTAGGTCGAGTCATACGTGCCGCCGATACAATTATGCCTGTCACTTATATGGGTGAAGACCACCTCAAAACCGTTCGAGAAGAGTATTTCTCTGCCGTTCCTCAGATAGATGAATCTGCTATTCAGATAAACCCTGAGGGGACGGACTCAAACGTTCTCGAGTATGTAACTCCAAGCTCACGCAAAGAACAGATGACTATCGTCAGTCCAACCTACGAAGTCGAGCTTCTGTCAAGAGTGTTCGATGCCAATGCTCTCCTGATTAACTTCATCAATGGAAACGAGCTGGACCTCGAAACCTTCAAGACAATCCGTGAGAAACACCAGGGACTGATCTATCTTGATATACATAACCTTGGAAAGATCAGAAAAGATGGTGTTCCTGTGAAAGGTCATCGTTTTGACAGGTGGAAGGAGTGGGTCTCGTGTGTGGATATTGTGCAGGGGAATGAGTGGGAAGCTGAACGCCTCCTCGATCTGCATCCGAAAACAGAAGAGGAGTTCAGAGCAGCTGCACTTGCCTTGCTTGACGTAGAAGGGCCACGTATAGCAACCTTGACTCTTGGTGGTGAAGGTTGTGCTATTGCCTGGAAGGAAAGAGATGATTCAGTGCGCTTTGCCCGGATCCCTGCGATGGAAGATGTGAAAATCGTTGATACAACTGGTTGTGGAGATTCTTTTTCAGCAGGCTACCTGGTTGAGTTTCTGCGTACCGGCGATCCTCTGAAGAGCGCTGTGTTCGCGGCTACCGTCAGTGGACTGAACTGTGAACGTACCGGACTGCAGGGACTGACAGAGCTTTCAGGAACAAAGGAACGAATGCATCAGGGTTACGCCGATCTGCTCGAGAAAATAGACCAGGGCTGGCGTGGGGAAGCGGTTTAAGAAGGCACTACCTTTTGTTACTTTTCTACTTTTTTCGCCTTGGACCTTACCCAATTCTCAAAATCGGATAGACTGATTTCCCCTGACGCAACACCAAGGATCACTCTTTCCTGTTCATCAACGTCGGCCTCTAATTTCGAACCATTCAGAAAGAGCAAAGTTTCAAGTGCAGCGTGGCCGATCCGTTTATTACCGTCTATAAACGGATGATTCATCACAAGTGAGAAGCCAGGGATAGACGCCTTAGAAATCAGGTCAGGATAAAAGGTCCTTTTGATCAAAAGTAGCATGTGGTTGTGAAAGAGCCGACTCCAGCCCCTTTAGATCACGAATGCCGTGAGCTCCCCCAGATTGTTCAATAATTAAGTCATGGAGTTCGAGTATCTCAAGAAATGATAGATGTCGCATCAAGAGAGTCGTCGATAGAGTTCTTTATTCTTTTCCAGAACTCGCAGTGCTGCAGATTTGAAGTCTTGATCTGGAACATTGAGAAGATCTTCTATCGATGCTTTCAGAAACTGGTCAGTATTAAGACCGTACTTAGCAGCGCGTTCTTTCAAGGCGGCGATTTTGTTGTCATCTATTTCGAGTATAACTTCTGCCACTATAGTCTCCTTAAAAATCATACGTCTCTTGGCCAAGACACATAAACCCAAACCCTTATGCAAGGTTTGCTCCTTTGTCAAGACGAGCTGTGAAGTCCGATACACCTCTACTAGCTATAGAGTAAGAACACTCCATAAAGTCGATACCAGTACTTCATTCAATCGCCGTCTGGTACATATAGACAGACCCGTTAGAGTCGTTCCCTCCGTCAGTTTTCATTTGAATCCGAATTGTGTATTCAGCCCCCTCCTGGAACGTGTTTAAACTCAGATGATAGGCATTGTTAAAATGATCTGCACCTGTCCAGCCATTGTGTCCCGAGGATCCAACCAGATTACCATTCATCATAATCTGAGCACGCTTGGTTACAGCAGCATGTCGTCCACTCTCGTACTGGGCGACAATCGTTATATCAGCATTTCCCTCAATCATCGATGTGACATCATACTCTAACCAGCGGAAATTCACATTAGATAGATCACCGGTCTTCCACTCTCCGATTTTGTTTCCTTTTGTTGTCTTTTCCGCTTTAATTTCAAAGACATTCTCTTCGCCCACACCCACCTTGATCCACTCGGTCTGACCTCGCCATTTTTTGTCAAAGGAAGTATAGGTTGCGGTATATTTCCCACCGACAAGAGCTTGTATATAGCGATTTTCCTGGTCCAGGCGTCGCCTGAGAAAGCCATATTGAGTCCCTGTTTCCTCAGGCGATATAACGACCTGTCCCGGCGCGAAGTCTGCCTCGTTCTTGAATTGAACGATCACATCAACATCCACAATCTCGAAGTTAAAGTTTTGCTCTTGTTCATCAGGCTCCTCCTTGATTTCAAAGGGTTCCGAAACTCCGGGAATCGGTGGAGAGAGCACGTACTTGCCTGGAAGAATTCTTGTCTCAAAGTTCCCTTCGCCATCCACTGTCAGTGTTGCCACGCGACCGCCATTCCTCGTCAGTTGCGAACCATTTGCGCGTGCATCAGGTTCATTGTTAATGAGAATCTGACCCATCAATAGCACGCCTTCCGAAAAATCAAAGTTCTCCTCTTTTCTCTCACCAGACTCCAGATGTACAATTCTTTCCTCCTGGGGATGGTTCGCTCCCGGCCGTATTCGAAGATAATGAGCTCCTTCGGGGAGATTTTGAAAACTATATACACCCTTTTCATCTGCTACTGCAAACCGACTATTCCATCCATCCGCATTCAGTTTTTGCTCCATAACAACGAGGTTAGCTCCAGCCACCGGGTTGCCATATGTATCTTTTACAACTCCGAATATCTCCCCGCCTTCTGTCAGAATCAGCTTGGCAACTTCTGCTTCCCCGGCTTCGGGCACGACGACATCCACGGCCTTGGTCGTACTGAAAACACCATATGATGCCGAGAGGGCATAATTCCCTGGAGTCAATCCGCGAAATTCGAAATATCCCTCCGCATCAGAGCGTGTGCGCCAATTCGTGAAATCACCCAGGTCCAGTGGTTGGTTCACCCCGGCTGAAGGAGGAATCACAGAAACTCGCGCTGCCGAGGCGATCGTTTCCTCATCATTCAAGTATGTATATCCGCGGAGTACAGATCCCCCCGATACGGGAACAATGACGATCAGATTGTGCTGTCCTTCACCCAACTTGAATTCCCGGGAAGCTTCAATGGCGGTCGGTTGATTATCAGGTCCCAGAACACTGACCTCGGCTCGCCACTCACCATCTCGCAGGTCTGGAAGCTCCACGGAACCTTTGGGGTCATCAACACGACCACTCTTATCAGGAACAACCTGGTACAGGCCCGTTGCCGACTTAAGAAGAAGTCTATACGAATAGAATTCTACAGGTACCAGGTCCTCTTCCCACCGGACTACCATCGTGACATCGTTCATCCGCTCCATGTAGAATTTCTGCAAACCGTCACGAGCAAAAATCTGACGACGTGTCTGTGGACTGTAATCCAGATAGCTGACAGTCAATCGACTGATATTCGCCCCTTCCGGAAGACCGTGTATAACAAAGCGGCCTTCTGAGTCTGTCTTCGCCCGCTGCACATCTGTGATCAAATAGGCAACAACATCGGCTCCTTCCAGGGGTTCGCGATTTTCATCATAAACGACACCCTCAAGCTTTTCCCCCTCCTGTAACCGAATCTCGAGAGACTCCATCTTACCGTCTCCAATTTTCACGACCTCTGGGATGGGAAAACGGTAGGGGAAATTCTCGGGTGCAAGAGCCGAAACCAGGTAGGTTCCTTCGGGCAGGTTAAAGAAATAGACGCCACCTGTGACGTCAGTCACAAGCGCCTGTTCGGGACTTTGGTCCGTTAGAAGAAAGTCAGCCTGATTGACCTGCAGGTTCTCCTGATTGTGAGCGCTTACGACAACATCGGGAACATTGCCGCCAGTTGGGTCAAAAACACGGACAGCAAGATGGCCTCTACCCGGGAGTGGTGGGTCTATATCAGGTCTGGAGTTTCCAGAAGTGTTGTTGCTGCCATCGCCGCTCATTGAGCCGGGTGTATAGTTCATATTGCCGGGTGTTGATGAGCCAGCCGCACTCGAGTCGCCATCAAGGGGCAGGTATTCTTCCGCTTCGACCACAACTGCCTCTGTTTCCGTATCCGGGTCTTCAGGAGTATGGCTTCGGCCCTGTTCCTCCGGCATCACATTCGAGACATCTACGGCGGTCGTTGTACTTTCAGCTTCTTCACTGCTACTGAAAAAGGAAAACAAGGACCCTGTATCACTGTTGAAGCCTGAGTTCCTCAAAATGAGGACACCACCAGCGATGACAAAAACGGTGGCAATGAACGCAACGATAACGCGCGGGGACCCCAGGCGGGTCTGGCGTGAATTCTGGCTCATAAGATGGGGTAAGTCCTCCGATGGAAGTCCTCTTTGATATTTCAGACAACAGGTACATGCACGGGCAAATACAGTCAACCGTTCAAATGTAAGGGTTCTATCTAATACGTAGACCCGAGATGGTCGAATTCAGGTTTGGTCATTTGGAAAGTAGTTATGATAATCTTCTATTTGATAATTGACATGAAGGAACTAAAGTCCACCTGACCGTTCAACATCGCGGTGACATCTTCTTTCTCGATCAGTTTGCGATATTGTTAAGAAATGAGATGATACAATAAAAAGCCGCAGGAGATGTGAGCTAAAGGAGATGCGTACCTCCGGGGATTTGAGAAGGATTGAACGAAGTGAAAAACTCGTGAGATTCAAAGACCTGACAAGAAAAAAACTGGAGTAAAGAAGGGGGAGAACCTTGGAGAGAAAAGGTTGGGAGGTAGAAGCGCCATTTGCTCGCCTCAAAATTGGGTATGGGAAGGACAAAGCTCTACTTGAGTGGTACGAAAAAAGGCGGCGGTTTATATGACACTAACCACTCTGGCGATGAATCTACGAAGAATGGGCGCCGCGACATAAGAAGATGGTCTTTATTTAAGTATATACCGAAAAGTCGAAGATATTATGCAAGTGTTGTTCGCTTGTGAAGCAATGTTCAGCGTGGAGAAAGGTAGGCTGAGTCTTCTCAAAAAAGACAGGTCGTGATTCAGTTTCTCTTGCAATGAGCTCCAATGAAAGTCCTTGAGTTCTCCTAAATTCATACGCGATAAATAGTATGCATTGGAAACGATAAATACAAAGTTAGAAACTGATTTCATAATTAGCATGAGCAGATCATGAAGGATGGAGTGTTAAATTGAAGTTGGCAAAAGTAATTAACCTACTGAACGGATTAATCCTATGCCTACTATCCACCGCTGACCTGGCAGCCGATGAACTGAGTAATGTCGAATGGTTTCAAAGAGAAATTGGTGATGGTGTTGTCTGGAATTATTACCTCTTCGAAGACCTTTATGGAGCACCTCAAAGTGTCAGCTATATTGAAGTGGATCTGAATAACCCAAACGTTGGGGTTGTGATTCCTTATCTTGCTTCATCACGAGGAAGAACAAGCGCGATTATTCCAAACCAGTTTCCATCTGCAGTAGCTGGTATCAATGGAACTTACTTTGATACACGCGCTGGACTGGGAGGACATGAGACTTACCTGAGAGTCGGAGGCGTTGAAATCCCACAAGGCGACGTCCCTTCAAAAGGCGCCTGGAGCTATGACAGCGGTCTCACCATTGATGCTTTAGATAATGTAAATGTGACGGAAATACCTGCAGGGGGTTGGTCAGATGATGTGAGTTCTACTGATATTCTTGCTAACGGTCCGATGTTAACCAATGGAGGTGATATAGACTCTGCCTACCTTTCTGGTATCGGTAGTCATTGTACAGCTCGAAATCCTAGAAGTGCTGTCGGTGTAACGCCTGAAAATCAATTGATCATGCTGACAGTTGATGGGCGAACGGATTCTGCTGCTGGAATGACTTGTGAAGAGCTAGCTCAAACAATGCTCTTGCTTGGTTGCAATAATTCAACGAATCTGGATGGCGGTGGGTCAACTACTCTATGGGCCCAAGGAGAACCTTTCAACGGCGTCATCAATTATCCATCAGACAATTCAAACTACGACCACCTGGGTGAGCGCTCGGTAAGCAATGCGATTGCTGTTACTTCAATACCCCCGACAATACCTCCATGGGATGCACGGCTTAATTCGGTTGTATATAATAACCTGACAAGGTCAGGAGAAGACTACCCCGTCATAGCTAATTACACTAATCTTGGCACGGAAACCTGGACGACAGAAAACATATCGGTTATCACCAGCCGGGCCTTCAACCGCCCGAGCGATTTCATTCCAAGCGGTCAAGAAACCTCCTTCTTCTCCATGAGCCCCTCCACAGTTCCTTCGGGGCAAGATGCAACGATCACTCTGAATCTGGTAGCACCGAAAGTTTCATTAGATACCAATTATCAGGAAACATTCGCACTATCAAGTACTCCCGTTGGATATTTTGGACCTGCGGATAGTGAGTTAGGGTTCAGTGTCACTGTAAGGCCAGAATTGTCAGGAGCGCCACCCACGATGATTGTTCAAGGAGGAACGAATGGCTTGAATAATCAGTGGTATGAGGAACTCAGTGGAAGCTGGGGAAATTCATCAGTTTCATTCACTGCCCCTGGTGTAACCAATGAAGGGACACAAAGGTATGTTGGGGCGTCTTCCACTGGGAGGACAGCTCGCTTCAGCCCTGTATTTGATGTACCAGGTATATATAGTATAGAAGTCGCCTTTCCAGAAAGCACGAACAACATTCTGGTTCAGTACACGGTGCAGTATGATGGTGGATCGGCAACTTTCGATATAGATCAGCATCCATCGGCAGGATTAAATAACCGATGGATAGAGTTGGGAGAATTTGAATTTACAACCGGAGAATCCGATGGTCTGGGAATCCATAGCATTTCTGTTTCAAATTCGACGGCAACCGGAAACAGGTTCTACTCTGGTGCTGTGCGAATTGACTATGTGGGACCGCCCAAGGCGAGGGTGAATTCCTGGGTGACAAGATAGAGGAAACTCTTTGCCTTCATACAAAAAAGAGCGATGTAATCGGTGTTTGAAGTCGTTTAGATTTATAATAAAAAGTCTTTCATTGCCGGCCTGGAGATACTCGGTTGCAAACACCTGTTGCCCGAAATTTCGGTGCTTTTCGGTACATCTGAGCAACCATATGCCGCAGTCATTCAATATACTTCGCGTCCAGAAAATCCCGGCAGTCCCTAATTCTACACCACCAGCGATGACAAGAACGATGGCAATGAACTCAACGACAACGCGCGGGCAGGTCTCGAAATAGCAGCACTATGACTGCGTTCCCAAGCACACAAATCCACCCCTCTCGCTCACCATCGATCTCATCATTACTTCATAAGATCACTCTAGAAAGTTGTTATGATGATCTTCTGTTGATAATTGACATGAAGGAACCGAAGTCCACCTGGCCGCTCGAAATCGCGGTCACATCTTCCTTCTCGATCAGTTCTCGATAGGTCTTCTGCAAAGCATCCGTCATGGAAAAGAGGCCAGTCAAGGCGTAGGCAACAATCGTGAATCCGAGTTTGTTCAGTTCGGTCAGTGATAGACAGGGAGTCTTGCCGCCTTCGATCATGTTTGCCATGAGGGGAATCTTCGGGAAGGTCTTGCTAATGGTCTCTAATTGTTCCACAGATTCAGGAGCTTCAACGAAGAGCACATCGGCTCCTGCTTCTTCGTAGAGTTTGCCTCGTCTAATAGCTTCATCAAACCCATGAACAGCGAGTGAGTCTGTCCGGGAAACGATCACCAGATCATCGTCTCCGCGAGCATCAATGGCAGCCTTGAGTTTGTGTATATACTCATCCGCAGAAATGACCTGTTTCCCTTCCAGGTGTCCGCACCGCTTTGGCCAAACCTGGTCTTCCAGCAGAACGCCGGCAACACCATTTGAAATGGCATTCGTGATCGTCCGTCGCACATTACTTTCATTTCCATAGCCCGTGTCTATATCTGCGATTACAGGAATGTTTATTGCCGAGCAGATATTCTTCAAAGTATCCAGGTTCTCAGTGGCTGTCAGGTACCCGTGGTCGGGTAAACCAAGTCTGGAAGCTGATATGCCGAATCCGCTGGTGAAGACAAAGGGAAAGCCTGCCTGTTCTGCCAGAAGAGCGCTAAGGCAGTCATGAACCGCCGGTGCACCAGATGTTTTTCCTGACTTAAGAATTTCCCGCAGTGCTGAGACGCGTTGTTTCTGAGTAGACATAGATAAGATAAGCCCATTGGAGAATTGACAGTTAATCAGTCGAGTCGATAATGACCGCCGCGACTGGTACGGTTTCTATACGCTGAGTGGGTTACCGCAAGCGCTGTCTGAACCATGTTACGAAGTCCAATCACATCATCGCTCAGTTCAGCACGCCGGTAGAAACTTTCAATTTCGAACTGAAGTTCTCGAAGAATCTTCAGAGCTCGGTTCAGGTTTTTTGTTCGCCTGACAAGACCGACATAATTCCACATGGTCAGCTGAATCGTTGTCGAGTCCTGCTTGATCAGCATGGGGTCCACTTCTTCTGTTTCGAATTGCCAGGGGAGAACGTGAGTGTCGTCGGGAAGCGGATTGTCTTTATAATCTTCCAAAGCTCCCTCGGCCGTCTGGTATCCCCAGGTGACTGCCTCCAGGAGCGAAGTGCTGGCAAGTCGATTGGCACCGTGGACGCCTGTGCAGCTGACTTCTCCAATCGCTCGCAAACCTTTGACATTCGTTTTCCCGTATAGATTCACGGCAACGCCGCCGCAGGAGTAGTGTGCCGCAGGAACGACAGGACAGGGTCGACTGCTGATATCGATATCATACTTAGAACAGTATTGATGGATCATGGGAAATCGCGACCGAACCCATTCGGCTGGTTTGTGGGTGATATCGAGGTACATACAATCCTCACCCTGTTCCATCATTTCCTGATGGATGGCCCGGGCCACAACATCGCGTGGAGCCAGTTCGCCAGAGTCATGATATTTCTTCATGAAGCGATTGCCGTGGCGATCGACAAGGCGTGCCCCTTCGCCCCGCATGGATTCACTTAAGAGGAATCTCGGGGAGAGCCGATGGTAGAATGCTGTCGGGTGAAATTGTATATACTCCAGACCAATAACCTGAGCTCCGGCACGATAGGCCATCGCGAGACCATCTCCGCGAGCCCCCTTTGGGTTGGTTGTATGTAAATAGATCTGTCCGAGGCCTCCGCACGCCAGAACCGTCTCGCGAGCGACAAAGGGAATAACCAGCTTGTCTTCTTTCAGATAGACGTAGGCGCCCAGGCATCTGGGGCGATGATACATATCAGAAGGGTTGGCAGTATGAAGGCCTCGCATGATCAACTCGATCGCCAGGGCATCCTTCACAAGAGTGATATTCGGATGTTTCTCAACTTCTTCAACAAGATGCTGAGCGATCGACTTACCCGTGGCATCTTCCACATGAATAATTCGCGGGGTAGAGTGCGCGGCTTCCTCTGTAAAGTCGAGGTCATCCTTTTGGGTCCGATCAAAGGGAACCTTGCAGCGGTCGATGAGAAGTTCCTCAACGATTTCCGGTCCACGCTCTGAGACGAGTCGGACAGCTTCCGGCAGACAGAGTCCATGCCCTGCTTCCATGATATCTTTGGCCAGCAGTTCCGGTTTATCTGTCTTTCCGCGGTAGATAATGCCTCCCTGGGCCCAGGAGGTATTGGTGCCCTGGTCAGGTTTTGGTTGAGAACTGAGCACAACCACCTTCAGCCCCAGGTCTGCGGCCTTGATGGCACAGGCCGCTCCCGCAGCTCCAACACCGATGATCAATAAGTCAGCTACCATACCTTTTTCCCTGAACGTTGTTCACACTGCTGTCACTGAGCATTCTTAGTTCCTGAAAAGAGGCAAACCGAAACAGGGGAGTCTTGCACAATTGGAGCGGGAAAGGAATCAAGGGTGGCCTTAAGAATTGTGATCGATGCGTCAGAAAAGCGCCGAGCGGTGGCCCTCATGAAAGACTCCTCAGCAGGAACCCCAGGTCGGGGTCACCTCCTTTTCTCATTAGTGTCTGCTGCTTGTCTGGTGCATGTCTGGTGCATGAGCAAGCATGCGACTATCAGGGAACATTGAGGAGAAACGAACCCTATAAGCAGGCGAGCTGGGGTTGGGCTGGGCCAGATTGAGGGGGCATGGTCATTCTGAACGGAGGAGTCTTGCTGACGTGAGAGTGCCCGTCAAAAGCCCAGTCCGATATAGGCTGGCTCATGAACCCTGAGAGGGGAATTTAGTGCGATCTTCAGAAGTCCTGTTCATGATTTGCTGGCTTCGAGCATTAACTCTGAGCGCCCGAAAGCCTCGAAATCGCACCACTGCTTCTGCATTTCCAGAGCACACAGATCCACCCCTCTCGTTCACCATCTCTCTCACCACGACGTTTGAAGATCACTCTTGAGACGATCACCCGAACTCTGGGCCTCGACTCTTTACTTTCCGAATCAGGTGATTTTAATGGAGCTCAGGAATTTCACAGGTAAAGTCTTCCCTATGTAGAGATTCAAGCAGGGACGTCAGTACTCCCGCCATGTGAGCCTCCTCCAACCGAAAATCCGCCAAATGAACCACGAAAGACTGAGATAAAACAACTTAAGAGGGGTTACTTTTACGAAAAAGGCTTGCCGAGTGTCATTTTTCTCCTCAATCTCGTACCAGAAACATAAACATAGGCTTGCCAAACCCCTTTACGACGATTCATATTTTGTGGGTAAGGCATTACACTATAATTTCAGGAAGAAACCACCAGCCCCAAATATGGCACGCTACGAACTGCGCGACTCAGACTACTCGATGAACGCTTCTCTCGACCCTTTTCAGGTGTTGAAGAAGATGGGATTTACCGAACACTCTATGTACGTAGAGGGCGATATCGTTCGCGTCCATTGCCCAATCCACAAAGATCTTGTTCGCAAGTCACTGATCATTGATACCACCGAAAGAACTTTCAAGTGCCAGTATGGAAACTGTCTGGCCAACGAGGGCGGACTCCTTATCGAACTGGTCGCTATGTATTACGACTGTGATATCAGTGAAGTTCAGCGGGCCCTTTTCGGCGAAGAAAACAAATCAGCTGACCTGCTTTTCCGTGGTGAAATGTTCATCAATCAGGGCAGGCATCAGGAAGCACTCCCATATCTTGAGCAAGCGACTGATCTCAACCCGCGCGACGAGATCACGCGCTGTAAGTTGGCGGCACTCTATCTTGAACTGGAACGAAAAGACGATGCTTATCGCGAGTATTTGAACGCGGCGGAATCCTATGCGGTTCGCGGCGAACTCGATAAGACTCTTTCTATCTATAATATTCTGATCATGCTCCAGCCAGGAGCGGTGAAAGCACGCAAGGAACTAAGTTTCCTGTTTTCACGATTGGGCCGACCCGATGCAGCTGCCGAACAGCTTAAGTGGGTTGTTGATTTTTACATGAAGTATAATCAGCTCAAGGGTGCTCAGGAAGCCTGCGAGCAGATTATCGAAATGGATCCAGAGAACGGAATGTCTTACTTTCTTTTGGCGACCCTCTTCAAGGGTGCCGGAAAACGTATTCAGGCTGTTCAGAACTTTGAGATGTCATCGCGAAACTTCCTCAAGCAGGAGGAGGTCAGCCGCGCCGTAACCGCTCTCGAAGAAGCAAAAGCCCTGGCTCCTGATAACAATCGTCTGGTCGAGCTGGAAAAAGAAGTGAACGCGGCTGTGGAAGCAGCTGGAGACGCTGAAGCTGAAAACCTGAACCCTCTCGCGTCTCAGGAAGAGGAAGAAGAGTTCATCAACTGGCTTCATGAAGTTGATGAGAAACTGGCTTCAGGTGAAGACTTCACCTCGGGTGAAGAATATAAATCAAGCATCGAGATTGGCCAGGATGGCATACCTCAAAGATCCAGTGACCGCGTTTCAACAAGCGACGTCATGGCCGAGCCTGAACCAGAGACAGGGCCACCCTCTGATGAACAGCAGGGGAAACCTACCACAGATACGGCCGAGATCTCTCCGGAGGATCGACGCGTTGCGCTATGCTTGAACGATATGCGCGAGCTCGATTCGGATCAGCTGGAAATGATGCGTCAGCAATTGATCAGCATGTTCACCGATGTGCGCCGCTCCTATGAAGAAGGTAATCTTTCTGACTGGGAAATGAGAACGATCAAGGAATTCTACAAGTCCTTTTGTGTGGCAGTTGACGTTCACCGTCGTAAGCAAACTGCTGGATAACACGGATCAGAACATTCTACAAACAGATGACCGTTTGAATCAGGACTGAAAAAGTCTTATAATTCTTTGTCCCCTTCCATTGACCCGCGGAGTCGTCTTTTGAGTAATAGACTCGCTGGCGACATGTTTCCTCTTCTCATGACGAAAAACCTTTCCCAGTGAATCCGATGAACTCCGGGAGACCCTTCCATTGAACCCAACAGATGAAAGGCTTATAGACCTTGCTGTTGAGCAGCGTTATATGACGCGCAAACAGGCGGAAAAACTCCAAACCAAGCTTTCTTCCAACCCACAGCAATCTGCTGCCGACGCGATGTTGGAACGACTATACGTTACGGCTGATCAGCTGCAGGCTTTGCAACAGCAGCTTGCAGAAGATTCGGAGCCACTCTCGGGGAAGAGTCAGGGCCTCGATACCGACTTTGACGTTGAAGAAGATCACTATCAGCGTCCTCCATCGGTGGAGGAGCGTCGACAGCACGCATCTTCTCAGGGTCAGGGTGCGCCGGGACAAGCACTCAGTGTGAATGATCTCAATCGTGGGGATGTTGAGACACCAGAAGAGGACAGTCATCATTCAGCTGATACTGTTGAAGAGATTAAGAAAGAGGATATTTCTCCCGACGATATTGAATATGAAAAGGAAGTCGAATCTCCTGCAGCAACGGAAGAGATTTCTGCACACCCCAAGACTCTTGCGGGGTTCTTGAAACTGGCTCGGCACTGGGGATGCTCTGATTTACATCTATCCGTGGGCAGGCCCCCTTTTGTTCGTCTAAACGGGCAACTGCGCTATATGGAGATGGATCCGCTTACGCCGGAGAAGAGTGAAGAGTTTAACCTCTCACTGCTTACGGAAGAAGAGCGCGCTGAAGCGGAGGAAGTCTCCCAGCTTGACTTCGCCCTGGAGATTAAAGGTGTCGGACGCCATCGTTGCAATATTTTCAGGCAGCGCCTGGGCTGGGACGGTTCCTATCGTATAGTCAGTCGTTCAGTCCCGAAGCTTGAGCAGCTTGGACTTCCGGCCTCACTCCGATTCTTGACCGAATACAACCAGGGCCTTGTGATGGTAACTGGTCCCGGAGGATCAGGAAAGACAACAACAGTTGCAGGTCTCATCGATATTGTCAATGGTTCGAGAAGAGACCACATCATAACCGTGGAAGACCCTGTTGAATATATCATTCCTCCCAAGCAATGTCAGATAACTCAGCGCGAGGTAGGAAGGCATACTGAATCGTTTGGAAATGCCCTGCGAGCTGCGCTTCGTGAGGACCCCGATGTGATATCTATCGGGGAAATGCGCGACCTTGAAACAACGTCTATCGCGATATCAGCAGCCGAAACGGGTCATCTTGTCTTTGGTACACTTCACACGGGTTCTGCAGTCAGAACCGTTTCAAGAATTGTAGATGTCTATCCACTCCAGCAGCAGAGACAGGTGGGTATCATGGTTGCGGAGTCGCTAAGAGGAGTTATTTCGCAACAACTTATCCCAAGAAAAGATGCCGATGGACGCGTTCTTGCCTACGAAGTTCTTGTGAATACAACAGGCGTCGCTACTCAAATCAAAGAGGGGAAAACCCATATGATTCAATCGTTGATGCAAAGTGGAAAGCGTCAGGGAATGGTCATGATGGAAGAAGTCTTAATGCACTATTATAATCAAGGCGTTATCTCCGGAAGAAATGCCTATCTCTATGCGAATTCAAAACAGCAGTTCGAATCAAAGAAAAATGAAGACTGATCATCGCGAAAAAGGTATTTGATAACATGGCAGCTATAGACGTACTTTTTGATGAAATGCTTGCAGCAGAGGCCTCTGATTTACATCTCTCGGAAGGGCAGCCTCCGAAGCTCAGGCTGGATGGAGAGATACACCCGCTGGAACAACATGGGATACTTGATCGCGAACGACTTGAAAAGATGATGGAAGAGATCTGCGAGAAGACCCGATGGATGCATTTCGAAGAGTCCGGAGATCTCGATTTTGCCTATGCGTTCGGAGAGAAAGCACGCTTTCGTGCGAACTATCATCGTCAATATACAGGTTATGGTGCAGTCTTTCGTACAATCCCTTCCCGAATACTCACTCTGGAAGAGTTGGGAGCACCGCCTGTTCTCAAGAGCTTTGGACATTACAATAACGGGCTCTGTCTGGTGACGGGTCCCACCGGTTCGGGAAAATCAACAACACTTGCAGGAATCATTGACTATATTAATACGACATCGGCACGTCATATCATGACAGTTGAGGAACCTGTAGAGTTCGTACACCCTCCAAAGCGATCAACGATTACTCAACGCGAGGTGGGGGTAGACGTCCCCAGTTTCGCTGGCGCTCTGGGAGCGATCAGTCGCCAGGATATAGACGTCTTGCTTGTCGGCGAAATGCGTGATCTGGAAACAATCTCGCAAGCGGTGATGGGAGCCGAAACCGGCACATTGGTCTTTGGAACCCTGCATACGAATAGCGCTGTGAAAACCCTCGATCGAATTATTGATGTGTTCCCCGCAGATCAGCAGAATGCTATTCGTCAGTCCCTGGCAGTAACGATTCGTGCAATTTGTGCTCAACTTCTTCTTAAGCGCTCTGGAGGTAACGGCAGAATCGCAGCCCATGAAATACTCGTGCAGACTCTTGCCGTCACGAACACGATCCGTGAAGGAAAGAACTCGATGCTGACGCAGATTATTATGTCGAATAAGGCGCTTGGAATGCAGTTGATGGATGATTGTATAGATGGATATCTCCGCCAGGGGTTAATTGATGGCCAAGAGGCTTACATGAAGGCTCTCGACAAAGAACGATATAAAGAATATGCACCGGGTCCTGCCGAATGAGAAGAAAGCTCCTCGGGCCATTGTCGAAAAGTTCGAGAAAAAAAAATGAGAATAAAAAGTCGTCTCTAAAGTCGGCAAAGGACGAGAGCAGAAAAAAGGATCAGGAAACCTTGCCAGTTGTTCTCATCCATGGTCTGGCTGTACCCCGTCAGATGCTATCTGTACTTGGATGGAGGCTTCGTCGTTATGGACGTGAAACTCACAATCTTGCTTTTCCGATCCTGCTGCACGATATACCAACCTGTGCTGGTATTGTCGCCAGAAAACTGCGTGAGTTAGGCATTGAGGAGTGCGACGTTGTCACTCACTCACTTGGAGGCGTCCTGCTCAGATGGTGTTGGAATAATCAGAAAATGCCGAGGATCCGCCGTGCCGTGATGATTTCTCCTCCCAATCAGGGATCTATACTGGCGCAACGTCTTCACAACCGGCTGGGTCCTGTTTTCCCATTCTTCTATGGTGAGGCAGCGTTGCAGCTCCGACCTGGTAACAAAGGTTTGTGCAAACGCGCGGGATCTCTCTCCGGGGTTGAGTTGGGGATCATCGCCGGTGGCAGTGGAACTCCGAAAGGTGTGCGTAATCTTTTCGGCATACCCGGTGATAATGATGGCACCGTCGCTGTGGAAGAAACGATTCTGCCGGGGATGAAAGACTTCGTGCTGATTAATCGTAATCATTCCTCAATCCTGTTCGCTCGTGAGACAGCCCATATGGCTAATCTGTTTTTGAACTTTGGTGTCTTCAGGCCCACTATACCCGTTGAACTGGCCGATGATGACTCTCCGCAAGATGACCAAGACACAGAAAAAGAGGATACCGCATGAAGTCTCAGCCCCTCACGCTTGTCATTCCCATTTATAACGAAAAGCGCAGCATCAAGGGCCTGATCGTACGTCTTGAAACATTACTCAAATCCCTCCCTGAAGAATCGGAAGTTTGTATCGTAGATGACGGTTCACGGGATGGAACAGGAAAACTTCTGGATGCCGCGATTGATAAGTCTTCGAGCCATTGCATTCATCTTGTGCGTCATCGAACCAATCGCGGGTACGGAGCCGCACTGAAAACGGGGATCAGAAAGGCTGCTCATGATCTGATCGCAATCGCAGATGCAGACGGAACCTATCCTTTGGAGGAGCTCCCTGCAATGCTGGAAATGCTGTATAAGAATGAGGCAGAAATGGTTGTTGGTGCGCGTTCTGTCTCAGATCAGCCGGCGCTCCGTCAGCCACCGAAATGGATTCTGAGGCAACTGGCTCAGTATCTGACGGGCGAGAGAATTCCAGACTTGAACAGCGGATTGCGCATTTTCAAAAAGGCTGCAGCTGAACGTTACTGGACCCTTTTGCCCGACGGGTTCAGTTTCACAACGACCATCACCATGGCTCTCTTGAACGAGAAGAGCGAGGTTGTGTTTACTCCTATTGAATACAGTAAGAGGGTAGGATCCTCGAAAATTCGCCCCATTTATGATACGATCAACTTTCTCATGCTGATTTGCAGGACTTCGCTGGCCTTCCAACCCATGAAAGTCTTTGGCCCTGTCGGTGGACTTTGCGTTGGGATTGGAGTTGTGTTGCTTCTCCTGAGAATGGTCCTGCCAGAGCCCGTTGGGGTTGCCACCACCATTACTCTTGTGATCGGTGGATTACAGATTCTGTTGCTTGGGTTCCTCGCTGACCTCATCAATAGAAGAGCCTGATCAAAATGGCGTGATATCTGTTTCACAGAAAAAGAGTCGAGGTTGAGAGAAAGACTCTCTCAAGAAACCTTGAATAAGAAAGAAACAAACCGCGTAGTGTACTCGATGAGTTACCTTTGTATGAAGGATTGCAAAATATGAATGAACATGAGAACAAACCAGAGGAACCAAACTCTGAAAGCCAGAACCCCAGCCAGGGGACACCTCGAGAGGAACAGAATTCCCAGCCAGGAAGCTACCAGGCGGCTCCTGGGTCGATTGTTGGGGACGACAACCAACCGGTAGATGAGGCTCCTTCTCAGGGTGAGACGAGTGGGCCATCTCCATCTTCTGAACCTCCAAGAAATAATTACCCACCACCTCCAGCTTCACCACAAGGACCACAGCCACAAGCACCGCAACGTCCTCCTCAGGCCCCACCACAGATGGGACCTGCTCCTCAGCAACAGCAGCAGGGACCACCGCCAAGAGGCCCCTACGGACCACCTCAGGGCAACTACGGTCAGCCCGGCTACCCACCACAGAGACCTGCGCCACCTTACGGCTATGGACAGGCTCCTCCGGGAGGCCCAAGAGGACCAAAGAGGCGCAATCGCGTTCTCCCCATTATTATCGGACTTGTCATCCTCGGTTTCTTCCTCATCTCCGGTCTGGTTGCAATCGTCGCGGGAACCTCCGGCAGTGCGTCATCTTCCGGCATTGGCCTTTATGGTTCCAAAATTGGAGTGCTTGAAATCGAAGGAGTCCTCGGTGAAGGCCCAGCTTATGGTGCTGATACCAAACGTCTGATCGAACAGGTCAAGGCATGGACCAAGAACGAAAACATCAAAGCGATGGTCATCAGGATTAATTCACCGGGAGGAGCTGTCGCTGCTACCCAGGAGCTATACGATGCATTGCTTGAGTTCCGTCAATCAGGCACAGAAGGCAAACCAAGACCTATCGTTGCTTCCATGGGGGACGTTGCCGCCAGCGGTGGTTATTACGCTGCTCTCGCCGCCGACGAGATATACGCCAATGATGGGACACTAACAGGAAGTGTTGGTGTGATCATGAGCTTTTACGACTATCAGGGCCTGCAGGACAAGATTGGTCTGGATTCACGGGTTGTGAAGAGCGGTGAGTTCAAGGACATGGGATCCGGTTCGCGCGACTGGACTGAGGCCGAGCGAGCACTCTTCGATGAAATGGTCGTCGATGTTTTCGAGCAGTTCTTTGATGAAGTATCTGCCTCCAGATCAAATGCAGTCAGGGAACATCTTAACCCGGCAAAACCGGAAGACGTTTCCATGGAAGAGGTTCGCGCACACCTGAAGCAATACTGTGACGGACGTATCTTTTCTGGTCGTCAGGCCTTCTCTTACGCGATGATCGATCAGGTTGGAACCATGGACGACGCTGTAGAGCGCGCAGCAGCAATGGCTAACATCGACCCTGATACCACGAAAATCCGCGGCCCGAAGAAACCAACAGGACTTTTCGGGATGGAATCACTTGCCAGTGAAGTTAAGAAAGCAATGCCGAAGGCTCATGGTCCCGGCGTTAAGCTGGAATATCGTTTACCCTTCTAAAGAACTGAATAGACAGCTATGAGTGAAAATACTTTTGAAGATCTGCATCTCTCGGAGGCCACTCTCCGAGGGATCGCGGATGCAGGCTATGAGAAGCCACTGCCTGTCCAAAGTGAAGTCGTACCTTTGGCCATGCAGGACAATGATATCGTGGCCTGCGCCCAGACGGGTACGGGAAAGACCGCTGCATTTCTGATTCCTCTCATTGAAATGCTGCAGGAGATGGGACCTTCTACCCGCTACCGACCTCACGCCCTCGTTCTCTCACCAACACGTGAGTTGGCAATTCAGGTCGGCGAGCATTTCAAGATCCTTGCAGGACACACAAAATTGAAAGGCGCTGTGATATACGGTGGTGTCGGCACCGGTGAACAGGAACGTTCCTTTGAAGAAGGTGCTGACCTCCTGATAGCAACCCCGGGCCGGCTTCTTGATCATCTGGGTCGAGGCGGACTCAAGATGACAGAAATTACCTGTTTCGTGATTGATGAATCGGATCGTCTTTTTGATGCAGGCTTTCTTCCTTCCGTAAGAAAGATCGTCGATTACCTCCCTGAGAATCGACAGACGATGCTCTTCTCTGCGACGATGCCTAAAGAGATGGAGTCGTTTGCGCGACAGGTCTTGAGGAGTCCCAAGCGTATTCAGCTGGGTGCCGTAGAAACACGTGAAACAATTACAGAAGCCTTCTGGCCCGTTCCAACCTCACAGAAAACGGACCTTCTTAAGGCTCTTCTCGCTCATGAAGAAAAAGTGGAGCAGGCACTCGTCTTTGTTCGCACTAGAGCAAAGGCGAAGGAGCTGATCCAGGTTCTTGCAGATAAGATAGAAGGTGAATCCGGCGAACTGCATTCCGAACTCTCCCAGGCTCAGCGTGAAGAAACTCTTTCCGCTTTCAAGCAAGGCAAACTGAAGCTGCTTGTGGCGACCGATGTTGCCTCTCGTGGACTGGATATACAGGGAATCAGTCATGTCTTCAATTATGACGTCCCTAACACTCCCGACGATTATATACATCGAGTAGGCCGTACGGGGCGAGTTGATCGAACGGGAATCGCCCACACACTGGTCTCACCCTCCGAGCTGGCCCTCTCTGCCTCGATCGAAGACTCTCTGCGTCGCCGAATCAAAACAAGACGCCTCATGGGGTTCGACTACAAAGTGGAAGAAGAGAACTCTGAAGAAATGATTCAACCCTTCAAGCGCGGGAAGGCACGACCCTTCAGTGAGAGAAAAACTGTGAAAGGGAAGAAAGAGAACCCTTTTACAAAAAGTGGACGTTTGAAGAAAAAGTTTCGCGATGAGAACGAAGAGAAGGAAGACAAACCCGTGAAGCGTAAGAAAGAAGAGCGGCGCCTTCTTGGGAAAAAACTTCCACATCAGCGCCGTCGTCGTGGAAAATAAGACAGCTTGGATAAATATCTTCCTTGCCGACATACCCGCGACATTGAGATCTAGAACTCATAACTCTTCAGGGATGTAACTGTGGATAATCTCTTCAATCTTTACGTCGTTCAAGGCGGGATCATGATGATCGCTCTGATTCCATGCCTGATTCTGATGATTGCCTTTGCAATTCAGGGCTTTCTCAACCTTCGGAGCAGTCGCATTGCTCCACCAGACTTCCCTGGGGTGGTTAGATCCGCGCGAGACCTTGGTGGACAGGAAAAAGCCAGAGAAGTCATTCAATCTTCTGATCACAGCCTTGCAGATATTATTCGTAATGTCGACGCTCACCTCGCCTTTAACAGAGAAGCAGATCCAGCCGAAGCATTACGCGATGAAGTCGAAAGCGAGTGCGATGCTTTGTTGCAGGAAAATTCTCAGTTGGCCCTGATCTATCGTATTACTCCGCTCATGGGTCTGCTGGGTACCGTATTCGGTATGATTCAGACTTTCAACGACTTCACAAGTGCTGCTCGCCCCGATATACAGGAGCTCTCAGAAGGGATTAACGTTGCTCTGATTACTACTGCCTGGGGTCTCTCCATTGCGATTCCCGCGTATATCATGCTCTATCTACTACAGCGAAGAATCGCCAAGTTTGAACAGATCACTCTTCCAAGACTGGGTGCGGAAGCTCTCCATGCGCTTCTTGATCGCCCTGTTGGCAGGAGCAGCGGGATGATTCCTGTTACGAAAGAGAGCGCAGAAGAGTCTTTCTCTGAGAACGAAAGTCATTCGGAAGAAAAGAGCGAGGTGTAACTTCAGTTGGCAAGGTCTCGAAGAAAAAGACGAGCGTTCTCAACACTTCGTGAAGAAGGTGAATTGAATCTCACACCTTTGCTTGATGTGATTTTCAACCTCATCTTTTTCTTTATTGTCGCGACAACAATTCGTTCCGAGGAGAGCTTCTTCGACCTTTCTCTCCCTGAAGTGAGTGAAGCTCAATCCCGCGACGTCCCTCTGGAACTGCCAGAAATCTTTGTCTCTGAAGACGGTTCCGTTGCTTTAGATGGTGAGAGTATATCTCTTGAAGATCTGACCCTCCGACTTCAGGAGCGTGTCACTTCAGAGCAGATTGAAAGTGTCGTCTTGAGTGCCGATGCGAAAGCTACCGTCCAGAATCAGACCGACGCGATGGCCGCTATACAGAAAGCGGGTATCTATCAGGTAAATCAGAAACTCTCTGTCGAAGAGTAGTCCTTCCTTTTTTATGTTGGAGAAGCGTAGCTGTGGAGTCCGCCTGAGAACCAGGGGAGATAACTCACACCAAGCATCGTGATCAGAACCATGACGAAACCGATGATGCAGGCCACAGCACTCCAGCGACCACGCCAACCCATCACCATACGCATATGCAGATAGACCGTGTAGGTAACCCAGGTAATGAACGCCCATGTTTCCTTAGGGTCCCATCCCCAGAATCGACCCCAAGCCGTATCAGCCCAAACCGCACCAAGGGTAATACCAAGTGTAAGAATTGGCCAGCCCAGCTGAACGAGGCGATAGGCAAACTCCTCGGTCTGGTCGAGAGGCATTAACTTGGCTCTTTCCGAGAAACCGGACGCGTTGCCAATAAACTGAAACAGCGCCGCGATCAAACCGAGGCCCGCTCCGGTAAGGAAGAATAATCCCAACAGAAACGCAAAGATTTCAATCGTTTCAACAAGCATGTTGAGAGCGCCGATGCTGGTCATGAGAAAAGGCTCAAGCAAGAGCAGTCCACCATAGAAGCCCATCAGGACAGCACCCGAAACAACACTGAATCCGCTCACTTTCAGCATTTGTTTGAATTCCAGGCTGCGGATCAGATAAACTCCGGCAACAAAGGCAGAAATCGCAAAAGCGGCATAACTCAACAGCATCATTGTCACATGTATATTCAGCCAGTAGCTGTTTAGCACAGCTCTCAGAGGGTGAATACGCGTTTCATGGAGCGGCATCATCGCTGCACCCGCAAGAAAGAGGAACGCCATGACGGTTGAACCAATACCCACAAGCGCTTTTCTGTTATACAGCTCTATGAAAACGGCGATCAGCATGACTGCCCAGGCTGAAAAGGTAATCGCTTCAAACATATTCGAAACAGGCACGTGGCCTTTCAAGTAAAGCCTGAGGCCAACTGCAGCTGTTTGGATCAGAAAACCCACAACCATGATTCCATAGCCTGCCCAGTAAAACTTGCGATTCTGGAAGAAAAGAAACAGGCCAAAGCAGATTGTGCAGAGGAGATACACAGCAGCCGACAGCTTGTAGGGATTACTTAAGACGTATAGATTCTGAGCACGTCGGAAAGTCTCGGAAGGGTAGAATCGGCTCTGCTCAATAACATCAAGAAAGCGATCGACCGTGGGAGCAATCTTTCCAGGATCTTGTGTCAGGAAAGCTTCCATCATTCCTGTCTCAAAGTTGCGTCCTGCCACGAAAAGGGGTGATGGCTCTGAGTAGTTCAGTTGAACGGGTCTTACCCAGTGCATATCAGCAGCTTCTGAGTCAGGGACAATGAGGAACTGCTGACGGAGTGTGAGAAGTAGCTGTGGCCGCTCGATCAGTTTTTCAGCGGCTCTTTTGAGAGGACGCTCCAGCTTTATTTCTTCTTCAAGCTCTCTGCGACGTTCGTGAAGAACCTGAACTTTCTCTGGGTTATCAAGCAGCTCGTTGAGCTCTTCGGATGTAACGTCATTCATTTCCTGCTGTTTCAGGACGCGCTCGCTGCGACCAAGACGATAGACCTGCTCAAGAGCAGAAAGGCGGTCGCGTATAGACTTTAGTTCAATCGCTTTGGCATTGTTCTCTTCGAGAAAGGCAATCAGCTGACTGATGTTTGGATTTCGAAGGACCTGATTGGGGGTGACCCATTTTCCGTCGAGTTCCATCATCTCGAGTAGATCTGGATGCTCGACCGGAATAATACGAGCCTCGCGCCAGCGATCCTGCTGGAACATCATGCTTAAAGTTGTGTAGACGGGGTCCTGACCGTGGATCTTCTTACGACCCGTAATCTCATAAATCTTGAGGAGTGCAAAAGAAGGAAGTGTTTCCTTCCAGCCCTCGTGTTGAACGATCACAAGATCAAGATTGCTGTTCTTGATCGCCGATTGCATTTCTACATTATGAGGAACGGTGTAAAGACGGTCTTCCGGGTCCTGAGAAAGCCCCTCTGCTGCCAGCGGTGTTAGTTGTGACATCACTGCTACTATAAACAGGATAAACAGGTTCAGGCGATTATTAACGTACATCCTTATCTTGACCGGCCTTTCATCAGGTAGACCTGACCGCCGAGTCGGTCAGGAGTTTCGAATCGAGTTGTCTATCTTCGCCCTGGGCACTTTGTCTCAGGATGCGAGTAGGATCATTGTTGGAGAGACTTTGAACGAGTTTGTCGAACTCCTCCTGCATCGGTGTCTGACCCCAGCGGGGAACCAGTGCAAGGGAGAGCGTCTTTTCATTCTCATCCCAAAGCCCGTAAAAGGCGCGATAGCGCGAGATGAAAGTCATCATGGCACCGATGAGAATGATACCGACGCCAATCTTCACCCAGAAAACCGTGGGTTCATTTACAACGGAAAGAACCGTCATATATCTTTGAGTGGGGCCGAGAACGCGAACGATGTAATTTCCTTCGGTTCCAAGAAGCTGTTCACCATGCTTTACCTGACTCTCATAGGTAAAGGCTCTGCTTTGCTCGTCGATCACGAGCTCAACAACCTGCTCCTCACCAGTGTTACGATCGGTGAGTTGTATATCATAGATTGCCGACTCTGGTTCAGTCCAGTCGATGTCAGCGATTTCTTTGTCGGCAAGAACGCGAACGTCCTTAAGATCAAGATGGAAACGCGGATGAGATTGTGGCATCATCTCGGCCAGCGAGTCATCGTAGAAGAGCCAGGTTGTGTCTACTTGCTGGTCGTCAAGAAAGAGAGCAACTTTCAACGCAGGGTTGATAATCTGATCTGAGTTGTTGATAGGTTTCTGTGATTCCGGGTCGATGCGGAAGTCCGTATAGAACTCGAGCGGTTTGATGGCAAAGTCAAGCTGCTGTCCACCTTCGATCAAGCCTTGCGCAGTCGGTTCTTTTGGATCAGAGGCTGTATAGATGCGCCACCTGTTCGCTGGGTTAACCCCATCCACTTCCAGGAAGAGGTCTGTTTCACCTATTCTGACGCGGTTTCCGCTATGCGTATCAGTGACGGCGATACGTTCTCCCGTTGTTCTGTCGCGAACGTCAAAATTGACTCGCTGAACTTCTCCAGGAGGTACGGGCTGATAACCTGCTTGATGGAATTGTAGATAGCCATAGTCGGAAGTTGGGATTTTCAGGCTGTGATTCATATCGAGTTCGGCAACAGTGACTTCTTGAGTACGCGGATCACGTACTTCCAGCAGACAGGTAAAATGCGCCGGTACATCACTGTTCGGATGCTTGATTTCGTCGAAGTCGAGAACCTTAATCCAGACATCTATCGGTGTTTCTATACGGTTTTCTTGTGTGATCTGTTGTTCGAGGGCCTGGGGCTGGTGAACGATGTTTGATTGTTCACCTTCTGCTCCTAGAAAACGTCCCTCGGTCATAATCCCGCCCTGCCAGAGCAAGACTGCTTTCGCGATGACCGAAAAGATGACGGTCAACATACCGATGTGGACAATGGTTGGTCCCATGCGAGCCATCAGACCCGAATGAGCAAAGAGCCCGGAGCCCTCACGGTGAAAACGCGTGAAAGCTTTCCTCAGCTTCGGCTCGACGGCCTCTACACCTTCCGGGACTGAAATCACCGCTCGAGGTGCTTTACCGCCCATGTAGAAGGTCTTTGATTTCTGGAACTCCTTCTTCCACCAGATGCCGAAGCTCATGATGGTCACATGCCACGTGGAGAAAATCAGGTTGATGGCGAAGAGGAGAAGGAGCGCAACGAAGTAAGGGTGCTCAAAGACTTTCGTGCGGGCGAAGGGGATGGCGTTGTCACCAAGGGCGGCGTTGGAGGCAAAGCCCATGGTTCCCCAGATCGAGACAATTCCGATCAGGGCGAGGAGAAAGATCCCGAACTTCAGGGAGATGAAGACGCGCCAGCCCTTGAGGATCCAGCGATCCAGGACTTCAAGCAACGAACTGTTCTGGGACTTTGTGCTTTTTTTCACAAACTCTGACTGCATGAGGGTTCGACGAGAGAGAAGGTCTACTTACTTTCAATGGAGGTAGGGGCTGCGTTTTGAGCGGGTATGAGCCGCTTTTTCGTGCCGGCCTGCAATGGTGCGAGGTTCGGACCAACCCACTGCCCCGTCAAGCAAGAGCGGACAGGAAAATGTAAAAATGATCATAAAGCGGAAGGGAAAGTTCGAAAAATCAGCCGTGGGTGAGAGGGCGTTTATTCAAAACGCGTATCCAGCATCTTACGGGCAGCATCGAGAGGCTGAAAATCTGTGTCCGCGGGCGAACGCTCCCTGTTCTGTTCAGGCTGAACAGACTCTAAAGGCTTCTGCTCTTCGCTCTCATTCACAAAGTTCTTATTCACAGCAACCATGGCGGGTCGAAGAACCTTGCCGTTCAAAAGGTATCCCGGGCGGTACTCCTTCACGACCACATTGTTCGGCTGGTCCGGATCCTCGGATACAGAAAGAGCTTCGTGAATCTGTGGGTTAAAGACTTCGCCGCTGGTGGAAATCCGCTCGAAGCCATTCTTCGTGAGCACCTCAAGCATCTCGCGCTGGATCATACTGAGGCCATCTGCCAGATGATCGGGAACCTCGTTTTTATCGAGGGATTCGACGGCGATCTGAAAGTTATCGAGTATCGGAAAAAGTTGGCGGAGGAGATCTTCACTGGCGTTAAATTTCAATTCTTCCCGTTCTTTTGACAGACGCTTCTTCATCTGCTCCATGTCCTGGCGGCTTCGTTGGACATGGGCTTTGGCGTCTTCCAGGCCCTGGAAGGCATCTGCTATTTGCTTATCCTTGCTGGTTATCCGGTCATCGAGATCACGATTAAGATCTCGCAATTCAGTCAGCTCAGCTTCTTTAGCCTTCATCTGTTTTCTCAAATGAGAGGCAGTCCCTTCCGCAAGGTAGAGTTGTCGTTTTAACTCATCAATTTTTGGAGAATCATCATCTGATGAGTCGGGCGCTACCTGATCGGGCTGAACAGTGTCGTTGAGGTATTCTTCAAGAAGAAAGGTATATTCCCTTCGCCTCAACTGTTGCTGAGGCTTCCGTTTCAGGCTGAGACCGAATTTGAAGAGACCAGAATCGACTTTTTTTTCAGGGTTTTCGGGCATAATCTCTGGATGATGAGAGCGTCATCAAAATGATTTTCATGAACACGACCCCATGGCAAGGAAAGAACACCTCTAATGTTAGCAAGTTGCCATCTTTCTGTGCACGATCCGCGCTCATGGAAGAAGCAATGATTCAGTTCAAGAGGTACAAAACCCTCATAATACTGACAAATCATGTGCTTTGCCATAATTAAGGAACAAATTCAGGACCAATTCCGCACGTTGCTGGAAAAGGTAAAGCATCAGCCAGATGGATCTCCTCCCGGTGCAATAAACGGCTGTCACGTAATGACGCGCATTTATTCTCAGGGTCTCAGTAGAATGCATCCTGCATCGATGGAGGTTCGAACCATTCCAGTGGTAGCATCATGCATCGAACATGGTTCGATACTGCATCCACCCCCTGGAGCCAGGATTCGCTAGAGGGGGGAGATCATGAAGGGGGTAACTCTGCGCCCCAGCGTCGCTGCGGAAGGATTTGACTTTCCTCACTCTTGTTCCTCTTTCACTTCCACGCCCATTTTTCCATCATCACCCTGGGTCAGGTTGAGATCAAAGTCGCCGTAGCGCGTCTGTACATTCAGCTCGATGGGCTGGTTCGATAGATCATTCAGCATCATCAGTTTGCTGAAGTTGAGTTTGATTTTTCCATCCTCGATCTTGTTTTCGGAGGGCGGAAGGATGACATCTTCTCCGCCAACTTTAAGTCGGAAGATCGGTTTGGTCAGTGCCAGGTCTTTCGGCATTTTGAAGTCGGCATTAAAGGTTCCATAATCGGTATCCATCTCGACGGTGGACTCTTTGAGCAGCTTGACGATATTCTCTGTGGTCAGCATTTCGCCAAGGCCAAGCTCTTCCGCTGTTTTTACGAGTGAGCCACGTTCTGCGCGCTCCTTCATGGCCTTCAGGCGAGCTTCTTTAAAGGGTTGTGTGTCCACCCAGATAACCGCCTCATTAGAGATCAGGACGGCGCGCGCTTCGACGATGTCCTCGACTGTCTTCTGTTTTCCAAAGAGTTCAAAGTCAAACTCGAGCTGACCAAAGTCTGTCGTCTCACCCGCCGGGAGAACAGGAACTGTCTTAGGTGAAGAAATCGCCTCGTAGTCTTCCCTGACCATATCAGTAAAGTGTATACACAAAATGAGTGTGACGTTATTCAGCGTCGTTTCACTTCGATTGACGACCTCAAGATTCAGCGCCTGGCCAAAACCGAAAGAAGAACGATTGTAATTAAGGTCGAGATAGAAATCATCGGGAAAGATCTCGAAGAAGTTCACACCAAGATAATCATAGGCGAACTTTAAATCCGAAACGATGTAGTCAAACTGTCCCTGGGCGCGGCGTCTCGAGAAGTGGTCGAGCACTTTCTGTTGTCCGCGTTCTGTGTCACCATTCTCGAAGAAGAGTCGTGCCATCTGTAAATCGGGGCTGAAGAAACCGGCACCCAGCATCCCGGTCTTGTAGAGTTCTGTGACGCGCATTCCCTCAGCCGATTTTCTGAGGTAGTTGCGCATTTCATACGGGTCGGCCATCTCTGTGAGATATTCAGCCTGGCGTGGGTACTGGGTTGCGGCTTGCTCGAGTTTCAATCGCGCTTCATCAAAGTCGCCCGTTTCCTGGTATATAACGCCTTCCAGCAGCATGGCGGGGGCTGTTTTGTCCGGGTTTTCGTCGGTATAGTCTGAAAGAACTCCAAGGGCTTCCATGGATCTTTCCTGCCCGTACCCATTAATCAGCGAGTATGCTTTGATGATTCTGGCTTCTCGTTCATAGGGGTTCAGTTCAATGGCGGTGTTTGCGGCATCAATCGCCTGCTCCCAGTCGCCCTCATGGCTGGCGAGATATGCACGATCACGATAGATCACGAGCTCATCCCATTCTGCCAGGTATTTATAGTACACCTCTGAATAGTCAACGAGTGCATCGTAAAGCTCATTCTGTTCCGCACGGATTTCTTTTCGGATTTTCTTTTGGTCTTCCTGTTTCTTTTCCATTTCCTCCAGCTGGCGACGACTTTCCTCTTTGTTAATACGAAAGCTGAAGGGGTCTAGAACTCCGGCAGAGATCTGAACAAGAGAGAGGGCAGCAGGGATGGAATACTGATATTCTTTCCACAGTTGTTCATGGTCCTGCTCTGATCCGTGAAGTGCGTATAGATTCTTCAAATGCTCAAGAACACCCATGCGTGCTTCCAGAACTTCCGGCGCGACGTTCTCAAAGTCCTGACGAGCGATATAATCAAGATACTCTTTCATAGATCCCTGATTTTCCAGGGCTAGGTCCATCGAGTGCAGGACTCGGATTGTCTTGTCTATATCATAAGGCTCTGGTTCTGGCTTTGCGGCGGCTTGTTGCTCAACGGACTCGATTTTTTCCATAGCAGACGAGAAGACTTCGTTCGCGGCTTCTTCACCGACGCCGGAGTCGAAAGGTCCAAGCCAGCGGTAACCCATAAAGAGTAAAATACAGAGGACCGGAATGGCTGTGAGGATCACACAACCAAGTCCTCCCGTTTTGGAACAACCGCCAGATTTTTTAGCTTTGGGGACAGCAGACTGCCTGATTGTTTCCGATTCGTTCTCAGATGGCGCCTTCGGCTGTTCAGAAGTGTTCTTTTCTTCGCTCATTGTGAATTCCAGAGAAGTCGTATTTTTTCAAGTTGAACGATTCTTACGACGGCTTGGCTCACCGGCAAGTAGAGATCGTCGTTTTGTATGTTACTTTTCTGGACGGCACTTATTCAGGCAAGGATTGGTCAAAACGGCCTCAAATTGTATAAGTAGAGAAGAATCAATGCTCTTTCTCAAGGCTGAGCATCGCTCCGCAAACTGTGTTATCAGGACGATTGGAAACATCAAGGAGGGTTCGAGTGACAAATATGGAGTAGTCTGAATAGGACATATTGTTTCGCTCCTCATACCAGACTCCGAAGAACTGATCGAGTGAGGAGTACTTTTTGGTGAGTTTGCGTCCTGCGAGGCTATTTGGCCTCTGGTTCATATAGTAGACGTTTCGAAGAAACAATCCGGAGGGAGCGACCAGGCGCTGGTAGAGAGCTTCTTCATCATAGCGTCGTTCGAAACCGTGATAATGGGTGACCTGTTCGCTCTCCATGTAGGTATGGTCAGCCGGGACAGTAATCACGAGACGGCCGCCAGGTTTCAAAAGACGCGCGGCTTCTTTCACGAAGCGTATATCTCCGTCCTCGGGAAAATGCTCGATGACAGAAACAGCGAGAATACGATCAAAGGTAGCATCGGGGAGATCGGTCTTTGTTGCGTCGGTGAAAAGCAGATCAAAGTCATCGTGGCCGAGCTTGGACATGAACTCTCGCTGGAACCCTTCACAATAGCGATCATAGTCAATCGCCAGGAGCGACGTCTGGAATTTCTGTGCAAGGTAACCAGCGAAGACGGTATGACCGGTTCCAATGTCAGCAACTTTATGCCCTGGCTTGGCGGCCATGGCCCATTCAGCATAATTATACTCCAGGTTACGGAAGACATCAAGAGGCTGGCCGTGCTCCTTGAAAAAGTTTCTCTGCTGATACCAGTGCTTGTAACTCCAAAATGGTTTGCGCGTGGAATCTCCAAAAATGACTGAGCGGAGCATCCCCAGTCCGATATCGAAAGCCCAGTTCTTCTTGCTGCCGAGTGGTTTTTCCTTTTTTTCTTCCACGCAAATCATCCTGCTTGAATATAGTACTTCTTCTGACCCGAAGGCATGAGAAGGTTCAGGGCGAAGTGGGTCAAGAACTCAGAAGCGCTATTTTACTTCCAGTCCCCTGTGAGAGTAATCCCCGCCCAGTAGACCGGGTGTGAATATTGAGGGCGTGCTTTGAGTGTGAGCTGGGCCTGTCGTACAGCCTCAGCGCGCTGCATATCATCAGGAGAACGATAGAAATACTTAAACAGAAGTGCCGTTGCAACATCATCAACGCGCCACAGAGTGGAAATCAGCTGACTTGTTCCCGCATAGACGAAGGCACGATTAAGTCCGATGATCTCATCCCCCGCGCTTATTTCACCGAGACCGGACTGACAGGCGGAAAGGGCGACCAGGTCCGCTTTGATCTCCAATTGAAAAATCTCCGAGGCGGTCAACTTTCCATCATTCTGCTCATCGGCAGCAAGATAGAGAAAGCTGCTCATCGGCAAGTCTTTGAGGTACTCGCCATGTCCGGCGATGTGAATCACCCCGTATTGATCTGCATTGGAAATAAACCAGGACTCGGTAGCTTCCTCCTGCTTTAAGATCGTGATTTCATCAAAGGAAAACTGAAGCCGTTCCGCTTCCTTCTCCGCGAAGGGAAGATTGTAGGCTTCAGATCCGATGTAAGGGTTACCAATGGCGAGGACACGCTGCAGAGCCGATCTTTCCTCAGGTGCTTTAATCGTATAGCGCAAAAGGCTGGCACTTGGTGAATAAAAGAGAGCGAACCTGTCGATAAGGTACCTCTCATCCGCGTTTCGGATAGTTGCGAAGGGGAGCGTATGAAGAGCCTGGTGAGGTACGATTCCCACGTTACGGATATTCGAAAGACGGGCTTCAAGTGGTCTCCAAAGTACGTCAGACAACTCCGTAATGACTGGGTCGACATTCTCAATGTTCTGAATACCAATTCTCAACCGACTCACACTGTCTGCGACTTCATCTCTCGTCGTTAGTCGCAAGTCGTGAAAGGTGATCTGGTCTCTTGTCAGCACCCAGCTCACCGGGCCTGATTCCAGGAGGTGATAGACAACAAGCGCTGTTTCATTATCAAGAAGAGATCGAATTTCCTCGATGGTGGCAGGCTGAACAGAAACGAAAGAGGAAAGCTGTGGTGCGTTTTCCCGCATTAGGATCAAATGGTTAGTATAGACGGACTCAAGATTGTTGACAGAATTCTCAAGGTCTTGAATGTTGGACTGATTACTTTGGCGCGCTTCAATGAGTGCTCTTTGAGCCTTTTCGAGTTCAGAGCGCAGCTTACGTTCCCGTTCAATGAGATCCTGATCAACTGGTCTTGCTGGGAGAAAAGATCGATTCCCCAGAAGGTCGATAAAGTTTCGACCTCTCGCACTTTCCGAGGTTCTAAAAGCATCCAGGTGTGTACCTTCTGAAATCTGCAAGGCGATGAGCTCGTCGTAGACCTGCTGTTTGTCGACAAGGAATCCATTTTGAAACTCTTCTACACGTATAGAAGCCCGCATGGAATCAATAAACTTGACGGTCTCTTTATACTGCTGAATGGACTGCGCCGTTTCATTCTCTACAGAAGACAATCGTGCGAGGCCGTGCATCGCTCTCCAGGTGACTTCCCGGAGCAGAAGCTCTTCTGACTTATTCAGCGCATTTGTATAGAACGATTTTGCCTGCTGAAAATCTTCAATCTCGTAGTATGTATCGCCAAGAGCGAGGAGGGCCTTTGTTTCATTAACGGGATCTCCAATTTCCTGCGAGAGACTTAATGCTTCATTGAGGTAGTCAAGTGCTGTTCCATATTCTCCCATCAGCTGATATGTAATGCCCAGGTTTCTTGAGCTGTATGATTCTCCCCACCGGTTGCTACTGGAGATATCTGACTGCAATGCGCGTCGGAACCAGTTCAGTGCCTCTTCGTACGCGTCGGTTGTGCGATATACAAGACCGATGTTGTTGTTCGTGGATGCAATCTCTCCTGGTAACTTTGCGTCTACGGCATATTCGAGAGCTTGTTTTAATTCACGAAGAGCCGTTGGTATATCATTCAGGCTCCAGGAAATCAATCCTTCCACATTTCCGATAGCGATCCTCAGACCCTCTGAATCCACGTTCTCCGCTATGGCTTTTGCTTCTTGAGAGGCCATAAACGCCTTCTGGTAATCACCCTGGTACCAGGAGAGGTTTGCCTGCTCCAGAAGTACCTGTGAGAGCTCGCGCGGATCATCCGTTGACTCCAATTGTTCAAGGCGCTCCTTCGCGTCTTCGAAAAACCCCTGATTAAGATCCAGGCGGGCAAGGTTGATCTGGGCTTCAAAGATTTCCTTCACAGAGTTGTTTTTCTCAGCGAGATTTAGAGCCTCGTTTAAGTACCTTCTTGCATCTGTATAACGATTAAGATAGATTCTCAAGATACGTGAAGAGCGGATATACTGCTCGAAAAGCAGGTCCTCTTCACTTTCCTTTTCGGCAAGAGATATGATGTCCTCACCAAGTCGGTAGGCGTCAGGGAAAAGTTGAGAGTTTTCAAGGAAGATCGCGAGTTCTTTCATGTATAGAAGTGACGGAGCTGGGTCAGCATTCTTAATCAGGCTAAGATAGCGCTCGTTGGCATCCTCGATTTTGTCGGCACGCACTGCAAGTCTTGCAATGAATAGTGCCTGCTCCTCGTCAAGCTTGTCCAGAGCACCCTCGAATTCCTTCGCTGCATTATAAGCAGCATTCCAGCGTGCGATATTGCTGTTCAGAATTGCAAGAGTGCGGTAATCCTCTGCCAGCCCTTCCTTCATTTGAATACTGTTCTTAAGATAAATGGTTCTCTGAAGCCAATGTATAGATGAGCTAAGGTCGTCCCGATTGTAGGCCTCGAGTATTCTCTGCTGGGTTTCCTGGATCTGTTCTTTGGCGAGCTCGGGATTGTTTTCCGGAGTAAGTTCATGAGACAACCAGCGATTCCCATTCATTTCAAACGAATCTATATTCTTTGCCTCCAGATAGACTGCAAGATTAAGGCTGTTTTCATACAGATTTTCATCGAAAACTGATACAGAGGTCGAAGAAGTTCGAAACGTGAAGGAACGTGAAAGTGGTGCGGAGTTCAATAACCCGGACAGCGACAATTCTGGTGTCGATAATCTCCAGTTTCCCGGGTTCAAGGAACTTATGCTTTCGAAGATGACATCATTGACGCCTGAAGTTATTGCAAGTTCACGCAGTGTTTCGGAGTCGAGGGTTGTTGTGCCCGGGGCGAGTGATACAGCAAATTCATCTTTATTGATATTGAGACTGTAATATCTTCTAAAGAGGGACTCACCATCGATCAGGGAGATGGCTGTGGACATTTCTTCAGGAGCTTGTCCGAGAATATAGACCTGCTGATCGTCGCTTATGCTATTGAGGTTCTCAACGATGCGGTCCGAAGTACTATCGAGGATGAGGAAGGAGTCGTTTTTCTTTCCTGGAATCGTTGCAACAAAGACAGGTTCTTTGTTCAATGGAAAGGGTGGTTCCAGAAGGAGGTCAATGATCTCGTACCCTTCGGCGTTCGGTGCATAGAATGTGGCGGAGGAGAATTCCGTGGATTTTCCTTCTTCCAGATGTTCAGCGAGTTCTCTGGAAAGAACCTCAAGGTTGCCTCTCAGGCGAGCACGAACGTCGATGCGCGCGAAAGGTGTCCTTCGCAGGGTCAATAAGAGCTCTCGGAAATTGTCTCTTTTCTTCAGAAACCCCAACGTCCATTCAGATTCTTCACTGAAAGACGGGGAGAGGCTGAGGTTCTCACTGGTATAGCGCTGGTATAGATCGATCCATTTTTCCTTCAAGTTCCAGATTGCTTGCGGGTCTGCATCCTGTATAATAGAATCAAAACATGCAATCTCGAGGTCTGAAAGGAACTGAAAAGGTATTCTGTCAGCAAAGTTGGTGGACCAGGGTTTCGAATAATCAAGTGCTTCCTCAAGTGCTTTCTCAGCCAGTGTGACCTTCGATTGATTATGGTGATGAGAAGCCACTGCCCTCTGACCTAGAAGATACCAGCGGTATTCTGTATAGCCGTTTTCGCTGGCCTTGGCAAGAGACGCATCGAGGAGATTGTCAGCTTCTTGAGGTAGGCCAGAGAGTGCGAGAGATTGTATAGTAAAGCCAGCAGTAAGAAAATACAGGCTCCCGATTTGATGAGGAGTATCCGATGATCTCCATTTTTCTTCGAGAGTCTCAGTCGTTTTGGCTAGCTCGCTTGCCAGCGAAACTCTTCTTTGAGCGCTCCGAATCAATGTCATGCCTGTGTCGTTCGAATCTGGTTCTGTAAGAGAGCGAAGCTCGTTATTCAATGCCAGAGAAAGTGCGTATAGTAGTCGTGCTTCCTGAATCTCATTTCTTACGAGACCTTCATCGCCTTCAGGCAGAAGAGGATCTTTCATCTCCATGACTCTTCTTACTGATTCAATCAAGAACCTGGTGGCTGGCAAAGGAAGCTCAGAGAAAGACGAACCGTAGAGCCAGCGCAGTTCATTTTCCTCGTCAGCAACCAAAAGTTCTGGCTTCTGCACAGCAAGTTCTGCGCACTTGGCAAGAAGGCGTGTCAGGGCTTCTATGTTTATATACTCTTGTGAATCGACGAGAAACCGTGTATCTTTCACACCGGCTATGCTGATCACCCAGGCCGAGTCAAAATCACCTCGTTCCTGATAGAGCGATGCCAACTGGTCTTGCGACAATACAAGAACAGACTTTCTGTAAGGAAGCTTTAGAGATGAGTTCGCACGGGTGCTTCTGACCTGAGCTTCAAGCGTTTCAATTGCCTGATCGAAAAGGCCAAGGTCTCTCAAGACCTGGGAACGGATCCCGAGCAGCAGACGGCGCTCATCTTCAAGGTCGAGATCAATCAAAGCACCACCTTCAACAGCGTCACCCTCGAAGGCGATATCCATGTTGAACAGAGCGCCTACGCGACGTTTCTTTATTTCTGTGACTTCTATACCCTCCAGGTTGGTCAAAGCAGACTCTGTAATCCTCAACACTTCATTTTGTATATCATAACTTTCAGGATTCGTTTTGTTTTTCGCTGATATAAAAAGTGAGATGGCTTCATTTCTCTGCGCACGAATCGCATTCAGTGAACCCTGAGTTTCACGGGCGGACAGTTCACCGAAAAGTGCCGCAGCTTCCTCATCTTTTCCGAGATCCATCAAGGAGAGAGCTTCGCGACCGATGAGCTCATTTCTAAGATCCTGAATGCTTTGGCTGTCCATGTAGTCTTTTTCTTCAAGAGGAACGAGGAGCTTGCGTGCAGTTTGAAACGATAAAATGGAACTGTTTGGATGCAATGACCTGTATCCGGCTATACCAGAGTTACGATAGAAAAGAAACTCTGTTCGTGGATCCGGAAAGGGGATGTCCATTCGGGAACGCTCTGTATAACTTCGAAAAGCATTGGCGTATTGCTGAAGCAAAAGCGAAGCGTTTCCTCTGTTGAGCAACGCATCCGCTCGAATAAGCGGATCTCTGTCGTCTATCGAGAGTAGAGACGCCTGTTCGTAAGCCACAGATGCCTCTTCCATTGTTTTCCATTCTGTGTTCCCGCGTGACTGCTCTTCACGGAATCGCTGCTCGAGGAGAAAACCCAGGAGCAGGTAGAAATGAGGTACGTCTGACTTTAGAGTGATGGCTCTCAAGACAGATTTCTCTGCATCTCTTGAGTCTGGTTTGATATATGACTGCACCAGTGCCAGCTTGTAGAACTGAAGAGCCGAAGGTTCATCCCGAATGCTTTTCTTGAGCTGCTTTTCCCAGCGCTGAAGAAATTCAATTCTATCGGATTGAGCCTGAACTTTGAGCCTCCAGGCACCAACCTCTTCAGGTGAAATTTCTAGAACCGTGTCACAGGTTGATGCGGCAATCAGCGGATCACCGAGAAGTAATTCCCGTCGGGCTCGAACGAGATAGTATTTGACGAGTCGATTGAATGCCGTCGCTCGCAGGCGGTCGAGGAGCGTTGATTGACCTACTGGGATCTCTCGGACGATTCTTCCATATATCTCGACAGCCGACCTGTAGGCTTTCTCATTTTCCAGTCGGTCGCCAAGAATCAGGGCTGCCTCCAGTGACGGGAGTGGCGTGGTTTCATAGTCTTCTGCAACTTCACGAAGAATATCAATGGGTTCTGTCGTTTGCCCCTGTTCGAAAAGGAGTTTCGCTTCCTCAAGACGAAGCTGGTTTTTCAGAATGGGGTTGAGGTTCGGTCGGTTGTAGATTGAGCGAAAAGAAAAGAGAAGTTCATCGAGAGTTGAGTGAAGGCTTCTCTCGATGCGTATGATTCTTCTGGAGATATCATCGAGCAAAGCCTGGTTGTCTATATCCTCATCAAATACCTTGAGGAGGGTTTCTCGCGACTCTGTGCCAAGGCCTCTTTCAAGAAACAGGTTAGACCGGAACAGAAGAATCTCAGCCTTAATTATCGGTGACAGGTGCTCTTGATGTTTCCTCAAGACTTCAGCTGTCGATTCGAGAGCTTTTGCCGGGTTGTCGTTTCGTGCATAAGATCTAGCGAGGGCAAGTGTTGCTTGAGCGACACTCGCATAGCGTTCTTCAGTCTCCAGTTGATTTAAAAGATATTCTAATTCTCGTTCTATAGAGAAGCGTATATCGGCATCCTGGGTAATTGCCAACTCGCCAACAAACAGTTCGACGCGAAATTCCAATGGAAGAGGTTGGAAGTCGGCTCTTGCGATCAGGTAGCTTGCTTCTTTCCAGGCTTGCCAGTGTCTCTCATAAAGGTTGAGCGTGCGTAAGTAATTGAGCCCTGCTTCCTGACGCAGTTGAAGAGTATCCGCTTTCATCCAGGCAGCTCTAAGAAGGACGATAGCGCGGTCAGGATCGGGGTCTATTGAGTCGAGTTCCTCTGTCGCGAGGGATAGGAGTTCCGATGCACTGATGTCGCTACGGAGAATATGGGTAAGATCGATATAGCCAATATCCAGGTTCCCCTTCAAGTTTACGCCGATATAGACTCTTCCAGATGATTGATCGTGAGCAATGCCGTTGGATTCCTGAAGTGGAAAGCTGGATTGAAACCATTTGTCGCCCTTCAGGAGCCAGACAGATGCACGGTCTCCCTCGCCCAGTTGGCCGTTCATATTGGTATCATCGGAATAAAGGAGGGCAGCGGTCCGCGATGAATCAATGGATTGAATTGGGAACCTTGGATAGTTTTGAAGGTAGTACTCGTCAGGAACGACTTCTGTAAAAGACTGCGATTGAACGTCGAAGGCTTTCGGCTCTGACCGTTTCCCGAGGGCTGAGCTTGAAAAGAACAGTGTCCTGTTGTCAGAGTGAAACCATGGATCTTTGTCTACACTGGTTTCCACAGGGACCACCCTGGGGGTTGTGCCGCCTGATTTGACGTATAGCACATCTCCCAGGGCATCAAATCTTTGAGAGTAGAAGGCGAGGAAGTTTCCGTCAGGAGAAAACGCTGGTTGGAGTGTTCTTCCAGGGTAGGGGTAAAGTGCCTGTTCGGGGTTAAAGTCTACTCTTCCCAGCTGTTTCTGGTATAAGCCAGGAAAGCCACCGCGCTCACTTACAAATACAAGCTGTTCCGTGGATGAAGAGAAAGTTGGCTGGTAGTCATTAGAGGGGTGAGTGACAACAAGTTGAACTTGTGGGTCTGCATAGACGGAGGAAAGAGCACTCAACAGAAGCAGAGAAAGGATCAACCTCATCATTTAACTGTCCATTGCCCGGCTCTGCTTTGGATGCGCGAACCAGGAGGAGCAAGATCCTGATTCAATTCTGCAAGTATATAGGAGACTTCCTCTTTGTCCCTTGGAGTCACACCTGGGGTCAGCATCAATCGATCAAGTAGGACTGTGCGGTCCTGATTTTCTTCACGGAGGACTTCTTCGATCAGATTAGAAGAGAGTTCGAAGTCCTCTGGAGCTGAATCAACAAGCTTTACAAGAAACCCCTGGTTTCCTTCGCCGACAATTCGTGCAAGAAGTAGTTGATCCACATCGTCTCGATTATAGCGACGGTTATTCATCGCTTCTGTGAGAGCCTTTTGTTGTTCTGTCATCTCTGGGGGAGTTTCGAGTGAACCATCAGGGTTAACTGCGCGCACCGAGGCGAAAACATCCAGATCGCGCCCAATCTCGCTATAGGTACCAAGCACCTGCTGCTCAAGAGCCGTCTTTTCATCTACGACAAAAAGGTTAACACTGAAAAGGTTCCTTGAGCATCCCGTCTGCAAGAGAAGGATGAGAAGTATATAGACAGAAAAAAAAGCCTTAGTTGAGTAGCTGATAGACATTGTCCAGATCATCCTCCAGGAGAACCTTGAGTAACTGCTGTAACTCGGTTATACTTTCATCTACATCAGGGTTACTGAATTGGGAAAGATAAGAGGTCACACTGACCTTCTCCAGCAGAGGAATAGTGTATTCTTCTCCGGTTACACTTATCAAGCGAAGATGTAATGACAGGAGACCATTTCGTATGAGCAGGGTTGCTCTGGATGGATAGCTGAATCTCAAGATTGTAAGCGTCGACTGTACTCCAGGGTTGCTCCCATTCGGGTCGATAGAGCGAAGGATCGCTCGAAGAGCGGGTACTTTGATATCAGTGACCTCGAGTCCAAGATAGAGCTGCTCTGAAACATCCAGCAAGCCTGCATCATCAGGAAAGGGAACTTCGAAAAAACCGAAGGTGCTTAGCGTTCTGCTATTCTCATTTAAGGACTTTAACCCGGGATAGAATGAACTGGCATCAAGTTTTGTCATGCTGATTTCACCACTCAGGAAAGGCACGTCGTTCCGAAGGTTAATGGCGATCGAAGTGTCATGTGCTCCGCCCAGAACCTCTTCTCCCAGAAGCGAGAGCCGCATCCCTGATGCCGTGGGGTTTAACACCAGAGAAGTATTCAAAATCTCAGAAGAAAAACCTGGAGAGGAGAGGTTCGCCTCAGGGAGATAGACACTCATCCTGGACACAGGGGTTGCACCATCTCTCTGACTGTTTGAAAGCCATTCTCTTCCCAGGACAAAATCCCCATTCAACCCTCGTATATTCAAGTCTTCAGAGTCAAAATTAACCGTCTCAATCTTCTGCTCGAAGCTGAGCTCGATTGCCTCAGACGGAAGGTTTCGAATTTGGAGGGTAGAGTTAAGAAAACCTGACATATTCCTGCCATCAATGATTCTATTCAGCTTCTCAAGTGACTGACTAAGATTGATAGACAATGTGATGGGGAAGGCTCGAATCAAATCGGGTTTCTCAGCACCCTCTCCCTGAAACCATACAACAGCGCTATTGGTTCTTGGAATACTTGCTTCGATGTTTAAGATAGAGCCAGTTTCCTCGTTCTCGATTTCGGCTCCCATGGAAGTTTTCTGAGAGAGGAAGTCTGTATAGCCGTTGGCAACAAACTCAAGACCCTTCAAAGACTCCGAGATACCTACTCTCTGGTCAACTTGTCCCAGCATTACCTGCAATTCGCCTTCCCCTGTCTGGGTCTCCCCGCTTGCGCTGAATGCATATGTCATTGAACCACTGGTGATGTTATTATCTGCAGATAAGAGCCATCGGGGCCATTCACCATTCAACTCAAACCAGGAACTGTTGAGGTCAGGAAGCAGGGTGACAGGGTGAAATTCACCGTGAACTTTAAGTTCAGAGGTGCCTTCCAGAGAAGAATTGTAAGACTCGCGGGCGTCCTCATTGCGGCTTTCAATTGCTCCAAGTTCGCCGCCCAGCCCCTTAATTGTAAGACTTGAGTCGAGGATTCCTTCCATTTTGTTTATGGAAGTCTTGAATCCTGCGGAAAGATAATCCCCCCATTTGAAATCCAGACTTGATAGATCATAGATAGACTTCGAGAGATCTGCTGAGAAATTACCCTTTAGGAGAAAATCTGGGATGACATAGTTCAGGGTTTCGGTGAAGTATTCGCCTCCTTCAAAGCCGGCTCCGATCAGGCGATAGACAATATTCCCTGCAGACTGATAATCAACATGGTCCTCCCATGAACCCTGTTCGAGTGCAACTCCACCTTCCCATTCAAGGTATTCCAGCGTCATCTCTCCGGAAGCTTTCAATGAATAATCTTCAAGTGAGTCGGCAGTTATGTCGATGCTTCTTGAATCGGATAGTCCTTCAAACACGATACCGCCTGTTTCGAGAGGGATAAAAAGGGATGGTATTTCCGATTCAATTCTTCCACTGAGTGTCACCGGATCTATAAACCGGAGGACCGATTCACCACTGGCCACGGATCCTTGAGATTGAACGGTTAGCTTCGTCGTCCCATCCAACTCGATCAGATCCTGGAATTCCTGAGGTACGTAGGCCTGGGCTTCTTTGAGAAGTTCGGCAAAGTCGATTTCATAATCATTACTCAGATCGAAACTTTGCATTGTGGCAAAGTTATTGAACGTTCCACGCAGATTTGTTTTCAGGACCTCGTCTATACCTAAAGAAAGATCGTGAAGGTAGACGGTCAAGTCTGAGCTCCCGTAGGTTATGTCGGTCAGGATGTCCCCTTCGAGCGATTCGAGATCAACCTGGTCGTTCCAGTTTGTTGAGTAAGCTTCATCCGTTTTGAGTGTCCCAAGAAGTTGCAGGTTCATCGCGTTTCTTGCCAGGTTAAGATCAACCTTAAAGCTTCCATTCTGTTCGAGTGGTAGTTCCGGGAGAAGGCCTAGCTCTTCGAGCTCTTGATAGATGGATTCGGTATTCACTTCCAGGGCCAGAAAGAGGTCCTGGTTCTGGTCATCAAGAATATCGAATACGGTGTCTATATCAAGAAGGCTGGAGCGAAGGGATCCTGACCCCGAAACGATCGGGCGCTCATCAGGATTCACGCGTATATTAGACTCCCAGGAGAAGTCCTCTTCATAGGCACAATAACCGAAGGGGTCAAGATCGATGAACTTGTCCAAGCTGTATCCCTGTGTTTTCCAAGTGATTTCATCGTTCGCCATCCAAAGATTATTCGTATTAACAAGTCCCCCCTCGATACTTTTGAGAGGCAAGTCCGGAATGGTTTCTTGAATCCATTGATTCAGCCTTGTGAGGTTCAGCTCCTCTTTGGTGATGATTGAGAGACTATTACTCGTGGAAAAATCGGTTTGACCTGAGAGGTGAAAGATCTCGTTTTCGATGTTATAGTCCACTTTGACTTTGCTGTCATAGTTATACTCACCATCGATTTCCGTTCGGGTTTCGAAGGGTTGAAGGGTGATCTCACCGTTGGACAGTTGTAGAGGTAGGTCCGCTCTACGTTGCTCATTCAGATCAATGGCTCCTGGATAGAGGGTGCTGACCAGGTTGAAACGTATATTTTCCTCTGCCTGTTCGTTGAAAAAGAGTGATAGCTCAGCGCGGCTCTCTTTCCAGTCGATTCCCTCCGGCCAGAATGAGTAGCGATGAAGGTAATCTCGAATGTCACTGAAAGGAATGTAAATACTCACCTCACCAACTCTTCTTGGCGTTTCCGTTGAACTGTCTACACTTCCTTTGAGTTGAAGAAACTCAAAGTCAAAGGAGAATTCTCCGCTGGGGTAGCTGGGTGCGGAGCCGGAAAACTCGAGAGACAGATCTCCCCGAAAGTCAGTGATCGGCAACGGTTCATCAAGAGATGGGAGGTCCAGAATTTCAAACTCCTCACCGTCTATACTTGAGTTCAGTTGGACTGAATCAAGATCGGACAGATCTATGTCTGTATTTGAGGTGAGTTTTCCTTCAAGCCTCGGTTGCTTGATTTCAAAGAGACGATAGAATGCTTCCAGGAAACTCAAATCGATCTCGACATTGTTGTTAACTCTTGGGTGCTTCATGTCAAACTTCCAGCCAATTGCCCTTTCATCTTCACCCGATAGAAGTTTGAGCAGAAAAGTAGATTGAGGGAAGTTTGTTTGTTTATCTTTAACCCAGTTCTGATATTCTCCCTCAAGGCGAAGAGGCTCCGTTCTTCCTTCATGCATCAGGGGCATGTATACATCATAGAGGAAAGGTGCTTCACCACCTGTCCAATTGGCGGTTATGAATCCGTCTTCAATAGAAACAGGTTTCTGGCTTGGAGTACTTCTATCCTCAAAAAGAAAATCAAAGTCGGCCACGTGAAAATAGATTTTCTCGACAGGAATCTCAACCTTCGGAAACATGTTTATGAGATCCTCGAGAGTGAACGGCTCATCCGATGGTGGGACGATTTTTTCGTAGTTGAACGACCCATCCTCTTCGATGGCAAACTCATAGTAGAACCTTGCAACTTCAACATGAACCGATTCTTCGGGGTTTCGCAGCAGCCGCAGTAACCCATCTTTGAGTCTTACATCCTCAAGGATGATCTGTTCCCGGGTATCATCGGAAACTGCGAGTCGACGTATTGTCGGAGGGGAGAACCATCCCACCCTGAGTCCTTCTATGCGGAGAGTGCCTGGTATCGACTCGTTAACTGTTGTTTCAAGTTTCCGCTCAATTGGGAGCAGCGTGATTATGGTGGGGGCAGCGATGATGAAGAGGATGACTATACATATAAAAACAAAAAGGTACCTTGCGATGCGAGCAAGATACCCTTTCTTTTTCTTTTTTTTGACCTCACCAGGAGGAGTCATGTGATTACCGAATTCTTACTGCAGCTGTACAGCAGCCCCCACAATGCGCTTGAAGCGATCTTCAACAATTGCCCCACCGATACCTTCAAAATCCTGTGCCTCGATGGCCTTTAACTTTTGAACCCGGCTTGAAAGAGAAGGGTGAGTTGACTTCAGCCAACCTCCGCCTTCGTTTTCAACAACAGAGGCCAGCTTTTCCAGATAGACGATCAGTTCGGCAGGATTATATCCGGTGAGTGCGGCAAACTCCATTCCGACTTTGTCTGCATCATATTCCATATTCTGATCGAGGCCTTTTTCGAAGAGAATTCCTGTGCCCTGATCAACAAAGGCAGAAAATTGTGCCATGTCGCCACTGAGAGAAGACTGCGCCAGGCCCGCCGCACCGGCCTGCAACTGTTGTCTGCGAATCATTTCAATCATGTGACCACGTACCACGTGACCAATTTCATGTGCAAGGACGCCCGCCAGTTGAGCTTCATTCTCCATTTGGGAAAGTGCTCCCGTTGTGATGAAGACATATCCACCAGGAGCTGCCCAGGCATTGATGTCTTCGTTTTCGACAACGGCGAAAGCAAAGGGGAAGTCTGCTCGTTCTGTCTGTGCAACAATCGCCAGTCCCACTTTAGCGATATATCGCTGTAGCTCTGTATCAGGATGAAGCGTCCCTTGAACAGAAAACGACTTTACCGCGATACCGCCACCAATCTCCATCTCTTTATCAAGAGATACAGGCTCTTGAGATTTGGCGATCTTTCCAACAGAATCGGCCTGTCGTTTTGCAGAATCAGGGTCCGTTCCTGTGGCAACAAGTGTTGCCTCGGTAAGCTTGGATATATCTTTCGAAGTGCAACTGACGAGGATGAGAGGTGAGATTAAAAGGAGTGAGTAGACAAGGTATCTCATTGTGGATAGACCTCACCTTCATTCATGAAATCTTCCAGGTCTTCTTTGGAGATTTCCTTGGTCAGGTTTTCCATCTCTTTAACCTGCTCTGCAGCTGCCTCAAGATCCGGGTTCTGTTCCGCATACTTTTCTGCCACCGGGTTCAGTCCTCGTATGGCGTTCATGTTTTCCCGTTCTTCTGGCGATAGGTCTTCGCTCTCTTTGATTGGGAGACTTAGCGAAAAACCTTTCTTGGGCTTCTTGTCTGTGACATGAAGACGAGATATATAGCCTTCGGTACCATCAGCTGTCTTAACTTTATATCGCGAGCCAGACTTTTCGATGACCTCAAGGGTATCACCCTCGCTCAGGGTAGCAATCGAGTCAGATGATCTTGATTCAGACTCTTTCAGTTCAGCGTCGTTTCGTTTCACATAGAGAGTTTCGGCAGTGGTCGAGCCTATCGCTCCCGTCAAAAAAGCCGCACAAAGAAAGCCGGTCAGACCAGACTTCTTTAACTGAAGTTTCTTCATTGAACGTCAGTGCCTCCGTTTAGGATGTTTTGGTTTCTCTCGGGCCAGTCCAAGCCATGATTCCACCATTCAAATTTGAAACGTCTTTAAAACCTTTTTCCAGGAGAGCGCAACCCGCATCCATACTTCTCATCCCGGATGCGCAATAAACTATTACTGGCTTTTCAGGCTCCAGTTCTGAAGCCCGTTGCTCCAGTTCGCCCAGGGGAATGTGAATACTGTTTGGAATAAATCCATCTGCTTCAAGCTCATGGGGTTCTCTGACATCAAGAAAAACAGGTGGGTTCTCCGAGTTGTATAACTCTAGAACTTCCATATGAGCAAGTTCCTGGGGAACTCCAGAACCACCTTCCCAGTCCTCTTCTGGAGTTGATGCTGAAGAGGCCTCGGCTCGCGAGTTTTCTTTCTTCGGTTTTTGCTCCTCTTTCTGTCCTCCACCAAATAGCTTCGAAAAAAAGCCCATATTATTATCCTTAGGTTCGCGGGTTATGATTTATATCATCAACCCCCAGATTTATCTGACAACAGAGAATTGCATACTTCTGCTACTTTCAACGCACAATCAGAGATTACATCTTCGCTCAAGTCCGCTCTCAGTGTCACTCTAATCCGGGATGTATTCTTTGGAACTGTTGGGGGACGGATTGCTGGAATCAGTAAACCTTGTGCTTTCAGCTCTTTAGAAGCTTTCAGAGCCTTCTCCTCACTGCCGAGGATGATGGGAATAATCGGCGTGATTTCTTGAGCGATCTCTAAACCGCTATCTCTCATGATACGGAGAAAGGCTTGTATGTTCCTCCGCAAGCTCTGTACATGAGTTCTGTCCCCTTCCAGGATTTGGAGAGCCTTGAGCGTACCACCTACAGGACCCGGAGATATACCTGTTGTATAGATAAAGGGTCTCGATTCATTAATCAGAAAGTCGACCAACTCTTTTGAGCCGAGTACTGCTCCGCCTTGAGTTCCAAGGGCCTTGCCAAAAGTAGCAACAATGATCAGGTTCTCTGCATGGTCCCTCGGGCTAATTTGAAAGTGCTCGCACACGCCCGAGCCTTTTTCACCAAGAACGCCCGTGCCATGTGCATCATCAACAACGATAACGGCGTTGTATTTATATGCAAAGTCCAAAAGCCTGTCGAGTGGAGCAATGTCACCATCCATACTGTAGACACTGTCCACGATGATCCATCTTGCCGGGCTGTCCTGAGATCTTTTAAGCAACGCTTCGAGCTTTTCCAGGTCATTGTGTGGAAAGACCCTCAACTTGCCCGGAGACAGGCGCACGCCATCCACAAGACAGGAATGTGCAAGCCGATCGACGTACACCGCATCGCCTGCTTGAATCAGAGAAGCCAGAAGGCCCAGGTTGGTTTGATATCCTGATGGATAGACAAGCGAGCTTTCAGTGCCTTTGAATGATGCAAGTTTATTCTCGAGTTCTTCAAGCAGAGGAAAGTTACCGGAAATGAGTCGGGAAGCTCTCGATCCTGCGCCGTAACGCTCGATAGCTTCCTGGGAAGCTTTGATAATATCTGGATGGTTGGCGAAACCAAGGTAGTCGTTGCTGCAGAAGTCTATAAGATCGCTGTGAATGGCCAAAGCCCTCACAAGGTTCTTTTTCTGCCTCGACTCTTCCTTCGCTTTGAACCGTTCGGTTAAGAAACTTGCCATAGGGGCTCTCTAGCGCTGTTCTCCAGAGGTCTCTCCGACTTTTCCGAAGAGACGATCGAAGACCTGCGTATGCGACATGAGTGCTGGAATGGGTGTTACTTTAGGGTCAGAAATAACTCCTGTCACTCGATATACGACCAAAGATTTCCCGACGAGCCAGTCGATCGGCTTCTTGATTTGTGAAATAATCGGTATGTTTTGAAGTCTTTGAGAAACAACACTCATAACAACATCGAAGTTAAGACGGCCACCAAAGTCCACGATGCCCCCATCAGTTGCAAGGTCCACATTCGGATTCTTGATTCTCAGGTCGTTGAACTCAACCCGCGAGTTTCGAACATCCACACTTCCGGTTACCGTTGAATCACGACCTCCCGTTTTGCTTCCGATATTTACGAACTCTTTTGCATAGGCCATTATGATATTACCTACGACCGATGACCTTCTGATTTCAAAAGATGCAGAGCCTGTATAGCTGGGATAGTTGAGGATCTGTCCGGCGAACTCCAGGTTCCAACCACGTATGACTCCATCCATTGATTGGTCTCTCTCGAGAAGTGTATCAAGGTAACTATCGAGGTTTGCGTCCTCAAAGTTCGCTGTGGCTGTCATATACGGGAGTTCATCAGGTGGGAAGACAAACCTCATGTCGGTGAAGATTTTGCCTTCATAAGCATTTGCTGAGGTTTGATTCAGCTCGAGAACGGGATCATCTCTACTCCAGCTTTCAAAGTGAAAGTTTGTCTTCAGGTCAGTGCCACTGAACTGCAAAACATCAAATGATTTCGCGGTTATTTCTCCGTTTATATCGATGAACTGGTATGACTCAGGGATCGATTTCCAGCGAGGAGGAAACGAAACAGGGCTTTGTGCCCACGGTTGTTCACCCCACCCTGAAAACCACTTGTTAATATCCACATATCCCATATCGCTCTTGAAGTTGATCAATACAGGCCGACCCAGAATAATTTCACCGCTCACTTTGACATCTTTAGTCTCTCCGATGTCTATCAGACCTTCCTCGATAAGAAAGGTACCATCATTAAAACTGATCGCCCCTCTGACATTGGTGATCTTATGAGGAAAGACACGAGGATACATTTCAAAGGGCGTCGATTGCTGATAAACGATATTGTAGCTTCCGATCAGGTGGGCACCATCCTTGTGCTCTTCTTCTTTGAAGCGAAAGGAGAGCCCCGGCTTGGAAAGCAGCTTCAACCACCTTTGCGCGAGATATTGACCTTCTGGAAGTGGTTGGTCAGGATAGAGTTTAAACGTTCCTTTTCCAGGGACCTCTCCGTGGGCTGCGATCTCCTGAAACTCTTTCGGAAGTATAGACGCAAGAAAATCGAACGATGTGCGCACGTCACCTGATATTTCAATGGCTTCATTATTGATGTTCCCCTTTAATTGACCTTCGCTGGGAAACTCTCCTGGTTCATCAACGCGTATATCTGCCTTCCGAAGTAATACCGTTTGGGGTTCGGCATAGATTTCTGCTGTTCTTACGTAAAGTGGAACCGAACGCGCTGGTGTCGGCACCGTTGCCGTTGCCTCTTCCAAAAGTAGACGGATGTTAAAGTCAGGGAGGCTCTCCGGGTTTAAGGGCGCACCGCTCAAGTTTCCTTCCAACTGAAAATTCCCATCCAGATCCGCCGGAAGAAGAGGAAGAGGCAGCTGTCGGGAAAGAACATATAATAACTCCTGGATTCGTCCGCGAGCTCTTACCTGGATATCACACTGGAGGTCTTCTTCGGGAGTTACCCAGGGTAGTCCGATCAGGGAAGAGTTAATCGTGAATGTTAAATCTGGAATCGAAGCATTCAGACCCCGGATGGAAATACCTTCTCTGGTGATGCGTGCGGCTCCCTGGTCAACCTCGATTATATCTGCAAGGTTTCTTAGTTTCACTGTCCCGGGGCTCCATGTAAGAGAGCCTTCGAACTCTTCAAAGTCCACATCTGGCGTTATAGACATTTCCTCGTCTCTTTGGAGAGAAATCGGCACGTCCATACGAAGAGAAAAAGGGAGGGCGATTGAAGCGATGTCGATCGGCAGCAGGTTTTCTTTAATAAGCTCCTGAGCGATCGGCTCTGTATTTCCCGTAAGCGAGAGATTCAGTGCACCGTATTCACGGCTGTCCGATGAAGAGATGGGGATCTCTCCACTGATTTTGATCTCCTGGTTGGCAATGGAAAGAGCACACCTTCGGACTTCCAGCTTTCGCGGTGATAGAAAGCTCGAGAAGTCTTCGATGATCAGGGGGTCCTCATTCTCATCACTTCTAATCTGCCATCCTGCGATGCGTGTTGTTATTTGATAGTCAAGGTTTTCCAGCTCCGTGAAATTTCCATCAACACTCATATCCAGTTTGAGCGTCGGCGAGGTTGTATACTCATCTATTTCAATTCCAAGCCGCCTCGACGCTTCACCTTTTGCAAGGGTCAAAGCCTGACTAGGTATTTCGTTGATCCGAAGTCGAGCCTGTCCTGTCGGATCACCGGCAAGGTGCATGTCGGCCGAGAGGTCTATATCAACCCCGCCGCCAAAGATTGTCAGATGATCTGCCGTGAGATTCATGTTCTCAGGAGAGAAGCGAAATCGGGCTCGAGCAGAAAGCGGCCGTTGAACCCACCGTTCTCCACCAAATTCATCTTTTCTTGCTTCCAGCTCACGTATATCTGCTGCCAGATAGCCGGAAACCTGATTTGAATTCTGGTCCTGAGTCAGATCTAATTGAATGGCAATGTCCTCACCACTCGTTGCCAGCTTGCCCATTTCGGCAATCTCGAACCCAAAGGAAGCCCGCTTCAACTCAGCATTGAGCGTCAGGCGGTTCTGCTTGGGATAGTAAATACCACGTCCCGAATAGGGCTCGACGGAATCGGTAACCAGTGTGCCGGCAACCTGGATTCTGAAGGGAGCCTGGGAAGACGACCTTGGAGCTGCTTCCAGACGGTCGATGATCAGCACCGTTTCAGGCCATTGGGGCAGAAGATCTTTCACCGTCAGGGTCAGATCCCTCAAGATGATACGAGGTGTCGGCCCGATCTCAGGTATATCGGGCATGTCCTTGGACTTGGTCCTGGTGCTTTGATTGTTCGTTGATTTACCTGTGTTGCCCTGGTCAAAGAGGGCGATCAGTTCCTGCAGCTCAGCAGAGAGCGCCATCTGACCATCAGCATTCCTAACGACTCTTGCCTCAGCGAACCCGTCTGCTTCCACTTCCGATGGCCAGAGCTCGCCTCCCCCAAGAAAATCTGAAACCTTTCCATCAAGCAAGAGCCGCCTTACGCTGAACAGTTCGCGCCCATCGTCGCCGAGAATACTCACATCGGTCGCTTCTACACGGGCTTCCGCCAGAACAATCTGTACACTTCCAATGCGGACATCCTGCTTCAGAACCTGTTCGATTCTTGTTTCAATAGATTCTCTCAGCCATCTGGCTTTGATTGGGAGAAAGAACACGATTGCCAGTAACAGCAACGTCGCTGCTGGAAGATAAAAGCGTACACGGCGAAAAAAACGACGGTAGGCGCGCCGACTCTTCGCTCTTTCAACCTGCTTTTTACTTTTCAGAGGCATGAGATACGCTCTTGTTTCCCCAGGGCTTTCTGTAGATAATTTGCTTTCAAGAAGCTGTATTCAAGTAAATCATCAAGAGAGACAGCTCCAAGCCAAAAGAACATTCTATCAGAGAACTTCCAGAAAGCCACAAGGAAACGTATGCACCTATGGAAACGCTGAAAGCACGCATTATCAGTTCTGGCTCTGAAATCCTGCAGGGCCTTTACCCCGATACTAATGCTCAGAGCCTCTCACAGAAGTTGACTGAACTTGGCTACCGCGTGATAGGCCATCAGGCGATCCCCGATGATAAACAGCTCCTCAATCATGGTCTGGACTTCGCCACAAAGACAGCAGACCTGGTCGTTCTGACTGGGGGACTGGGGCCAACTCTGGATGATCTCACCCGTGACGCTGTCTGCGAACTCTATCAGATTCCTCTGAAAAGAAATCAGATTGCCGTTAGATTAATGCAGCGACGATTCAAGCTTAGAGGATACGAAATGCCTGATCGCAATCTGGTTCAGGCAGATATTCCAGAGGGAGCGGTGGTTCTTCAAAACCACTGGGGAACCGCACCGGGGTTCTACCTGCCTGCTCCGCGTGGTTCGGACCGAGGAGCACTCATTGCCTTACCCGGTCCGCCTCACGAATGGACTCCAATGTTCAACCGACTCTTTGACGGGAGAAACAGAGTACTTCTCCCGTCCCGCCGAGTCACAAAATCCCATACCATCCATCTTGCAATGGTGCCAGAGTCTCTCATCAACGAGCGCCTCCAGCCTTTGTTTGATGAGGGTCATGGTTCTTCGCTCACCATTCTTGCCAGCCGGGGTCATATTCGCATCCGGCTCCTTGTCGAATCAGATATTGAGAGCGAGATCACAAAGGCGTTTGAAGAGTTATACTCAAGAGTAAAGAGGGCTCTTGATGGGTTACCCATCTTCATGGAGGGCTCTGGTGATCTTACCTTTCCCGAAGTGATTCTCAATAAATGCCGAGAAAGATCTCTCACCCTCACAACTGCCGAGTCCTGTACCGGAGGAGGAATTGCCTTCGGTCTTACGTCTGTCGCCGGTTCTTCAGACATCGTTCTCGGAGGGTGGGTCACCTACTCGAATGAGGCTAAGAGCCGGGATCTGGGCGTTAAAGTCTCGACACTGGAGTCCTTCGGTGCCGTTAGTTCAGAAGTCGCTGCTGAAATGGCGGAAGGGGCCCGAAAACAGTCAGGATCTTCCCTTGCTCTTTCGGTTACTGGAATCGCAGGTCCTGGAGGCGGTTCCAAAGAAAAACCTGTTGGCACTGTTTGGTTCGGTTTATCATCAGAGCACACGGTGATAACGATCCGAAAGAATTTTCCGGGCGACCGGGAAACGGTCCGAGAGTTTGCGATCAAACAAGGGTATGAGCTGCTTCGTGGATTTCTAGAGGGCGACTTGATGGAACTTCAGGTTAAAAAACCTGATGTTTTAAAAAACTGATCCGCTTTCTATTGATAAGCAGGCATTTTTGAAATAAACTTTGTACACGAGATCGTCGCCCCCGGCATAAATGAGCTCACTATGCGTCATCAGATCTTCACATTTCTCGTCTCTCTTTTTCTGGTTCCAGTCATCAGCGGGCCCACCTATGGCCAGCCTGAATCAGTCACAACAGGGGAGAAGCCCGCGACCAACGAAATCGCGGCAGTTGGGACGCCATCGGCCAAGTCTCAAAGCACGGGTGAAAACGCATCGGGAAAAACCGAGCAGGGCGATTCTGCCAGTCTCATCCTCAGCACAGAGTCTTCCTCCAATATCGAGCTGCCATCAACATTGCAGATTCAACCATTCAGGCAGCCCCTCAGTCTGAAGGAAACACTCAGTCTTGTGCGCGAGTCGATCACATGGATTCCCGCCGAAACAGAAATTTCAGACGAAACAACCTTGGAGCTTTCCAGAACAATTCAAAGTTGCACAGAATATTTGAAGTTTAGAAATGACCTGCACACCTCCCTTGCTGATTACGAGTGGTATCACCTGGGGGATGACAAAGTTCAGAACAATCCAGGGAACTACGACGAAGACACCTTCTATTGGGATCCACCTGTTAAGAACCTGAATGCCATCAGCCTGAACTCTCTCTATGGAGATGTATACATCGACATGGTGAAGGTTTTCGATGATCAGGGATCTGTTAAGTTCTCATTTTCTGATCCAAACCCCAAGGTCTTGCGCAATCTACTTCCTCGAAGAGAAGTTTTCCACCTGTGGAGCAGTACTGATGTTCAGGAAATCCGCATACGCTACCGGAAAGTGAAAGCAGACCCGAACCTGACCCCGAAAGTCATTCTTCGTGGCGGTGTTGCTCACCGACCTGAGTATATAAAAACGGCAATCTGGAATCTTACCAATAGCCAGGGACGGATTCGGGAAAAGAATTGGGTGGAGGCGCGGGTTGAGCTCCAGAGCGCCGCTTCCAATATCAGTGACTACCTCAGATTCCGCCAGACAAGTCAATAAGACAGAAAACGTGAATGTACTTGCCATTGAAAGTTCGTGCGACGAAACCGCCGCGTCCATCGTCGTTGCTGGAGAGCATGTCCTCTCCAATGTGATCGCCTCGCAGATAGACATCCATCGAATTTACGGAGGCGTTGTTCCTGAAATTGCCAGTCGCGCCCATGTTGAGAAAATAGAATCTGTTGTTCAGGAAGCTTTAAAAGAAGCAGGCCTGGAACTGGGTGATATAGACCGGATTGCCGTGACCCGGGGTCCAGGGCTCCTTGGGTGTCTACTCGTTGGAGTCGAGTTTGCCAAAGCGCTCAGCGTTTCCCGGAATATCCCTCTCGTGTCGGTTCATCATATCGCCGGGCACCTTTACTCGCCTTACCTCGGTAGAGAAGTGAACGGTTGGGGAGAGAACGTCCCCGGAGGCAAATCCTTTGATCCGTATATCGGGATTGTCATCAGCGGAGGGCACACCAGCCTGGTTAAAGTCCATCCACCTGCAGGCTTTGAAATCCTCGGAGAGACGCTAGACGATGCCGTGGGCGAAGCCTACGATAAGGTTGCGAAGCATCTCGGCCTTGGCTATCCCGGCGGACCGATCATGGATCAGCTCGCGGCGAAAGAAGTTCCCGGTGAGGATCTTGGAATATCCCTTCCACGGCCGATGCTGAAGCGACCCGACTACGAGTTCTCGTTCTCCGGATTGAAGACGGCCTTCGCCACAGAAGTCGAAAAGCTTGGTGGTGCAGAATTCGTTCGCAACGATGAGAATACTCTCATTCAGCTCTGTAAAGAATTCCAGGAAGCCTGTATAGAAGTTATTCTGACCAAAGCAAAAAAGGCGATGAAAGAACACAAGATCGAGCGACTCGCCATTGTTGGAGGAGTGGCTTGCAATAAAGGTCTGCGTCGAGCTGCTGAGAAACTTCAAACGAAATACCAGATTGCTTTTCCCGCTCCCGAATTCTGTACAGACAACGCGGCGATGATCGCTGGTCTGGGTGCCCACGCCGAGCTGCCCGCCGAGAGCACAAGCTCTTCCATGAACGCCTCTGCCTCTCTGAACCTTGAAGCTTCGTTCCAGGGATGGAAAGGGTGAAGAGTAAGGATGAGGCTTGAAGGATGAAGTATGAGGCAGTGAATCGCATGCTAGTTCACAAATATACATTCATCAAATTGTCATACACATTGTTATTTCCCTGAAGCAGGTTTCAAAATTTATATTTTTCGCTTGGGTTCTGCAAACCAAAATCCTAATCTCTTGATCAATAAATTAAGAATACATTCGTGGGACTGAGGAATGAGTGCATTTTCCGACCAGCAGGTTGAAGAACTTGCTCCCGACGCCGCTTCTGTCAAGGCAGGGAGAGGCCTTGCAAAGACATCAAAATGGCCCTTGCTAGGAGCGAACGGTTCCGCTACGTGGGGCGAGTGTAAAGGAAGTGGAAAGAACCCTTACAGGGTTCGAGTCGATCTGCAGAATTTCGCCAGCAAGTGTTCCTGTCCATCCAGAAAGTTTCCCTGCAAACATGCGCTTGGACTGCTCTTTCTCCAAGCATCCAGCGAGAAGTCGTTCAAAGATACAGATCCTCCAGAATGGGTCGCAGAGTGGCTTGATGCACGACAGAATCGACTTGAAAAGAAGGAACAGCGAAAGAAAGAAGCAAAGCCTGTCGATGAAAAAGCGCAGAAGAAACGACAGGAAAAACGTGAGGACAAAGTTCTTTCTGGTATAGATGAACTGGATCTCTGGTTACAGGATCTCGTTAGAAGCGGTCTCGGGTCGTTAGCAGCCCGCCCCTATGAGTATTGGGAAAAAATGGCTGCGCGAATGGTAGACGCTCAGGCTTCAGGCCTTGCAGCGCGAGTCAGAAAAATTTCAGACACGGCATCGCGGGGAATTGCTGCAAGTGAAGATTTAACGGTGCAGGTCGGTCAGCTCTACCTCCTTCTTCAAGCCTACAGAAATCAGCGGCATCTCGATGATGATCTAAGAGACGAAGTTCGATCTCTCGTTGGTTGGAACCTCACAAAGGATGAGGTCCTCGGTGGATCATCAGTCAGCGACGAATGGATCTGTTGGGGGAGAACAGTCGAGGAAATCGATACGAAGCTGCGAAGTCAGAAACTCTGGCTTCAGCGAGTTCGCGACGGAGAATGGGTGATGGGGCTCTCTTTTTCCTATGGAGGGGCGCCCTTTGATATGAACTTGCTCCCGGGTAATATCTATAATTCGAAGGTCTATTACTATCCTGGTTTATCTCCTAAGCGAATTCTTGCAGAAGAGGCATCTGAATCTAGAGAGCTGAATCAAGGAGATATACAATTCTCCAGCGATTTTCAACAAGCGATGGAACGCTTCGCGAGCGGAAGAGCTATCGACCCCTTCCTTCAAGAAGTTCCCGTTCTCCTGAATGAAGCTGTCTTCTCCATTCAGGAAGAGAGTTACTATCTTTCGGATGGCAAAGGTGTCTACGTCCCTCTTCACGTTAGGGAAGACTACTTTTGGGAATGCATGGCAAAAACAGGAGGGCATCCTACCCTGGTCTTCGGACTTTGGAATGGAAGAGTCTTCAATGTCCTCTTCGTTCATGAACCTGTTGATGAAGGAAAAAGAAAATGAATCCTTCAGATAGTTGGAAGAAAGTCGTCACAGCAATGTCTATCGGTTCCGATCAGGCAGCAGGTGTTGATCTTACTCCTCCGAAGGGAATCGTCCTGAAAGGTGAAGAAAAGGATAAAGACCGCTCCTTGCTTGTTCTGGAAACTGCAGCCTCCTGGAGTTCCTTACCTGAAGTAGCAAATCCTGTGTTGGCAGACCTTGAAGCCAAAGAACCTTCCCCTGAGGAAACCAAGAAATATGGGAAAGTCGTTCCTTTGAAGAGGTTTTTTGAAGAGACCCATGGAAAGCGACAGGATGTCTATATTGTTGATTATTCTACTGTCATGCAAAAGGAAGGCTTAATTGCTCCTCCGGATCTCCTGCCTTTTCTTCTTTCTCTTCCTCTAATGCATGGGAAACGTCACCTTGAAGAGTATATCAGGCCACTTTTGGGAGAGAGAGCGAAGTGGCTGGCCAAACATAATGAGGCATGGCAATGGGTTCTGGCAGAAGCGAAAGAAATCACTGAGAATATCATAGAGAATTGGGAAGAGGCCACGACCGAACTTCGACATCGAATGATTCAGGATATCCATCAGGGTGATTCAGCGTTGGCGCATCAGCTTCTTGATGATGTCTTTAAAGAAGAGTCCGCCTCGAACCGGCTAAAGTTCCTTAACGAAATAGAACCATCGCTTTCAGCCAAAGACGTCGCGTTCTTGAAGCGACACCATGATGATCGCTCCGCTCAAGTGCGCTATACCATTACACTCTATCTAGCTCGCCTTGATGATAAGGATATACTGAAGGAACTGACGGATCTGCTCGAATCCTGCCAGAAAGCCGTAGAAAAACCAGTCGCTAAATGGGATATGGCTCCTTCTAAGGAGATTGAGAAAGAGAGCAAGCACTTGGGTATTGGAGGATCGGGGTTGGTATTCAGCTCAAGCGCCGGGAAAAAAGCACGGGCAATGATGGAACTTATCGTTCTCCTGCCACTGTCTGTTTGGGAGTCCCGGTTCAAGGTCAAACCTCTCAAGCTACTTCAAGGCCTGAAGAAATCAGAGTTCTTTGAGAACATTCATGAAGCCCTCCTGAAGAATCTCGTTCTTCACCGAAATAAGGAATGGGCAGAGATGATTCTGGAAAGTCAGGTCTCTTCCAGGAAAAGTGATTATTATGACTTTTCAGAGATTATCAGAGCCTTCCCATCTACTATACAGATGGAGCTTTTTCAGAAAGCCCTTCCGCAGCTCACGAAGAAAAACCAGGCCGGCCTTATCTCACATATGCTGGATGGTGTGGATCCTCCATGGACGCTGGAATTCACCCTCGCCTTGTTTGAGTATATAAAGCCAAAGAAGACACTTCGCAAGTACAAGAAGATGAACTATGATGAATCCGAATCGCTGGAAATTTTCTGCCGCTTCGCTCATCTTGATTGCTATGAAAAAGTGACAAAGCTGCTTGATGCCTTTGCTGCCAGCGATATGGCACAACCCAGACACCAGGAATCTATTCAAGTCCTGCACAATAGACACCAATTGATGAAAGAGATCAGCCATGAGTAATGTCTTGAGAATGCATGCAGAACAACAGTTCGCAGAAGAATTGGAAGCACTCGCTAAAGTTGATAAGCACCAACGCCCCCCTAATTGGAAACTCTCTCCCTGGGCTGTTGTTCAGTATCTCGTTGGCGGTAAGCTGGAGAATGGCTTTGAAGTATCCGCCAAGTATATCGGAAATCGGAGGCTGATGGAAGTTGCAGTCGCTACTCTCGCCACCGATCGTGCTCTTCTTCTATACGGTGTCCCAGGTACTGCAAAGTCCTGGGTTTCAGAGCACCTGTCAGCCGCCATCAGCGGAGATTCTACTCTGATTATTCAGGGAACGGCTGGAACGAGCGAAGAATCCGTTCGCTACGGTTGGAACTATGCGCTGCTCTTATCGAAAGGTCCGTCAAGAAAAGCTCTCGTTACCAGTCCCATGACAAATGCCATGGCACAGGGTCAGATTGCACGTGTTGAGGAGCTTACGCGAATTCCCGCAGATGTGCAGGATACGCTCATTACGATTCTGTCTGAGAAGATGATGCCGATCCCCGAACTGGGTGAAGAAATACAGGCGGAGAAGGGATTCAATGTGATCGCCACAGCGAATAACCGAGATAAAGGCGTCAACGAGATGTCGAGTGCCCTCAAAAGACGCTTTAATACAGTGATATTGCCTACGCCTGCAACAATCGATGAAGAAATCAGCATTGTCAGTACACGCGTTGAATCACTTGGAAAGGCTCTTGAGATTCCTGCAGAAAAACCAGCTCTAGAAGAAATTAAACGCGTTGTGACAATCTTCAGAGAACTGAGACATGGAAAAACTGAAGACAACAAAACAAAGCTTAAATCCCCTTCCGGTACTTTGAGCACTGCAGAAGCGATCTCCGTCATGACAAGCGGTCTGTCACTTGCCGCGCACTTTGGCGACGGAAAGATCACTGCATCGGATCTCGCATCAGGAATATCAGGTGCCATCATTAAAGACCCTACACAAGATGCGGTTATCTTTAAGGAGTACCTCGAAACTGTCATCAAAGAACGAGACGGATGGAAAGATATATATCGTGAATGCAGGAAGGTATGCTAAATCCAGATGACTGGTAAAGAAGAGAGGATTAAGTTCTTCGGGATCAGACACCACGGCCCCGGTTCTGCACGCTCCCTGCTGAGAGCTCTGGAGGAGTACAAGCCGGATAGGGTTCTTGTCGAAGGCCCGGCTGATGCTGAAGATGTTCTTCCTCTAATCAACCATAAAGAAATGAAGCCACCGGTCGCCCTCTTTCTCTATGTTGAGAAAGAACCAGAGCTCTCTTCTTTCTTTCCATTCACCAGTTATTCACCAGAGTGGGTGAGCATCCGCTGGGCTCTCAAGAAGCAGAAAAAAGTGGAGCTCATGGACCTTCCTCAGTCTATATCACTCGCACTTCGAAAGAAGAAACACGAAGAACTTCGGAAAGAAATCGAAGAATCTTTCGAGAATAGAGAAATCCCCGAATCGGGCGAAATTGATGAAGCGATTGAAAGTGAGATGCCTGTTTATCCCGTTGATCCCATTCAGGCACTGGCAGAAGCAGCCGGTTTCGATGATGGTGAACGATGGTGGGAATATCTCGTTGAAACACGTCAGGATAGTAGCGATGTTTTTGAAGCCATCTCTGAAGCAATGGTCGCCCTCCGAGAAGAGCTAAAAGAACCACTCTTAGAGGAAGAGGCTCTTCGTGAAGCGTATATGCGGAACTGCATCCGTGGAGCACTGAAATCAACGGCTAAACGAATCGCGGTGATTTGTGGAGCCTGGCATGTGCCTGCGCTGTTGGATACTTCCGTTGAAAAAGACGACAGTATTCTACTGAAGAACCTGCCAAAAGTTAAGACAGTCGCTACCTGGTGTCCGTGGAGTCATGGTCAGTTGGCGCGTAGAAGTGGTTATCGAGCAGGTATTGAATCTCCCGGGTGGTACGAGTTCCTTTGGAATCACCAGGAGGAAACCCCTGATAGACTGACAATTCGCTGGTTGTCTCTCGTATCAAACGCCTTTCGGGAAAAAGACCTCGACGTATCTTCTGCTCATATTATCGAAGCTGCTCGCCTGGTACATTCACTGTGTGCTTTGCGAGGCAGACCGCTTGCCAGTCTTGATGAGTTCAATGAGGCTATTGTTACGGTTCTTCTTCTCGGTGATGAAGCACCGCTTCAGTATATACAGGATTCCCTCATTGTCGGAGAAAAACTGGGAAGCGTCCCCGAGGACTCTCCGGCGCCACCTCTTCGAAAAGACATTGAAAGAACGGCAAAGTCCTTGAGACTTCCATTAAAGGCAGATGAAAAAACCTATGAGCTGGACTTGCGCAAAGAGAACGACCTGAAACGAAGTGTCTTTCTTCATCGTCTTAAACTTCTGGATATTCCCTTCGGTAGCAGTACCGGAATACTGACCCGGTCTAAAGGAACATTTAAGGAGGCCTGGATGGTTAGCTGGTCTCCGGAACTTGAAATCGCGACCTCCGAAAAATCCAAGTGGGGAGGAACGGTCGAAAAAGGCTGTTTGGCCTATACGCTCCATGAAATGCAATCAATCGTTGGTTTGAAAGAGTTTGCAGAACTCATCCTTGATGCTCTCCTGGCAGATCTCCAACCTCTTATACAGGCACTGTCATATGAGCTGCAACAACGTGCTTCCGTTGCTTCGGACATCATTCAGATGATGGAGGCTGTACCACCGCTCGCCGAGACATTACGGTATAGTGATGTTCGTAAGACAGATCCTTCCATGATTAAACGCGTTTTGCATGCAATGATTCCGCGTGTCTGTATATCCCTCGCGGGTGCATGCTCTCAGCTGGACGACGAAGCTGCTCAGGAGATGGCGAAGCGAATCTCCGATTTGAACTTTTCCATTCCGCTTATTGAGGACGATCAGCTGACGAAAGAATGGCGTACTGCAATCGCGGGTATTAGTGATGCTGAGACCGTTCATGGGATCATCCAGGGAAAGGCCAGTCGCATTCTCATGGACACTCAAATGATAGACATCGATGAGACCCGAAGAAGGCTCGGCATTGTTCTTTCTCCCGGTACAGACTCTCTAAAAGCCGGGGCGTGGCTGGAGGGATTTCTGGAAGGAGGAGGTTCACTGCTCGTTCATTCCGATGACTTTCGCGGTATGGTTGATCGATGGGTATGTGATCTCTCCAGTGAGAAGTTTCAGGAAACGCTTCCTGTTCTGCGGCGTGCATTTAGCTCCTTTACAAGTCATGAGCGAAAACTGGTCGGCGAGCAGATCAAGAAAACATCTCAAGGAGAAGCGACGGTCTCTGTCGAATCTCCCTCATCAACCTGGAACTGGGAACTGGCAAAACCTGTTCTTCCCGTTATCCAGAAAATCCTTAATCCGGAGAATTCCAAATGAGCTCACCGGAAACAATAAGTCGAGAAAAACGCTGGCGACTGATCCTTGGCGGAGGAGAAGCCGATGGTCTCGATGTCGATCTCAGTAAAGCAGAAATTGAGATGGATCGGGCCTTGGAATTTGTCTATAATAAGGACGAAACCCGAAGTGCAGGAAGGGGAGCCTCCACTCCCAAAGTTGCCCGCTGGCTGGGTGATATCCGCAAATACTTTCCATCAGACATGGTTCGTGTGATTCAAAAAGATGCCTTTGAACGATTGAATATGGAATCGATGCTGATGGAGCCAGAGTTTCTGGAGATGGTAGAGCCAGATGTCAATATGGTCGCCAACCTGATCAGCCTCGGAAGAGTTATTCCCAATAGAACGAAAGAAACAGCACGGATCGTTGTGAGAAAAGTTGTCTATCAACTTCTACGTCGACTTGAAACTCCCATGAGAACTGCTGTGACTGGAAGTCTGGATCGAAGTGCACGAACCAATCGACCGAAACACAACGCTATCGACTGGAATCGGACAATTAAAGCAAACCTGAAGCACTACCAGAAGGACTATAATACCGTTATTCCCGAAAGACTAATTGGATATGCACGACGCCAAAGAAACGTCATGCGTGAGATTACACTCTGCGTAGATCAATCAGGATCCATGGCGAACTCCATCGTCTATAGTAGCATCTTTTCTGCTGTCATGGCCTCGATCCCGGCGGTCAAGACACAGCTTGTCGTTTTCGATACAGAGGTTGTTGATTTGACAGAAAAGCTTGATGATCCTGTCGACGTTCTTTTTGGTGTTCAATTGGGTGGGGGAACAGACATTAATCGGGCCGTTGCTTACTGCCAGTCAAAGATGGTGACGCCTGCCAATAATATCTTTGTGCTGATCTCTGATCTATATGAAGGGGGAGTACGGCCTGAGCTGATCAAACGTGTCGCCAGTATGATTGCCAGCGGAGTTACTGTTATAGTCCTTCTCGCACTGAGTGATGAAGGTGCTCCCTGCTACGACGCAGCGCTCGCTACCGAGTTAACGGCTCTCGGGGCGCCAAGCTTCGCCTGCACTCCAGACCTTTTTCCGGAGCTGATGGCTGCAGCGATTCAGAAGCGCGATATTCAGCAATGGGCCGGTGAGCACGACCTCTATACAAAAGGTAGCGAGGTGCATTGAGATCAATAACTGGCTCATGCTCGCAGTAACAAAGTCTAAAGCATTCGCAACCTGTGGGTACGCTGAGCGATGCTCGGTCGCATTAAGTCTTTGACCAGGTTTACTTTTTCAATAGACATATAGATAATCATTGATCATCTGTAATACAGTCATTGGACTTCCTGTCATTTACTTGTCCATTATCTACTGAAAACAAGGTTTAAGGAATTCTGGTGAAAGAGGAGGCATATGAATTTGTGACCCTTGTTTTTCGCGCAATGCTCAAAATGGTTAAAGGTTGACCACGCAGATAAGTAATAGAATCTAAAGGTATCAGGAAACAGCTTAGTCAGCTCGAAGAGAACCGATGATCGGACAACACAGGGTTTTTGCAGACCACTATCAGATTTATGTCTTTGACAGTCAGACTGACCCTTATGAAATAGATGAGGAGTGGACGAATGAGGCCATTAAAAAGGGGTATCTCAAAGGCACGAGTAGTATCCATATCGTGACCATTGGCTATTACAACGATCATGCCGTATCAATTCACTTGGGTCGACCAACAGAGGAGCTACCTGAGGGAGCTCACGATGCTGTTACTGAAATTAAGATCGAATCAGGGAAGGTGAAGTTATCCTCTCCAGCCTATGCCAAGGAGGAGGAGCCGGTGTTCGAAGTGGGCTCTGGTGTTTTTGAACTGACTATAAGGTCTCTAAATCAAGGCGAGGAAGATCCTGACGCCGTTGGGGAATTGGAGGATGAGGATAGCGGTTTCTTCAAATTAAAGCATTTGGAACGTTATGAATTGTACTTCTCTCCCAAAGATTAAAAGGCGGCAGCGCGAGGACTTTTTTCCGGCGCTTTTAGCTCCAGTTTGCTTTCGCAGCCGTTTATATGGGGAATTTGCTAAAGAAAGGAAGAACGCGTGATCGACTATAAGGCTCTTGAGGATATGATTTATAGGGCGTCAAAAGACGTCTTTGAAAAGCTTGTTGCCGAAAATCCAGACGAGCACTTCTATACCTTCGGGCTCTGGACCGACGATTCACTTCAGTTTTTGAATCCTTCCGCCAATTCAATGGAAAAGCTGATTTCAACGGTTGCCATGTACAACGCTGAGGTTGACACCAAGGATGATATACCCACGACCCAGGAGGACATGATGTGGTCTTATGGCGATTGGGGATACGTTGCCAACATCGGTCAGCAGGTATTCGCACAGATCAATTCACTTCTCAATGAACTATTCCATGCTGATATCTCAATAGACGAGCATGATGAGGCGACCACCCCGGTATGGGGAGTAATTGAGGATGCCATCAAGAGGCTTTGCGACGAAGACTTCTTCATATCTTGTGCCGGACACACTGATGTTACAGTTCTATTGGTTGGAGATCTACCTGAGGAATTCACCGACGACTTTGCCAGAGCTTGGAACCCAATGGCTATCGCAGACAGATATATAAATTGGAGTTTTGATTCATGAGTATACATCAATGCCAAACATGTCACGATACCAGCCAAAAGTCAACGTGGCCAAGAAGAGCGGATATACTTCAGGAGTGTCCAGGAAGAAAGAAACTTGCGGAGTCCCGGAGTAACAGGGAGCTTCTATTCAAGTTTCTGTTCTTTCCGCCCGCAGTGAGAAATAACAGCTCGATCGCGATATTGATCAAAGAGAATCTGGATTGACCACGCGGAAATATAGCTGAAACAAAAGAAACCATATAATAACTTGTTTTGCAGATGCACAGATCGGAGAATATCAATGCTATTAAGCATAGTTGCAGAAAAGGAGCCCCACACAATCTACATTCATGCAGATATCCTAGGCATCGAGCTTCTGGAAAAGTCTCTTAAAAGGATGCGAGAAAACTTGGAGAGAGGAGAATGCGATCATGATCACTTAATGTCCGCATCATGGGGCTCCTGCGAGCTAACCGAATCTATGCTAGAGCAAGAGCATAACGATAATTGTTGCCAGGTTCACCACTTGAAGCTTTATTGCTGGACGGATGAATGGGCAAAAAAGCACGGGTTAAGTAAAAGTGCATAACAAGCAGCTCCAAAGCGACGCGTTACCGCGCGCTTGAGCTGAGCGTACAATTACCGAAAAGGTCTCTCACGGAGGCACGGAGACACAGAGATGGATGAGAACGATATTGGCACCGTGATCGTGGATTGCGCAGTCAAGCTCCATCAGGATCTTGGGCCCGGATTACTTGAAACCGTCTACGAGGTGACCCTTGCCAACAAGCTGAAAGCACGCGGTCTTTCTGTGGAACGTCAGGTAGCTGTGGCCATTTCCTATGATGGGCAACAGTTCGATGAAGGATTCCGTGCTGATTTGATTATCGAGCACAGGGTGATCATTGAATTGAAGTCGGTCGAGAAGGTGCATCCGGCTCACAAGAAGCAACTGCTGACCTACCTGAAGTTGACCGGTTTGAAACTGGGGTATCTATTGAACTTCGGAGAAGGATTGATGAAGGATGGCATCACTCGTACCATTAACGGTAACCTCTCATGATTTCTCCGTGTCTCTGTGTCTCCGTGAGAAAAATGATCGAATAAGGCCGTCAATCGGACGCCTACGGCGCCACTGACCTTTGACGTAACCCAGTCTCCAATGGAACCAAATCACTCTCTGCGGGTTAGGAAAACACTTAACCCCACTCCTAGCAGCCTCCACTTCCACCCCCATCCATCATTATGACAGGATTTTAATTTGCCTCACCGCTGGAGGGCGGGTGTACACTTCTCATCATCAGTATTGGGCTGTTTCCCGGGAACAGCTCTCACAGGAGAAGATGAATACACTATGAAACTTTTCGCAAAAGTCTGCATTCTCACGATCTTAAGCTCACCTGGAGCTCTGCTCGCTCAAACCGATCCGACGATCATCAACTGGATGATCAATACCGATGGCAGAAAAGGTACCAGCACAGACACCACCATTAACTCGATTGTCAGTCAGGTGGATGCAGACGTCCTGGAAGTCTGGTATGACAACACCTATATCTATATCAGCGCGGAAAGTATTCCTTCTCACACCATCGGTCCCTTTCAGATGAATCCGAACCTGCCAGCTCCTCAAGGAGATCTCTGGAAGGTCTATCGCACACCTCCTACCACTCAGGGCGGCATGACTCTGGAGACCGGCCTTGGCGCTATTGGCGTCTTTGTGAACGGCGTGCAGATGTTTAACTGGTCGGACGGTCAATCCTACAACGACTTAGGAATCTGGAATACGAACGGCCCCGCGGTACGATTCTTCGACGATGGGAATGGGCACCCAAGCGCTGGAGGCATGATGGGGCCTCCTCCTGGGAAAAGTACCATCACCTACGAACACACGCATCTCCGTATAGACGACCCTAATCACACTCACACACGTCAGGCCGTTGAAGGAGATGGACCTTATCACTACCATCAGCAACCGCCTCTTCTGCGTCAGCAGCTTGGCGACGACGGCAGCGATCACTCGCCGATTATTGGTTTTGTTTTCGACGGCATTCCGGTTTATGGTCCTTACGGTTACGACGACCCGAACGACAGCAACAGTACCGTGGTTCTCATGGAATCCAGCTATGCGCTGCGTAGCATCACCGACCGCACCACACTTCCTGACGGCACAACGCTTAGCCCTTCTGAATATGGCCCAGCCATCAATGACCCCGATTATCCTCTTGGCAGTTTCTACGAGGACTACGAGTATGTGAGTAATTCAGGTCATCTTGATGAGTTCAACGGCCGGTTTTGTGTGACCCCGGAATATCCCGGAGGAACCTACGCCTATTTCGCGACTATGGATTCGGGTGGAACGTCGACTTTTCCCTATATCGTTGGTCCTGAGTACTATGCGCCTCCCATTGGCGATAACCTGATGGGTACAGTGTCTATACCAAACGGCGCAACTCAGTACGACCCAACAGTATCAACGCCGGTTCCGTCACCAACACCAACACCATCGCCGTCACCCACACCGAGCCCAACGCCATCTCCCTCTCCTTCCCCTTCACCTACCCCGACGGCAAGTCCTTCTCCGACTCCTTCACCGAGTCCCAGCCCGTCGCCTACTCCGTCCCCAACAGTTGGTCTGAACGAGAATCCCACCGAGCCAGGTATCGCCCTCGTTCTTGCCATCAAGATCGACGAGCCATCAACAGACCCCGACGGTGGCGATGTGACCTACCGATATACATGGAGTAGTGATGGCGACGACACCCCTGTTGTGCACGGTCCGACCACAAGTTTGACAGATTCTCTCGCAGATGGAGATGAAGGTGCGACCTTTGATGCGGGCGAACGCTGGACCGTCGAGATTATTGCTATTGATGATGAAAACATGGAGAGCTCTGCCGCGACTGCGACGTTCGTGATCGAGTCTGCGAGCGAGATTACCTTTGAAGGATTTATTGTTCGCTAGGGGAGAGAAAGTTGGTTTTTCCTGGGAACGCCGGACGTCGATCCGGCGCGGTATAGAAAATATTCATGTTCAGAAAGATGGCAATCTCTTGCGAGCCTGGAAACCATGAAATAGCATCACTGTGACTGCGTTTCCGAGCACAGAGATCCACCCCTCTCGCACATCATCTATCTAGCCATTACATCTGAAGATCACTCTATAAATCATACCGCGGTAGCGGTTAGAGTTCATAGCCCATGGTTGGCCCGACAGGACCTACTATGGGTATAGATATAAATAAAACGGAACCCCGGAGGGGGTTCGACAAGAGAGTGATTTGTTTTGTGCAACCCCTTCCGGGGTTGTGGTGATATGTTTCTTAACCCCTGGTAGCCTTCGCGACGCTCGGCAACCAGGGGCTATGACATCTAACCGCTGCCGCGGTAAGGGTTCTGTCTAACAGTACTGGCGTGAGCTTTAGTACATACGAACCACAGCGACACTGAGACACAGAGAGTCATACTGTGGCAATATGCGCGCGACCTGATCCCGGCCATGGTCATGTTGTGGGTTGAGCGATGAAGCCTCTGTGTTGTCGTCGCATTTAGCTTCTGCCTATGTTTTCTTCATGCTTAATAACATTATACCGCGGTAGCGGTTAGAGTTCATAGCTCATAGTTGGCCCGACAGGACCTACTATGGGTATAGATATAAATAAAACGGAGCCCCGGAAGGGGTTCGACAAGAGAGTGCTTTGTTTTGTCCAACCCCTTCCGGGGTTGTGGTGATATGTTTCTTAACCCCTGGTAGCCTTCGCGACGCTCGGCAACCAGGGGCTATGACCTCTAACCGCTGCCGCGGTAAGGGTTCTGTATAACAGTACTGGCGTGGCCTGTAGTATATACGAACCACGGCGAAACTGAGACACAGAGAGTCATACTGTGGGCAATATGCGTGCGATCTGATCCCGACCATAGTCATGTTGTGGGTTGAGCGATGAAGCCTCTGTGTTGTCGTCGCATTTAGCTTCTGCCTATGTTTTCTTCATGCTTAATAACATTATACCGCGGTAGCGGTTAGAGTTCATAGCTCATAGTTGGCCCGACAGGACCTACTATGGGTATAGATATAAATAAAACGGAGCCCCGGAAGGGGTTCGACAAGAGAGTGCTTTGTTTTGTCCAACCCCTTCCGGGGTTGTGGTGATATGTTTCTTAACCCCTGGTAGCCTTCGCGACGCTCGGCAACCAGGGGCTATGACCTCTAACCGCTGCCGCGGTAAGGGTCTGATCTGACAGAAAGAGCCCCAAAATTATCAAGGATGGATTTTTGTGAAGAGGTCGAAATCTGCTGGTCATTCTTCCGCTCCTCTGGAGCGGTGCTCGAATTTCATTCCAACCCAGGGCCGCGTGGAGAGCACTTACCCCGGGTAGTTCGCTTCGGTCCCTCCTGGACCATTCGGAATCCAAGGGGCAGATGGGTTCTCAGGAAACGTGGCAATCTCTCGATTTTGTGGTTTTCGAGGCCCTGACTCGAAGAAATTAGACATGACTATTCATTAAACCAATCCTCGCTTAGCTGATCGCGACCACAATCGCGACCACGCGTTTAGTCACAGGGGTAGAGCTAATGCTGGCCCAATCGCGCCTCAATGGAGGGATAATCGTGATCATGCCGCCATCATCCCCCCATTATCCCACCATCAAGCCAACCCGCCCCAGGAGGGGCGTGGGCTCGACTCTCCCTGTTTCTCATTGCGCTCACCTCAGCCCGCTTCATGGTTCTTTTCGCGATCTGACTGAGGCAAGAAGCCATGAAACTCGTCCAATTGACGGAAAAAGAAACCATTGAAATTAAAGATGTTCCGGCCCGACGCGAGCCGGAGCACAATGAACTTCTCATCGAGCCGCTGATTGTCGGCCTGACAGGAGTGGACGCGTTTCGTTATCGAAAAGGCGCTCCGGTGAAGGATGGTTTCCGCACGCCTCACATTCCTGGATCTGAATGCGTTGGACGCGTGGTATCCGTTGGACGAGGAGTGGACTCTTCCCTGATCGGAAAACGGGTCGTTGCCTCACCGATTTCCCCGTGTCTTCGTTGCGAATGGTGCGAGGAAGGAAACCAGCACCTTTGCCCTCATGCGCGCGTTTTAGGTCGGCCGCCGGTACCTGGGGTTCTCCAGGAGCGATTCACCTGGCCTGTGGCTCAATGCGCTGTGGTCCCGGATGAGCTTTCGACGGAGCTTGCCGTTCATCTCGCGCCTTTAAGTCAGGCTATTTATACAATTGAAATGTCCCGGCTTCCCATTATGGGATCCGTGGCTGTGGTTGGCTGCGGGCATCTCGGGTTGCTTTTGATAGAGGCCTTGCGTGCGACGCGCGGCGGGAAGATTCTTGCAGTCGATATTCTTGAGTATAGACGTGAAGCGGCGTTGCGTCATGGAGCAACGGTTGCCTGTGATCCCTGGACGGCGCCAGAGATTGTCTCGGATTGGCCACGATCTGGTGTAGACGTTGCCATTGATGTTTCTAATGCCAGTGAAGGTTCGCGTACAGCCGTTCAGCTGACACGACTCGGTGGTCGCGTTCTGGTCGCAGGCCTTCCGAACGACAATCGAATTATCATCAACGCCATTGAAGCGCGCGATAAGGAACTCGATTTGCAATTCGTGCGTCGTCCTCATGCAAGTATGCAGCAGGCGGTGGACCTGATGCTGTCAGGAAAAATGAATCGAGCCGAAGAGATTATTACCCACCGGTTCCCTCTCGATGAAATTGAAGAAGCCTATCGTCTTGTCAGAAAAGCTGAAGATGAAGTTGTTAAGGTCTTGATTGATATGCCAGCCAGTGGACGCGAATATACAAAAGGAGTTTCTCGCAAACTGTGAGCACTCAACGACGCATCGTCATTTTGGGGGGTGGAATCTGTGGGCTTTCCGCAGCATGGAAGCTTCTGGAAGCGGATCCCAAGTTAAAAGTTACTGTGCTCGAACAGGAGCCACGTGCTGGTGGTCTGGCCCGTTCTCTTACCGTTGATGGCCAGGTAACGGACCTCGGTCCGCATCGTATCTTTACTGAGCTCCCTGATGTTCAAGAGTTTCTCCATGAACTGGCTGGTGATGAGCTCAAGCCGGTCAAACGGTCCTCACGTATGTTTCTCAAAGGTGGTTGGATCGAGTATCCTCCTCAACCGGTAGAAATCATGAAGCATCTGGGAGTAACAACGCTCGCTGGTGCAGGAACAAGCTACGCCTTGCATAAAGCAAAGAATCTGTTCGCCAGTGGCCAGGGAAAACAGGAGTCTTTCCGCTCGCTGATGGTTGATGCCTTTGGTCCTGATCTATACAACCTCCTGGTCGGCCCCTACGCCGAGAAAGTCTGGAAGGTGCCACCTTCAAAGATTCACGGAGATATTGCTCGAGTGCGCGTTTCTGCCGGTGGGCTTGATCAGGTTGTCAAGAAGCTGCTCTTTGGCGAGAAGAAAGATCAAATCACGGCGGTCAAAAAGTTTCACTACATCGCTGGCGGTGTTGAAAACCTGATTAAGAAGCTCAAGGCTGGTGTTCAGGAGCGCGGCGGGAAAATTCAGGTCGTGCGCGAAGTGGTCGACGTCGAGCCACTGGAAGATGAAACCTATCGCGTTCATGCAAAGAACCTGAAAACCGGAAAGGTACTTCCCTGTCGAGCCGAGCGCGTTATATCCACGATTCCAATCAATCATCTGCTCGGTATGCTGCTGAAACACCGTGAAGAAAAGAAGGCCGAAAAGACAAAGAATGAGCTGAGGTATATCGCTAACTTTCTCGTCTGTCTTGTTGTTAATAAGCCGCAGGTCACCGACGCGCAGTGGTTGTATTTCCCTGAAAAAGGGACGGTTTTCAACCGTGGTTATGAGCCGAAGAATTTTCATCGCTCAATGGGTAGTCGTGACAAAGGAATGATCGTCATGGAGATTACCTGTCACGAGAACGATCAGATCTGGAAGAAATCAGATCGTCAATTATTGAACGCCACGATCAAGGGGTGCGAGAAAGCGGGGATTCTCAATCGCGGTCAGGTTGTGAACTCTCTCGTCCATCGTATTCCGTACACCTATCCGCTTTATGATCTCGAGTATAGACAACGGATGAAAACGCTGATAGGCTACTTGAAGACTTTTCCTAACCTGGTGAGTGTCGGTCGTCAGGGACTTTTCCTGCACAATAATATGGACCACTCGATGCACATGGGCTTTGAGGTGGCAAAGACCGTTCTGAACGAGGACAAAGATCCGGCGCAGAGTTTTTATGATAACCTGAGGCGCTTTCAAACGTTCCGTATTGTTGATTGATTAATTATACAACCACGGATGAACATTGTTATATACGAACCACGGAGACACGGAGGCACGGAGGGGGCGGTGCTTTGTCCAACCCCTTCCGGGGTTGTGGTGATATTTTTCTTAACCCCTGGTAGCCTTCGCGACGCTCGGCAACCAGGGGCTATGGCCTCTAACCGCTGCCGCGGTAAAGGTTTCGTCTGACAAAACTAGAGCGAATAACATTATATACGAACCACTAAGACACGGAGACACAGAGGAAATGAGAACCTCTTCATCATAAGGCAAGACGGACAATCCTATTTTTGAGAACAGGAACATTAAAGTTGATGAGGAGCCCAACCTGAATAGATCTAAGTCGTGGAACCGATTATCTGTCTTCGACAGTTTCTAATCAATTGAACTCACACTCCGTGCCTCCGTGTCTCAGTGGTGAACCTTGCAAGATTATGGGTCATTCAAATGAGATACACTTCGTGCTAGAAGCCCTTCACCTTATGTAAATATAGAACTTCTGCGTTCATTGGTGTTCACCACTGAGACACAGAGGTTGTGCTGCTTCTCTTCTCGAACTCTGTCGATGTTCGTTCTGGGGAGTATGTTCTTATACCGCGGTAGCGGTTAGAGTTCATAGCCCATAGTTGGCCCGACAGGACCTACTATGGGTCTAGGTATAAGGAAGAAGGAACCCCGGCAGGGGTTCGATAAGAGAGTGCTTTGTTTTGTCCAACCCCTTCCGGGGTTGTGGTGATATGTTTCTTAACCCCTGGTAGCCTTCGCGACGCTCGGCAACCAGGGGCTGTGGCCTCTAACCGCTGCCGCGGTAAAGGTTTCGTCCGACAAAACTAGAGTGAATAACATTATATACGAACCACTAAGACACGGAGACACAGAGGAAGAGAGAACTTCTTCATCATAAGGCAAGACGGACAATCCTATTTTTGAGAACAGGAACATTAAAGTTGATGAGGAGCCCAACCTGAATAGATCTAAGTCGTGGAACCGATTATCTGTCTTCGACAGTTTCTAATCAATTGAACTCACACTCCGTGCCTCCGTGTCTCAGTGGTGAACCTTGCAAGATTATGGGTCATTCAAATGAGATACACTTCGTGCTAGAAGCCCTTCACCTTATGTAAATATAGAACTTCTGCGTTCATTGGTGTTCACCACTGAGACACAGAGGTTGTGCTGCTTCTCTTCTCGAACTCTGTCGATGTTCGTTCTGGGGAGTATGTTCTTATACCGCGGTAGCGGTTAGAGTTCATAGCCCATGGTTGGCCCGACAGGGCCTACTATGGGTCTAGGTATAAGGAAGAAGGAACCCCGGCAGGGGTTCGACAAGAGATCACCGCACCTTCATCCGTGGTTGATTGATTCAAAGGTTTCCACAACCCACGCGGTTTCTTCTCCGTCGGTGTCTCGTTCGTCAGGGTCCAGCTGAATCGGAGGGGCTTCCTCGATTTCAATCTCTTCGTATCGGTTCTCTTTGGTACCACCGGTGCTCATCCGTGTTAAGACAAGGACGAGAAAGAGTCCTCCCAGTATATACGTTGCGATTGAGAAGGCCCAGTTGATTTTTTTTCCAGAGTAATAATACGCGATTACTCCGCCTGCGGCTGCAACGACTGGCAGTCCAACCACTCGAAGAATGAGTTGAGCAAAATTAATGTTCTCCGTGACGTAGAGCGTAACGCTGACCAGGACAATCAGTAGCCAGAGTGCTACAAGACCAATCACCCGGAGGATGCGTTTTAACAGTTCGACGTCCATGGAGATTCCAGTGGTGGATTAGAGAGCTTGAAGGTCGTAGCGGAAGATTTCAATTGTTGGGTTCGAGAAGGTGCCGTCGCCAAGAGTTTCAATCTCTTTACGCGCTGCTTCTTCGTTCTCTGCTTCAACAACAACTTCAAAAAACTTTCCTGCTTTGACACTTTCGACGGGATGATCATGACGCACCAGAGATTGCTGGATCGCAGCACCTTGTACGTCGGCGACGTCTTGTTTGAGCATTACATGAATTTCTGCTTTAAACTTCATCAGGCTGATTCCCCTGTTGGTAGGCTTCGATGAGCGTCAATAAGTGCTGAAAGTCGGGGGGAGGCAATCTTTCTTGTGAGGAAAAGACCTTTTCCCGGATTTGTTCAAGCCAGTGATCGTCGCGACCAAAGATTGTCCCGGGATGCTCGATCTTTTCGCGCAGTTGAATATAGGTGGGGCAGCGCCGGGGCTCCACATCAAAGAACCCGACGCCATTGAAGGAAAGTCGATGGAGCGTGGTTGGGCCGTGCTCTTGAAGTGCAGCGTAGTGATCCTGAGTCGGATAACCGCGGTTGTTCTTCCAGCCGAACTCGGGGAACTCCTCGTGATAAAGATCCATTAAGCGGTCGCGGGTGACTTTGGCCAGAATGGAGGCGGCAGAAACAGAGGATGAGATGTTATCTCCTTTAACCAGCGGGAGTACAGGGCGTGGGTCTCGTGGAAGGTGCAGGGCATCGGTAACAAGCGCCTCGGGTTGCGGGTCCATCTGCTCAAGGGCTCGAGCAACGGCGAGACGAGTTGCCTCAAGAATGTTCAAGAGGTCGATCTCCTCGGCGTGGACGATCCCGATACCATAGCTGATGGCCTTGCTCTGAATCTCTGTGAAGAGGCGGTCGCGAACTTTCTCGGTCAGCTGTTTGGAGTCACGCAGACCTCGAGGTCGCGGACCTTGAAAGGGAAGAGCAACGGCAGCGGCGACAACGGGGCCGGCCAGGGGACCTCGACCAGCTTCGTCAACGCCGGCTATGAGGGCTCCGCCATGTTCTTCTGCAAAGCTGCGATCAATGCGGATTGAAGGGCGGCTTGGGACTCGTTTTTTGACGTAGGCAGGCACAGCGATACGTTTGATTTCTCCAGGGATACTCCAACATCTCAGCCGGAGATTTATGAAAGTACGCGATGAAGGTGAGTTTCAAGGTTTAAATGAAGGGAATGTAAAGTTAGAGTGCACCAGCTACTAAAGTTTTCGGCGGAGCTTTGGTTCCCAGTCGGGGTCGAGGTAGCTCATGGCCATCAGGGCTTCTGCTTTATCTGGTTCCTTTTCCCGCCGATCGAGAAACTCCCAGAAGGCCACGAGGCTCCATTCGGGGTGGAGGCGCTCAAGCAGTTTGAACTCGGCCGGAGCCTCTATGCTTCCAGGTTCCTTCACGAGAAAGTAGCCGCCCGTCTTCTTCTCTTTCTTGATATACAGGTGCAGATCCTTCGATTGCCAGTGGGCTGAAAGGTTCGAACAGGGGCCTCTCGGTCCGGCGCATTGGATGACCGCATCCCCCAGCTTATAGATATCACCGATGCAGATTTCTTCATCAGGTCTTCCCTCAAGAACGATATTCTCTCCGAAGGAACCGTAGGGCATCTCGTTGCCTGCATGGAGTCTGCAGAGAGGGTAATATTCACTGGCATAGGAGCAGACTGCTTTGTGCGGTCCGCCATGATAGCGTTTGTCCGCAATGAAGTCGTTTTCGAAGCCTCGTTCAGATAGGTAGACGGGACCATCGACAGGGGTCTTGTTGATGGCAGAGACTTTGCCCGGTTTCCCCTTCAGGGGAGCAATGCGACCTGTATGTATAGCAAGTACCCGCGACATGGTCTTAGCGTTTCATGTTCTCGAACTGAAGAGGTGTTTCGATATCTTCGGCGGACTTCATCAGAGCGATCACACTCTGAAGGTCATCGATGCTCTTGGCTTCGACACGAACCTGTTCGCCCTGGATAGACGCTTTGACCTTCATCTTCGTGTCTTTGATCTTTTTCACAATCTTCTTGGCGAGATCTTTGTCGATGCCTTCGCGAAGTTTACAGTTGTAGCGTATGGCTCCCATCGAGGCGTCTTCCTTATCACTCCAATCAATAACTTTTGGTGAGAGTCCCTGGTCGTGCAAAGAGCCGCGAATCATTTCCTGCATGGCCTGTACCTTCATGTTATCAGGCCCTTCCACCTTGAGGGTTTTTGCTTTTTTGTCGAGCTCCAGAACAACATGCAGACCTTTGAAGTCGTAGCGTTGCGTAATTTTTCTATGGGCGACATTGATCGCGTTATCGACCTTCTGCATGTCAAGTTTACTGACGATGTCAAATGTTGGCATATGTTGACTCCTGTATAGACGGTGTGATTATTTGAGGTTCCAGCGTTTCTTAAGGTAATTCATCATCCAGACATTCGTGTCCCAGAGACTGGTCACAGGTTGTTTTGTGTGAGGCAACAGATAGAGATAGGGATAAGGGCCGAACTCAGGGGTGATTGTCAAGTACTCCTCACCACGTTCTTCGTGAGCTTTCTTCGTCGCGTCCCACCATTCCGCATGCCGCTCGACATAGTGAGCGTTCTCCGGAACAGAAGGATCGTTGATCTGTGGTCCCTCTTCGAATCCTACTCGAGAGTGAATATGGATGGAGCGATCGATGGCAAGCTGCACCATGTCCTCAACATCGTGAAGCATGGTTTCTGTTACAACGCACCAGTGGGACAGGTCGAGGTTGACCTGTATATCAGGAAACTTGTCGAGCCACTTTTTCGTTTCCCATGGCGCATAGAAGATGCGGAAGCGGTGCGTTTCATGTCCGACCGGAATAGAACAGTCTTTCTGGATTTCCAGGACTTCTTTCCAGTAGGCTTCTTTTCTGAAGTCTTCCCACATGTCTCGGCCAGAATGGGAAGTCATGCGGAGAGCTCCCGTTTGCTCTGCTTTCTTGATATACCCTGGAAGCTCGTCTGCGGTCATCGGGAAGATTTGTGCCGAAATATGCAGATCGAACTCCTGTGCAAGATCTCGGACTTCAATACAGTCGTCATTCGCTGTATTGACCTCTGCTCCATCGTAACCTGCGTCTTTAATAAGCTTAAACTTCTCGCGGAGTGTCTCGCCTTCCTCCATACCCCAAAGTGATCGAAAAAAAAGAACTTTCATTTATATTTCCTGCTGATCAGATAAGTTAAAATGAAGCTATACAATTAGAGCCTGATGGCGAGAGGAATCTGTAGAGAAAAGGCGCGAAACAGAGCAAGAAAGAACTGTTTGAATTCACGTATGCATTCATCATCTGATTTCTTAGGCTTCAGACGAAAGTCGATCGTTGGAGCGTTCTCGGTCGATCCGCTTTGGTCGACGCCTTCTAGAATATCCAGAAGATCATCTCCGGTATCTCCCTCACTGGAAATCATGAGTTGGAGATGGATCAGAATTCCAAGAGCATGATTCGGCATGATGTCGCCAACAAAGAAGAGTTCATTGAGAATCTGGTTACTTGTGACAAGAATTCCAGAGCGCTCTTCTTTAACAGGTTCCTTGCTTTCCAGTATGCCTGCTTTCCTCCAGTTCTCCAACTGAGGTATATCGCCGTAGCCGCTGCGTGAGCAGGCATCGAGGAAGAGCTCAACGGCTCGCGTTCCTGTTGGAGCCAGCTGCTTCATGAGCCAGTTTTCTGCCTTCTCACTGACAGGGAAAGAAAGAGGCTGGATGCAGCTATACGCTGAGGGTAGAAGGGCAGCAGGACAACCTTCGCAATGTCTGCTGTGATCCCACAGTGGTGAGCAGCTTTCTTTGAGTTCTGCCACCGTGCGTTCCTTCTTTTCTGATTCACCCGTTGGGGTGTTCACTGTTTCTCGGAAACGCATTAAGTTTTCGTCTGTTACTTTATACTTTTCCTGATACTGGACTTTGATGGTCTCTGCTCGTTCATAGCGTGAAACCATGCTGAGGATCACATCAGAGCCAAGGTTCTGACGCGGTTTACAATCTAGATCTATAAAGTAGCGAATCGGCATCGATTAATTCTTTAATTACCTTATTGAGAGTTGATGAAACGGTAGTCAGGTTGAACTCGGTTGTCAATGCAACGGCCTGCGAGCAATAAAAAAGGCCTTCGACCAGTTCTCGCTGTAAAGGGGGTCCTCGGGGTTCAGGCTGCTGACCTGTACTTCCGGAGGGGAAGCGTGAACAAAGCGATCCTCACCCAGATAGATTCCCGTGTGTATAGTGCGACCTGTATCATCGATGAAATAGAGAATGTCGCCTTTCTCCATCAGCTCACGACTCGTCTGATTGCCCGTCATGAAACCAACCAGAATCTGCTGGCGCGCATCCCGTGGAAGCTGAACTCCAACTCCTCTGTATGCGATGCCGACCAGTCCAGAGCAGTCTATACCCTGGGAGCTCTTAGCACCGAAGACGTAAGGCGTCTTGAGCAGACTCAACGCCCAGTCAGCGGCTTCACCCGCGTCACCACTGGAGTATTCGCCATAAAGGATCTCTTTCGGAAAGGATGCAAAGTCTTCACCGTCAGCTCCACGCACTTTCTGTGGGAGTCTGAGCGTTACAGAATCATCTCCTTCTTCTGCCATGAGAGGGAGACGAGAGCCGGCAGGAACCCGGAAGTCATTTACCATGTAGTCTTCTTTAAGTGTATATCTCGTCGGCTGGTTCCAGAAGGAAAATTCCATTTCTGTCATAGGTCGGATAGCATCTGCTCTCACCCAACCGATATAGCCATCATTTCCATGTACGAGATAGTATGTCTTGTCCTCTGTCTGGTCGAGAATCCAAACATTTTCACCGAGAAGCAACTGAGTTTGAACGGCGACGCCTTCTTTCGGTTCTCCCCAGGTAAGAGCCATGGGAATCTGGACAACGCCGAAGAGGTGGCTGGCGTTGTTATCGGGAAGCAGGGTGATCTCTACGGAGGCTGGGTCGAGGCCGGAAGCCTCAAGCAAGCCTGTCAGTGCCTTTCCAAGGTAAGGATGGTTGACTCGTGCCTGAACTTCAAAGGTGTCTCCTGACTTCTCCGTTTCCCAATCAACATAGAAGAAGGTGTGATCTGAGAGTTGGATGCGTTTCCAAAGGTTGATCACATGGTTGATTTCTTCGACAGTGTCTGGAGAGTCCTCCCCGGGCCAAAACCTCTTGTATAGAGATTCATAGGGATTTGATCGCTCCTGAACAACAACCGGCTCCGCATCGGGGAACAGTTCTTTTCTTTTTGCTTCAAGGTCAGGACGAAACTCCTTCCACATGCGTTCTACAGCTCTGAGTGTTCCGATCGCTTCCTGTTCTGCTGAACCTCTTTGGACAACCCAGGCATCGAAGTCGACATTGCTGAGAAATCCATATTCTACCACAGCGCTTGGAATGTCACTCGCGGCTGATAGAGGATGGTCATGTATATACTGTGTGAAGTCCTCTTTCCATGGAACCGTTTTCTTCAATTCCTCTTCCAGGATATCGGCGAAGGCAATTTCGAGGGGCTGGTTTTCACCTTTCGAGTCTGTTGGCCAGATCAGGACAACTACCCCGTCAGCTGTTTCTCTCGGAGCTGAGTTGTGATGAAGAGATAGAAAAAGGTGAGAGCGTGTTTCTTCAGCAAGAGCAGGACGGGCACCCAGTTCTTCGGCGCGACCAGTGGGGCCAAGTGTTACTTTTCGGTCCTCATAGCGTGTCATATGAACCTGTGCGCCAGCATCCTTGAGGTAATGGCGGACAAGCGTTGCAACACGTATATTCAGATCACCCTCAACAACTCGGGATTGAGTTCCCCGCGCGCTGCCGTGATATCCACCCTGGTGGGAACTTCCACCGTGACCGGGATCAATTGTAATGACGAGCCCTTCCAGTGATTTGCTTTCTGGGTAAAAGGGTGTATCGTGAATATCAATTTCCTCAGACTTAAGAGGCGCCAGAGCTAACGCCAGTATCGCCAATGCAGATGTATAGATTTTTAATGTCTTCATCGTTTACTTCTCCAGTTTCAACTTTCTCTCAAACCAGGCTCCAGCAAGCATGCCTGCCATCAGCATCAAGCCTATTGCTGAAATTAACAAACCAGTATGCCATCCCGGGGGACGATAACGCAATGTTACTATGTGCTCTCCGGGAGGTACAGCCACATAGCGGATCAGTCCATTTGCTCGGTGGACTCGGTCCCAACCTTCTGTGACATCAGGAATTTTAAACTTCCAGCCTTTCCACCAGACATCCCGAATCAGCAGTACGGCTCCCTCTTCTGAGGAAACTCGCAACTCTTGCCGGGTGGCACTATCTTCCAGGACCTCTATTGTGGCAGGAGCGATGGAACTCTCAGGAGGTGGAAGGCGGTCCCAATCAGGTTTATGAAGGATGGCCAGAACATTACCCGGGCGAGGATCGTGCTCTCGGACGAACGTGTTGTACTCTGCAGCGTCCTCCTGACGCCATTCGGTTGCATAGTCAAAGCGTGGGCGAGGTTCGATCACCTTCAGCAAGACGGTCCCCTCGTTTTCGAGGACTTTCTCAAACTCACTACCCATTGAATTCTGATACAGCTCTTCAAATTTCGGAGAAAGGCGGGTCTCGTCGACAAAGATATGACTCACGCCGAGTTGACGGAGAGGGCCAGCGCTCTTGTAAAACATCTCGCTTTCAACGGGAAACCCAAGTTGATTGATGCGCAGTGTATCCCATAAACGAGAACTGACCAATGGGCAATAACCACTCAGACTGCTGAAACCCGGGTAGAGATACAGCATGTGAGGATAAGCTCCATCAGGCATCGATGCTCCATCAGGAGAAAGCATATACAGACGCTCAACAAGGTCAAAGTCATAGTCTTTCATGATCTTATGACCTTCAAGAGTTGTAAACTCCTTTGCCGGATATGACTCAAACAGAGCATAGCGGAACAGGATCATTTGATTGAAGGAAAGAAGGAACACGATCAACCCTGCAGCAGGAAGAGGAAACCGTCGTGCAAAAGCAAGGGGGAGGATAGCCAGCGCAGGAAGAAGTAGATGAATTCCCGTATAGTCCAGAATTTGAATCGGACCGGAGGCATACGGACCATGAAGCCAATGTACAACACGGTGAAGATTGACTTCACTTCCGATATACAAATGTTCCCATGGAGAAATCGAACCAGCGCGAGAACCCTCTGGCAGTGATCTCAAGAGATAGTAGAGAAGTACGATGACCCCGTGCCAGACAACAAGAGCTCCGAATGTCCAGGCTAGTCTATTCAATGGCTTCATCCGCATTATATGTTGCAGGGAAAAGGAGGAAAGGATAACGACGAAAGTTCCCATCAGGAACAACCAGCGGGAAGGAACACGAAACAAATTAAAGGGAGGAACATGAAAGAGATACTTATTCAAAGGAAAGTACTTTCCAAGCGCTAGAAGAAAGATAACAGGGATGCATACCAACAGAAGAATTGTAATTCTCTTTCTTGCAACCTTGAATTTCTTCAGCAAACAGAAAACGATATAGGCAACACATAGAGCCCAGGCCATCAGGCTGACAGTCACAACGATCTCGGCAGCGAAACTGTCGCCCATATAGTCAGGCCAGCCAAACCCGAAGACGCGTGGGTTAAGGTGGATCAGGATATGATTAGGGGGGAAGCTTGCCTCTTGCCAGACCTCAACAGTCATCTCAGCTCTCGGTGTATATTGAACATGCTCGAGTGCCGTCAGAATCTGAATCCCCAGAAGAGCTGTTCCTGCTACTCCGGCCAGCGCCAGAAGAAGGGTTTTTTTAAGAAACTTGCGATTAAACTTGAAGAGAGCGAGCCACTCGACCCCGATCCAGAGAACCGTAAAGAGGTATAGCTGCTGGTAGCCGATACTGATTTGAAGAGCAATGAGCAGGGATAACAACAGTGCGCGAGGGAAAGAAGGTGACTTTAGAAGGAGACGTGCAGTCCACACAACGATTGGGGCAAAGAGTGCAGCCTCTCTCATAGACACATGAGAACTATGTGAAAGCATGAATGTGTTTGTAATGAAAAGCAATCCACCAATAAAAGCACAGAATGGAATGAGTCTCCAGGTTCGAAGATAGAGATACATCCCGATACCGCCCAAGGCATAGTGAAAGACATTCAGATAATTGGCAATCCACGGAGGAGAAAAGATATACAACCAGTTAGGAGGATAGAGAACCCCCGAATAGGAAGTGGGGAAGAGAGGCATTCCTCCGAATACCCTTTGGGTAAAGAAGGGGAATTCTCCGCTGGCAAGAAGCCGTCCCGCTTCAACACGCCAGGGGATATACTCTGAAAAGCTTTCATCAAAGCGAAAACCGTTATTTAGAATACCAGGTTCAAGCCAGACGCCGATACATACATAGGCGATCAAGGCAAGAATGAACGGCCAGGATACAGGAAATGTCGTCTTGTTATTCAATCGATTCTGTTTAGTCTTTACATGGTGTTAAGGCTGAGAATTACAGGTTCCACTCACGTTTTAACAGTTTCCCGTTGCTGAGTGATTCCCATGAACCATCTTTCCGAGCGATCTTGCCGTTGACGATGATTGTATCAAAACCTTTCGCTTCAACCTTTGGGTTTTCAAAGGTTGCAAGATCTTCCACATCGTCGGGATCAAAGAGAAGCAGGTCAGCTTTGAATCCAGACTGTATATAACCCCTCTTGTCATTTATAATACCAGAGTTCTCAGCTGCAAGACCTGTCATCTTGTGAATAGCTTGCCCCAGGTTCAATGCACCTTTCTCTTCAACATGGTAAGCAATGATCTTCGCAAAAGAGCCGTGTCCTCGTGGATGATGCATTGTTGGACTTCCATCTGAGCAGATATTTACGTTAGGGTGTTGCATCAATCTGTTCTGCAGCTCCTCGTTCATAATGAAGTAAGCGGCACTCCCACCTTTTGGTCCTTTAACGAGAAGGATCTCTGGATAGGGCTTGTTCTCTTCCTCCGCTACCTCGGCGAGAGTCTTGCCCGCGTCTTCCCCTGAGCCAAACAGGGTTGCTTCTGGCCCATTGCGTTTCGCCACACGACGGTTCAAATAGTCGAGCAATTCCTCACGGCGGGTCTTCGTGACATCTTCATAATTGTTCGGTGGAAGAGCGTATTCCGGAAAGAGGAGACTTAAGCCTGTATAGCTGGCTGTATAAGGGTATATATCAGCAGAAACATCAACTCCGCGGGCACGTCCCGCATCAATAGCGGTAAGGATCTCTTCGGCGCGCTCTTTTCCCTTACCATAGACAGATTTGATATGAGAAACATGGACTTTGGCTCCCGAGGCTTCTCCCTGCTTAATCAGTTCATTGATAGAATCGATCAGCTGATCGTCATCCTCTGTTCGTATGTGGCTCATGATGACGCCGCCGCGCTTGCCCACAGGCTGTGCTGTTTTCGCCAGCTCTTCCTCTGTTGCATATCTTCCGGGTTGGTACTCAAGGCCGGTCGTCATTCCGAAACAACCGAGCTCCAGTGCCTGGTCGATCAAATCCGCCATCTTCTGGATCTGTTCACTAGTGGGTTCCGTTGTATAGTCAGCGCCAGCTTCGAACCGGATAGTGCCGTGTCCAACATAGGGAGCGATGTTAACGCCGGTCGCGTTTGATTCAATGTCTTCAAACCAGCTCTTCATCTCTCCAACTCTCGTGCTCGATCCATCCTGTCCAAGACAGATCGTCGTCACACCCATCGAGAGAAAGTTAGTGAACTCAGGCGTCTTTAAAGGATTACCGTGCGAGTGCGTATCGATGAACCCCGGGGTGAGTAGTTTGCCATCTGCATCGATGAACGTTGTGCTCTTGTATAGCTCTCGTTCATCAACAGGAAACAGATCAATATCCCCAACCTTATGGATTAGTCCGTTACGGATCAGAACGTCCTGTTTCTCCATCTTGCTCTCGGCGGTTCCATCATGGACCCTGGCATTCAGAATAAGAATGTCTCCATCGTGTGCGGTGTCAGGTGTGTAGTATTGTTTCTTCACAACGCAGGAAGAAATGAGAGTTGCCGTCCCGATCATCAAAAGGAGAGATCGTAACGTGTTTGGAATCAAAGTAAGGTTCATTGCTTGCACCAGTCTCTTCGGGATGATTGCTTTCAAAACAGATTGAAAGGGTAAGCGCGCACATGAGCAAGCACGGATTTACAGAACATCAACTGGAACGTTATGCGAGGCACATTATTCTGCCTCAAATCGGTGGAAAAGGTCAGCGAAAGCTTCTTGAGTCCCATGTCCTTGTTGCCGGAGCCGGTGGTTTGGGCTCTCCTGTGCTTCTCTATCTTGCCTCGGCGGGAGTCGGCAAGATTACCATCGTTGATTACGATCGGGTCGACCTCTCGAATCTTCAGCGTCAAATTATCCATTCAAACGAGGAAATAGGAAACCCAAAGGTTTCGTCTGCGAAGGCTCGTCTGAAAGCAATCAACCCTGACATCGAAGTCATCACGATTGAGGAGAAACTGACCTCTTCAAATATAAGAGAGGTCCTGAAGGGTGTCGATGTCGTCGCAGATGGCACTGATAATTTTCCGGCACGCTATCTCATCAACGACGCTTGTTACCTCGAGGGAATTCCTCTCGTCAGTGGAGCTATGTTCCGTTTCGAAGGTCAGCTGACCGTTTTCCCCAATGACAAGAAACCGGAATCTCCCTGCTATCGATGTCTCTTCCCGGAAATACCAGCAAGAGATTCCGTACCGACTTGTCAGCAGGCAGGAGTTCTTGGCGTTGTGCCTGGTGTCATAGGCAGTATGCAAGCTACTGAAGTGATCAAGGTCCTGCTGGGAGTTGGAGAACCTCTGGTTGGAAGACTTTGTCTATACGATGCGTTAGAGATGAAGTTCAGAGAGATTAAGGTCAAGCGCTCGAAATCCTGCGTTCTAAACGGGGATCATCCAACGTTGACCGCACTACGGGATGAAACTCAGGAATAACTGAAGATCACTCTAATCGTGATCGAGGCTGCCTTTGGTGACGCCAAGCTTGCTGCTTACCTTGAGTTCTTTCCAGAGCTCTGAGCCGTCTTTCTCTCCAGCAACTACGGGACGGTAGGCATTGATGATCTTCCTGGCCTGACGTGCATCTTCCGAAAGAAAATCTATACGGAAACGGTTCGTTCCACTGGAAAGAATGCGTTTCATGTAGGCGGAAGCACTTTGGGCGGTTGCGTTGAAAACAGTATTGCGGCAACCTGCGTCTGCCTTCACCGGATGCTCGTAGCCCAGCCTGTCTTTCACAGCTACTTTGTGCTCTTCGCAGGGTCGACCACAATTCGTATAATTGGTTCCTTCACTGAGAAAGCGACAGAAAACACAGTGCTCCATGTGGAACATAGGCATGTACTGATGAATCGTGACTTCAAACCAGTTTGGATCGGACGCGTAAAGCAGCTCCATCAGCTGGTCTATATTCAAGTCATAGCTTGGAACCAGTTGTTGAAAGCCTTTCTCCATAATAAGATTAGCCGTAATCTGGTTGGAGATATTGAGAGAAAAATCTCCATAAAATTTCAGGTCTGGTTTCAGCGCTTTCAGAATCTGCCAGGCAGAGAGCGAGCGCACAAGAACTCCATCGGGGTCGCAATTCAACAGCGACTTCACGAATCCGCTTTCGCCTGGCTTGATGACTCGTATGCTTGCAGGGACGAATTGTGGTCCGCTTTCCGGGATAAGTGCCCGTGCTTCCTTGTGTAATCGTATATCTTCGAAGTCTGTATAGATGATGTCGACGTTACTTTCAACAGCTGCTCTAACCTGGCTCAGCTCTCGACAAAGCACAGACAGTCTTGTTTGTGCTTCTTGCGAAGTCTTCTCAATCTGCGTCAGTTCTCCAAAAGCTTCAGGATGAACATATCTCTGCGTGTGAAGTGAACGTCTCTTGCCGATCAGTTCCTCGACGGCTTTTCTGCGTAATTCATTCAATCTGCTCATGGGAACCATCAAGTCGCCAATTAGCTTTGCCTTTAATGTTTCCAGGCGAAAGGGTGTTCCACCGAGCCGACCAATCTGTTTGCGCAGGACTTCATCATTCAGTGGGCGCTTGAGCGCTTCCTCTGCCGGATTGTCGTCATGGACAGTAACTTCAATCCCTTCAAAGTCTTTTAATGTCAGTTGAAGTGGAGTTCCCACCTGACCTTTTACAAAAGCATGAACAGGTCTTTGAAAATAAATCTTATCTCCCGCAAAACTGGAAGTGAGCATTGCATCAAGCTTTGGATCAGAGGTCTTCCAAACCCTTTGATTGGTCTCAACACCTTTGAGATTCGTCCGCATCGGATCAAATTCCAGGTCCACGATTTTGAAATCGCCTCTACTGTCTATCTCGTCTACTCGATTATTGTCCTGATAGAGTTTATAGACTCGACCACCCGTTTCGTCCTGGTCAGGTTTTCCCGCATCAAAGACAACACCATCTCCAACCTTGACAGGCCCCTGGAGAATGACCCTGACACGACTTCCTTGTACAGAAGCCACTTCTCCCAGGTATAGACCACGCTTTTTCGGGAAGCGTCCTTCAACGACAGCCTGGTGATCTGTTTCGTGCAGATAACCGCCGGTGAAACCGCGGGAGAAGGTCATCGCAAGCTTTTCTTCCGTGGACGCATCCATGACAGGATCATGGTGCTCATTGATAACAGCGTCCACTGCAGCCCGGTAACTTTGAACGGTGGCGGCGACATATTGAGGGTTCTTAAGTCGACCTTCGATCTTTAAACTGACAACGCCACTTCGGATCAGGTCGCCTATATCCTCGTAGGCAGCCAGGTCCTTTGGTGAGAGCAAATACTTGAGGTCGTCGACGGGCGTCACTTTACCGTCTACAATCAGATCGTAGGGAAGCCGACATGCCTGGGCACATTCGCCTCGATTTGCACTCCGACCACCAAGAGCCTCAGATGTGAGACACTGTCCGCTATACGCAACACAGATGGCTCCATGGACAAAGACTTCAACTTCGTGAGAAACCGCAGTCGTCATCTTGTTGATTTCCCGACGGTTCATTTCTCGGGCAGCTACGATACGCTCGAGTTCAAGACCCAGATCTTCTAAGGCTTCGATACCTTCAGGTCCTGTGACAGTCATTTGTGTAGACGCATGAACTGGAAGATCGGGTACGAGTGCATTGGCCAGACGCGCGAGTCCAAGATCTTGAACAAGGATTGCATCAACTCCGGAGTTCGAACAACCGATGAGACATTCCTTCGCCATTTCCAGTTCGGATGGAAACAGCAGCGTGTTCATGGTCACATAGCCCTTCACGCCGCGTTCATGAAGGTAGGCCATGGTTTCTGGCAGTTTTTCGAGGGTAAAGTTTGCCGCCCGAAGTCGTGCGTTAAACTGCTGAAGACCAAAGTAGACGGCATCAGCGCCATTCTCGACGGCAGCCTTCATCATTTCCTCGGTTCCAGCGGGAGCCAGGATCTCAGGTCTTTTCAGTTTGGTTGGTTGTTTTGTTTTTTCGGGGGCGATACTCATGATGCTTCTACTCGTCTTGGCGGGTCTGACTTTGCCGAGATGTGTGGTCGCCAGACAAGGGTTATTGTTTATCAGGGACTCAGTATGAAGACACCTTGCCCATCTTCCCACACGACCCAGTCCTCAAATTGCTCTCTCAGGTCTGTGAAGCGCTCCCACTCTTCATTGGAAAAGCGGGGTCGGAAGTAACCTTGTTCGTATGCGGCGAGTTCGCTGGCGTTGTAGAGGATAAATCTGATTCCTCGTTCTTTCCAGTCGTCGATCATCGCTTCATTCGACTCGGAGTTTCTGATTTCGACGAGAATCCTGGGTGTATCAAAGAAATCGCTCGAAAGGGGTCTATATGTGTCAGCATAGTATGCCCGGAACTCTCCAATATATAGTACGGGTTCATTGTTTATGGTTTCTTCATTCAGCCATTCCGCTGCAAAATAAGCGTTATACTTGTTTGCGATAAAAAGCTCCTCTCGTAACTGGCCGTTGGCTGCATAGTAGGAAAAGCTTCCTCTCCAGAAAAATGCGGGCGCCCAGCTTGAGGAGATGAGAAAAAGAATCATCAGGAAGTATGGAACAACTCTAGAAATCTCTACTCTTCCGATTATCGCGCAGGATAGGTAGAACATTGAGACGATAGTCATGAATATCTCTAAAGGTAAATAAAAACGGGTACTCTGATAAGTCATAAACCAAGCGAGCGACCCAGCGATTATAAGTACTAAAGAAAAGCCTGATAGTATCTTTAACGGATTTCCTATCTCTCTGGAAAGTAAAGTATACAGGGAGGCCAAGAGCGCGACAGGCAAAAAGGCAAGGATCATAGGACCTGGGTTAAAAGCTTCAAAGGCTTTCCACTTAATGGTGACGTTATACGGGAACACCAAGAATGCCATAGTGTCATTTCCAAGACCTTTTTCACCAAATTTTGAGGTATAGAATTCTTGATTTGCTTCAGACCATTCGGGACCTCCCAACACAGTGTAAGCGAGTGGATAAAGTGGATTGCCGTGATATATATAATTCTTGATCAGCCAGGGCAAAAGAACAAAGCTTCCCAAGGTGATAATAGAAGCTATCCAGATTGTCTTCTGAGGGACCCTATTGACGAATAAGAGAATAAGTAAAAAGAGTCCAGTGACTCCTGTTACCGGAAGAGTAGAAATCTTAGTCGCAATACCAGCTGCAAGAAAGCCTGCCGCAATGAGATAAACGACCGGTTTACTATGTTTGAATGTATAGATAGTTGCCCAGAGTCCAGCGATGAAATAAGCACAGGAAGCTACATCTGCAAATGGCCAGGAAGACAATGCCGCTGCAGCAGGAATTGCAAGGATAGCAAAACCTGTTAGTCCCCTCAGCCTCATTTTCTCTTCGGAAGAGTTCAGTTCAAGAAGCAATCCTACAATGGCATCTCCGAGAATGATCAAGGCACCGAAATGGATTACATGATAGAGTTGATAGATACGGCCAAGGTTATCTAGTCCAACAGTCGATGCAGCGAGCAGGCTTTGAAGAGAAGGGAGATTACTGTTCGCATTGTAGGGGAAAGGAGTGAAGCTCCCCGACTTAATCCACTCTTGCGCGATAGTCAGGTGGTAACGGATTCCATCACTCTCCACGGCAGGGGCCAACGCGGCGGCGAGGACAAGAAAGAAAAAAACCAAGCTGACAACCTCGAAGATATTGGGCTGGCGAATTCTAGGGACTCTCTCCCATTGTCTTGTATAGACAAATCCAATGAGTCCTGGTAGGGTAAAGAGATGGATGACTCCTGGCGCAATGACAAGAAATCCCGCTAATCCTCCAGCAATTCCAAATAGCGTCGTTGTAGTCAAGAATCCAAGTGCGAGGTGTACGGTGAAACTCTCAGGGAGAGGGAATCTAAAAACCCTCAGGTAAAACATCCCATTAATGATAATCAAGGGAACAGTGATGGCCATCAACAAGAGCGAGACAATACTCTTTGTCGGGAAATCGGCGATCGGTGCCTTAGGGCCAGGCGCAAGCTCCAGCTGCCACCCCTTCACAACCCAGAGCAAAGTGGCTGCGCCAATCCACGCGAGTGCGAAGCGAAATGCCTGGTAGTTTAGGAGGTTTTTGAACGAACTGGCCATGGGTCTTCATCTCTCTCAGGTTGAAAGACCGAGGCAACGTCTATGTTGATTGTTATGAAGATAAAGAAAGGGCGACGTCATCGACGCCGCCCTGTTCACTGATTCATCCGAACTGAAGAATTCTGTCGAAACAGGCTTACTTCTTAAGATTATAGAAAGCGCTGTCGCCAGCGAATTTGCCCGCTTTGCCAAGTTCGTCCTGGATGCGGATAAGCTGGTTGTATTTTGCGATACGGTCACTACGTGACGCAGAACCGGTCTTAATCTGGCCGCAGTTCGTCGCAACAGCGATGTCAGCGATCGTTGCGTCTTCTGTTTCACCGGAACGGTGCGAAAGAACCGCTGTATAGCCAGCGCGTTTCGCCATTTCTACTGCGTCGAGAGTTTCTGTCAGCGTACCGATCTGGTTGACTTTCACGAGGATTGAGTTTGCAACGCCCTGATCGATTCCTTTTTTCAGGAACTTAGTGTTTGTAACGAAAAGGTCGTCACCAACGAGCTGAACTTTGTCACCAATCTTGTCGGTGAGAATCTTCCAGCCTTTCCAGTCGTTTTCATCACAGCCATCTTCGATCGAAATGATCGGGTACTTATCGACGAGTGAAGCAAGACGATCAACCATTTGCTCGCTTGTGAGCTCGTCGCCGGTTGATTTCTTGAGTATATACTTTTTCTTTTTCTTGTCATAGAATTCTGATGAAGCAACGTCGAGAGCAAAGCAGATGTCCTTGCCGGGCTTGTAGCCTGCATTCTTGATCGCTGTTGTCAGGGTATCGAGAGCTTCTTCAGGAGTGCCGAGGTCTGGTGCGAAACCACCTTCATCACCAACCGCTGTGTTGAGTCCTTTATCTTTCAGAACTTTCTTCAGCGCGTGGAATGTTTCTGTTCCAGCACGAAGTGCCTCGCTGAAAGAATCGAAATTCACAGGCATGATCATGAATTCCTGGAAGTCGATCGTATTGTCCGCATGGGCTCCGCCGTTGATCACATTCATCATGGGAACAGGGAGTGTCTTCGCGTTACAACCACCAATATACTGATAGAGAGGAATGGCAAGTTCTTCTGCAGCTGCCTTAGCCACGGCAAGCGAAACGCCGAGGATCGCATTTGCTCCAAGATTCTTCTTCGTTTCTGTACCATCAAGTTCCAGCATCTTATTATCGACGGCTACCTGATCGGTGGCGTCCATTCCCTGAAGGGCAGGAGCGATCTTTTCATTCACGTTCTTCACAGCTTTCAGAACGCCTTTGCCAAGATAACGTTTCTTATCTCCATCACGAAGCTCGAGTGCTTCGTTTTCGCCGGTAGAAGCTCCGGAAGGAACAGCCGCGCGACCCATGGCGCCGCTGATCAGGAGAACGTTGACCTCGATGGTCGGGTTACCGCGGGAATCGAGAATTTCGGTGGCTTTGATGTCTTCAATGAGACTCATGAGAGGTATCCTTATGTATAATTTTGTCCCTGCATTTGGAGCAGGGGTTTAAGACGAATACTTGGGCGCAGAAAAAAGATAATCTGTCGCTCAGATTGAAACCGGAAAGTAGTCAAGTGACGAGGCCAGAAGGTGTCAAGAGATGCCGGGAGCGAGGTCTGACGATACGGGGTAAAGTCTCATAAAAGGGAGTTTACGAGTCTTGTGGAGGTGATTGACGGAGTCTTCACCACCTATATTTGTGATCAAGTGTTCGCGATTCTCACATTTCTTAAAAACAGGCGTGATATTGGAGGGGATGGATGCAGTATCGATGCAAGTTCGATGCATGATCGAACCACTGCAGTGCTTCGATCCTCGATCGATGGGGGGTCCAAAATCCACCGATCTTTCGGTAGGGTTCAAGGAGCACCAAGAGAGAGAAACTGTTGAAACAGTTCGGGGCGGATATTCTGATGATGATCCTCGCACTGAAGTACGAGGCTCGACTAAAGCCTCGCTTCGCTCGTGGGGGCGTTTTCTGTCGGAAAAGCCGCTCTTGCCGTCATAGGATTTCAATTGATGTTTCTCGTTGTCTCGATGGAGTCTCTATCAAACGATTTGGTGTATTAACAACTTGAGGGGATCGTCTTCATTGACCGAAGAAAAGAAAAAGACAGTCAGTTTTTTAAACCTGTTTCTCTTGTTGTTTCCAATCTTTGGCTTTTCACTTTTCTTTCCTTTATCCATGGGACCGCATATTTTCTCAGAGGGGTTTGGTATTCTCCACTTGTTGGCGATCGTTGCCCCTCTCTTTTGGGTTGTACTTTTCTACTATTGGATTCAGATGATCAGGAGGAAATTCTTCTCCTCGCTCGCATTTCTTGGGGCGACTTGTATAATCATCTGGGATCTGTTTATGTTCGGCAACATGCTCGGAAACTTTGAGGCAGCTCAGCACTCTCGAAGGAATGAGCGTATAAGAGAAATCAGAGAATTCGTGGAAAGCTCGCAAGATATAGATCGCTTTCCGCTCCCCTTGTCTGTTGATGCATCTACGACATGGACAGCTCAGCTTAAACAACAGTTCTATGCGCTTTATCCGGATTCCAATAGTGGAAGCTCTGTCTATTACGTAAAGCCCGAAAAGAGGGAACTGCGATATATTCGTGAGTACGAGGGGCACTGGATCGGGTTGATCTATGATCCTACGAATGGAACGTTCAGTAGAGGGGTTCTTTCATATACACCTGATGAAGATGGAGACTAATATTTTCGGCTGCTTCCTACTCCGAGCGAAGCGAGACTTTAGCCGAGCCTCGGATTTCAATCCGAGGTCGTTGGCGTGTCTAAAACGAGCAACCGTTTCAACGGTTTTCAAAGGCGACAAACTGTTGAAACAGTTTGGGGGGATATTCTGATGATCTTCCTCGCACTAAAGTACGAGGCTCGACTTCAGCCTCGCTTCGCTCGCAAGGGCGTTGAGGTTTCAAAGATTTCGATAAGATATATCTGAAACGATTACTAAAATTGTCTATACTGAAAAAAGACCCCGTCTCAGTGGAGACGGGGTCTGAATGAATTTGGCTGTTTGGTTGTTATCAGCTGACGTAGTCAGACTGATCAAACCAGAGCTCAAGCTCGCGCTTGGCTGATTCGGGAGAATCGCTGCCGTGGACGAGGTTCTCAGTAACGACAGTTGCAAAATCTCCACGGATGGTTCCGGGAGCAGAATCCGCAGGCTTCGTTGCGCCCATCATTTTGCGAACCAGTGCAACAGCGTCGGGTCCGGCAATGGCCAGGGCAACCAGCGGGCTGCCGGTCATGAAGGCTTTGAGCTCGGGGTAAAAGGGCTTCTCGACATGCTCAGCATAATGCTTATCGGCGAGGTCGCCAGGCATGTTCATGAGCTTCATGGCGCGGAGTGTCAGGCCTTTAGCCTCGAAACGGGAAATAATCTCTCCGACGAATCCGCGGCGAACTCCATCAGGTTTAATCAGTACAAGCGTGGTTTCCATGATATCTCGCTATCCTCTTAGTTTGCTGGAAGTGCCCTCTGAAGGGCGGGAACTAGGAAGGCGGATGGAAAGGAGGTGTCAAGCGAGGAAAAGAAAGGAGGAGGGAAAAGTGGAAAGGATGAATTATGAGGGATGAAGGATGAATTCAATTGTCTTGTCCTGGTATTGGCAGATGTCTCCAAAGAAGGGAATGCAGATTAGTGGGCTTGGGGCACGAAGAAATGATTCGTTACGACGTGGTTCTTGGCAAAGGCACTCGAACTTAATCTAATAAGCGTATATAAATATATCTTGATACCTTCTCTTCATTATCCATAATAACTCAAGTTCATCCTTCATCCTTCATCCTTCATCCTTCATCCTTCATCCTTCATCCT
>CAYTGM010000008.1:0-214214 GCA_964437365.1 uncultured Candidatus Sumerlaeota bacterium | reverse complement strand
ACAAAGCCAAGGAAGAAGCTCTCGTTCTGGGACAGCCTCAGGAGATCAGCGATCCCAGGAGGGGCCAGGCGCACTCACTCTTCCGTTCGTTTGTCCTCACCCATTCACCATCTTCGTATTTTTTTCGCCTTTATCGTTGACGAATCCTCCCCCTCCGTGTGTTTTACTTTTTATTCGCCTTTTTGAGAGGAGCTTCGACAAACAATGGCCGTTTCACCCTACATGGACAGCGATCCCTGGCAGAGCGGCGGCGCCGTGCAACTGACCGGTCCCGTGGGATATTCTCTTCGTGGACCTTCCTTTGTCGGCCTGCAGCTTCCTCAGCGCGAGATGCCCATGGTGCTCGCCGGCGTGGCGCGTCTTCTCACGGAAGAGCGGGTTATCTACTGCGCCGATGCCTGTAATCGCTTCGACGCCTACCGTTTTTCCCACTGGGCACGCTGCATGGCGCTGGACCCCCAGGAGGTTCTCTCGCGGATTTATCTTTCACGAGCTTTCACGATCCATCAACTCTCAGCGCTGGCGACAGAGAAGTTTCCGGCTCTGCCCACGAAACCCGAGCCTCCGCTGCTGGTGGTGCTGGGGTTGGAGTCGCTTTTTCTGGACGAGCAGATTCCACGCTTCGAGCGGGAACACTTTTTCCGTCGGACGCTGCGTTCGCTCTCGCAGTTACGTCAGCGGGGCTTTTCGCTGCTGGTCACCGTTGGCGAAGAGAGCAAGGAAGAGGGCGTACCTTCTATACGACCCTGGGCCAACCAGGTAGCTCGGGCAGCGGATGTGATGACGCGTCTGCGCATGCTGGCCGGCGGAGCTTTCACCTTCCAGCAACTGGGAGGCAAAAGAAGGAGGAGTCCTCAATTCGCGGAGAGAGAAACGAATGAGACTATCTATACACAGATTGAAATTAAGGTTTGAAGACGAAGGCATCCCGCAGAGGCGCGGAGGCGCAGAGAAAAAAGGATTCTACAATGAAAACACAGCATCTTCAATCTCTAAACGAAAATCAAATTGGAACAATTGTAATAGACTGTTGTTTGGCCATCCATAAAGAGCTGGGGCCGGGGCTTTTAGAAACTGTTTATGAAGCCGTGCTCTGTTATGAACTTGAACAGCAGGGACTAAATGTACAAAGACAGGTAAGTATTCCTGTCACCTATAAAGATGTTACGCTGGAAGAGGGTTTTCGAGCCGATATCATCGTTGAAGAAAAAGTACTTCTAGAACTTAAGTCCGTTGAAAAAATATGTGAGTCCCACAAAAAACAGGTACAAACATACATGAGACTGATGGGTCTGAGGTTGGGATATCTTCTTAATTTCCGGGAAGCTTTAATGAAAACGGGAATTACCCGCTGTGTGAATAGACTCTAAAGTTTGTATAGAATAGATAGTTAAGATTGTCATGGTTTCTAAAGAAAGTGAAAGAGAACCAGAACTGGGTCAAAAAATGAAATCATCCCGCAGAGGCGCAGAGAACTTCCAAAAGAGAAGTTGAAACTTTGCTGTATAACTTTTGCTCCCACTTAACCCTATTTTCTTTTTCTCTTAAACCCTATTCAAGTGAAACTTTAGACCCCTACCTGCTTTACATGAACAAAAAAGAACCTATTACTTAAAATCTTTTCTCTGCGCCTCTGCGCCTCTGCGGGATGCACACAAAAGGAGTTTTTCATGGGCCGAACTGTTCCCACATTCAATATGTCCCTCGAACGGGAAATCACACAATGGAAACATTATAGACGCGCTTTACGTCGGGAAGACCAGGAAGCCTTCGATGCTCTCTTTACCCATGCGCGTCAACACATGGTCGAAGCCGCTGCAGCCGCGCGTCCAATTCCTTTCGACGCGATCGTGATGTCGATTCTTCTGGAACAGCAAAAGCAGATTGAAGAGTTGCGCGTCGCTCTCGCACACGAACGAGGCGAGGATCCCTACCCCGCCAGCACGCAAGCTCCACGCGAACTGAAATCCGATTCTATACAGAAAGACTTTCTGGAGTAAGGGTTTGAACGTCGATGCAGCGCGGTTTTCTTCTCGATCTATTTTGCTCCCCCGACGGGATGGTTCTCTATGTGATTACCGGGGACGGCAAACGGCTGCGCCTGCTCGATCACTTTACTCCTTCTGTCTATCTTGCTGGTGGAAAGCGCGAGCTCTCCAACTGCCTGCGTACCCTGGAGCGGTGGCAGCGCGATGTCGCTTTAATCGGCCCGACGGAACGTCGTGACTTCTGGAGCGGCAAGCTCTTCCCTGTTTTCGAAATACAAGTCAAGTCGCCCTTCAACTGGCATCAGGGACTGCTCAATCGACTTTATCGTCAGCATCCCGATATCGAGTATTTCAACGCCGACCTGTTCCCCGAACAGCACTATAACTTCGACCGCCAGCTGATTCCCTGCGGCTGGTGTCAATTTGAAGCAGACAGAGACGGCAACATTCTTCACATTGAGCGGGATGACAATGAGTGGGAAACAGACTATCACCTGCCGGATCTATGCACCATGGAACTGGAGGGAGATGGAATGCTCCATGGAGGGCGTCCTCATCTCGACTGGATAGCTGCTCGTATAGATGGAGATGAGTATCATTATGACGGCGACAACTCAGGCGAACTCCTGCAATCCCTGAACCGACTCATTGAAATACACGACCCGGATATTATCCTCACAAAAGGTGGCGATGGTTTTCTTTTTCCTCTTCTCATGGTGATCGAGCAAACGGCGCGCGACAGCTTCAACGACCCTGTTCATCTTGTCTTAGACCGGGAAGAGCCACCCAAACCCCGTTCTATTCGTATGGAGGGGAGATCATACTTCTCTTATGGGCGTGTTCTTTACCAGTCACCCGACTACCCTCTTTATGGTCGGTGGCATATAGACGCAGAGAATTCCTTCATGGTGGAACACACCGGAATGCATGGGCTGGTTGAGGTCTCACGTGTTTCCAAGTTACCGGTTCAGCGTATTGGGCGTCGCTCCGTAGGCACAGGCATCACGTCGATCCAACTGGATTTTGCTTATCGTGAAGGTTTTATGATTCCCTGGAAAAAGTCGGTTCCGGAGGATTGGAAAACAGCCGCACAGCTTCTTGCCACAGATCGTGGAGGTCTTGTCTATCAGCCAAAGACAGGGGCCTATGAAAACGTCATCGAGATTGATTTTGTCTCGATGTATCCAACGATCATGTCACGCTTTAATGTCTCACCGGAAACGGTTAACTGTTCCTGCTGTCACAATGACAAAGTTCCAGAGATTGGCTATACCGTCTGTGAGAAACGTGAAGGACTGGTTTCCCGTGCTCTTGCACCGATCATTGAAAAGCGCATTCGCTATAAGCGCATTCGTGGCAAGGCACGCGAGACAAAGGACGAAGAGACGGCTTATATCATGGACTCGCGACAGACGTCGCTCAAGTGGCTGCTGGTCTGTTGTTTTGGCTATCTGGGTTATCGCAATGCGCGCTTTGGTCGGATCGAAGCCCATGAGTCGGTCTGTGCCTTCTCTCGTGAACGACTGATACGTGCCCGCGAGGTTTGTGAAGAGCGTGGCTTTCGTGTTCTTCATGCCATTGTTGATTGTTTCTGGTGCCAGCGTGATCCGGAACATCGCCACCTGGGAACGCCTTCGAGGAAAGAGATTCAGGAGCTCTGTCAGGCAATCCTGGAGGAAACAGAGCTGCCGATTGCCCTGGAAGGTGTCTATCGCTGGATTGCTTTTCTGCCATCACGAGTCAACCCGGCGATGCCTGTACCGAACCGTTTCTTTGGTCGGTTTGAGGATGGCTCGGTAAAGATGCGCGGCATCGAAGCGCGACGTCACGACCTCCCACCTTTTATTCGTGATGTACAGAAAACATGTATAGATCTTCTGGCAGAGGCAGAGAACCTGACGGCATACCGGGCGCGCATCCCCGACCTTCTCAAGCTACTGGAAGAGTGTGAGCGCAAGCTCTGGCGTGGCGAAATTCCTCGCGAGCGATTGCTCATCACGCGTTCTCTCTCTATGGACCCCGACGATTATCGATCGAACAATATGATCGCTATTGCGGCGCGCCAGGCCAAACTGGCGGGGATTCCCATGCGTGCTGGGCAAAGCGTCAGTTACCTGATTGTTCGCCAGCGCGACAAGGATGTGATGCAGCGAGTTTGCCTGGCGCAGCTGCTTCAGCCAGAGACCAGCTACGACCCTGAATCCTATATACGTTTACTAAGACGCGGCTTCCAGACGCTCCTGCGTGTGGTGGGGATCGATATTAGTGAAGACCCACCTCCTCCACCGGAGGGGTACTACAAGAAGCATCAATCTAAATACCAGGACGAAGCCGTTCAGGAAGATTTATTTAGCTGGTTTGAGAAAACAGCTGAAGAACCAACCACAGATAGATGAGGATAAATAGGATAAAGGACAGAAAGAAAATGGAAGACATACTCACAGAAAGAGTAATAGGTAGCGCCTATTCGTTTGCAAATACACTAGGACATGGATTTCTTGAAAAGGTGCACGAGATTGCCATGGCAATTGAACTATCAGAGCACAAAATAAACTATCTCCGACAACATCCTATCAAGGTTAAGTAGAAAGGACATTTGATAGGAAATTATTTTGCTGATATACTTGTAGAAGGAATACTGATCATCGAACTGAAGTGTGTAAAGAAACTGGATGATTTGCATCTAGCACAGAGCCTGAACTATCTGAAAGAGACCGGCTACAAAAAAAGCCTTCTTATAAATTTTGGCAACCCAAGAGTTGAGGTAAAGCGTGTGATGCGGCGAGAAGTACATCTTCATCCATCCTCATCTATCTGTGGCTAATAATTTATTTACGATAGACAGCGAAGAACCGTGCACCGTTGCGAGGATAGATCTTCAACAGGACCCAGTTAAGCAAGCGATGAATGAAAGTGCGCTCTGACTCTTCACCCAGCGCATTGCAGGTTTCGAAAAAATGCATATCAAGCTCGCCCCATTTGCTAATCTTCTCCGCATCAAAGCCACGAAGTCCCAGACTCCAGCCGTCCTGAGTTGGAACATGATAGTTCAGAATCTGGTGGACCCATTCTGGTGAGAAGAATTCGTCGTTTGTCAGAATAGATTGTCGACGTAACTCTTCAATAACGATCTCATAGTCAGATGGAGGTTCGCCGGTGTAAGGAACCAGATGAAGCTTCCGAGCAACGGTAGTGCAGAGCCGTTGTATATCGGTCATGAACAGAAACCACGAACGAACCTTTGCAAGGGCAACTGTCCAGGCCTGGCACCAGGAGGAGGCGTAATAGGATCGATTGGGCTCATCGGTAATGAGCAAATACCCACCAACCTTAAGCCAGGAAGTACATGAGCGGATCATCTCTTCAGGATCTTCGAGGTGGAAGAGCGTAGAATTGATATGGATGAGATCAAATGAGTTCTCCTCAAGCTGTAATTCTTCGGCATTGAGTTCTTCATAGCGAAAGCTTGCATCAGAAGATATCGGTGTCAGTGTATGCCTGGCCTCGTGAAGCATGAGTTTTGAGACATCAATACATAGGAAACTGGCTTCAGGGAATTGACGCACGAGTTGACGGGTGGAGCTGCCGATGCCTGTACCCATATCGAGTACTTTTGGAGAGGCGGATTCGACTTCCAGGATTGAAAGGCAACGCTTCCAGACTTTTGATGTTCGAGATGTGGCGCGGATAGATTCTGATCGTTGTGTATCTGCCAGAAGGTTAAAATAGACGGTGTTTATTTTCTCGATGAAAAATTGCGTGAGATATTTTTCAGGAATTCCGGCCATTGATCAGACTTTTTCTTAGTTTCTATGCCTCTCGTTCAGTTTACTCTTGAACAGTCGACCTGAGTGTCAATGTTGAGTGGTTGTGCTGAAATTAAAACAGAGAGAGGAGAAAACTTTGAAAGGATTTACTTTGATAGAACTTCTGGTTGTCGTTGCCATCATTGCGATCCTGGCGGCGATTGCTGTCCCTAATTTTCTGGAGGCCATGACACGCGCCAAGGTGAGTCGTGTGAAATCAGACCTGAGAACCATCGCCACCGCTATCGAATCTTACACGGTCGACAATAACAGAATTCCCTACGACGGTGCACCTGGTGGACCACACTTCGGCTGGGTGAACTCCTATACAAAACTGACGACGCCCATCGCTTATCTCTCAACAATTTATAAAGACCCTTTTCAGGATAAGACGTTTCCTGATACGACGCTCCCAGGACATTCTCACTATCTCGAGCCAAACGGTCCAAAAAACCACAGCTATGATTATGGGTCGGGGTACTGGCATGACATCTTTAACGGCGGTTCGCCGGGATACGTAAAGAACTTTCGCCTGAGCTTTTGGAAGATTGGCAGCGCAGGGCCGGACCTCCGCTTTGAGAATGCAGGGAGTTTCTACGGAATGCTGGAACTCTACGATCCGACAAATGGCACCGTTTCAGACGGAGACGTCTACCGGTCCCGAAATACAAGTTGATATCATCCATCGTTAGCTGAGACTCATCTCTTCCTTGCCTCTGACCGTTAGCTGAGCATACTCTCAAAAAGAATTCCGGTTCTTCTGAAAGGCAAGGTAGAGATACTCCATGACGCGTTTCGTTTGTATTCTTATTTTTACGATCTATGCGGTTCCCTTCTTTGGCGAAAAGACTTTATCGCTGAAAGGACCGATGGATGATCACATTGTCACAACGTCTGGGTTCTCCAAATTGGATTCTGGCGAGATTGTGAAGAATGATGTGGAAATTTCGGGAGAATATGACGAGAACTTTATCCTGCTCAACATCAAGTGCTATGAAGATCAAATGAATAGTATTCAGGTACGCCACCTGAACAGAGATTCTGATGTCTGGCAGGATGACTGTATCGAGATCTTTATTGATCCGGGCAATACCGATCGAAGCTACTGGCATCTCATTGTGAACCCAAAAGCAGGATTTCTTGACGAGTACTGCTCGCGCAAGGGGGCCTGTGATCGAAGAAAAGATATAGACGACCTTGCAATTTCAATGACTTATGAAGAAGATGGATGGCTCGCAAGTATCCTTATACCGGTAGATACGATCACCCACCTGAATCCTGAAGGCGGAGATGAATGGGGTATCAACTTTGCCCGTCATGAAATAACGAGGGAGGGCTCAGTTTACAGTAGCTGGGCCCCACTGGATGGTGCCTCCTTTCATACACCAGAGAAATTCGGAGTTCTGAAATTCGGAACCGGAAAGAAGAGCGAGGAAGACTCTTGAATCAGGAAACACTCTTCAGAGAGATTCAGAATGCCCGTTCTCGTGTCTATGCAGTTGCACCTCCGACACCTCTGGAGGAGCTTCCGCTCCCAATAGACGCTGAAGTCTATCTCAAGCGGGAAGATCTATCTCCGGTAAATTCCTATAAGTGGCGCGGAGCATACAACCGCATGTGTCTCTTAACTCCCGAGGAGAAGAAGAGCGGAGTTATCGCAGCATCGGCGGGTAATCACGCGCAGGGCGTGGCACTCGCTGCAAAGCGAATGGGAGTTCCTGCAAAGATCTATATGCCTCTTTCAACGCCTCGAACCAAGCAGGCAGCAGTCAAGAAGCACGGCGAGGACATGGTGGAGGTCGTTCTTACCGGGGATAATTACAGCGAAGCAGCAGCCGAGGCTCTTAGAGTTGCCAAAGAGGAAAAACTCACCTTTATCCACCCCTACGACGATCTGCATACGATGGCGGGACAGGGAACCCTGGGAGATGAAGCAGTCATATCAGGGAAAGGGCCGTTCGACCTTGCCTATCTGCAAATAGGCGGAGGCGGTATGGCGGCGGCTGTCGCAACGGTCCTCCGCTTTTATTATCCTGACATTAAGATTATAGGAGTTGAGGGGAAAAACCAGGCTTCCATGAAAGCGGCAATAGACAAGGGTGAGCCTGTGGAACTTCCTCATGTCGACGTCTTCTGCGATGGCACTGCCGTCAAGAAGGCAGGGGCTCTGACATATCCAATCTGCAGTCGCGTCATCGATGAGTTCATGACAGTCAGCAATGAAGAGGTCTGTGGTGCTATACAAAGTTTGTGGGAAACCTCTCGCTGTCTGGCGGAACCTTCAGGAGCCATGGGCGTTGCTGCGCTCCTTAAAGACGCTGAACGAGCTCGGGGGAAGAGAGTCCTCACGGTTCTCTGCGGAGCAAACCTGGACTTTGGTCAACTTTCCTGGATCGTTCGTCATGCAGGGATCGGCTCTCGCAGGAGAAGGTACTATCGCTTTGAAGTCGAAGAGAGACCAGGGGCGCTCATGAAGCTGCTGGACACGCTCATGTCAGAGCTCAACATCATCGAGTTCCAGTACGGTAAAATCCATGAGGAAAGAGCCTGGTACGTGGTTGGACTTGAAGCTTCTCCCCCTGAATTTGGCTTACTCGAAAAGAAAGCTGCAGAATTTGGATATGATATTGAGGACGTGACTTCTCAGGAGGACGTGGAATTCCGGATTATTCATTACCGCTCGGAGCTCTTTAATCTTCCCTTCTTCATCCGTTTGGAGTTTCCAGAACGGCCAGGCGCTCTCAGGGATTTCCTGATCGCGATGAAGAGTAAAGCCAACATCTGTTACTTCAATTATATCTATACGGGGGAACGGGTCGGCAGGGCTCTGCTTGGTTTCGAATTTGAAGATCAAAATCAACGTGAGGAATTCATTGAACTCCTTGAAAAACAATCCTACAATTTTTTCGAGGTCTCAGAAAAAGCCTTAGGCAGAATTCTGTAACGGCCGAACGACAAAATAAACCAGAGCCCATTTATGATCTCTCGCTACCTTTCGAGTGTACTTATATTCGCCCCGATTCTGCTAATCAGCTGCCAGCACTCACCCACACCTGCTCCCGAACCTGTCGAACAGCCGGCCCCGGAACAGCTGAAACAGCCGGATGCGAAGCCTGCAGCCCAGGGCTTTACCTCTGATCCTGCAAAAAGAATGGATGATATTGTCAGTCGCATGGACTTCTGGCTCGAACTCACCACACCTCCCAGCAGGTCTCAGGAAGATCCATCAGCGCTGGATAGATATGGGTTTGTTGTCACCCAAAAGGATTATCGAGAGGCCTACGAGAGATACCAGATCAGGAACCCTGATTCGGAAAACACGGATACTGAGTTTCAGGAAAAGCTTCTCGATGAATTGCTCTTACTGAGCTGGCTCGAGGACTCAGACCTTCTGGAGGATCAGGCATTTCTCGCCAGTGTTCGAGGACGCATACGAGAAGAAGTCGCCAATGCTGTCCTTGAACAGATGCTTGAGCAGGTAAAGGTGGAAGAGGCTGACTTGCAAAATCTCTACGAGGAGAGAGTCAAAGATTATACCTCGGAGGAAAAAGTCCAGGCGCGTATCATCCTGGTGCCAACTCAAGAGGAAGCCGATAAGGTTCTGGAGAGCCTTGAGAATGGTGAAAGCTTCTCATCACTCGCCTCCGAATATAGCCGACATGAGAGCCGCGAGAACAATGGTGAGTTGCCCGCCTTTACTCGAGGAACTTATCTCCCAGAACTCGAAGAGGTTGCCTTTGAAATGCAGCCGGGCGAGACCCGCACCGTCCCCTGGGACGTCGGAATTTTCATCATTGAAAAAGTCGCGCATATACCTTCTACGCGCGTTCCATTCGAAGAGGTTCGTGAGGAACTTCTTGGCGACATGAAGCTCATGAAACGTGAGCAGAAATTACAGCAAATTCGCCAGTCAATGGAAGATCGCTAGCAAATTACTCAAGCAGGTTGTGAAAAAACATAAGACTGTTCCCAAGATGCTCGTGGCAATAGTCCCAACTATGGCGACCGGGGACCTCTTTGAACTGATGGGAGATTTCCTCTTCGTCCAGACTGCTTGCCAACTGACGATTATATTCAATCAACAAATCATCGCTGCCACAATCAAACCGGAGTGGAGGAAGTGATTCTCGATTTTTCTTCATCCAGTAAAGAGAGGATCGATCTCCTTCCGTAAGATGCGAGAGGTCCAGTTTGGGATCTTCTGTAAAAATCTGCATCTGATCAAAATGTGTGACACTCGCATGACCTGAAATTCCAGAGAAGAGATCGGCGTACTTGGAGCCAAGCCTTAGCGCGCCAAAACCTCCCATGGAAAACCCGGCGATAAAAAGCGGGGAAGCATCACTAAAACAGGGATATTGCATTCGGACACAACCAAGCACATCTTCGATAATCCATTTCTCACAGTCCTTGTGAGGCCATTTGACGTACCCGCTGCCTTCGCCGACATTACCGTCTGAGGGCATGACGATCCCCATGGGACGGATCTTACCGGAATTGATCAGCTCGCTGGCCCGAACATGTGCGCCCCCCATAAACGCCCACGACCAGTGATCACCGTAAACCCCGTGAAGAAGAAGAACCAGAGGGATTGACTCCATTTCCTCATGCCCGTCGGGCAGGTAGAGCGTGACAGTTCCCCGCTCTTTCAAAGCAGGGCTCATAAATGTTAAACAGCGGAGATTCGGCGGAGAATAGATATCGCGGCTGGGTTCTACACGTCTATAAGCCATCATACTCCTCCATCTCGATCAGTTATGAGAACACCTTTGGCAATTCGACCATTCAGCATATCGTCGAAGGCCTCCTCCAATTTGTCCATGGAATAAGTCCTCGAGACCATTTCGTCAAGAAGCAGTTCTCCGTTTTCGTAGAACCTGAAGAGGCGTGGAAAGTCTCTGTCAGGAACACAACAACCATAGAGAGGATTGATATACGTCTTGTTCCACTCGAAGAGCTCCATATCGAAGGGGATCGTCGTTTCAATACCTGAGGCCTGCACAGCCATTCCTCCGTTTCTCGTCATTGCGAGCGGTGCGGCACCAAGCTCAGGAATGGCTGTACTCTCGAAAGAATAATCAGCACCGCGTCCGTCAGTCAGTGCCTTGACTTCTTCCGCAGCCTTCAAGAGACCTATATCATTTCTGTCAGCTAGAATTGTATGCGTTGCGCCGAATTGCTTTGCGAGCTCAAGTCGTTTATCATTCACATCAACACCGATGATCATGGTGGCTCCTGCAATCCGAGCACCCTGGATGCAATTTAGACCAACTCCTCCGGTGCCCAGGACGACCACAGAAGTGCCCGGCTGAACCTTTGCCGCGTTCAAAGCGCTTCCCACACCTGTCATCACACCACAGCCTGTAATGCATACGGAGGTAAAAGGTATATCCTGAGTAAACTTCACGCATGCTTCCTGCCTGACAACCGTATGTGTAGACATGGATCCAAGAGCAAAGGCGCGCCTCATGCCACTCCCTCTGTACGACGAACGGCCTACAGGAACTTCAGGCTTGTTCTCACAGATTGCCTGGTTTCCCCGGATGCATTGAAAACACTTACCGCATGGGACTGCCCAGTTCAAAGCAACTTTATCTCCTTTCAGGAGACCTCTAACGCCATCACCGACTTTAAGCACAACGCCTGCTCCTTCGTGCCCCATCACAAGAACATCTTTCGCGTTACGCTTGATATCCCAGTCTGTATGGCAAACTCCGGAAGCTTTAATGTCGACGAGCACTTCTCCGGGACCCGGGTCTTCGAGATCGTATTCATCGAGAAAGAACCCTTCTTTCCCGTCTGTCAAAATTCCAAGAGCTTTCATATTTTTTCCTCTAAAGGTTTCAAAACGATTAATTAAGGAACGAAGAAAAAGAATCAAGGTGAGATTTAATCTGACCTGCATCACACAAATGTTATTTTCAATGACTGCCTCATCTTTTTCTTTGAAGAATCGCGCAGAAATACTTGTCTCCAGAAACAGATATGAATAGAAGCCTTAATTGTAACGCAATTCCAGAAAGAAATCCTGAAAAACAAAAATGATTGATCATCTGCTCATAAACGGAAACATCTATACACTTGATTCTGCTAATCCAAAAGCGAATACAATCGCTATCAGTCGCGACCGGATCTTTGCTGTAGGAGGAAAAGAGCTTCAGTCTCTCGCGGGTCCGCAAACTCAGATTCACGACCTGGAAGGAGCTATGGTCCTCCCCGGCTTTACGGACTCCCACATCCACTGGTCCTGGACCGCGCTGACGTTGAAAGAGATTAATCTCTTTGATGTGCCATCAAAAGAACAGGCTGTTAACCTGATTGCCAAAGGAGCAGAAAAGATTGCCGAAGGGAAATGGGTGAGAGGTTTCGGTTGGGCTCAGGGTCCCTGGGAAGGCGGGAAATTCCCCACTGCTGATGACCTGGATAGAGTTGTTCCCGACAAACCGGTTTTCATGGATGCAAGAAGCGGCCATGCTGCGTGGGTTAACAGCCTCGCATTAAAACTTGCCGGCATCAATGAGCATAGCCCGGATCCGAAAGGTGGAGAGATTCAACGGGATTCCAATGGAAAGCCCACCGGAATACTCTTTGAGGAGGCAATCAACCTCGTCCGAGCGATCGTTCCCAAACCGACAACGCAGGACATTGTTAAAGCTGTTGATGATGCACAGCCTCATGCCTGGGCGGCAGGTCTCACATCGATGCATGACTACGATTGCAAGGAAGCCTTCGAAGCCTATCAGATTCTGAATGAAGAAGGTCGACTCGGCATCCGTACTGTCAAACATATCAATGATCCCTATATACACCATGCTCATGCAATACGACTTCGATCAGGTTTTGGTGGACCCTGGCTCCGTGTAGGCGGCCTCAAGATATTCGCCGATGGTGCTCTCGGTTCTGTTACGGCAAAGATGATCGAGCCTTATGACAACGACCCAAATAATCGAGGCATCACTGTCACCCCCAAAGAGAAAATTATAGAGCTGAGTAAAGAAGCTACACGACTTGGGTTCTATTCAACAATTCATGCCATCGGTGATGAAGCTGTGAGAGATGTTCTCGATGCACTGGAAGAGGTCAGGCACTACGAATCGAAACTGGATATACCACGAAAAGATCGACGACATCGCATTGAGCACTTTCAGATTGTCCATCCAGACGACCTCAAACGTCCTGCAGAACTTGACATTATATGCTCGTTCCAGCCAATTCATGCCACGGCGGACTACCCCCTTGCTGATGTCACATTGGGTGAGAGAGGCCGCTGTTCCTACAACCCTCGTATCCAAATAGACCACGGTGCGCACATCGCTTTTGGTTCAGATGCACCCGTTGAGCCATTCGATCCACTCAAGGGTATACACGCAGCAGTGACACGCCGCAGAGCTGACGGCTCTCCCGGTCCTCAAGGCTGGTGGCCAGAAGGACGCGTCACGGTGGACGAAGCGATTCGTGCCTATACAACGGATGCAGCCTATGCTGTAAGCTGGGAAAATGAACTGGGACGCCTCGCCGAGAATTATTACGCTGACCTGGTTGTCCTAAGTGAAGATCTCTATAAGATAGATCCGAACGAGACGCTCAACGTGCAGGTAGTTGGTACCATGGCGGGCGGAATCTGGCGTCATGGACACTGGAGGGAATAACCACTGGATTGCGACACCTTGAGTAAGATCACTCATCGGCCCAAGACTTTGAGCGCTCGAGCGCCTTCTTCCATCCTTCCTTCATAGCAAGTACACCCTCCGGATTCATCTGAGGTTCGAAGCGCCTATCCACTTCCCATTGGTTTTGAAGTTGATCCGTACTCTTCCAGATTCCCGCTCCCAGTCCTGCAAGATATGCAGCACCAAGGGCAGTGGTTTCTACCTCTTTCGGACGCACAACAGGAATCTGAAGAAAGTCAGCCTGGAGCTGAAGGAGCAGATTATTCTGTGATGCCCCTCCATCGGCGCGCAACTCTTCAATAGGGATCTGAGCGTCTCGTTTCATCGCTTCGTATAGATCAGATACCTGATAGGCGATCCCTTCCAACGCAGCTCGTGCTATATGGCCAGCAGTGACTCCACGGGTAATTCCGCACATAATGCCGCGTGCGTATTGATCCCAGTGCGGTGCTCCGAGCCCGGCAAAGGCGGGAACAAGATAGACACCTCCGTTATCTTTCTCTGTTGCAGCAAGCTTTTCTACCTCAGATGCAGTCCGAATCAAACCGAGCCCGTCGCGCAGCCATTGCACCACAGCTCCACAGATAAAGACACTCCCTTCTAAAGCATAAACAGGCTTCCTCTCCAGATCCCATGCCACGGTGGTAACGAGATTATGTTGAGAGGTGACGGGTTCGTTTCCAGTATTTACGAGCATAAAGCAACCGGTCCCATAGGTGTTCTTGGCCATACCCGGTGATGTACAGAGCTGACCAAAGAGCGCTGCCTGCTGGTCTCCAGCAACGCCTGTGATGGGCGTTGATCCGAAAGCGAAACTCCCCGTCGTCTCCGCAAAGAAACCGGAAGAAGGCTTCACTTCCGGCATCATGCACCGTGGAACCTTAAAGAGTTCAAGAAGTTCTTCATCCCAATCGCATGTGTGTATATTGAACAGCATTGTTCGAGATGCATTGGAGAAATCAGTTGCATGGAGTGTGCGCTCTGTCATGCGGTACAGCAGCCAGCTGTCAACGGTGCCGAATGCGAGCTTTCCTGACTCTGCAAGCTGGCGAGCACCTTTCACATGATCAAGGATCCAGGCTATTTTCGTTGCGGAAAAGTATGCATCAGGAACAAGACCTGTCTTCGAGACGATCATGTCACGGGCACCTTCTTTGACAAGTTGGTCAATCATTCCTGAAGTACGTCGATCCTGCCAGACGATTGCATTGTACACCGGTTCACCTGTTTCCCTGTTCCACACGATAGCGGTTTCGCGTTGATTGGTGATGCCAATGGCCGAGACATCCTCCATTCTGATTCTTGATCGACCGATTGCCTCTGTAGCCACGCCAATCTGTGTCGCCCAAATGTCCTCTGGATGATGCTCTACCCAACCTGGTTTCGGAAAAAGCTGCTCAAATTCCTTCTGAGCAGTTGTTACTTTCCTGCCGGACTCATCAAATAGAATAGCCCGTGAACTGGTGGTTCCCTGGTCAAGAGCAAGAACATACTTCATGCTTCACCCCGTAATAGTTCGAATCAAAGATACTTGTCACTTAAGACAAAGAACAACCATCAGGCAATCTTTATGTTTCCTGCGACTCTTCCTACCTTCTTGTCTATACCCTTTTGCAGAGAAAAGTCTCTTGAGTAGAGACCCAGGACGCAGACCGTCAACTTCAGCGAATCACTTACCGTGATTCCCGTTCACGGATTAACGATGGACAGACAAAGACTCAACAAATTACTATTCTTTAGCAGGTTACCTCTAGTTCACAAAGGAATGATGACTTGATGCTTAAGAAATCTACCCTGTTTGTCTTACTCATCTCCCCATTGTTGCTCATGGTGAATGGTTGTTTTTCTTCTCGAGCGAACTGGAAGCATTCGATTCCCGATCACGCAGAGCACCTCTACTTGCCCAATTTGTTCACGGACGGCTGTGTCCTTCAACGAGGGATTGAGATTCCTGTTTTCGGATGGGACCGACCGTTCACACCACTGAGTGTTACGTTGGATGGAGAAACCTTTCGTACCGTGTCAGACAGCAGTGGCTTTTGGGAAGTGGATATCCCTTCCATGGAAGCAGGCGGTCCTTACACCCTGTATATAGAGGGGTCTACTTCCGCTGTCGTGCGCGATGTGATGATCGGAGAAGTCTGGCTGGCGTCGGGACAATCTAATATGGAGTGGCCCCTCTTCGCATCAGAAGACGGGCAAGAGTATATCGATAATTCAGCAAACGATCAAATCAGACTCTTCAAGGTTTCCAGAACGAAGGAATATGACCCCGTCAAAACGGTGCAAGGCTACTGGCAAAAGTCCTCGCCGAAAACAACAAAATGGTATTCTGCTATTGCGTGGCACTATGGACGTCTGATGCATGAAGAGTACGGTGTGGCCGTTGGGCTTATAGACGCAACCTGGGGTGGAAGCAGAATAGAACCGTGGATTCCTGAATCCTCTCTTTTGAAAGATGACCTTTTTGCAGAGCTGGTCATCGAAAACGACGAACATATGCTTCCCCGTCGCGAAATGGAGAAGCGCATTGCCAATTACCTGGAGGATGCAGAAGAATACCGGGAACAGTATGCTCCAGGAAGAAAAGAGAACAGAGGATCGCGGCCAGCCTGGGCCCAACCAGATCTTGATGAATCGCTCTGGGAAAGGATCAAGGTCCCCGGTTCGTGGGATCAACAGGACGTTAAGATTGATGGCGTTGTCTGGTACCGTAGATCTGTTGAAATTCCAGAAGATTGGGAAGACGAAGACCTGCTCTTATCATTGGCCAGAATTGATGATTTTGATGAGGCGTACTTCAACGGAGTGAAGGTTGGGCAGGTACTGGAGGAGTATCGGGAGTCGTGGTCCATCTTACGACGTTATCGCATTCCCTCCAACCTGGTGAGGCCGGGAAAAAACACCATCGCTGTCAGGGTCGTCGATGTCTATATGAACGGTGGAATCTTTGGTTTGAATAATAAGGTGTATCTATCGCTCTTCAACGAGAAACCAGAAACAGAACGAATTCCTCTCCATGGTTACTGGAAGATGCGAATAGCTTCAAGAATGCCCGATTCGTTGCCGCCGGCTCCTGTTAAACCAGATGAACCTTTTAATCACCATCAGTCTCCCGGCAGATTGTATAACGGAATGATAGCCCCAGTCACTAACTACGGAGTTCGGGGCATTCTCTGGTATCAGGGTGAATCCAATGTTGCAAACGCAGATCAGTACGAAAGACTTTTTCAACTCCTTGTAGAAGGCTGGCGTGAGGCCTGGGACAGACCAGAACTTCCATTCATCTATGCGCAGATCTCTGCCTGTGGAGAGAAGTTCAACCCGGAGATATCAATGTGGTCGCGTTTGAGAGAAGCCCAACTGGAAGCTTCCCGTTCAATTCCACATACCGCGATGGTTCAGACACTTGATCATGGGGATTGTGACAATGTTCATCCTTCAGCCAAGCTCCCTGTCGCAGAGAGAATGTTTGCTGCGGCCGAACAGATCATCTTTGGAAAAGAAGTCGTATATTCCGGACCGTTGTATAGATCGTATGAAATCGATGATTCATCGGTGGTTATTTCTTTCGAGCATGTTCATGGAGGGCTCACGAAATCACCAAATCCTCTTCGAGGTTTTCATATCGCGGGAGAGGACAGGATCTTCTACCCAGCCAAAGCAGTCATAAGTGGAGACAAGGTCCATGTCTCTCATCCGAGAATTCAAGACCCGGCAGCAGTCCGCTATGCCTGGGCAGATTGCCCGGAAGCGACCCTCTTCAACAAAGAGGGCTTGCCTGCCTCCTCCTTCCGAACAGATGATTGGGACGAAGCGGTCATGATCGAAGATCAGCGACGCGAAGCAGCAGAAAGTTCAAAAGAAGAAACAGAGAAGGAGTAAAGGCGACCATGGCGAAGTCTGATCCATCAAAGTCGAGCAAACTATCAAAGACAGAGGGAGTGACCATGCTGGGCTCGGCCACAAAGGGACCGAGCAAAAAGCTGGAAGCCTTTCCTTACCAGCATAAGCGAGATACCGTCATCACCTTCTACTGCGAAGAGTTCAGCTGTCATTGCCCCGTGACCGGACAACCTGATTTCGCGAAGCTTGTCATTGAGTATATACCAAAGAAAAAAGCCCTTGAGAGCAAGTCTCTAAAGAACTTCCTCTGGAGCTATCGCGACACCGCTGCTTTTCATGAAGATATTGTGAATGATATCCTGAGTGAGCTGAACGAATTCCTGAGTCCAAAGTGGATTAAAGTAACAGGAAAATTCTTCATCCGAGGTGGCATTGCTATCGATTGTGAAGTAGAAGAAGGAAAGCGCTGACAGCGCTTTCGGTTCTCTATTCCCCCTTCTTGACGAATTTTAAAGCCACTGTTATTCCTCAAGAGTCCCAATCCCTTCAATGATTTATCGATTGGAAGCTGATCGAACAGTTGTGAGTGTGGTGAATAGCTCCAAGGCTGTAAAAGATCTTACCTGAGGCTGCGCTGCGGCTCCGACCCAGTGTGGTATAGATCGGTCCTTTGGGGCTTTGATGGGAATCACCCTTTTCACTTCTTCTTTTCCTCTATGATTGATCATGTTCTATTGGTTCCTTCTCAAAGAAGAGAGACTTCTATAAGATTTTGAATGAGATTTCCGTTCCGACACACTCCCTTCTAACGAAGTCTCGGTTCGCTCGGATTGACAGGACAAGGAAGTCTCAACTGGCACCTGCGGGCAAACGGGAGACCCGCATTCCCACCGACTAGAGCACCTGTCATGATATATCTCCGAGTCATAATGAATGGCCTGACACTTCTATGTACTTATCAATTCATTGGCGTAGCTCGATGAATTGTGCGAACACGATCTGGATCTTCTTAGAAAATCTCAATCAGGTCCAGTGAAGCGCACAATCAAAGGACCATACATACCATCTGGGGTGATCATACACAGCGCCGTTTCCCCTCCAGGGACGATGCCGGAGCGATGTCGGAGCGATCCCGGTCCGATGGCGATCGGACCGACAACGCTCCAGGATCGCCGCGGCATCCCTACTATCCGTCAAGAGGCCGGAAAAAGAGGGGGAAGAAGGCCTCCAGTTTACCACTGAGAACAGCATCGGAATTCCAGAGTGATCTTCAAGAGTTAATGGTTAGATAGATAGTGAGCGAGGGCTATGGATCTGAGTGCCTGGGAACGCAGTCATAGTGGTACCATGTTGAGACTTCCAGGCGCTCAGGGCTACTGCGCGCAATCAGCATATAATGAACAGCACTTCTGAAGATCACTCTAATCGAAACGGTTCCCAACAGATTCTTATTTCAGGTCAAGGAGCAAGAGCTCGGAATCCTCGAGAGCTTCGATGGTAAACTCAGCGGTTTTCTCAATTGCCAACCCGTCTCCCGGCTTGAGTTCGACATCATCGACCTTCAGTGCGCCGCGAACGGCCTGTAACCAGACACCACGAGAAGTGTCAGTGGTATGATTAATAACTGATCCCTTGCGCGGTCTTGCTCCGTACACTCTGGCGTCCTGACCGATCTTGATGGAACCGTCAGTCCCATCAGGAGAGAGGAACAGCACCAGATCACCGCCTTGGAGTTTCTCGGTGAAGTCCTTGTCCTGATAGCGAGGTTGAGTTCCGTTCTGCGCAGGGATCACCCAGATCTGGTAGAAGTGCACGTCCTCACTCTCAGAACCGTTGAATTCGCTATGGGTAACGCCGCTGCCCGCTGACATGAACTGAATGGTGCCGGGTCCGATGACTGCCTCGTGGCCGGTAGAGTCCTTATGAGCGAGCTTTCCGTCCACCACATAGGAGAAAATCTCCATATTCTGGTGAGGGTGTGTTCCGAAGCCTTTCGCTGGTTTCACTTTGTCTTCATTCATGACTCGAAGAGTGCGGAAACCCATGTGATCGGGGTCCATATAGCCTGCAAAAGAAAAAGTATGCTGTGAATCGAGCCATCCGTGGTCTCCACGTCCTCGTTGATTGTGTTTTCTAAGAGTTTTCATTATCGGTCTCCTTGGATAGAGTTCCTATCTGAATCTGTTTGGATGATATGAGAACGCTCTGTCGGTGTCTAATATATGAACAAATAAACATTGATACAATTTACATATAGTAAATTATATGTGGCAGCCTTAGTATTCTGCTTTCTGCCCTGTGAAGATCGTGCCTGATCGATCTCTCGTGCTGGTTGGTGTTTTGAGTCGGGGAATCCCTGAATTAGGGGTTTTAACCACCACAAGATACGGGATACCCGTTCAAAGATACCCCGATATTCACTTGTCTGGAGAACGCGGATCAACTACGTGTTTCGTTGTATGGGAATTTTATTTTCAAAATTTCCGGAGAATTAGAGATCCAATCGATCCTTTTCAAAAAGACCTATCTGGAGAGACAGAAAACATGAAGAAAAGTATTCTTACACTAACCGCAGCGTTTGTTGCAGCAGCTGGTATTTCATCTGCTCAGACATTCGTTTACCATGGAATTATGAACATCACACCTGGAGATGGACTCGGCCTGTCTGCAGACAGTTCAGGCGCACTTTATTATGGGGGATTCACATCTGGAGATGTCTATAAGATTGCTGATCCCGTAACTACAACGGATACTTCTGGGTCTTTCCCTGCTTCCGAACAGGATACGGTATTCGCAAGTGTGAGCGGCTTCGTTGCCTCTCGCGGGATTCAGGGCACAGCCGTTGACTCTGCGGGCAACGTTTATGCCGCAGGTGATAACGGTGGTGGCACACCTCAGGGACTTATCCGTAAGTTTAATTCTTCAGGAACAGAAGACGCCACATTTACGACGAATGCAGACGCTGCAAATGTTCGTGCCGGTGGTATAGCTCTTCTTGGCGACGACACCCTGGCACTGAACCAGTTCGGTGGTATCAATTACTATGCAACAGCTGACTTCTCCACAGCAGGATACTCAAACTCTACTGGCGGCTCCATTTACTCTCGCGAAGTGCATTACAACGCGACGGACGGAATTATCTACCAGACGAAGAATGGTAACAACGAAGCAGTAAAAATTGCAGGCTATTACAGTGGTGGTTCAGAAGCGGCCGGTGGCTATACATGGAACGCTTCTACACTGATCGGCGACGGAGCAATCAATTCAGCCTTCGGAACAGCAACAAGCCATGGCTCATTTGACGATGGCACAGACCTTTTCTTTGACTGTGCAAATGGCCTGGGAACGCCAGCCGTTCGCGTTTACAATGTCACAGCTGGTGGCACATCCTTCTCACTCGCCCAGACGATCGACGGAACAACCCTCGACGGCGTCGGCGGAGGTCAGCCTTTCCCAATTAACAACGTGATTGATGCAGTTTATGTTGATCCATATCTCTACGTTTCATCCTCATCAAACGGCGGTTCAATCTACGTCTTTGAAAACCAGACAACGGCAATTAAAGACTGGTCGATGATGGATTAAGCCCTCCTCAGGGTTTATTGGAGAGAGCTCCATATTCTCCATAAAGATCGAACCCGGCTGCTTGTCAGCCGGGTTTTTTCGTGATTCTGGCTCAAACGATGAAACCGGCGCACCTTATGCTTTCAGTTAATAACTGATGACCAATCTGTCGGAAGGTGAAAAAGCAATGCCCACACAAGCTCAATTCAAAATAAGTGGAATGAAATGTCAGGGATGTGTCGACCACGTCACTAAAGCAATGAAGAGCATCAAAGGGGTCAGTGATGTGAAAGTCGATCTCAGTAGTGCACGTGCCACCGCGCAGCTGGAAGGAACTGTCCTGCCTGATCAAGTTGCAAAGACAATTACCGAAGAGGGCTATGAGACATCAGTGGAAGGGGAATCCTCAGACGACGAGGATGACCAACCCGGTACACAAGAGAGCTCCACTAACAATTCAGACAAAGAAGCGAACGCAAACCAGCGTATCAGCATCGATGTTGGGGGAATGAAGTGCGCATCATGTGTGGCCACAGTAGAGAAAGCTCTCTCTGAGCTTGATTATACGAATGAAGTTTCGGTTAATTTTGCGACAGAAAAGGCCTCTGCGATACTCAATCGCAATATAGACACAGCGTCTCTGGAGGAAAGTATTCGGGAAGCACTTTCTCGCTCGGGATATGAAGCAAAGTCAATCGAGCTTGAAGACTCCTCTTCGAGCTCGACTAACCAACAGCACGATGTTCAGAAACGTAAACGAGCGAAGAAGAAAGAATTGAGCCAGTGGAGAGAGCGCTGGGAAACAGCAGCATTACTGTCGGCTCCTGTTGTCACCATTGAAATGGGCCAACACTGGTTTGGACACTCCTTTCATTTCTGGGGATCGGGACTGCTTGTCTTTCTCTTAACCACTGTCGTGATGATCAAAGCAGGAACTCCATTTTTCCAAAGTGCATGGAAGTCTCTTCAGCACATGCGGTTCAATATGGACACCTTGATCGCGCTGGGTGCCGGAGCAGCTTATCTATACAGTACAATCATCTTTCTTTCAACCCTCTTCTCCGGATCCTCAGGTGGACACTCCGGTGTCTACTTCGAGAGTGCTGCTGTCATTCTGACGCTAATCTCTGTCGGAAAGTGGATGGAAGCACGCGCAAAAATGAAGGCAGGGGAAGCTCTTCAATCGTTGATGGAGCTTGGTGCACGGAAGGCCAGGATAATATCGGATGGGAAGGAACATTTTATCTCCGCGAACAAACTTAAAGAGGGATATCGTGTTCTGGTTAAGCCAGGAGAAAAAATACCTGCTGACGGAATCATAATTGAGGGTAAGAGCCATGTTGACGAGTCGATGATAACGGGCGAATCTTTTCCCGTGAAAAAAGGGGAGAATGACCGCGTGGTTGGTGGTACAATTAACAAGCAGGGATCATTGGTAATCAACGTCACCGGTGTGGGACAGAATTCATTTCTTTCACGGATTATTCGTGAGGTCGAGAAAGCCCAGGAAGGAAAAGCAAATATACAACGACTTGCTGATAAGATTTCTTCCTATTTTGTCCCTTCGGTTATCGTCATATCGATCATCACTTTTCTTGCATGGCTGATATTCACGGCGAGCCTTTCCGGTGCCGTCTATGCAGCTGTTGCTGTGTTAATTATCGCGTGCCCCTGTGCGCTCGGCCTGGCCACACCGACGGCTATCATGGTCGGAACAGGTCTGGGTGCCAGTCATGGAATCCTGATCCGGGAAGTTCAGTCACTGGAGCAAAGCAAAAAACTTTCAACCATCGTATTCGATAAAACTGGAACTCTAACTGAAGGGAAACCTCGTGTAACGAATATATATACGAAGGAAAATAAACTCGGTGAAAATGAAATCCTCGCCCTTACAGCAGCCGTAGAAAGTCAAAGCGAGCATCCGCTGGCGAGTGCCATCGTTCAATCGGCAAAGGCGAAAGATTTGAAACTCAAAAAATGCAAAGATTTTGAGGCCCTGACAGGCAAAGGGATCACGGGAAAAGTCGGAAAGAGGGAATTAATCATCGGTGGGAAGAAGATGGTTAATGAGTATGATATCGATTTCACCGATTACGAAGAAAGAATTAGTGAATGGGAGTCAGAAGGTCAGACTGTGATTATTGTCGCTCAAACGAGTGGAAAAAGCAAAGCGCTGGGAATCATTTCTATCTCAGACGAGTTGAAAGAGAACAGTAAGTCTGTCATCCAGAACCTTCGTAGAGACTTCGATCTCGATGTCTGGCTCATGACAGGAGACAATCATAAGACAGCAGAGTCTATCGCGAAATCTCTTGGTATAGACAGAGCGAATATTCTTTCTGAGGTGGAACCTCAAGAGAAGTCAGGGAAGATTCGTGAGCTTCAGGACCGTGGGAAAGTTGTAGCCATGGTTGGCGATGGAATCAATGACGCTCCTGCGCTTGCTCAGGCGGATGTAGGCATCGCGCTCGGTACAGGAACCGATGTTGCCATGGAGACAGGAGCTATCACACTTATTTCAGGTGATCTGGATGGAGTGCGAAAAGCAATCAGTCTCAGTCAGTTAACCATGAGGAAAATCTGGCAGAATCTATTCTGGGCATTTATTTATAATGTGATTCTGATTCCTGCAGCAGCGTTTGGCTTGCTGGCCCCCTCTCTCGCAGCAGGCGCTATGGCTCTCAGCAGTGTTTCCGTTATTACCAATTCACTGGTTATGAAACGCTATCGACTTCAGTGACCAGTAAACAGAGAGGATCATCCCAACAAGAAAGAGGGCCAGAAACGGAAGTGCAAGATATACATGGTAGTCAACAGTTCCCTTTATGGCCCATAGAAGATAAACTGCTGTCAGTGATGGAAATACAATTCCCTCAAGAGGAAACCTGAACCTCTGGTTCTTTGACACCTTCTTTATCGTTTGCGTGTTACCCGTTTTCGGAGTTCTCACAAAGATTCCTGTACCTGGGAACAGGCCCTTTACAACCGCAAGAGTGTTATTCCAGGAGAGTGCAAGACCCAGTACCATCGCCGCCAGACTGTCACTTGATGATTTGATGACCGACCTTCCCGCTCTTCTTCCTGCAACGAAATAATAAAGAAAGAAACAGATGGTGGCAGGGATAAGATATATCAGATCAATATACAGTAAATCCCAGAGGCCTTCATGCTGTCGTATATAGAATACGGGCGGTGTCATGAGTATAAGAAAAATGATAAGTGGCCAGGCAAGGCCCTGCACAAGAGTTATTGTTCCGTCGATCTTCTGATCGAGCGAGAGAGAAGAACCCCAGAGTCTAAGCCACGTCTTTTTGAGGGTCTGAATACTACCGCGACTCCACCTTTGCTGCTGGGACAAGAGAGCAGAGTAATCTTCGGGTAATTCTGAGGGTGAAACAAGATCGTACCTGAAGACTCCTTTCCACCCCTGCATATACGCTCTGAAGCTGAGATCAAAGTCTTCGGTGAGGGTATCATGCTTCCAACCACCCGCTGATTCAATCGCCTCTCGTTTCCAGACCCCGGCGGTCCCATTGAAATTGAAGATAAGATCAGCGCAAGAGCGTCCATGATGCTCACAGCAGAAGTGTCCGTTTAAGAGCGTTGCCTGACCTGTTGTCAAAAAGGACGAAGATTCATTGAGAAAACCCCATCTTGATTGTACAAATCCGACTCTTGTATCATCCAGAAGAGAAGGAAGTATGGCGTTGAGAAACTCAGGGGAAGGAATAAAATCCGCATCAAAAATAACGATAAGTTGAGCAGCACTTTTCTTCATACCTTCTTCAAGTGCCCCTGCTTTAAAGCCGACTCGGTCGGCTCGTTTGAGGTGACTGATACGGGGAAGTTGCTCCTTCTTCTTGGATAGTTTCTTCAGAAATTTTTCTACAAGTTTAGAAGTCTGGTTGTCAGTGGAATCGTCGAGGATTTGAATTTCAAGATTTTCGCGAGGATACCTGATTTTCAGGGATGACTCTATGAGTCGTTCAATAACCTCGGGCTCATTATAGACAGGAAGCTGAATCAGAACATCAGGATAAACTCCTTCCCTTTTTGCCGGGCTGGCTGGCTTGCTTTTTCCTAAAACAAGCAACCAGATTCTGTGCAGTCCCAGGCAAGACAGTAACGAGAGAGTGAAGTAATAAGCGAAAAGCAAAATGACTTCAGACGATGCAAGATGAGAGAACACGTTATTCGTCTACTTGTCTTTCCAGAACTAATCGCCGATACGTTCTTCCAGCAGAGGCTGGACATGCCCGATGTCTGCCTCGACATCAACTCCAATACTATCGTGAGGTGTTTTTACACAGACAAGCTTCATTCCGTTCTCAAGCATGCGCAGCTGTTCAAGTTTCTCGAGTGACTCCAGATTTGACATGGGAAGTGTCACAAATCGCTCCAGGGCCTCTCGCTTGTAGATATACAAACCAAGGTGTTTGTACCCCCAAAGATAGTCTTTCTCACTGTTCACAGCTGAACGCCTCGCGAGAGAAGGTATTGGAGAGCGACTGAAGTAGAGCGCCATATCATGATAGTCGCAGACAACCTTCACGATATTAGGGTTACTGAATTGTTCTTCATTGTAGACAGGGACACAGGCTGTGGCAGCGTCTGCCTCCCGGGAGAGAAGTGCAGCATGAGCTTTCTCGACAGTTTCAGCGCTCATGAGTGGCTCATCACCCTGAAGGTTGATAACGATGTCTGCTTCGATTCCCCGGAGAGCCTGCTGAATTCTATCTGTTCCTGATGGGCACTCAGGATCAGTCATCACGGCTTTGCAACCGACGCTTTCTGCAGCTCGCAGGATCTCTTTATGATCTGTAGCCACAATCACATCATCGGTGACCTGGAATTTCCGAGCTGCCAGAATCGTCCATTGAATGAGAGATTTATCGCCGATCATGCGGAGCGGTTTGCCGGGTAATCTTTCACTTCCATATCTTGCTGGAATCACGCAGACTGTCTTCATAAAACTTGATACCGTTTCCTGAATTGAAGATTTCGGAAATATTCATGCTTGCCAACCAAAGGGGGCGCGAGGAACTTTTTCCTGCATTTGCTGGTGAGTCCAGCAATACGGAGCTTAGAGAGAGACCATTCATTTTGAAGGGAGGAGTCAAATGCGACTCATCTTTGTTTTATTCTGTACCCTGCTGGTTTCAGCAGTTGGCAAACCTGCCTTTTCACAACCTACACTGCACCAGATACCGGGGGAACAAATGCGGTTTGATGCTGCATTCAGTAGTGTCACGAGTGGCAGTGACTGGGACCTCGACATCGTTGCTGACGATGAGAATACCGGCCCACTTTATGGCTTCAAGTGGTGGCACCTTGAAGTCAGGAATATTGACTCTGGCGGCGAGACGCTCAATTTTGAAGTATCGAATACGGGTGTGAGCGAACCTATTCGTCCTGTCTGGAGCATTGATGGTGGAGACACCTACGAGCGTGTTCCTGCTTCCGCGAATTACTTTCGATCTGGAACAACGCATTTCTTCACGCTGACAACTCCGCCCGGAGTGACGTCGATAAGAGTTGCAAAGTATTTCCCCTATACTTTTACGCACTTCGAAGCTTATCGAAACCAGATCAAGCTGCACCCGATGGTGACGGAAACTCAAATTGGAACCTCAGGGCTGACCAATCCAATCTATATGTATACCATCACAAATACGGCAATTCCTGAACAGGACAAGGAAAGAGTGTGGATTCACTCCGCTGTTCACCCAAGTGAGAACACAGCTTATTTTAATTCCGAAGGCCTGATCAACTGGCTGACTTCAGACACTTACGAGAGTAACCTCTTTCTCGAAAGGGTCATCATTAACATCGTTATCATGGCAAACCCGGATGGAGTTCAGGTAGGAAATTACAGAACAAATGCTTCTGGAGTAAACCTGGAGGTTCAATGGGGCTCACCTTACAATAATACAACACCGGCCGTGTTAGCATTGCGAACGAAGATTGAAGAGTTCATGGGTACCTCGACCTCACCTGGTATATCTCCGATAAAAGTATTGCTTAACCTTCACTCTACCCATGGCTATGAGGCCCCGTACCACTTTGTGCATGTTGGTAACTATAACATCAACGGTACAGGTGTTATTCCGGAGGTCAACGCGCTGGAGAATAAATGGGTGAATGCCTTTAAAAACCGCAGTGTATTTGTTAATGATGGGAACAGCCGTTCGAGCACACTCGGTTCCAGCCGCCCCTATGTGGAGAGTATGATGCACGACCGCTATACAGTTCATCCATCAGGGGCGTGGGAGCCTGTCATGGCGATTACCTTTGAGGGAACCTATGATCTTCCTCCGAGCAACAGCGCCAACTCTTCCAGCACAAGGGAAGATTACGTGCAGGTGGGGATGGAAATGGGGCTGGCCCTCGCCGACTACTTTGAAATTGACCTCACCTCTTCCTCCTTACCTGAAGCCTTTATGATCTTCTAGGTTAATCAAGTCAGGTACAATTACTGCCTTTCCACGTTAGAGCCCTTCACAGGGCTCTAAACTTTTAGAAAGTTGAAAAACCAGGACTGATGATCCGTCCCGCATTCGTCTGGAGCCCTCACTACGAAGTAGATATTGGGAAACATGTCTTTCCCACACAGAAATTCCGTCTCCTGAAAGAAGCTGCCGTTGAAAGACTGGGAGTTCGAGAGGAAGAGATTATTGAATCTCCAAGAGCGACGAGAGAAGAACTTCTCTCAGTGCTGACACCGGAATATGTTACTGATCTGGAGAACTATAAACATACAGAAAGAACAAGGAGGAGTGAGCTTCCTATCACACGCTCGATCATTGAGGGGATGATCTATACAGCCGGGGGAACGATAACAGGGTCAAGACAGGCCTTAGCCAGGAAAGCTGCCTGCCACTTTGGAGGTGGATATCATCACGGTTTTGCGGACCATGCCGAAGGCTTTTGCTATATCAATGATATCGCTGTCGCACTGAGAGTGCTCAAGGGATCTGGTGAAATCAACAAATCAGCCGTAATTGATGTGGATGTCCATCAAGGAAATGGCACGGCAAATATATTCAAAGACGACTCATCAACTTTGACAATTTCTATTCACGAAGAAGACCAGTATCCACGAACAAAAGAGAAGAGTGATCTCGATATTGGGCTCCCAGCAAACCCGGGATTTCACACGTATAGGCGAGCTCTCGAAGAGGCGATAGAAGCAGCTGTTAACCATCAACCTGATCTTGTCATTTACGCAGCTGGAGCCGATACTTTTCAAGATGATCAACTCGGAAGGCTTGGTTTGACGAAGGAAGAGATGCAACTTCGAGACGAACTTGTCCTGCAGACAATGCTCCAACACCAGATCCCATTCCTGACGGTCGTCTCAGGAGGCTACGCGAAGAACCTGGAGGATACGATCGACCTTCATCTTCAAACGGTTGATGCCTGCCTTCGGTTGACCCGGCATGCAAACGCTGCTGACTATGCTTTAGATTGATTAACAGGAGATCTCTTCATGTGTCCCCCAGTCTCGGAGAATCAACCTCCGATTTTTCTTCTGACTGACTTCGGTACTCAAGACCCCTTTGTTGGAATCATGAAGGCCGTCATGTTGAAAACAGGCGCGACTGGTCCTTTTATAGATCTGACTCACGAGGTCTTCCCCCAGGACATCGTATCAGGATCTATATACCTTGAGGACAGTTTGCACTGGCTGCCTGATGCATCGATCACGATTGCGGTAGTTGACCCTGGAGTGGGTTCAGAAAGACGACCCCTTTGTTTGAAACGCGGACTGCAGTATTTCATCGCACCGGATAACGGCATCCTCAACCCTCTCTTTAACCTTGAAGGGACAGAGCTGCGTGAAATTCCAGACAGAGACCCGATCGATTATCGTAAGTCTACGACCTTCCACGGACGCGACGTATTTGCTCCTGCAGCAGCGGCTCTCGCTTGCGGGAAGCTCGCCTTTTCAGATTTTGGGACTGACATCACGGACCCGGTCAGACTCAGCCCTCCACTGCTTGAAGTGATAGATGGAAACCGTATGGAGCTCACGATCATTCACGTGGATCGGTTTGGTAACCTCGTGACAAACCTCAAAAAGAAAGACCTGCCGAAGAATATGGACCTCAAGAGAGGCCGCTTTCAATCTGGGTCACTTCCCTTGGGAACACTGAAACGGACATTCAGTGACGTTCAAAAAGGAAGCCCACTTGTTTATTTCAACTCTGCGGGTAGACTTGAAGTGGCAGTCTCGATGGGAAACGCCTCTAATCAATTGAAGCTGGAAATCGGAGATGTCATTATTTTTGACCCGGCTGACTCTGGTGAATCAGAATAACTCAGGTTGTTTATCTATGACAGGCCGGATTGCCGGCCAGAAGCATTGCTTCGCAAATTCGCATAGACAGAGAAGATACTATTTCTAAAGCGCATATTCTAACATCTGTAGAAGAGTTTTCTGAAAAGAAGGACAGGCCAGTCGTTTTGACGATTGGAACGTTCGATGGAGTGCACCTTGCCCACCAGGAATTGATGAGAGAGGCCATTAAAGAGGCGACTAAGTTGCAGGGCATTACTGTTGCACTGACTTTTCAAAATCATCCTCGTGCAATCGTTTCCCCAGACCACTGTCCCCCACTCCTGACGGATTGGGAAACGAAGGCTCGGCTGATCCTGTCTTTTGGTATCGACTACGTTATAGGGCTCAGGTTCAACAAAGCATTCTCTCAAACTCCCGCTGAAAAATTCATTTCTGATACTATTGTAAAGGCTGTTCGGGCGGAAGTTGTCATCAGTGGCCCCAATTTTCATTTTGGCAAGGGAGGAAAAGGTTCCCCGGATCTACTTACAGAGCTTTCGACAGAGTACGGTTATGTCTATATCAGGAAACAACCTGTACTTTATCATGGAGAAAAGGTCAGTAGCACTCGTATTCGAGAGGATCTGAAGATTGGAAATGTCGAGCTTGCTTCGGAACTTTTAACGCGCGCCCATACAATTAAAGGTCGTGTGGTAACGGGTGACAGAATCGGAAGGACAATCGGGTTCCCTACGGCTAATATGAAATTCGATGACCCCACCCTGCTCCCAATGGATGGCGTCTATGCAGTTGTAGTCACACATCAGAAAAAGCAATATGATGGAATGATGAATCTTGGATTCAGACCAACCGTGGATGGTCGTGAGCATCGTGCCGAAGTGCATTTGCTGGATTTCGAAGCCGATCTTGTCGGGAATGATCTGGAGATTTCTTTCATCAAGAGAATACGCGGAGAAAAGCGCTTCGCATCCCTGGAACATTTACAGGAGCAATTGACTGAAGACCGTGAAGAGACAATAAAGATTCTCCGCTAGGGTGATCTTCAGAAGTAATGGTTAGATAGATGGTAAGCGAGAGTGGACCATTCAGCATTCTGAATAGATAGGAATAGTGGCGCTATTTCGAGGCTTTCGGGATGTTGCAGGGAGTGCTCGCAACCAGCTTATATCGAACAGGAATTCTGACAGACACTCTAAGAGGTTCTTTCTTTCCCAAGCAACCTGTAGATCATTTCAGATTCGCGCGGAAAGAGCCGAAACATACAACCGATATAGAGCAAAGAAGGCAGTATGCTTGCTGCAGCACCCCAGAGAGAATACCCCGGCGAGAAATAATCCACTAAGTAGTATATTGCCCCTAGAACAAGCCAGCCGGGGAAAAACTTAAGGACTGCACCGAAGAATGTGCGAGCGGGTGCACCCAGAAGCCATTGCAGTGTATACGCCCAAAGGCCCCAGAAGAGGAGACTCACAACAGACATTGCAGCGATGGTCGCGACAAGCCCAAAGGGAGTAGCAACGACGATGACGACAATGCGAGCAAGGGTGTGAGCAATATTCCAGTACAGCCCCACCTCTGGCTTATCGCGGATCATGTCGAGACTCCCAATCGGAGAAAAGATCGCGACCAATACCATATAGATAGACATCCACTGGATGAGTGGCGCTGCGGAAAGATACTTGTCCCCTCCAACCCAGTACGCGGTGACGGGGGCGAAGACCGCCAGCCAGAGAACAGCCGGGACAAGAAAACCTGCTGTGGTACCAATAATTCTTAAACAGCGGTCGTGGAGAACAAGATTGCTGATTCCTGCTAATGTTGGATAGGCAACCCTCCAGATACTCCCTACGAGCAGAAGAATCGGTAGCTGAATCAGAAGTCGTGATACACGAAAATCAGCGGCTGCACTCTCAGAGAGAAGCGTGAAAATCAATGGTCCTGGAATTGACGAACTCAGATTGTTCAGACTGAGATCAAGAGTGTTTGTAATACAGAACTTCCGGTGCTTGCCAAACAGGTACTTGATAAAAAGCCACCGAGAAGGATTGAGTACTGAGAAAGGTCGGAAGGGAAATCCACGATACATCCAAACGCACTCAAAGAACTCTCCGATCAAATATGCAAGCAGTAAGGATTCTATTGCTGGGTGAATCAAGACTCCCAGCGCTCCCCCAATCCAGGTAATCATGCCGTTACCGAACTCACCAATAGATATACGTTTAAAGTTTAAGTCAGCAGCCAGGAGACTTCGAATAGACAACTTAAGAGTAATAACAGCGAGCACAGGAAAAACGAAGAACTTTGCAGCAAAACTGATGTCTTCTTCTCCGAAACTTCCTGCGAGACTTTGAACACCCGGCTGAGGAAAGACAAAGGTGAGGCCCAGGGTGAGCATCACAGCTAATCCAAGAAGTCCGAGGGCTTGAGAAAGCGCGATTTGATACCGCTTTCTGAAGCGTTTTTCTTTAATCAGAAGCGCATCAAAACTGAAGGGAAGAAAAGGGAGAGTCAGTAAGAGCAGATCTACAAAGGTACTGTAAGCACCAAAGATCTCCTTCGAGACCAGGCGGAGAATAAAGACCTGACCAAAGTAAGCCAGGATCCGGTAACCGAAACTGCTGATGATGACCCATCTGGTTGCGCTAAATGCTGATCCTGCCAATGACCACTACCTTTAATTATCGTTTCTTTCCGCCTGAAGGGAGTAGTGTGTATGCGGGAAGAAGGTAAAGAGGAATCACCGAGTCTGATTTTAACCAAATAAGAGCTTCGAGAGAAAAAGGGTTTATCGTCAGAAAAAAGCCCCTTTCATCAGTAAGGCACCAGTCGCGTTCAACTTGTCCTGTGGAGCTGCCCTTGACGTAAACCACTGATCATCTATGTTTTCTCTAATGAAAGCATAGGGCTGAATAAATAATTAACGGGATCAATTATAATGATTACTTCACAAGACTTAAAGGGCTGCTACCCTGCGCTCATCACACCGATGAAAGATCATCACGGTGAGATTAAAATCGATTTCTATCATTTTTATAAACTGATTGAAGATGCAATCGACTCAGGATGCGCAGGAATTCTGATTGCCGGAACCACAGGGCAAAGCGCGACGATTTCTCTCGACGAGCACGTTGAGCTGGTTGCTCGTGGCGCAGAATACGCCCGAGGGCATGCGGAAAAAATTGGACGAAAAGTTCTCGTTATTGGCAGCTCTGGCTCTAACTCGACGGAAGAAGCACTATATCTGAGTCGGGAAATTTCTCGCGAAACACATATAGACGCTTTTCTTCACGTTACCGGATACTATAATAATCCTCCACAGGAAGGCCTACTGAAACACTACCGCAAGGTTGCTGATTTTGCCGCAGAGCGAGACTCAGGGGTTATCCTCTACAACGTACCTTCCCGGACAAACAGCAACATAGAACCTTCAACATGTATAGAATTAGCCCGTCACCCAGCCATTCTGGCTGTAAAGGAAGCCTCGGGAAATCTCACACAAGTTGATGAAATCATTGCAGGAACTCGAGAAGAAGACTTTACAGTCCTTAGCGGTGAAGACCACCTCGTCGCTGATATTATTAAGCGCGGAGGAACAGGAGTTATCAGCGCATCTGCTAATATGTGGCCAAGAGAGTTCCAGACGCTGACTGACCTTGCCAATGCGGGAGAGCACGAAAAAGCAGCAGAGCTTCAAGAGGCGCTCTTGCCATGTGTTAATGCAGTATTCTCGATAAAGAACCCGATCCCGCTGCATCATATGCTGAAGACATCCCTGCGTTCTCCCTTGGTAGATCTTCATGAGGTCAATGAAGATCAGAAAGCAATAGCCCTTGAAAAGATCAAGAAGGCAACTTCCATCAATGTGTTCCCTCATGTTAAGGAACTGGTTAAAGCGAACGTCTGATCTAAGACGAACGATGTCTGGCCATAATGACCTGGCTGTGAAAGATAATAACTCTTCGCGGAAGCGATCGATACACGAACGGCAATTCAGTCATTCCTTCAACACACCAGCCTGGCGGGAGAAACTCCTCCAGGCTGTTTCTCCATCTGGAGGGGTGTGTATATGCACTAATCCAGTCGAGAGGACTTGAAAGTAGAAGTCGCCCGTTATGCGAAACACGACGAGTCAGGTCTAGACAAAAAGAAGCTGGATCAGACACATGGTCGATCACGTTGAGTGAAACAACAAGATCTGCCTTGGTCTGTGGAGGAACTTCATTCAGCTTACTGCAAAACACCTGCGTTTCAGCGCTTCCAGGTATAGACTCCAACTCTGGGTATTCGCTCGCGACAGGTACTTCACGCATTGTTCTTCTCTGATCAACAATGAAGGGAATACTTGCAGGTAAGCGATGCTGAAGGAAGAGCCGTTCCAAAAACTCAGCTTTCCGAGGATGAGGCTCGATGAGGGTTACTTTTGAAAAAGTGCTTTTGAGGAACATCTCGAAGGCAAACCTGCCTGTCCCTGCGCCTGCCTCAATCAATGTCAAAGGTGGCTGATTCTTCAGAAGCGCAGTCGCCCACTCGGCCGCGTCTTTATAGAAGGAAGAGTAAAGAGGTGAGCCTGATCTTTGCCCCCTTGCACCAGAACTCAAGTAGTCGGAAAGCACCACGTGCTGTTCAGGAAAGAAGTAGTCAGACCATTCTACCTCAAGTGCGGCTGCGTAGTGTTCCTCTGGGAACTGTTCTTGTTCCGATTGATTCTGGGACGGCTGCATCTGACTCATCTTTTAGTATTCTGAAGGCTCACTTTGCATGATCTGAGGATATTCTCTTGCGGCCCCGAGCTACGGTCCATTGAGTAGGGCCGATTCGAATCGGAATCAAACCATTGTTACAGGGATTAGAAACATTATTATGGCGGAAAAAGTATTAGTTAGTGATAAGCTCTCCGAAGACGGGATCCAGGTATTTGAAAAGGCCGGATTTGTCGTCGATCACCTTCCTGAAATCACTCAGGACGAAATCCGTGAGACCATTAATCAATATTCGGCCTGGGTTATCCGCTCTCGGTCACGAGCCACAGCAGATATTATCGAAAAAGCCGATAACTTGAGAGTGATCGGTCGTGCAGGTGTTGGCGTCGATAACGTAGATACTGAAGCAGCAACACGCAAAGGCATTATCGTCATGAACACTCCTGGTGGAAACACAACTTCCACCGCCGAGCACACCATCGCGATGATGATTTCTCTCGCTCGTAAAATCCCCGCTGCAGATGCCTCAATGAAGGCTGGCAAGTGGGATAAGAAAGCTTTTATGGGAGTCGAGCTAAATGGGAAAACTCTTGGCGTCTTCGGACTTGGTCGCATCGGACAGGAAGTCACCAAGCGCCTTCGCGCCTTTAACATGCACGTCATCGGCTATGATCCCTTCATTTCCAGTGATCGCATGCGTCAGATCGGTGTTGAATCCGGGACAGTTGATGAGATCTGCGAAAAAGCCGACTTCCTGACCGTTCATACTCCCATGTCTCCTGAGACGAAGAATATGATCGGGCACGATCAATTCAAGCTGATGAAGAAAACAGCTCGGATTGTAAACTGTGCGCGAGGTGGAATTATCAACGAAGAAGCACTTCTTGCTGCCCTTCAGGAACAGCGTATCGCCGGCGCCGCATTCGACGTCTTCCTCGCTGAGCCACTCGCAGAAGACAGCCCATTCCGCTCCCTTGACAATATGGTGATCACACCTCATATCGCCGCAAGTACCACAGAAGCTCAGGAGAATGTTGCCATTCAGGTAGCAGAACAGATCGTCGATCTCCTCAAAGGTGGAGCCGTCCGAAATGCTCTGAACGTTCCTTCTGTCGATCCCGAGATTTATCCGATTATCGCCCCCTACATGGAACTTGGCGAAAAGCTGGGCCGCTTTATTTCTCAGTACCACTCTGGCAAAGCTATAGAACTCAGTGTTTCTTACAGTGGAACAGTTCTCGAATCTGAGCTGCGTCCGATTACCACCGCTGTTGTCAAAGGCTTCCTCGATCGCCTGTCAGAACTCCCGGTTAACTTCGTCAATGCTCATCAGATCCTTCGTGATCGGGGTGTTGAACTTGTTGAAACACGTCACAGTGAGTCAGATGAGTATACGAACCTCATCACCGTTGAAGTTAAACAGGAAGACGGCACAGCCAACCATGTGGCAGGTACACTCTTCACTTCTTCACATCCTCGTATCGTGATCCTGAACGAGAAGCACGTCAGTGCGGTTCCAGAAGGAAACGTCATTGTACTGGAAAACGACGATATCCCCGGCATCATCGGTATCGTTGGTACTGTCTTCGGCAAGAACAATGTCAATATTGGCCAGCTGACCTGGGGAAGAAAGCCCGACGATAAGAAAGCGATGACTATCATCAATGTGGACGCCAAAGTTGAGGAAAAACTCCTCGAGGAACTGCGCTCCATCGAACACATTAATTCTGTCGAGCTGCTCGTCCTATAACCGCTTAGATGCATCATAAATCCAAGAATAGACTCCGCTGAACATTAATAATCAGCGGAGTTTTTTCATCTTTTACGAGTCTGAAAGACATTCTTAGCTTTGACTCCCTGAACCGCCGCTGTGTATTTCGGCTTTGTAATTTATTTTGTATAAGGTTAACTTAGATGTTGAAGGACTCTTCCGGCGACGAAAGACGCAGATCAAAAAGGGTGGAGTACGCCTGTGAAGCGGTCTTGAGAATCTGCGGTCAGCCAAAGTCTGAAAGACGTGATGAAATACGCGCCATCGCCATCGACATCAGCGAAGTTGGTGTCCGTCTGAAAACTTACCAGGTCAATAATGACGAATATGAAACTCTTCAAAGTATGGGTGTCAGCGCAGAAGTAGAGATAACGACACCCGACCTCAATGACTCGATCGTCTTTCCTGCACAGGTAATATGGGCCGTTTACCATGCTCCCCGCCAGAAGGATCCTGGCTACTGCATGGTTGGATTGGGATTCAGGGAACTATCGAACGACCAGAAAAAAAGTCTGACTTTCCTGCTCGAAAAGGCGAACTGCAAGTAGCCTGATTACTCTTCTTTAACAAGAAACTCGTTCGCCAGCTCAGCCCCACAATACTGACATTTGACAGCTTTTGAAGGGTTGATCCTCTGGCATTGGTGACAGGACTTGGGTGTCTTCTTCTCGCGCAGTTTGCCGTCAACCCGCCCATCCAGCCCATCAATGTAACGCAGCCATTCATTGAGCTCTTTCTCAGTGACCAGACCCTTCTCAACAAGAAGACGGGAAAGAGTTTGAACCTGAAGGCTCAGTGATTCAACCTGCGCCTGCAACTCGACGATTGTCGAGTTATGCTGCTGAGAGCCTCCAGACATCGGAGGAGAATCACCGCCTCCTCCGTCAAACGAGGAACCGCCCATAGGGAATCGACCAAAACTCATGACAACGCCTTTCTATAAGTGATTATTGGCAGCTTATTCCTTACGGACACAGATCGCAAGTGAAGTCACTGCAGAGGCAAATGAACCCTGAAGATCTTACATCGCCATGCCATGATTATTCATGGGTAGTGAGTCGAGTTTCCACATATTCCAGAAAAATCAGCAAAGATGACGGTTTTGTCTTGCCTGCTCCGTAACTTTTCATACTCTTTCGGTCTCGCAACGGTGGGATGGCTGAGCGGTTGAAAGCACCGGTCTTGAAAACCGGCAAGGGTTAACGCCCTTCCAGGGTTCGAATCCCTGTCCCACCGCCACTTCATTTTCTTCTCAGTACCAATTCCCAATTCAATCCATCTAACAGCATGTAGTTCTTCCTGGTCTTGCTTGTTGTGAAACACCGCAAACACACAAAGAGAAGCAGAGGCTGGTGGCCCCCTCAGAAATGGGCCGACGAACTCTTTGCCCTGTGCTTTATCTGCAATGTCGCCATCTGGTCAGTCTTCATGGTTGAAGGCCCTTTTCGGGGTTGGCGGGTAATAGCAATCTTTGCGGGGGTGTCTCTCTTGTGCTTGATGGTGGGCAAACTTCTGAAAAAGCGGGGTCGACGGAATTGAACCCGGCCGACTCATTCTGGACTTTGATCACCTGACTCATCTTTCTGGTTTTATCATTCGGAACGAAAAGCCTTGCTGTAAAAGGCCTCTATCTACAGAGTTCCCCCACCATACAGCAACGACTTCATTCAACCATAGGATCTTAAAGCACTGTTATTTATGACTTTCAAAGCCAACTATCTCTTCGCTATTCTGAGCGTTATTCCCCTGATCGGACTCTTTGCCTGCCAGTCAGGTCCTTCCTACAAAGAAACGCTCGCTGATCCCCTCGGTGAAATGGGAACGATCATCGGCAAATCAAAGGAAGATCGACCTATCAGGATCTACACCATGGGCGATGGACCTGAAGAGCTTCTCGTGATGGCGACGATTCATGGAAATGAGAATGCAGGAACTCCCATTACGATGTCTCTCATTGGGTATCTTAAAGAAAACCCCCAGTTACTGGAAGGAAAGAAAGTTATCTTTCTTCCTGTGACAAACCCCGATGGATATTTTCACAACAGGCGGTTCAACATGAGTGACGTCGACTTGAATCGAAACTTCCCCGCTGACAACCGGCGTGAATCCCGTCGCTCGGGTGACGAAGCTCTCTCAGAACCTGAAGCTCAAGCAATATACAACCTGCTTAATGACTTCAACTTCACCCGAATCGTCAGCATGCATGAACCCCTCGAGTGCATTGACTATGACGGCCCAGCCCAGGAGATCGCTGAGCATATGGGGAAATATACAGACCTTCCCGTCAACAAACTGGGAGCGCGTCCCGGCTCGCTCGGATCATACGCAGGGGTGACAAAAGGCATTCCTATTATTACTCTTGAATTCCCACGCGGAGCAGGACGCCGAAACCCCGATGTACTATGGAAAGAATACGGAAAATCTGTTCTCGCATTTATCAGCTACCCCGAAGATCTTTGATCTATACAAAGGACCCACCAACCATCATGAACTCATTACGATGCTATCTTCTTTTGATGATTCCAGCAGTAGCTTTCATAATATCAAGCTGCACAACAATCTACTATAACGTCCAGGAAAAACTTGGAAACGAAAAACGTGACATCCTCGTCTCACGCGTTGAAGCGGCTCGTGACACCCAGGAAGACACTGGTGAGCAATTCCAGACAGCCTTCGAAAGATTCAAAGAACTGACGGACTATGATGGAGGATCCCTCGAGGCGAAATACAATAAGTTAAACTCCGAATTCGAGCGGTGCGAATCCCGCGCTCAAAAGCTGAACGACCGCATAGACGCCGTTGAGTCTGTTGCGAAAGACATGTTCGGCGAATGGGAGAAAGAACTCGACCAATATACAAACGATAACCTTCGCCGCAGTAGCAAAGAAAAGCTTGAGGACACACGAGATGGTTACCAGACCATGATCAACGCCATGCGAGCGGCAGAATCGAAAATTGATCCGGTTCTGGATGTCTTTCGTGACCAGGTGCTCTATCTGAAGCACAACCTCAATGCTGCTGCAATTTCTTCACTTCAAAGCGAAGTGACAACCATGGAGCAAGAAGTCGAAAACCTGATTAAAGATATGCAGGTATCTATCAGCGAAGCGAACGACTTTATTAATCAGATGCGTGGGGAAGGTTCCTGACCGACCACTAAAACGGGAGGGGAGAGATAAAGAGATCATCATGAGAAAGAAGCCGGTCGAACACGCGCTCTGGGTAGTCGGCATGAGCTGTGTCGGATTCTTATCTATATCGTCTCTCCCAACCAGCCTCTCAGCCGCTGTCTATGACGACTCAAATGCGAGCTTCTCTGGCTCTTTATCAGGAAACGACAGTGCCTTGATTCTAATGTACCATGGACTCGACGCCGCCAATGGAGGATTTAACGGAGAGAGCTTTAACAACCAGATTCAATATCTTGCCGACAATGACTACAACACAATAACCTTTGAACATCTTGCCTCATGGATTGAAACGGGATCTCCAGAACTTCCAAACAAGCCGATCATTCTGACATTTGACGACAACTATCTAAGCATCTATACTCGGGCGTTTCCAGAACTGAAGAAGCATGGATTCATTGGCTATAACTTCACACATACGAACTATGTTGGTGTTGTAACCTCATTCGATCATGCAGACTGGGATGAGATCAGAGAGATGGAAGTCGATGGGACCATTATCACTGAATCTCATACCCTTAGCCATGCCGATCTAGCTGATGTCGATGCTCAGCAGCTGTCTAATGAAGTCATTGATAGCAAAATCAGGCTCATGAACGAAATCCCAGGAAAAGCCGCGGATCACTTTTCTTACCCTTACGGTAGCTACAACCCAGCCGTCCTCGACATGGTTGAGATGGCAGGCTACAAGACAGCGGTTACCACAGTCCAAGAACCAGTGACTCGCAATTCCGAGCTACTTGAGCTTCCGAGATTCGCGGTGAACCCCAATGCGTCAGGCGACACAGCTGAAGTCAGCAACGCATTCATCAATACCGTAAATTCATTTATTTCGGTTTCTGGCAACTGGACGTTTTCCACGTCAAGTCTGGGCTATGAAGGGACGGGTTATCACTTTGCCCCCGCTGGGGATGGAGACTCGATCGCCACATGGACGTTTCAGGTCCCTGAAACAGGTATCTATACGATTGATATTAACTGGACCTCGCATCCCAACAGGGCAACCAATGCGCCTTATAGTATTACTGATAAGATTGGAACTTCTGTTTTCCTGGTCGATCAGACTCAGAATGGTGGAGTCTGGAACGAAGCAGGGCTCTTTGAATTTGAAGCGAACACTGACTATACAGTCAGGTTGAGCAACGATGCAAATGGATACGTGATAGCCGATGCAATCAGGGTTGAACGAACATCTTCAGGCGAAAGCTGGATGATATATTGAATCCAAACTGACACATTGTCCAACCCCTTCCGGGGTTGCGATCATGTTGTATGTCTACCCCGGGTAGGCTCGCAAAGCTCACCAACCCGGGGCTATGTCCTCTAACCGCTGCCGCGGTATAGATGGAAGAATCCGATCTCTGATGCCCTACTCTCTAAACTCCTGCAATAATAACCCGACATTCAAGGCAATGTAAAGATCGACTATCAGGATGAATGGTTACTATGAGTCTTTGCGCTCCCTTGACTCTTCACACCGCGCTTATTCTTATTACTTTTACCCATTCCATTTCCAAATGTAATGCTCTTGATCCAACCAACCATACCGCGGCAGCGGTTAGAGGACGTAGCCCACAGTTGCCGAAACGCAGTGAAGGCTACTGTGGGTACGGAATGTAAAAATACACAACTCCGGCAGGGGTTGGACTGTACAACTCTCTCAATCCAAAAAGAACCTTACATCATACTCAATTCCATGCTTTTTTAATAGCTCCCTATATTCTTTCTCCCAACTCATACCGCAATGATGTTCCTCTTGGTTATCTATATACGTTTTAATTTTATCAATGTCCCAATGAGAGATCGAAAACGCACCATATCCTGTTTGCCAGTAGAAATCCGGGGTTACCAATCCAGCTTTCTTGATCCAGATAGAGGATTGGCGTTTTATTTCCTTAAGAAACAAATCGGTTCTCACGTCTTTCCCTTTTCTGTATAGAAGATGTACATGTTCAAAATGTCCTCCAACGTTGATAGCGGTACAGTTTGAATGATTGATTGCTGCAGTCAGGTAACCGAAGAGACGTATCTCGTTGTTCTTATCAAGAAAAGGAAGTCGGCGCTTTGAACTGAAGACAGCATGTTCATAACATGAAGAATATGAATGAGCCATGATGTGTTTCCTCCTGGTTGGAATGAATATTTTGTCCAACCCCTCCCGGGGTTGTTTGGGATTTTTTGACTACCCCGGGTAGGCTCGCAAAGCTCACCAACCCGGTGCTATGACCTCTAACCGCTACCGCGGTATAGATGGAAGAATGCCATCTTTTGCCCTCTCCCTCGTTATGAACCTCTCACACTTGAAGGTCCTAATGAAACTGTTCCTTCTCCACCTGTTTACCCCATATCCAACCCCTCCCGGGGTTGTGCTCATGTTGTATGTCTACCCTGGGTAGGCTCGCAAAGCTCGCCAACCCAGTGCTATTACCTCTAACCGCTACCGCGGTATAGATGGAAGAATGCCATCTTTTGCCCTCTCCCTCGTTATGAACCTCTCACACTTGAAGGTCCTAATGAAACTGTTCCTTCTCCACCTGTTTACCCCATATCCAACCCCTCCCGGGGTTGTGCTCATGTTGTATGTCTACCCTGGGTAGGCTCGCAAAGCTCGCCAACCCAGTGCTATTACCTCTAACCGCTACCGCGGTATAGATGGAAGAATGCCATCTTTTGCCCTCTCCCTCGTTATGAACCTCTCACACTTGAAGGTCCTAATGAAACTGTTCCTTCTCCACCTGTTTACCCCATATCCAACCCCTCCCGGGGTTGTGCTCATGTTGTATGTCTACCCTGGGTAGGCTCGCAAAGCTCGCCAACCCAGGGCTATGACCTCTAACCGCTACCGCGGTATAGATCAAAGAACGCTATCGCTGCTGCCTTACTCTCAAAACTCCTGTAATAATAACCCAGCATTCAAGGCGATTTAAATATCGACTATCAGGATGATAGGCTAATATAGATCTCTGCTCCCCCTTGACTCTTCATGTCATGCTTCTCCTTATTACTTTAGCCCAATACACTTCAAAAGGTATCGCTCTTGATTCTGCCAACCATACCGCGGCAGCGGTTAGAGGTCATAGCCCACAGTTGCCGAAACGCAGTGAAGGCTACTGTGGGTACGGAATATTAAAACACACAACCCCGGCAGGGGTTGGACAACTTTCAGGGCTACATCACCATGTCCCGTTCCCCCTACCGACTACCGGCTTCCAACTCCACAGGTTCCTCGGTCGAGATTGCGATAATTCACCGCCTCACTCACGTGAGATGCCTGTATATCATCGGTTCCCTCCAAATCAGCAATCGTCCGAGCGACTTTTCGAATGCGATCATACGCTCTCGCTGATAAATCCAACCCTCGCATCGCCCCATCCAGGACCGACTGGGCTTCATCGGAGAGTGTACAATAGTCTCTTAAATCTTTTGCTGTCAGATGCGCATTGCAATAAACACCTCTCCGGCCTCGAAAGCGATAGAGCTGTCTTTCTCTCGCAGCACACACGCGCGATCTTACTTCTTTCGACCCTTCCTTCGCCTCTCGACCTTTCAGGTCCTTTAACTTCACAGCAGGGACCTCGACATGCATATCTATACGATCCAGCAGAGGACCACTGATCTTCGCCATATATCGCTGTATCTGAGCATGAGAGTTATACGTATCCATGGCATCGTTCACATTGTAGCCACTAGGCGTTGGGTTCATAGCGGCAATCAGGAGAAACCGGGAAGGGAACTCGACGGACTGTGCAGAGCGTGATATCAAGACCCTTCCATCTTCTAATGGCTGACGCAGCACTTCGAGAACGTTCCGACTGAACTCTGGCAATTCATCGAGGAATAAAACGCCGTGATGGGCCAGAGACACCTCACCCGGACGTGGAATTGTTCCGCCTCCAACAAGAGCCGCACTGGAACTGGTGTGATGGGGTGCACGAAAGGGTCTTGTCGGAAGCAAACCACTCTTTCCATTCAGCAACCCCGCGATACTGTGAATCTTGGAAGCTTCGATCTGTTCTTCGAACGTCATGGGAGGAAGAATTCCTGGGATTCGTCTAGACAGCATGGTCTTTCCTGATCCAGGAGGGCCTACGAAAAGTAGATTGTGCCCACCAGCGGCGGCGACTTCCATGGCGCGCTTGGCTCCTTCCTGTCCTTTTACATCCCGTAGATCAAGTTCTGGTTCGATATCCATCGGGTTCACAGAGTTCAAAGGCCGTGCGGGTTCGATGTCGATTTCGCCGCCGAGGAACTCCGTTGCTTCGCGCAGGTTAGCCACCGGTATCACGTCGATTCCTTCGACGAAGGCTGCTTCGGAAGCGTTCTCTGCTGGCAGGAGGATCCCCCTCTGTCCGTCAATACGGGCTCCAATTGCAAGAGGCAGAGCTCCGTTCAGGGGTTGTAGTTCACCGTTGAGTGACAGCTCTCCTGCTGCCGCATAGCCATGGCGTTCATCACCGATCCGCCCCGTTGCTTTCAGCGAAGCGAGCGCCATGGGCAGATCGAGATGGGATCCTTCCTTGCGTATATCAGCTGGAGCGAGATTGACAACAACGCGCCGTTGCGAAACTGAGAGACCGCTGTTTCTCAACGCAGTTTTCACGCGTTCACGCGCCTCGCGCACGGCCATATCGCCGAGACCCACAATATTCCAGGATGCCTGTGAGTCTTCCTGGACATCCACAACATCAACTTCAACCTGCACGGGGAACGCATCGATCCCCATGATAGCAAAAGACGTCAGCTTGGACAGCATCGTCTCACGCCTCCTTGAGTATATTGGTTATGTCTATTCCTGCGAAAATTTTATTCAAACAACCAGCTTGATGACGGACCCATGACAGCATTGATATCCACCGGCCAATCGCCGGCAGCTATCCGCTCTCCAGCGAGAACCTCGGCCATACCAATCTGTGTCCCTCGATGACTGGAAAAACCACAAAAGAAATTCTTACGATCTTCTTCCTCACGCAATTGATAGGGGCTGCCGAAAGAGACATAAAGAAGATCCGGGAATGCGTCACGCATTTCTTCGATCATGTAAGACTGCCAGAAGCTGTTATCTGGCTGCCAGGTCCAACTTACAATCATAACACGATCTTTTTGCAGCGCATCCAGAATGTAGTCGTTAATAATCCCCTGCCCCAGAGTGCGCGGAACATCCACCCATGTGACATCATTGAATTTGTCATTCAGCTCATTCTGAAAATAACTCGTACTTTCGAGATAGAAGATTGATGAATTTGTCTCGAAGCTGAAAACGATAATCGACTCATCTTTGTCTATAGGGAGAGTCCCGCGTTCAACCCCATCGTAAGAAACGGCCTCTTTTCCAATATCAGTCGCCGTTTGCCAATGAAACGGGTGACCGACAATGTCGTCGGGAATCGTTCCTCGGGGAGTTGAAGATGCATCAAGACCAACCTGCGATTTTAGGCGCAGAATACGTCGAACAGATGTATCGATCCGCTCCTCAGATATCTCCTCATTCATCACGGCATCTTTGAGAGCATTGAAAGCTTCGAAGTTACTGGGTGCCATCAGAATGATGTCCATGCCATTCTTGACCGCTATCTTCACTCCTTCTGCAGTTGTTGCAGCAAGCTGTAACCCCTGCATGTTAAAAGCATCAGATATATAAACACCGTCAAAACCGAGGTCGTCCCGCAGTATATCCTTTGATGCAACCTCTGAGAGTGTTCCTGGCCACGCGTTCTGACCTGGATCAAAGGCGGTGTACCACACATGGGCCGACATCACGAGTTCGCCAATTCCATCATTGATGAGTCGGGCATACGGGTTCACGTGTATATCCAACATATCCTGATAACTGGTTGTAACCGTTGGCAGGCTATCATGAGAGTCACCGGTTGTTGCACCATGACCCGGAAAGTGTTTGTACGTTGTCAAAAGTCCTGCAGAGCGGGCTCCTTCCACATAAGCTTTTGCCATGCGATAGATTCGATCCGGGTCGTCACCAAGAGATCGAATACCAATGATCGGGTTGATGGGCTCTGTATTGACATCAAGAACGGGTCCGAGCCCGATATGCACTCCGAGCGCGCGGCATTCACGTGCTGTGACGACCCCCTGCTGATAAGCGAAGTCAGGATTATTGGTCGCCGCCAGGCCCATGTTCATCGGAAAGCGGACGCCCTCGTTGATGCGTGCTCCAGAACCTGCTTCACAATCGATAGAAAAGAGAAGAGGCGTTGAAGCCTCCGACTGAAGCATTGAGGTTGCACTTTCGATGGTACTCGCAGAGTTACGAAGAAAGATAAACCCTCCGACGTGATAATTCTGGAGGAGTGTTGAGGCACTGCCGCTGCTCCATTGCGGCATCAGCATCTGGCCGATTTTTTCATCAAGCGTCATCGTGGCTAACGTTGCTTCGACCCACTGTTCGTTTGGCTCTTTGAGAGGGTCCGGCGTCCAGGTGGGCTCGCTAACGCGTGAAGGCTCTCCAGGCTGGATGTGCAGAGTTTCTTCGCTTGCTCGATTGTGCGATGCCGGATCAACGTCAACGATCACGTCAGATCCTCTTGCTGCACCGACCACATAGACCATGACAAGCAGAGTGAAGAGTAAGCTTTTGAGACCAGTCAGCACCGAATCAGTCCTCCCGGTGACTTAATTCAAAGCGGGATAATCTCTCTCCCAGATGTAGGATACCCTACCGAAGTGAAATTACGGGTCAAGTGTTAGCTTCGACTTTATTTCGCTTTTTAAAGGGTTGTCTGAATACGAGCACTCTCACCCAATGACGGACGTCTGTCCGACGTCTTATCTACGTCTTACCTACGACTTGAGACGTCCGTCAGTGGTAGAACAAAGGTCGGACAGAGGTCGGACACGGGATGAGGGTACGTGTCCTTAGCTGATTTTATGGAAATTTAAAATGGCTTTTATACTTGTTTTAAACAGTCTTACTGGGCCTGGGCTGCGTTCCGACCCACTATGGTATAGAACTCCGCTTTGGGACTTTGATGAGAACCAACCTTTCCATTCCTTCTTTTGCTCTGTAATTGGCCATGTTCTATTGGTTCCTCCTTCTCAAAAAAGAGAGACTTCTACCAGGTTTTGAATAAGTTTTTCCTTCTGATGCACTCCCAGCTCGGCGAAAGCCTCGCTTCGTTCGGGAGACTGGTGAGAGACATTAGGCAACAATATACATAATCACGGATTGTTCTGGTCGGATTCGATGATCTATCTTTTATAAGCAAGCAAGGCTTGCTTCTGGAGTGCTGCAGTAAGACTGCAGCACTCCAGAAGTCACGGCCTCCAACACTCAGTTTCGTTATCCCCGGAAGGCCTCGGGAACCGCCGACAAGGACAACGAAAACGTAGTACTCTGCGATGGTTCAGGAGATCCCCACTCCCAGCGAAGGGTTCACCTGTCAAGACACTTCATCCTTCCGCCTTCGTGCTTCATTCTTGGACTCAGCTTCTGACGCGATTTCGGATTCCAATCAAATCCTTCATAACATGAGACAGGTCCGACTTCACATTTGTACCGAATGCATCATGAATGGCTTTGTATAGCTGATAAAGATCTTCGTATACGGAAACGGCATCGAGGTTTGGATTAAAGATTTCGTCTTTGACTCCGGCCATGGCTTCTTGTGCTGTGGCAATATCCACGTGCCCTCCGGCTTCTGTGCCTGCAGCCACAGCTCCACATATAGCTGCACCCAATGCGGCGGCCTGACCACTTCTTGCCAGCATGATCGGTCTGTTCATCACGTCTGCATAGATCTGGAGAACCATGTCATTTTTCTCACCAATGCCACCGCATATAACGATGTTCTCGATGGGTACATCATACTCTTCACAACGTTCGATAATGATGCGCGATCCGAATGCTGTTGACTCGATCAGTGATCGATAGATCTCTTCAGGACGAGTGTGAAGCGTCATTCCAAGCAATGTCCCTGTTAGCTCTGGGTCGATGAGGATGGTTCGGTTGCCGTTATGCCAATCGAGTCCCAGGAGTCCGGATTCTCCGGGCTTCAGTTCACTGGCTTTATGTGTTAGCTCGCGATGATTCAGTCCTTTGGGGGCTATATATTCTACGAACCAGTTGTAAATATCCCCAACAGCAGACTGTCCAGCCTCGAGGCCATAGTGTCCGGGAACGATCGATTCGGGGACAATTCCGCAGAGTCCTGGTATATCCTCTATTTTCTTTTTCAATGAAACCACCATCATATCACAGGAGGAGGTACCGAGTGCCTTGACGAGCGTTCCCTCTTTGATACCTGATCCTACTGCTCCGAGGTGAGCATCGATGGCCCCATTAGCAACGGGGATTCCTGGCTTAAGTTCGAGCCGCTTTGCCCAATCATCACAAAGCTTGCCTGCAATCGATCCGGCAACCTGTGCTCGATGAGGCATCATCTGCCGCAGCTTTGTCAGTTTAGGTTCAAGAATTTCAAGGAACTCGAGATCGGGATAGCCTCCCCACTCTTTGTGATAGAGTCCTTTGTGACCGGCGGCGCATATACTGCGTGGAAAATCAGCCGGATCCGTTTCACCGATCAGTAACCCTGCCATCCAGTCTCCGTGCTCTATCCATGTTGTTGCCGCCTCATAAATGTGGGGAAAGTGGCGAGCACAATGAAGCACTTTCGACCAGAACCATTCCGAGCTATACGTCCCTCCACATTTGGCGAGATACTCCGGGCGGTGCTCAGCCGCTTTCCGGGTGATTTCCTGCGCCTCTTTGATGCTGGTATGATCTTTCCAGAGCCAGACAAGGGCTGCTGGTTCATCGGCGAACTCGTCGTGAAATACGAGAGGTATTCCCTCCTCGTCGAGAGGGAGAGGGCTGGAGGCAGTTGTATCCATACCGATACCGATGATGTGCTCAGCCTCGATTTCATATTCGGATTGAGCTATCTGGAGGGCAGAGTGAACCGCCTTTTTCATGGAAATCAGATAGTCTTTGGGATGTTGCCTGGCAAAGTTTGGGTCCGACTCATCAAGGATGATCCCGTCTTTTCCTGATGGAAAGGGAGAAACGGAGGTACCCAACTCCTCTCCTGATTGAGTATCAACGATGAGTGCTCTGACTGAGTTTGTTCCAAAGTCGAGTCCAAGGGCGCAGGTTCGATCCACAGATTTTCTCCAATTTTCTAGATGAGCGTGCTTTGAATTTTGATCTACATCGAGTCTGTTTTTTCCGCAACCCCAGTTGAACGGAACTCGGCCTGCGCTGATGAAATGAGATAAGTCAGGAATTTATGATGCTTAGGCCTTGACCGACGGACAGGTCCTTTGCAAGCTCTTGCTCCCTTACGGCGGTCCGGTGCCCAAGCGGTTAAGGGAAGGCTCTGCAAAAGCCTCATTCGTGGGTTCGAATCCCACCCGGACCTCCACTTCCTTTACCCACCACTCTAAAATTCCGTCGGCTTCACCGAGGCTTAACACATGCCTAAAGACAATATTTTCAGTCATCTGCCCATGGACGAAGGGAAAGAAGTCTTTGAGACTCTCCATGAGGGCGACGGTATCATTATCGAACGCATTGTCTCTTACGGTGAACGCACCAGGCAGGATGAATGGTATGACCAGGATAAGGATGAATGGGTTGTTTTACTGCAGGGTCATGCCAGACTTGAGTGGAAGGATGGTAGCTGCATGGACCTCAAGACCGGAGATTATCTCTATATACCAGCCCACAAGAAACATCGGGTAATTGAAACCAACTCTCAGCCAACCTGTATATGGTTAGCTTTTCACTTCAAAGTTTCCCAATAGGACTTCAAAAAACGACCCAGGATACAGGTTGATCAATTCCAGTCCCCTGCCATTCGACTCCTCCCACTTGAATCCAGTCAACAAGCACCTGCCTCACATTGTAGCTGACAAGACTGATCCAACCCGTTGTGGCCCGATCATCCTCTACCGTCCAATCGACAACAGGTGCTTGTGAGCCATTCTTGTAGATTCGATACTGTAGCTCAGGTCCATTCGCTATGATGGCGACACGGAAACTGTCTCCAGATTCAATCCCGATAAGTTCATTTTTCCCATCAATGGTATCCCAGGTATTGGTTCCGCGCAGAATGACGCGATTCTGACGTGAGGCATCGGAAGCATCAGTAAAGAAGGTCAGGGAGTATCCTTTTGAACCTTCACGAATACGTATGTCAAAGTTTGCCTCTGCTGTATTGCTGGAGGAGGAGGGAATTCGCGCATCCGAGATGGTGAACTCCAGCTCTGCCCGGAAATTAGAAAACGTATATCCAAAGGTTTGAATCGAACCTCCCGAATTTGATGAAACGCCTGAGTTCAACTGGAGAAGTCCATCACCTGTGGCAGTCACATTCCCTCCGATCCGGTTCTGAACTTTCCAATCGGGCAACCGGGGTGTTGTATCCCTCGTGTCGAAGTGATCCTCCCACCAGAGTTCATCTGAAGGAGGTGTAGATCCCCCACCTGTCATTGACCCTCTTGGATAATCAAGCTGAGCGACCTCATTGAAACCATACCAGGGATTCTGATTCGGATCTGTCGATACAATATTATCTTTCCAAACCTGCAACGAATAGTCGCCCCATCCTCCCCCTGCATTATAGAAGACAAACCAGCAAGCTGTGACGATATCATGTGAGGGATGGCCTTCCCATGCTCCGTCAGAGACATTCCAGTCGTGAATTCCTGTATATGCTTTCTGAACGAACCGTGCTCCAATATTTGCGTTTGGTGCGTTAGGCATATGTTTGTTAAACTCAGTTATAAAAACTGGCTTATCGCCGAGACCCAGTTCGTCTATAATCATGAGCTGCTCGCGAATTGAATCAAAGAAGCCATCAAAGCCGTCATTGGCGCCCCCTGGCTCAGCATAGCCATGTAGCGCAAACCCGTCGATAAGGTTGCGCTGTCCTTCCGGTATAGCAGCAATCATCCGGTAGAGATACTCGTTGCCGTCCATGAATCGTATAGCAGGATTACCAGCGAGTCCGGGGGAATTGGCCTGCATAAGAACAATCTGCTCGGCAGGTTGGAAGCCAGGTATCACCTCGTGTATAGCGTTTCGAACGGCAAGATATGTTTCTGCGTATGCTTCAGGGGGAGCTTCCCAGGGAATATCATAACGTTCTGTTGCCGGGTTCCACCGTTTGTTTTCCACATCGGAGAGGTTTACTTCGTTACCGATCTGCCAGACTCGACAGTAACTCGCATGAGTTTGTGCAGCAGCCTTTGCTGCGGCAGCGTAGTCGGTGACCGTAAAGGGATCGTTGTTTGGCGAGCCCTCCGATTCAAAATAAGGAACGTTCCTTCCCCAGTTCGGCTGGAGGCGATAGATCAGAGAGTGGTTCTTCGTTTCATGAGTAACTCGCGCACTGTGGCCTCCGTCTATACCATAATTAACATAGAATTCTGGTCGGTCCCAGGGGTTTGCCTGCACGCCCGTAGAGCCTGGTGCAGGATCAGGTGAAACAGTGTCTATATGGTTGATCTCAAGAACCCACATCTCGTTTGATTCGCCCATTGCTTCTGCGTCTGTCTGCCCAGCAGCTGAGGTATCGGTGGGTGCGCTGTACCAGTGTAGACCATAGAGTGAGTCGGCATCATCCTTCTGAGCGGAAGATATTGAAGCAACAAAGGTGAGCATCGTGCTCAGGGATATAATGATGGAAAATTCGCGTTTCAAAAAAAGCATCTTATCTCTCCGTCGTAGCAAAGAAAGAATCGATGCTTCGAGCAGAAGAATCCAGAAAAAAACGAAGGAGGAAATGAGATTATATAGAATTGAGAGAGATAGAAAAATCCCGCTCGTTTTTGCAACGAGCGGGATGGGTTTAATTTATTTTGTGAGAGACGTTCTTTAGAATGCTGGGTAAGAAGGCCTGTCATATTCTGTTACGGTGATGTCTTTAAGAATCACAGCACCTGTGGAGTTTGGACTAACCGCATAGCCATCGAAGGAAAGAACAACGCCGCTGCCTGCAAGTGAGTCAGGAACATCAATGTATGCAGTGAAAGTAGTTCCACTTGGTGTTGGAAGATCTTCCTGATCAGTTGCTCCGCCGCCTGACTCATGAACACCTGTCCAAACGTAATCGAAGAGTCCATTTCCAAGATTTATACCGTCGCCAATGTTAACGCGGAGTCGAGAAATATTGGTTTGTTCCTTGGTAGGTGCACCTGTTGCAATAGTGTACTGAAGCTCGTAGATCTTGCCTGCAGTAACTGTCCATCCAGGGATTGTTTTCTCAAAGAAGGCGAAGGAGAAGCCGTTGGAATCTGGAGGGCCACCAAGACCAATGTTCAAACCATCTGCCGTTGTAAGAGTTGTGTTAATCGGTGAGCCTGGATCGTTTCCAATGTCAGCGAAGTACCCCTGATCCTCGAAAGGTGTGAATCCATCTGAATCACCAGCAGAGAAATCCTGCGTATAGACTACGTTTGCATTATTGAGCGCAATAGCCGGGATAATGTCAGTCTGGTGATCACTTAATGTAAGAATATTTCCATTAGTTCCGAGGCCAAATGAGAGGACATCAAAGGCTGAAAGATACTGATCGCGATTTCCGTTATCTATGCTTGGAGGAGCATAGAGAAGTGACGTGTATGTAACAGGACCGCCACCGTTCTCGGGAACCACGTTCGCTCCCTGAGTGCCGCCATCTTTATTTGGTTCCTGGAAAATAGACACAGAAGCAACAGAGTCGACACCGAGACGGATACGTGCAGCAACGTTATCGCCTGGATTTGCAGCGTTTGAAGACACGCTCCATCGGTCCAGAATAACGTTTCCTTCGCTGACAGGCGCACCTGCGTCGAGGCCTGTTATCTCAAAGATACCAAAGTTGCCTGCTACATTTGTGACGATGTCGATACCATTCTGAGTCGAGTTGAAGTCAACAAGCAGATCGTTCTCAGTGGGTACATCTTGAGTTGGTGTAAAGGTTGGGAAAACGTCAACGAATGGCAGGATAATCTGACGACCGGTGTATCCAGCCAGATCCGTTGGATCTGAAAGGTCATGGTCAAGTCCGCCAACGTTAATGACGACCTGTCCGTCAACCCCATCAATGGCGCGTGCGACCCCTGCGCCCGGGCTTTCTTGAGCACCAACCTGAGAAACACCCGAAGAGTCTGAGATACCTACCAGAGCCGTTACGCCGTCCTGATCAAATTCGGTCTTTATTTCCAGATCGAGCTGCGCACCGTTCGGTGCCGAAGCAGCGATCGGAATCATCACAGTTGCGATCGAGACCGTTGATGAAGCATCGATATTACTTGCTCCATTGTCTGATTTGTAAACAACGCCGCGATACTGAATTGCTCCACCTGGGTTCAATGTGTTATCATCGTAGGTGTAGCCAGTAAGGTTGGCATCGAGCGTCCCTGTGATAGTACCGTCAACGAGTGACGCATCTTCAGAGGGAATTTCGATGGTAAAGTTAACAGCCGCAATGTTCTGCGGATCAGTGCCGGTTGTGTTGTTCTCTGGCACTTGAATTTGCAGTTCAACCATGGCTGAGCCGCCAGGTGCTGCACTTGTGGATGTTACGCTCACGACGGGATTCTGCGCATTAACGGCGGATGTGATGCCAACCGTAAGAGCTCCCGCCCCGAGTAATCTTTTGATACGAACCGCCCTTGAGGTCATAGCAGCGATTTCTCCTGTAGTGAGTTTCACTGAATTATTATCAGTATCGAGTCGCGTTTTGTTTGTATCGAATTCATGCAGATTTTTTTTCGGGAGTCAACCTACAAAATCTAAAGAATGAACAATCCTCACATGCGACCCTCCATCTAAAGCGTGGAGTCACCCGCCATTATTGTCAATGCGTAATGACCACAAATTTCATGAAAAAACTCTATATTTTGCCATAATTTCGGAAACATCTACTCATGCTCCAATTACCGTCGAAATCCATCCTCTTGACACACTTATGCTTCCCAAGAATCCATGGGGCTCTTCTCGAACATTTATTCACCTCTTCAAACTGGTTCAACCTCTACAATGGAAGACAAAACAAACTCCATTTTTCTCTCAGTCATTATCCCCGCCTATAACGAAGAGGAGAGACTTCCCGATACGCTCGAAAAAATAGAAGATTATCTTCAAAAGCAATCTTATTGCTCAGAGATCATTGTTGTTGATGATGGATCTTCAGATAACACCGTCCGTGTCGCCAAAGAAACGGCACGCCTTTCCACGACGAAAGTTGTTTCCAATCCATGCAACCTCGGCAAGGGTGGAACAATCAAGAATGGAATGCTGAACCACGCAAGGGGCAGGTATAGACTCTTTACTGACGCAGACAATTCTACGCCGATCGAAGAGACTGAAAAGCTCCTCAAAAAGCTCACTCAGGATCAATTTGGTGTGGCTATCGGATCGCGGGCGGTTTATGGATCCAAGCTGGAAGTCCGCCAACCATTCTACCGGGAACTCATGGGAAGAACCTTCAACCTGTTTGTTCAGATTCTTCTCCTTCCAGGCATTCTTGATACACAGTGTGGATTTAAAATGTTTACGGCGAAAGCGGCCGACTATGTTTTCAAACGACAGAAATTGAAGGGCTTTTCCTTTGATGTCGAAATTCTATATCTGGCCCACCAAAGAGGGTTTGGCATTGCAGAAGTTCCAATCAGATGGATTGATTCTCCTGCTTCAAGAGTCAGCCCGATTAAGGACTCTGTTAAAGTTTTCTGGGATGTCTTCAGACTTTGGTTGAGACGGGGAAATATGCGTTCAGGAAAGAGGAAAAAGTGACTGCCTCGAAAATCATTCATCGCACCACTTTAACTATTGCAGCTTCATTTATCATCGCTGGACTCACAGGTTGCAAAGGCCCCATCTATACATCGCCACCTCCCCCAAAACCTCCGCAGAACGTTGCTCAATCGAATGCGTCACTGACTCCGCGATCCTCTCTACTTGACGTCGGAGCCAGAGTCCCCGTGTTCCGGCTGCAGGACCAGAAGGGTTTTGAAGTCAGCTCAGCAGAGCTGACGAGTGGCAAGGGAAGCATCATCATCTTCATGCTTCCGGGCGGGTCACCGGGAAACCGTCCCGTCTATACGTGGATCACAAAATACCAGTCATTTCTGGCGAATCAGGGAATTGAAAGCCTCATCGTCACACCGCACAAACCGGAAGAGAACAACGTCCTGGCAAGACGCAATGATGTAAGACTGGCAGTATTATCGGACCCTTCATACTGGGTCAGCCGTTCTTTCGGTGTCATTCCAGAAGGCGCACAACGTCCCGATGCCCCGGTCATGTATTACCTCGGGAATAATGGTAGAATTCAGTATAGCGGAACGAACTTGAAAACCGGCGCAGATATTCTTGTTTTATCTGAATCAATGCCCGGTCAGGAACGCGACAGCATCTTCTAAAGTGTCTGTCAAAATTCCTGTCCGATATAAGCTGGCTGCGAGCGGGACTTTTGAAGATGCTTTAATAGAAAATGCCGGGCTGAAGAGCCCGGCATAACCTGCTGAATGAAGAAATTCTATATCTCTAGATGGTTGGAGAGGAGAAGTTAGAAATGTCGTCTGGCTCAGTGCCAAAGTCGACGCCAGCGCCTGTTGTACCGTTGGCTCCTGGAGAAATAATCTGGTAAGTTGTGGGGTTGTAATAGGTTTCAGTCGCTGAGAAAGGATTACTTGAAGGAAGCTCAGCGCCGCCCTGATCATAATCATCGAACCTGATATAGATGTAGGCAGACCCGAAGGGATCAAGAAAGCTGATCTCGCCTGGATTACCGCTAAAGCTATCGTCAGTGATAGGAGTTCCGTCCACGCTGCCTAGTCTGTTGTAATCGAAATCCACATAGGGTCCATTCCAGAGGGGACTTAGCGGGTCTCTTAAATCGCCGTTTAAAGAGGATCTTAGTGCGAGCTGCAGGTAGCCCGATCCTTCATTGGGGTTTCCTGCCACAAAGTTATTTGGGGCAAGCCCTGGACCTGATCCAGACGGAGGTAACTGACCCGTATCAACTTCGTATTGAGCGATGGCGATTTCCAGAGTGCGGATTTCAGCCCGTGCTTTTGCGTACTTAGCTCGGACAATTTCTTTCGTATAAACGCCGACAGCAATCGTGGAAATGATCGAGATCACAACGAGGACGACCAGGAGTTCCAGAAGCGTAACGCCTTGTAGGAGTTTCTTTTTCATCACCTGTGTTGCTAACCTTTCGGGTTGTCTCCTCATCGTTTAATCTCTGTTAGTGAGGAGTATAGACTAAGAGTCATTATTTGCTTTCGTATGGGCTTAGAAGCCTTGATAATTCGTTTCGTTGAAAATACCGGCAAATGTGTAGTAAATATCATCGCCCTGTTCCAGCGGGTCGCCAGTAAAGCCTGTAACTCCGTCCGGTCCGTACGAAACGATCGCAAATCGATCGAAGCGATCTTGCTCAACCGCGCCGCTTGTCAGACGAAGGTTATCAAAACCAATGGTGATATTGTTGATCGTATTATTGGGCAGTCCAGCTGTTCCAGCGAGACCAAAGTCTGTGTAAACCCGGTAGGGGTTACCCCAGGGATCTATTGGAAGATCTTCGGTGAGGTCACCTGTAGCTCCACTACCAACGTCCTGACCAATGTAGTAGACACGCTGCGGGTTCAAGAAGGGGCCTTGCCATGTTTCGATGAGGTTTTCGACACGGATATCAGCGGTTCCCAATGTCAGCTGGTTAGCGCCGTCCTGATCGACAAGTGGAATATCTGTTCTAATCAGATAGCGTGTCTGAGAACTGAGATTATCAAAGTCGTCTCGGGTGTTGATACTACCGCCGACATTATCTTCACGGTTGGGAATGTTATCCAGAATATGAATGGGAACAAAGAACCCGTGGAGAGTCGCAACCTGCTGTTCTGCATCGGCGATTGCCTTTACTTCAGCCTGTGCTGTGGAAACCTTGGCGCGTGCGATCTGGCTCAGGTAAACAGGAACGGCGATCGTTGCGAGCAGCGAGATGATGGCGAGGACGACCAACAGCTCGGTCAGAGTTATACCTCGCTTTGTTGACTTGCGAATGAATTTCATCGGAAAAGAAACCTCCGTTAGGCTTTCTAAATTCGTTTTCTAGAACTTCAGGTTCAATCTCAGATCTTGCTTAAGCTCTATGCTGCCTACCTGCAACATAGTATAGGTCTTACCTGCCAAACTGACGCACAAAATCGTCGGCTTCGCCAAAATCACCTTCATCACCGGTGGTAGAACCGTCGCCAGGGGCACCATTTGGACCGAGGCTGATGATGGTCGGGCGATCAAAGATTTCAAATGTATCAAATGGGCCTCCAGATGAAAAGCCGCCATCCACATTTTGAGAAACACTGTCTACAAGAAGCCCATCAGGTTCAAGAAACATTCCTTCTCGTGTGAAAAGAATATAATCATTTCCCCATGGGTCGTCGGGAACACCCGTTCTACCCGCAACACCCTGATAGATATTATCATCTGTCTGCCAGTTAATGTAGGGACCCGTCCAACCGACGCTCGTCCCATCGAAGTTCGTTTCCGTAGCCAGCAAGCGATTGAAGAAGGCAGTGCGGTTCAGCCCCACGGCGAAATCACCTGTTCGCGTATCAATGAAGAGGGAATTACTACCAGGGAACTCTAGAAAACCGCCACCGATATCATAGTCTGTTAAACCATCAATGTTATCATCTGGATCTCCGGGGAGATCCCTGTTGAAGGCAACGCCGTCGCCACGAAGAACATCGTTCAGGGCGAAGAGGCGCACGTAATAGCCAGTATCAACAGCTACGCGTTCCATCGAACTCGCCAGGTTTTCCAGATCAGAGTTAACGCGAGCGACACGGGCCTGTTCTGCGCGGTTTGCGACGACCGGCAGAAGGATGGTCACAAGAATGCCGATAATGATAATAGCGACCAGCAACTCAATGATCGAGAAGCCAGATCGGCGATTGCTATGTGTCAAAAGAGTCTTCATAACGGGTCTCGTCCCTTTCATGACTCGATTAGAATTCAAACGATATGTCGTCTGTCTGAGGAGCACCTAAGAAGGGCTGACGACGATCATATGCATTAGCAGGTACTCCTCCGCCGCCGTAGAGATCAAGAGAGCCCGGAACAGCATCTGGCCCTAAAGAGTAAACGACGCGAAAGTTATAAATCGTCTCTTCTGGTCCGAAGAGAAGGTAAGGTGTTCCCCAGGGATCAACTGGGTAGCGGTCAACATTCAGTGTCTGGGAATCAATGCTTCCTGTGAAGACAGCAATCGGGCCTACATTTCCGCCCGAGTCTGTCAGTGGAGCAAACTGGTTTAAGAGCTCATTCAGAGTAACCGTATTTCTCATCGCGATGTAAGGACCGAACCAGTTCTGAACAACCGTCGGATAGGTCAGACCGAAAAGCGGGTCATTCACATCAATAAACTGTCCTGGTGATGCGTTGCTGGTGCCTGGAAGCCACCTGGCTCTTGGCGGTTCCAGGTGATTAGTATTTCCACCTGTTGGCAACGTGTCTGAGTCCTGAAACGACTTATTATCCAAGTCATTAAGCCTCGGCAGAAAATTACCAGGCATATCTGCTTCAACAAGGATGAGTGCCTTGGCCAGACTCTGAACTTCATCCTGTGCTGCGGCCAGCTTTGCATCTTCAGCACGCTGACGAAACAGGGGAAGAACCAACAGAGCAAGGATGGCAATTACCGTTGCAACCATGGCGATTTCAACCGCGGTAAAGCCAGAATTTTTCCTCAAATTTCTCATCGGGCGTATTGCTCCTTCAGATCAAACTCTTCTCGATTCAATGAGTTTTCTCAGCCTTCATTAGAATTCGTAGATTATATCGTCACTACCGGTATCGGTGATCCCAACTGGATTGCCAGCACCGTCAGTTGGTAACTGTCCGGAAACATTTCCAATGAACTGATCACTCCAGACATTTGCTCGGTTCGTGTTATATTCAAGTCCTGTCAAGGAAGTGTAGGTGGGAAGTGATTTATTCGGAACAGTTCCGTTTACGACACCTTTATAGAGACGAAGCGCAAACGGCCCCTGACCTTCTGCAGCTGCTACACCGTTGCCACTTCCGGGATTTGCTCCAAAGTTTACAATAACATCTGGGCCACCACCCGGGTAGTGATTTCGACCATAGCTGACGACGGCATTGACGTAATTCCCTTTTCTTGTGGGATTGGCAGCCTCTGGCCCCTGCGTATCGGGGTTACTGTCATCTGTAACAAAATAGAGGGCCCGGTCGGCAGTATTTACGTCGAGCATGTAGACGGTATATGGATTTCCATAGGGGTCTGCTGGCCACCTGAGCCCCGTAGATGAATTCACATTTGCAGGATTGGTTGACGAATCGCCGAAGGCTGCCAGTTCAGGAATAACCATATAAACGAATCCACCGCGCCCCCTGGAAAGTCCTGCCCGGCTTTGAGAGATATTAAAGTAGGGGCCATTCCATTGCTGCCGGACACTACCTGGCTGAGGACTCGGACGCCCATTGATATCAAGTCTGAAATAAGCAGCAGGGTCGGTTGAATTGCCAGTGATGAGCGAACTTACGAAGTCGAGCCCTTCCTGACTTTCTGTCAGCCAGCAAAGCCTTGGAAAGATACTCGTATCAAGGTTTGCAAAATCGAGCGAAGAAGCAATATTGCGGACTTCACCCACGGTGGCTTTTCTTACATTGGAATCATACTGCTGCTGAACTCCGAAGACAGCCAGAGTTGCGAAGAGTGATATCAGAGCGCCGACAATCAACAGCTCAACGAGGGTGAAACCCTTTTTTGAGGAGGCTAAGTGTCGTTTCATGGGGCGAAATTCTCTTTATTCTTTCAGGTTAAATCCCGAGCAGTTTAAACTTCTTCAGGACCGTTAATGGATGGGACCAACATACTTGAAGCGTCAACATCCAGTTGCAACTAATACATCATTAAGGCGCAAGCCGCCAGTAGACCAGCTCTGGTGTCGACCCATCAAAGGCCACAACCATTTGGGCTCGAGGCGAATGACGATCTTTTCCATCAGACTTTGTGACTTCAAGTGGGGCGCCCTCAAGCAGAAAGGCACTCGAACTGAAACCTGCCTCTTTCAAGAGAGTTTCTCTCAGGGACTTCAGCTGGCAATCATCACCAGAATAGAGACTCCAGAGATTATCGTCGGAGAACAACTCTTCATAACTCTTGTAGAGAACCGTTCTCGATCCCACGCCACTGATGGCCTCGTTGAAGATGACATCTCGCTCAGCTAGAATATACTGTATTTGCTCCTCTGACAATCCGAGAGCATGGAGAACAGGTGCCTCTGCGGTATTCAGATTAACTCTACCATTACGATGCCCGACCGGCTTGACGGCATACTCAAAGAAGGCATGGGCTTCTGCATCTCTTTCAAGTCGAGACAAGTCTTCAGCTGAAGCATCCCCAACATCTCGATGCCATGGGTTCAAGCGATCCCGGGCAGACTTTCTTTCAGTATCGGCATCCTCACGATCAAGCCCCTTGTAACGAGGACGTTTATTCGCTTCGACAGCAAAAAGGTCCAGCAGTCTCAGATCAAGGTGTGCAGGATCTGTTGCCTTAGATCTCAAAGACGAATCTCCCGACTTGGGAGACCCTTCAACAGGGAAACCCCATCGATTTCCTTCATCACCATCCATGCGTGCGAAGCCAGAAAACACGTTCAGAATATCATAGGGAGTCAAAAAGGGAGCCTCTTTAGGTGAAGACAAGAGTTTTTGCACCACCTCTGAATCGGGAGCAGATTCGGGATAGCGGCCAAAAGGAGTGACCGGCGCCACCTGGACTTCCCTGACAATTGAATTTGCTCTTTGAAGGCTTGTTGCCGTACTGAAACCAGCGTTTCCATTATAGACAAACTGATCGATCAGATTACCATCACCATCAAGAAGTTCAACTCTGTTCATGGAGCCAGACTCAGGCAGATTCAGACTTTGATTCTCGATAATTCTCTTCGAGGCATTATTTGTTGCTCTACCAAAGTTATCAAAGAACGAATAACCATCGTCATCCGCTTCGTCTTTGTAATCGTCTGTGACGATCAGATAATCCTGCGATCCAAGCTGACCAGTCAGGGGAATCGTTACCCCGTTCACTGTCAATCTCCACCCTGAAAGGTTGAAAGGTTCAGGCCAGGGGTTGTAAACCTCAACAAATTGTCCATCGTCTCCATCTTCCTCAGACGTAATCGCATCGGGATAGACTTCAATGATGACAGGCGTTCTTTCAAAACCAATGACATCAGCACCGTTCAAGTGAAGAATCGTCGGCACACTGTCCAAGTCTCGATAATCCACCACATTTGCGGCGAACTGCTTAAGTAGCTCTTCATCTTTTGTATAGCCGTATTCCGCGTAGAGCGCTTCGTAAAGTTCCTCAGCCGTCGCGCGATTAAGGTCGACGGGGGAAACTGGAAACTCTCCCTCTTCCGAGGAGGGAAAGTGGAGCTGCTGCGAAACGCTGAAGACTGTTAAATAAGGGGCTGCGAGCGTAAAGAGCCTTGGAGTCATTCCAGGAACTTCCAGAAGTTCCTCCAGCCGGCCAAAGCGGAGATCATCACCGAAGGCAGGATAACGTATATCCGCTACGAACTCTTCGTCTTCATCTTCGCCAAAAATAAGTTTTTCAAGTTCTTCGCGCTGACCATCGCCTTCGTTACATTCATCGATGCCTCGTGGATCAAGATTCTGCTTTACCTGATTTCTTTCGAGGCTGATGCGGGTCGATTTCGGTGCCAGCTTTGTATCATCGTTGATAAACAGGGCCGACTCCAGCGTATCGTTATCATCAACGCCAGCTGCACCCGCCATTCCATCATTTCCTGTTCTTCGGGCAACGATACCGGAGACAAGACCAGAGACGTTAAGTTCCATCTGATTGTCATAGGCGAGCTTTCCGAAGAAACGCTGAAGCGCTTCTGGCGAAGCTGTATTGACGTTCAGTTTTGCTGAGAGGTCCTCCACGAAAACGTGAGAGTTCTCGGTGATAACCCCCTCCCGGAAATTGCCCTGCACCAAGCCTTTATGAAGGTCGAACTCTCCAATAGCCTGATAAGGCATCGACTTATTTATTTCCAGTGAAGCAGATCGCAGACTCGAGATCACAGCAATGTCTCTCTGCACGCCGGCTTCAAAGTTCCTTGAGGAAATCACCTCAAGCTTACTCGTATAGCCAAGAGTCACAGCCATCAGGACGAGGAGTGATAACACGGCAAGAACGATCAGCAGCGTTGATCCACGCCTGGACGACCTTTTCTTGTCGGGGAGTCGATATGTGGAGAGGTTGAGTCTCATGGCCTTACCCAGTCCTCATATCTTGGATCCTGGAGTACTTCATCAACATTTACCACCGTCGTCATGGCGACCGTCTTCAAAGATTCACCGGTCAATGGCCAGCCAGCGATTTCGCTTAAGGGCTGTTTTTCCGCATTAGCAACAACTCGGATCAAAAAAGCCGCCGGTAATTTAAAGGGTGGGACAGTTCCATCTGTATTGCCAATGGGATTAACACCTGGGAACCCGATTGATTGCGCATCCCATGAAGTCTCGTAATAGGGAGCGCCAGGAACAGGACTATTTGTGTTATTATTGTTGGGATTCCAGGGAAGAATATCCAGGCTCACAACATCGAAAGCCACGGGCTCAACAACGCCAGCTCCCGTCGAAGCTGGAGAAGGATTATTCTCAATAATTCTCAGAAGGACATTCTCTTCTCCATCAAAGTCCCCAATTCGATAGGTAATCCGCTGTCTTGGAGAACCAAACCCGGAAGAACCGGGAGGCTTGATAAATGTCACTTCATCGGCCGAGAAGCGGGTGTCTTCGTCGACATCACCGTCACCATAGTCAGGAACGGTAACAAAAGTCGACCGCTCTGTGAATCCCCCGATAAATGCGTGGCGATCGTTGATCGGGCTCCACGTGCTGGCCTCGTCGTGACGCGCATCGAAATTTTCCTCATCAACATCCCCATCTCCGTCATTATCGACGAAATCACCATAGGTGAGAGTTCTATCAATAACAAAGAGCTGCTGAAAATTCGGATTGGGATCGAGCTGGAGCTGCCTCAGGTCTCGTGCAATCGCTGCCACCGCTGAGCGTGCTGTGGTATGAGCCTGGACGAGCGCCTCCGTTTCATCGGAAGTTCGAATTATCTGAATGAAGGCAGCAGCCACGGTCCCCACCATCACCAGTGAAATAGCCGAGGCGGTTAAAAGCTCGACGAGAGTCAAACCTTTGATTCTATTTGATTTATGAAATCTTAATCGCGGCATTGTAAGGAGGGCAGATCATCAATCTCTACAATTGGGGGCTTGTACTCGGAAAAGCGTAGGCTGCCAATTTAGGAGACATGACTTATCCGGCACAAGTCAATATGGGGCAAATCCGGCGCTGTGGCACCTTTTTATTCTGCATTTATTATGGGGGGTCAGCTATCGAAGCGAATCTCGCAAATGACCTCATCGCTATCTCTGAAAGATGGGCTAAAACTCACGATGATTCGAGGCACGTTGGGATCGAATTCAGGATCGCCACTGCTTCCACTGGGGTCTCGAAAAGAATAAGAGGAAAACTGGTAAACAAGGCGTGGATCTTCGGCGAAAGTGATCTGATTTGTTGGGTTCGGAAGATTGCGGATGGTATCAATGTAATCCCCTCCCGCGGTATCGTCACGCCGAATTTCCTCAATTTTCTTCTGAGCAAGCAGGACCGCTTTCCCTCTAAGGGCAGCGTCTGAGTTGGCTCGAATACTGGGTGGGAAAAACTGGAGGACTCCCGCAACACCGATCGCCAGAACAACCATGGCGACAAGTACCTCTGCGAGGGTATACCCCCTTCTCTGGGAGGCGGATTTTCTTAAAGGTGACATCATGATAAGTTATTTACGCTCGTTCGGCCAAACCTTCGGGGTCGATGATGAAGGATACATCTGAATACTATAATAGTTCTTATCTTGTGTGATGTCAGCATTTGTTCGTCTGAGAACGATGGTCAGGAACGGATTTGTCCCGTCAGACTGAAAAAGGATGCCTCTAATTCCATCAGAGAACGTTGTTGAATTAATAGTAACCTCTTCAATTACAGCGTCCTGCGGAAGGTATTCGAGCGGGATTATTTTGGGACTTTTCACTGTATAATCGGAATTGAGGTCATCAATCCAGAACGTATTATTATCAATATCCACCACAAAAGAGCTTGGAAGGCCCGCAGCAATAGAGCGGCTTCTGGCCTGAACAAGACCGGATCGCACCTTTTCAGAGGACATCCGAAGGGCTGATCCCTGCCTGTAATTGCGATAAGCGAGGAGTGACACAGTGGTTGCGAAGATGATGATTACGATGACCACGAGCATTTCTGGTAAAGAAAAGCCGCGTCGAGGTCTTCTAGGCTGGAGGGGTGCTTTCATCTTCTCAAAATCTAGTCAGGGGGCTGATTTAACTCCGAACGGGTACACACTGTCTCTTGGGCACAGCATTTCCAGTCCTGATCAAGTATTGGGCACTCTGAATTCCTGCGTCAACGAAATCAAAACAAATAGTGATGGTTCGCTAAAAAAGTAATGTTGCGGAATGAACAACCAGCATTTTTTCGGGGATTATACTGACTGGTCATCTAATAACAGACCTATGATCTTTTTCGATGGCTACCACGGGGACTTCTCTTTTATTTATTCTCCAGCCGCAGACACCCTCGATCCCGTTTAACTTTAATGACCGACTCAAAAGACATTCTTCTTCAAAAAAAACTCCTCCAATCTCTCGGGTTCGAGTTTCTGGAGGTTCCTTATCCGGAAATTGAGAAGAACAGTGAATCGAGAAGGCCCTCCATCTCAAGTCGGGCTGGAGAAGTAACCAGACCGCAAAAAGGAACACAGACTCCTTCGGTAGCTCCTCCCCCAGCTAAAGAGCTCCCTTCCATTCAGTCTCTCCCTGCTGTTAATGAAGATAACCGACGCGAGCAGCTCGCGACTCTGGCAAACGAAATTAGAGGCTGTACCTCATGCAGCCTTCATCTCACCAGAAATCAGGCTCTTCCGGGTCAGGGATCTGAGAGTCCGAAAGTCTTATGTCTTCTTGAGGCTCCCACCCAGGAGAACGACCAGAAGGCAGACCTGTTTGCTGGCGAGATCGGGAAAATGTTTCACGATATCATGAAGGCGATGAAACTTGATGAAGCCGATTTTTCCGTCACGACAGCCCTCAAATGTTGCCCTGCGGCTGGTCGACCTCCAAGAAGAAAAGAAGTCATGACCTGTCAGCCGTTCCTTGAACGCCAGGTCGAACTTCTTCGCCCTCAAGTGATCGTTTCTTTTGGCCTCATCGGGCTCGATTCATTGTTGCCAGATGTTGCGCAGAAAGGGATGAATCGCGTACGAGGAAAATGGTCTGATTATCGTGGGATCCCGCTACTTACAACATTCCCATTACCGTATATACATCGAAACACGCCTCGGAAGAAAATCGTTTGGGGTGACATGCAAATCGTCATGAGTAAGCTCTCTGAAATATCAGGTTAGAGTGATCTTCAGAAGTCCTGCCCAGAGAGCTTTCCTTTGTATATCACTTTTCTTCCCCGAACAGGACTCTGTTCGTCTCATCACCAGACATTACCGACAATCTGTGAATGACCTATACAATAGATCTAGACAAGCTTGTCGAGAATCATTCCGGCGAAGGTGAGAACGAGAAAGAAACCACACATATCCGTAACCGTAGTCAGCATCGGACCACTGACGAGGGCGGGATCCAGCTTCAGCCCTTTCAAAATGAGTGGAACAAGGCCTCCGAAACAAACAGCCACCAGGGTGTTCAACGCCAGCGCACTACCTGCGACCAGCCCTAACCACATGTTCCCTTTCCAGATGAAGGCAACGACTCCCAGAAGAAGACCGAGAGCGATACCGTTAATAACGCCAACGGCAAACTCTTTTTTAAAGACACGGAAAAATTCCTTGGGTTTTACAAGACCAAGTGCCAGCTCGCGGATACTGACAGCAACTGCCTGGTTACCACTGCATCCAGACATGTCACTGATGATCGGCATGAAGACCGCCAGTGCAATAACCTGATCGAGAACGTCCATCTTCATGGCAATCACACTTGCAGCTACAACATTTAAAACGATGTTCAGGGAAAGAAAGCCCAGACGTCTTGAAAAACGTGTTGATAGCGGCATACTGCGGAGCTCTTCGCCACCTATAATACCGCTCACTTTCAGGAAAATACTATTGGCTTTCTCGGCGGCGGCTTCTTCAACGGCAGCGCGCCTCAAAACCCCGCACATTTCTCCTTCCGCATCAATAACAGGGACACCATAAAAGAAATGATCGTCAAAGAATTGCTGAAGCTTTTCAAGCTTATGATCAACCTGTACAGACAATGGATTCTTCAGCATGATCTCAGTGGCTTTTTTCTGCTTCGCTGTAAAGAGTATATCACGCATCCGGAGAACACCGACTAACTTCTCGTTCGTATCGACAATATATGCGTACTGAACATCATAGTCTGCATATTCCTCGCCGTGCGTCTGTAGATCCTGAAGAATCTCGCCAACGGTCTGATTCTCATTATAGTAGAGGTATTCGGTGATCATTAAACCACCGGCTGTGTCTCGCTCATAAGCGATCAGTTCGCGAACATCCTCAGCCTCTTCAGGTTCCATGAATCGAAGAATGGCGTCGGTGCTTTTATTATCCAGTCCGCCAAGGATATCTGCTCGAACATTACTATGTATTTCGTCGACAATCTGCCCTGCCTGCTCGGCATCAACGAGCCCGATAATATGCCTCGCCTGTCCATCTGGAAGTTCTTCCAGGAGGGCCGCAGCATCCTCAGGAGGAAGCAGATCCATAAGAGTTTTTCGCACATCATCGTCGAGGCGATCGAGGAGTCGGGCGCGCTCATCGATGGGTAGGTCCCATAACTTCTGATCGAGTTTTTCGGGATCTTTTTCTAGTATCGTTGATTTGAGTTCATCAAATCGATCAACTGATTCTTCTGACATATGCACTTCCTGATCGTCACGATCTCAGTGAATTAATTACGTACCATACACCTTCAGTATTAAAGAGAGTCGTAATTGTGTAAACTGCTAACTGAGCGAGAACTTCTCTATTGCCTTAAAATATCCACTAAAAATAGAGAGATCAGCACATGGGATGAGAGAACGTTCGTTCCAGCTTCGAAGCTGTATCGATGCGCTCCAATGGTTCCATCATGCATCGAACATGCATCGATACTGGTTCGAACTCCTGGTACATATCCACTTTAAAGCGGGTTTTTCGAAGCGCGATAAGGAGATACCTCATTTCTCTTATTTGTTCTTCCGCGAAACGTTCTCTTTTTTTTACCACACAGTTATCCGCGAAATCAGCTGATATAGATGTACAGCGTCAAAAAACTCCTTAAATCAGGGGGGAATTCCGGATTTTTTGTCAGTTACAACCCTTCTTGTATGGAAAACGGCGTCGTACAACCATTTAAAACTTGACCGTTCTTAAAACAACAATGAGTGTTACGCCATAGTCCAAAGATTTGGCATTTTTTGAAGTTATTACTTAAAGTTACTTAAACGAACCGCTCTAATTGGAGCGTATCGATCGGACTTTATTTCACGTGCTGCCAGATCAACAGAAAGGAGTTTCTGATGATACAAAAAGGACTTTTGTCAGTGATCATGGTTCTAGGTTTGATTACCTCGGCTATTGCTGACTCGCCATGGGTCTATGGGATCCACTGGTACGGGGATCACAATTCCTCAGATGTGGAGGCGATGACGGGAGGCAAACCGATCTGGGTCCTGGAGACTGTCATGCTGTATGATGGCGGCTGGACCATGAATGATCAACTGACAAAGATTGCGGCGGTTGCCAATAAGGGGCATACGGTCGTCATTCGTATTCAACCGCGCTGGGGTTACTCGGTGCCACTTCCTGCGGATCGTGCTCAGTATCTTGCCGATCTTCAGGTTGCTGTTCAACAGGTTGCTCCCTACTGCCACATCTGGCAAATTGGAAACGAGATGAACCTGTATGATGAGTACGGCGGAGGAGTCCTTACTGCAACAGACTATATTGATGCCTACAAGGACATTAGAAGCACCATCAAGAGTGTTTCAAGCCCGCTGGGCGAACAGATTGTGCTCGTGGGGGCCGTTTCTCCCGGCGCCTATTTCAACGAAGTACGCCACACAGATGGTCTGACATATCTTGACCAGATGTGTGATGCCATGGGACAGACAGACAACGATGGTTTTGCTCTCCATGCATACGGCGCCCCCTGGTATGGCTGGGGCGACGCGGTTAATGACTTCGCTAATGGTTATCAATCGCAACTCCAGGTGATTGACGACGCCGGGTTTTGCGAAAAGCCTGCATATATCCTTGAATGGAATCGTCAAACGAATCCCCTGAATGATGGTTATCAGGAAGAACAATCGGCGCGTTTTCTGATCGGTGCTTTTCAAAACATCGGTGCCTGGAACTCTGATCCAAACAATCACCCAATCGTTTGTGCAGCCTGGTTTATCTACCCTGATACACCGGGTTGGGACATCTTCTCGATCAAAAAGTTGCGTGATTATAATACCAGAGGTGTAAATCTCGATCTATGGGATAGTTTTCAGTATGCCTGCTCATTGAATATCGCTGCTGGATCCCAATCACCTTCAGCCTGCCTTCCCCCGATTACTGGAGGAACCATCGTTGACAACGGAGATGCAGGCTACTCAACCACAGGGTCTTGGACAACCTCTGGATCAGGTGGCTACGATGGAACATCGTACGACTATGCGATCACAGGCGGAGCACACACTGCCACATGGAGCACCACACTTTCAGAGTCTGGTATCTACGATCTGGGAGTCATCTATCGCTCTGGTGGCAACAGACCAACAAGTGCTGCGTATAGTTTCTCCACGATGAATGGAACAGAGACAGCAACAGTAAATCAGCAGGTGAATGATCTAGCCTGGGTTTCACTCGGTCAGTTTGAAATGGATGCTGCAACGCATACCATCACTCTTGATGCGCAGGCCTCAACACCAGGCAGTGCTGCAGCTATTGCTGATGCGGTAAGGTGGGCAAAGATCGCTGACCTTCCAACACCAACGCCAACACCATCACCGTCGCCAACTCCTGGCCCACAAGTTATAGACGTCGCTGGTGAATTGGCGACAGGTGTGTCAGGGCTCAGTGTTCAACCAAGCGGATCAGATGACCTGAATGGTATTATCGCAACGAAGATCTCAGGGGATTTTCATGGTGCTGTTACAAACTCAAATGACAAGGAGCCTGCTTTCACAGACGGCACAGGCGTGTCGGGTCTTGCAGGGCTTCTGATGGATTTTCCCGGTGAGAATACTCCTGCGTGGTCTGGCTTCTGGAACCTTGCTAGTGGATCAGCGGTAGATGTATCTGAGCTGCGTGTCTTCAGTGCGAACGGCGATGGACGTGCATTTCACCACTACGACATCTATACAACAACTGACTCCAGTCCATCAGCCAGCTCAACCTGGCTCCTTCTTGAGGAAGAAGTCACACCTGCTGGATTTGGCACAGCGATCGGCAGCAACCAGGCCGCTGTTACAATTGTCACTGAAGCGAATAATGGTGATATTGCTCCTGGTGTCACGGCAATCCGCGTTGATTTCTACGCCGTTCACAATCAAGACAACGTTTTACGTGATGACTGGAACAATGGAAACGGGGACGACACAGACGGCGCAGCAGCTGCATATGTCTCTCCGATCGTGATTGAAGTAGATGCTTACTATGATGCAGCTTCTACTCCAACACCGACACCAACACCTTCTCCATCACCCACAGCAACTCCAACGGCAACGCCCTCGCCAAGTCCATCGGCGACACCTACGGCGTCTCCAACACCAACGGCATCGCCAACGCCTTCCCCAACACCGACGGCCACAGCGACGCCTACACCGACACCTACTCCTCCACCAACGACGATTAACATTTCCAGTGAGATGGCGACGAATGTTTCGAACCTGAGTGTTCAGCCTTCAAACTTGGATGACATTAACGGAAATGTTGCCACTCGACTGTCGGGTGGATTCCATCCGGCTACTTCCGGTACTTCTGACGAAGAGCCTGCCTTTACGGATGGCAGTGGAGTGAATGGTCTCGCGGGACTTCTGAACGACTACCCGGGAGAGAACACACCTGCATGGTCTGGTTTCTGGAACCTGGATAGTGGAACAGCCGTGGATCTCGATGAGCTACGCGTTTTCAGTTCAAACGGAGACGGACGTGCCTTTCATCATTATGATGTCTATACAACGACGGACACAACTCCCGATTCCAATTCAACATGGACACTTCTTATCGAGGAAGTAACTTCTGCCGGCTTCGGAACGGCAATCGGCAGCAATGCGGCCGGTTTGACGATTCTCACCGAAGCGAATAGTGGCGCTATCGCTGCCGATGTCACGGCCGTGAGAATCGACCTCTATGCAGTTCACAACCAGGACAATGTCCTTCGCGACGACTGGAATAATGGCAATGGCGACGATGGCGACGGAGTCGCAGCAGCCTATGTTTCTCCGATCGTGATTGAAATAGATGCCTATTTCTCCAGTTCCAGTTCACCAACACCTACACCTTCTCCAACTCCTCCGCCTTCAGGAAACCTTGTCACGAATGGTGACTTTGAAGGTGGTTTCAGTGGTGGAGTTGCGAATGGATGGACCTCCTGGCAGGGATCATGGAGCAATACCATAACCTTCGGCAGCACGAGCTATACGGTCTACGAAGGGAACGCGGCCCAGTACTTTGGTCGCACTGACATTCAGCGCTTCCATGGTGGCATCTATCAAACAGTGAGTGGACTTGCATCAGGTGAAGACTATCGTATTATTGCACGCCTCAGGCGATTTGCCGGAGCAAGCGATCAATGGATGGAATTCGGTTATGACCTGACAGGTGCAACTGCGCCAGAAGGAAGTTCTGTCAGCTATACAAAACTGGAAAGCCAGGGCACGAACGTCTGGGTAACCTATGACCAGACAGTCACTGCAACTGGATCAACCATGACTATCTTTATGAAAGCTGGTCATTATCTAGAACAAGGGTCTCAGGATCTGTTCTACATCGACGATGTGTCTGTAGAGCTAGTTCCCTGACCTGAAGTCATTGCAAACGCAATGGGGGGCGAGTGCCCCGGGCCGTATGTGGTTCGGGGCACTCGCATTTTTTAGTATTCTAGAGTGATCTTCATAAGTCCTGCTAATTGAATGAAGATCGCCTCAGGCTTGTTCCTGACTCGGTTCTTCACCTTCAAGGATGAGGACTGACTCATGTGCTTTCTTGAAGAGATAGATGATGTCTTCTCGAATCATATACAATGCAGGAACGAGAACAAGAGTGATGGCAGTGGCAAAAATGAGTCCGTACCCAAGTGAGATAGCCATGGGAATCATGAAGCGAGCCTGCAATGATGTTTCGAAGATCATCGGTGCCAGTCCCCCGAAGGTGGTTAAGGTCGTCAGGAGAATCGGTCTGAAACGGCGCAAACCTGCTGCATAGATCGAATCAAAAGGAGTTTCTCCTTTATTCTGTAGCTGGTTCGCATAGACAACCATGATAAGAGCGTCATTAATAACAACCCCGGACAGGGCTATAATCCCCATCATACTTATCACACTGAGGCTATAACCCATGATCATATGACCGAGAATGGCTCCAACAGTTCCGAAAGGAATAGCGATAACAACAATCAATGGCTGTGTATAGCTCTTAAAAGGGATGGCCAAAAGAGCGTAAATGGCCAGCAGAGCGAGAAGGAAAGTATATCCAAGCGCCTGCATGGATTCTTTTCTGTCCTGCTGCCTTCCCCCGAAAGACCAGACAAGGCCTGGAAAATCACGGGAGAGCTGAGGCAGAACATCCTCGATAAGTGCAGCCTGGACGAGGTTTGATTCATCTTCAGGAGTGATATTACCCGTAACTTCAACCGTTCTCCGACCATCATTACGTTCAATGGCCGTATAGGCACGTCCTCGACTCACCTCTGCGATTTGCCTCAATGGTACTTCTTCGCCCGCAGGTGTGCGAATCATGAGGTTTTCAATATTGTACTCGCTGTTGCGCTCATTCTCTGGAAGCATCACGCGAACGATTACTTCATTGCCACCGCGCAACTGGCGGATAGCCTGATTTCCTTCAAAGGCATATCTGATCTGTCGACCGACATCGGAAGCCGTCAATCCAAGGCTTCGTCCCTCTGGTTTAAGTTTAAACTCAAGCTGCGGTTTACCTGTCGCGGTTCCATCATCGATATCACTAACCTGCGGAAACTCGGCCATGATCTCGCCCAGCCTGACCCCTGCCTTTTTTAACGTTGGGATATCGGGGTGGTTGAGGTCGACAGTAAGGGAAGCACCTCCGCCGGGGCCTCCACGATCAGATTCGAACCTGATGTAATCAACACCGGCGACTTCTCCGACCTCTTCCCGCCAAAGCTTCGTAAAAGCCCTGGTACTGATAGGACGTATATCGGGCGAGGTGAGATAGAATTCAGTTTCTACGGAGTCGTCTTGAATTTCAGAATATATGCCCGTATATAGTTGGTCGCCACCATTTGCTTCGGCAACTGCACGGGCAGCATTTTCGAGATGGTCGCGGATCTTCAAAGCGTCTTCGCGTGTGCTTCCGACGGGAAGCTCCGCAGTCACAACGGAGCTGTCAGATTCAACGCGTGGAAGCAGAGTCATTCCCATGCGACCTGACATTGCATAGGCGATGGAAATTCCAAGCAGTACAAGGCTGATCGAAGCTACAAGATATCGAGCATTCATTGAGACTTCAAGAACTGGAGCAAAACACTTCTCGATGAAGAATTTAAGTCCACTTGAGAAGACTCTTTGAAACTTCTTCACAACCTTAATAAACGCGTTCTTGGGCTCTTCTCCAAGATGGGACAAGTGAGCGGGAATGATAAAGAGACTTTCAATGAGTGAAACCAGAAAGACCATGATCACGACAACGGGGATCACAAACCAGATCTTACCCATGTTTCCTGGAACGAAAGCAAGTGGCAGGAACGCGATGCAGTTACTGAGAATACTGAAAGTGACGGGCATTGCCACATCTTTGGCACCCTGAATTGCTGCGTCCAGTGCTGGAAGCCCCATACTTCGATATTCATGTATATTCTCCCCAACCACAATGGCATCATCGACAACAATTCCCAGTGCCACAATAAAGGCAAACATGGAAATCATATTGATGGTCACGCCAAAGTAGGGAAGAAAAAGAAAGGACCCCAGGAAAGAAATAGGAATACCCAGCGTCACCCAGAAGGCCAGTCGCGGTTCAAGGAAGAGTCCCAGGGCCGTGAGAACGAGGATAAGCCCAATTCCCATGTTACGAAGCAAGAGGTCTCGTCTTTGTCTATAAATGAGTGAATCATCGTCGCTGATAGCATAGGATACTCCAGCGGGAAGCGTCTCCTGAACTTCTTCAAGTGCTCCTCTGACGGCCTTTGATATACTGATCGGGGTCTCGTCCCCTACGCGGTAAACGACAATACCGATGGCTGGCTTGCCATTATAGGTGGCAAACTCATCAACATCCTCAAATCCCTCCTTAACTTCTGCCACATCACCCAGGTAGACGGTTGCACCATCAGATGTTGAGACAAGAGGAATCTCGGAGAATTCTCTTGCGTAATCGCGGCGCTCATCAAACTGCAGAAGTATTTCTCCCCCGGAAGTTTTCAATGAACCTCCGGCAACTTCAACGGCATTGGATGATACTCGTTCTGCCACATCACTTAAACTCATATCATAGCGGCGAAGCGCCTCCATACTGGGCATGATATGAACTTCGAAGTCCCTGGCTCCGCGCAATTCCACCTGGGTGATTCCATCGGTGAAGAGCAGGTGATCCCGGACCTGCTCTGCAAGGTTTCTTAGAGCCCATTCAGAGACATCGCCGTACAGTTGTATATCCATGACAGTGCGGCGACGCGTAGAGAGACTGATCTCGGGCTCTTCCATGTCATCGGGGAACGTTCGTATCTGATCAACTTCCTGTTGAACTTCCTGATAAACCTGTTGCCTGTTTGCGGATGGATCAAAATCTATATTAATTCGAGCGGACCCTTCGCCAGAGCGCGACCAGGACTCACGGATACTATCGAGCCCCCAGACAGCCTCTTCGATCGGTCTGACAACGGCGCGTTCAACTTCTTCCGGACTTGCCCCGGGATAGGACACGGTCACGTTAATCTCGTCTTCCGTGAACTCAGGGAAGACTTCCTGCTTCATTGTTGAGGCAGAATAGATACCGCCGAAAATCAGAAGGATCATCAACAGGTTAGCGGTGACGTGATTCTTTGTCATCCACGCGATGGGGCCTTTGTGCTCGCCTTGCACACGTTCAACTTTTGCCGGGTTGAGTTTTCTCATCCTTCGACTGCTCCCTCTTCCTTGCCTGCCAATCTCACATTAGAATTTTCTTCACTGGAGGCCTCAGAAAGGGCAGGCTGAGATTCTTCAGGGATTTCCTCCACATTCTCGACATTGGTGCGCAGCAACATCCCCTCAACAGGAGCTGCAAGATTGGTTGTCACCAGCCTCTCTCCATTTTCAACTCCTCCATCGGCATAGACAACATCTCTGCCTTTCCACAGTATATCCAGATCTCGGATTTCGAGTCGGTCATCTGCTCCCATGACCCAAACGGTATCATTCTCACGGACATATTGACGATCAATTTCGATAATATCATCAACTGTTTTGCCTTCAATCAAGGCGCTGACGTAGGTATTGATGAGAAGTGGCGGCTGATCTTTGTTTTCTTCTTTCAGTGATAGTGGATCATCAACGGTAACAATAACGCGCGCCATACGGCTTTCCTGGTCGACGTTCGCGGTGAATCGAGTAATTGTTCCATACCGTGCTTCATTTTTTTTCCATGCCTGGCTGTCCCTAACCTGAACCTGGGACCCTCCCGATCTATCGGGGGCTGGCATTTTGATCCACTGGAGCTCGTCCAGGGGTATAGATAGTCTCACCCAGAATCGGTCAGTCCCAACCAGCTCTGCGATGGTGGTGGAGGTGGAAGCCTGCATGCCAAGTTCTGCTTCCTCATTCAGGACGAGAGCATCGAAGGGCGCCATGACGGTAGTTCGTTCGAGGTCAAGTTTTGCGTCGAGCAGAGCAGCTTCCGCAGCATCGATGTCCGCTTTTGCCTGCGCAAGTTGAGGCTCCCTGAGAACGAGACTTCTCTCTGAGTCCCGGATGGATTCACCGAGGAGATTGTATTCTTCTTCGGCGATACTTTGCTGGCCCATTTCGAGATCCAGGTCGCTTTTCGCTCGTGCGACATCGGCTTCGAGTTGTCTTATTTGCAGCATGTAATCTGACGGATCTATACGGACCATCTTTTCCCCTGCCTGAAAATATCCCCCCGGTTCCAGGCTATCTGAAATCTCGATGATTTCGCCGTTTACTCTTGGTTGTATCATCGCATGGCGAGCGGGCTCAACTTCTCCCATTGCTTCAATGGTGACCTGTGCTGACTTTTCTCGAAGTGTTTCAACTTCCACGAGCCGGGCTCTTTCCTCACCTTGACCGTTCGCATTCCGTTCCGCCTGAGGGGCTGTGGCAAAGAGATATTTAACTCCATAAACACCGGCGACGATGAGTGCCACAGGTATAACCATGTTCACGATAAACTTTGTAAAATAGGCGATGAATTTTCTGATGGGTCCAGGTTGTGTGGATTTGCTCATGTCTTATCTCCGGGAAGACTAATGTAGATTGGATTGAGGGGCATTTGTTCTTGAGGACTATCTCCGTCGCTCTTGGGCTCTTCTAGTTCCCACCCCCCACTGAGGGCTCGACAGAGGTCTATACGGTAACCGATGAGTTCCTGCTGAGCAGATATAATATCCCGCTCAAGTGCCTGTTGCGATTCCTGTATATCAAGGACGCGCAGAAACTCAACACTACCACTTAAGTATTCTGAACGCAGTCTTTCCCCAACACGCCTGGAAAGGTCCAACTGCTTTTCAAGGCTTTCAACGATCAATCTTTGCCTTTTCTCAGCAGCCAGAGCAGTTTCAACATCTCCAATGGCCTCTAAGATACTCTGTGCGTAATTGTTAATCTGCTCTTGATAGACAGCCTTTACCCGATCGACTTCGGCTCGTCGTTGACCTCCGTCAAGAATAGGAGCAACAAGGTCGGCAACCACCGTCGCGACCCAGTTATCAAATAGATTTCTCCATTCATCGTTACTATCCGAGATAGAAGCACCGATTGACAGGCGTGGATAGGTTTCTGCGATCGCAGTCGCTATATCCTGGTCTCTAGCCTGCAGATCGTAGTAGGCAGACTTGATATCCGGTCGATTCATAAGGACTTCTGAGGGGATTCCCGTTTCTGGCAAGGGAGGCAGATCGACAAGTCCTTTGCCTTCGGGCATATCAATATTTGATGGAGTTTCACCCAGCAATATTGCGAGGCTGATTTCGAGTGTCTCAAGATCCAGAAGTGCTCTCTCTCGTTCCTCATAGCGAGATTCGAGGAGTTGTTCCTGCTGAAGGACATCGCTGGCAGGACTGGCTCCTCTGCGGAAGCGTGTATCAAGAACCTTATAGATGGACTCGGTCGTATTGATCTGCGCATCCAGAAGCCGAAGCTGTTCTTTATGTTCTTGAATCTGGTACCAGGTTCGGGCAACACTGGCGCTCAGGGTTATTGCCGCCGCATGAACCTCCTCACGGGTGGCCTCTCGATCGAGCTTCGCCGCGTTTTTTTCCGATCTGATTCTCCCCCAGAGGTCGACTTCATATTCAGCTGCCAAACCAGCACTTAAAACTTCAGAGTTTGTAATCTCTCTTCTACCGGTTGAGTTAGCAGATCTTTCCCAAATTTCCTCATAGGACCCACTTGCATCGAGGGAGGGCCATAGACCGGAGCCAGCTATTCTGAGCTGCGCATCGGCCTGACTCAACCTTCTCCAGGTACTGCGCAAAGAAAAATTACCAGATAATGCTTTCCTGATCACTTCCTCCAGACCTGGATCATTAAATTGAACCCACCAGGTTTCTTCCAGAGGAGACTCGCCGGACTCCCTGAACTCCTGAGGCAGTTCAATGGGCTCTGGGACCGGCTTGACTGTTGTTGCACAAGAAGCGACAAAAATCAACGACACAAAGCTCACAAGCCATTTCACGCAACTGAGACACGAGCCATTTTCGCTTTTTGTTCTTCCTTGGATACCCATAAATATCAAGGCAACTGTTCCTTTTGGTAATATTCAGTTCAATGAGGCGATGCATCAGCCTGAAACCGTGACAATAGTTCTCAATCAGACTACCATGTTTAGTCCGTTCCATGAAGTATCGATTACCATGCCACACCAAAATCAGGCGTGGTTGGGAGCACTGGATGCTCTCATATATGCGGAAACTCCCTTAAAAACGGTAGACGCATTCAAATTGAAAGCTAGGATTCAAAGGACTTCAGAAGCATGACGATATCCAGTAATGAGCCATAAGGAACTTCCAGACTTTCTATGAAAATTCTCTATGACGGGTTTACATATCGGATGCAGTCAAGGGGAGGTATCAACCGCGTCTTCAACGAAATCCTTTCGCGATTATCAGGTGAACAGCGCGGCCAGCTTCTTTTAACCGGCTACTCTCCTCATGGGAATTTATATACACCGGGTTCGAATCTTGAAGTCACTGTTTCCCGGAGGATCAGGCCACATCGATTGTTCGGAATTCTTGAACAATACCAGTTTATGAAGAGTATCGAACGGTTTAAACCCGACATTCTTCATCCGACGTACTATGGCACGCTTTACAAAAACCTCTGGAATAGAAAAGAGAAAATTGTCCTGACCGTTCATGACATGGTTCATGAAATCTATCCAGAGCTTCTTGATCCAGAGGGGGAATACAGAAAAGAGAAAAAACAGGCGATTGAGAAAGCCGACCATTTCATAACTGTATCAAAAAACACGAAAGCTGACCTTCAGGAATACTATGACATTCCAGAGGATCAGATCAGTGTTGTCTACAATGGGGCGCCTGACCCTGTTCGGCCTGAATCTAAACCCGAGGGTGAGATCACAAGCCCGAAACGTTACTTTATGTACGTCGGGTCGCGAGCAGTATACAAGAATTTTACTTTTCTTCTTCAGGCCTTCTCAAAGATTCAGGGATCTACGGAGGGCGACCTCAAGCTCAAGGTGATCGGGCCAGAACCGAATGCGGAAGAACAAAGGACGATCAACGACCTCAAGCTTCATGAGTGTATTGAATTCGACTCGCAGGCAAAGGACTCCGACCTTTCAGAGTATTACTCCCATGCGATTGCTTTGATTTACCCCTCTCTCTATGAGGGATTTGGGATCCCACCTCTTGAAGCGATGGCTCATGACACACCAGTAATCTGTTCCGAGACATCCTCATTACCTGAAGTGGTTGGCGATGCCGCTGTACTCATTGATCCACACTCTCTCGACTCTCTTGTTGAAGGAATGAGGGCTTTGGCTCATGACAATGTAGATAGAAAAGAGCTCATCAAAAGGGGACGAGAACAGCTGAAGCACTTCTCGTGGGACAAGACATATCAGGAGACCATTGAGGTATATAGAAAGCTGCTCTCTTAAATGCCTGAAATTAGAACTCCTGAAATATCAATTATTATTCCTATATACAACAGGGCAGAACTTTTTGAAACGACCATCGACAGCCTGCTCGAACAGGATTTCAAGAACTGGGAAGCACTCGTGGTCGACGATGGAAGCCATCCAGAGCAGCTTGAACTGATCAAGAAGCAGGTCGAACGAGACAGCAGAGTGTCTCTTCATTTCAAAGCAGGGGAGCCAAAAGGTGCACCAGCATCAAGGAACCTTGGTTTCATGAAGGCTCGCGGCCGCTATATCCTGTTTCTCGACTCTGATGATGCCTTGCACCCTCACTGCCTGAGTGAGAGGTTAACGAAAGCCTCCGAGTTGTCACTCGGCGAGAATTATGACTTTCTTCTCTTCCCATGTAAGGTTTTCTGGGATGCGCCGGGAGATAGCTCAAAATATCAGAATTGCGATAAAGAGATCGACGACCTTGTTCGTTTTCTTATCTGGGACTCTCCCTGGCAAACGACCTCCCCACTTTGGACAAGACAGGCGCTCGAGAAACTTGGCGGCTGGAATGAAAAGCTGCCGAGTTGGCAGGACTTTGATCTGCACTGCCGTGCGATCCTCAGAGAACTGAGGTACGCAAGAGCCAAGACTGGCTTGTACTACTGGAGAGCTGACTCAGTCCAGAAAATAGGGAAAGACTCTGTCTCAGTTGAGCACTTGAAAAGCCACATTAGACTACTGAAGTCGTATTACAAACGCTATGGAGTCTTTTCTCAAGCCGGCTCTCGAAGAGATGCATTGATAGGTTGCATGCAACGTCTTTGTCTTGTGATGACTGACGCTGGGAAGGAAAAACTTGCGAGGAGGTACTGGAAATCCATCTGCAGCCAACTCAACCTTAACTATTGGGAATACATGATTGGTTATATATATCTGAAACTGGGTGTGAACAGTCGGCCTGGAAGAATATATCGTATTCTTCTGAGAAAGTTCTACCCGGAGTATCGTATCCCTGAAAACTCACACTCGATTTTCAATACATCTGAAACAGAGATCAGGACGTGGGGAGAAGATCAGGATGCATAGTTCAACCAGGCAATAAATGCAATGAATAACCTTTGGCAGCGTGTTCACAACAAACTTTCGCGAGAATATTATCTCGATCTCGGCGGAGGCCCGGAAGCCACGATACTCGTGGCGGCAACCCCGCGATCAGGGTCAACCTGGATGGAAGAGCTTATTAACTATCGAAACGACTTTCGTGTCATCTTCGAACCTTTTCATGCTCAGGAGATCGAAGAACTCAAAGATCGCTCGATGCGTATTTACATGAAGAAAGGGACTTCTGAGAAAGACTTTTCGCCCTACATAGAAAAAACCCTGGAGGGCAGGATATCCTCTTTCTGGACAGACCAGTTTAATCACAAGATTATCGCCAGAAGACGATTGATCAAGTGCGTACGAACAGCATTCATGATCGGCTGGATCAAGGAAAAGTATCCCGCCTTGAAAACCATTGTCCACTTCCGCCACCCCGCGCCAGTCGCGCTTTCAAAAATCAAGCTAGGATGGCCATCTGATATTGAGTGGCTTATTAAAGACGAGCGCATCGTTGAGGATTATATACATCCTTTCCTCGATCTCATCAGGGATGACCTTCCCCCATTCGAAAAGTTCATTACTTTCTGGTGCCTTGAATACTATGTGATGTTGAAGTCTCTTAATATGGGAGGGGTACATTGCTCATTCTACGAAGAGCTTGTTCTACAGCCATCAAAGAACGCCACCTCGCTTATGCGGTATTGCAATGTTCCGATTAATAATAATTTCAAGAAGGCTTTAAAGAAACCCTCTCAAATGGCACGAAAAGATCACGGAAAAGCGGAAGGTAGAAAACGCCTGGAACTCTGGAAACGCGAGGTGTCAGAAGACCAGATGAAATCAATGATGAGGATCCTGGACCGTTTTGAGCTTTCATCGATCTATACGGATAAGATTGAACCCAATATCGAAGGGATCAAAGCTTTTCAATCGAACAACCTGCGCTGAAACACGGGCCGATGAAGAGAAATCCGGATGGAGACATTCAGCTTCAAGCCTCAGACTTCCACACCAAATGCTGGCAATTTAAAGAGTTAAATTTCATTATCACGAGAGGCTCCTGTAGCCGACCGTTCACTTACGCAACTGCCTTCTCTTGTCGGCTTCTAGTGGCCTCAAAAGTCCATGCGTCGATTGGATAATAACTCACCTGGTAAAACTGCACCGATCCTTGCTCCTCTGTAGTCAGTAACTACTGCAGGACAGTAAGGAGCTCCATATGTTAAAGTCTATTCTAGCCTCGATCGTTGCAGGTACTCTTATGATGACACCTACAAATCTGGTCTCACAGTCCATAGAGGATTCCACCAGGACTATCCCAATCCTCTTTGAGAATGGGGGAATGTCCCTGGAATGGAATCGTGTTAATGATACAGTAATGGGTGGTGTCTCATCCAGCTCATTTAACCTGACCGAAGAGAATCGGTTCATTTTCAATGGAAACCTCTCGCTCGAGAACAACGGAGGTTTCGCCTCAGTAAGGTCTAGTCCGGCGGAACTCGGCCTGGATAACCTTGAATTCTTTCAGCTGCGAGTTCTCGGAGATGGGAGAAGTTATCAGCTGCGACTTCGCACAGACAATCGTTGGGATGGAGTCGCTTACAAGCAAGACTTTCAAACGATCGCTGGTCAATCTGTTGATTTGTTCCTGCCAGTGAAAGATTTCGAGCCAACCTGGAGAGGACGCTATGTGTCCTCTGCTCCCCCACTCAACCCTGCTGACATCCGTCAAATCGGATTCATGCTTGCAGATAAAAACCCCGGTGATTTTCAACTCGAGGTCGAGTTTGTCCGAGGCATTCTAAAGGATACTTCTGATAATTCACAGAATGTCGAACTCTCTGACTCCGAGCAGATGAGTGTTCGCGACATTCTTGCGAGGGCTGTCTCCGTTGGTGCGCCCCTTTATAATCAGGGAAATCACGCCGCTTGCGCGGCAGCGTATGAAATGACTATCTATACATTGGCTCATTCTCATGAACAGATGAACAATAAGGCAAGAAAACGACTCATGAAAGCTCTGTCCGAGGCACAACATCAGAATTCTTCAGACAAAGCCTGGACCTACAGACACGCTATGGACGAGCTCATGCGAATGGACTCCCTTGAAAAGTCCTCAAAACAAGTCAGCATGAAATAGGGTTAAACGAAGAGCGGCGGCTCACACCAGAGCCGCCGCATTCTTGTTGAAGTGAAAAGTTGCGTGACCTTCATTTTCAGCGGATATATATCAGAAAAGAGTATCACCCGTCATTGCTTCGGGTATTTCAAGACCCATCAGCTTCAGCACAGTCGGGGCTATATCAGCCAGGCGGCCACTGTCCTTTAACTTTTTACCTTTAAGATCCTCATCAACAACGATCAGGTTTACATCGTAAGTCGTGTGAGCAGTATGAGGCCCACCTGTTTCAGGGTCTACCATCTGTTCGCAGTTTCCGTGGTCAGCCGTAACAACCAGTGCTCCACCTTTTTTCGTGACCGCTTCAACGATCTGACCAACACAGGTATCCACGGTCTCGACAGCTGTAACAGCAGCTTCCAATGACCCTGTATGCCCCACCATATCACCGTTTGCATAGTTCACAACCATCATATCGTATAGATCTGTGTCCAATGCATCCAGCACATACTGTGTTACTTCCTTCGCGGCCATCTCAGGTGCCTGATCGTAGGTTGTAACATGTTTTGGTGATTGAGCCATCTTTCGGTCTTCCCCATCAAAAGGATCTTCCCGGTAGTCATTGAAGAAGAAAGTAACGTGCGGGAACTTTTCCGTCTCTGCGCAACGGAATTGCTTAAGTCCTTTTTCAGAAACAACCTGTCCCAGTATGGAAGGCATCTTTGGTGGCTTGTCGATGGCGACCTTGATAGGAAGACCCTTCTCATAGTTGCTCATACCGACAAAATAGAGGTTCTCGATCTTTTCACCTCGATCAAAGCCATCGCCCTGAATCTTCTTCCAATCATCCTCGTTATAGACAAAGGCCTTACAGAGCTCTCTAGGTCTGTCGCCACGGTAGTTAAAGAAAATAACAGCATCGCCAGCCTTGATCTTCTGCTCATCTTCAATTCTGCCGCTTGGAGATATAGATCTTGCCTTAATAAACTCATCTCCTGTTCGACTTGCCTCAGATGGTTTATCGTAATATTCTTGAATGGCCTCATCAGCACTCTTATAGACGTCAGCACTCCCCTTTGTCAGAAGATCGTAAGCTTCCTGGACTCGATCCCATCGGAAATCCCGATCCATGGCATAGTATCGACCAACAACACTTGCTATGCGACCAACTTTCAGCTCGTCAATTTTATCCTGTATCTGCTGAACGAATGCCTTACCGCCTTTCGGGGAAGTATCACGCCCGTCGGTAATCGCATGAACAAAGACTTTATCTCCGTCGAAAGACTCTTTCTTGCAAAGCTCAAGAAGTGCTTTGCAGTGCTCGAGATCGCTGTGTACTCGTCCGTCGCTGACGAGTCCCATGATATGCAGAGATCCGTTATTCTTTCGAGCATGATCGAGTGCCCCTAGAAAAACCTCATTCTTAAAGAACGATCCGTCACGTATAGTGCTCGTAATGCGCATAATTTCCTGATTAACGATCCTGCCAGCCCCTATGTTCTGATGCCCAACCTCGCTGTTGCCCATCACGCCATCGGGTAAGCCTACGTCTTCTCCTGAAGTTTTAATCAAGACATTAGGGTATGTTTTTGTTAACATTTCATCAACAGGGGTCTTCCCCTTAATCGTGGCGTTTGCTTCATCCCATTTCGAATACGGATTCTTTCCCCACCCATCGCGAATAATGAGTACAACTGGTCTCTTACGTAACTGTGTCATGATTAGATCTCCAGACTTCAATGTTGCATTTGCATCGGGACGTTAGGAGCCTCCTGCTCAACGGGGCAACACCTACTGAAGTGTATTTCTAGGAGTAGTATGATAAAGCGACAGTCAGCGACGAGCAACACCCAGAAGTGCATTCCCAAGCGACCCTCTTCTTAAAAGGGACTCCTTCCGCTTATTCCACCTTTTCCTCCATCCCTTTTCGTTGCCCGTTCCACTCTTCGTGCGAATCAGGCAGCGATTGAAACCTGCTCGTCGAAAGGCAATGTTCAGAGAAGTAGGGGTAAAAAGATGGAAGTGATACTCAGGAATCAGCATGTTCCAGTTCTTCCCATGCAATCGCGCTCTCAAAGAACTCGCATTGGGTGTTTGAAGGATCACGATGCCGCCTGGCATCAGAAGTTGATGGATCTCCAGCAGGAAACTCTCGGGGTCGAGGACATGTTCGATCACATCAATTGCACTTATGGCTGTATAGTTGCCCCGATCAAGCGAAGCATGACCAATCAATTCGCCTTCATGAATCGTCGCATCGGGAACCCTTCTCCGCGCTGCCTCGGCAAGAGCAGATGAAAGCTCTAACCCTTCCACTTCCCATTTATTCTTCCGGGCAATGCTCAGAAGCATCCCCGTGCTGCATCCCACATCAAGGAGCTTTCCCGGTCCGTCGGTTACACGCTTCAGGGTACGAAAATGCTGACGAAAATACTGCCGGCGGTTCGTATCTGATTCCCACTGGTGATCGACTGCCTGGTCTCCTTCGAAATGAGCATTTTCCTCTACTTCCGGAAGTGGCGATAGCCGCAGTAAGCCACATGTTCCACACTTGAGATAGGACCCCATGTTCCGGCCTGGCTGCCGGAAAGGCGTAGAATCTCCGCAGGCTGGGCACCGTGGATTCTTATTCGTCGGAGACAGATCCGTCATGGAGTGTTTAAGTTACCTCTCACCAGTATCATTCGTAACACTTAGACTTCCTTTTCTCTCATTCAGTCTATGTCACAGTCAGAGCTACAAGGGAAAGACATAGTTTCCATTCATGTGACGTTTCTCTGACATCTCATAAATTGAATAATATCCCTTGAATCGTTCTGTCCAATGAGTCTCATTGGAATGTTTAGCTAACGAAACAGGGCGGCGTATGAAAATTCCATCTTGTAAAATATCTCGATTCACTACCAGCACACTCATTCTCCTTTGCTTTTTCGTCATTCAGAAAAGCCATGGTGATCCTCCTCCCGGATACTATGACAGTGCCAACGGTCTGACTGGAACGCCCCTTCGAAATGCCCTTCACGACATTATCGATGGACATAGCTCATTCTCCTACGATTCAGCAAAGGACAATCTCTGGGAGATTGTTGAACCAGAAGGCGGTGAAATCCGGTGTATCTACAGCGGACGCATCACGACAAGCCTGATGAGAGACACCGATGGAATGAATGCGGAGCACATCTGGCCTCAGAGTCGTGGCTCAGGGTCAGTTCCCCCAAGAAGCGATATGCACCACCTCTTTGTTGTCGACTCCACATGGAACAGTCGCCGCGGGTCTCTTCGTTTCAAGGATGTCCCCAACCCTGACCCCGACGATATTTCTCCCATAGGAGCCCGTGTAGACAATTCTGTCGGCTTTGAACCCCCTGATTTATATAAGGGAGATGTAGCACGTGCTATCTTTTATTTCAGCATCCGGTACGAAATTGAAGTGATTAATAATGCTGACATCGGAGGCTCTAACAGCACAACAGCTGATGACATGATGGGAGAGTTGAGTACTCTTATCAACTGGCACCTGAATGATCCACCATCGCAGTACGAGATGAGCAGAAACGAACGCATTTTTTCCCTTCAGGGAAACCGTAATCCCTTTATAGACAACCCCGAGTTTCTAGCCGACCTCTTTGAAATTGCCCCTGATGCACCTGCCATTTTCGCCGACACGAACCCCGAAATACCAAGGTGGAATACTCCGGTTACCATTGAAGCCAGAATCATTTCCGGCGAGAATATCGACTCAACTACGGTAAGTGCCTTCTATAGAATCGGTGATGCCGGACCTTTTGCAGAATTGCCCATGAACCTTCAAACCGGCAACTTAAACGACGGGATGTGGCAAACATCAACAACCATTCCAGCTCAACCAGGTGATACACGAGTTGAATATTACCTGACGGCTTCGGATGTATCCGCCAATATGACGCGGGAACCTGAAAACGACCAGCTTTTCTATTTGTCCGAACCTCCTGCTCCTCCAAATCTGTCTATATCAACCGTCCCTTCAACTCCTATTTATGACGTACCCACCGGCTTCAATGTCCAGATCACCTCTGAACTCGATATCAACAGTAATACACCTGCTGTCTATTACAGGCTTGGCAATTCAGGGGAGTTTTCTGCACTTCCGCTCTCTCTCGATTCAGGCACCCTCACTAATGGCACCTGGACAAGCACGATGAACATCCCTGTGCAACCCGCCGACACACTGGTCCAATATTTTGCAGAAGCAGCTGACAGCGATGGAACGCTTACCCGTGAACCATTGGCGGGACAATATTCCTTCACAATCTTCGAGCCTGATCCTCCTGTGATCCTCGCCATGACAAACCCTGAATTCCCCTTAATCGGTGAGCCAATCACTATCATCGCAGACATTGTCGCTGAAGAACAGATGAATGCCTCATCCGTTATCGCCAGCTATACAACAACCACCGGAGACTCGGGCAATATCCCGATGAGTCTCACCTCGGGGTCCCTCCTCGATGGTCGCTGGGAAGCAGATACGACAGTTACGGTACTGCAGGATGGAGCAATCTTCTCGTTTGCTGTGTCAGGTCAAGATGATGGAGAGAGGAGCTCACGCGACCCTGAAGCAGGCTTTAAGAACATCGAAATCACGGCGACCCCCACCGAGCTGGATATCTCAGGATACAAACTGATTGAGAGCGACTCCAGTATTACGATGACTTTTCCAGCGAATACAACGATACCTGCCAACGGATTTATTATAGTCGGTCGTCGAGCTACAGAACAGGAATTCGAAGCACTCTGGGGTCCACTCCCACAAGGCGTCCAGTATATAAACTCTTTTGAAATCGTTGGGAACAATGGAATCGTCATCAATGGCAGCGAAGTGTTCACTCTTGAAGATAGTGAGAGCAATATCATCGATGGCCCTAGTGACACGGGTACCTTAAGTGCTCAAAACGGTCGTGTTGTACGCACCGCCTCTGACAGTAACTCCTGGGCAGTAGGACAGGCAGGCGACGCTTCGCCTGGTATGATTGAGATCGAGGGAACCGGTGCAGGACTCATCATCACAGAATTCTCTGATCCTGATAATGCCTTTGAAGAGGCATTTGTTGAGATCTATTACGATGCTCCATCTGTGGAAGTGATTCCTCCAACACAAATGCTTACCTATTAATGATAGAGGAGTCTGGATATAGGGTCTTCAAAGGGATTCGATTTCACTGTTAAATTCTCTTGTCCGTTGAATAAAACGCCTTTAAAGCTGTACATGCAATGCGAGACTGCCGTTGTTGAGAAGGAGGCCTCATGAGCTCTAACACTCCAGTGCTGAGAGAACAGGACCCTGCTGTCGTTGAAAAGGCGCAGCAGTCTCAAACCATGGAGGAATACGCCCGTGCTGCGCTTGGAGAAGATTCTCTCGAATCACTGACTACGGGAGGGCGTGAGACCGTTGAAGTGCACGGACGCCAGATCGAAGATGGGAAAGGTCGCAAATTCCCCTGCAATTCCTGTGGTGCAGATATGGTCTGGAACGTGGAGGCTCAGAGCCTTAAGTGCGAGTATTGCGGTCATGCACGCGACTTGAACCTTGAACATACTAAAGAGATTAAAGAGCGAGATCTCAACGAGATGCTCGTTGAACTGGCCAGCAAAAGAGCAGATGAAGCGCCAGAAGATCTCAATGTCCTGAAATGCGATTCCTGTGGAGGTGAGGTTGAGTTTTTCGGAAACTTAAGCTCAAAGAACTGCTGTTACTGCGGCTCGCCTATACAACAGGAAATGATGCATCACGCAGAAGGCAACCGCATATCCATTGATGCTGTGATCCCCTTCTTTATTAACCGCGACATGGCGAAGAATCATATTAACGAGTGGATCAAGGGTCGCTGGTTTGCTCCGAACAGTTTCTTGAAACTAAACGTCCAGGAACGCTTAACAGCTCTCTATTTGCCCTTTTGGACATTCGACACCATTACTTTCACCGTGTGGTCGGGCAGACGAGGGGACAACTATACAGTAACCGTTGGCTCCGGGAAGAACCGGCGAACAGAAACAAGGACTCGCTGGACAAGTGTTTCCGGTTCTTTCCAGCTATTTTTTGATGACGTCCTGGTTCTCGCGGCGAATGACCTCCCCGTTAAGCATGTTGAGAAGTTAGAGCCCTGGCCTCTGCAAAAGGCTCTCCCGTTCAACCAACAGGTCCTCTCAGGCTACATGGTGAGAAAATATGACGTAGGTCTCCCGGATGGCTATACACGCGCCAAAAGCAAAATAGAGGACAGTCTTAGAGACAATGTCAAGAGACGCATCGGAGGAGACAAGCAGCGCATCTCATCCATGAATGTCAGCTATGACGCCTGCTCGTTCAAGCATGTCCTCCTTCCCGTCTATACGCTCCCCTTGAAATACAAGGGCAAGGTCTATAGAATTGTTGTTAATGCCTCTACGGGAGAGGTAAATGGGGAACGCCCCTATAGTATCATCAAGATCACGCTCGCTGTCATCGCCGGACTTATCGTCATCGGCCTAATTTACCTGTTCTTTCAAAACCAATAGAGAGGAACTACCCATGGGATTTTTTGACAAACTTAGAAATGAACTGATAGACATCATCGAATGGGTTGAAGACGACCGACAAACTCTTGTCTGGCGTTTTCCACGCTACCAGAACGAAATCAAGAACGGCGCACAGCTGATTGTTCGCCCCGGACAAAAGGCCATTTTTGTCCATCAGGGACAAATCGCCGACATCTTTGAGGATGGCCATCACACCCTCGAAACGAAAAACCTTCCCATCCTCAGTACCATCATGGGATGGAAGTATGGCTTCAACAGCCCGTTTAAAGCTGAGGTGTACTTTGTCTCGACCCGTCAGATTACCGAGTTGAAATGGGGAACACCCAACCCCATTATGATGCGTGATGCCGACTTTGGGCCCATCCGAATCAGAGCCTTCGGAACCTACTCTCTCCGAGCTCTCGAACCAAAGGCACTTCTTCGCGAACTCGTTGGTACGGATTCCCGGTTCGAGACCAGTGAGATCAACGAACTGATGAGGTCGTTGATCAATAGCACCTTCGCTGATGTGATCGCCAGCTCGAAGATCCCCGCTCTTGATCTTGCCGCAAGCTATACAGAACTGGCGGAGAAACTGAGACTGGCCGTCTATGAACAAATCGACGATGAGTATGGACTGGATATACCTTTCCTCAAAATCGTCAATATCTCACTTCCCGAAGAAGTAGAGAAAGCCATCGATGCACGCTCCAGCATGGCCGCCATCGGTAATATGCAGGCCTACCAGCAGTACCAGATGGGCAAATCCATGCCTGCAGCAGCTGAGAACCCCGCAGGAGGAATCGCTGGGGCAGGTCTCGGGCTTGGAATGGGGATGGCCATGGCCAACCAGATGGGAGGCTTTCAGGCAGGACCTCAACAACACGCAGCAGGCGGAGCACCACCTCCACCTCCTCCGCCAGCGGCATGGCATCTTGCCGAAAACGGACAGACTGTGGGCCCCTTTGACATGAACGGACTTGCTGCGGCTGTTCAAAGTGGACGACTGAAAGTTGATACCCTTGTATGGTCAGCTGGAATGAGTGGTTGGACAGCTGCTGGTCAGGTACCACAGTTGGCGGCTCTCTTTCAGGCGAACACTCCGCCGCCTCCTCCACCACCTGCAGTGTAAGCCCTGAAAAGTATAGACATCATGAAGTCTGGCAAAACCCCTGAGAGAAAGAGTGTCTCAGGGGTTTTGAAATACTCACTCGGTATTCGCATAGCTGTCCGTGCGGCAAACCGTAGACAGAAAAAGAGCCGGCCCTAATGGCTCGACACTCAATATATTCAACATTTCCGCTGAGGATTTTTCAAGAACTTGTATTACTTCGAGTCAGGACCTCGAAGCTTAAAGCGGTGTCAGGCCGCCGCAGTCCATACGTGGAGTCCGAAGCCTCGGTATTTCTTTCCACCGGTCACCTTCACTCCTCCTCATCGATTTCTCATGTCTTTTTCCTCAGGCTCATCCTTCCTGCCCGCAGGTTGAAACGCGCGACTCGTCAGTAGTCTCACTTTGTTCAGAGAGAATTTACGATGAGTGCCTCTTATATCAAAGCGAGCAAGCAGGGCTTGCTCGTGACAAAGCTGCAGAAAGTCTGCAGCACTACAGAACTTTTCATCTATACAGACGAACCTGGCAACCTCACGTGGAGTTGAACCCTTCACATTCAACCTCATCCCTGAACTCTCTATTTTATTCTGCAGTTCCTACGAGCGAAGCGAGGCTTTAGTCGAGCCTCGTACTTCAGTGCGAGGAATTTCGCGCACCCCAAATCCTCCAACCCTCTGAAACTCCGCCGGAGGTGGAGAATTTGAATAGCCCCGTGGTGAGCGTTGCGAACCTCGGGGCAGAGAATCAATGTTATCACGCCTCCGACGGAGGCGAACTTTTTCAGGAAATAGAAACATTGCTTCTTCGGAGGGCAAACCTCCCTTATCCCTCTGTCAAGTCCTGGTCTAAAGTTAACTCTTTATTGTTTCCTCCGGCGTGGTTCAAATTTGGGTGAGTAAAGGTAAGAGATCAGGTAGCTAATCCCTTCCTTATTCAGACTGATTTGATTCTATTTTGCACAACCCAATCATCGGGTTTCGGGATCGGGATCGGTTCTCCTCATCGAGACTCGAATGATTGCAACCTCGTGGGTTGAGGGGGACTTCAGTGACGATGTCGATCCCGATAGCCGCTGTTGCTGATCCCGATACCGAGCGAACAAAGAGATGATATGAGTCCGACGCTGTGGCCCACCGGATGATCCGGAAATGTTACCCGAAAGTGAACCACACCTTTCCTCCCTCCTCCAGGTTCGATGCCGGAGCGATGTCGGAGCGATACAGGAGCGATCGGCATCGGACCGGGATAGGTCCGGGATCGCCGCGGCATCCCCTCTATTGGAGCTAGAAGTGACGAAAAGGCGAAGAAAAGACGATAATTATCTCTTGACATTTAGCGAAACAATAGCGTAAGTCTTTATCCGCAGCGGACAATGCATGTAACACCTCCTTCCATTGAGGGGAGGGACTTTTAATGAACTGAAGGAGGATCAGCTCATGGCCAGGATCCGTCTCACCACACCTCTGTCAGAAATCAGCGGAAAGCTCAGCAACGAGCCCGACGCGCCCGTTCTCTATACCGTGGACGGACGGCCTTTCCTGCGTGCACCAGGGAAGAACGCCAATCCCAATACCCTGCGACAGCGCCTCTTCCGCGCCGGACTTACGTCCGTCTCCAAACTCTATCGAACCATGACCTATGCCCAGGCGGAGACGTGGCAAACCTATATACAAGCCGTTCAAGATAAACGGACAGTCTCCGTCAAAGTACCACGGCGCGCCTATGACGTCTTCAAGCAGATCAACCTGCACCGCTTCATGGCTCAGGAGCCGCCCACCCTCGAAGCACCGGATCCAGATATCCATCTCGCTACAATCAACAACCTGACGATGTCGCGTCTAGACGCGTCTATCTTAAGACTTTCCTTTTCCCATCCGTACGGCGCCAACCAGACTCGCTGGAGGATTCGACTCACGCCACCACTGAATTCTCCTATGAGACGTGCCTATACGGATGAGTACCGCTCCCCCCTGCCTGAACCGGGGTCGGGATACTTCCTGGGAAGCAACTTCTCAGAGACCTTAGATATACACACGGACACATCCTACGAAATCGGAGACGCACTAGGCGTCGGTATCCTTATCCTCTCTGATCAGTTTGTCCCCGGAGAAGAATCCATTCACCCAAGGTTGGAACTGACTTGATATGTTGATCATTTGTAAAAAGAAAGGACTAGTATATTACTGCTAATAGAGGGAAAGGAAGAAGATAAAAGGTCGGCGCCACCAAACCCCAAAGGGGCGATCTATCCCAGACTGAGTCGGAGCGAAGCGCAGACCCGGGCAGGATATGCACCGATAAACAAGGGCTGAAAGCCCAATCAATCTCTTACAAAGAAATGGTTCGTAGAACCAAAGACACCAAAACAAATTTACCGGAAAAGTATCTCGACAATATATCTTTGTAGAAAGCGGATTGATGATTTACTTCTGGCACACTCCCTTGAAGATTCAAACGAGCACGAGATGAAAATCCTCCGTTCGTTGAAGAGATTCTTCCATTTTCTTCAAATCATTCAGGAGAAGTGAATCCACGTCTTGATCCTGAAGAAGCGCTTTAAGGCTCTTAATCAATTCCAGACCATTGGATGATGAGTAGTATATAAACTTTCCATCCTCATCTTCTTTCTCCAGAAAATCACGAAGAGGTTTAAGATGATTCTCCATCAACACCTTGTCCAACAGCTGACAGTTTTTCGCCAGATGGATCCCGTAATGGTTTCTTTCATCTCGAGGATCTGGAATCGCCATCGAACAATCACGGTCGTAGACCTTCAAAGAAACATGAAACCTTTGTTGGAATAAATCGATGAGAAAAGCCTGAATAGACATAAAAGCAATCGGCGCAGAAACAAGAAAAAAGGGAGCTGCAAACATAAGAGAAAGGAACGCCTTCCAGTTCCACCCTTCCGTATACAGAATAATTAGAGTATTATGACAGATGAATGATGGAATCCCCAGGAAGGCTACTACAATGACCGAGAAGAACATGAGCATTGGAACAAGTGTACCTAAAGCCTGCCAGGGATAGCCGAATAGATAGACATATTTCCTTCTCTTCGAGATTAAGGAACAAATCCCCATACTGATCCGCAGCATCCCTGCAAGCAAGAGCGTCGAAACAAGGATGACCGTTGCTACTTGAAAAGGGAACGCCAGTGCGAGCACCATGAGCGCAAGACATGACACGACCAGCCAAATATTAAACAAGACCCTGCTCCCTTTATTGGAAGTCATTTCATACTCTCCATCACCAATACAAGACGCCCTGAGTGACTCTTTCTCTCAACCGCTGGAGTGCGTACCTTGTTCTCATTTCAATGAGACTCGCCGGACGATTGTTCTGTTGGGAGAGACCCTGTTGCCAGAGATGTAAAAAAACAACAGACCTATTCAATCCAGCCAGTCTGCGCTGTCCCATATGAGATCACGATCTGTGATATCAAAGAAGGGGCTTGAGAATCGATATCATGGGAGTCTGATTTGTGTCATGTGGCCTGTGCTGACTCTCTTGCTTTCGTAGCGGATAAATAGAGCCTCTTCTCCCAACAACTTATTTTGTTAAAATGCCGGTTTATCAGGGTTTCTGATGATTCTGAGCTTTTAACTCTTGCCAAAGGGTGTGGTGGCTGACAAGAACCTACCCACTCTACTGAATCCTTTAAGCCAAGCGGTTACTATGAATCACACATTTCTCTCACTCATTCTTCTCATTACCATTATCGCAGGAATAGGAACGGCCACCGCCGCACCATTTCCACTGAATAACCCAAGCTTCGAATCACCCGCGCTCAGCTCAACGAACACCTGGTATGGTGGTGTCGATGGCTGGAGTACGATCGGTTTTCCCGGAACCACCTGGGCCGCCGGTTTCATCGAAGCCAGCCCGGCATCCGATGGCAGCCAGTACGCCTGGGGGGATGCCGATAACTGGAATCTCTTTCAGCAAACGGGAACCCTGGCAGCCGATACGCGTTATATTCTTAAAGTCGATCTCTACCCACTTTCGACAGGAACCAGCCGCGCGTCGCTGATCATTGAGGAAACGGATTCGTTTGCCGTCGTCTTTGCCGAGGCTCATCACAAGCCGACGTGGGATAACGCGCGCGAAGACTTTGCTCTCGTCGCGAATCAGTGGAATACCGTGACGCTCTCCTTCAACAGTAAGGATTTCCCCGCCTATGTGGGAAATAACTTCCGGATACGGCTGAATGGACATCGACTTGCCGTCGATAACTTCTCCCTCGAAGTTGATTCATCTATTCATGATTTCTACATCAGTTCTTCATCGGGCAGTAACTCCAACGATGGATTCTCTTCAGCATCGCCATGGGAAAATTTCGATAATCTTGAGCCGTATATACCTCTTCTCCCCGGTGAGCGCATTTTCCTCAAGAGGGGTGATACCTTTACTCAAGAGCTGAACCTTCGCGGAAAAGGAACTTCCGGTAATCTTATCGAGCTCTCCGCTTACGGTACTGGTGATCGACCCAAGATTGTTCGCAGCGATAAACTGTATGACAAGTGTGTTGTCTGGAATAACCCGAGCTATGTTCGTATCAGCGAACTGGATTGTCGAACAGCAAAACTGGGAATTCATCTCCGCTACGAATATGATGACTCCCTGGGCAATTCTGATGTAACGATTGAGAATTGTCATTTCGAGGACATGGACGACCCAACGATCGATCCTTCCCTGCATAATTTTGAGATCGCCTATTCCTCAGGGATCTTTATGGGCGGACAGGCCTGGAATGCTGCAGAATTCGCAACATTTCTCACGAACCTGACAATTCGTAACTGTGTTGCTGTGAGGGCCGGCCATGTTTTCTCCACCAACTACTTCTACCCAGGTGTCTATAAAAGCCGTCTCGTCAACTTCACCATGGAAGACTGCGTTGCCTATAATTGCATGTTTGGACTGGCGACGATGCTCTACATCGACGGAGGCATCATTCGCCGCTGTCGAGCCCTCGGAGGTGGAGGTATAGACGTATGGTCGGGAACCAGCATCGGAATGATGCAGGGCTGCAAGAATCTCACCGTCGACGATTGTGAGTTCGCTTACCTTGACCGCGCTCAAAGTGGGGACGGCGTGGGCTTCGACTTTGAAGGATCGACCGATAACTGCACCTTTACGAATAATATCATCCATAACAACGATGGTTCAGGGCTTCTCATCTTAAGCACCGGTGGAGACCACACCAACCTGACAATTACTGACAATGTACTGTTCAATAATTGCCGCGACCCCTGGAACGATGAAATCAGCAGTGAGGTTCAAGGAACGACAGGTTCACCAACGGGGACAATCAGCAACAATGTCTTTTATCGAGGCACATCAGAGATTGATATACCCGTTAACTTTTTCTCGCCTGGGTCCAACTGGGCTGGGTTTACGCGCACAGGAAATATTACCGGAGATTACAGCTCTCTTAATGAGGAGCGCTGGTGGAACTTCGAAACGAACAGTGACCTGGAAGGATGGAATGGTTTCAACCAGTGGACAAACAATACAGTAACGAATAGTCACCTTTGGGGACTCTCGACGGGAGTCGATCCTTACGCCCTCTCTCCTTCGACCTGGATTAACTCTACCCAGTACCGCTATGCATGGATAAACATGAAGGCGAGTGCCGGAAGTAATGCTCAGATCTTCTATACAACGGCAACAGACTCAGTATGGGATGGAACAAAATCATCTCTCTTCTCAATCAATGCCGATGGTGAATATCACGACTACTTCATTGATCTGGGAGGAATGGACTCAACCAAAGGAATGATCAATCAGGTTCGTCTAGACCCCACGGATGCTGATGCTGCCGATTTCTCCATCCAGCATATTCGTTTTACAGACAGTCTTGACCCTTCTCAGTTCCCTTCCATCGATGAATCACAGTCCACGACCCAGGCTATCATCTATGCGACGGCCAGTCAGGATGGCTATGTCACAGAGAGTGGCAACGATACGGGTGTTGGTGGCTCAACGAGCTCCGGCTCCACGAGTTTAAGAATCGGTGATGACAGCTCAAACGGTGCCTACCGAGCGATCCTCTCCTTTGATACTTCGAGTCTTCCTGATGACGCAATTATTACTCGGGCTGCCTTCGGTATATCACGCGTGGGCAGTGGAGGAAGCATCCCAATTGGTGTAGCAGACCCATGGATAGGCTTTCAAAAAGTGGATATCGGCGTCCCTTATTTTGGTTCAAGCGCAGCGCTGGAAAGCCAGGATTGGGAAGCCCCTGCATCTGCTGAAGATATTGCACAGGTTTGCTGGCCCGCATATTCTAACGACATGACAGTTTATAGTCGGCTTGAAGACACAGAACTTTTTCTCATCAACAAGACAGGTACGACACAATTCAGGATACACTATCCCGAGCCGACCAATGACAATGATGACAACGGTTCGGATTACGTCAGCTATGCAACAGCTGATCACGGTACAGCCAGTCTGCGCCCTCACCTTATCATACGTTATCGGACTTCTGACGCGAATAACATCCTGCGCACTGGTTTCGAAGCCTGGGAGGGCTGGGCGGCAGACCAGAGTTTTCCGAATTCCTCATGGCAGCAGACACTTTCAGATGGATCCGTCTGGAACGCAGAAACGAATTCTGCAGCCGACACATTTGGCGTCTATCAGATTGATGAAACAGGAAATGAGACCCCAGGTGCTCTGATCGTTCGGAGCCAAGGAGCCAGCTTTCGGACAGAAGCCGTCGATCAGCCTGGTGCACTATCTTTCTTTGCTTCAAAATCTTCTGAAACAGCTGATTGGGTGCTCAGTGTAGAAAAGCGCGCAGGGGGGTCGTTCTGGGAGCAAGTAGGTTCCGTATCATCAGCATCTGTAGGTGTCCGTCCCGACTATACAGAAATTGATGTTCCCATTTACGATCCACGAAACAGCGTGGAACTTCGCTGGGTACTGACCAGCAGGACTTCTGGGAATTGTTCCATCGATGATATCACACTTGATGCCTCCTCTGATTCCAGCCTGGTATGGAAGTTTGACGTTGATGGACAATCAGAAGGCTGGTCGCACCAGAATAGTCTGGATCCACTTTCTGTTTCATCAGGCGTGTTAACGGCAACAATCACAGGCAACGACCCATATATGCACTCCCCATCGTTTTCGCTTGATGCCAGCAATTACAATAAGGTGAGAGTTGTCCTTCAAAACAACACCTCTGATTTGCTTGCGGAAATTCTTTGGACGACAAGTCTGGGCGGATGGAGCGTCAATCGCAGCACTACCTTTAATATCGTACCCAATGACAGTATCCTTCGCGAATATATCATTGATCTTTCTGGTGAACCTGAATGGACGGGAACCATTACTCAACTTCGCATCGACCCGGTTACCTCAGAGACGACAGGCACCGTTGACTTTGACCTGATCGGTGTATTCCGCAGCGATGAACCGCAGCCTGTCCTTGCCGCAGTTTTGCCAAATCCTATCGAAGAACCTGTTGAAGAACTAATGCTCTCTTTTTCAACTGCGATGGAGAATGTCGATATCAGTGATCTGTCTTTGACTAAAGATGGAAGCCCAGTAGATCTTTCCAGCAGTTATCTCTATCAGCATGGCGAAGGTGAACGCTATACGCTCAAGAATATCGACCTAAGTTCCTCTGGGATCGGTGAGTATCACCTGACCTTGAACGGCAACGATATTCAGACACGACTTCACACCCAGGGTGTGCCGTATGGCGGCAAACAGATCTGGTCACTTGTGGCAGGAGACGGTGTCCCAGCCGCGATAGAAAAACTTGCACCAAATCGGGATGGAAACGGAGATGGCATCTGGGATGATCTGCAACCTGATGTCGCCTCGCTTCCAGACTCCAAAGGGCTGGGCAAATATATCACGATCGGGACAAGTGCCGGATTACTCCAGAATGTCTCAGCGACGGAGCAGATGAATGGTTTCCCCGAAGACCCTTCTCAATTCCCGACGGGTCTTGTAGCTTATGAAGTGACTTCCCTGACTCCCGGAAGTGCGGTCGACATTGATCTTCACTTTCAGGATCCACTTCCGGCTGGCACAGCTCATCACTACTTTAAATATGGGAAAGTCACTTCCGGCGGTTCCGATCTACTGTATAGATTCATGAAGAACCCGGATCCAACGGGCGCACTCTTCCTGACTCCAAATCATGTCAGATTAACATTCATTGATGGAGCGCTTGGCGATGATGACTTTGCTGTGAACGGTGTCATCGTAGATCCCGGTGGCGTAGGTCCGGCAGCGGATCCTCTTCTCATCAGCCTTGCATACTTCAAGGCGACAGCTCTTGTTGAAGGCTCGACCGTTGAAATTGAGTGGGCGACATCAGAAGAGGTTAATAATGCTGGCTTTTTCATCCGAGAAGCAACGGAACTGAAGCAGGGAGTCTATACAGCAGGACCACGCTTACAGGCAAACCTCATCCCTGCAGAAGGTTCTCCATCAACATACACCTGGGAAGACCTGAGATATCTTCAACCAGATGAAGATCGATACTATTACCTGGAAGACATTGACTTTGAAGGCGTTTCAACACTGCGAGGTCCGTATCAAGTAGACCGAACAGACAAGAGCAACAACACAGAAATCGAGGACTGGCTACTATACTAATTGAGACTCAGTAAGAAGTAAGTCATATTAGAAAATAAACCAGTTCTCTTCCATCACCGGCTCGGGGGCGCGCTCCTCATAGGTAAGCTCCCAGATGAGCGGAGTACGTGTGTTCAGATCTGACTCGGAAATATAGTCGAAAAGATGAATACGTGATTCAACAAAAGTTGGCTGCCCTTCCAGTCGGATATTGCGAACCGTTTGCCAGCTGTTCTCATCGGGAAGATTAACAGCACCGCTGATCCTTTGGACACTGGTGAGTTCAAATTCACCTTCAGAAGGATCATCAAGTCGAATATAGACGAATCCTGACTGATTAACATCGACAGAAATCTGGGCAACAGGGTTCTCTATCGTTGGCGTCTGGAGGACATTTCCCTCGGTGTAGGAGACCACATTTTGAATGCTTCCATCAGTCAGATAGAGTGTTTCCGGCAGATCAAGCAGATCTGGAGAATCATCGGCGAGGAAATCAAAGCGTCCATCGTCACTCGGGAAGGTTGCAAAGACAGCGCGGGTCAGAGGATGTATATCGACGCGTTTGATGATTGAGAATTGTTCGTCGCCGAGCTCACTCAGATGCTGAAAGGTTGCCTCGTATTCAACAAATTCGCCCTGTAGAGATGATGTCATGAACCAGCGCACACTTTCCAGATTCCCCGGAAGCAAATCGCCAATATCAGCCGTTAAACTTCCATCGGCATCTTCCGTTCCGATACGACTTCCAATGATCTCGAAGGAAACAAGAAGTCCTTTCTCATTTTCAATAATTTGTGGCTGACTCGAGATAATCTCCAGATTCGTAGCCTCTCCCGCTCCTGTATTCCTGACAAGAAGTCCAAGGTCAAAAGGCTCAGCAGGCTCAACCTCTGGCGTAAATGGGTCATCACTATAGACATCACGCACGAGGAAATAGTCGAGCTCCAGCTGCGGGTTGGGAAGAACCGTGACAGAAACCGGGAAGAGTGGTATCTCAACGAGATTGCCATCCAAAACATAAGACATCTGGCCCCGGATCGCGTATGATGTTTCACCGGTTGGGGCTGCCGCATCAGAGGGAATCAATGTCCATCGAGCATCGACTTCTCCCGAAGAGGCGAGTGACTCTGTGCCATCAAGCGCACTAATTCCCGAAAGAACGGGGTCGAGAATACCAAAGAGACTCGTTGCATCGTTTCCGTCTATATCATCTGCGAAAATACTGACTTGAAGGTTCTCAAGCGGTGTACTGCCTTCATTAGTTAATATCAACTGTGCTTCAAAAGCGGCGCGAGAAAGAACGACGTCCTGGCTGATGCGAATCACCACGCGAGCACAGACACCAACGGGTTCTGATTCAGAGGCCTCGGAGAAAACTTCCGCAGCAGTCAAAAGTCCTTCGAGAGTTTCTTCAAACCCCTCATCAAAATTTTTCTCCATCGCGTCTACGGAAGAATTAAGAGCCAGGACCCATTCGCTCCAGGGTATAAAGTCGATGCTCTCACCAGAAGGAACATCGGCAACTTCATAGATATCCAGCTCATAATAGTCGACAGTCCGGTTCCAACGACCCGCGATCTGAATAATTTGTGAGTTGGAGAGATTACTGGGAGCGGGATCCTCAAGAAGTTCTGTAAGTTCTCCTGAGCTGATGCGGAACTCATCTTGGCTTCCTTCATCCATCGCCTCTGTCAAGCGTGCCAGCCATGAGAGGACATCTTCTGTTTCATCGGGAGAGAGCTCCTGATACCACTCTTCTCCTTCTTCAAGTCCGTATAGAACATTCAAGATTGAATAATATTCACGCACTCTTTCAACATGCTCAAGGAGGTAACGTCGCGCAGAGGAGAGTGTTACTCCTGCGGCGCGGGCCTGGTTTTCCTGTTCAAGGAAATAACAATTCTCAGCTGCCAAAAGGAGGCATAGGGCACAACCGGCCGGTGCTGCTGGTGAACAGCCAAGTATAGCACTCGAACCTCCAAGTATGCATCGAACACGATCGCGTGTTGTCGTCGCAAAGGCACAATCTCTCGTGGCAAAGACAAAACCTGCGGTACAGCCTAAAGCTCCAAACGGGCCAGGCAGACACCCGATGGCACACTCGATAAAACCTTGTGTGCAGGGATCACAACTCGCTGCCTGAATCACATCATACTCACCATGCGAGAAAGTGCCACCCTCGCCTCTCAAAGGAGGTGGAGCGAGAGGGCTACCGGTTGCATCTCCGCAATCATCATTAGTTACTCGAACTGCGACGCGTGCGCTGTATGGACGGGGAATTCCACAAACAAGTTCCCACTTCACATCAACAGCGGGGATCTTACAATTAATGAATCTGGATGTACCTCCCACAGCCAGCCTGTCTTCAATCAGTACGGGAACGATGACACTCGTCATGGCTGGTAAATCTCCGATATCCTCTACAAGAGGAGTTAGCCTCCAGCGTTCAGTGCTCGCAAGGCGCAGCTCAACAGCATCCGCCTGAATCAACCCGTGGTTTGTAATCGTAAAGTTAATCTGACCTCCCGTCCCAACGTAGTTATCAAGATCGATGATACCTGGTTCAATCGTCACAACGGGCGCAGGAACATTTGTCTCAAAGACAGCGTCTATATCCACGCGATAGCGATCCTCATAGGCCACGGGAGTCACATTCCACTCGTAGGTGACAACACTGCGCGCCAGAAAGAGTTCCAGTTCGGTGGTTGTATCACCATCGACGAAGATAGACTGACGGGCTCCCTGGTGCCGCGGAGCTGAGGCCTCAACAATATAGAACCCTTCTCTCAGACCCTGAAAGAGAACGATACCGCTGCTCGTCGTCGCATCTTCTGCCACGACTGACTTGGAAATTCCGTCGAGGACCTTAACCGTTGCGCCTTCCACAAGAGGAAACCCATTGGCTGAATCCCAATAGGTAAACTCATCGGTTATAGAAACTTCGAGATCCCCCGTTTCATCGGAGAGGACGCGAAACACATAGGGGATATTGAAAGAATTCCCCTGCTCAGCCGATATGAATACCGTTCCTGTATATTCACCAAGAGGAAAATCAGATGCAGCCGAAAGCCGAAGGTAGAGTTTCGTAGATTCATTAGGCTCCAGTGAGGGAAGAGGGCTCATGGTAGTGAGACTGAATAGATCCTGCCCTGCCGGAATATTAACCGCAATGGGCCCCGTGGCTGCCGAGCCAATATTCGTGAGTGTAAAAGAAACAAACTCCTGACGCTGCTCTTCTTCGGAACTTCTGACCACGGAAGCTGTCAGCGCCGACTTATTACTCTCAATCTGAGCATCTGGTGGACGTATATCGGCAGTTATTTCTACATTAGTTGAGGCTCCCTGGCTCGACTCAACATTGAGTGAGAAATCTTCCATCGTCCTTGCAAGGCTGCTACGGGCGTTGTTTACCTCAAGCCTTACATCTGCGTCAACAAAGCCGAGTGCAGGAAGATCAGTTGAAGACAATTTCACTTCACCTGTCAGCGACGGGGGAAGTGTCAGCAAAGCAGATAGGCCATTCTGTGGAACATCGCCATTGTTTCTGATGACAATAGTGATATCTGTTGGCTGGCCATTGTCCTCGACCAAAATCTGATTCGGAGTATTGCGATCTGCCCTCATTCCATGGATAATGAAGGTGTCTGTTGGCGAAGCGGCTGGATAGCCGGGAGGGCCACCTCTCAGAGAGAACTGCCCTCCTTCATTTCGAAGGGGAGAAAACTGAAGTGTATAGTCGCCATTGCCATCAGTGAGTGCCCCGAAGGTTCTCGTCGTTCCCTGAACATCAACATCGATACTGACAGGAACATTCATCGCCGGCAGGCTATCACTTACCTTTGCAGCGCTACCAGATATATTAACAAGGATTGGAGCAGGTTCTTCCTCGATATCTGCAAAAGCTGTGACCGTATATGAATCGACCATGAAGGTACCGGCAGACGTTGTCTCATTGTCATCTTCACCTCCGCCCAGTCCTTCATTTACCAGATCGAGAGCATCCGTTTCTATACGAACCTGATAGTCATCAAAGACATAAGGGTATGTAATCGTCGTAGAACGAAGTTCGCTGTTACCACTGGGAAGAGGAGTCCCTGACAGGATCTCCGCGACAAGAACCTCCGGGCTATTCTGGCCGACAAGATAAACGCGGTCAGTGATCGTCTCTGTGGAGTCTCTTGGACCAATATTCTCTACAACCCACTCGACAGTTCCCTGCTCTCCACCAAGTCCCCCTGGGGGTAGAGTTATAGACGAAACAATGAGGTTAGGACGAGGTGGCTGTGTAATAGCGATAAGTGCTGCTGCCTCAGCGCGATTATTGTCAGGCCCTGTTTCAGTAAAGTCTTCTGCAAAGTTTGCTTCAACGACGAATCTGTAATTCCCATCGGGTAAATCCCCTGGAATGACGACATCTGTTGAGCTATTAAACTGTCCGCCCATTGTAAGTGGTGGAATTTGTATAAGGTCTGCCAGGAGGACCCCATCTCCACCAGCCTCGGGGGCCAGTCGTATCGCGTCAGTCCAGGAAAGTGTGGCATCTGCAGTTCCGTTATTGTCTATATCCCAGTTGACGGTTACCGTTTCGTCGCCCTCGGCAGTTGTTGGACCCGTTACGTTGCTGGGTACCAGGTCAGGTCGATTAAAGAGAGCGGACAGGCTCGTTGTGCTATTATTTTCTGTGCTTTCTTCCAGAACTCCATTATCCGAGTTAGTGATGACGGTAAGCGTATACTCGTCAGCTGGAAGGTCAGGTAGTGTTACCGGGGTCGAGCGAGCAATGGATTCGGATGGATCCAGAGTTGTGGAAAGGGAAACGACTTTCAACAGAAACGTATAGTTCGGAACAGAGGGCAAAGTGGCGACAATTTGTTCGTTCCACGTTCCTGCGATGGCAAGACTGCCACCATTCGTTGTTGTCCAGTTGACAGTGACTTGCTGGCCAGGCTCTCCGTCAGAAGGTGTATTGACGTTCGAGACGACAAGATCACCGAAGGGGGGTCTCTCCAGTGTGATCATATTGCTGACGAGAATATTGTCACCTTCCTCTGACTCTCTGATTCTTTCTCCGGGGTCTGTATAGAGGATCATGTAATAGGTTCCAGCGGGATACTCCTGGGCTATCGGAATCGTTGCCTGAAGGCTGTCGCTGTAAGAATTACCCGGATCAAGTGGAGGGTTTCTGGGAAGTGTTCCCAGCAGGAGGTCTTCTGGACCCAATGAATCATTCTTTGAAAGATAAATGGAATCACTCCATGGATCCTCAGGGCTCTCTTCTCCTTGATTCTCAACAGTCCAACTGACCGTAAAGGTCTGATCAGCTGTGAGAGTGTCTGACGTACCCACAGAAGTCGCTACAAGGTTGGGCTCGGGAATGTTGACAGAAAACTGTCGTGCAATGGCGTCATCGATGCCAACTTCGTATATCTCACCAATCCCGATAGAGAATTGACGGGCGATTGCGTCAGTTGTTTCAGGGTCCAAATACAAGTCGCCAACACCAACCGAGAAGGCACGCGCAATGGCGTCATCAATTTCGGGTTCTGTGTAGAGTTCGCCCACCCCTGCAGAAAAGACGCGAGAGATCGAACTGGTGGTTGTGCCATCAACAGTAAATAGAGGGCCTGTCCCTGCCGAGAAAACGCGAGAGATGACATCTGAAGTAGCATCGTCCGAAGCTCTTCCAACCACCTGCGCATGAGAGGACAGAGCCATCGAAAGAAGGCAGCCGGTCAAGAGCAGGAAAAATGTGGAGAAGCGGAGCATCTGCGACCTCAGAGAAAGAGTCTATATGGTCATTACAAGTAACTGAGGTTTTAAGGAAGCTCAGCTCGTACAATAATATTAGAAGCACCGCTCTCCAGGTTTAAATTAGCAGACCAGGTGGAGAGTGCGGTATCACCGCTCACATTGTTTGCGTTGACTGTAAACTCTTCCCCGCGGCGAGGCGTGATACGAACGGTTACTGTTCCACTGGTAGGAACGTTTTCTGCCTGAATGAGCAGCTCGTACGTCCCGGGATCTGCGAGGGTAATATCAACGCTCTGAGGTCGTGGGTCAGCAGGTACTCCCTCTCCGCCGAGTGAAATAGATCGAATATAAGGATCTGTCGAACTCGGGAAAATATTCAAAGGGTTTTGCGGAACACCTCGCGAAGCTTCTGGAATATCTGTTCCCTGAAAATTGTCTGTATTGGCTTCGATGCGAATATGGCCATTTCCTCCGCGTCGGGTGTCGGTCCCGCCCCCGCGTGCCTGAATTGTTCCGAGACCTTCAATGAGGTTTGCCACAACACGAATGCCGCCACCTGCTCCGCCGCCCCATGCAGTTCCCTGATAACCGTTTGCTACTATAGCCCCTGAGCCATCAATACTAAGTGTGCCTCCGACAGCGAGGAGAAAGGCTCCGCCTCCTCCGCCACCATCGCGTCCATCCCTTGCCGAACCCGATCCCCCTGATCCTCCCGTCAGTGGAAAGACACCAGGATTTCCATAGGTGCCGCCCGGGTCCAAACCGCTTCCTGGTTCTGCATGTCCACCACCGCTTCCGAATTCACCAGCAACGATACCTCCTCCGCCGGGACCTTCACCTGCAGAAGCCTCAAGACCCGATGCTGTACCAAACCCACCGAAGTATCCACCAGGACCCGGGTTTCTGGCGCTACCGTTAAAGTTAATCGTTGCATTGATAACCGCATCATTTTGAACCAGCCAGACAACGGGAGCACCTGAAGGGTGTCCGATGAAGTTCACTGTACGTCTGTCTATATCAACGCTTTCATATTTAAAGACGACTGCAAAGACATCGGGATCATAGATCCCCTTTCCCATATTCTCCGCAGCAACCGGATCATCCCAGTTTCCCGTGATGGCTTGAGAGAGATCAATTGTGGTGGATCCGCAGCAATTAAGGTCCAGAATACCGTCGGTACCGTCGCTAAAAACGTCGATCTGAGCGTGTACAACAGAAACAAACGGGCATATTAAGGCGACAATCGCCAGGAGAGTGAGATGGCTTTTGAACATGATGAACCGCCATTAGGTAGGATAATGCCTGTTTACCTCCAGCAGCGAGATGCAGCAAGCACAATTTCCCGTTGAAAGATGAGAGGGAAGGTGAAAAACTGATGGTTTGAAGAAGAGTGTTGAAATCCATTCAAATCATTGAGTTTTTCAGAGGCTCTTTCCAGAACTTTCGATACGATAGAGTTTCAAAAGCTTCTCTGGTACGTTGTCCAGATTAACGCTGAGAAGTAAACCGGGCGTCCCGGCAAAGTTCTTGTCGATCCCAATACAATAAAATCGAGCACCCATCTGGTAGTATTGCTTCAGCAACACTGGCAGCCCTTTGCCGTCGAGCTCTATCTGTCGAACCAGCCAGTCCAGATGTTCTAGAGTTGGCTTGTGCATTGCCAGATAGTGCTCCAACTGAGGAATGACGGGGGAGTCAAAGGGCGACAGAGCAGACACATCTCCTGAAGGTTCGCACAGCCAACGCTGTATTACCGCTACGCTCAAAGGACTGTACTGCATGCTCAACGAGACTGTGCCATATAGCACCCGATACTGGGGGAATTTCTTAACGAATGCCCCAATACCAAGAAACAGCAAGAGCAAACCATGATAGCTGCGCTGCTGGTCGGAAACAACGAATGAACGCCCCATTTCCAGAGCAGCTCGTTGACGATTGATAAATCCCTCTTTGAATTCAAAGACCCTTGATAAATAAAGCTGATCCAGTCCCCCCTTCATGAGTTCATCGCTGCGTCCCATGCGATAGGCACCGATGACCCGGGGGTTCTCCTGATCATAGATGAACAGATGTACGTAAGTCGCATCGAAATCGTCACCATCAAATGGCTTACCACTTCCCTCATCGAGAGTCCTGAAAGTCTCCTCCCGTAAGCGTCGGATCTGATTTACGATCTGCGGGGACTGCGACTGTAGTGTCCAGTAAGTCGTATAGCTCTTAAAGCTGGCCAGTTTCTGTCCTTCAGGTAAAGCAGAGACTTCGGCAGCTAATGCTTCGGGATAAACAGCCGGTGCAAGGGGCTGCATCTTTTGCTCTTCGGCCTTTGGCCAGGATGGTAGCTTCACCGCATTGAGGTAGGTCAGCAAATAGAGTAAATCTGTTTGTTGTTGGGCATGAGCGGGAGGCAGCTTCTTGATGGGACGACTGATCGTGAAGGTCAACTTACGGTCGCGGCTCGCTAGCATTTCTCGGGCAAGCATGAGGAGTCGCATCCTGTACCAGATCTTTCCCAGTTTGTAAAACATCGGTCTGTTCTGTCCGCTGATATGAACGGTATAGAGCGGGCACTGAACCTTTCGTTGCAGACTCGCCACAATGCGATTCCACCGATGATCGGTAATCGCTTCCGGAGTACCGTGAGGGTAACTGACCCTTCCGGCTGCAAAGAGCACAAGCACCCCACCTTGACGCAGATGCTCGAGACACGTGCGTAAGGACGAGGTGTTGCCCTTCGCATTGTTAGACAGTGGATTTGTGTATATCGAGTGCTCATTCATTTCAGGAAAGATTGAAATCCCCAAATTCGAAAGCACCTTAAAGTCAGAACGGTGTTGAAAGATCAGATGCCTCATCATGACGCCCTCGATCCCTCCATGGGGATGATTGGCAACAACGATCGCCGGTCCCTGTGTTGGCAAGGTAGAGAAATCCGAACCCGAAAATTCGTATTTCAGTCTTAGGCATTCGATGAATTTCTGATAGAATTCGCCCGGTGGCAGCCCCGACATTTCGTATTCATGGTAGAGTCGGTTAAGCTCTGGAATTCCCATTACCCGATCGATGAGCGGAACCGTAACCCTCAGCCAGAGCGGGGGCTCTTGTCGGCACAGATTAAGGATGGAGAGTTTTTTAGAACGTTGTTCCATCATTCTCAATAGAGCTTACGAGTGACTGCTTCATCGTTGCGACGACACAAGCGAGCCGCCGAATTGCGCTGGAGGGGCTCAAAAACACGTTGGAGGGTACAGGATTAGGGCGTCAATTGGGTTGCGACTGATAAGCACAAGGGCTGCCTGCGGTATAAATGATCTATAATCAATATTCTTAACGCAAATCAGCAGCACTGTTCAGATATCCCTGATGTGCTGCAATCCTGGGACAGCATAGCATGAGACTTATTGTGCTTGTCATGGGTAATTACCCTGAGGACATTTCTCATAATTTACTATTCGAAGATGAGGAATAATTGTGAAGATACTTCAGGGCGTTTTGTTCCAACTGATGTTCATCAGCATTGCTTATGCTGGAACAGAATTCAACTATCAGGGGAAGATACAGAACGGTGGAGTGCCGGTGGATGGCACAGTCAGCCTCCGATTTTCGCTCTATGATGCAGACTCTGCTGGTTCAGCTATTGGGAGCCCCGTTGAGCGAATCGATACAACCGCGCAGGACGGACTAATCAGCGAATCATTGGACTTTGGCGATGTGTTCGGTGCTGACACTTATTGGATAGAAATCGAGGTGGATCCCGACGGCGGTTCGGACAATTTCTCAACACTTTCACCCCGCGTTCAGGTACTTCCCGTTCCCGCCTCCCTTTACGCACATAAAGCAGGTAGCATTGATGATTTCGGAGCATTACTTTCTGAGGCTGGTGTTCCGCTCAGGCAGGGAGGCACTGTTGAGGTTAGCATGACCGACTATGCCTCTGGAATAGCCAGTCTTTCTGTTAGCTATCCTTTCCCTGTTGAACCAGCACCTGAGCTGAACTTCGGCGACCTGCATGAACACATTGAAATTCTCACAAGTGACACGAACGGTTTCACAGCCAACGTTCATCCTATCGCTGTGACCGTAGATAATTCCTCGAACAACGTTGGGAGTCATACAAGCATGATTGCAGTGGAAGGGCGACCAGCTATTGCCTATCATGATGTCACTGCTGGAGCGCTCAAGTATTCCCGCGCAAATGATTCTCTCGGTAAAACCTGGAGCACTCCGCAAGTAGTAGACTCAGGCACCGGGACAGGAGCGAACGCCTCGCTCGCTTTAATTGGAAACTTCCCGGCGATTGCTTATTCCGACTCCGCTGGTATCCAGTATATATCTGCATTCGATGCCTCCGGGAGTATCTGGAGTTCACCGGTGACAGCCGTTGCTGCCCCGATTGCTGGTGGCAGGAATGTCGAGCTGTTAGAATACCAGACGTTTCCCATCATTGGATATCACGGTGGAGCTGTTGTTTCCAGCGATGCTCAGGGGATGATTTGGAATGCCCCCATCACAGGTACAGGTCCAGGTCCGAATGCCGGATATGAAGTGATAGACGGAGAAATTGCCGCCCTCTACGGATTCGCAGGAATCGAGTACCTGATCACGCAGAACGGAGCGACACAATGGTCGAGTCCTGTGAGTATTTCGGGAGGTGTTACCGGTTCAGTTGTTGACCTCGAGTTGAGCGGAACTTTCCCGATTGCCGTTTATCACAATTTCAGTGACACCCTTGTCTATGCATGGTTTCCAGCCGCTAATGGAAATGCTCCAACAACAACGAATCTTACTGGGAATCAAAAGCAGGGGGGCCGGACAGCAGACCTTCTTATTCAAGGGACAGAACCAGGCCAGTTCCTCTCTGTCGTGCGCATCAATACGAGCAATGGTATTGATTATTTCGAAAGCGCTGATTCTTTGGGGTCTTCCTGGTCACCGGGAATGGCGATTTCTCCCGGAATTCAAGCGGAAGCCGACCTGGCATCAGTTGCTTTGGATGATGGTTTCGCGATCGCTTATCATGACGCCGGGAATCTTGACCTGAACTACCTCTTCTATCCAACGAAGGTTGAATACTTCTTCAGCGAATTCGACGACTCATATGCTTATAACTCCAGCCTTTCCTTTCAGAATGGAATATTGGAAATCAATGATGGCGGAGGACAAATACAGGTTAGTTTGAATCAGGCCTTCAACCAGTCTCTTACTGTATCAGGAACTGATCTACAACTGACCGATGGTCAGGGAACTCTAACTGCAGATTTGAGTTTTTTCGATAACTCGAAGCTTTCCTCGCTGGCGGCTGAGGATGGAATTCCAAATGTTGCGCTTGGTGCAGACATCGCAGGGAATATCGGCGTTGGAACGGATTCTCCTCTTGCGAAAATGCATGTGACTGAGGGGCTGACTCCACTTCCAACACTCATCCAACGAGACTCACTTTCGGATAGCACCTTTCTGGCAGATGTCGCCGTTCAGGGAAGCTTTGCTTATACGGTGAATAGTTCGGCAGGGCGACTCAGCATATATGACTTTTCCGACCCCGATAATATCGTACAGCGTGGAACGACAACGACAGGGCTTACGAATCCTCGACGACTCGTTGTTGAGGGCAATTATGCCTACGTGATAGACGCGCAGACAGACCTGCTCTCCATCTTTGACATCTCCGACCCCGATAGTATTATTGCGCTGGATACGGACGAAACCGATCTTCAGCAACCAAGAGAGTTGGCGATTCAAGGCAGCATGGTTTATGTTGGAGAGGCCGGCAATGATCTCCAAACTGGCCAGCTGGTCGTATTTGATGTCAGCAATCCAAGTAGCATATCACATGTGGGAACTTACTCCTACCCTGAACCGACGCGGCCCGCCGTAATCATTCTTGATGGTACCCTGGCATACACACTGGACTATGTCGGGGCACGTATAGATGTGATGAATATCTCGAACCCTGCAAATATTCAGAGACTTGGAACCTACTCTGGGGATCTAGTGGGTCCAACCAGTATGGTCATACAAGACGACTACGCCTACATTGCAGATTTCGGTGCCAAGGAAGTCTCCATCCTCAATATCGCTGACTACTCCAACATTTCTTTAACGAGTAACTTCCCAGTACCGGATTCGTACTATATTGAGGTCAATGACAACTATGCGTACGCCCTATCTGATGTGAGTTTCCCTACCGGAAACGACGAAATGATCGTTCTGGACATCAGCGAACCCGCTGCTCCCGTTGAAGTCGAATCACTGGTTCTAGACCAATATACCAAGCATATCTATTCTGATGGTTTCCTGTATTTGGCAAGTACTTCGGAGTTTCAGATTGTTGAAGTGAACCAACCTATCCTTCCCTCCCTGATAGCGGATGGGCCTGTCGGAATCATGACCACGAATCCGACAACAGCTCTGGATGTGAATGGTACGGTAAAGGCAAATGCCTTCGAAGGAGATGGCTCCGCCTTAACGGGTACAGAAGACGCCGATGCTGACCCAACAAATGAATTACAAACTCTGTCGGAGGTCTTGTCCGAAGGCAACGACGCTGGTGCTGCAGACATATCGAACGTAGCAACAATCGATGCCCAGAATCTCGTCGCAAGTAATCCCCTTAGCAACGCCGCCCTGGTTATCTCACCTTCGGTAAACGGACGAGGTGTCGATTCGGAATTCGTGGTACAGGACGCGGCTACCGACGATGGCTCTGATTCGCCGTTTCATATTTCTCGCAATGCCATCTTCCAAACGAGTGATGATACCTATCAGTACATCGATGATGTTGGAGATGAGGCGTCGAGCATCCGTTTCGACAACGATGGAAGAATCAGTTTTCACTCGGCTCCATCAGGCACAGGAACCGTTCCCTTTCATGAAAACATGCGTACCGATGTAACAACGCCATTACAGGTCTATAGAAATACGGGAGACCCTGTCTTCACAGTCAACGCAGACGGCAAAGTACAAGCGGGTAAGAGCAACTCCTTCGAGGTTCTCAACAACTCCGGACTTGCAGTCCTGCGTGCGAACACGGGCAATGGAACCATTCCCCTCACGGTACTCGACAACTCTGGGAACACGGCTCTGCAGGTCGATGGAAACGGGAGAGTTGGGATTGGCGCTGCGCCCTTCATCACGCCGCTGTATGTAGAAGGGAGCGCCGACGGTCCAGATACATTAGCCTCTAGCTATATAGCCCAGATCAAGAACACCACCTCCGGCACTGGCGGCGATGTCTTGTGGCTCGAGATCGCGACTGATCCCAATCACAAGGAAGGTAACTTCATTCAGTTTGTCTCAGGCGGATACGCGGTAGGAACAGTTCAGCGCTTCAAAGGGCTGACCAACGGAGTGAGCTATACGTCGGAGAACAGTGACTTCGCTGAGCAACTTCCGCAAATCGATCCAGATGAGACAATCGAACGCGGCGATGTGGTTGGCATCCATGGGGGACGTATCAGCAAAACAACAGACGGTGCTGACTGGGTCATGGCGATCAGTACACACCCGGCCTTTATCGGCAACTCCAGCGCCTACAGAGATGAATCAGAAAAGTGGTTAGAAGTTGCCTTTGTCGGACAGGTATACATCAACGTTGTCGGACCTGTTACCGTGAGTGACTATATCGTTGCCAGCGGAGCAAACGATGGAACAGCGATCGCCATTTCTCCGAATGCGATCCGTCCGGAACATCAAAGCAAGATTATCGGACGCGCATGGGAAGCATCAGATGACCCGGGAGCTAAACTCATCAATTGCATCGTCGGCCTACCAGAAAGCTCCAGTACCAATGCCGCCATGACAATGCGGATAGACAATCTTGAGGAGCGACTGATAGAAAAGGACCAGCAATTCGAGCAGCTTCAGGCAGAACTTGAAGAACTGAGAGCACTGATCGAACAGAACTAGATTAATGTAGGAAGCAAGAGTCCAAGGTTGGTTTCGAGTTGCCTTACTCTCGATATCTCCAAGGACCTTACTCTTCCAACTTCACTTCTGGCAGCCGTTCCTGCAGCTGAAGTAAGTTATACTTTCCGCTGATCTCTACGACCTTATCGAGAGGGATGGCATCCCGGTGGTTGCCGTCCCGTCCCGTCACAGATGTCGCCATAAACATGGAATTGTAGAGGGCTTCTTCTGTCGCCTCTGCCGCTGCCATGAAGAGAGAACTCATGTAGGTATTCGAAACCGTCGCTACAGGAGGGTCGAGAACCTTGGAATCATTCGGGATTGTATAGGCAGTCGAGAAGGCGATAACGTAGTCTCCGGAGCCGTTGGAGACAAACGAGCCAGTGCGGCTGAGGCCAACCATGGCGCGCTTGGCAAGACGTTCCAGGTTGCGCGCATCGAGAGGCGCATCCGTCGCAACAACGATCATACAAGACCCATCTGCGACATTTTCTTCCGTATACTGACTGAGGTAGAAGTCTCCCAGCTCGCGGCCGACCGGAGCGCCATTAACCGTCAGCACTCCCCCAAAGTTCGACTGAACAAGTACTCCAACTGTATAGCCGCCTCGGTCTTTGGGAATCATGCGAGAGGACGTACCAATTCCTCCTTTAAAACCAAAGAGCGTGGTTCCCGTTCCTGCACCCACCGTTCCTTCTGCAACAGCTCCAGATTGTGCCGCCTCAATGGCTTGTAAGAAATGATCTCGGGTGAGAGGCATCGAACGTATATCATTCAGATAACTGTCATTTGTCTCTCCAACTACAGCGTTGACCGATCGAACACTTTCATTTCCTTCCTGTGCGAGTGAGTACTGAACAACGGCTTCAACCCCGGTACCCACCGCGAGGGTATTCGTCAAAACGATCGGCGTCTCGATATTCCCCAGTTCCTGTATCTGCGTACTCCCTGCCATCTTACCATAGGCATTTCCCAGATAGACAGCAGCCGGCACCTTACTCTGATAGAGATTTCCATCGTGAGGAAGGATTGCTGTGACGCCTGTGCGAACGGAGTCGCCTTCTATCAAAGTCTCGTGGCCGACCTTGACTCCGGCAACATCGGTAATGGCATTCCACTTTCCGGTAGGGAGAATACCGACGTGAATGCCCAGATCCCTGGCTCGTTTTCTTTCTGTGGATTGCGGTTGTGCGGAAACTGGTTCAGCCATGAGTAGCGCTCCTTGAAGACAAATAACAAAGGTGAATAGACGTACAAAAAATCGATTCATCATAAGAACCTGTAGAGTATGGATTGAGATCGAAAGATTTTAACTCATCCGATTGCAACCCGTGACGATGCTTCAGCCCTCAGCTGAAGGGAAACGTTTTTTTGATTTTCAACAGATTAAATTCTAGAGTGATCAATTTCATGATCCTGCGTTGACCTCCCTTATTTCTTCGAGACATTCCTAGTTACCGATGATTATCAGGTCAGGAAGCGAGATGCAAATACATACAATCCGAGCGATCTTCAACGAGAAAACAATCCGTGTCTACCAGGCCTACGGTCCTGAGATAGCCTATCCCGCACTCGAAGCGAATCGTTTTGTTCCCCCCTTTAAAATGAATCGCATGACTTGGATCAAACCTTCATTCAACTGGATGATGTATCGTTCGGGATATGCGTCGAAACCAGGTCAGGAAGTTGTCCTTGGAATTGACATCACGAGAGAGGGTTTCGAATGGGCACTTTCAAATGCTTCGTTATCCAGCCATGATTCCCAAGATCCCTCTTCCCGTGAAAAATGGAAGAAGGAGCTAGAGAGAATGCCTGTTCGCGTTCAATGGGACCCGGAGCGCGATTGGAGAATTCAATCCATCACCGATGTTCGATCTATTCAAATTGGACTTTCCGGAGAAGCTGTAAAACGCTATGTGAGCGAATAGATTGTGCGAATAGAAGACCTGACGCCAATCGCGCGAGAAGCTGCTGATCCCAATTCAAACCCTGAAAAACTGCCGTGCGTGAGGGAGAAAGCTTATCCTCTTCCAGAAGAACTCAAACACATCTGTCGTGCATAGATAACTCATAAACAAGGCAAAGGCAGGTTATACGGCTTATTATCACTTGGTCACGGCTTGATGATGGCAAGAAAGACATCAGCCTCAGAGTTGCCAAAAGCTTCTGTGTCATTGGATATACGTGCGAGGGCAATCTTTCCATCGCGGTAATCGACATCGCCGCGTCGGGCCGTGGTATTCCCTCCAAGACTGTTCGACCAGCCGTGTGTCAGCCCGATCTCGCGGTTACGGAGAAAGAGATTCGTCATTCCCGTTCCGACATCCAGACCACCGTAATTGATCGGGATGCTGCTGATTGTCGACTGATAGAAGTTCACGAATATATCATCTTCCACGAGAGTGCTCAGGATATAATCGCGCGTGAAGAGCTGCCAGAAATTACAATCAATAAAGTCTCCATTGCTGGCAAACTGAAAGACTCCCATGTACTCTTGAAGATCAACGCCAAGCTCTGCGCCGAAATCATCACGTCCACCGACGAAGTGTGCTGGCAGGAAGAGTGTACCGTCACTGGCTTCGCGGAGTGTACTGGTCCAGTCATCCCGTTGAAACTTGACTGTCGAAGATGCATAACCATTTGCCCAGACTGTATTGCCGTTGGATGGATTCAATCTTGCAATAAATATGCGAAAATAATCTGTGTTGCTGACCGCCCCGTGGTGGCTAAGTTGCACAATACCCATCTGCATGACACCTTGATAGACACCAGCCACCAGGATTTCTCCATTGCTGGCGAGGTCAATGCCAGTGACTTCATCGTCATCTGTGGAGCCATAACCGTTGGCCCAGACAGGGTCTCCATTTGATCCATCTATCTTTGCGATAAAGAAATCGCTCTTTCCTTCTGCCTGTAGAAAATCAGAGCCTAAAGTAAAGTTTGTTGAATAGCTTCCTGAGATGATAAGATCATTCTGGGAGTCTGCGATTACGGTACCGATAGATCCTGTCCCGGGATATGCACGGGTCCAGATTTTCGTTCCATCTTTAGTGAACTTTCCAATGAAGAGAGAATCTTCTGTCGCAACTTCTTCTGATGTCCCATTGAGTTCAAGGGTAGACGAAGGCTCTACTCTACCAACGACAATAACGTTGTCCTGCAAATCTACAGCAACATCCTGCAGATTTCCCGTGAAGGTTGTTGTGCTGTTGGTAATCAGGAAACTCCAGAGGTGGTTTCCCTGAGGGTCAAACTTAACCAGAAATGGTGCCTGTGTATCTCTTGTGGCATCGTCATTCATCGATTGAAGAACGGCGTCGCCGAAATCAAGGGGCTGATTCGTTCTTGTGGTCAGATATGAATTACCTTCAGAGTCCAAAGCAGTGCCTATATTGAAGGGAGTCAGACCAAGCACAAGACTCTTTGAAACAGTAGCAGACCCTGGTGGGAACAGGGAGTTTTCAAGAGCATCTATACGAGCCTCCAGATCAGCGTTGCTGGAGCTATCCGAGTCAAGCGAGCGAAACGCATAGGGGACGGCCAGGAATTGCTGGCGTGGCGAAAACTCTGCACCAACGGAACCACCGGCGTCACCGACCTTCATGCCAAGAAAGGCGTTATCGGAACTGAACGCTGTATCCACGGACCGGTTTTGTGTATCCATGCCGAGAACAACATTAAACTCACCATTAATCAGCGTGACATTATCAAAAGTCTGCGGACCCCAAAGGAGCGTTCCTCCGGTTGCATCGTCATAGATATTAAACTCGATCTTTTTATCTCCGACAGCCGGGTTACCTTGAGAATCCGTTAACTGCCCTTGATAATTCACCAGTTTGGGCACAGACTGTCCTGTGGAAATCGCTGTCGCGAAGAGTAGAAGGAAGATATTCAAATAACGCATAGATAGCTCTCTTTAGGTTTCTTTCCTGAAGTTCTGTTGAAGGTTCCTGTTTCTTAAATTAAAGCCTTGGTGTGAAGCGATGATTGATAATAAACTCAACGTCATCAACTTCATCGATACTGAGAAGAGTCAGCCCACCGGGCGCGCCGTTAGCATCGAAAACGGTGAACTCCAGTATCCACTCGGTATTGGCAACACTTCGCTCTTTAAAAAAGGTGTTTTCCGGAGCATCTGGAATGGTTGTTGTCCCCGCAGGGTATCCCAGTTCCAATCTAATAGGAGCCTGGAGTCGTTCTCTGAATTCAAAGGTTTCACCACCGTCCTGAGTGAACCAGATGCGACTTGAATAGCCCGTAAGTTCATCTTCTATACGATCGGGATTCGCTGGATCAAAGGTGCCCACATTGGCGTTGCGCATCAGTTGAGTCCCGCCGTCAGCCAGAAAACCATTGATGAATCCATTCTGTGCGACGCTTCCAGGGATGTTAATCTTTATCCATTGAATCTTATCAAGCCAGGTACCGGAAGTAATGACATTGCCACCATTATCAAACTCGGGTGGGAGAAAGAACTGGCTTCCGCTCGGTGAAAATGCTGTACTGAAGGACAGGGAAACGACTTCATCACCATTGTCGCGCACTTCTGTGTTAATCTCGAGGTAGGATCTGAAGGCTTCTTTCGCGCGAACGAGTTCGCCGGTAATCGGGTCAGAATAAAGAATAGGCTGATTGTCCTCACCGAGATCACGATAGCCGAGTATATCTTCCCGGAAGGAGAGAGAATCCGTATTTGATCCGGTGCCAGGGCCGAAAGATTGAGCTCCATCGTAAAGTTCCATGGCGGCGACCATCTGCGTCAACTCACGCGTTGTTCGAGTCTTGAACAGCTCCTGGATTGACCATGTGCGTGAACCAACAGTTCTTGAAAAGCTCTGGTTCCACTTATACTCCAGAGCCCGAGCTGTATAGAATACCCAGTCCTGAGCTTCTCGAAATGTCTCGTTGGCACGCTGAGCGGCATCCTGACGTCTCAGATAGAAAATCGGGTCGGCATAATAGCGCTCAGCAATAAACTGTTGATCATCCGCAAAGAACTGCTGAATCTGCGCCAGCTCATTGTAATTGTCCTCAAGGCGGACAACTTCCTGTCGAAGGGTAAGAAAGGCCTGGTTAGACTCAACCCGGAGCGCATTAAGTTTGAGATAGAGATTCTTGATTAAGGCCTGACTGTTCACGCCGAGGAGATCATTCTCAAGTGAGGTTATTTCCGCCGACTCTGCCGCTGCGAGTCGTTCCAGGTTTGCCTCATTCTCTCCGATGGAAGCTTCTCCTCCTGACTGGACAGCCAGATTGAAGACTCCGTAAGCGGTCGCTGCGAGTACGAACCCAGGACCCAGAACTGCTGCTGCAAAGATATTCTCAAAAGCATCACTGCCAGCTTCAGCTGCTGCCTGATCGGCTCGTATAGCAGCAATCTCCTGCTGAATACCTGCTCGCTGTTCGCCGTAACTTACTTGAACCTGAGCGATGGCATTCTTGATACCCGCTTCCCTGCCGCGTCTTTCTATTTCGATCTGGATCTGTCGAATAACATTATCAATCTCGACGCCATTGAGTCGAATCTTTTCTCGAGCCTGTTCTATATTGAAAAACTGATCAGCGATGATCCCAGACGAAGGGTTCTGAGGATCATACTCAGGTTCACCCGGTATAGCACCAACAAGGTCACGAACTCGTCTATCACGATTACGCTGAGAATTAAAAAGCTCCGTGGCCAGCTGATCCTGAAAGCCTTCATAAGCATCGTAGGTTGTCCGTGCCCGATCGAACTCTGACTGGGCAAGGGCGAGCGGTCTGATGGCAGGGTCAGTCAATTCACTGATCCAATCGGCCAGTGTGTTATACGAATCAAAAGTTCCTTCGCCCTGGAACCCTGTCGTCAGCACGAGAAAGTCCGGCTGGAAGCCGAGGGGGTTGGTGGTGCCATCAAGAATATTCTGTACGTTGGAAAGCTCGAGAATTCCTGCCTCCCAGGATTGAATCAAACTTGCCAGCCCTGAATCGGGCAAATCATTGGCTGGATCGAGGTCTGGAAAGACGCCGAGCAATTGCTGGCCATCGAGGTATGCTTTACGATAGCCCTCGTTGATCAGCTCTTTCGCCATGATCAGGTTTTCATCTTCAGGGTTATTGATGTCTGCATCGAGAAGAAGGATTCGAGCTCCCGTTGCCAGGCCATCGGTATAGTCGCGAAGAACCGTGAAGAGCATCACAAGATCACGATAACCACTGTACAGCTCGGGATAGCTGGCGGGCGGGTTAGAAGTTGGCACATCAACGATTTCATCCTGATCATTGATATACTGCGCGGCCAGACCAGGATTGTTGGGAACCTGATTCTGGAAAATGTAAAATCCGAGAGGTGTTCCTGCCGGGTACTCAGGAGAAAAGCTGGAAACTTTCTGGCCCATCGAGTCCACAAGAAGCTGTGTGTAGGTGTTGAGGACAGAGCGATATATAGCGAGGAGTCCTCCTTCGCCCAGCCATATCTCCTTTTCCTCGGTGATAATTGTTTCTGGAGCATCACCCGCGAGAAGATCCAGTTGAAGACGGTCAAGCTCTTCAAGCTTACCATTTGCCAATTGAAACTCTGCAACTGCTCGATCATAATAAAGATCGAGAAACTTCATGTGAAGTTCAGTGCTCAGAGGGTTTGCGATCAGCATTTGTCGCAGGTTTGCCTCGACGGAGGCAGCCCGTGCTCTTTCGGGATCATCGTAGAGAGATGGAAGCAGATCGTAATCAGGACGAATCTCTCCTGATTCCAGGTCTTTCTGATAGACAAGTACCTTATAACGAAAGGCGGCGTCGGTCTCCGAATAGCCTGGCGATTCCTGAGCCTCAACGTAGTAGAGTTGAGCACAGCTCTCCTCGAGGACTTCATCTGTTAAATCAATAAGCTGCTGACCACCAACTGCAGAAGCAGGCTGACCTATCCGCGATCGTCTCAATGTGTAGATGCTATCAGAGCTAACATTGACGTCACCGCTGATTGCCGTAAGTCCGGCAGAACTTGCATCAAAGGGCGTTCGATTTGAAAAAAGGGTTCTGACCTTGATCGCCTCGGTGTTAGTTGATCCCCCTCTTTCAACAAGAGCCGTTATGCTCGTGGCGACTGGGACTTCATTCTTTGATGGAGGAGAAAGTATTTCAGTATCACTTTGCGGACGGAGCGTCATGGCGAATGCTCCGGCTATATTTCGATCCAGATATTCATTCCCTGTTTCTGCGCCGACAATCTGTTCATCTGCTGACCCGTAGATGACGTCTCCATCAACAAGAGACGTTTCGTCTTCTCCATTTGCTCGAAACTGGAGAATTCGTTCGATGCTTTTTCGAAAGAGTAGCCCTTCGCCGGGAAGGAAGATCGGAGATGCGTCGGCTGAAAACTCGGTCTCTGTTAAGACGAGGTTCTCCAGTGGATAAGCACCTGGCTCAAATGTTCCACCCTCTTCATTGATAATCTGACCAGAAAGGACCCCGTCATTCTGGATAATCTCCATCTCGTAATTATACCGGGAGAGCCCCTGCGTAACGGCACCATCCCAGATGCGATCATTATCTTCCAGAAAGATCGTATAGACCTGAGGGGTACCTGTGAGATAATCATCAGAGGATGAAAGTGTCAGTATCAGTGTTTTGAGTTGTTCTTCTCGTACTCCGTCATCGGGGAATTCAATGTCTATTGAAGCTGACGACCCGGTTGCTGTGAGACTTCCACCGAAATCAGTGTAATCAGTGCCGGATTGAGCGGTTCCATCGATTGTCCACTCGATGTCTCCGAAATAGCTGCGGTCGAAAAGAAATCGGACGTTGAAAGTTTCCCCTTCGCGCGCTCTGCCGGTGGTACCGCGAAAAGCGATCGTTGCCGGAGCATTATCCTGCAGCTGAATGTAGAAATCTCCGGCATCGATGACGTTGTCATCGTTCTTGTCCGCCTGTTCAATTTCTTCGGGTGTAAGCGTGGTCGCTCCGATGAGCTGACCGAGAATGTTCTGAGCGTTCGCTGCTCCAGTAGATACAATAAAGGGAACCGCAAGTGCATAAACATTCGTGTACCGAAAGCGTCGCGTTAGGAGATGATTTTTCAAAATGTATCTTTCTTTTGACGAGCTAACATCTGAGTAGGCTTCGTTCACCCTAGTGTCAACGAGTGAATGGTGGTTAAAATTGATCAATCGTAAACGATTACAGAGGGGTCAAAACAGGATATAGTTGCATGCAAGCTGCTTGCGAGCTGCTTGAAACCTGCATTCGAATGCATGTTCCATGCATCTGCCAAGCAAGGTAATAGCAAGTTGTCTTGTGGAGAGACTCTTCTCAATCAGAGTTCGGTCGACTTGTCTTAGGCTGGTTCACAATCGGTTGCAGAATCTCTGAGACTTGTTTTCTCATGTTCCTTGAACCTCCTGGTATTCCTAAATTCAAGTCATCGCGACCTATATCTTAATTAGAGTATCTCTCAAAATTCCTGTCCGATATAAACTGGAGTCACTATCCACTTGAGTCAAAATGGGAGCTGAAAGCATCTTTCGTGGTTGCCAGTGTGATGCTTTTTCGGAAGCGTCTTCGCGGATAGTAACGAAGTCTCCACTCCCTCAAATTTTGTTTCGTTTTTCGATCTACTATGAACCACGCAGCCAGCCAAACTGTGAAGAACACCCTCCTGCCGGTTCTGCTCTTTCTTTTTTCGTTCCTGATGTTGCTGTTTCTCAGGTCAGAGGACCCTTCCTCTGTGGACGGTGCGCAACGCGTCTTCACAATTGACGAATATGCAATACATCCAAACAATCATATGCTGTATCCGGTTCATATGAAAGCATATCTTGCCATTCTGGGTACAATCGGATACAATCCGTCAGGTATGTCATTATTTTATGCATGTTCCTATTTGAACATGTTCGCAGCCTCTCTATCTCTGGTTGTTCTTTTCCTGATTGGAAAGTACCTACAGCTGAGAGATGAGCCTTTAGTATTATCGCTGGCGTTTTTGTTGTTCTCGAAGTCCTTTCTGATCAATGCCATAAACCCTAACGAACCGATGCTGGGATTTTTGTTCAGCGTACTCTCTGTCTATTTCGCCTTGAGGGGAGTCTTGAAAAGATCTCTGCTACAACTAGTTCTCTCCGGGTTCTTCATCAGCTATGCGATGGCGACCTATCAGTCAATGTTTGCATGGTTTCCAGGCGTTTGTATAGTTGTCAGTGCCCCATTATTGCGAAAGAATTGGAAAGAGGGCATCCTTTACCTGGGAACGTTCTGTGGTTCGGTTGCCTTATCAATACTCGTTATATACGGACTTGCATACAGCATTAGTTTCGGATCGGGTCCGGTTGATATCCTTGATCGTCTATTTGCCACTGGTGTTGGAAGAAGTGGGATGTGGGGTCTTCTAACTCCGAAGAAAATCATCCTGCTGCCACTCTCCTTTCAGCAGGCAATCTACTCCCTTCCATTCCAGGGGTTTCGCTCGACCTTTCTGGGAGGACAGGGAATTGTGAATGCTTTCCTCTATCTCACGGCAGCGTGTATTACCTTATTGGGCATTCTTAGCCTGAGATTGAATATAAACCGTGCGCCATCTAGAGGTCTCTCCTGGGTCGCGCTTTTACTATTTTCTGTATTCTTCGTTCCTTCAGCAGGACTGACTATCTATTGGATAGCGAACTATACAAAAATATGGCTTCAGCCTCTGGCTTCCCTGGCCCTATTGTTAGCCTACCTGTTGTCATCGGTTGAGAGTCCGTGGCTGCCTGCGAAAAGAAGAGGAATTATTCTCGCGGTAACCTTGCTTGCCTTGTGGAATACATCTGCATTTTTCTACCACAATCAAATAGAAGCTCCGAATCGTCTGCAAACGATTAAGAGAATAGACAAGATAGTTCCTGGTCATTCGTTTATAGTGATGGACTGGACCCAGACCACAAAGGACCTGTCCTATCTTTATCCTCGCCAGCGGCAGTTCAAGAATCTGGTAACAGCCTGGGTTTCGAGAGAAGTATCTGTCGAAACATACAATAGAGAGCTTCAAGAATTTATCGCTGATGGGTATTCAAAAGACCACGAAGTCTATATCCTTGGTGACTTGATCGGTATGGATAGATCATCCTGGGATGCTTTTTTAGGAACGCGCGGCAAACTACCTTACGAGTCCCTTGACTGGCTAAGGGAAAGTGCAGTGCTGGTAAACAAGGATCTTAAAATCTACAAAATATCGGGAGCTGATCTTGAATCACTATCGGAGGCCGCATCGATTACCTATTGAGAGTGACCCGTGCTTTCTCTAAACACTAATGTGACAAAATATTAATCTTTCTCAGACTTGCATTCAGCGAGTATTCTGTCAGGATCTTCTTAGGCATCTTCAGAAACGGAAGTTCGGCGGACTGTGCTAAATGCTGGTCTGCTCTTTCTGAGAACAACAAAAACGAGCATGGATTAAGTCATCTATAATGATTAATAGGTTTGGATATGGATTTACATTCTCATTTGTCTACTTCAGTTTAGTAATTTTGCTTAGTTCGAATAGTGCAACTGCTGACCGGATTGGATATGGTTCTGATACGAAAGTCAGCGAAGCAATTCCACTGATACAGACTGCAACGTCCCGAAATAGCATGGATCAGAAGAAAGAACCGTCGGGCAAGACCGTGCCTAACGATTCAAACGGTACCGAAAACCCAGTAGAGATCCAAAAGGCAGAACCAGTGGTTGTCGCGATTGATACAACCGAATTGTTAACTGTCCCTGCGGGCACCTTCACCATGGGTAGATCCGATTCTGAGGCGACATTCACAGACGAACTCCCAAGGCATTCGGTAGCCCTGGATAAGTATCAGATCGGGAAGTATGAGCTTTCCGTTGGTGATTACGCAGAGACATTGAACTGGGCTCATGATCAAGGGTATTTAAAGAACTCTGAAGGTGAATTATGGACTGATGGGGATATCTATATAGACGAAGGTGATTTAAAGCTGGCTGTGAACTTTGAATTCGAGCAGTGCCCTGTGGAATATAAAGATGATACCTTTACCTTTGAATTCCGATCGACTGACCGCGAAACAAGCGAACCCCTCGTCAATCATCCTGTCTATCTCGTCTCCTGGTATGGCGCTGTAGCCTACTGTAACTGGTTGAGTGAGAAAAGAGGATATACATCAGCATACGATCTTTCAACCTGGGAACTACTCGACAATGATACTTTAGCGCCGGGCACTCAATTCACCGATGGATATCGATTGCCAACGGAAGCGGAGTGGGAACGCGCAGCGGGATGGGGCGGACTCTTTCATTACACCTATTCCTATCAGGGATTCACGATAGGTGGCACCCTTTGTAACTATACAGACTTGAATCAAACAGGGCTGACGACAATCCCAACCACAACCCCTGTTGGCTTCTTCAACGGCGTTAATACGATCCCGGGGAGCGAGCTATTAACATCCAATGCAGTCTCACCGGTCGGAGCTTATGACATGAGTGGTAATCTTTTTGAATGGTGCCATGACCGGTACGATTCCGGGTACTATGAGATATCTCCGACAGAGAATCCTCTGGGGCCAGAGTCGAGTTCGTCACGCGTTGTCCGTGGCGGAAGCTGGAACGTTCCGGCAAGTCTATGCCGCTCTGCATTTCGATTCAACCAGCCCCCAGACTTTACTGTGAATTATGTGGGAATCCGTTTAGCCCGCACCCCAAAAGTACCTAAGGAAATGTGGACAATTTTTTGACAACCTCTGTGAGTATTGCGATTCTCAAGAAACTGCACTTCAGGATAGATAAGACCCTATCTCTCACAACTCCACAGCCCTAAGGCGGGATTGCTGATATAGTAGACAGCCTCCCCGTTTCGCTGGTTCCATCCTTCATTCAACTGATCAATGGGATAATTCTCGAGCGCCTCATCAAGAGAGATGTACTCATAGCCAACGCCTTCTATCTCTCCCCGTGTTAGATGGCTCACCGCATAGGTAATATCGAATCGCCCTTCGCTTGATGCATGAATGAGATGTGCAGCTGCGGAAAGATTTTCTTGAAGGAGAGGATCTCTCTTCATAGCCTCCATTGTGCAGGGTGTTCCACGATAACCGTGCTTTCGAATAATTCTGTCAATCTGCGGATCTTCTCCAAATTTCCTCACACCTGGAGCTAGAACAATAAGCTTCCCACCGTCTGCCATGGCGCAACGTGTTCGATAGACAGCTTTATTTCCCAGCCAGGTTGAATGGTATTCATCGGGGTTTAAATAGACGACACATTTTTCAAGTGGACGCTCGACCGTTGTCAGATTGACTTCCCGGGAAAGGGCCGCCCCTCGATAGTAACCTCCCAACCCATCGCCAGCATATATACCACGCGTCACAAGGTTTCCTTCATCATTAACTCCTCGAACAGTAAGAATGTAGGTAATCGGTAGGTTCTTTCCAAATCGCTCGCACATGCGGTTAAGAACTTCGCGGACGGGTGTTCTTGTCTTCCCCATCATTCTCTCCATGGAGCAGACTGCTCCAAGAAAATGTGTCCTGTTGATTGTATTCTTTCCCCCTGTTCCAACAAAGATATTCTTGCTGTGATTCGCGATGCCAACAACTTCATGGGGCACCAGCTGACCGATAGAAAAGATTCGGTCATAGTCCTCCTTCAATAGCATTCGATTTACTTCACAGGGGATTGGATAATTGACAAGACCGCCGCTGAGTTCCTCGATTTCTTCGCCAGGGATTTCACCAAGCTGAACGATATCCTCTCTCCACCGATGGACATGGAAGCAGTCATGTGGGATACCCGGATACACCTGATTGATCTGCATAGACGTCATCGGTGCATGGGTTCCGAGCGCTGGCAGAATGTCTATTGAACTCCCCTTCTTTTTCAACAGATGATAGAGGCTTACTGTAAGCTCCCCCGCCCAGGAATGCAATCGGGTGAAATCGGGTGGAACGATGAGGACACGATGAAGGTTCCCGATCCGCTCCAGCATGGCCGACAAAAGATTAGTTGCCTTTTCTTCGGTCACATGGTAATTGATTCCCCCAATGCCAAAGTACTCGGGTTTGAGGCGCTCTTTCTCCGCAGGGAGTTGATGGGCAATTTGATCCGCAGCTTCTTCTGAGGCAATTGACCCAGAGATTGTGATGCCTGATTCGGGAGGTTCAAGGTCGCGAAACTGACCGTCGATGATTTCTTCATACTCTTCCTTGATAAGTTCATGTGACCCAGCACGTTTCTTTACACGGGCAAGAACTTCCTTTTTTGAGATGTCTATATGAACGAAAAGGGTGGGATGGCCATTTTCTCTCAGAATATCCCGATAGGACCGTTTAAGAGCTGAGCAGGCAAGTACGACATGTCCTTCGCGACCACGCTCAGATAGCTCACCTGCAAGAAGTTTCAGCCACGGATGGCGGTCCTCATCATTGAGAGGTTTCCCTTGCTTGAGCTTTTCCCGATTCTCTGGCGGATGAAACTGATCTGCGTCTAGAAACGGAATATTGAGCTTTCGTGCCAGTACATTACCAAGAGTTGTCTTTCCACATCCGGTAACTCCCATGATGACAATGATCATCGCTTTGTCCTTTGAGTTCGACTCATCTATACACCTCCAAATGCGGTGAAACCACCGTCCACGGAGATAACACTCCCTGTCACGAAGCGACTTTCGTCGCTGGCAAGATAGAGTACTGCCCCGCAAAGATCCTCAGGTTTGCCAAATTCTCCCAAAGGGGTGTTTGTCACAATCAAATCTCCACGATCAGTTCTCGTTCCGTCTTCATTAGTTAGCAGAAATCTGTTTTGTTCGGTGAGAAAGAAACCAGGCATGATCGCATTTACACGTACGTCTATTTTCAGTTCTTTGGAAAAGTGCACGGCGAGCCATTTGGTGGCATTTTCAACGGCAGCTTTAGCCGCACTGTAACCAATCACGCGCGTGAGGGGGAGATCGGCAGAGACACTTGATATATTAATGATACTACCCTGAAGGTTACCTTCGGCAAGCCTTTGGCCGATAACCTGTGCTGGAATAAGACAACCTGCCATCAGGTTAAGATCAACAACCTCGCGAATGGCATCTATATCAAGATCAAAGAAATTACGATCCCCAGGAATGGCGGTCGCCCCAGGTTGATTTCCGCCAGCGCAATTGACCAGAATTTGAAAAGGGCCTCCTGCAAGTTCTTCGCCATTTCTGACCCCTTCACGAGCGTCTTCGACCTTACTGGCATCGAAAGCTATCGGATAGAGTTTCAACCCTTCTTCCTCAGCCTCAGAGGAACGCTTCTGCGCCTTGTCAAGGGAACGACTGGTGATGACCACTTCCGCGCCAGCTTGTGCCAGACCCTTTGCCATGGCGAAGCCGAGAACACCAGACCCTCCAACCACAAGAGCCCGCTTCTTTTCGAGATTAAATAGACGATAATCGGTCATGATTCAATCCTCCATTCAAGATGAGAAGAAGGGTTGGGGTTTAAAAGTGCAACCTTTATGATGATCTCCAAGAATATCGGTGGCCTTTTGACAGGATTGCTGCTATGACCTCACTCATTGGGGACAATTCCCGAGAAAAGTAAAACATATTCCTGAGGACTCAAAGATGACTAGATATATCCATGAAAACTTTATGTTATCATGCAATGAGGCAGAGGTTCTTTATCATGAATATGCGAAGGATCTCCCAATCATTGATTATCACTGTCATTTGTCACCGGATGAGATTGCTGGAGATCATCAGTTCTCAACACTTGCTGAAATCTGGCTCAAGGGAGACCACTATAAGTGGCGGGCGATGCGTACCGCAGGTATCGACGAGAGATATATCACTGGGGAAGCCTCTGACTGGGAAAAGTTTCAAAAGTTTGCTGAAATAATTCCAGAGACGATTGGGAACCCCCTCTATCAATGGACTCATCTTGAACTTTCGGATCCGTTTGCTATCAACGATCGATTGCTGAACTCAGACTCTGCGTCGTATATCTATGAGCATTGCAACGAGGTGCTGAAAGACCCGAAGTATTCATCGCGAGGACTCCTTACTCATTTCAATGTTGAATTTGTTGGAACAACTGATGACCCCACTGATGACCTCGATGCACACAAAAAGATCCATGAAGATTCCTCATTTCAGACTAAGGTCTGTCCTTCTTTCCGTCCGGATCGAGCACTCCATATTGACAATCCCGGCACCTTCAGATCCTGCCTGTCAGAACTGGAGAAGGTATCGGAGATTTCTATTCAGAGCTTTGAAGAACTTGTGGAAGCGTTGAAAAGTCGTGCTCTATACTTTCATCAGTGCGGTTGTCGAATCTCAGACCACGGTTTGTCTAGACTTCACCCCGGCAAGTATGACATCGCCAAAGCGGATAGAGCTCTCCAGGTAATTTTGGGTGGCGGTGAAGTAAATGAGGAAGGTATTCGCGATTTCCAAATGACGCTTCTTATAGAGCTTGGCTATGTCTATCATGACCTCGGCTGGGTTCAACAGTATCACTTGGGGCCACTCCGTAATGTAAATACAAGAATGTTCAAGAAGCTCGGTGCTGACAGTGGCTTTGATTCAATCACTGATGGTGGTCATGCAGAAGGACTTGTTTGCCTCTTTGACAATTTGGAAAAGGAGGACAGTCTTTCCAAAACAATTATCTATAATCTTAATCCCGCTCACAATGAAGTCTTCGCGGCTTTCGTTGGCAATTACCAGAAAGGGCCGGTAAGGGGAAAAATACAGTTCGGTTCAGGATGGTGGTTCAATGATCAGGAGGACGGTATCCTTCGACAGTTAAAGGCCCTTTCGAATCTGAGTCTGCTCAGCTGTTTCGTTGGTATGTTAACTGACTCGAGATCATTTCTTTCTTACTCCAGACACGAGTATTTCCGGAGGATACTTTGCGACTATCTGGGAAGAGAAATGAAGCGCGGATCAATACCAGGCGATGAGAACTTGATAGGAATGCTTGTTAGAAAAGTCTGCTATGAGAATGCAAAAGAATACTTTACTTTTCCTGCGGATAAATAATAGGCCGCAGAGCGAATGCCCCGCGGCCTGTGCCCAAACACATGATGAGATGTGTTATACTTAGAACTGTATCCAGTCGGTAACATTCGATCCTGCGGGAACAACAACTCCGATACCTTCGCTGCCTACATCTCCAGAGCTGAAAACCAGCCTGCCGTTGGTAACGTCCCAGTCGATTCCATCATTACCAATAAAGGGTCCAGTTGAACCGATAGCTGTGTCGATTGTCTCTGCGTCTATACCGTCAACAGTAGCGTTTCCACCGGAGATATTGCTGAGAATAATGAACCCTCCATCAAAACTTCCATCTCCGAAGGGGTTTGTGAGCCAGATCTCGCCTGATGGTTGATAGGCGATGGCTGCGTAGCCGGTGTCGGTTACGGTGTTATCGAGCGCATTCAAGCCTGCTACGATGTTTGCTCCGGTAACTTCTGTACTGATCACACCCGCAGTGGTGATGCGAAGGATATCATCAGAGGCCGATGCCGTTGCGCTGACAGTTGCAAGAATGTCCGTTCCGTCATTTGTCAAAGCGTTGAGTCCTACGTCGGCCGCAGGCAATCCAGTGGCTGTCGTCAGGTCAGACTCGCTCACAAGCTCGGTCGGCGCGATCAGGCCAGAGTTTGTATCCACGGCCCATAACTCATTACTGTCTCCATTGTTTGAATCTGTTGAGACGTATGCCGTATTCCCGATGACCGTGAGTGCAGAACTTCCATCAAGTACGGAAGAGTCGCCATCAACGGGTGCATAGACAACAGAGACGGTTCCGGGAACAGTATCTGAAACAGATGCCACGTAGTCACCTGTGGCTCCGCTTGCGAAACCAACGATAATGATATCACCATCATCAGCAATATCGACGAAACGGATATTTGATCCGGTCACAGCATTTGTTCCGTTTACGGCATCAATAGCTGCGTAGACCTCTGTTACAGTTGTAATGACTTCGACGGTGTTCGGGGTTCCCGGTGTAATACGAAGAAGTCGGTCATCACCATCCGTATCAACAGCATAGATGACTCCTGTAGAGGATACTGCGAGGCCCGAGGCGTCGTAATCTCCGGCGGTCAATTCAGTCTCCAATATGGGAAGACTGATTGTCTGTGCCGAAACCGCTAAGGGGAGAGCAGCAATTACGAGAGTAGAAATAACTTTTTTCATAAATAACTCCTTTTGAGTATGCGAGGCTTTCGCATGGGTCGTTAAACGGGTGATGATCGGAGAAGAAGGTCCATCCGTCATGATTCCATCTCACTTTGTTCCGGGCATTGTGTTCATTTGAACGCTTCCGCCTGCGCTTTCCCCACAAAGAATTTTCTTGAGGTTAAGGCATCTCGGATTATTCTTCCAGCCGGTGGGTCACGAGCCCTCTTGTCCTTTCAAGAAGGCATGAAAACAGGATGACAACGCAAGTTATGGCACTGAGTGCCCGCAAAAAATTCTTTAGAGGTTGGAGCGCAAAATCTTGAATCAGAAGCAGTTTGAGGCCCTGATTTACCTGAATCGGAATGGTAATTTTGTCCGAGCCGCAGAAATGCTGTACTTTGAGTCTGATGGCGAAGACTACATCACACCGGAAACTCTTCAGTATCGAATCAAGAAACTGGAGGAGGAAGTGGGCGTAACTCTATATAATCGAGCACCTGGCAAGTCTCAGATCACGTTAACCAGAGAGGGGCAGCTCTTCCTGAGAGAGGCGATTCAGCTCTATGATCGTTTCAGCAAGCTTCAGTCGATGTTTAAGACCTCAGGACAGAAGAGGTTTATCTTTGCTGCTACGGAACTGATTATTTTGCACCGTCTCATCGATCCTCTTGTGAAATTCACGAAGGCGAACCCCCACGTTCATTGTGAAATGAGAGCAGAAGGTCCGCTGGTGATCGAACATATGGTTAAAGACGGGCAGATCGATTTTGGACTGGGGACCCATCCTCCTGACGCCCCTGATCTGGAATATGTTCTTTGGAGAAAGTCGAAGCTCGCTGTGATTGCTCCTCAAGGACATCCACTTACACGGCATCAGACAGTTTCACTTCAGGAGCTTTGCAAGTACCCATTGATTCTTCTGACACAGGATCTGAGCAGGAAAGACGACCGCGCTGCCATTGATCAAGCTTTCCACCAGGAAAAGCTACTCAACAAGAGACAAATCATCATGGAAACCAGCAATAGTGAAATCATTGCTGGATGTGTAGAGGCTGGAATAGGCGTCGGCATTGTATCTGAAACGGCTTTGCATCAGCCGACCCGGAAGGTTGTCCCTCTTCCTTTGGATAAACCGATCGGCAACAGTGAGGTCGGAATCCTCATCAGGAAAGACAAGATTATCACACCAGAAATGAAGAGTTTCTTCCTGCTGATAGACAATAAGTTCAAGGAATGGATTGATTCTCGATCCACAGAGAGAATGAAAGGCAGGTAGTCCCTCTCCTTGTATCTACTTTTCTAAGATATCTTTCATCACAGGATAGTAGGACTGTGCCAGCCAGTAGAACCCTAGATCCGTCATGTGTATACCATCCACTGTGCCATTCTCTTTCCCCCTTTGAAGGTCTTTATTGTAGATATAGTAAAGGCCTTTAACTCCTTCTTCTTCCAGTTCTTCAAAGGCGCTGCGCATTGCCTGATTATGCTCATGATTGCTTTTATATACAGGGTGCTCCACGCAAAGTATGGGGGTTTCAGGGTGAGCTTCGCGGAGGATCCTGACGAACGGAACATAGCGCTCATTGATATTCTCAATGGTCATATTAGGTGTTGCTTCGAGAACATAAAGCGCGGGGTCGAGCTCAGCAAGAAGATGGGCCATTTCCTCTTCCATCTTGCCCGATCCGGAAAAACCGAGATTAATCAGCTCGTAGTCGAGCCATCGGCTAAGGATTGCTGCGTGTGCCATACCTGCCCGGGAAGCGCACCCGCCCTGAGTGATCGAGGTTCCGTAAAACACAATAGGCTTTGAGCTTTCTTCTCGACGAGGCTCTGGAAGGCGGACTGCTGATCCGGGTTCAAAACCGATCTTCATCTCCGTCACAACACTATACAACGGCAGATAGAGGAGAAACTCCCGCTCTTCTTTAGATTCGAAAGTCTTGATGGTTCTAACTGTCCGGGTTTCTTTGGGTCGTCCAACGGCACTGAAGACCCATTCACCATTCTCACGTATATATAAATCCAGGCCACTGTTTCCCGTGGCCGCCATATGGTTCATGGCGGTTCCTCCATCCCAGACTGCACCAATGCTCTTCGAGTCGGTGACAAATCTGACAGCAAATCCTGAGGGATGCTTTGTGACTCCCCAGAAGAGTGAGGATGCTTTTGTGGTTCCAAACTCCTTGAGACGTTCGGGGACACGCTCGTAGTAGGTATCAGTCCCTTCAAAAGCTTTGCCTTCAATCATCAGGTTTCGTGCGTCAATCCAGAGGAGCTCGGACTCCTCTTCCTGGGTGATGGCAAGACTGTCAGCTTCTGGAAGTTCAAGAGTAAGCGATATAGAGTCTTCGGCAAATGTTTTTTGAATAAGTGCGATTGCTATTAATACAAGAAGAGAAGTGAGTTTTCTGAAAGACATAATTTTCTTCACGCATTGAATTGGGTAATGCTCAAACGCAAAAGATAGAAAAAGAGAACGGCCACCTCAACCTCAAAAACGAGAGAGATGACCGATCAGTTGTTGTTTGAAATTATTCTTCTGGTGTTTAGCGCTCAGGATTAAAGTCCGCTGTGGTATAGATTCCACCAATACCAGAATCCAGGTCGACGGAAGCAGTCGCTGAATCAGACGCAACAGGCGTTGAGTCGACTACGAGTGTCTCGCCGTTCTCCTGCGTAATGCGGCAGGTGATAATAGCTCCATCGGGAACATTCTCTGTCTGAAGTACAATTTGTACAGGATTAGATTCTGTGTCGGGGATAATCAAATCGGGCATCGTAATACGACCGCCAGCATCAACGGGGACGGGGACTCCGGCAATAGACGCGACGCTGATCGTTGGTATCAAGTCTGGAGGGAAACTGACAATCGTGGGAGCAGCACTTGAAGGTGAAGGGTTTGAATTGTTCGGCAGGTTGCCGGAAATATTAAATGATTCAAAGCGTACATAGCCTGCTCCACCGGTGGCGTTACTCCCAAAGCCACCGACTCCTCCATTGGCAAGGACAGACCCGTTACCTGCAATCGTATTAGCCATGAGACGTACAGCTCCGCCAGCTCCACCTCCGGATCCTCTAACGCCACCTCCATCGAATCCACCGGAGGAGGTACCGCTTCCACCACTCGCATCTATCGTCCCATCCACAGTGATTGTTCCAGAACTGGCTATACAGATGGCCCCACCACCTGCACCTCCGCCCGCACCTTCTCTGGTCGTCGGATTTGTCACATTGATATTTCCACCGGCACCACCAGAACCGCCTGTAAGGGTGAGAAGCCTTGAGTCTCCATATGTAGGAGGGGGATCGACTGGATTACTAGCAGGGATGCCTCCTGGAAGGGCGTGACTACCACCTGTTCCAGCGCGACCCGTGCTTGAGAAAGAGCTTGGGTTGAGGGATGCCAATCCACCACCAGGTCCGCCTCCTGGCGTTGCGATATTGGTTCCACCATTAATAATAGCGACTCCTCCTCGACCACCATAATAGCCGCCAGCTGTGCCTTGTGCTTCTGACCCTGCCATACCGGCGTTAGGATGGTCGGTTGAAAGTCCGTTCTCACCGGAAAGATTAAGGGTTCCTTCAATGGTGACATCGCCACTGGCAAGAAAGATCACAGGTGTATTCTTTGTGTTCGGTAAAAGAGTCAGAGTCGCACCGTTCTGGATGGTAATCGATGTATAGTTGTGTACACCATCGTCCTGAATGACCAAAGTATCATTCGCGGTAATCAGGAGTTCGCCATCCTCTTCATTGCTGCCGCTCTGAAATTGAGCGTGAAGGATGAGGGGCGCGCTTGTGAAGATAAGTCCGGCAAGAATTGATGCATACTTCATTTTGGATTCCTCTGTTATGGGAGTTCGCGATCAAAGGTGGGAGACGTTGTTGCCGTTGTATTCGACTCTTCTATATATGTCTCAGGTGGAAGGATTCTGATGAAGGTGGCGTCGTCGGAAACGGTGTTGTTCTCGCTAATTAATTCGACTTCTATTTTCACGAATGTCACGTCGTCAGATTGAGCATTCACTTCATTGCTCAACTCTTCGACAGGGACAACATTCAGGAAAGTGGCAGAACCACCAGTTATAGACGTCATAACGGGAATAGGTTCTTCTCTATCTTCCAGAATATCCAGAAGATAAATAAGATCCAATGGAGTGACACTCCCATCGGCATTGGCATCTCCGAAGAGAGCCTGCCTGCCGGTAACATCTTGTTCACTGTTCAGGAGAGAGCGCACTCCTTCGAGGTCTGCGGAGTCGATGATACCATCTTCATTCAGATCACCGAACCAGAGACCCTGACTCAGGGCGGAAGAGCTCATGGCAGAGATAAATGCTATGAATAGAATGATGCGTGGGGTCATTCGTGGCATCCAAAGGGCAATTTGTTCAATATGAAATGTTTATCCACCTGCGAAAGGTAGGCGCAATAAGATTTAGATGGTTGAGGGATAAGAAAGAAGTGATTCACTGCGCCGCTGACTGCTGGCGAGAAAGTCCATTTTCACCTTTTTCCCAATATGGTTAGAAAAATCAGAGAACCGCCGACCCCAATGATCACAGCAACATGGAGGAGCCAGGCAACTCCATGCTGAGCACTCCGTTCATTCCACCAGGTGGCAATTCCAAGTGAAAATGCGGAGATCATGAAGATCATTCCCACCCTGATCCAGTGACCTTCAAATACTGAAGGAATAGCTAAGATGAGAAAGAAGTAAACCGACAACCCTGCCAGAGAAATCGAGGTATCTCGGCCACGGTTGGGAAAGTCTGCATCTCCCATGAGGAATTAGCTCATAGAATAGTTATGTCAGTCTATGAACAGACATTTTCCCAGGAAGATGCTCTGTTTAATCTGCCTGCAATGCCAGAATAGATTGGAGCTCTTCCTTGAGCTTGCCGATAGACACGCGAGCTTTCTTCAGAGCTTCCACGTTTACTTCTTGAGCATCGCTATTGAAAAGGTTTAGCTGGCTGATCTCTTCTTCCTCTTCACTGGAAGCTGCTTCTGCTTTCGCGACTTCAACTTTATCTGAGGAAGCTTCCTCTGGCACTTTTCCATCGAATTCTGCATCAAGAGCACCGGTTGGGTCCTTCTTTATGCGTTCAATGGCACCGGCAATGGTGAACTTTTCGCCATAGAGTAGATGTCGGATGCGAAGGAGTAGATCGATGTCTTTGCTGCGGTAGCGTCGCTCATCGTTACCGTAGCGCTCGGGTTTGAGCATGGAAAACTTGGTTTCCCAATATCGGAGAACGTAAGCTTCTACCTCAACGATATCAGCGACTTCGTTGATTTTGTAGAAGAGTTTCTTTGGGTAGGATTTAACTGCACTTGCCATGAAGGTAGGTCCTTTCAGCGGGAACTGGTTTCGCTCGACAGCGTTCAACGGGAATTATGAGGAAATTCACGCACAAGCTAATCACTTCTCTTTTAGGTCGGAGAACAACATCAAGAAGAAAGTGTTTATAAATACAACTTCATGGAGAAGCTGTGAAAAACTCAGGGAGAGCCACTCAGTCTCCACCACAACCTCCGCAGCCAGAGCCACACCCCCCGAAGCTGCTGCCACAGCCAGAACCGCAACTCCCCGGTCCTCTCTTATAGCGACGATTCGCAAGAACTAGAAAGAAGATGAAGATCGCGAGTGTTAGTACACCGTAAAGCTTTAGCAGAAACGGCAAGTTGAAATCTGGCAAGATCGCCAGCTGATAGACTAGTGTAATTCCCCCTGCAAACAGAGCCGACATTTTCAGAATGGAGAAGGTCGAGGGCCCTTCTCCAAATTCGTTGTCCTCATTGGGATTCCCTGAGTGCTGTCTCAAACCTAACGGTGGCCAGATATCTTGAGGAGGTCTTTCACCAAAAAACTCGGTGTATTTCTGAAGAGTCCTCTCATATTGGCGGGCGAATTTAGAAGATTCATCGACCCCTCCGGTTGTTGGTACATGATGGACTGATCGTCCCGCGATCTCTCGGCAAAACTTCTCCCAATAGGATCTTGTATAGATGAGGTGTAGGTGCCAGACTTTATCTACTTGACCTGATGGTGTACAGTTTATGCCTGATTCAAGGAGGAGAAAGAGGAAACGACGATACTCCTCAATAACTCGCTTCGTATAGGTCTCATTCCATTGATTTTCTCGCCTCAGTCGGTCTTTGAAACTTAAGTGAGGCTCTCCCTCATCAAAGTGGAAAGCCTGTACCTTTTTCCAAAGCTCCTCCTGCTTTTGCGTCATTGCCATGAGCATTTTCCAGCTATGAGATTGTCTGTACTTTTAATCCTTGCATTGTTGAATCGAATCTATTCATAAGGCGATTGCTTTTATTTCATCGCATTTTGAGCAGCGACCATCATTTGAACCAACTGCTGCGTTTCTGGGTGTTCTTCCCCGAGGTTTTCCTTCTTGATCCAGTAGGCTTCCCGAGCATGACGAAGAGATAGCTCAAACTCTTTCGACTCCCATGCATCGGATGCCCGATCAATGTGCTCTTTTGCCGAAGACAAGTCCGGTTGAGGTCGATAATCCATGATATAGTCATCGTGAACGGAGTAGTACTCCTCCACTGAATAGTACCTCAGATTGAGAGTGACGTTCGCAGGAGCCACCCAGACTTTTCCACAATTATCAATCATTTCGTTCTTCAAGGTCTCCTGATCGACCTCAGACAACCAGGCCTCTTCCATATAAATAACGGCAGCCTGTAAGGTCTTCTTTCTGTAAATACACAATTCCATGTAGTCGTAGTCCATAACGAACGCTGAGACCCGCTCGTCCTCATTGATCTTTCTGGCGACCGCATCGATATACGTGATGTGATCACCACTCGCATAGGCGGCTTGACTTACTTTGGCATCGATAGCCCAGGCATTATCTGATATATAGACGACCATGAAGCCGAAAGTGACAAGAAGCAGGCCGATCCCCATGACGATAGCGCCAAGCAGACGCCCCGCCGTCCGAGCTGCACCATCCGAAAGATTAAAGGGGATATACGGAACGGCATAGTCGGGCTTCGTGAGAAAGCCAAAACCGACGATCAGAGGTATGATCGCAAATGACATGATAACAATAACTTCGACTGTAAACATCGATAGAGCTCCCTGAAAAAACGACTACATATTACACACGTGCGTAGGAATGATGCGTTTTGAATAAATTGACAAGATTCCCCGGTCAAGTCGATTGAGATGAATGCGCTTGACCGATCCCCCCTGTTTTCTACACAATCCCGGTGATTTGAGTTGATGATGCTTTATTTCAGGACCTCTAAATTCCTCACTTTACTGGCTTTATTCGCCTGCTTCCTTTTCGTGGCGCAGGCGAGCATGGTTTCCTGTTGCATCGAATTGCCCGAGCCAGAAGTTGAATTGATCTCCTGTTGTCCAGGCTCATCCAGCAAACCGACGCCAGCGCCTTCTTTACCCCTGTCGCCTCCCTGCGACGAGAGTTCTGAGTGCCCCTCAGGCTGCTGCTCTTCGCTGACCGTGACCTCGTCCACCATTTGGCAGACAAAGGAATCAAGCGAGTTATTCGAGCAGATCCCGGGACCCGTTCTGTTGAGCATCCCGCTCCCCAGCCCTTCTACCCCAGTTTCCTTAACTGCTGAGGATAGCCCTCCCCCACAAAGTACATACATTCACCTACACCTCCAGCATCAGGTCTTTCTGCGTTGATTTAACCTGCGCTCTAACCTTCAGAGCGCTCATGAAGTTATTTCAAAGCAAAAGGAGTCTATCGTCATGACGACGAGAAATGTGATGTTCGAGGTGGTTCAATGACCCAACGAACACTTTCCGATTTAAAAGATCAAGACAACGCAGAGGTCCCCGCTCCCCCTTACCGCTGGGGAACACGCCTGCTGATGCCCATGGTCATTATTCTGGGCTTTATCGCACTTTTTGCAGGTTCTGTCGCCAAAAGCCTCAAACCCGTTATAGCTGTCAAAGCTGCTCCCGTGATCGAGAAAGCGGCTCAAAACAGACAGGTAAAGAAGACTAGCAGCTCTTCATCTTCTGAAGTCCTCATTCAAGCTGCAGGTTGGGTTGAACCTGCACCCTATCCTGTCTATGCAGCAGGACTGACCGATGGGACAGTCGAAGAAATTCTCTTTCTCGAAGGTGAACCCGTTAAGAAGAATCAGATCCTTGTAGAGCTGATCAAAGACGACGCAGAGCTGGCCCTACAGCGTGCACAGGCAGACTACGAAGCAGCGCAGGAAACCTGGGACGCCAATATCGAGTCAAGGCGGCGGGCGGAGGTGGCGGCCAGCCAGGTAGAAGAAACAGAAGCAGCCCTGGAGCTGGCAAAAGCCGAGCTGGAAATCGAGCAGGCCCTTCTCGACGAAGCAGAGCGCATTCTTAAGAGACGCGAGAGCCTCGTCACCGACGGGTCTATCTCTGAGGAAACCTTCGAGAGCGCAAGAGCCGAAGCAAAGGCACAGGCGGCCAGAGCCCGGGTTGTCAAGAGTCGCATAGACAGTCTTGAAGCGAAACTCAACATTGCTCTAGCAGAGAGCAAAGCCGCGCAGCAAACCCTTGAACTTCGGACAGAGGAAAAACGGCGACTCAGACTTGCAGAAGTGGCGCGAGATGAGGCGCAACTCCGGCTGGATCGTTTAACGATCAAGTCCCCCATTGATGGTGTTGTCATGCGTCGACTCGTTGAGCCCGGTTCCATGGTCATGGCGATGTCAGAGAACATGACCGCTTCGCGCGTTGCAGAGCTTTACAACCCAGGCAAATTGCAAGTGAGAGTAGATGTACCCTTAGCTGACGCCGCAAATGTGAGCGTTGGACAAAACGCTGAGATTATTGTCGAAGTCCTGCCGGATCAAACCTTTACCGGGGAAGTAACACGCATCACAAACTTTGCCGATATACAGAAAAACACTCTCGAAGTGAAGGTAGAGATCAACAACCCTTCGGAATACCTGAAGCCCGAGATGCTGGCACGAGTCAAATTTCTGGAATTTCAGAATGATACCAGTACCACAACATCGTCGTCTGCGACTTCTGTCTATGCACCGTCTTCCTCGGTTCAGGATGGTATTGTCTGGGTCATTTCAAGGTTCGATGGAGAACAAGGGATTGCCAAACGACGCAATGTGGAAACAACGGGGGCTAATGATGGTGACTGGACTGAAATATCCCAAGGTCTAAACCCAGGCGACCTCGTTGTCATTGAATCGGAACTCCCTCTCAAAGATGAGCAAACTGTCTTTGTGCAGGAAATGATGGAGAATTTGTAATGTCATATATTATTTGCAACCAACTGACCCGAACATACTTCCGCGGGACTCAGGAAATTACACCTCTGGACAACTTGAGTCTGGAGGTGAAGGAAGGTGAGTTTCTGGCACTGATGGGTCCTTCGGGAAGTGGCAAAACAACGTTGCTGAACCTGATCGCAGGGATTGATCAACCAACCTCTGGCGAACTGGTTATTGATGGGAAAAATATCGCCAACCTTTCCCGTTCAAAGCTGGCTGCCTGGAGGCGAGATAATGTAGGTTATATCTTCCAGCTATACAACCTGGTGCCAATTCTCACAGCCTACGAAAATGTGGAACTTCCACTCCTTCTACTTCCCCTTTCAAAGAAACAACGACACGAAAAGGTCTCCAATGCACTCAACCTTGTAGGTATTGCAAATCGTCATGATCACTATCCTCGTCAGCTTTCTGGTGGGCAGGAACAACGCGTTGCTATCGCTCGTGCCATTGTTTCAGAGCCTTCTATTATCGTTGCTGACGAACCGACAGGAGATCTCGACAAGAGCTCTGCCCATGAAATTCTTTCCCTGTTGCAACGTCTATCTCAGGACCTGAAGAGAACGCTGATCATGGTTACCCATGACCCTCATGCAACAGAGTATGCCTCACGAACCCTTCACCTTGAAAAAGGGCAGCTGGTTGAGCAAATGGAGGCCGCCATATGATACCCTCAAAAATGCTGCCACTGGTCTGCAAGTACATCACTCGACATCGTACGCGCTCGCTGTTGACACTGATCGGTATCGCCTCAGCGATGTTCCTCTTTTGCTCTGTAATGGCCATGCGATCGGGAGTTTCCAGGGCAACACAAGAAACAGCAAACGACACAACTCTCGTTGTCTATCGTGAGAATCGCTTTTGTCCATTCACGTCAGAACTTCCTGAGGACTACCGACGTCGCATAGAATCTATACCAGGCGTTGAATCGGTCATGCCGATGCGTATTGTTGTGAACAATTGTCGGGCATCGCTTGACGTTGTGACCTTCAGGGGCATTGAAAGATCTTCTTTTGAGTCTCTGGATTTTGTAATTGCAGAAGGATCACTCAATGACTGGGACAAGCGTAATGATTCAGCGATCGTTGGAGATCGCCTCGCTGCGAAGCGGGGACTCTCTGTGGGTGATCGACTGACCGCTGCCGGAGTCACCGTGAACATCGCCGGCATCATTTCCTCTGATGACCCTCAGAATGAAAATGTCGCGTATGTACATCTGGACTTCCTGCAACGAGCGGCCGGAAACAAACAGGGCGTGGTGACTCAATTCAACGTTAAAGTTGAGGATTCAAGCCAGCTTGAAGAAGTGGCAGCAGCCATCGACACCACCTTTGAAAATGCGCAATCACCGACCTGGACAACCTCAGAGAAAGCCTTTGTCGAAAGAGCCGTTGGCGACATTATCCGACTGGTAGAGTTTGCTTCCTGGCTGGGCCTCGGCAGTCTTGTGGCTGTGTTTGCTCTTGTTGCGAACTCGATTTCCCTCTCTGTGCAGGACCGAATTAAGGACCATGCTGTGATGCAAACCCTTGGCTATACAGAAAACCTCATTTCAAGGCTGATCATTACAGAAGCCCTGGTGATCAGTATCCTCGGTGGAGCTCTTGGTACAGCGCTCGCCTTTCTTGTTTCCTGGCTGGGCCAGTTTACATTTTCTGTAGAAGGACTGAGCGTCTCTATCGGAGCAAACACAACCACGATTCTCGTTGGTCTTTTCATGTGTATAGTTATTGGAATTATTGCTGGCCTGATCCCTGCCTTCAAGGCAGCTCGTCTATCAACAGCGGAAGCATTCAGGGCGGTGTAACCTTGAAACTGATCCCCTTCGACTATGCGATACGAAACCTTGGGCGCTCCATGAAGCGATCTTCAGCCATGTTACTGGGGAATGCGTTGGTTGTTCTTCTAGTTCTTTCAGCAGCGGCTTTCGTAGACGGCATGAAGCAATCCTTGAGCATCAATCCTGACTCAAAGAATGTGATCCTCCTCGCTACTGGAAGTGAGGAAAGTATCGAACGGAGTGAAATACCTTCAACAACTCCCGGAATTATCAAAGCCAGTATTCCAGGGATAGAAACAATGGGGGATATACCGTGTGTATCGCCGGAAATTCTTTCGGCCTTGGTCCTTCAATCGGAAAAGGATTCCAACGAGGAACTTCGTGCTGTGGTAAGAGGAGTACAATCAGAAGCCTTTCTTGTTCATCAACGCGTTGAAATCACGGAGGGTCGTGCGCCCCGCCCTGGTTCTAATGAGTTTCTTGCAGGTAGCCTGGCAGCAGAAAAGCTTGGTGTAGCAGAAGAGCGTCTTGGACTTGGCAATATGCTTTGGTTTGAAGGAATCCCGTGGGAGATTGTCGGGCGCTTTCAGGCTCATGGAACCGTGATGGAATCAGAGCTCTGGACTTCACTAACTGACATTCAAATCGCAACGAAGCGAGAAGGCATTTCATCAGTTGTCCTGACTCTTGGAGAGGCAGAATATGCTGACATTGACGCCTTCACGAAAATGCGTATAGACCTCGAATTATCAGCCGTCCGAGAAGCTGAATACTATGCTTCTATTCTTCGATTCTTCCAACCGGTGCAGATCATGATCTGGGTAACTGCCATTCTCATTTCACTGGCTGGCGTCCTTGGAGGCTTGAATACACTCTACAGTGCACTGACGGCCCGAGTCCGAGAATTGGCGATGCTTCAGTCACTGGGGTACTCCCGCCGCTCTATACTCTTAAGTCTGCTTCAGGAATCGTTTATTGTAGCAGCCCTGGGAGTCCTGCTTGCGGTTGCTGTTGCGCACCTTCTTCTGGATGGTGTTTCAGTCAGCTACTCGATGGGGGTTTTTCAACTTGCCTTGAACGAACGTGTTATCGCCATGGGGAGCCTGGCGGGACTATTTGTCGGAATCATCGGGTGCCTCCCTCCTGCGTGGAAATGTTTGCGCATGCCGATCCCCGAAGCACTTAAAGCAATCTAAACACTACTTATAGACAAAGGAACAAAAACATGAAATCATTAACCATCACGACCCTCTTTCTCTCTCTTGCCTTGGTTGGGTGCCATCAGGCTGCAGATACCTCCGAGGAGAGCCAGATGACCATGGTGACGGAATCAACGGAAGAGAAGACCCCTGAAACTCCCTCGCTCCCGGCAGAATTCTTCACCATTGAGAATGCTGAAACAGCGCAAGGATTGTCGGCTGCGAAATCCGCTGCCAAAGTGGGTGACAAAGTTGTCATCAAGGGATATATCGGAGGCCGGGCAGAACCTTTCACAGAAAGTCGTGCCGTTTTCGTGATGGGGGATTCAGAAGAATTACCGGTTTGTGATCCTGCTTACTGTGAAACTTACTGGGATGCCTGCTGTGAGCTTAAAGAAGACATCGTCGCCAACAGTGCAACGATCCAGGTTCTTGACGAAACGGGGATGCCGTTGAAGGTTGATTTGAAAGGTCAGAACGGTCTCGAACCAGGAGCAGAAATTACGGTCTCGGGCGAAGTCAAAGAAGTGAATGATTCGATCTTCATTGTTAATGCGACGAATATCGCGACGCAGTAAGGAAACTTGAAACGAAGGGGGATCGTAACGTTCTCCTCGAGTCAAAGCCTCGAGGTACGAGGCGGCGTCAGGGCTGCCGCCGTCCAAGAACTTCGGTTCCCTTCCTGCCCCATCCCCCTCACCGGATGACGGACGTCTGTCCGACGTCTTATCTACGTCTTACCATTGACTTGAGACGTCCGTCAGACGTGGAAATGACGAACGGGGGACATCGTTAGCCTGGTGAGGAAAGATCCAAACACGCTGAGGGAATGATGATTCACTCTGGAGTGATCTTCGAGAGTTCGCTGTAATCGGTTACTTTAACCAAATAAGGGCACTATTACCGTGAAGCCCGTGTTTTTCGAGCTTCTCCATGAATATGAGCTTATGAAAGGACAAGCAAAGTTTTATCATGCTCATCTGCTTCCTGGTATTCGAATTCCAGCGTAGCGTGAGAAATATCGAAGTGTGATTTGAGCAGGTCCTTAAGTCGCTTCTTGAGCTCTTCGAGTTCCTGCATAGATAAATCCCCCACTGTCACGTGACCCTCAAAAGCGATTCTGTCTTCGTCGAGATGCCAGACGTGAACATGATGCAAATCCTGAACTTCTGCAATAGACTCGAACGTCTTAACAATTTGATTCAGAGAAATCCCTTTTGGAGTACTATCGATCAGGATCCTGATACTATCCCCGATCATAAAGAATCCCTGGTAAAGGATATAGACAGAAATGACGAGCGTCACGATGAGATCTGCGATATAAAGATCAAAGAGGAGGATCAGGCTACCTGCTATAATTACACCGACCGAGGCAAGAGCATCTGAAACATTGTGAACAAAAGCAGCCTTAATATTCATGCTTTCCTTCGACATGCTATACGTCAGAACAGCGGTGACTACATCAACGATCAATGCAATTGCTGCAATAATCACAACAATCCACCCACCAATCTCTGGCTGCTCAAAGAAGCGTACAATCGCCTCATAGATCAGGTATATACCAACAAGGATAAGTGTCGTCAGGTTAATCAGCGCACCTACAACAGGAACCTTTCTGTAGCCGAATGTTCTTCTTTCATCAGGAGGCATTCGACCAATACGGCGGGCCACAAGAGCAAGAATGAGAGAAGCTCCATCATTGAGGTTATGGAGAGCATCGGCTACGAGTGCGAGACTATTCGAAATGATGCCGCCAATGATCTGAGCAATTGTTAGAAGCATGTTTGCAATAATAGCCCAGATCAAACGAGCATCACTCATTTCCCCTGTGGAGTGATGATGAGAATGGTGGTCATGTGTTGTCATATCATCAACCTTCTATTTGATTCACTGACTATAGAGCGGCATTGGAGGTCTAATCTCAGTTCTCTCAAAAATGATGTTGCAGCTGCTTGAATCTGCGGCTGATTGCCCATCAATCAACCTTTGGGTCTACCGTTGCCAGATGTTCTGGGTCATCATGATGAAAGAAATCTTCATCCTTCTTATGCCAGACTCTATACAAAGCGGGCAAAACAAGCAGTGTTAACAGGGTAGCAGACACGAGTCCTCCAATGACAACAGTCGCAAGAGGTCGTTGCACTTCTGCTCCGGCAGTCGTTGAAAGAGCCATTGGAACGAACCCCAGGCTTGCCACAAGCGCCGTCATAAGAACGGGACGCAAACGCGTCATCGCACCTTTCCGGATGGCATCCTCCAACGGCATGCCTTCGGCCCTCAGGTGATTAATATAGCTTACCATGACAAGACCATTCAGAACCGCGACACCACTCAAAGCAATAAATCCAACCGCTGCAGATATACTGAATTCAATACCTCGCAGATATAAGGAAACAATTCCTCCTGTCAGTCCAAGAGGCACACCTGTAAAGACAAGCAACGCATATCGTACAGAATTGAAAGTCGTGAAAAGAAGAAGAAAAATCAAAAAGAAACAGACAGGCACGACAATGGACAGACGCTCACGCGCGCGTAAAAGGTTTTCGAAAGCCCCGCCATAATCGATCCAGGATCCGGATGGCAGGGTGACCTCATTTTGCACGTGCTCCTGTACTTCTTCTACGAATCCACCGAGGTCCCGACCACGAACATTGGCAGAAACGGTCACACGTCTTTTTCCATTCTCTCGGCTGACCTGATTTGGTCCTTCAGTTATCTCAATAGAAGCGATAGATCCTAAGGGGACATAAGGTGGCGCATTAGAAGAAAATGAAACAGCATCAAGTGAAGCGAATTCTGCTGAGCTGATGTGGTCAACGGGCAGAGGTATAGGAAGGTTTTCCAGAGTTGTGATATCCTCTCGGATCGTATCTGGAAGGCGTACCATTAAGGGGAACCTTCGATCACCTTCAAAGACGGTTCCTGCTTCGCGTCCTCCGATGGCGATAGCGATGACATCCTGAACATCACCAGTTGAGAGACCAAACCTTGCAGCAGATTCTCTGTCTATGTTGATATCCATAATTGGCAAGCCGCTGGTTTGTTCAACCTTCACATCGGCGGCGCCGGGTACCTGCTCAACGACTTCTGCAATTTTCTGTGCCGCTTTAACCATGTCCTCAAATCGATCTCCATAGACTTTAATGGCAAGATCACCTCTTACTCCTGAAAGAAGTTCATTAAACCTGAGTTGAATGGGTTGACTGTTTTCGTATATCTGACCAGGAAGAAAGGAGGTTGTCTCTTCTATTTTTTCAAAGAGTTCTTCCCGCGTCATGGAAGGATCCGGCCAGGTTGATCGATCAGTCAGAATGACAAAACCGTCGGAGATGTTTGGGGGCATGGGATCGAAAGCGATTTCAGTGGTTCCCGTTTTGGAGAAGATTAATTCCACTTCTGGTAGGGAAGAAATTGCCTTCTCTACTTCGAACTGAAGCTCCATTGACTGGTCAAGACTTGTACTTGGGATGCGCAGAGATTGGACGGCGATGTTTCCTTCATCAAGCGTTGGAATAAAGGCTGTTCCGAGCCTTCCAAATAGAAGAAGAGAACTAACAAAGGCAACTACCGCTGTTCCAATCATCACCCAGCGAAATTTCAATGAAAGGTCCAGAAGTGGAGCATAGAGTCGCTTGCTGGATGAAACCAGAAAGTTCTCCTTTTCGCGGATTTTGCCTGTCAGGAATAGGGCGACAGCTGCTGGCACAAAAGTCAAAGAAAGAATGAAGGCTGAAGTTAGAGCGAAGATAACCGTCAATGCCATGGGATGGAACATCTTTCCTTCGATACCTGTTAATGCGAGTATAGGTAGATAGACAGTAATGATAATGGCTTCACCGAACATCGTTGCCTGCCGCACTTCCTTTGATGCAAAAAAGACTGTATGAAGACGTTCTTTGAGACGAAGTCCGCGGCCGAGTCGTTTTTGCTCCTCAGCCAGATGGCGAATACAGTTTTCAACGATGATTACAGATCCGTCGACAATGATGCCAAAGTCAATGGCGCCAAGACTCATGAGGTTCCCACTGATACCAGCGTGTGTCATCCCGATTGCAGCCATGAGCATGGAAAGGGGTATTGCCAATGCTGTAATCAGAGCTGCACGGAAGTTCCCTAGCATTAAGAACAAAACGACAATAACAAGAAGAGCCCCTTCAGTCAGGTTTGTCGCGACTGTCTGTATCGTTGCATCAACTAACTCTGAACGGTCTATAAGCTCTCTAGCTTGAACACCCGGGGGAAGACTGCGCCTCACTTCTTCGATCTTTTCACCGACAGCCACCGCGACAGTTCGGCTGTTCTCGCCGGGAATCATCATGGTAGTACCTATCACGACTTCTTTGCCGTTCTCGCTGGCGGCCCCGGTTCTTAGCTCCTCTCCAATCAAGACATCCGCTATATCGCCAATGAAAACTGGGGTTCCAGAGTGTTCACCTACTTTAACCGCTTCGATCTCTTCAATTGATGATACACGACTATCTGACTTGACGATATACTGGCTTCCTTTGTGTTCGATGAAGCCTGCACCTGTGCTGATGTTGTTTCTTTCCAGCGCCTCCATGACTTCATGAAAAGTCAGGTCAAAACGCATGAGCTGTTCAGGATCGGGCTGAACATGATACTGTTTTTGATAGCCTCCGATCACATCAACACTGGCAATCCCATCAACAAGGACCAGTTGGGGAACGACAACCCACTCCATAATCGTCCGCAAGTAAGCGGCTTTTTCAACATGAGTACGAAGAGTTTCTCCATCAGGGGTTCGATAGCTGCCGTCCTCTTGCCAGCCATTTTCTCCAGCCGATACGGTGGATTCTTCAGGTTTTGCATATTCAATAGCAAAAGAATAAACTTCACCAAGTCCTGTCGTCAGAGGCCCCATCCTCGGGTTTGCTTCAAAGGGGAGTTCCTGACCCACAGATCCAAGGCGCTCTGCGACCTGCTGTCTTGCCCAGTAAATATCCACCTTTTCCTCAAAAACAGCTGTGACCTGGGAAAATCCATTCCTGGAAAGTGACCGCGTATAGTCAAGACCAGCAATACCTGCGAGCGCTGTTTCCACAGGAAACGTAACCTGTGTTTCAATTTCCGTTGGACCCAGAGATGGCGCCACCGTGTTCACCTGGACTTGCTTGTTGGTAATGTCGGGGACAGCATCGATTGGAAGCCGCTGGAGTGAGAAAAAACCGAGAATCCCCACACCCACTGTCAGCAGCAAAATCAAAAAGCGATGCTGAATCGAGAATCGGAGAATCCGCTCAAAGAGGTTCGGTCCTTGGTGGTCGAAAGGGTCTCCCATGTTTTCTTTAATGTGCGTGCGCATGCTCAGCTCCCTCTTTTTCCAACTCCGCTTTTAGGATGAAGCTGTTGGAAACAACATACTCCTCCCGTTCTTCAAGACCGGAAATCACTGGTATCCATCTGCCAATCCGTGTTCCTGTCTCGATCCGTCGCATAATATAAGTGTAGGACTCTTCTTTGCTGGGTACGAAGACAACACTCATTCCTTCTATACTTTGAACTGCTTTCTCCTGGACCACGAGAACTCCCTTTTTGGCTTTGGAAGTTCCGAGCGTTAACTCAGCTTGCCCATACATTCCAGGTCGAAGCTTCACACTGGGTTCTTCGTACTCAGAGGTACCCTCTTCATGACGACCAGAATGGCTGTGATCTTCATGGCCATCATGTCCTGAGTGATCTTTGCCATCCGCTTCATCATCTTTTGAACCAATGTTTTGAAGGATGATCCGTACTTTAGCTGTTCTCGTCTTTGGGTCGAGTTGAGGCGCGATATACGCAACTTCTCCCTCAAAAGGAGAGTTACCGAAGGCATTCAAAATGACTCGAGCCGACTCACCTCGCCTCAAACCTCCGAGGTAACTCTCTGGCACATCTCCGAGGACCCAAAGCTCCTTCATGTCAGCAATCACCATCAGGGAGTCCTGTCCAGGATCAACCACTTCACCAGGAGTCACTTCACGTTGAATAATTTCTCCTGCTATGGGAGCCCGGATTTCATATTGTGTAGACACCTCCCCCTCTTCAAGGAGAGCACTGCAGTCTTCGTGGCGGTACCCGTATATATGCAGTTGGTTTTCAGCCGCCAGGCGTTTTGATTCCGTGACTCGGAGATCTGCCTCGGAAAGTTTCAGGTTTGCCTCTGCCTGACGCAATGTCGCTTCACGATCCAGGTATTCTGTCATTGATAGACTTCCAGTCTCCTGAAGCTCTTCGGCGCGATCGAAGCTTTTCCTGGCTACTTGAATTAGATCCCTTGCCACTTCGACCTTTGCTGTCGATGCATCGACAGCAACATTCTGCTGAAGAAACTCGCTTTTTGCTGCACCTAACTCAGGACTATCCACTATGAGAAGTAGTTGTCCTTTATCTACTTTGTCTCCAAGTCGCACAAATATCTCCTGGATCCTTCCTTGAACCTGAGAGCTGATATGCGCCATTGCTTCCGCGTTGTAGCTAACCCGTGCAGGAACTGTAATCACATCAGAAAGAGTGCGTTTTTCAACGACCTCTGTCGAGAACTTAAAAATCTCCACTGCACGGGCTGAGATAGTGACTTCATCCTGATGATCTTCATGCCCCTCGTTGGCGTCCTCATCGTGGTTTTCTTCAGCCTCGCCACTTTCGTGGTCGTGCGCTTCGTGTTCCTTATTTTCTTTTTCCTCGTGAAGCGAATGATCATGTCCTGAGTGCTCATCCTGTGCAACAAGTGAGACTGCGGGTAGCAGCAAACCACATGCTATTAGAATGATCTGGATCGTGATTTTCATGTCTATACTCTGGGCTGTTCTATCTTTCTTGTACTCAGTTATCTTATTCATTTGCATCACTCTCAGATTTGATTTCGGGTTCATAAACCTCTGCTGGAATTAGTCGGCGCAGCTGAGCGGAACTTCGGTTCAATTCGGCTTCTGCCGCGATGAGATCCAGCTTTGCTTCTCTCTCTGACTGGATCGCCTCCAGGATCAGGAGCGCATCCAGTTCGCCAAGCTCAACAAGCTGGCGAGCCTGATCGATTTGTTTCTGTGCCAACGGAATTACTGTCTCGCGCAAAATGCCTGTTCGCTGTTGAGCACCGGCAAACGTAGCAGACGCTATCGCTACTTCTGAGAGTGCATTTTGAACTGCCTCCTCCCATTCAAGTCGCGCAACTTCTCGCTCGCCCTCTGCCCTGGCAATTTCACCCCTGTTCCGATTCCACAGAGGAATAGGCAGGGAGAACCCTAAACCCAGCCTGTCCATTCCCTCTTCATTCTCGTATACAGGACCGAGATTAAAATCGGGAAACTGCCTGCGAACCTCAAGTCGAAGACCTTCTTCTGCGGCTTTGTATGCAGCCTCGGCCCGAAGAACCTCAGGAGATTTTGTATAGATGTCCTCTTCATCAAGTTCATCGAGAATATGAAACTTTGAACTCGACTGAGGAACGAACTGAACATCTGACTGCGCTGAGAGTCCGACTAGCCTCAATAGTTCATAACTCTGTTTTAACTCTTCGGCGGCCAGCCGATCAATCTCGAGTCGCAAGCGAGCTTCGGCGATTTGAAATGCCGCTGCTTCAGCAGGGATGATCTCCCCGAGTTCTTCTCGCAGATTCGTTATTTCCAAGAGATTCTTCATACTCTCATGAAGATGGAGACTCACATTGAGTGAACGGCTTGCCTGTTCCCACAATGCCCACGTATTGCGAAGCTCTAGAAGAATATCCTGTTCTTTTCTATAAGCATCAACAAGAGCGACCTCTGCTTCTGCCTTTGCCTTGGATTTTGCAACCGACAGCCGACCAGAAAGAGGAACCGAAAAGGAAAGAAAACCACCATAGATCCAAGGCTCTTCGACATTTTCAAGGATGCGAAGTACATCGGCATCAATCTGAGGATCTTCCAAAAGCCCTGCAAACTTAGAAGACACAATCTCAACGTCTGCTCTCTTCCGTTCCGTTCTCAGCTCAGGATTTAGAAATAGAGCAAGCATTTCTGCTTCTTGAAGAGTCAGTCCATCTTCAGGAATATATTCAGTATTATCTATACCAAGTTGAACATCTTTGCTGGCAATAGATCGTTCTGCCAGCATCATTAAGTATATGTCGGATTTGACAGGCTTCCGGTCATAGGTAGCACAGCCACTCATTATGAACATTATGAGTAACAGAAGCAGACCGGAGGTCCTGCCCAGGCGGTGAGCCCAAGAGGATACAACCATAGTTCTACCTTATCTAAGTTATTTCATGTCCGAGCCATTACTGGCTTGATCAAACCCACAGTTTTTCGTGAGAAGTTACTTAGATAAGTTCTTTGGGAGGTCTGAATATACCAACAGTGATAGGATTTTGAGGATGATCCGATTCGGGGAGCACATTGGTGTTTATATGTGCCGCTACTGGAAGACTTGAAGAAGCTCCAGACGTTAGAACCAGATGATGATGACACGCACACTTGCAAATAAGAGCGTGAGCTGGATTTTCCGACTCATCATGATCGCCATTGCAAGCATCATGGGCCAGTCCCGCAGTCAGGAGAAAAACAAAAACTCCTAAAAGTAAGGCTATCAGGCGTTTTGTAAAATGAGCACTTTGTTTCGCTTCGCGTTTCATCACAAACAGTCAATAATATCCGCCGCTTAGAATGCAAGCAGGAATATCCGATCTCTGACAGAGGCTCATCTCCCCTCGAAGAGGTCCATTTGAGGTTCGTGGGGTTTTCTGAAGGCTTCGGGGTTGAAATCCATCGGTTTCCTACTCAAGCCATTCTTTCGGCATTGTATATCAAAGAGCTGCTCGATCTGTTCTGACAGAGGCCCGGAACCTTTAATGCGTGTACCGAATTCTGAGTTGTAGAGCTTCCCCTCATGGAGCTGCTTGAGCTTAGAGATCACCTTGTTCTCTTTCAGAGGCTCGTGCTCGCGGAGCCACTCGACGAATAGATCCTTCACAGAATGAGGGAGCCTGAGAAGAACCCAGGTGGCTCGCTGAGCACCCGCCCCCGCAGCAGCCTTCAGTATAGACGGAATTTCATGATCGTTCAGTCCTGGAATGACAGGTGACACGTTCACGCCGACCTTCACACCTGCTTCGCGGAGGTTCGCCATGGCCTCGAGTCTGGCCTGAGGTGTAGACCCGCGTGGCTCCAGTTTTCGCTGAAGCTGGTGGTCCAACGTCGTGAGGGAGATATTTACCCAGGCATTTCCATACTCTGCAAGCTCAGAAAGGAGATCTATATCACGCGTGATCATGGCGCTCTTGGTGATCATACAAGTCGGGTGTCGGGTCTCTGCGAGCACTTCCAGGCAACGACGCGAGAGAAGAAGTTTCTTTTCTACAGGTTGATAGGGATCAGTAATACCAGAGAACGCGAGAGGGATAGCTTTGTAGTTCTTCTTTGAAAGTTCTTTCTTCAGAAGCTCAGGCGCTTCATCTTTCACGAAAAGTTTCGTTTCAAAATCGAGACCTGAGGAAAGTCCAAGATACTCATGTGTTGGTCGAGCGTAGCAATAGATACAGCCATGCTCGCAGCCGCGATAAGGATTGAGTCCCCGTTTCATCTCGATGTCGGGCGAATCGTTTTCGTTGAGAATCTTTCGCGAGGTGTCGCGAAAGAGCTGAGTTCGGGGCGCTCCCTCGGGGAGCGAAGCCTCATCCTCGAACTCAGGAGTATACGCAAGCCGCTCGAAACGAGATGTTGGGTTGGATCCGGCGCCACGGCCTTTGGAAAAGTACTTGGACATGACGAGCTTTCCTTACCCTCCCCCACAGTCCTTCAACATGAAACACATCGTCCGTTTGTCTATCACAATCACGATCAAAATGACATGCATACAGATGTGAAGAGTTGAAATTATTCTACGGCAAAGAAGTCCAGCTCCACAGGTAGAACTGCATCAACACGACGCACGAGACGATTATTCATATCGGCAACGAATACGCCGCCACCGGAAGATTCAAAAAAGAGATCCATTGGCTGGTCCAGCTGTATTGAAGTTGCCGTGCCAGTCAAACCATTGTAACCAGCTGTTCCAGTACCGATGAAAACCGATTTAGAACCCACAGTCGGCACAAGATAGACAACGTCCAGGGCAAGGTCTCCGACGTATAGATTTCCTGTTGTATCTATTGCAACCGAATGAGCCGACCCGACAGAATCCCCGCTCCCAGAAACATCCCCAAGCACACCAGCAATCGTCGTCAGTGCTCCGCCGGGCGTAATCTGACGAACGAGTCGGTTGTCTGTGTCAGCAACGATCAGATTGCCAGACGCATCAATGGCCAGATCATCCGGATTATTAAGTTGCACTGAGGTCGCTGTGCCACTGGCAAGGTTATAGCCAGCTGTTCCTGTACCTGCAAACACAGAACGAACTCCACCAGAGGTAACGCGATGGATCACTTCATTTGCAACGTCAGAAACATAAATATTTCCTGAACTATCAACGGCGATTGCTGTAGTAGACCCAATGGAGTTTCCAGTGCCCGAAGCATCACCCTGAACACCAGCTACTGTCGTCAAAGTGCCCGCAGGTGTCACTTTACGCACTAGACGGTTAATCGAATCCGCTATATATAAATTATCTGAATCGTCCACATAGAGGTCAATCGCATCAGCAAGCTGAATCGAGGTCGCTGTTCCACTTAGACCATTATATCCCTGAGTTCCAGTTCCAGCAAAAACGGTCTTGGTCCCACCCGATGTGATTTTATAGACAACCTCATTCGCCTGATCACCTACATAGATGTTTCCACTACTATCAACGGCTACAGAGGACGCAGACCCAACAGAGTCGCTCGTACCTGAAGTATCTCCTTGAGTACCGGCAACGGTCGTCAGGGTTTGTGCCACTGAATGAGAGGCCATTGAAAAGATAAGCGCAGCAGCGCTCGAGATCATATATTTTTTCATGTTTTTGTCCAATAGTTCTGCAAGAATTCTTAAAGGGGTAGGATAGTCAGTACTTTGACGGCAAGTAGATTCTGCCCTGTTCCTCGCGATCAAAGAGTCCTCGATCGAGAGCGAATGGAACAGCAAAACGCAAACAGCCCCTTACAATCACTATACCAAAGCTGCGATGCAAAACTATCGCAGGAAACTTGAAGTGATCTAATCTATACGTAACTTTCGATGCTTCGAAGGAAAAACAAAAAAAGGGAGCTTCTCATTGAAGCTCCCTTTCGTGACTATTTGATGGATTGATACTACTGTCTGTTCGTAATCGTCTTCGCCTTGTCTATCGCTTCATTGATGTTAAGTGAAGCAGCTTCCTGGCGAGGTGGGAACTCCTGGAATGTCTGCACATGCTCGCTCAGAATAGCGATCGCCGGCTGCATCACCCAGCTCTTTCTCATGATTTGATGAAACCCTGTAATACCGTCATAGTGCTCCATCGGATCCTTACGCAGGTTAAAGAGCTTTGGCATGGTATGGAACACAAGGTCCTCATAATAGCGACCTCCTGGTTTTGTGGCGAAATGCATTTTCCATGGGCCAACACGGAGTGCCGTTAGACTGCTTTCATAGTAGTAGAAAAAGTGGTTACGAGCCGACTCATCGCTTTCCCCTGTCCAGTAATCGAGGTTGTTCTCTCCATCGATATAGACCTTGTACTCCTCCTTGTAACGCTCACGGAGGTTGGGTTCACCAAGTGCAGCCGCGATCGTGGGGAAGACATCTTCATGAGAAGAGATTCCATTTCTCTTCAGCCCAGCAGGAATACGTTCCGGCCAGCGAACAAGGAAGGGAACTCGAACGCCACCTTCCCATGTGGTCATTTTTTCCCCTCGGAACTTCGTTGTACCCGCATCGGGCCAGCTACTTTGTTCTGGTCCGTTATCTGTTGTGTAAATGACGATTGTGTTATCGGCGATGCCAAGTTCTTCAAGCTTTTCAAGAAGCTGGCCCACATGACCATCATGTTCTATCAAACCGCTGCCGAAAAGATCTTCTTCGGAACTGATATCTGTCGCCAGATGACGGCTTTCATCTTTCAAGTGTGTGTACACGTGCATGCGGCTTGTTGCGTGCCAGATAAAGAAGGGAGTATCGGACTCGACAGCGCGATCCATAAAATCGAGTGATTTGTCGAGAATCTCTTCGTCGAAGGTCTTCATACGCTCAACAGTCAATGGACCCGTATCTTCTATCACGCCATCAGCTGTCGACCAGATCACACCGCGAGGACCAAACTTTTCAACGAATTCGGGATTGTCTGGATAATCTTCCTGCTCAGGCTCTTCTGACACATTCAAATGGTAGAGATTACCGAAAAACTCATCGAAACCATGGCGAGTTGGAAGATGCTCATCAAGATCTCCCAGGTGATTCTTTCCGTACTGAGCGGTCATATAGCCCTGTTCTTTGAGAAATTCAGCAATGGTGGGATCTTCTTCTTTAATACCTAGAGGATTTCCGGGCTGACCGACGGTTGTGAGTCCCGTACGTACCGGAAGCTGCCCCATGAGGAAAGCTGCGCGTCCTGCTGTGCAACTGGGCTGAGCATAGTGATCGGTGAAGAGAACTCCTTCAGTTGCAATGCGATCAATATTGGGTGTTGGGTAAGTCATTCCGTGAGAATAGGCGCTGAGTGAAATCTGGGCTACATCGTCGACCATAATGGCCAGAACATTTGGTTTCTCTGTTTGGGCGTAGGTCACAGCGGCACAAAGCAGAGAGGCTGCTACTCCAATGAACTTCCTGAGATTCATTCTGAATTCTCCATTTCTGTTGGGTTGAAATAGGTCATGACAGCTTCATAACAAAGCGGTTACGAAAAAACGGTTCCGTTTTTTGAGCAATTTTGAATACTGAAAATTAAGCAGCAAAAAAGTCGCCAGATTTCGGAACGATAAGAGAATGATAAATCTGCCAGCGAAGCCTCACGCAGACGGAATAAGACCCACTCCCCTTCCCATGTTAAGGTTTTCTTGCATATGCGCCAACTCCAGTAATTCTTTGACTCTCTTGATCGAAGGGAATCAGCTTTTTGCTCCAGACTGAGGGAGTCCAAGCAACCAAACGAGAGAGAACCTATGAAGAATCGAAGGGCATGCCTCCTCTTCGCGGCGTTCGCAGCCATGTCTTCCGTTCAGGCGGAATACCTAAAAATAAGTGGATCATCAAGGGACTTCGTGATCGACCCAGAAACCATGGAACTCGGAGTCGCCTATCAAGAAAATAAACTCATCCTGTCCAACCCGACTGGTGAATCATTTCTCATCAGCGATCTGAAGACCGAGAACTCGAATGCCTCCTGGAACCTTCCAGACCATGGGCTGTCACTCTCGTGCAAAGTAACAGATGACGATGGCTTCGAACTGACAGTGACTGCCTTGAAGGACGATGTTGCCTTCACATGGCCAGACCAGCAGCTCAACGAATCTGATTACCTGATCCTCGCCTCAAACTCTGGACTATTTATTCCCGTTTCCGATCCATTCTGGAGAGAGGTCCTTATTGAAGGGAACTGGGATACACTCGAACGCATGTCGATGCCGGTTTGGGGAGAAGTTCGAGGCGACTATACAGTTTCATGGATGACTTCAACCCCCTTTAGAAACAACATAGAGTTCTCAGAAAGGTCTAACGACTCGAGTTTAAGCTATTCGTTCTCTCATCACTTTGCGTCAATTTCTCCCGAAAGAGAAATGACCTTTCGTGTTTATGTTGATGAAGGAAATAAGCCCGTTGCTCCCGCTCATCATTATCGATCGTGGTTGAATGAAACCAATCAAATCCAGACTCTCCATGAAAAAGTCGAAGAGGTTTCCAAGGTTAATCGTCTTGCCGGTGCGCCGCACATTTATCTGTGGGACAGTGGTATCTTTACGCAGCATGATATCCCTCGAAGAAAGTGGAAGTCTTTTGCTCAAGCGCTGTTGAAGAAAGTCGAAGAGAAGGATCCCTTCTCAACCCGGCTCCTGGAAAGGATGAATGAAGAGCAGCGGAATGCCTTGCAGGAGCTGGCAGATTCCGAATGGCCCTTAGTTTACCTTCAACGCGTCATTGCTGAAGGTATCAGCAATGCCCTTCGCTCGACAAATCTATCCTCGAAGGCAGAGAATGAAGAGAGTCGAGTTTTCGAAAATGCCGAGTCATTCTGGAATACCCACCCAGAGTTTGTTCTTCCCTTTGAAGCCTGGGGAAACGGAACATCGGTCAGGATGATGGAGAAGCTTAAGGAAGCTGGCCTTGAGCACCTGAAGCTCTGCCTCCCTGGCTGGGAAACGGCTGTCTATCGTCCCCATGTAGCTAAAGTTGCTGACGAGTATGGTTGGCTCTTGGGTACTTATGATTCCTATCACAGTATACACGACCCTTCAATTGCTGGAACAGACTCGTCCTGGATCACAGCGCAAATGACTCAAGACCTATGGGATAATGCTGGTGTTATGAAAAAGGATGGAAGCTATCGCACCGGCTTTAAGGGCATTGGACGAAAGACCAATTCTTTCGCTGTTCAGGAGTACTACGAAGAACGTATTTCGAAGAATCTTGAGGATGTTCCTTTCAATTATTACTTTATCGACTGCGATGCTTACGGTGAGGTTTATGATGACCATAATCCGAAGCATCGGAACTCGAAAGAAGAAGATGCGAGAGAACGTACGCGACGTCTTGGGTGGCTTGCGAAGGAGAAAGGTCTGGTTGTTGGTTCGGAAGGTGGCAGTGTCTATGCAATTAATGGGATTCATGTTCTCGAGGGGATTTTCGGGCCATACTTTGGCTGGGATGATCCTGACATGAAGGATCGTGAATCAGAGTATTTTCGTGGGCGTTACTACCCACCGGACGAACCAGCGGTAAACTTTAAACCCGTTCCCATCAAAGAGCGGTTTGTGAAACTTCTATACGACCCAACGGTTCGCATACCTCTGTTTCAGGCAGCCTTTCATGACGCAGTTATCACAACACACCACTGGTCAAATGACCGCTTTAAATATCCTGACGTGAAGGAGGTCGTGGAGAGGTTCGAGCTTCTCTATATGTGCCCTCCAATGGTACACCTGAACCTTCAAACCTTTGATGAGCGTCTGGCAGATTTGAAACAACACCTTGAGAGATGGTCTCCTCTACATCGCAAGCTGGCTTTTTCAGCGATGACAGATTTTCGCTTCTTGAGCGATGACCACCTGCTTCAACAAACCGTGTGGGAAGATGGAACCGTGATCGTCGTTAATTTCAGTACCGAGGATGTTGAGTATGAAGGAGAGACGATATCTGCGGGTGGTATTCACGTCGATGAAGGCTCGGAATAAAAGGCCTTCAACTATCATCGATTAAAGTAAAAGCCACGCGAATCATTGCAACTTGGAATATATATATCGGATTATTGTGACGCATTAGCCCGTATGTATTCGGGGCTTCCGACGAACAGTAGGCTGTCCAAAATGGCGTCGCAGAAGAAAATTTCCTCTGCCAGATTGCTTGGCGTGATATGACCAGAATCGATATTCTCGAGAACCAGGGGCACATTTTCGTTAGGGACTTTTTCTGCTATACCTGATGGTATTTTGTATCCAGGTCTAATCGCCCATTTATAGTTTTCTTTGGCGTCATCATCTATGGTTCTAAGGGAATCCAGATTCTTCATGACTTCTGTGTGAAAGTCCATTGTGCGTTTGTCATTGAATTGTTCACCTTTCTTCAGGACATACAATGTTGAACGCAGGTGATAATTATATTCTTCAATGCCGAGTCCATTTCTTTCGAGTACAAGAATGAGAGCCTCACGATGAATCAATTGATTCTCGGTGAACAACCACGGGTCGGCAATATCACTGGCGACTTCGAACAGAATGTCATTGCTTGAGTCCTTCCTTGTTCTATCAATATCTTTCCTTAACTGATGAACTTCCTGTTTGAATCCTGATGTTTTGTAATAGTCCAGTACCTCTGCTCTTGCCTTAATATACTTTTGATAAGCTTGCTGAGTGATCGACAAATCAGATGGAACAGTAAAAGGGAAGTTGGCTTCCAACTGTTCTTCTTTCTCCTGACGAGCGAGATCCCTTTGAACCTCTTCTTCCACGCTCGACCAAATAGAGATGACAATGCCGGTAAAAGCCAGGAAGGCGATGAAAAGCAAACTTCCACATCCGATCAAAACTTGTTTCCAGACTACCAATACTCTTTCCCTTTCTTAAGAGTAGAATCAACCCACCAGATTCTATACTCGAAATTTGGGACCCTCGATTTCCATCTTTTGGGTTTGAAAGCTTAATCATGAACTTTGTTTCCTTAATCCTTACAAATCACTCGTTGATTTATTCAAGGGGAATTAGCCTACCTCTGAGTGCGTATGTACAATAGACGAAACCGCGGCAGTGGTTCGTTTAATAAGAAGGATTCGGAGATAGTAAAACGAACTGCTCCTGCAGTTCGAATGTGTGGCCTCCCTACCCCGGGTAGACTCCTGACGTCGTCAACCCAGGGCTTGGCAATCAAACCACTTCCGCGGTTTAACACCAGTGTCGACACAAGACGAGACCGTTTCTTTCCTACGTCCGCCTTCATCCTTAAATTCCCTCCTTCATTCTACACTTCCTACGAGCTTGTTCGAGCCTCGTACTTCAGTGCGTGGAAAACGGTCCGTAAACAACACCCAACTGTTTCAACAGTTTCTGGCATCAGGCATCGCATCTACCGCAGGTTGAAATCCGCGGCTCGGTCGCGAGATAATGAAGGTTCTCTCTGAGATTCCTTGCGGTCTCGTCCCCCCCGACCTCGGACCATGCTCGCTCGATGCTCGGACCATGCTCGGACCATCGCTATGGTCTGAGAGTGGTCTCAACCTCCTGCGAGGCTCGAGCGAAGCCAAGGCTCGGTGCTCGTTTTTACTCCCAGAGAAATCACATCGGTGTCCCCCGGAGTAAATTGGTGGTTGAATAATCCGGCAATCCCCCCGGCGGATTATTTCGACGGTAGCCTCGCAGAGTTGAAATTTTCACAAACACCAAGCAGGCAAAAAAATCGAATTCAAGCGATTCCCTGTTTACTGTGTTCGAGCTTCATCGCTGAAATGATTCTCACAAGCGGTACTATGATCGATTTGAATGAGTTCAGAGGTTAGTTATGACTGCTATATCAGGCTTTCAGTTCGCGACAGCGAATCGCATTATATTCGGAGAAGGCTCTGCCGAAAGAGAAGCAGCATCGTTCGTCCAGTACGGCAGGCATTGTATCGTTGTCACGGGAAAGAATGCTGATCGTGCCTCGTTTCTTTTCGAGGCTCTCAAGAAGAGTGCGATCACGATCACTCATCTTACTATTGACGGTGAGCCGTCCATCAGAGACCTCGAAGACCTTCTCCCCAAAGCCAGGGATGCCAAAGCCGATTTTGTCATTTCCATTGGTGGAGGAAGTGTCGTTGATACCGGTAAAGCGATCGCGGCTCTGGCAACGAACCATGAACCGCTCCTGCATTACCTTGAGGTCGTTGGTGACGGAAACCCGCTCACAGAAGTTCCTCTCCCCCACGTTGCTATACCAACAACTGCGGGAACGGGCTCTGAAGTGACGAAGAACGCGGTCCTCGGCATTCCTGAAAAAAGAGTCAAGGTCAGCCTGCGTCATGAGAAAATGCTTCCAGCCCTATCCATCGTAGACCCAACACTGACTTATAGTCTATCTCCGAGAGTAACCGCATCATCCGGTATAGACGCTCTCATTCAATTAACAGAAGCTTACCTGAGTAGTAAAGCGAATCCCTTGACCGATGGGATCTGTCTGGAAGGTTTGTCTGCCGGGTTTCCCGCTCTCATCGAGGCTTTTGATGATGGGAAGAATACGAATGCCCGTCGTGATATGTCTATCGCATCGTTGTTCGGAGGCCTCGCTCTCGCCAATGCGGGGCTTGGCGCGGTGCATGGATTTGCCGGCCCGTTGGGTGGGATGTATAGCGCAGGACACGGCGAGATCTGTGGGGCGCTCTTTGCATCTGTTCTGAGTGTTAATTATGAACGCATGCTCGCTTCGCCAGAGGAGAGTTTTGAACTGCACGATCGTTTTACAACCCTCGCGACGATCATTGCGGGAGGCGAAGAGGTCTCGTTTGACCTGGCTCTTGAGGAAATTCGCCGTCTCATTGAAATACTGGAGATCCCCTCCCTGAAACAGCTCGGTGTGAAGGAATCAGAGTTTCCTCAAATTATTGAGAAGGCGAAAAGGTCGAGCAGTATGAAAGGGAATCCCTTCGAACTGACCGATGAAGAGCTAATGAGGATTCTTCGTGAATCCTTTTAACGACTATTCTCAATTTCAATGTCAAACTTCTCGCGTTGAGCAAACATTCCAAAAGCGCCTCCAGTATGGATAAAGATGATATCTTTATACTCGGAGAAGGTTCCCTTCTTGATTTCCTCCAGCATTCCATAGAAGGCTTTAGCCGTATAGACGGGGTCGAGGAGAATTCCTTCGTCTCTGGCGATTTCCTTAATCAGTTCGTAGATGTGTTTCTCAGCTTTGGCATAGCCAGGACCAACATAGCCGTCAATAACCGTAATAGGTAACTGGTCAATATCAAGTTCCTGGTTGTAGCGTTTTTTCCACTGTCGAAGATCATAGCGGTTTTTGCGGACAAAATACTCCTCATTATCGCAGACGTTAAATGCGTATATCGCTGCATTGAGCTTGTGAAGTTCATTTCCGGCGATCAGTCCGGCATGGGTTCCTCCGGAACCGGTTGCTGTTACAACAGCAACCTTCTTCATGGCATTGTGCTCGATCGCCTGCTTGAGCTCTTCACAGGCGGCGATATAGCCCCAAAGACCAATTTCATCGCTGGCCCCAACAGGTATGATAAAGGGTTTCTTTCCTTTGGCCTGGTAGTTATCGGCGGTATCCTGGAGGATCGTGCGAAGGTGTTTGCTGAAGATCTCCGGTGCAAAATAAGAAATCTCGGCACCCGAGAGATAGTCCAGAAAGAGGTTTCCATCTGGTGTTCCCGAGGGCTCTCCGCGAAGGACAAGATGGCAATTGAGACCGAGACGTGCTGCCGTCAGAGCAGTTGCCCGGCAATGATTTGACTGAATTCCCCCGCATGTAATAAGGGTATCACAGTCCTTATCCATGGCTTCGGCGACAGAGAACTCAAGCTTCCTGACCTTGTTTCCAGTGAGCCCGGAACCAGTGAGGTCATCCCTCTTGATCCAGATTCTTGGACCGCCAAGCTTCGTGCTCAGTCGATTTAAGGCATGAACCGGTGTGGGCAAAAGTGCCAGTGATAATCGGCTGGGATACAATACCTGCGACATGCGCTTTGACTCCTCTACTCTCTCTAAGTGAGGATCTCAGTGGAGCGTTGACCCGCCGTCAGGTCAATTGCAACTCTCGCAAGAAGGTTAAGAAATGCAAAAGCCTTTTAGTCCCGCCCTCGGGCGAGCCTGAAAGTATCTATACGAAGGATAAGAACCCGACAATGAACGATCTTGAACGCTTTTCCACATTCGCTCAATCTATCGCTTATGAGGCTGGACGACTGACCGTTGGTTATTTCAATAGAACACTGGAGGTCATTGGAAAGGCAGATGGCTCACCGGTTACTGTTGCAGACCGCGAGGCAGAAAAGCTGATACGCGATGCAATCGAAGAGAAGTTTCCGGAGCATGGTATTCATGGTGAAGAATATGGCGTTAAGGAACCAAAGGGAACAAGCTATACATGGTATATAGATCCTATCGATGGGACGAAGTCTTTCATTCATGGAGCTCCTCTCTATACAAACCTTCTGGCTCTTGTCCGCGACGGCAAACCGGTCCTGGGTATCATTAATCTACCCGCCCTTGATCAACTTCTATTTGCCAGTGAAGGGAAGGGTGCCTGGCTGAATGGTCGTCGCGTTGGAGTTTCCAAGGTAAGCAATCCATCCAAAGCGGTTGTCTTGACAACGGATCATGTGAAGCTGATTGAGCGTCCTCCGCACAAGGGAGGAATTACGATCACGGAAGAAGCAAAATTCAGTCGTACCTGGGGAGATGCTTACGGACATTTTCTTGTCGCTTCAGGTCGGGCTGAAGTCATGCTGGACCCTGAGGTGTCACCCTACGACATCGCTCCCTTTCCTGTGATCATGAAAGAAGCCGGAGGTCATTTCTTCAACTGGAACGGTGACTGCTCTCTTGAAGGTGGTAATGGCATTTCCTGTAACGAGGGGTTGAAGAAGTATGTTGATGAGAAGATCGGTCTTAGATCCTAGTGTTTTTCTGGCGATACTGCTTGTCGCACTGAGTGTTGTGGCCTGCCGCCATCATCCAGGGGACAGTCATTCCAGAGAAGAGAGGGTAAGTGCGAAACCGCATGATGGAATGAATTCTCGTCTCTATGCTGCTGCTGAGGCGAGTGTCTCCAACTTTCAGGTTCCTGCTTCGACAATTGAGGAGACTTATCAACTCTGGAAAAAACAGGACGTTCTGGTACTTGATACTCGTACCGAAGAGGAATTTCAGTACAGCCATCTCCCTGGTGCTGTGCACTGGGATTACAAGAAAGAGAAGCTAAGTTCAGAACTCAGGGATGAAATTCAGTCCGGCAGGTTAACCTTAGTTTACTGCAGTATCGGCTATCGGAGTGGGGAGGCGTGTCAGGTTATACTTGAGAATTACCCTGAAGCCAACGTCCGCAACGTCCGTGGCGGCATCTTCGGTTGGGCGGAAAACGAGTTGCCGATGGTGGGATCGGGCAAAGCGCACCCCCACAACAAACATTGGGGCAGTTTATTGAGAAAAGAATTTCGAGGAGAAAACACCAAATAACCTGTTGATTAGCGGATCATCTTTCAGAATTATTAAGGGTTGGTACAGACTTTTCATTCATTATTTCTTTGTACCAATTTTCCACCTAGCTATACCCGAGAGATGAGACAAAATGAGTAGAAGACAGAGGCTGGAGACTGAAGGAAGAGAGTCAGGAGAAGGGAAATATAAAAAGCTGTTTGATCAGCTTCCTAACCCCGATGACATCTGGGCTTCTCTTGCGGAGAGTCAGGAACTTTCAACCGGTCATGAAATCCTTCAGAGGATGGTTGGAAAATGGCACCTTGAAGTAAACTTAGATTTTGCAGGTTATGGTCCGTGCATGGAGGCAGAAGGAATCTCCATCATTCGACCTGCTTTCGGTGGTCGCTTTCTTGTGGAGCACGCTTCAACGATCTTCCCGGGCGGCAACTATCAGGCTCAGATCATTCTGGGTTATGACAAAGACAAAGAAGAGTTTTCATATGTTTGTCATGATAACTTCGTCGTCACGCCGATGATTTTAAGTGGAAAATGGGATGAATCTGATTTCTCCATCAACTGGGAAGGCCGTTTCAAGAACCCCATGTTCAAGCTGGAACACCATTTGGACGGCTCCTATCAGTTTCTCAATGATCGACTCTTCACCTTTGAATATCGTGTTCCTAATAAAGAGGGAGTCATGGCCACCTGTTTATCAGCACGATATACATTCATTCAACCAGTCAGTGACTGATTAGCGTATAGTCGAGGGGTCGAGGTTTTCACCCTCAATGTCTTTGAAGTACTTAAATGTCTGGAGCATAAGTTCTCCACACGCATCCTCATCACATACGATCATCCCTTTGGGATGAGTCTGTAGCGCGCTCACTGTCCACATGTGATTGACACCGTTTTCCACTACTTCTTTTAGCGCACGGCTTTTCTGATGACCGGTGACAATGATGAGCACTTCCCTGGCATCCATCACGGTTCCGACTCCAACGGTGAGTGCGGTCTTCGGCACTTTCTCCAGATCCCCCTCAAAGAAGCGCGCGTTTGCAACGATGGTGTCTTTCGTAAGAGTCTTGATCCGTGTTCGTGATGCGAGAGACGAACCGGGTTCATTAAAGGCGATGTGCCCATCGGGCCCGATTCCACCAAGGAAAAGTTCGATACCTCCTGCCTGTTCGATGGCTTTCTCGTATTGTTCACATTCCTTCTCAGGGTTCTCTGCCATGCCGTCGAGGATATGGATATTCTCTCTCTTAATGTCTATATGGTTGAACAGGTTTTCAAACATAAAGGCGTGGTAGCTCTGAGGGTGATCGGAAGGAAGTCCTATATATTCATCCATGTTAAAGGTAATAACGTGCTGGAAGGAGACTTTACCGGCCTTGTGCAATTCGATCAAAGCCTTGTAGGTCTTCACCGGACTGGATCCAGTGGGAAGACCCAGAACAAAGGGCTTTGCTTCAGTGGGAGCAAAGTCATTAATTCGTTTTGCGATATACGCGGCAACCCACTGCCCAACCAGCTGATCGTTGTCTTGAATAATTAATCTCATGATACTTCTCTCTCAAGTGTTGTTACAGAATTCTTTTTAGAGTCCCTTAGTTTGGTCGCAACGCTATTATTCCCAGAATTCATCTTTACCATCAAGGGGTTGCGTGTATTGTCGAGGGGCAGGTCGGCATGCGAAAGGTGAGAATTTTGATGACTCCTTTACAGGTTCATTTCCAGGGCGACAGCATCACAGATTGTGGCCGAGATTATCAGAACCCTTCCTCTCTTGGGACTGGTTACGTGAAAATGATTTCCGAGAAACTGTTGAATCAGGATATCATGCTGACAAATAAAGGCATTTCCGGCAACAAGGTCTGTGACCTGAGGCAACGCTGGGAGCATGACACGTTGTCCATGAAACCGGATGTCCTGACAATTCTCATTGGGATCAATGACACCTGGCACCAGAGAATGTTTAATCAGGAGAACTCCCTCGATCAGTTTGAAATCGATTATCGATGGCTGATAGAAAGTTCTCTCAAACAAGGCCTGAATCGAATCCTGCTGATGGAGCCCTTCCTTCTCCACGTTAATGACGAGATGAGCTCGATGCGACCTGATCTTGATGAGCGCATCAAAGTAGTTCATCAGCTAAGTGAAGTCTTCAGACTGCCACTTGTATTGCTCGACTCTTTATTCCAGAAAGAATGTGAACGGCAGGATCCGAAACTTTTTGCAGAGGATGGTGTTCATCCAACGCCGAAAGGTCATCTCATGATTTGTGAAGCATGGATGGATAAATTCATAGACGCGCGCTGAGTGATTGTCCAACCATAGACCCTTCCCGAAGTCGACTTTCGTTGGAGTTCTTAATGCCTGCCTTTATAATTTTTCAAGCCGATCAACATCAGCCCTCACTTGCCGAATTCTCTGCTGTATTGAACAACCAGCTTGGACTTGGCCTTAAGCGTTACAAAGAGGGGAAAGCGGTGCCTGTCGGTGATTATTCAGGCCTTGATGAAGGTGGAATCAGTGAAGCGGTCTTTGTGGAGCTGCTGGACCTTGAAAAAGATGAGGGTCTCCCCGTTGTAAAGCTGGACTCATTTCCTCGACTCGACCGTAGTGAAGAGTTGCAGGAAATTGTCGATCAGATACTTGATCAGGAATCTTCTTTATCGACAATCTTCAACGAGAACGCCCGCGATATACTGATCGGTTTTGAGGAAACTCCAGCAGCGATTGAAGCGTCATGTGCATTGGCTTATGCAGTGGCTTGTGAATTACAGACAGGGATTCTACTGCTTTCTCACGATGAGACAGATGGAACGGTCTGGTTTCCTGACGCTGAAGAATTCGCTGATTTTGCCTTTGGTGAAGATGAGGAAGAGCCGTCTTCCTGAGCTATAGCTAACTGAGATGCGCCTTCCGGTAATCCTGTTCGGGAAAAGGCGGAAAATCAGACGAGCACATTTCGTATAGACGGCTTGCCGTGCGCATCCCGATTCTTTCTTCTAATTCTTCTTCGTTGCAGTTTGTTGTGATGATAGTCGCCTTTGCATTTTCATAGCGACGGTTGATAATCAAGTAGAGTCGATCCCTCACCCAATCCGTTGTCACTTCAGCACCCACATCGTCGAGCACAAGCAGATCAACATAGTCCACAAGTGAAAGGAGCTCTCCTTCGGTCTGTGAGGAACCCTCCCGATAGCTGTCTCTGATGCGGGAAAGTAGATCATTAAAGTTTGCATAGTGAGCAGAGTATCCGCGTCGGATAACCTCTTTCAGAATCCCAACAGCGACATGTGTCTTGCCAGACCCTGGTTTGCCACGAAGAAGAAGTCCCTGCTCTTCCCCTTTTGAAAAAGCCGTCGAGTAGGACTGGGCAGCTTTCAATATATGCTGGCGAGTTCGATCATTCTTTGCTGCTTTGTAGGTTGCCAGTGATTTTTTCGCGAATCTTCTCGGTAAACCAGCTGAACGAGCGTTCTCTTGTATTTCTTTTGAAGCGAGCAGCCCACAGGTACAGGGGACAGCCTCACCTTCATTAATCATGTACCCGTACCCGGAACATAGAGGACATTCCTGCCCATCAAGATTGGCGCTATCTTCTTGGGAACTATTCATGGTTTTCATTCAGTGGGTTACTCAGCCAGGAGATTATTTACGTCTATACGATACGGTGTGTCTCAGTCAAAATCGAAAGGTCGATCAGGACGTTCGATAGGTTTATCTTTAAGCTCATCTTTCTTTTCATTGAAGAGTGCATCCATCTTTGCGTACTTGTCTTTTTCTTTCTGCTGAGCTTCCTTGAACTTCGCCTCTGCTGCTTCCGTTGAAGAAAGAACCTTCTTGCGAGCATCTTCGAAGCGATCGCCCGAAGAATCGTCGGTAATCGGTTTCTTTGTTTCGATCACTTTCTTCTTCTTCGGATCAATAACAAGGATGCTATCGCAGCCGGGGCATTTCACTTCAAATATATCCATGACCTAATCCTTCCCGAATCGAAGACTGTAATACCTGACGCGAACTGATGGTTGCGTGATCTGCTTGACCAAAGGCTTATTGCATCAGGGCAATACTCAAGGCATAAATCAATGCATTTCTTTTGATCGAATCAACACTCAAACGTTCGTCTGCCTGGTGAGCCAGTTCCTCGTCCACACCAATCTTTACTGGACCGAAAGCGCAGGTATTCGGAAGTGCCTTGGCATAGGTGGTGCCCCCAATGGCAACACATTCACCTTCTTCGCCTGTGACCGCCTGATAGGCATTCTTCAGACTTTCGAGGAACTCACCGATTCCAGGTCTTTCAGGGTCGAGATAGATGGCATCTATCGCACGCCCGTCGAAATCTGCAGAAATTTCAAGTCCTGTTGCATCGTTGAAAAGACGAGCAGCCTCCTGCACCTTCGTTATCACCTCTTTGACGGTCAGGCCCATCGTTGGACGAATATTCAGGTTTGCAGACCCGCCTTCAGGCCCGATATCGATCAATGATATGACATTGGTCGTTTTACCAACGAAAGGATGCTCTGAATCAATGGCGAGGTTTGCTCCTGAAGGGTCAGAGCATGTATAGGCAAGGAACTGAATAAAAGCCCGGACGCTGCGAGGCATCGTTTCAATATCGGAGAAAAACTTCAACGAATCGATAATCGCATTATGTCCATGGTGAGGAGTGGAACTGTGCGCGGCCTTACCGACAAAACTCAGAAGAGCTTCGTAATATCCGACCTCTTCACTTTCCTCATCATTGTTCGGGACAAGAGTGACATTCGACCCGGGATTTTCGACAGTGAAACGTGTCGTCTCTCGGACCAGTTCCTTCATGACATCTGTTTTTGCTTCCACGGGAAAACGAAGAAGAATCTCTGTCAGGGCAGGAACAATGTTTGTTCGCTCTCCACCTTTGAATGAAACAAACTCCATGTGAGTTTCTTCGTTTGGCTTAACCTTATCCCACTTTGCAGAAACCTTAACATTGGACATCCCCTTTTCCCCAGTGATGATAGGAAACTCAGCGTCGGGGGTGAACCCGTAGTCGGGAGCTTCGCGTACCTGAAGATACTTCTCCATGTCTGTCCAATTCCCGGTCTCCTCAACAGTACCGATAATGAGGCGTATATCACATTTCGGGCGAATCCCGGCTTCCTTCACTGCTATCATCCCGTAGAGCGCCTGGATCAATGGACCTTTATCATCCTGAATGCCACGTCCAATGAGAACATCATCTTTAATCGTTCCATCGAAAGGGCCGTGAGTCCAATTTCCTGCGGGAGTCACGACATCTATATGGGAGGCGATTCCGAATACAGGCCTTTTTCCCTCGCCTTCTTCAGGCTCGATGGCCCACTCGATCTCTGCGACGTGATTATCCCAGTTCTGGAAATTAAAGCCATGCTCTTCGGCAAGAGACTTCAACCATTCAAGACACTTTGGAATCTCTACCTGATAGACCTTTTCCTGCTCTGGTGTTCCTCCGGAAACAGTGGGAAAAGAAATAATCTTCTGGGTATCCCGAATTAAGTCGTCAAATTTCTTCGTTAGAAGCTCTTCAATCTGCGGTTTGATTTCATCAACTGAGTTTGTACTCATCTCCATTTTTCTCGGTACGACCTCTCATCACATGGTGGTTCTGGTAGTTCTGTTAATTCTCACTCATCTCAAGATAAGCTAACATGCTGTTTCGCTCTTATGTTGCCAAATGTTTTCTCATGTTTTTTCAAGAGCCACTCCGCTGAGCGATATCTCCTGCCAGACAATCAGGTAGCCTGACCATGGGACTTCCCAAGGGCAGAATTCCATGATTGGTGAGCTTTCTACGGAAGAGATCAATACTTTCAAGCTCAATTGAGCCAAGAGGATAGCGAATCACTGAACCAAGATAATGTTTGAGGAAATCGCGACCTCCGTGGCTGTCTGCGTACTCAGAATCAAGCTCATCAACCAGCTCTCCAACCTCTGTTTCCCCTCTTTTTCGGGCTTCTACGATAGCTTCACAGAAAGGAAGGTCGATCGGGAAGTCATTCCTGCAGAACCATGCGGCGAAGACAAAAGGCAATCCTGTGAGGTCTTTCCACCCCTTGCCAAGATCCATCTTATGAGGAAATGCGTCTCGCCATGCTAATGCTGTATCACCGATGGTGAGAAAGGCGTCTGAAGGTGACGATTTCCAGTCGAAGTCTCTGCTGATCGGGGCCTCAGAGACGCTCCAATCAGGGCTGATTCCCAGAAGCTCTGCAGCAAGAACGCGTACCAGGTGCGAGCTGGTTAATGAAGCCAAATCCAGATGAACGGATGTGATTTCCTGCAGAGGAACTTTTGAGAAAAGACAAACACTCAGCACAGGTCCATCGCAGCCGATTCCAGCTCCTGGGATGAGAACATAAGAATCTCCTCCCCGTAGCCCCTCGAAGACAGAAACGGCCGCCACATCAAGGGTACGTGCCTGAAGTTGCTCAGCCAACTGGCTCGGCGGCGCTTTTACCCACGTCGCGGTCGAATATTTTTCTGTTAGCCCGCGAAGCAGTGGAAGCTGATTCGCATAGGGGACGATGCCAATTCTCAAGTGTCAGGTTACATCCAGACTTAGACTTAAACCGGGCCGCCCATGGGTGTTAACCAGCGACCACATAGGTTTTGAGAGCAAAAGGAGGTCCTCCTGATTGGGAGGACCTCTAAGCTGAATGGATCATTTATTGGCGGTGACTGGTGGGCAAATGAATTAGGTGTCGATAGCTCTGGCGGGATTCTGCTCCACAGGAATGGCATCGGAAGATACCTCTTCATCGGGAAAGACAACCATCTCGAGCCCTGGATCTGAAGCATGTTCAGGAAGACGTTCAATGCGGGCACCGAGTCCTCGCAGCTTCCCTTCGATGTCCTCATAACCTCGCTCCACATGATAGATACGGCGAATCTGCGATTTGCCATGAGCTGCAAGAGCCGCGCAGATAAGTGCTGCCCCGGCGCGAAGGTCACTCGCCATAACCGCTGCACCTTCCAGAGCAGGGACACCCTGAATCACAGCTTTGCCTCGTTCTGCCAGCGTAATTCGAGTACCAAGTCTATTCATTTCCGGAACGTACATGAACCGTTCATGATAGATCGTTTCCCGGATTGAAGAGTTCCCTGGAGTCATCGCAAGAAGAGCGGCGAATGGAGCTTGTATATCTGTTGGGAAGCCAGGATAGGGTTCGGTTACAAGCTGAAGAGTTCGTTTTTTGTTTCTATCGCGGCGAACTCGGAGACTGGTCTCTGATTCCCAGGTCATGTCAGCTCCCCAGGTTTCAAGAGCTTCCAGAGAGCTTTCCATATTATCTTTACGGATATTCTCGAGAGTCACATCACCATGCGTAATCAGACCTGCGATCGCATAGGTAATGGCCTCGATACGATCAGGCTGAACCTTCCAGCGAGTCCCTGATAACTTTTCAACCCCATCGATTCTGAGCGTCGAGGTACCAACGCCATCAATCTTCGCTCCCATAGAGATCAGGAACTGGGCAAGTTCTACCACTTCCGGTTCTTTCGCGGCATCATCAATGATAGTCTGACCTTTCGCGAATACCGCTGCCATCATCACATTGCAGGTCGCACCGACGCTTGTTCCATTGGAGCCCAACAGAGAAAGACGTGCTCCAGTCAGGCCATGGTGGCGGGCATGTACATACCCGGCACTGCGAGCCAGCTGGACACCAAGCGCTTTAAAGCCCCTGAGATGGAGGTCGACAGGGCGGTCACCGATGGCACAACCGCCGGGGAGGGAGATCCGAGCTCGGCCAAGGCGAGCGAGCATCGGTCCCATCGCGTAGAAGGATGCGCGCATTTTGCGCATGATTTCATAGGGAACGTTATCAAGGCATATACTTGCGGGTTCGATCAGGAGTTTATTCTTGGAGAAAGTCACGCGCGCGCCAAGGTGTTGAATCAACTTGATCATTTCTCGAATATCACGAAGGTCGGGGACATTCTCGATGATAGTTGCTTCATCACTGAGCAGCGCAGCGGTGAGCAGGGGGAGACAGGCGTTCTTTGATCCACTGACGCGGACCTTACCCTGAAGAGGCCGTGCTCCTTCTATTTGAAACATATCCATGTGTTGTCTGGGCTCCAGCCGGTTTGGTATCGTGGAGGCGACATGCCGTGGGGTTCGCCATCCAACCGGGTTCATTGAGACGATCAGCAGAGGAAAACCATGGATGGTTGAACACTGTCAAGTTTCACCATGTGTTTAAAGCCCTTAAAAGTGCCTTTGTTGATGATGAGTTGAAAGACTGAATTTCCTGAGTTTTCCCACAACCCCCATCGACTTCTCAAAGCCGATAGAAAAAGAAAACCGCACATCCTCTAAGGGGATGTGCGGAAGATTGAACGTCCCTGATTAGGGAAGGCTGAAGGTTACTTCTTCTTTTTACGATGAATGTCCTGAAGGACAGTATTGATCTTCTGGTAATCCTGCTCGGAAGGATCGAAGATAAAATCAAGATCTGGTGTGAACTTGATGTTCACTTCATCAGCGACCAGCGACCGGATAAATCCGTAGGACTCCTCGATCAGGTCTTCCATCTTGTCCATTGCCTCTTCGTCATCGGGAATCTGGCTGTAGTAGACTTTCGCATGTCGCAGGTCTTTCGTCACTTCCACATGTCTGATCGTGACGATCTGTGGAAGTCGTGGATCACTGATCTCCTGCTGGAAAATGCGAGATATCGCCTGTTTGATCGCTTCGCCAACTCTCTTATCACGACTATGAAGCATGTGAGGGTACCTTTCCGGGTTCCATGATAAACGCATCATCCATCAGACCATCACGGGCCTCGCAATGAAATTCATGACTCGAGGCGACGAAACATCCTTGAAAGCCCTGGCTGTTGCCAGAGACCTGCGCACCCGATTGACCTTAATCAGGGTCTCTTCGAAGGCAAGCCGAAGCCCCCAGTTTGCGATCGTCTCAATGTAATCTTCCTCTCGTTTTGCAATTTCCTGAAAAGCATTCTCCAAAGATCTCTGATGATAATTGAGCGCCTGCCGCTGGACCGAATGATCTGGCCAGAGCGTCTCGTGGATTTCACCGTAGCGAACGCCTTCATTGCCACCTCGAGCCAATAAAAGCAGAAGCTGCAGCTGCTTTCCTTTTAATCGAAAGGATTCTGCCCCGACTCGAACGGTACCCGAATGCTCCTCGATGGTAAGTCGCGTTTCCTTCTTTCGGCCAATCGCAGCTGGAGTCGTAATCACTGTCTGGTCTTTATGAAGACTGGCGAAAAGTTTCTTCTTCCCATCCAGAATCTGCTCCAGTGCAGTATAGATACCATTTGCCTGGCAGTGAGCCGCGAAATCCTTCAGTGTCCTCAGGTGACAGCGCACCCGCTCCTGGAGATCCTCGATGACTCCTTCCTGAAGCTGAAATTTACCGGTAAGGTCCTCCAGAGACATCCCTTCTTCCCTGGCAAGGAAGACCAGGACAACCTTTGCCGCAGCGTGAATCCTTCTTGGATGTCCATCTATATCCGTCAGGAAGCGGCGGAAATAGCGTGAGAGTGCTGAGTGATCTTCCTTCAATACACGAGCAAGAAGACCAATCCAGTCGCCTCGATCCATTTCAAGAGTACTCACATTAACCTGCTCCAGAAACTTTGCTCCGCCGATCGACAGGAACGATAGAGCTGCCAGGTCGGAATCCTCATGGAACCGACGCAGCATCGTCCTCCACCCCGCCAGCACCTGAACTTCAACTAAGCCTGAAGAAGCAAAAGATCCAAGTGGGGTAAGAGCCACCTCGTTGTCGCCCAGCATCCAAAGTCCCTGGTCAGCTCCCGCATCGGAGACCTTCTTTGCACATAACCTTCCAGGACAGATAGACAACAATGCATTCATAAACGACATTGGAGTTTGGGATTCGTCTCCAAATGAGAGAATATAACATGCCTGCACAAGCAGACTTTCCAAAGTGCGACCTTCCCGGTAATCTACTTTTCGGCGAACCTCCTGACATTGCCCTTTAACGCGATAAACAGTTGGTGGGTGATGCTCACCATCGACAACGGGTCCCGTCAGACTTTCCCAATCCTGCTCCTGGCGATACTCCATGCCTGGCAGAAGGACCACACTTTGAAGCGGTGTTGTCCTTCCAAGAGGAAAACGAGAAGTCAGAATACATAGGTCAGGAGAACTCGTATAGATATCCTTTTCCACAGTCTTTCGACTTTGAATGGACAGATCCTTCGTCAAACAGGTGACTTTCGGCAGCTCTGTACTTTCGTTCTTATTTTTGCTCTGTTGAGCTTTATATTCAATTTCCTCTTCCAGAGCAACCGTCATACGACGTGCAGCCCCTCTTGTGGGAGCAAAGATCGCTGTTGGCCTTGGCAGGGAAAGAGCCATCTCCGCGAAACGCCGCTCTTCACTTTTCTCGTGCTCAGGACCCGACGCCAAAAGGTGACGACCATGGCGACCACTCTTCTGGCATTTCCACGATGCTTCGCCGCGTTCCAGATCCATTTCTCCGAACAGGAGATCATGGGAAATATCCTCGAACCTGTATAAGTCCAGCTCATGATTTCTCTCGATCTGTTTGGCAATCGCTTCCTGGTACACAAACCCTATGAGCCGTGTGTCGCTGCGCTCACGATATAGATGCAGCAAGGCATCTATACCCGCTCCTCTTTTGTTGTCCGAGACAACTTCCAGGTGATCCGCGATGACCAGATTGAAAAGGCGAAGAAAACCCGGGTATTTCATGGCAGTGAGACGAGCCTTCTCATAGACCATGATCGCAATGTCGTAGTGTCCGGTCATCACTTCTGAGTCGTGTTGATTTTCACGATCCGTTCCGTCCAAGACGCGTATACCCTGTGGTCCGATCTCGCGGCGCAACTCTGTGGCATAGAGATGCGCAAGGCTCTTGTTCGAAACAAGATATAACACGGACTGACCTTTCCCGACGGTCTGCCTGACGAGCTCATCCGTGACATAAGATTTGTCGGCGTCGTTCAGTGAAGAGACGATCCACGACCCATCAATAAAGAGTGGTGTCTCGGATAAGTTTGTTTCACTGAGCTGTGAATAGCGGGTAAGGGAAGGGGTCGTACTATCTGCAGGATGATTATTCTCAGGATTTTGAATTTCGCGAGTTGATTCACTTTTTTTCATGATTATTAACTCCTCTTTTGTCTCGCTGTGATATCTGGAGCGAAACAAAGACGAAGCATCAGGACAATAACATTTCGTTTAATTTTCGCCGAAATTCTATCGAAAAGGCGAAACAAAAGCATATCTGGCGTTGGAAAAAGAAATTTGTAACCGATGACACTCAATCTCTTCCCCTGAAATTACTTGATTTACATCAATAACTGCGGGAAACTCCAAGGTACAAGATGTGGATCCACGGATCATGAAATTCTGATGCTGAATCCATAGGAGAAACTTGTTTCTTGTGCTTATAAATGATCAACAACCCAACTGAACCCATAAATTCTGACGCATTGAGAGTCTCATGAGCATCCATTTCGAATTTCCCTATCCGTCTAAACGTATGCCTGTCCTGGCCAGGAACTGTGTGGCCACCTCCCAGCCGCTAGCCACCCAGGCTGGCTTGAACGCCCTCCAAAAGGGGGGGAACGCTATCGACGCAGCCCTCGCGGCAGCCATTACGCTCACGGTTGTAGAACCTACGATGAACGGCATTGGATCTGATGCTTTTGCACTGGTCTGGGATGGAGAAAGTTTAAAAGGTATCAATGGATCCGGGAAATCTCCTGCTGCCTGGAAGTATGAAGACTTCGATCACCTGAAAGAAATGCCAAGTCTTGGCTGGGAATCGGTCACGGTTCCTGGATGTGTCGCCACGTGGGTTTCACTCTCTGAAAGATTCGGCAGGCTAAAGTTCACCGAACTTTTCGAGGCGGCCATCGTCTATGCAACAGAAGGGTATCTACTCTCACCGATCACGGCCCGCGCGTGGAAGAGAGCAGAAGATCGTTACACTGGTTTCCAGGAATTCGAACAGGTCTTTCTTCCTCTCGGCAAAGCCCCCTCCGCAGGTCAGTCCTGGCATTGTGGCGACATGGCAAACACCCTCAGTGAAATTGCCGAGACGAAAGGTGAGTCATTCTACCGTGGCGACCTGGCAAAGCGGATTGCAGAAACGGCAGCAAAGGATGGCGCCGGGCTCACCTTTGAAGACATGGCGAACCATGAATCAACCTGGGTTGATCCTGTGTCTATACAATATCGAGGCTACGAACTTCACGAGATTCCTCCAAACGGACAAGGACTCGCCGCACTGATCGCCCTTGGGATTCTTAGAAACTTCCCACTCTGTGATTACTCTCCTGATTCCGTTGAATCATACCATATTCAGATCGAGGCAATGAAACTCGCTTTAGCAGATGGATACCGCTATATCGCCGATCCCGACTTCATGGACGTCAGTTGGGATGCATTACTTGATGCTGATTACCTGGAAAAGCGAGGGAAAGAGATCGATCTTGACCGAGCAAAAGAACACCGTTTTGGGACGCCTCACAGCGATACGGTTTACCTCACAACATCGGACTCCTCAGGCATGATGGTATCCTTTATTCAATCTACCTATTGGTCTTTTGGATCGGGAATTGTCATCCCTGGAACCGGAATATCTATGCAATGCCGAGCTCATGGGTTCTCTCTCGACCCGAAACATCCTAACTGTGTGGGCCCATCGAAGAAGCCTTTCCACACAATCATTCCTGGTTTCCTGACACGAAGCGGACATCCGGTCATGAGCTTTGGCGTTATGGGAGGTCCCATGCAGGCACAGGGTCATGTACAGATGGTGGTGCGCATGGTTGATTACGGCCAGAACCCTCAAGCGGCGAGTGATGCTCCGCGCTGGAAAGTGCTGTCAGGAGATCGCATTGCGCTGGAGAAAGGAATTTCCGACGAGATTCGTCAGGGTCTTATAGACAGAGGACACAAAGTCATTCTGGAAGACTTTACGGATTTTGGCGGTGCACAGCTTATCTGGAAAGTCGATGACGGATATTGCGCGGCTTCTGATCATCGTAAAGATGGACACGCGGCTGGGTATTAGTTTGATGTGAGCCTGAATAACAGGGAACCAACCCCGATAAAGGACGAAATTTTTCGTCTTCATCCGAGACTATCTGTAGCTTCCCTGCTCCGAGCCTTGAGAGACTTTACCGTGGACTACGAACACCAATCAACAAACTGTTTAAACAGTTTCCAGAAAACAAACCGTTGAAACGGTTATCTATTCTTGTGAATCCTTACCGCATGTTAAAACATGCGGCCTACGGCAAAGCCTCGCAAAGCTCGGAGCAGGAGAAATATACACAGCTACGATAATAGAGACAAAGTACCCTTCACCGCCCGGAGTCGATTAAATCTTACAAACCACCACCTATATCTACGTATGAAAACAGTATTCGAAAAGCCTGCCTTCGACTTCATTGACTTTTTGCTTGTCGGTTGTTTATCACTCCTTCGAATATCAACTCAGGCATTTAGATTCAACTCAACCACTGATTTATACCGATGAACACCGATTCCCCCAACCTAGCCGACCTTCCTGAATCACCTCATTCATGAAGGAATATATACATATCCATCACCGGAATGCGCTGTCAGCTCATCGAAAAGAAGATCCTGCAATTACATGGAACATCCGTGTTCATCCGAGTCCCTCTGTGGTTCTTCTTTTTCCGCAACCGCTTACAGTGAACCTGATCTATTCGTCAGCCCACTCTCGATTGGGTCATGAGGGAACAGATGTCCACTTATTCACGATCACCCTGCTTTTACCCTGCTTGGAACATGCATGGACCCTGCATCAGAATGCACCTTCTCACCATGTTCCATGGAGGTTGAAACAGGGTATATCCAGACAGGTCTTTAGTCAGGTGTATGCGCTTGCACAAAAAAGCAGCCCGACCATTTCTGGCCGGGCCGCACAAGCTCCCTCTCACTCTCATATGTCAGTGGATATGAGTCTCAGTTTATGACTGGAACTCTTTCTGAGCATCCTCGACCCCTGATTTGATATCATTGACCGCTTTCTTGACAGAAGCGGAGAAATCATCCCAGGCATCTCCACTCTTACTTTGCAAGTCGCTTAGCTGAGACTTCGCATTTTCAACCTGTTTTTCCAGTTCTCTTACCTGCATGTTCAGTTTGTCGTTCGCCTTGTCACTTTTCTGGCTGATTTCGACTTTCAACTGATTTAATTTTGATTCGAGCGTTGCCATTTCTTCGTTCATGCGGCTGACAAATTCTTCACGCGTTTCAGAAACTTCTGAACTTGCCTCATCGTAACTGTTTTCGAACTTCTGCTTTAGTTCGTCTATACGATTATTGAGTTTTTTCGCATTCTCCGAGTAAGCGTCGCCTGTCTTGTCTTTCAACTGACTTAACTGAGCTTTTGCCTCTTCAAGCTCTTTCTTAAGGCTTTGGACTGCTTCCTGACTTTTTTCTGATGCCGCGTCAGTTGATGCTTTCAGTTTTTCAGCTGTGTTATTTATTTGGTTTTCTAATTTATCTAACTGTGTTTGTGTTGCTGACATAAATTCTTCCCTTTCTGATTCTAAATAGCTAAGAGTTGTATTCACTGCTTCTTGAGTATCTTCTTCAACCTGTGAATAACTGACAGGCTGATCTGATGAATTATTGCTTGACTGACCAGATTCTGTGCAACCGGCCAGAGTTAATATGGAAACAGCAAGAGTATATGCTGATATTTTGTGAAGTTTTCGCATAAGCGGACTCCTTTCTTCTTTATTCTAAATGCCGCAACGTTCATACCAGCCCTACTCTGTGAAATATTTCACAAGTGCCATTCATTCACATCTAGACAATTAGAAATAAAGTGTCTATACATAAACAGCTATACATCCACCTGTAAACTCCCGCTCGAATAATTCCCGAACCCTGCTTATCTCAGAAACACTCCTGCAGCTTCATTTCCCTTCTTGACCTGAATCTCCAGCTCTTCTAGGAAATCAGACAATGAGAGACGTAACTTTATCGATCCAATCCCCCCACGCAAGGTTATGAAAAATGCTCCCCCTACAATTTATCTTGAGAGTGATTGTACTACTCCTCGTATTGACAACGCCGTCCTTTGCTCAATCCCCTATCAAATCGGCGCAGCCAATGCCCGCAGGCAGAGGATTCCATGGACTTGCAATTGTTGGAGATTTTATTTACCTGATCGGAGGGCAGGCGAATAATCCCCAGAACACCATCGAGGAATACCCCGCCGCCTCTGTCTGGGTGGGAAAGATATCTCCTGATGGGAATGTGCTTCAATGGGGGCAAACTTCGCCGATTCCAGGACCCCGTTATTATATTTCTAACAGCACGGTTGTTCAAGGTGATACCATATACGTTTTCGGAGGCTCGACAGAACCGATCGATGGCCAGAGCCTGAATACGGTGATATGGAATAGACCGAACGAAAGCGGAGGGCTTGGCCCCTGGCGCGTCTCTGAACCATTTGGTGATGGTCTTTCAAGCCCTGCAGCAGTTGCAACACCAGGGCATATACACATCATCGGTGGTCAGCAGAGTGACGATCGTATCTCGAATAAGGTCTGGACAAATCAGCTCGGAGCTGAAGGCTCTATGTCACGTTGGGAGGAAGCACCTTCTCTGCCTCGTCCCATCTGGTTTCATCAGTCAGGTGTTGTAGCGGGTCGTGTATACGTTTGGGGCGGTCTTTCCAATGCTGATCATGAGAACCCTCAGCCTTCGAGGTCTGTTTATTCTGCACCTGTCCTGGGCACAGGTAAGCTGGGGTCATGGAGAACGGAGTCGAATCAACTGCCGACAGGATTTTATAGTGCTTCATCTGCTGTTGCGGGACCCTATTTAATTTCTTATTGTCCGCGTTATGAACAACGTCGTTTAAGCAACGACGTCTGGTGGACGTATATCGGTCCCAACGGGATGGACACCTGGCGTAAGCTTCCGACACAACTTATTCAAAAAGTTTACCATGCGGCAGCTCCTGATTATCGTCGCGGCAGCATTTACCTGGCTGGTGGACGTGGCCCAACCGCGAGTGATGATCTTCGTCCGGAGGTCTCATACTTCAAGCTCTCTCGCGAGGCACAGGAAGCGGCGGAAAGCAGCTGGGTGAAATCGGAAGCGGATCATCAGAACTCAGTCTCTGCAAATGCTGCGAATTCCCTCCCTGGTTCCACTTCACCTCAGGTGACACCTGGAGGGTTTATCCCTCTCCAGCAGGCTCGCGACGTATCAAAGTCGACGAATAAGCCTCTCGTCATGTATTTCAATTTACCGAACGCTGCGCCGTGCATCGAGCAGATGGAGCTGTTGAATGAAGAGCAGGTGGTTCAGATATCGAATAGATCGGCCCTGGCCTGGATCGATACGTCTCAAAACCCTCAGACGGCTCAGGCGCTGGGAATCTATCGAGTTCCAACCTGGGTGTTCTTTGACGCTTCCGGAGAGGAAACGGCTCGTCGCATCGGAACAGTTCCCTATGAGGAAATCAATGGTCTGATTCCCTGAGAAAACGATTTCCGGAGAAGGCAATCAGGTTTTTGGCAATATCCGTGCTCTGATTGATAGGTGCGCTGAGTGGTCAGGCTTCGGGAATCATGCGTCTCTGTCGATTATCGCTTGTCATCCCCAGTTCTTGCCCTCACCTTTCCAACCGTTATTACTTGTCGGAGATTACCACTCTTGGAAGCCTTGAAGAGCCCTCTTCTTAAGACTGACCTGCAGATTGTCCAGGATTATCTGGATGCCGCCTTTGACGTTGATGGCGATTTGATGGGTGAAGTTGCTCAGTTTGTCAAATCCACTCGCGGAAAAATGATGCGCCCGGCACTGGTCTGCCTGAGCGCGAGGCTCTTCGGATACAACGAGCCCAAGCGCCATGATGCCATTCTTGGGGCCTCTCTTGAGCTCTTTCACATGGCAACCTTACTTCACGATGATGTGATCGACAAGGCACCGGTCCGCCGGGGTCGTCCCACAGTAAACGCAAAGTGGGGAGATGATGTCGCCATTCTCTTTGCCGACTACCTCTACGCCACCTCCTTTGATTATGCGCTCGAAGTCTTAAGCCCTGAAGTTGTCCGCGTCCTGTCAAAGACGACTCAAAAGATGACCGAAGGTGAGATGTTTCAGATCGAGAAGCGTGGTCAGTGGCTTCAGGTTGAAGATTATTTCTCGATTATCCGTGCTAAGACCGCTTATCTGTTTAGTGCAGCCTCAGGCCTGGGGGGCATCATCGCCGGTGCCGACCCGGAGTCCGTACAAAAGCTCTTCAATTATGGTCTCAATTTCGGCATGGCGTTTCAGCTGACCGATGACACGCTGGATTATGAGGCTCAGGGAGATGCCTGGGGGAAACGCGTCGGGGCTGACCTGGCGGAAGGAAAGCAGACGTTGCCTCTTCTTCATGCGCTTCAACAGGCCACAGAAGAAGAACGGGCTTCAATGATTGAGCTGCTGAATGAGGGTCGTGATTTTGAAACGATCCACGCGTTTGTGAAAGCCCATGATGGAATCGAGTTCTCGTTGGAGCGCGCCCAGGAGAGCACGAAAACGTCGCTGGATATTCTCAACAGCTTCGAGGATTCAGAGTCGCTTTCTCTGCTCAAGGAAATTACCGACAGCCTGGTCGTCCGTCAGTTTTAATCTCTCTGAAACGAATCATATTAGAATGCTCAACCCCTCCCGGGGTTGTGATGATCTGGAACGTTTCTACCGGGTAGGCTCACAAAGTTCGCCAACCTGAGGCGATGCCTTCTAACCGCTGCCGCGGTATGGTTTCACTTATATCTAATTGCTGCTGAAGAAGACTTGATGATCTGAGGCAGTTTCAATTACCACAATATCCTATGTAATGATACAAATTGTGGCCAGAAGTTGCCGTTGATCGTGATCTTGCTCCCAATTAGTTCTCAATATTGAAATGTTCTATACATCGGAACTCTTTGTACTCTATAGAACGATGCGAAAAGGCAAGACTATTGAATATCGCTCTATTCAAACCAGTCATTGGAGGCTTTGAAGACATACCAATCGTCTTCAATTTCAGTTAGCTGGTATCGAGCGGCCCCGTAAGGTGTACCTTTTGGATCCGGACGATAGGTAATTCCATAGACCATCGTATCGATACCCATTCCTTCTCCACGTTTTCCATAGACAAAGTATATCCCGTCTTTTTCATCACTTGCATATGACTCTACACTCCATGGTCCTATACGCTCTTCTAGTGGAAAGCCAAAGAGTGATTCATCGGCTGTGGGCGGATCCTTTAGATGCTTCTCAAAATCATCCCTATTTGCATTGAATGCTATCTTTGAAGGGGTTTGAGATATATTCAAATATATGACAAAGACTGAGGCGAAAACAAAGAAGAGAAGATGAAGAATAAGAAATAGACGACTGCGACCCTTAGATCGACATATACTATGTATTGAAACAGCGCAGAGAATAAATGCAGCAAGAAGTACAGGAAGAATCAGAATAAAGAGTGGCAGGACGAGAACAAGGCTGAAGTGGAATTTGTGCGGCCAAAGGTCCTCGCTCAGGCAAAAAACTGAAAGAATTGCCAGAAGTGAGTATAGCACACTAATGCATTGAATAGATGTTAACCTGGGGAATCTCCGTCCAGGTCCCGTGTGCTCCATCTACTGATCAACGGAAGGTGGGAAAGGAGGCTGCTGACCTCCCCCGGTATTGCGAGGAGGTTGCTGATAGCCCTGATTCTGATCTCCACCCTGTTGTGGAGGCGGGTATTGCTCGCCACCGGCGGGAGGGTAATTCTGAGGAGGCTGCTGGTACCCACCACCTCCATAAGGATCGTTTTGCTGAGGAGGATATTGCTGATAACCACCCGCCTGGGGATACTGATCAAGAGGCTGCTGCCAGCCCTGCTGACCGTAACCTCCGCCGCCCTGTCCTGGAGGGAAGTTACCTCCGCCATGCGTGTCGTGGAAAGAGTTCACCACGGACTCGCGGGTCATAAAATAGAAGACAAACGCAGGATAGATACAGTTGATGCCTAAGCTGCAAAGGATACCGATGGCCGAGCCAATCATCGTGGCAATGGAATCCACCGTGGGGTCTCCCGTTCCTGAAGGTCCCATAATACTCTGCGACTTTGAAATATTATCCGGGAGCAGGTAAACGGCATTCAGGATTCCACCGAAAATTGCATTCCCAATATGAAGGAAACTGGAATAGATCATTCCCAAGCGTCCCCAGTTCTTCATGTTCAAGGCACCAACGCAGCTGACAAGAAGATAAAGGCAGATTAAGCATTGAAAGAAATACTGAACGGCAAACATGAGGGTAGCGTGGACTGGTAACTGTGGAGGCTCGAAGAGAGCTGCAAACTCGCCGCCTTCGGGGAAGAGAGGTTCAGCAGGGGCTGGGGAAATGAGATTGAAGATCTCGCCAAGACTCAAGAGTCCGCAGCAGAAGACTCCGATCACACCAATGATGATTCCTAGAATTGCTAAGACAGTAACTGAGGTTGGTCGGTACACGAAACTCCTTCTTTCCAGCCTGCTAACTCAATATTTTCTATCATTCTTCTCATTTTCTATCGCTGTATCAAGCGAGTGCACGGAAAAAAGATGCGTAGTAGACAATTAAAAGGGCTATGGAAATTCCGCAGCAGGAATGCAGAAAGTCGACGCGTCGGAATTGCCGGGTGCCTGACTGGAGCTGATGCATCTCATCAAGGTAAGCTCCCACAGCCGAAACGATGGCAATGATCGATGCGGGAAGCCAATGGAAAGCGAAGTTCCCTTCAGCCAGGATCACATCATACAGCCAATAAAGTACGAGAAAGAGCCCGCCAAATTCAAAGTAATGTGCGGAAGCCCGGAATTTTCCGTGATGACGATCAAGAAACCGGTGGAGCCAGGGAATAGTTTTAACCTGGTCGATCCACTTCTGGGTTTGCGACCGGCCGAAACTTCCTCCGCCGAGGTACCAGATAATCCCCAGAAGCAGGCAAAGTGTGATGATCGGGAGCACAAGGTTCATGGTGGCAGGAGGTTAGCCCGGTGAATGTCTGACACAACGAATATTGCTCAAGGAGCGTGTGTCGAAGGGCTGATTCCTTTGATATCTTTGATTTTAGTCACGAAAAGAGGGAAAATTCCCTTGAACACGTCCGCCAGACTCATGCATATGGCGCGTCTCTTGTGGCGGGCGTAGCTCAGTTGGTTAGAGCGCCGGTTTGTGGCACCGGAGGTCGCGGGTTCAAATCTCGTCGTCCGCCCCACTCCAACATCAATAAAATCAATGGTTTACGAGAAAAAGACTGTGACAACTGTGACAGCGATTTTTTCTCATTAGTATGCCAATCGATTACAATCTAATCTCAACAGTCAGTTTTGAGAAAACCTACTACAATGACAGGCAAAGAAGAGTGTCCCTATTGATAGCTCGCACAGGACTTCACAGGATCTCTTCACAGGCACTTTCTTAGCCTTCATAGTATCGGAACACTCGGAGAACTGGAAAGCCTCTCAGGAGGTTTCAGAGTTTCTAGAATATTCGATTTTCAGACAGGAATTTAGTTTCGATTTTTGAAATTAGAAACCCTCCCGATTGGTTCAGGAGGGCAAACTCTACGTGCGTTGAGAACGATCTAGTGTTCCTGCATCAATTCCTTCAATCGATTGGCTTTTTTCCTGAGGGTGATGATCGACTTTGGAACTTCCAGATGCTTCACTCTAAGAATACTTTTTGCTCACTTTCTTACTAAATCCTGCACACAGAGTTGTTGTCTAAACGCTTCTGTTGAATAATGAATTTCAAATACCCTACTTCTTGTAAATTGTGAACTTATCAATACCTAAGACGAATGGAGATTCATCCTCGTTTAGAACTCTGACAGCGAATGTAAAATCTCCATTGAGAGTAATTTCACGGAACCTAGTATCCAAATCTTCGTCATCACTATTTTCGGTACTAAATGTAAACCATCTTCCAGTTGGGACTTCATCAGGTTTTATATGTCCGACCATATAGGCACCTGATGATTCATTCACACTTTCCCAACTCTCAGAGCCACTCTCAATAAGCTCTGGAATCACGTACAACTCGATGACTGAGGCTGAGGAATAAGAATCCAACTTTAGGTCGATTGAAAGGTCTACTGAGTATGGCAAAGCTCTTGAGGGTCGAATTAAAACAAGCTCGCTGCTTGATACACTTGCACCTTGATACCCGGGGAAATCCCAATCAAATGGAGAAAGCCCTTCGTAGAGCGCTTCGGATTCACGAATGGCTCTGAATACTTGAGTCCCTTCATCTCCTTCTCCTGATTCAATTTTGAACCATCCGGGACGTATTCCTTCCACGTATGGCCAATCACCGACTTCTCTCATCGCTGTTTCAGTAACGTATATACTCTGCGCCGATGAGGGGATGCCCTCAGCAACGTTCCAAACTGTAGCTAAATTTCGATCTTTCATTAATGCTTTACTAAAGAGACCACTCGAATCTTGACCTCCAACTGGTCTTGTATATCGGCGGTTATCATTGATGAATGCTTGACAATCTTCACAGCTAGCAGAAGTTAGCCAATTTACTTTGGGCCCCATTAAGTCGGTCTCAATATATCCCGTCAAACCATAAGGTGATGGCGTGACTGAAAAGTCATTAGTGCTTTGACTCCATATTGCAGCACCGGCTGCCCCGTTGAAGAGGAATGAGCGTCCTTCTAATTTGTATTTAACACCTCTCCCAAGATAAGTCTCTAACTGGGCCTGAAGGCTTTCAAGGCCTTCATACTTGATTTCAATTTGCTTCTCTTTTATTCTTGTTGGATCAGCTATATTTATAACTCCGCTCTCTAGATTATTGGGAAGTGTAATATCAGGAAAAGTATCACCGAAGAGTAGTCTGAATCGCAGGACTTCACCCGGAAGAACGACTGGCGAAAGAGTAGAAATAATAGTGAGTACCAAGAGCAGAGTAAGCTGTTTAATCATTTGAGCCTCGTTAGTTACAATTAGGAAAATCATTTGGGTTGTAATTTATTTGACAATTTACTTCTACACCGCCGTTTTGCGGGTCGGCAATCCATTCTGGGTCATCCAGTTCCATACCTGCGGTCGAACAAGTGCCAGTTACATCAAAACGATAACATTGATTTTTGATCGCTAAAATTTCATTTCCAGCAGAGTCAAACTTCATATGAGTTAGCTTAACGTTAACAAAGCAAGGATTGGGATTTGGATAGTTAGGTGCATCAATAGTGCCACTAACATTGATGTGAAAATACTCTTTAAAGCGCTGGACGCCACAGTTGCTGTAGGCATAATCTATTGCAGTTAGATTGATCCCCGGTCTATATATGCAAGTCGACGATACATGCGGATAGACGAAGGTTATATCTGAGTCGCAAATAAAGTCCAGCGTATCACATGCTCCATCAATCACATTAAAGTTATAGTTGTCACAATCCATTGCATCGCATTCGCAATCGTTGTTTTGTGCACACGGCGCATTAGCCATTGCATTTTCAAATGTTTCAGGCACTGGATCATATGAATAGTCTTCACATAACTCCCTTACGAAAACGTGTACTGTTACTGAACCGGATTCCTCCTCTCCCTCAGGTATTCCGCATGTGGTTGTAATGCTAAATGTTACTTCTTGCCACCCAGCTTCAGTAAATACACTCGGAGTGCTAACAATGTTACCTAATGCTGGCCCTCCACTTACGGAAGCAACACTCATAGGAGTATCCCCAATACAAGCTTCGTCGTTTATGCAGATTGTGATTTCCTCTTCAAACTCTTGAGTAGTATCGTTGAGACAATGATAACTGACATCGCAAATAATGAGCGGATCAGGTGTGGACTGCACACTTTCGGGTAAGATTAATAACATAATAAGAATAAGGTATAATTGAGAGGAAAAACTCTGAATCTTAATCGGCTTACGTGTATTAGTTATCATTCTGCTGGTCTCCATTAGTTCTATTTGTATATCGTCTCAGAGCTTTGAACTTTCTATCGCTATCTGGCATAGTGGACATTTGTTCTTTTAGAACTTCGACCGACTGTTTATCCCCTAACCTATCGGCTATCCATAATTTCCAAAAGAGCGCAATGGTTGGTAAATGCCCCTCTTCAACTCCAACTTTTACAGATGATTGATTGCTATCGACCACTATTGTAAGTACATCAAAAGCCTCTATCAAATCCCCTGATTCACCCCTAACTGCTAGTGCAATACCTAAATACAAGAGACCAACTAGTCCCTCTCGTGATTCTGCACCATAAGTGTCCAAAATAGATTCAGACTCTGAAATTATTCGATCATACTTGCCTTGCATGAAATATGTATTTAATCTGTTTAGAAAGATATCTGCAAGGTAATCGGTAAGCGGATATTCTTCAAAGAATCTCTCGCCCAATTCTCGTGATTCAGCGAACCGCCTCTCGCCCTCTAGGGCTTTCATCTGGTTGTACATTATATCTTGAATAATATCATCATCACTGGCTTGATTGAGAACATTAGAACTAATTCTCCAATAATCATCACGCCTCGATTCCTGAGGTTCTAAACTGTGGACCAGTAGCCTTGCAGCCTCCCAATCCACGACGTTCTCATCGGCATCCAGAGCCAATTCTTTGAACTCAAGTGCCGCACCAACGAAGTCTTTATCGGAGAAAGAGGTCAACCCCCTTACCCAAGCATCGTCTTTTCGATCAACAATCTCATTCATTGATTTATTCGATTTAGTAGAGAACCACTCAATACCTCTGTGATTTGAAAGTCGCCCTCTTCTTTTTGAGACATCTCTATACTGATTTATAACGGGCACAGGTGTATCTGCTTCAAGTTTGTTGGCAATGTTTTCCAGAGTCGAATTGATCTCTTCTAGCCTGCGATTGGTTGCTTCGCTGAAGTCTCTTGTAACGGGCTTATTCTCAAGGAATTCATCAATCTCAGCAGAACGAATCGCAATCGCATCCTCATAAGAAGGAGATTCAAGAAGTGTTGCAGTTCCATTTAAACTGGAAATCGATAAATTATCAAATGCGATCCTAGGGTTTATGGTAAACCCGTATTCAGCAGAAGTCCCTAGCGCAAATACGTTAGAATTCTCTTGCGAGTAAGAACTCGTAAAGTGATCCAACTGCCAATCCTCTGGCAGATTATCGGGTGCCCCTATCTTGGCGAGAATTCGAATACCATCCTCTATACGTTGGCACTTCAGATTCAGTCTATACCAATCAAGTGTTTGCACAGGAATAGAGTGCAGTTTCGACATGCCATTTGAGGCGTGAATCCTCAAACCAGAATATCCAACTCCTTCCGCCCTTTCAAGAATAACACATACTCTATCGCTGTTGGTCGGATCATCCGGATCGACAAATAACGCAACGCCGACCCAAGAACCTATCTTACCGGCATAATCCAAGTAGTTCAGATCGACAGAAACTTCAACAGAATCCCCAACATTTGAAAGTGATGGCAAACCATCCGGCAGTATGAGAAACCTATCACCCCAGTACTCGTCGTCATAATTTGGGACAGATTGAGTCAGCATATCTGATTCGATGCCCCATCCATCAGACTGTGAATCATCATTCGTCCAAGATATCCAATCAGTAGAAAGATTTGTCCCTGATGAAAAATCCTCGATTTGCTCTGCATTGGATTGATTCGATGTTATGATCGATATCAGTCCAACAGTTGCTACCTTTAGAAAGACAGACTGCTTCATATCCACTCCTTGCTTGATCAGTATCCAAAATTTTAAATTCGAATTATTTCCCGTTTCCTCAGTATCAACCGATCGATGTCAAACAACCTGCCTAATTGCAATCAAAATATTCAGAAAACTGTAGAGCAGTGAAAGAACAAAGAGAATCGTGCGAGACTCGGCAAAGTCACCAGAAGGTCACTTTGGGTTAAGAGTTCAGAAAGAGAAAGGGAATGTGAGAGAACTGCTCTACAGTGATATTAACATTTCAAAAGCCAAGTACAGGTTGGGCAAGGGGAAATATACAATATGCTCTCAATCATCGAAATACTACTGTGTCGACAATACCCTTTGGAATTCCGAAATGCTTGATCAAAGAATGGATCTTATTCTCGACCTCCTCATTTATGACCTCGATCAAAACATCGTCGGATCTTCCGTCGTTAAATTGTATCTGCCTAGCAAGTCCAAGTGATTCAATTCGAATAAGGCTCTTAATAAACTTCCTCGAATTTTCTGGTCGTACTTCGTATATAGTTGTCAGAAGCATATGTAATTCAGAATTAAATCCAATTTCATCATCCGACTCATCGGCCAATAGGGACAATTGGGAAAAATCAAGTGAGTGATCTATATCATTCCTGTTTTTCCCATCAATCTTGTCGATTATCCTTTCCTGCTGAGCGCTCAATCGCTTCAATTCCCTCCGGATCTGCTCTTCAACCAATTGACTAGGATCACTATTTTCTCTATTTAAACTCGGTATTGATAGATCCAAGCCATAGCTCTTCCAAAAAGGGTTCTCTTTCATTTGATTCGCTCCCTTAATATACTCAGAGATTTGATCTATTGATGCTTGTATGTCATCAGGCCTTAAGCTTGGATTATAAAAGTGTGTATTGATAGTAGATATATCGAACGGTATGTCTTCATTCTTGTTATCACTTACAATAATAACAGGTCTATTTTGAGCAGTCCTTAAGCCAAGCTCCAAGAATACGTTCGGATTCTTAGTTGATATATCGACGAGCATCATATCTGCCTCTACAATCTTTTTCACTATAGATGCCGGAATATTTTCAGGCTTTTCGGAAACTGGAAGAAGTGGTCTATACCCAGCTTTTTCGACAGCCTTTTTGAAAATATAATACAGTACCAGCTTAAAGTGGTCCTTTTCCTTGTATCGCCCGCTTTCAAAATACACATTCGGTGTGGATATAGGCATCGCAATGAAGCACGATGGATCATTATTGTCAGAATTCACTTCAGCACTCGATTCATTCTTCATTGAGAATCCCTATTTTTCGTCGAATTTGGTTGGTCATTCCTTGACATTTCAAGGTTGATTTGAGGGTTCTTCAATTGAACTTTACCTGACCTTCCTAAAAGTGAATTTATAGTATCTCCTATAGGATGGCCAATGTCGGGTTCTTGATCTGGTTCATTAAAAAGGTTTCTTGAAAGCCTATCTATAAGCTGCTCAGGAACTTCTTTATTCTCAGTTTCAGTCTCAAATTCAAGTAACATTTCTACAATCCAAGTAGAACGATCAATATCAATAATGTATCTTTGTCTCATCAAGTCCTGAGTTGCGTGCAAATTAAAGTATCGGAGTTGCACCCGAATACAGTAGAAGGCAGTTACGATAAACGTGACGAAGCTTACCGATAGTGATATCCATTCAAACTCACTAATGTCTGCTTGGGAATTGGAATTCAGTGCTTCTGCTATAAAATATCCCTTAAACCCCAAGTATAATAGGGACACTATAGAGATTCCGCCGAACATCCAATATAGATGGTTCCATTTAGTCTTTGTTTCTTTTGAAAGAACAGAAAGCTCATTCTTCTTCAAAGACTCAGTAAGCTCCTTTCTTGTTGCTCGCCTCGCAGACTTGCTATCTTGAAGATCCATACTCGCCTGACGTTTATTGAGGTCTTCCTCTTTAGTTTTTAATTTCGCAACTTTATCCTGATACTCCTGTTCGAGCTTTTGCCTATACTCATCCCTCTCTTTCTCAATATCTATGCGTAGGTTTTCGATTCGTTTGAAAAAATCAGCATGCCGATTCTCATACTCTTTAGCTGACTTCAGAAGAAGTGAGTTCATCAACCTTACTTCCTCAGATGCCGCTTTTTTCCCCGAGTATGATGTTTCAGTTTCTTCTTCATTGCCAGAAGGCAGATCAATCGCCTCAAGACATCTTCTGATGTTATACAAGAATTGATTTGTCTGTACAAGATCTACCTTTCCTGTGCTGGCTGTCGTAACTTGGACAATATCTGTTTCCTGAGTTTGTTGCCTGACGAAGTTCATTGTCCATCTTCCTATTTCTCCTCCCCCGCTGAAGGGAACATTGATTCGAGTGATCTCAATGGAATCTGAAGGGAACTTTCCTGTTTTGAAATTTGATAATAGTTCAGGCAATGGAATTGAACCATAAGAGAAATACACGGTGGAATCTTTACTTGGTGCTTTGTTTTCTCCCGTAATGGTCTGCTCAATCCTTTTAAGAAGCTCGAAGTCATAAAGTTTAGGTACTCGAAATTCTAGAGTCCTTGAATTCTCTTGATTAATCTTGGCCATCGTATTCTCCGAGTGATCAGAATTGTGATAGATGAAGTGTTAGTCAGTTGAACTCCGAAAAAAGTCAACCGCAATGAACAATATTGTACAATAAGCCATCAAGAGAGAGGTCCACAAATCGACGGAAAGTTGAATTTATTCACGACTCCAGACGGCAACCTGTACTTGACGATCACGTTCTTCACCTGAAGAGAGTCATACCTGACAAAGAACCCTGATGCAGTGTGTTCGTACTCAAGCCAGTATCGATCATATATACTGGAGGATGCTGATCTTGTTGGAGTGAGTCCATTCACGTATCCCGCAAGTGCATCTTCCTCACTCTCGATATCGACATTCTCGGTCGGGAATAAACAGAACTCAGAATACACGCTGTCCTTTGCTGACAACAGTGCTCTCATTGCACCGGTAACATCGACAAGACTCCACTTTCCATCCTCGACCTGTGAAGTACTAACCCCTGATCCAAATGATCTCCACTCAGCATCCTGAATCGTTGAACGAGCAAAGTTCTCTGCTGCTTCTATTTGTGCAGGTGTTGGACTCGGTTGATGGGGTGTGAGGTTCCAGTTCTCAGTTGCTTGGAAGTATATATTCTGAGTGTTCTGTCTTTTACCGAAAAGGATGAATGTGACCTCACCTGAAGTATCCCTGTCCGGTCTTGGATTGATAATCAATTCATAGGGTTCAGAAGTATAGCTTGTTACGACCTGTCCTTGCTCTCTGTAAACTGCGGTCGTTGCAGCAGGTGGACCTTGAAAATTCGGAGAAAATCTTGGAGTGTAACCTTGAATATCCAAATCCCATTCATATCTCTCATACCCGTTGAACTTAACTTCTGCATGCCCTTCAAGAATTTGTGTCCCCTCAGGCATTCTTGTCATTATTGTTGGGATATTGAAAGGAACTCCCTTTGCGTAGAAGGCTGTGTTCCCGTATGAAGGGAGTAGGTTAATATCTCCTCCGATACCTTCAGTTCCATAGTAGTTGAAATCAGTGCTGATGTACGAAGGAACTCGTCCGTAGGGGAAGACTTCATACATCGTTCCTCCCTGAGCATCCTGATATATCTCGTAGTCAGTGCCGTGACAGGTTAAGGGAATATCATTTTGTTCCTTTGTATAGTCGGGATAGATATCCTGATTGAATCCAACGACACCGTATCCGAGACCTCCAGTTGAAGTATCTGCGAAGGGGAATTCCCTGTCGTCTATTCCACCCTGTGCGATTGCGTCTGCGAATCGTTGAAATTGAAGTCGTGTAAGACCAAGAGCAAGTGAGTCAATTGTCGGGGTTTGCGTGACTATATCGCAGGAGAAGGATGCAGGAACCAGTCCTCCGAGTCTTACGATTCCACCTATCTCATCTTGAGCACCACCTTGTGGAGTTGCGTCTGTCCAGTATTCATCAAAGGAGTTCAGGGATTTGCAGATATCGTTGTATATTCTTGCTGGACAGTTCCCGTCAGATCTGAATCTCTTACCTTCCGCTTTAAAGCAGAGGTTTCCTGATAAGGTATCCATCAACGACTTCTTGATCAGAACGATACCCTCAGTCCATCGTGCTTCGTAATCATCTTCGGAGATCAGTGTCCAATCACTTTGATCATCATCGACCACATCGTAGTAGATATCTGGAGGATCGAGTGCATAGAATACAGGGTTTCGGTGGACTTGAAAATTCTCGCCCGCAGAAAAACTTAACTCATTTGCTTCATCATAGACGGTCAGTGAGTCCTGCCAGTTGAGAACATTCTCATTCACATTTGTTGAAGCAGTTGCATCTGGATCTTGTGAATCTGCTACGGTTGCAAAGTTCTCTGTTCCCCTGATCGATGCGACAGGACATCTCCCCGGACCTGAAGGTGTCCCTGTATTTGCTTCCTGAACTACTTTAATCCTGTCTATATTGGATTCTGAGAAGAAGGTGAGTGTGTTCCCATTACGAACATAATGATTTCTCGCAGGACTTCCATTCTCGGTCATCGGATAATTCTGATTATGAGAATCGATGGTGATGGACTGGATGCTATTTGTTGAGGGAAGTTCGTAGTCGGATGTGAATTCGAGATCAGCGAATTCTTCTGATTGAAACTGATAGACAGTGGACTGTGCCCCACCGAGTTCAATCTTGTTAAAAACTCCTCCGCTTGTATTATGAATAAACTTTACAGGATAGTCCTCAGTGAATGATCCGATACCGACTATACCTGATGATTCTACTTCCACATCTGTCAAAGCAGTTTGAACGACCTGAGTTTTGCTCGTTGAATCATCCGAGTAGGAAATTGTGAAGAGACCTCCAACCTTCTCGATGTACAGGTTGATGAACAAAGATCCATCAAATGCGCTTGCATTAGGAGTGAATGAGATCGTCTGTATTGGATCTCCCTTTACATCTCGTTTATATACTTGGGTAATGTATCCTGAGGTATCCCACGTTACACCCAGAACTTGTGAATCAGAAGTATTTTCCTTCCTCCACTCAAGAAACCCCTGACCAAAGTGTCCATCATACTTGAAGATAAACGGAGCATAGGAAAAGTCGGATCGAGTAGTGAACCCGAGGTGCGAGAGTTCATCCTCTGTTCCCGAATACCCTGCATAGTCAGAAGTGGATTCAACGACTTTGATTGCCTCGGTTGATTCTTCAATGCGGTCAAGGTTCTTTAAGTAATAAACGATATATAGATCATCACCGATATTCTGAAGTGAGGTTGAGAAGACAAAGTAATATTGAAATCTATCGTACCAGTATTCATCCTCATTGAGTGTTGCACTCGGAGGATAGTAGTCCTCGTCTGGAGTACCTAGAGATGGATGATTGTATATCTTTCTTTTGAGAAGAGTTGAAGTTCCTGATATGCAGTATACGTTTGAATCCTGAAAAGCTCCTGATAGCTGATTGGGTTCAAAGAAGATCTCTGCATACTTGTTTACGGTCGTATCTGGAGGTGTGAGTTCAACATTCTGAAAGTCGATGACGAAGTAGGAAGTAATAGGAAAGTACTCACCACCTGTATAATCGACTTCATCTGGTGCGACATCAAATGCCTTTGCACTCGTGATAAGAAATGACTTTCCGTCAATGACGCATACATCTCCCTCGGTTGCTCTCGTAAGTGATAGATCTCCTCTGAGTGCTGAGGAGGACGAGAAGTTGAAGATGCGTTCTGGTTCTGACGGTCTACAGATATTTCCTCCCGCATATACCTGATAGACTCTCTCGTAGGGTCCACCGTTCAACTTGCTTACAAAGTAGGAATCAGATTGAAAGTCTCTCTTGCATGTAATCTTGTGATACCCTCCTCCAAGATCCTCTACATCTGCGATTGTGCCATTGACTATATTGTTCTTGGATGTCGCTCCCAGTGGTCCTTGATTGAACTGGAGTGCAGCACTGTATTGCTCACCGTCTACCTCTACCACTGGGTCTAATGCTGTAAAATTACCATATACCTGTGTTGCCATCTCTTCTCTCCCCCGAAAACTGTACTACTGAAATCTTGATCTTATCGCAGTTGATACGCTCGTGTCCTCTACACTTGGATCAACGTTGACGACAATATTCTCCATATTACTAACAAGTTCTGAACTGATGTGCATTCCACCTTTGTTGTTCTGGTACTTGTAGACATTGGTACTTCCAATATCTCTATACGGGAAGGCTTTGATATCTTCATTAAAACTTGAATTGATTGAGTTGTTCTTTGTTGTCCATCCTGAGACCGTTGATGGAAGAAGACCACTGGTTGGATTTCCTAGTGCATCGTGATAGTCAGATGGACCACCAATATCAAAATCATAGTATCTCTTGTGTACGGCACCCTTGATAATCTCCTGATGCTCATTGTCTTCGTTGTCTGTGTATGTCAGTCGCTCACCGTAGGCAGGAGGAGACACGGGTTCTGTGCGTTGAATATATGCCCCCGTGACATCATCTCTCCAAGACCCCAGCAGTGAGTATATTGACGGCCCACCTCCAGAGGGTTTTACCAACTGGAATGCTCTGTGTGAACTCATTCCCGGAACTTCCTGCTGAATGTACCAGTCCCCTCGTGTATAGAGTTGAGAGAGAAATCGACTATCACCTAAATCTCTGGGAGGAAATTCTTTACTTCCGAATCCATTCGTCTCATCCCCCATAGAAAACTTATCTGCATCGGGAAGAAAGCAACCTGCCTGATACTTATCAAACTGAGAACAGGAAGTGTTCGTACAGTGCTCACCGTTTGAATGTACTGCGGAACCTGTAGGGTCAGTCTGTGAGTTCGAACACGATGCTTGATGCCAGACTCGACCATCGAGTGGATCAGAGGCAGTTGCCTCGCAGTAATAATCTACAGAGATATAGTCAACCTCGGTTGTGAAATCATATCCTGTCAGATCGAGATCAGTTGTCCACGACCCCTCTGCGACCTGAGTTGTTGTGAGCAGAGCTTTCAGGTCATTGATGTTGATGAACTCTGTTGTCGTGTCCTGCTTGTGGATTGTCGCTGTCATACAACCGATGAAGTACGATGGATAGAGGACACGAGTATCATTGCCTTGCGTATCCTTCAACCTGTGTACACTTGCGGTATTGAACTGGATATCAGTTCTTCTGATGAATGCTGACTCTCTGGGTTTCTGATAGTTTCTCCAGTCAGAAGGATACAGGACTTCTGCTCTGAAGGAAACAAAATAGTTCTGAGGAACATACCCTTTATCCCTCGGTTCCATTGCGTTGTCCACAGTCTGATCGAGTTCGACTGTGAAGGTCACGTTCTCAAGGTCGTCGGTCTCAGGGTAATCGATGCTGACTATAAGAGGCTTACACTTATTTGACAAACAACTGTTATAGTCAAACTCTGCGCTCGCTCCTGTTGGAAGTCTGATGATTCTGGAGTCTGAAATCAGTCTTGAAGTCTCTCCCGTTAGCGGGTCAGGAAGTGGGAAAAGAGGATTCTCTCTGAGTTCACCCACTGTCAGGAACTTCGGGTTCGGTCCCTGCACTGTGAGAGTTTTATTACTCGCATTCTGTACAACGTAAGGTCCAAGGAGTTGAGTTGCGTTATCTCCTCCTCCCCTCGCATTATAAAGAATCTCACTTCCGATATATCCATTCGTCACATACCCAAGATAGAACAGTCCGGTTTGAACTCTGTTTATATCCTCGACAAGTATTCTGTTCTCATCGAGTACATCTTCATATCTGGATTCATTATGATCAGGTTGGAACCCGATGTGAACACACACACTGTGATCATTGATCTTCGAACAAGAAGAACATCCTGAGTAAAGAACCTTTGTCTCGTTATCCAGTCCGGTCGGAAAGTAAATGGACTTACATCCAGCTTCAGATCTCTTGCTGACATCTGTCTTTGTGCTTGGGAGGTTGAACATACTCATCGACTATACACCTCCTAGCTCAGATATCGGATAAAGCCCAATAATGTTTGTTCTGCTCCCCCACCACTGGAGCCGGAACCAGACTGCTTTGTGATCCAAGGAATAGGAGAGAAACGTTCGTACTGAATCGTGACCTTATCGCCCACTTCTAAGGTAAGCTCCTCGTTTGACCACACTCGAACTCCATCGACTGAGAACTGAGTGCTGTCATCTGCTCCAACCACATTCACCTTGTAAGTACTGTCGGGGTTTACAACGGAGACGATCCCTCTTCTTGTAAGTGTACGATCAACAGTACCGTCCGAGTTCTTTGATGACTTCCCACTCTGGAGATCATTGATACTCTCGTTCTGTAACTTGATTAACTTCTCATCCATCAAACACTTTGCACAAACGTACTTGCGACTTCGGGTTCATTCGAGTCTGTTCTGATATACGTTTTATGCTCCTCCGTTAAATCCCAAGAAATGTTATTGATCACATGTGGATAGTAATTGAAGTCCCTCGGTCCTTGAATGATCAATCTGTCCCCTACCTCGTAGCTCTTTGTGTAATACGGTATCGTGATGTCATAGGTCGTCTTGATCTGAGACTTCTCGAACAGGAAGATATTCCCCGCATTCTCCAAGTCCTTCGTCTGATCGATGTAGACATCTTGAGAAGTCTTGGTCACAAACCCCGTTGTGCTCGTATAGTACACACAATTATATTCTACACCATCGATGGGAAATCCTTTATTCGTATACTGCTCATATCTGAAAGGGAGTGGACCAATCACTTCATTTAATCCATCAGAGGAAATCCCTGTCAGATTGTAGGGTGAAGACTTTGTACCCGTATCGTAGATGAGTTGTTTCCCTCTGATTGTTATAGTCAGTGCAATCAGTGCTTCCTCATATACGTCGGTGACGACACCCGAGACGAGAGACCTGCTCTTATGATTGATTGCGGGTTCATTTAATTTCAGTTTCAGGCTATCGACATCGAGTTCAAAACCAGTGATCAACTCGTTTGGAGTTGATGAGATGGTCATCGTTGTCGTTCCCGTGGTCGTATCGTGAGAATATGAAGCTATACCGTATTTGAGAACCTGAATGGGAAGTTTACCACTCGTGACATCCAAGAAGTTCTCTTTATCGATGTTGTACTTCTTGAAGATCGGATTGAGATCATACTCTCTAAAAACTCTTTGCTTCTCCTTCGATGTACTTCCCGTTACTTCCTGACCTCCCTGTGCGCTTTCAGGATCGGAGAGCACTGAGGATTCAAGAGCAGTATTCCATCCTTTGATCAATCCCCCGTTCCCTAAAGTGAGGGAGATCATATATCTCTGATAGTCTCCAAGAACAGTGCATCGATTAATGACTCCATCAAGTGATTCACTATACTCAAGATCCTGTATATTGCTTCCCCTGATGCATTCACCACGGGAGGCAATCTTCATTGTCTTCGTATTGTTCGTGTAACTTGCAAGTTCAAAGAACTTGAGAACAGTGTCCCCCGAAGATCTAAACTCCTCCGAAAAACGAATATATCCTGATGCTCTCAGAATATCATCAAGGAAGGAACGGAGAGTTGTGTTCTTGTACTCTGATGCGATCTTCACATTGTTCCACTTTGAATTCAAGACACTCAGAGAACCGAGTTGAAGTTTCGATCTGTACTGAGAAGGAATGGAGCCCCCTCCACCTTTCCAAGTTCTGAGAGAAGAATTGAAGACATCACGCAAACAAGTTTTGATATTCCATCCCGTTTCTTTATATACTCCATTCTCATATGCATACTCAGGATAGTAAACGTAGAGAGAGTTATCATCGATGTCTGCTTGTCCGATGTAAACGTAATCTGAAAGAGCAATCAAGGAACTGGCAGTGAGTGAGACTCTTGTCGAAGGCGATGAGTTCACATTCGTGATATACCCGCAAAATACTGTATCCCAAAAATATGAACCTGAATACTTTACTTGAATGAGGATAAATGCTCCACGAAGAAAACTCTTATCACGATCATAGCACCAAGAAGGACAATCAAGGTTTGCAGTAGTACCCTGTCCATTGAACGACTGAGAAATTGAAAGACATTGAATATCTGATCTTCTCTTTCCGTCAATATATACTCGTTGAAGGAGAGGAGGTATTGATGTTGAATTTGTTGTATTGATTGAGCCCATTATACGCTGAAGACCTCCGTACCTGTTGTATCCGCTGGAGCAGTTGAATCGATGGTCACAGAGTCAGCTACTACCGTTGATTGATATTGATTATCTGCACCAGTGATAAACACTCCTACATATACGGTATTTACCCCGAAGATGGACGTATAGTCTTTATCTGCAAGATAGGAGAAGTTCACGACACCAACGGAAGAAGAACTGAGATCAACTTCAATCAAGTCACATGCAGAGATGATTGTGGATGATGGAGGATTCGGAGATTGAGTTGAATCCGTTCTGAACAGTGTTCCTCCCTGCGTTTCATAATCCTCTGCGAAGACATACTCATCATCTGATAAGGTTTCCAGATTGGCAAAGGTGGTTCCATTCCATTCTCTTATCTTTGACTGCGGAGAAAAGAAAGTTACTAACGAGAGATCACCGACATCAGCAGAAGGACCGTAATTTGTGTCTGAGTACGAAACGTATCTTGAAGAGTATCTCACTCGGTCAGAATAGACCGTGAATTGCCTGCTTGCTAAAGCAGAGAGAGCATTATTCAGGTCAGATTCAGTTTTACCTACAAGGATATATGCTTTGTTCGCATCAGGACCGTTGTTGAAATTGTATGTAAACTCGATATCCACTCCTCCTCCCGCATACGGAGTGAGAATCAGATTCTCAGCATCCTCAATATCAAGAGAGGTTGGAGTGCTGGTAGTATCTACAGACAAGAGATTGATATCATCAGAGACGAGTCCATCACTGTTCTTCGTGCGGATATAAAACTTGTATTCTCCAGAGACAGGAGAAGAGAGAGTATAGCTCTCGACTCCAGTGCCGACACTGACCATCGATGAAGATTCGATCACATGTGATTCAAGCCCCTGTGTATTGTTGTTGTAGTTGCTGTAAATCTCAATGGAGGTCACATCTCCCAGAGGAGAGGGATCAGTCCAAGACAGAATAATATCCGTTCCATCCCAGACTGCTGACGGAGAGGAAACCGATGCAGGTCTTCGTGAGACATTGTTTACGATCTCATCTGTGAAAGATGATTCATTCCCTGACTCATCAACCGCAGCTATCTTGTAAGTATAGTCGTTCTCTTCAAAATCCTTATCAACGTAGACATTTGATGGTCCAATATGAATATACCACTCATCACTACTATCATAGTCATCTGGATCAGAATCAAAGGTGATGGATATTCCATCTCCCAGAAAGTAGGAATTCGACTTCTGAAACTCTACCCACGCAGAGTAAGTACCTGAGAGATTATGCCTGAATGCTCTTGGAGAATCCTGAATCTGTACGGTGATGAACTTATTCGTCGGAGTGGAGTTATACGCTCCATCGACTGACAACCTTCCAGAACCTGATCCACTATGAGGAAGTTCGAATACGACTCTTTCGACAACGATGTCTGTATTTGTTCCAATGAGTGAGTAAGACCCTCCTGAGGTCTTCCTGTATACTCTATATGCTCTCAGATCATTTTCAGTGCTGTAATCCCACTTGATGAGAGAGTGAGGTCCATATCCGTCTGAAAGGTACTCCAGAACGTTTTCCCTCTCTCCTTCAATAATTCTCACGTCGAATGAGTTTGATCCATCTTCAAGCAATCCGAGTTCTATCTGATTCTCTGCTTGAGCACTGATGACCTTGATGAGTTGTCCATTCAGGTATATTGCGTGAAGAAGATTCGAATCAGAGAATGAGTTAATACCAGAGTGAGACCATTTGATTCTCGCACCTGAAAACGAGGTCTCTGCTTGGATGTCTTTGATGTACCCAAGTGCTTCACCACCGTTTGCATTCACTTGTCCTAATCTGGTAAATATCATTCCCATTCCTCTTCATACTTATAGTCTTATTAACAGTGGCACAAAATCACTGAGAATAGTCCTTTGGATCAGGTATTCTCATTCCTTGATCCACGTTGTACCTTTCAAAATCCCTCACCCAGTCTTTCATCATCTCCGCAGTCCAACGATCATCAACTAATATACTTTGCTCTTGAATGTACAACTCCAGTTTGTGATCGAGTTGGATAATCGAGAGTTCGATCTTTGTAAGACGTTTATCAAGGTTCTCCTGATTCTGGGTTGCCTCTGGTCCTACGACTCCAAGTGAGATCAGAATGTATATGACAATCCCGACGATTCCGCCTCCAACGGCTCCACCTCCAAGATTAATCCCCTTTGTTTTTAGTTCATCACTCATTGATCTTCCCCTCTAAAGAATTAAATTTCATCGGTCTGTATTACATCCCAGTAGTTGAGACCACCTGATGCATAACCGTATCCGTATCCGAATCCTGTTTCATTCGTGATCTCTGTTTGAAGACTGAGAGAAAGGTTATTCAACCAATTCACAGAATGGATGTTTAGAAGATCCAGCAATTGCCCTCGGAGATCCTGAGAGAACTCTTGCCCGATTGATTCTGAATCGAGAGATACAAGTCCCAGATCTGACCAAGTGCTTTCATCAAGTAAGAGGCTATCAAGTTTTGTTATTGCTTTACTTGCCTTTAATCTTTTTAGAGTTACCGAGATATATGTCCTGATGATATCCTCAGCACTCTCGTTACATGCTTCTGGTCTTTGGAAGTTATTCAAAAGAGAATCCCAGAACTCATTCTTCTTGCCGATTGATTCAGCTATGCGTAAAGATATCTCGGTCAATCTCAGTGCGTTTTCTTGTCTTATGTTTTCAAACATTATATTCCCTCTCCTATTATGGATCTACGAAATCATTGTCATAATATGGAATCCATTTTTCAGTTCCATTTACTTCTATACGGAGCATCCCCTCAAAATTCCAACCTGCACCAACAGTATCACGATTTTTAGGACCGTCCAAACTTCCACTTCCGTTTGCAGTTGATATATTCAAATCCGATGGATCTCCTGTCGCCGGAGTCGTTCCGGCAAAGTTAATAAAGGCTTGGTCCGCATCATTCTGATCTAGTTCAAGTGTAGGGGTAGCTGCTGTTGTGCCGTTCGATATAATTACTTTGTCAGCATTTACATCTCCTGCGATATCTATATCATTTGAGAAATCAGTCGTAGCATCTGCGTTGATCGTCACAGCATCTTGAACAAGTCCACCAAGACACTCGATATGATTAAACCCTGCTGTATTGTCTCGGATGAGTAGGTTTCCTGAAGCGTTATTTCTTATCCAGTAATCTCTTGTGTCATTTGTCATTATGAAGATAATATCGTCAGCAGAGTTCGTTCTTGCCCTGAAGTATATATCTCCTGATGACCTGTATGTATCAATCAAGTAGCTTGCACTGGCAGGATCAGTATTACAGGAAAAGCCTGCATCTGATCTTGTAACCCCTGCGATGTTGGCAGAGGAAAACCTCTTCGTCAGCTCTCCCAACTGAATCTCATTATCATTATATGGATTGACCTTTGAAGAACTTAAGGACAATCGGTATCCGTTAATGGCTAGGTATGATATACCTGCTCTGATTTCCCAAAAGGTATTTGATTCAACCTCTACTCGCAAACCGTCGAAACTATCACTTGTAATATCATCGAAGGTATAGATTCGTATGTCGCCGCCGGAATCCTCTCCTGTCCATACAATCTGACCTCCACCGGCAGTATTCGCATCCACGTTAAAGTCTAAAACAAGATCATTGCTTCCAACATTGATATCAGTATTACAGGTGATCTCTGATGCAGTTATATCTAAAATGTCAGTTCCCGAACAAGCAAGATTGATTTCACCCGTAGCACTTGAATACATACCAGTTGTCTGAGAATCATCAAAGCAGATGACAGGGTTCGCACCAACAGGTCCAGTCTTGCCAGAATCAAAACTCATTGCACCCGCAACAGTTGCTAGAGATACACCTGCTGATGTAATGGATATACTATCACCCGCTCCGATGGAGGTAGCTGCTGTAAGAACACCACTGTTGATAGTCACGTTACTTCCTGAAGATGGACCTAGAATAACATTTCCAGTATCATTCACCTGAATATAAGTGTCGGTCAGTGAATTGTTCGAAAGGTCCAGTATCTCATACCCTCCTGCATTAACGATTTGAAAGTTCCCTTGAGATCTTGGAACAACGAGATTCCACTCTGATGGTCCAGAGTTTGATCCATCCGTATCTGCGATCATCTCAATATAGCAGGTTTCTTCTGATTGTGCGGAGAGTGCAGGTTGAAAGCTCTGAGTCTTTCCCGTAATGGCTTTTCCTGCTGCGGAGGTGATGACTATGCGTCCATCGGAGACAACAAGTTCATCACTATCGTTTATCGTGAATCCACAAGTATCAATCGTACCTCCGTCGGTTCCATCCCATCTTGCAATACTCTGATCAGTTACGGACCCATCACTCTGGACGAAAGGTGTAGATCCTCCAACAAGTGCGTCCTGTACTGCTTCCAATTCTTTTCCGATGGTATTTAAATGATGAGAGGTGATACCCGAAGACAATCCCTTGTATGAGATAATGCACTGTGAACCAGAATCATTCGAGTTAAACTCAATGATGCTCCCAGTCTCAAACTGCATTGCAACCTCGGTCGAGGAAGGACTTTCTCCGTAGGGAATAATCGTTCTCGAAACACCTCCAACCGTTATCGTCACATCCTCTTGAGAAACAGGGATATAGTCCAAGTGCATCTTGTAAGGAGAGCTTGCTGGTACATTGAAAGTCTCATTGCTCACATCATAGAACGTGGTTTCAACGTTCTTGAAATCAAACGGTGAATAAGCACTGGATGGAAAACTTGCAGTTACATCCGATATATCATTTGTAAATTTATATGCCATTAACTTTCTTCTCTCCCCTTAACATGCGCTTGAGTTCGTTCCTGCTGGGAACTCGGTAAAGTCCAGTGTCGTACTCAGGATGTAGTACCCATTACCCTTACCCGATCTATCTGAGATCCACTGACCCACATTCGTGAGCATACAGTTTTCAAAAGGATCATCCCAGTCGGGAACAACCAGTGAACCAAGTTCTCCATCAAGATATGATTCGATTGAAGACTTTACGCTGCTCATATCATTCGTTTCCCAGTGAAGATTCAATCGGTGGACAGTCTCATCCTGTCCCTTCTTTTTAATCCACTTTCCATTTCCAACCGCAGGAGTCTCGATCATTGTTCTATACGGTTTTGACCCAGCAATAAACGACCATCCAATCCCCTCACCGGTGGACCAGATACTTTCTCCCCTGTATGTTATTGCCGTTCCCATTACCTTCTACTCCTCGCAGGTCGGAACGTCCTGTAGTACTGCGGACCGTGAGTACAAAGTACCAGAGTGTTCTTAGTATTTGTATTCTCAGTATTCGACCTGATTCCCTTCAAGGTTTCCAACATTTCTCTCTGATCATCTTGGCTCTCATTATTGTTGGATTCCTCATTCTTCTTCTTTCGTTCTTCCTCTTCTTTCTTCTTCTGTGCTTCCCTTTCCATATCCAGTGCTCGTTGATTAACAAGCTCAGAAGCATCTCTCACATTCGGGAGAGACGATTGAGGTTGTTTCTGTATATCGGGAAGTCCATCGAAGATAGATTCTCCTGTCAGTGCTCCATAAAGACCAGAATAGAGTTTTACATCAGATTCACCCTTGGTCTTAAAAAAGTCCTTTGCTGCATTCATTGAACGATCAAATGCATCGAGTGTATCACCGAAGGCTTTATCAAACTTCTCCTCAATACCCGATGTGTCGAATTCTAAGTCGGCAAGTCCCCTGAGATCTATTTTCCCGCCGGAAAGAAACTTGATCGCACTCAAGACCTCGTCTGAGAGAAGTCTATCCAATGAATCCTTGAGAAACTTGAGAACCTTGTTAGCACCATCGAGAAGGAACTTGATTGTTCCCTTGATCAGGTTCAGTACGAAATCAAAGATGGACTTGATTCTTTCCTTGATGTTTCCAAGGAATGCGTCCGTGAAACCCTCACCTGCAAATGCATCTATAATGTTCTTCGGAAGATCGATGAGAATGGATTTGATGAGTGCTGCATTTGCCTTCACCATCTCCTTGAATTCTTCCCAGATTACCCAACTCTCAACTAATGCAGTTCCAATTGCTGCAATTGCAAGCATCACACTCTCTGCAACGGGTATCAGACCCTTGAGCATGTCTTCAAACTTTGAAGTATCCTGAGTGATATACTTGATGTACTGGATCATCTTCTCCGTGAGTGCTTCAAGCTCAGGAGCAATTGACTTGAGTATATTGCTCTTCAGTGTTTCCAGTAGTTTGTCGATTTCTTCTCTTGCTGTAACGATAGTCGATGGATCAATGAACTCAAGTTCACCTGTCTCCTGATTAATCCTCTGATACTGTCTTCTGATCTGATTAAACGCATCAATGCCTTGCTCGACCTTGGAGGTGAGGTTCTCGTTTATCTTTGCACCGAAGTTCTCAAGAGGATCAGCTCCGATACCATCGAGTGCTTCTGTCAGGTCTCTGACTATACCTTCTGCAAAATCCTCGTCTCTATCGACTGCGACAAACGCACCGAGAGTAAGAATGTCTTTCACCTGATCAGGAGAGAAACCTTTGCGGATCGCCTCCTGTGCTCCCTTATACAATTCCTCATTCAGGATACCGAATTCCTGACCGAGTGCGTTGATAAAGTTCAGAAGATCCTGATCAATACCACCATAAGCAGACTGCATTGCAGTCTCAACTTTTGAGGACGAGTTCTCAAGTTTCGATAGTTCGTCTATAACCTTGTTGATGCCGTTGATTGTGACCTTGACCGCTGCGGTCAGTGCGAGACCCGCAATGAAAGTCTTCAGGTTCAGGAAATTATCTTTGATCTTTGTAAGTGTGGACTTCGTTGTCCTGATCGATCTTTTGAGTGCCCTGTTAAAGGGATGGAGCGCAGCTTCACCAAGACCCTTCTTGACTGCCTTTGCGGCATTCCCCATATCACGCTTCCAACTTGCGAGATCAAATCCTAATCCAACTTGGGGTTTTGCCATCTCCTCTCCTCCTTACTTGATCCTCACCTTTCGAGGATTCTTTCTGATATCCTCCAGTGCTTTATCGATCTTGAGTATCTCGTTTTCATCTTTCTGAATTTCTCTGAGTTTCAGGAGTTGAGATACTGACTCCTGTACTTTCTTTCTCTGAATGACATCTTCCCTGAATATATATGAAGGAATGTTTCCACCGTTTGGATCAGTTGCCATCTTGTAGACAATGAGTTCGAAGACATCACTCAGGAGGATCTCCTCACGATCAATCATCGCCTGAACTTCAACCGGTGACTTTCCCCACTCCTTGCAGAGTATCGTCTTTATTCTCTGGAAGATCATCCATCATCGGCTCACTACTGATTCAGTGCTGCGTTGATGATATCCTTGAAAGTATCCTGATCAGATCTTGGATCTATAACACCATTACCGATTAAGTACTCTATGGTCTCCTGATCCTGATCGTATGATAAAGACTTTCTCACGATCTTCATACTCGCACTGATATTCTCAATTCCATCTGCTTCACCGAAAAGAACGGTGAGACTGTCCTCAATGTCCTCCGTGAATGGAACTGCCCTAAAACAGTAGGTTTCTCCATCCTTGAGCTTGATTTCTTTCCTTGGAAGATATACTTCCCTCTTCTTCTTTCCCATCATTCAATCTCCCTCTCTGCTAGTATTACACAACTGCTGCCCAGACTGCGGTAGGATCTGATCCGTCTGCTGCTGGACGATACATTTGGAATTCTAGTGTTCCAACAACAGGAACTCTGGAAGCATTGTCGCCTCCAACGGGTTCCTTACTCTGGAGTACTGCATCCGAGATCGTGTATGTTGCCTGACCACCGACGGCAGTTCCGTTAATCTCAAGTGCTCCGTTCACTGTAAGAACAAGAGACTCGAAGGTATCACCCTCTTTGACACTGGTATAGAAAGACGCATCACTTGTTGAGATCTTGATGTATGCGGATTCTGGTCCTTTGTATTTACCAAAGACGTTTGCATCACCTACCTTAAAGTCCACGGTCTCAACTGAATCATCTGTTTCCCAGTCTTGTATTTCGTTGCAAGGTGAAGACGCAGAACCACTTGTTCCACTGAATGCGAGTGACTCCGCTACACCTGAAAGTTTATCTATTCCCATTTTCCTATATCCTCCCGAGATATACTAATTATTTATTCTGCTATATCCAATCATATACCTTCTTTTATGTTCTCAGATTTTCACCATTCTTTACAAGAAGTGGTATTTCCAAGATTAGATCCCTTCGTCCTACCCTATCCTGATCATCGAGTATTATCTGATCCATTGACCAGATCCAAGATCGATGAAAAACATAGTAGTCAATAAGACCAAGGTTTGGAACTCCATCGAGATAATTCTTAATCTTATCAGAGAGGAGTTCAATTCTCTCAATGCTGTCCTCGACCTTCCCATCGTTCATTGAAAGTACATCACAGACAGATATACGACATTCGATCATTACTTGATTGTAAACGTTTGAGAAGTTCTCATTCTCTACCTGCTGACACTGGACAACGATTGCAGGGAATGAAGTCCTGTAATTGTCATCAGGAAAGAACTTGTAAATACTCAGGTCACGATCATCGATCTTTAGAAGTTCCCTATGATCTCTGATTCTCCCGAATATATTCTCTTGAACAGCTTTCTGAGCACTTACAAACATTACCTTCTTCCCGCTTTTAACCCCAACCTCTCAATATTCTCATCCATTGCGTCCTGCACATTCTCGATGATTGCAGGCATCTCCTCTCTCTCCCAGACGAAGAATGGACGTTTGTTATTGAGTTTGTAGTATATATTCTTGAACTGCTTTTTCTTGATCCCTTTTCTTTTCTTCAATGCATTCGGAATCAGGAATGCCCTGTAATTGTAAAAGTTGATTCCGAACCTGACTTTCTTTCTCGTTCCCAGTTTCTTAGGTGGATTATCTATCACCGACTTCAAGAGCTTTCCCGTAGCTTTCCACTTATCATCAGAGAGGTTTTCTTCTGACTTCCAACTCTGATACTCACGATCAAGTCTCTTCCACTTCCCCTGTTTGTTCTTGTGCTGCTTTTCAAGACGATCAGTGAGCTTGTCCTTATATGCAGCAAGTGCAACATTCACAAGGTACTGTCCTTCAGAGGACTGCTTGAATGCCTTGATTGCCTTTGCTCTCTCTTTCCATCTTGCTTTGCTCATCCGTTAAAACCTCAAGTGCTTGGAAACTCGTGTGGTTCTGGTTTCACTTCTGAGCTTAATCTGATCAATTTCATCAATCCCCACAGATGCAGACTTCCTGAGAGTCATCAGGTAGTTGTTCACCTCTTCTTCCCAAGAATCGAAACGCTCATATCCATCGTTGTCCCTGAAGTTATTGAACCTCTTTGAAAGTTCGATCACGGTCATCGTGATAACCGTTTCCTTCAAATACAGAAAGTTCTGTGCTGCACTGTGATTGTACTCAGCATAAAGGCGATCACCCTTTCTGAGTCCTTCCACGAAGGTGATAACCCCTGTATCTGCATCGACCGTATAGTCGTCAGTGGAAACCGCATCCTCATAAGTTCTCTCAAAGTAGGAACGTGATTGACTATAATTCTTGTAGAGTTTGAGACTGGATTCATCCAGAGGATAGAGTCCCAGTTGAAAGGAAGTCTGTCCCTCAGTTGCGTATTCCGTTAGAATCTCATCCTCAACTCTCCTGATCAGTCGTCTTTCTCTCTCTGGGAGATGAGACAAGAGTCTGGACTCTTGAGTTTCAACAATTGAGTCAACGGTCACAGAAGATATATCCCCCTCATCACCGATCAAGAAAACTTGCTCAGAATTGGATGGAGTGATCTTGTTTTGAATATCTGATGCTGTAATACCAAAGAGTGAAGACATCATTCATACCGCCTATATACAGAGGGTGAGTTTGCCACTCACCCTCCGATTGATAGGGAGACAATACCACCGATTACTCAGTGATAAGTTTTACAACTCCACGAGGATTGTTTCTATACAAGGTAGTGGTAAATCTGAAGTCGAAATCGTAAGTGAGGACCGAAGACCCTGCATGTGTCTTCTCACTCGCTTCGATTTCCTGCTTCATATACAAACCTAGAGCATCAGGATACACGAGAAGTGCAGTATACTGATCAGGATCAGGTACGGTATTTGTACTGATGGAATCCATCAACACAACCCAGCAACCGTGAACCATCGCAACCGCTCCATCTGGCATATTCCCAGCACTTGCAAGAGTAGTCGTTGCAGCAGTTGCCAAGGTCTTAAAGTCAGAACTCTTAGCAAGGTCAGTGTATTGCTTAGAGTGAACGAATAGAGCAGGCATACCTGCACCTGACCATTCTCCTCTTTCCATCTTTGCCTCAACGATACTGTCCACATTGAGAGTAGTTGTACTCTCACCTGTGATATCGAGTTCAAGGGATGTACCCTCTGCACTTGTGATCAGTGCATTCTGAATTGTTGCAGCACTCTCTCTTGCAACGACCTCTCCCACATGCTGATTGAGATCAGTTGCGCTCGATGCATCCCTCAGGACGTTCTTGTCGAAATCCAGAGAAACAATCTTGTTGCTCAAAGTTTCGGTATAGCTTGAAACACTTACCTTTGTTGGTGTCACTCCAGTACGACTGTTGTTCACCTGATCCTGTACTTGACCGGTCAAAGTGGTATCAAAGTAAGGAAAGGTAACTGTATTACCACCTTCACTCCAAACATCACCGGCTGCGTTCTTTACATACTGAGATCTCAGGAGTGGAACCTTTGTCCACAAAATGTCTGATGCGACATCACCGATTACCTGAGGCACAAAAATATCGGAATTTTGTACGATTGCCATAATATATATCCTCCGACCCCTCCAAGGGTCTCTTAGTTCTTAATTATTGTTTTCTCGCAAAAGGATTGTTTTTCCTCTTTTGTTTTACATATTCTTTGTAAGCCTCTGGATTTTCTCTGTAGAGTTTTCCAAGGTGAACTTCTTCACCAACCTCCAGTGATTGAGCCTTCGATGGTTGACCGGAAAGAATTCTCTCCTTCTTTTCAGTCTCCTCGATCTTCGGAACTGAGAGAATATCGACTATATCCTCAATATCCTTCACGAGTTTCTCATCACTCTCGTACACAAGTTTATCCAGAAACTTCTCTGCTTTCTTCTTGTCGATACTGACCTCTTCCTGTTTTTCAACAATCTCGTTCAGTAGACTCGACTTCTTCTCCTTGATCTCAAACTTCCTGAGACTTTCAGAAGTGGTTTCAAACTTTGCCTCAATCTCTGAGAGCTTTGTCTGCACATCTTCCTTTTCCTTCAGAACATCTTTCAGTTCCTTCTCAAGAGTCTTGCGATTCTCCCTTTCAGATTTTAATGCACTGTATAGTCCATCATTATCTGATTCCTTTACGACCTCAGTCTTTGACTTCTCGTCGACAACCTTGGTATCCTGTTTTTCGGATTTCACATCCGTTTCATTCTCTGACATTTACTTACTCCCTCCGAGTATCACACTCGGTTATATTCCAAGAGATATCACATCTCTGTTTATCCCATATCGATCAGATCGAAATAGTTGTTCGAGAATCCAATCCCGTATCCATATCCGTAACCGAATCCAGACGGAACACTGGATGCAAATTGCTCAGGACCATTATACACGTATGTTTCGATTATAGAAAGAACCTCTGATTTTGTCTCAGACTCGATAGGATGCAAGTATCCAGCAAGGACACTCACATCCTGCCAAGTTCCCTCCCCCTCCAAAATGTACATCGTGGACTCTGCTGCATTGCTCGCAGAACTCCCCGTAAATTTATTGCACAGTGCTGCGAGAAGCATTGCCGATTGCGTTGAAATACTTGCAATATTCGTATACGCACTGGATAGGACTTGCCAGAAATCAAACCCCGCAGATTCACACTGCTTTATCTTTAATTCTAATTGAGATTGTGTTAAAGCCATTGGTACTTATCTCCTCAATATCTATACGATATCTGTTTCTCTATTCTCACTTATAATTTCAATTTCCTTCTCTCCATATCTATTATTCCACATTTCCATCAACTTATCCTTCTTTTCCTGAGAAAGATTCTTACTGTAGTAGTTGATGACATCCTCTACCGGTATATAATAGTTATTTGCTTTCTGAATGTAGTTTGCCAACGTCTCAGAGTCCGCCTCTGGATTACTCGGCTTGATATCGACTCTGATGTTATAGTCATCAATGAGGTCATCGAGAGGTCGTTGATCATTCAAGACCATTGATGTCACAAGACCGAGAGTGCTGAGTTCCACCTCTTCCCACTGGTTAATCAGTCGATGCATTTTCTGCTGGAGAGGAAATGCTCGTTGTCTTGCTGCGGTTGCACTCGCATCACTTCCTGTAATGACCTCGGGTAAGAATGTATCTATGGGAAGTCCGGTACTGACTGAGGCATTCGTTCTGAATACCTTTCCAAGTTCGATTACATCCTGAAGTCTGGACTCAGGAGTAATATACTCCATTCCACCATCACGGTTTTTAAACTGTGCATATCTCTGGAGAGTTTCGTTATCATCCTCGGACGTGGATTCAATATCACCGTAGATAAGTAAGATCGAGTTTGTCTGAAGATCTCGGAGGAGGTTAGCATTCAAGTCGTTGTTCGTGACGAGAATACTCGCTTCTGCTGCGGGAAGAATGAGAGATCGTCCATAAGGATCTCCAAAGCACCTCTGCTTATTACCGTATGCAACCACACAAGGAAGGTTCCCCTGTCCGTGCTCATTGATCACAGAGGTCTTCTTCTTGTTATCGATCCACCCCTCATAGGTTCTTGAAAGAAAACGAAAACCTCTGAATGTAGTTTGAAAGGACTGATCATACACGCACTCGATAATTCCCACGACTTCATCGATGTCGAAAGGATCAGTGACCAAGATCGTGAAGAGTGGATCAGGAAGCCAGTACTTGAATCTTCCCTGATCATATATCGGACAAAGGTATCCTGTTCCGTATGCAAACGCATTTGAACACAAGTCAGTCAAAGATTCCGTATATCGTGGATGAGTTACGGTCTTGCTGATAATATCTGACTGGATATCAAGTTCTCTGTGAATAAGACCTGAGTGGATTGAGTTGACCAGTCGATCAAGAGCAGGCTGCGCAAGATTCACATGCGTCCTTGCTTTCTCAACCTTCTTCCTGTTTTCTTCCTTCAGACCTTCAATCGGTGGATGATACCTGTCGGAGAGTGCTTTCTTTCCCCCACGCAATTGATCCCTGATGAGTGTCATCTCCTGATATCTCTCTGAGAGGATATGATTCTCGATCTGGTCTCTTGCACTTTCAAAAAGCTCCTTTACCTCATCTGGCAATCCTTTCGGTATCTCTAATGTATATAATTTACTGAACATCCCTGAACTCCTCAGATACTATACGATAGTATCCTATTCTCTAAAACAATCCACTTACCCTTTTTTTAGTCTGCTTTGTATCCAACTGCGGTTTCACAAGATCATCCACCGCATAACAAAGTGCGAAAACACAGTCATCGTGTCCCCCAACCGGATGACCGTAGACAACCGTCCCCTTGTAATCCTGTTTGTGTCTGACCTCGAATTCCAAGATCTCTTTGATCAGAATACCCAGATTCTCCTTATCAGTCAGGTTCTTGAACTCATAACTCTCAGGATGAGGAATGCGTATATCATTCTTCTGGATAAGCATGTTGAGTTGAGTGATGTACCTGATCTTTGAATTCTGACGAACAACAAGCTCCTCGATATCAATTCCCTTGGGAAGAAAGTCAGAGAGTTGAAGTCTGAATGTACTGTCCATCTTGAACCTCGGAGATCCAAACTCCTTATCCAGTCGTTCAAGATGTGCGATGATATCCTTTGCGGTCGTCTTCTGGAATCTCTCTACTCTGATAAGTTCTGACTTGTGTTTATCCAGAATCGCAAAGACTGTCGAATCCCCTGAGGTTTCATAAGCTATATCGACTCCAATGACGATATCTCTACCCTTGGACTCAGATTCAGATTTCTTGAGGATATAACACTTCTCAAGATTATCCTTCTTATAGACAGTTCTTCCCCCTCCGGTAAGGATGACAAACTTTGCAAGGTTCTCCTGATCGAAGGTATCAGGGTCTTGTTTCTTCTTTGCTTCAAGTCTCTGAACCTGAGCGTCCGTCAAGTCCAGTGCGTCATAGGATGTTGCATGCTTGTATAAATAGTTTCCTGTCTGATCTTCCTGCGCAATTTGACATTGTTGAAAGAAAGCACCGAAGGGTCCATTCGGAGTTGAGTATAGATAAACCCTCCCTAATCGTCCGGGTCTTAAAAGAGTACCTTGAAACTCATCTCGGAATGCTTGTTCTCTTTGTTCAAAGGCAAATTCAGTCCAGAGACATATATCGATACCTGAACCTCTAAGAGACCCAGCAGTTGAGGATATCTTGTGATAGACCTCGATCTCTCCACGACCGAGTATCCAGAACATCTTGTCACGTTTGATTCTCTTGTAGAGTCTGTCAGGTTTTATCTCCCACTCTGCTGCAAGAGATTCCAAACAGTTCTCCATCTCCAAAATTGTTTGATTCAGTTTGTCATCAGAGGAACTGACGAGAAAGATTGATACAATCGGAGTCTGTATTGCTCTGAGCTTTCCCTCCGCTATATCCTTCTTCTTTTGCTTGTAGAGTTTAAATGCATCTCTCAGAGCACAACGGATGCTGAGAATATCTTTCCCCGCACCACGACCACAGTTGAGTACAATCCATTGCGGTTGATTGAGATCCTCGGTCTCATCCCACACTGATTGTTGCCAGTCTGCGAACACCCAACTATCTGGAGGAAACTGAAGTTGTTTCCTTTTTACTACTCCCTCAACCATACTCCTCAACCACCGATAATAATATCTATACCCTGATCCTCACTTTCTTTCTTGTTCATCTTCTGAACCTGTCTGTCCTCGAACTTGAGCTTGATCAATATCTGATCGGATGCCCTCCTGAGTTCTGCTTTCTGTTCTTCAATCCTCTGGAGTTTTGATTCGATCTCGATCTCCCGATTCTCATCCTCAGCAATCTGGAGTCTCTTCTTCAATCTCTTCTCTAAGATATACAGTGTTGCTCTCGAACGTTTCGATTCCTCAAGGTTCTTGATGACCTCGATGTCGATGTTTTCCTGAGCAGTGAGGGACTTTGCTTTCGATGTGGGAAATCCGAACGAGGTCAGGATCTGTCTACTGACTCTTGTGATCGTCTCGTCCATCTTCTCAATTCCAAGACGATTTCCGAGTTCCGTTGTACTCAGGTACTCATCACCGAGAGTGTTGTGATTGATAATCCACTCCCGAACCTGCATGTCTGTGTCAGATTGAATCAATTTCTATACATCTCCCCCAGAAATTTCTTTTGTGAGTGTGAGAGAAAATGGCGCACCACAGATTTTTCACAGAAATCTATACCCCTGACCCCCATAGAATAATATTCTAAAAAAGCTCTCGCTCTTCCTTCTCTAAAACAGAATTAAATCGGATAATTGAAGCATCAAAGTATTTTTCGTCCATCTCAATACCGATATAGCCTCTCTTGTTCTCCAGAGCAGAGACTCCTGTGCTTCCTACACCATTGAATGGATCTAAAATGATCTCTCCCTTGTTCGAGAAGATACGAACAAAGTAGTTCATTAATGCCAGAGGTTTCTGAGCAGGATGATATACCCCTTCGACAAGTTCATCCTTCTTCCTTCTCTTACTACAAAAGAAGTACTTTTCAATCTCTGGATCGACACCTTCATCAAGTACAACATTCGTTGGATATCGTCCCCTCTTCTTCTCATATACCCTCTCGACTGTATTCTTTATTCCTTTGTACTTTCGTCGCAAACCGAAGTCAGACGTGCCCTTGCGACTAGAAACGACAACTGTGTCGTCACCGAATCTGTTCTCCTGCATATTGGCTGGTTTGACTTTCCCTCTCTTTGGCTTTCTGACAAGAATATATTCGTTCACTGAGTTCTTGAAGCAGTTGTTGTTCTTCGGTACTCCCTGATTTGAAATATGCATTACTTTGTCAATGATCGTCCAACCTGCTCGATCAAGAGCTTCTGCTGTCCAGTGACTAGTTCTTGGAAATGCCCAGACTATACCGTATGAACCTTCCTTGCATACTCTCAAGCACTCTTCCATCACTTGAGTCATCCATTGTATCCACTGCTCTTTTCCACCTTTGTCCTTGTCCCAATCAATCCCCAGCAAACCAATTCCCGCTGGTGGATCTGTTATCAAGCAATCAACTGTTTCCGATCCCAATGTCCTGAGCACTTCAAGACAATCAGCATTGTAAATGCAGTACCTTTCCTCTAATGATTCTTTCCTCATTCCCTCACCTCTCTACTCTCGTATATCCCTTAATATAGTTTCGAACTGCTTTGGATTATCTCTCAGAAATTGATGAAGTCCGTTTGCAAGATTGAGGACGATCCTCTCTTCATCTTTCATTTTATATTCGTTAGTTAGTCCCTGCTCATAGAAGATAGCATGTAGAATCTCGTGTATGAGTGTATTCGTCTTATACTTCTCTGATCCGACATCTGCAATATATATACGCTGCATCTCTCTATCGGTCAGTCCTGAGTAATCAATATTGCTCTTGTACTCTACAGAGTAATCCGATGGTCCTACCCTAACCGATTTAATCTTTTGTTGTCTTCTCATCAGTCTCGTCTCCCTTTACGTCCCTCAAATCCATCTCAATCAACTCAATAACCGGTCTTGCCTGCACGTATGGTAACTTACCGAGTGTATTCAGGATTACCTGCACTGTTTCTGCTTTTAACTTGATAGTCATTTACTAATCTCCTCTATTTGTATATCTAGTACTTCCAGATAAGAATCTGGTTTATTGAATTCCAGTAAATCCACTGAGATCACAAAGTCCTTACCCTCTGATTTGAACACCAACTCTCTCTCGATGATCTTTTCTCCCGCAGTGTTGATCACAAGCATCTGTATCAGTCTCTGATCGATATTGTTAATCCTCACCCTTGCAGTACTGGCAGTCTTATTCATCGTGATCATCAGTCTATATACTCCTGAGTCCAAACCTCTGAGTGGATAACGGGTTTCGATATACCCGAAAGTATTATCATCGATGGCAATCATCTCCATCGGTTCTCTATGAACGGGAGATGAGAACGGAGGAATACCATCACTCTCAATCCAGTACATTTCATTCAGATTGTTCAAGACCGTATTGATGTCAGGGTTCGTGATTGCTCTATAAAGCCCTGTGTACGGTTCTTGATCTGGATACGACTGATCTACCAGTCCGTAATAAAATCCTGCTCCTGAGGAGACCTGTGGAGCTACAGAGTACCATTCAAGTGCAAGGTCGATGTCCTCTGGCTGAAATCCATCCCAGTAAGGCATTATCTCACTTGCATAGACAGCAAACCCTGCATCGTGAGCATCCTCCATTTCCCTCTCCGCATTTTGCAAAGGAGCTTGGATGGAAACGAGGTCGAGAACATCAGGTGATAAATACCTCCAAGGTCTTTCATTTGGTTCATTGTGTATTGCTATTAAGTTTTTAGAATCTATTGATCTGAGATATTGTGATCTTGCTGTGAATGTCAGGAGCTTATCATCAGGGTACTCTTCACGATCCCAGATGATATTCAAATGACCAAGAAGTCCAACAACGTACTTGATATACTCTCTTTCTTCTTGTTCATCGTGATAGAAGTGTGTTTCCTGCTCGCTCAGAAGCAAATGTGAAATTCTTGCGGGAGAAAGGGAGTGCCAGTACTCCAGATACTCTAAAACCCTCTGAGATTTTACGACATCGATTCCCAGAGTCTTGTCATTGTCCACGTACAAGTTAAAGACCGTTCCTGCTTGGGGTTCATTGTGATTCAGGGATGCATATATGGTATTGACCCCAGCAGAATGCAGGTAGTCCAGTTGATCGTAGTCTAAAAATTGTAATCTGTTTTCAGGAGAGTTGGATTCAATGATCTTGTACGTTTGACCATTCAGGTAAAGACGTTGATCCCTTACCTCTAATCCCTCCCCCGCAAAAAGTGGGAGAGAGACTAAGGCAATGATTATCCCTGCGATGTTCGATAATATTCTACTCATCTTCCTCGTTTACCATCTCGTCCAACATTCTATGCATTTCCTTAAATTTGTTCCTGATACACTCAATGAACTCATCGTGATCGACATCGAAGACCGTTGCTCTTGATTTTACATTAATGCTCATCTTCTCATAAACTGTCAGGTTCTTGACCTGAACCATTCGGTCACGATCTACTCTGTTCTTATCGATTTCACACTCGTATTCCAGATCTACGGAATAGACTCGATATACCTCATTTTCTGGAATCAAAAATACTTTTGATAACACATTCTAGAGTGTTTCGTCTGTTACTCTTACCTTCCTCATCTTTCATCTCCTCTATCGTCATACGATATTGTTACTCAGTTCTGATCATCTTGACCTTTATTTGGATGATATTTTTTCAACATCTCCTCATTGATCTCGAATACCCTGTCTGCTTTATCCACTGGTAAAAGATATACCTCTTTTTCCATCATCGATTTTCTTTCTGAATACGATGTTCGTCTGCATTTGATACTCTTGCGTTCATACCTGTCCATATTGACCAGATAATGGATATAGATCTTGTCCTTCAGGATATTCAGATACATCGTCGGTCTGACATCAATCTTCAGACGATCACATTTTTC
>CAYTGM010000007.1:0-232679 GCA_964437365.1 uncultured Candidatus Sumerlaeota bacterium | reverse complement strand
AGCAGCGGCGCGCTAAACACCTCAGGAGCACCGCCCACGTCAACCCCTAAAATCATAAATAACAAAAAAAAGAACAACACACCCCAAACAGAACAAAAACAATCACCAGAACAGCCGAAAACAGGCCTGAATCCACCAAACCACATCTTCCAGCACCAGGGATGCTACCAGTATCGATGCATCTTCGATGCATCATCGAACCACTGCAATCGATCCATACTCCCTCCAGCATCCCTCCAAACTGGCCACAACCCCCCGGATCATCAAGACACGAGGCCTGCACGATCGACAGACGAGATTCTATCGAATCAACAAGGTCGCGAGAGACCTCTGGCAAGTATCCTTCTCAAGGTGCCGTAGAAATCAGAGCCCTCACACACACTTATTGTCGATCGTAGCGGTAAACGGTCAGGGCTGAATCCTGGTAGACAGTCTCGATCTCCTCAGCTGGGGCACCAGTAACTCTGGTCGCCCGTTCAATGTTGGGCTTTCCTCCAACAAACACGAAGGTGGTCTTTGCCCGACGTGACAGGTCGACGGGGTTCTGGTTTCCAGATCGGAAATTACTCTGGGTTAACGTGCCCTCAGCAATACCATAAAATTTGAGTATGTCTCCGATCATACCCGCCTGGACAAAATCATCTTTGTTAATTTCCCCCTTCAATGCTTCCCAGGCGGGCTCCACGGCAGGGTGTGCCAGACGATGTCTCTGTAGCTTATTTTCGATCCGATTTTGATGTGTATAGTGCAGAAAAAGTCCCAATGAAAGAATAATTCCCACGAGAGGAAGAGCCCAGCGTGTCCAACGAACTTCGGTTCTCGCCATGAAGACTTCGACTAGATAGACAACCGACGAAGTGACGCTGGCCCAGAAAAGAGGGATGAGGTAGATCCACGTTCTCTCAAATCCTGAATTGCGTTTCAATACAACCATACCGAGGGCGATGAGAAAAACTGCAAGTTGCGGAGGGACTCTGAAAGGGGCTTTCCATATATACATAACAGGACTTAAGACAAAGAGAACATAGAGGCTTGTCCTTAGAGGGGCGGGGTAGGAAAGAATAAGAAAGTCCAGTTTCTCCCAATATTGCTTCAACCCAATATTCTTAAACTGGTCCCAGGGCATCGATTTTGTAAAATGGTTGTTGGTAATGAGGTCGTAGCCGTAGATATGGGTTATAGGGAGAAAGGCGATTAGCACGAGGACGCCTGCGATGGTAGTCGACAGAAGACCGATTCGAGCCATGAGCCATTTCTTTTTGCAACAAGGGTCAAACATCACAGAAAGGAGATACCAGCCGAAAACCCCGCCATAGCAGAATGCATAGGAGGGCATCGTGTAGAAACCAAGCAAGGTGAAGAGCGTAAAAGGGACCCATTTTGCCCAGTTCACCCTTTCATCCTTAAGGACACTGGCAGCGATTAGAAATTGAGAATAGAATAAAAGAATCTGTATCATGTACCCACGAGCCTGGGCGGAGTAGTAGATTAGAAAGACAGAGAATGTGACGAATGGTAGAGAAAGAATCCCCACAGTCCGACCATAGACCCGATGAAAGAACACCATAAGAACAGGAAGAAGAAGGATTCCAGCTACGACTGATGGCATGCGAACGGTGTAGCGGGAAATTGGAAGAACGCGACGGAGACCATTAAGAAGAATAGAATGAAACGGATGGTTGTTGGGAATATAATAATTTGAAGCAGAATTCCAAAGAGAACCGTTTGCAAAGTCTGTATAAGTTATCGCCTCATCTGAGGTTAATGGTGTTGATAGCGTGTCAACTCGAAGTGTGGCACCGGCAAGAAACAACAACAGGAGGAAGATCGCATACGAGCGGTTCTGAGTTGAGGTTAAGAATGAATAAGCCTCTCGAATTTTCTCTGTATATAGACACTGCGCTCCCTTCCACTCTTCTCTGAGTCTGTCTTTACCTGAACAAATAAACAGAAGAATTCCACTGGTGAGTAGACAGAAGAATGACAATCCACCAAGTCCGAACTTCAGAAGGCTCAACCTCCGATAACTTAAGAAACCGGCGATTGATGGAGCCTGTTCTTTGAGGTCAGGAAAAGTGACTGGAAGAGCTGCGATGAGTCCCAACAGAATAAAGGCAGAAAGAAACCCGTAAACTCCCCAGGTACAGTATTTCCTTCGCTTGTTTAGAACCTGCGACTCTCCCGACATTGACATATACGGAACCCCTTTGTGGATATGTGGTGGTTTCCGGCAGTGACTCTTCAAGTGTCAACAGAAGATAACAAACGAAAAGAATGGATACTGTAGCAGTGTAAACCAGATGAATTCACAGTCATGATGAAGAAAATGCTCGGCAGCCGCCACCGAGCATGATTTGTTTTTTCTGACAGTGGAAGTTTGACTTCACTGGTTCATGAGGAGAAAATTTCGTCGTACTATCTCGATGTTCTGGATGCTTATGTTAAGATACTTTACTCCATTCTTATTAACAGCTCTTTCAATGATGTCATTAACAAGCTGCGCGTCGGCACAGCAAATGGCGGCCTCTTTAAAATATGAACTGGGCTATCGGGAAGAGAAAATAGAGACTGAGAAGGTCGAAGTCAAAGCTCCGACATTCGATGAATTCATGAATGGTTCATTTGAGACTTTGGATAGTCCGAATACACCAGGCTCGTGGTCGCGCTTCGGATCTCCTGAGATTTCGCAGGAAGAAAGAAACGAAGATCTGGAATCATATGCCAGGATAACACTGGTAGACTACTATATGCAATCCTTCGATTTTCCGGTTCCGACGTGGCAAACGGTCGCCTTACGTGGTATTGCGCGATCCGAATTCGGATTAGAGCCACTTCGTATAGATTTCTTTTCCCTGAATAGCTCAAACAACAGTGAGGACTTCTATACAATTACCCCGGCAACAGAAACATCGTGGAGCAGTTTCGCAACATCCTACACACGGAGACCAAGCAATGAGTCTTTAACTTTACGTGCTCGAGGTCGTTTCGACCTGGGCTGGGTTGATCTGGATAGCCTTGTCCTTGTTGATGAAGCAATCAAGAACCCCAACTTCAGTAATGAGTTAAGTAACTGGGAAGTCAATGGTGAGGTTGATGTCTTCACTTCACCAACCTTGTTCGGTAACAGTTGGGTGGCCTTAAACTCCGGCAGCGCTATATACCAGGAAGTTGCCCATGCACCTTACAATGCAACGTATTTCCTTCATGGCTATTCTCAAGGGGAAGGCGTGATTCATGTCGACCGTCTCGCTAGTGAGTTTTCAATTGTCGAAGATTCGTCGACCAGTAGAACACTTTCCTCTGTATCCCCAATAGAATTTCTGGAGATCCTGCCCCTGAACGAGTCAAACGATGCTCATCTTGAGCGCGTGACCTTTCAAGGTTCTGCGCCAACAACCTTCACTTTGACTCAACCATCCCGTGGTTGGTTTTACTGCTGGCCAGAGACATTCCAGCCGGTACTGAACAGCCCAACTCCTTCTGTTCGCTTTGCGGCAGCCTGGCCCGGGCTGTTAGATGATGCAGAGATTCGCGTGATCAACGACAGCAATTCTGTTGTAGACACTGTTTCCTATGAAAGGGATGAGACAACTGTCTGGGTTGACTATACAGGGACAGATCTGCCAGCGGGTGACTATACGGTTGAGTTTGAACTTATTTCGGGATCAGGAGAAAGCGTTCTTGTCTCGAAGCCCTTCACCCTTGAAAGACCTGCGGGTTACCCTGCTTCCCCACTTACTGAGTCGTTTGACAATTTCCCCCGCATGCCCTGGGTTTGGCTTGCAAATGCAGCTGACCCGTTCGCTGAAGACAGCGTAGAAAGATTTCAGGCCCGTTTGCAGGAGGCTGCCGATGATGGATTCGACCCGCTCTTCATCATCGCCTCCGTGGATCAGTTTCCATTGGTCAAAACGGCAGCCGAGAATGTTGGTGTTCCGTATATCATATTTGATGCAGCATCATCGGGTGTGACCTTCAGAGGCGACAGAGGCCACCAGACATGGGATGTCAGTCTCGCTCTTGATTATCTCAAAAACTTTGATCTCTTCCTCGAGTCTGAGCTCTTCAAGGGCATCTATATTTTCGATGAGCCCAACGTATTTGGCGAAGATGCAGTCGAACGGGTTGAAGACACTATCATCGTTAATGAAAGACTGGGAAAGTACCCTCTACTGTGGACGTCTCTTAACCCAGGCTTTTCATATTATGATCCGCAGTTCTCGCTTATTTCAAGTTTCGATTATCCAATCACTTCAAGGGGGCTCTCAAGTGAAGAGCTTCTCGTGTTCCGGTTTGACAAAATGGAGGAGGCATACGAGTTTGCAACGCAGAATGATCGTGACTATATCGCAGGTGTACAGGGATTTTCCCAAAGGAACAGTAATTACGTTCCGACTCCTGAAGAATCCATGGCTCAACTTGGTCTGACACTTGCCCTGGGTGCGCGTGGATACTTTGTCTTTACATACACATCTATTGGTGGCTTTGCATCACTCAGGACTCATCAGCATGAGCCATCGAGGCGTTTGGAAAGTTACCGTGAGTTCAACAGCCGTATAGCATCCATTGAGTCTACAATTCTTGACCTTTCGCGAGAACGCCTAACGATTCCTTCTGATGGTCCTTACGCCCGCCTTGCCCGAAGTTCTGCAGACAATCCCTATATGGTTATCGTAAATACGAACACGGACGAGCGAATAGCTTTTGATGCTTTAACGGATTCTCCAACGCAGATGATCAATATTGAGACGCTGGAAGAGACAGATACGAGTACAACACACACGGCGATGCTTGGCCCTGGCGACTGGGGTGTCTTTCTTTTTCAGAATAAAGTTCCCCCTGTTGAAGTGCAAAGTCGTACGGTTGAATCTGCCAGAGAAGCTCCTTCTGTACCTTCAATCATCGCAGATGAATTTGAGACGCCCTTTCAGTTTTTTCAAACAGGTGTAAACATAGCCGGGGAAGAGGAGGCCATTGCAGGCCTGGATGGACAATCTGTGGGAATCTATACAAACCCAAATAATGAAGGGTTCGAGTTAAAGTTTAGTTCGACTCAAAGACCTCCGTTACCTCGAACTCGATTCCTCGAAGGCAATCGAGTTCTTTATGCTACACGGAGTGATGGCTTCAGGCTTATAGACCTTGCTCCACAGAATCCTTCTCTGCTGCGTTCCTTTTTCAGCCGAACAGGAAAGGCCACGGATGCACTTCCCGTGGGTGACGACTGGTGGATTGCTCAGGGCTTCTGGGGAGTTACCCGGGGTATGTTTGAACTGAACGGTAGTTTCACGCGCTATGACCAGTTCTTCGCCAGAGAATTTGATATTCTATCTATACACGGACCTTTTCAAGACGGGAGTGTGATCGCGGTCGAACAGATGAGTGGTCCTCAACATTTAAGGTTTACGAACGGTGAGATTCAGTCAGAAAGCCTTGGTGAGCGAAACTTCTACCTGGCCGGGAGCTTATCTGAGAACAATCAACTCGCTGTACCGATGATGGATCGAGGGGTCAGAGTATATGATTTAGATGAGTTCGGAAACCTTGTGCGCGAGTACTGGATTGATCAGGAGAATTTTCCTGAGATTGTGCAAGCATGGAATGTCGCCTGGCTAGATGAAGGTGTACTTGCCGTGAATGACCCACGCTTCGGTGTGAGGTTCTACGATTTTATCCCTGATGGCTCTATTAACTATCTTGGTTTATGGACTTCGCAAGATCCCCCCTTCTTCATTTCTTCCATCGCCTCTCGAGGAGATGAGTTTCTATACGTAGGTATCCGGCCAGAGAGATTGCTGAAGGTAGACCTTTCAGCGCTTCTGGGCAGGGCGGCAACAAATGGATGGTTTATGTATTGATCGTAGTCAATCACTGATGATTCAGGCTACAGAATGAGTGGAGGTTATTCCAGAGTTTAAGGATCGGCACCTGGCTTACTCCTGAGAATTGACCATCTCCAACCTCAATTACTCTCCATTCACCAGACTGCAGTTGGCCAATATCAACAGTCAGGAAGGGCACCCTCAACCTTCTGGAAACCTCTCGGGCAAGTTCCAGGATGATCGACTCCTCATTTGCATTCAATGCTGAAAGCTCATCCTTATCTTCCCAGTAGTAGCCTAAGCCAACGACCTTCTGGTCCAGAACGAAAGCTCTATACTCTCGTCCAAGCGGGAAATCTCCTGGACCTTTCCTTGTATAGCGTAAATCCAGATACTCCCTGAGGATAACTTTACCCAAAGATCGTCGTGATTGTGCAAATAGTGAATCGCTGATTTTTCTTAGCTCTTCAAGATTATTTGCCACACATGCCTTTAGCCCTTTTGCTTTCATGGATTGAATAGTACCCTTCACGAATATTGGGTACCTTAGCTTCTGGGCTGCCTCTTCACATTCCTTTGGATTGGTAACAATTTCACTTCCTGCTGTGAGATCTTCAATAAAGGGGTAGAATCTGTCAAACTCTTCGGCGAGACGGAATTGAACAGGTGAATTTATCAACTGTATATTCCTTTGGAGTGCAGCATTGTAGATCTCTTCATAATGATCAGGGTGAGGGATGAACCCTACCCAGAAAGCTATTGTGTTCACATTCTGTTTTGGAATTTGAAAGAAAACGTCCTCTGCAGTTACGTCTTGTGGTAACTCCTGAGGTATATAATAAGTTTTGAACCCTGCGATTTTTGCCGCCTGAGTGAACCTGGACAAATCAAGGGAGCTAGCTGTTCTCTTCAGATTAGGCGATTCTTCGGTCAGAACAATCATGATATTTCTGCGCTTCTTCTGGTATAGTCAGGTACCTTTTAACCCTGGAAACAGTTCAAGAATCCCGTCTGCCATGAATTGTATAGCAAGTGCGGCAACGATCAGTCCCATGACTCTAGTGGCCACGCGGATGCCTGACTCACCGAGTGCAATTCTCAAAGGCTGAGCAAGGCTCAGACACACCCAGGTAACAGCAACGACGGTGGCCATGGCGAGGAAGAGTTCTATGCGGAGGGAGGTTGTGTTGGCCTTATCAGAGAGGAGGACAATTGCACTCATGGCTCCGGGCCCCATGAGCATTGGTATAGCGAGGGGAACAACAGCAATGGAATCTCTTGTTGCGGCATCTTCGGCTTCTTCAGGGCTTTGCTTTGTTTTCCTTGGTTCGGCGTTGAGCATTGAAATAGCCATAAAAAGAATAAGAAGTCCGCCGCTGGTTTTGAAGGCGGGGAGGCTGATACCGAAAAAGGAAAGTATCTTCGTTCCGATAAAGAAGAAGATTACCATAGATACAGCTACAGTGATGATAGCTGTATTGACGTTTTCCCGCATTCGTTTTTTATGAGCACCTGCGGTGAGAGCGAGAAACAGAGGGATCGCGCCGATGGGATCCATGACTGAGAAGAGTGCTGCGAAGGAACTGAGGAAAAAGCTTCCAACTTCCATAGTGGTTTTCTCCTGAGCGGATTGATCGAACTATACAAGTTGTTCGGTGTTCTTTGGAGTAAGCCTTGTGGGGGAGGGAAGGTTAAAATGGAGGAACCCCCGCCTGCGGTTCGCTGAGACGGGGGTCAACTGCATGCGGACGTGAGCCTGTCTGCAGAAACTATTTTTTCTGAGGAAGAATCGCGTCTTTAGCTGTTTTGCTGATTGTGAACTTAAGGACTTTCTTTGCAGGGATCTTGATTGCTTCGCCTGTCTGAGGGTTTCTGCCCATGCGAGCTTTACGTTTTCTTACGACAAGTTTTCCAAGTCCTGGGAAGGTGAACCCTTCTTTTTTGGCTTCTTTGTAAGCCACTTCGAGGAGTTCGTCAAAAAATTCCGATACCTTCTTTTTGGGAAGGTCGCACTTTTCTGAGAGGAGTGCAATGAGTTGTGTTTTGGTGAGCGGTCTGCTTGAAGCTCTCTTAGCCATATGTACAGGCTCCTAACTGGGAATGGGAGTAAATGGTTGGAGTTAATTCTCCTGAAACTGACAATGTTCCTAATGGAGCAATTGCTGTGAATACAGCACAGTTGAATGCCCCTTGGTCAAACAAAAATTAACAAAAGCTGTGGAAAAAGTGTGTTTTTTTAAGGTTTTTGGCGGATATACCGAGGAAAAGCCCCTCCAGGAGCGGATTTTTACTCCTCGTTGTTCGAATTTTGGATATTTTCGATCGTGGGCTCGACTGCCTCTGGAAGCATCCGAACGGGCTTTTCCTCGAGTGGCAGAGCAACAGAAAAGAGGGTGCCAACGTCGACTTCAGACTTCAACCCTATGGCCCCTCCATGCGCCTTGATGATTCTATAGACAAGAACCAGCCCTAGACCGGTACCCGTGAACTTGGAGGTATGGTAGGGTTCAAAAATCTTGAGACGCTTATCTTCGGGGATTCCTTCACCATTATCTTCAACTTCAATCAATATGTGATCCGACTTCAAGTAGGTTCTGACGGTAACGATTCCCTGCTTCTCAGGTTCAATGGCTTCAATTGCATTTCTGATGATGTTGAGAAGCGCCTGATAAATCTGATCGGGATCAATGAGTACCTGGGAAATCTCTTCATCAAGATTCAGTGTCAGTTCGATTCCTCGCTCATTGCATTCTGGTCCTACCAGTTCGGCAATGCTGATCAGTGTCTTGTTAATTGCGTATTTACGAAGTTGGGGATTCACGGGACGAACGGCGCGAATGAAATCATCGACGATATGTTTAAGTCGCTGAATTTCTTCAAGGATAACGGACGTGGACTTTTCCAGCCTTTCGCCCACAGGGTCGTCTCCCAGTTTTTCTTTCACGGAGTCCGATGCTTTGCGCGAGAGCTGGGCGTGAATGTTCATGGAGTTCAGCGGGTTCTTGATCTCATGAGCGATGCCTGCCGTTAGCACAGCAAGCGATTCCATGCGTTCTATACGTTGTTTCTCATCTTCTCTCCGGGCGACCTCTGTACGGTCATTCAGAATCCAGACAGCATGGGTTGCAATGGAGTCATCGTTCTCGATCGGGACGATGGAAAGCGAATATATGCGCTCCTGAGTAGAGGTTGGGACGATGATTTCCTTCTTATTGATCTGCTGGTTACCATCGCGAAACTCATCGAGAATATCCCGAAGGGCATCGATCTTGAGAAGATCTTCAAGTGGTTTGCCTTCACACTTCGTTCTCTTGAGCCCAAGAAGATACTTGGCGGTTTCATTGATAAAGACGACTTCTGAATCGCCCTCAGTCACGATGACACCCTCATCGATGGAATCGAGGATTACTTCAAGAAAGGCCTTTTCCCGGATCAGTTGTCCGAGAAAAGCCTCTACTTGTTCTGTGTCGATCTTCTTGATCTTGCGGAGGAATTTACCGGCGAAAGAGGCGTCTTTCATCATTACTCCTCGATAAGCTTGGGGCGGAGAAGGTCCTGTTATACGTTTTTGGCGTGCTCTTTAAGGTAGGATTCGAACTTCTTCCAGGCTTCTTCTTTCAATCCGAATTTGCCAAGAAGAGGATCGCCGCCTTTTATAGACCCATGGCAGTCAGATCCACCAGACATGATGATATCTTTCTCCTGTGCTATATTGTAAAGGCGATCAGAAGTAGGACAATCATGTGAAGAGTGCCAGACTTCAACACCGGAACAGCCTGCTTCAAGCATTTCCGGGATCAGATCGAACTGGTCTCCAAGGTAGGGGTGAGCCATCACTGCAACGCCACCGGCATTTATGATAACATCTATACATTCTTTAGGGTCCACTTCCAGCTTGGAAACACAGGCGGGTTTGCCGGTTGCGAGATACTTGTCGAACGCTTCCTGAAAGTCCTTTACATGGCCAGCCTCGACGAGTGCTCTAGCCACGTGGGGTCGACCGATAACGCCATCAACTTCCGATTGAACTTTGTCAATGTCGATAGGGACTCCACACTCAGCCAGCTTTTCACTGATGGAATTTGCTCTCTTGATACGAGCTTCCTGAAAACGCCGGCAATGTTCAGCCAGTTCTTTATCTTCTATATCGATTCCATAACCAAGTATGTGGACTTCTTTCTTTCCTGCATAGCAGGTCAGCTCTGTTCCGGGGATTACTCGAACGCCAAGTTTTTCTCCGGCTGCCTGTGCTTCGGCAACACCTGCAATGGTATCGTGATCTGTTAAAGCGAGAACCTTCAGTCCTTTCGCTGCCGCTCGTTCAACGACTTGAGTAGGCGTGTCCGAACCATCGGATGCATTTGAGTGGGAGTGGAGGTCTGCGTAGTACTGTGTCTGAGCCATGGGTGGGATCTTTCCTATTTGGATGAGAGCTTTTTGCAAAGTTCACGGATATTTGATTTTGCGATGATAAACCCCGCGGAAAACTCATACATTTTGCCACTGATGAGAACCACGCGAAGTTTCTTTGCAAGTATTCCGCTGATGGAAATCACCTCGACCTCTGTGGCGTCAAGCACCACCCGGTGCTCCTGGTCCTGACTCTGAAAAACCGCATTACCAGATTTAGCCATCCCGATCGTTCCATTACTGGGACTCTCAAGGCCAAACAAGCAGATCGTCTCCGTCCGCAGCTTTGTTGGAGTTTCTTCCTCAGAGCCACTCTTACCTGTGTGCGCCTGTTGAACTCTCTGATGCTTCTGCTGGATCTTCTTTCTGGCGACCCACGTCACCTTATCGTCGTCGGATGCAGCTTCAAACTTTTTCAGATAGATTCCATCCTCAAGGAGAGCGAGCCGAGCCTCATCCTCATTTTCAGCAGACAGAACCCCCCGCTTGACGCGTCCCTGCTCGTCAATGGCAACAAACCTGGCTTTCATCAGACCTTCTTCTACTTAGTGGTTTCTCAAGATGGCGAGAAAGCTGGGTGCATCTCCGTCTATATCAGCCTGACGCTGTTTTGCCAGCAGATCTGTATAGACTTTCATGTCATGAGCAAGCATTGTCAGACGTTGATCAAGCTTTTCTGAGACAATCTTCCCTTGAGGATCAACTTCCTTGCCTTCAATTCCTGACACACCATAGGGCATACTCCAGCCATAACACTGCCTTACGCTGGTGCGTAGCTGGTCCATAGCTGTAAGCCCCTTCTCGTGAGAAGCACATATATACCCAAAGAGTTTTCCTGTAAACTCTCGCCAGAAGAAATCCAGAAAGTTTTTCATCGTTCCACTGGGGCCACCATGGTAATCTGGTGTCCCAAGGAGGAAAGCATCCGCATCCATCACCTTCTTCTGTATAGCTTCAAAATTTGGTCCACGGTCTGCGCTTTTTCCGGGTATAAACAATGGTAAAGAAGTCTCTCTGAGATCAAGAAACTCTGTCCCTGCTCCGGTTTCTTTCAGCTTGGACTCCGCAGCCCGCAGCATTGCCGCTGTTGTAGACGTAGGGTTAAGGCTTCCTTCTACCAGTAATATTTTTGCCATGATTTTTTCCTCTTCTCTAAGAGCCAGTTCGATTCCCTAAGGTTCTTCCATGAGAAAAAATGGGCAACCCCTCTTTTGAGAGATTCTCAGCTTATTTTTCGATTTCCTGTGGAATCACTCCCGGCGTCGTCTGATTCATCCTGCTTGAGATGCAGACCTTTCTTTAACTTCGCCATTTGCTCTTCTGTCAGATTTTCTCTCTCAAGAGCCGCAAGAAGTCGATCCGCGTTCTGTGAGACAATCTTGTACCCACAGCCCTCGAACAGCTCGGGGTTTGCCTGCCAGAGCAATGCTCTTGGGTAATCGCGGCACATGCCGGGCCTTGTTTCATAGCTGTCACACCGCCTTGTTTCATGGTCAAAGTGAGTACAATCGAAGACAAAGACCCGTTGGTGACGAATTCGATCCTTCAGTTCGAAGCCATTCACGTGCTTTTGCCAGTAAAGGAAGATTTTTCGCAAAGTAGGCAGATACCAGGTGATTTTGCCCACTTGTATAGATGGGCTCTCACAGCACTTTGCGCAGCCCTCGCAGCCCCCCTCGAGCTTGAATGGCTTATCGCCGCGCAGTCGCCATATCCTGCGTGTCGCACGTAAATCCACCCAGAACATCGTTCGGGCAATGAGTTTCAGATATTTCCTGACAGGTCCATCTCTCATGAATGATGCTTCACCAAAGCTATTTCTTCAAATCCTTGCGAAGCTTCTTCAATTGAGCAGCAAATGAGTCGTCAGACTCCTGATCTTGTTCGGAATGAGTTTCTCCAAACTGCATTGGCTGTACTTTGAGCGCAGCATTTCTACACGTGCGCCCTGGTTCATCTTCGCAGACGGGAAACTGTGGGAGTTCCAGCATCAGCAATTCTCTTAACTGCTCTGCTGGATAGACGATCTCGCCATCGTAATAGTAAGAGTTCTCCTCAGCAAGCTCAGGATGTTTGTCAGGGTGCTTCAGACGATCATCCTGCATATAGACAAGATTCACATCAACATTAAAGGGGATTCGAACAGGGTCGAGACACCTTGAGCACGTAGCTTCACCAACTGTTGAGAGGCGGCCTCTCATCAAAACGGTTTCACTTATCAGGGTGAGTTTCACATTCAGCACAACGGGATCAACGAAGCTGAACTGCTCATCCTCCGTCAGATCAAGGACGTCTGGTTCACAAGAGATCTCGTAGTCAAGTGGTCCACTCTTGAGGCGTTCGGTTTCAAATTTAAGTCGGGCATTTTTCTTTGGCATGTTAGTCATTCCGAAAACGATGAGAAAGATGGATGATTGTGGTATTCACAGGACGCCAGCTCCTGAGGCGAAGGAACAACAAACGTGAATCGAACCCCTATCACATATCAAGGGAAACACAGGCGAAGATGAACCATCTGCCAAAGTTTAATCGGATTCGACGATCTGTCCGGGAACGGCATCTTCCGGTCTGGACTCATCTTCACGAACCGATTCCGAGTTGCTTTCTACACTTTTCTTAATGTCTGCCAGGATTGAATCGAGACCATCTACCAGATCATCACTTCCAACCTCCTTCAGCTCCTCCGACAGTTTAGCCCCCTCGTCCCCAAGTTCTTTGAGATAGGCCGAAGTCGTTTGGCCTGCTTTAGCTCCTTCTTCCTTCAGCTTCAGGCGAAAGCTCTCAAGTCTTGTTTCCAGGTTTTTGAGCTCCTCGCTCTCTTTTGCCTCGCTCAGCTTTCTTTTCGCCGACGAGGCCCACTCAGAGAGTTTCTGATTCGCATCGCTGCTCACCCTGATGAGGTTTCTTTGAGCTTTCTGAAGCATTTCTTCAGACTGTTCGGCGATTTCCCCGATTTGATCTTCGCCGGGAAGCACAGCTCTTCCTCCTGGCTTTTCAACGAGACGGATCATCGGTGCATCGCCTGTTTCCAGATACACGTCATAGCGATCAGGTTTCAGCGCAGGCCTATCCCAATCGTTTGAAAGGCGTATTCGGACTTCCTGAAAATCCGTCCTGGCAGTTGTCCCGATCACCTCGCCAACATTATTGCCATTGAGCTGAACAGGTGTGTTTTCCGGGATCGATTGCTTGGAATCAAATCTCAGCTCGAACTCCCTGGTAGCTATGGAAGCCTCGCCAAACATCCGCACCGAAAGATAGGCTACTCCTGCCAGAAGAAGAACAAACACCAGCAATAAGACGATAATCGTTCTTCCGCGTTCCCGCCCATGACTTTTGTTCATATTGGAGTTCTCCTGATCGTTCAGCCAGCTTTCTGAGCCTGACACTTGGGTCAACATGCCGCTTTGATCGCAGAAATCAAAACTTATGCACTTAAGCCTCAATGACATGACAATCACAGACTAAGTAATGTTTGAGGGGAGAATCAAGTAGTGACAAACGTTGCACTCTAAAAATTACCTCGACAGGGGGCCTCTGCCTCAAGATACTCGTTAAACGATGCAGGAAGGGGTTCCTGCTTCGTACGTGGTAATTTGGGAATGTATCAGCCGTGGGAGAGCCTATTATCTTTCTCTCTGGAAGTGGTTTGATACAATTATGGGACTTAAAGACAAATTCACTAAATCTCCGGAGGAAGTCCGGACGGCAGAAATCTCTGTCAGGAAAGAGCATGCTCCACAGCCATCTTCCCGTCGATTAAAGACGAAGGGCGGCATACAGGAGAGCCATGCCGGCGACCCTGAGTATCAACAGCGTTCAAATCTGGCGAAACAGATCGAGGTTTTGTTCAAGGGTTTCGGGCCCCGAATCAGCTCTTACCTCCTGACCCAGGCTCTGGTTCCGGGAGGAGTGAAACGCGTTACTACAAAACTTGATCTTACCTCTCGCGGGCGTGACGGCGCTGATATTGCCCAAATTCTCAGCTGGCTCGAGAAGAATGGATCTGAAGCATTTTCCAAGCGGGTGGGAATTCGCATCGACCAGGCTCCGATTCCTGAGCCCGAGCTCGATGAAGAGGGCGAGCCACGCACGCCAACAACACCAACACCAAATGCTCGCTCGCGTTCGGAAAACCTCTCCAGCTCACGATCAAGAAAAGAAAACGATCCGCTTAGAGACCCCGATACGACCTCGCATAAAGCTAAAGTCCATGTTCAGGCTGTGCGCTTGAAGGGTACAGGGGAGAAAAACCCCAAGAAGGACCCAGATCCGGTAACACCTGATCCACCTTCAAAGGGCTTTGCTTTCGCGCCCAAAAACCCCCGGGTCAAGAAACAGGGCTAATTTATGAAGCCGGTGATGCTTTAGAATTCTTAACCCTTCGGTTAAAGAGCAGCTGATAAATATCTCTAACCATTTCCGCCGCACCTTCCCATTTGAAGAGTCGGGCTCTTTCTTCCCCTCTCTCGATCAGAGAACGACGAAAATAACGATCATTGACGAGTCGGGCGATTCCTTCGCCCATCTCTTCATAGTCGTCTGCTGAGGTCACCAGAGCCGCCTCTCCACAGATCTCGGGAAGAGCTCCTGAGTCGCTTGCAAGCACAGGAATCCCAGCAGCCATTGCCTCAAGTGCAGGGAAACCAAAGCCCTCGTACTTGGAAGGAAAAAGGAAGGCCTTTGCTCCGGTTAGAACCGCTCGCTGTTCCTCATACTCCAGCTGATCCAGAACCAGAATTCTTTCTGTCAGTGCTTCCTGTCTGATGGTCTTGCTGATATCCCTGAAGAATCGATCCTTCTTCAAGACAAGAACCAGGTCCGTCTCAATGTCCTGATGAGTCCGGACATAATGAGCAAAAGCACGGATCATCATCGGGATATTCTTATTCGGCCGGGTGGAACCGAAATAAAGCAAATAAGGATTCACCAGACCGTAGTGCTCACGAACTTCAGCACTGTTCTCTGGGGCCGGATCAAAAATGCGCTGGTCCAGACCCGATGTCACAACAATCAGCTTCGGAATTTGCTCGTGATAGAGCGCCGCCACATTGTCGCGCGTGTGATAGCTTACATTCAAAACCCACTTTGCCTTTTTGAGCACGGCAGGATATGTATATTTGTAGAAGATTCGATAAGCGAGCTGCACAGGCAATGGACGTCGCGCTGAAAACTCTGGATCGAGAAATGGCTGAAGATCGTGAACAGTCACCATCAACGGCGTCCTCATAAACAACGGAGCGATGGGAAAGAAGCTGTGCATCAGATCCACGTTCAATGAATCGACGTAGCGTCCGAGACTCAGAAGGCTCTGCAGACTCACAGGCTTTGGAGAGTACGTCACCAGCTTGAAATTCTCACCCAGCTTCAGTTCTCCCTTAAAAGAGGGACGAACGAGGACAAGATATTGATTCTTCTCATCAACTCGAGCAAGGTTCTCAAGGAGCTGCTTGGAATAAGTACCAATACCCGTGTAAGTTCCATCCAGGTAGCGGGCATCGATAAGGATTTTCATAAATCAGGCTTTAAAGGAGAAGCGGGTAAGGGTCTGACTGAGGCTCTTAATGGCCCGGACCGTGAGGATCCTCACCATCCTGGGTATCATCTTCTTTATCAAGACGCTGCAAAGTGTAGATTAGATAACCGGAGCCAATCATCGCAACTGCTAGAAGTAAAATCAGCATCCCGAGCTGTTTAGGTTCCATGGCTCTTCCAAATCCTTTAATCAGACAAGTCGGTGAATCACCACCGTTCGAGTCACTGTGATAGAAACAGGCAGGTAACGCACGCAACAGAGAAGATGCAGAAAACTGGTAAACGGACTAAAACTCCGGTCAGAAATCTTACATCTTGTGCTCGTGCGCTTGTTTGACCATCAAAGACCTATGAGCGAAAGACAAAAACTGACAGCTATTATTCCCGCCGGTCACGCGGAAAACCACCTGGAAGCCTGCATTGCCTCCGTGCGCGATCTAGCCGATGAAGTCCTTGTTGTTGTTGATTCAGCGAGTCAGGACAGGACCGAGGAGATCGCCCGCGAATTCGCAGACACGGTGCTCGTCCACGAGTATAAGAATTCCGCAGCGCAAAAAAACTGGACCATCCCTCAAGCCAGGCACCCCTGGATCCTGCTCGTCGATACTGACGAGCGCGCCACCGATGAGCTGAAGAGGGATGTTCTCGAGGTGCTTAAGAACGACGGACCCGCGGATGGCTATCGCATCCACCGCATCAATCATTTCATGGGACAGAGAATTAACGGCTGCGGCTGGCAGCGCGACGATGTGCTGCGACTTTTCCGCCGGGACAAGTCCAAGTACGAAGATAAGCACGTGCATGCGGACATCATTCCGAAAGACCCTTCTCAGCCTTTGAATATAGATCGATTGTCAGGTAAGTTTCTTCACTATACCTTTGATAGCTTTGACCAGTACCTGAAAAAGCACAGCCGTTACGCGTCGTGGGCAGGAGAAGACCGCGCAGCCAAGACGAAGAAAGTCACATTAAGACATCTGGCGGGTCGCCCGGCATGGAGGTTCTTTCGTCAATATATCATGTACGGTGGTTGGAAAGACGGTATCGCAGGTTTTGTGATCTGCTGGATGGCGGCGCACTCGGTCTTTCTAAAGTACGCGTACGCGTGGGAGAAGAAGGTGAAGGAGAACAAGAATAAGCAGGCGAGTGAGAAGTAGTTATCTTCATGAGGGAACCTTTCCCAGGTGAAGATTATGAGTTTAAACGGTCCCAGAGGGACCGAAGCGAGTAGCCCGGGGTAAAGGCGCAAGCCTGCAGCCCCGGGACGAGCAAAACAACAGCTTGCACCCCAGCGGGGTGCCACACGCACATCAATCAAATATGTACCTCTCGTCGTATTCAATACCATGTTTCTTCAATAGAGCAATATATTCATCCTTGAAAGTTCGCACCCGATGACGCTCCTCCTGTTTCTGGATATACGCTGACAGTCTCTCTATTCCAGATTGACTGACAGAAAATATGCCACCGCCGGCCTGCCATCGAAAGGATGATTTCTCAGGGTATGTCGCTCTAACCCATTTCGTTGAGTCAGACTTCAAGTCTCTCAGCAGATCTTTAATTCCACCTGTATTCCAGCGCATCAGAATGTGGACATGGTCAGGCATTCCGCCGATTTCGTAGAGAATCCCTCCCTTATTCTTAATGATACCGCCCATGTAATCATAGAGACGGGCCTCTAGCTCGGGTGTAATTTCTGGTCTCCGATGTTTCGTGCTGAAGACAATATGGAAGAGTATACATGAATAGGTATCCGCCATGATTAACTCCGTTATTGTTTCTTCCGCCCCTCTGGGGCGGTCCTATATACGACTCTGGACCCGGGGCTGCGTGCTGCGCACTTACCCCGGGCTACTCGCTCAGGTCCCGCTGGGACCAACGGTGATGTACCTATCACAAAGCATCACAAGATATCAGTCCATGAAAGAACTCTGAATAGGAACTCATCGGATCATTGCGTTTCCATTACAAGTATATCGGGAATGGTTAAGGTACAAGTGACAACCTTACATTTAGACGCCTTCCGCCGACCATTACCTCATAGGTTGTGGAAGTTGAGTTAAGGCTGGCAGGAGCAAGCTTAAACCAGCACTCCCAAGAGAGCGTGAATTGAAAAGGTTCCAGGCCAAACAAAGCCAATAGCCTCGGGTTGGGGAGCAACGCGACCCTACCCCAGGTCCAGGCCCCCCAAACAGAACGACAGAGTCGTTCGACATCCTGCAACCGGTTGCAGGCGTTCTCATCCCAATGAATATTCATTCAACCTGATTGTAAGAAGCTCGAAACCTGCATTCGAATGCATGTTCCATGCATGTACCAAGCAAGGTGCAAGCAGGTTGATTGGGCTCATTCCATCCTGTACAGGGCCGCATCGGTAGAACGAACCAACACCTGATTGTGGCCATGTAGACGTTTACAACACTCTTTGCTTTCCCTTCTTCGCAACATCTACAACCTTCCGAGTTCAAGCAACCAGTCAGATTATCTGTATCGACAGAAAATCCTCTTAAGGATCTCCCGTGCTGAAGACAATAGCCTCTCTACGTCCTGGAAATGTGATCGCCGGCTACCGGTCTCTTTCTCGGCAATTTCACGTCAGAGATAGTGGGGTACAGAATCGTATTGAGAATCTGATTTGGGGTGGACGGATCAAGATGGTTACACTTTGCCTCATAATTGCAGCCCTTCAAGTGGGAGTTGCTTACTTGCAATCCCGTACCAACAGCATACTTCTATGGGCTGGATATGTGGATATGGCCAGACGTCTGAACTGGGTTGTTCAACTTGTAATGATTCTCAGGAGCTACTTGATAAGTCCGGCACTTTTCTTCATCTTATTTGGTCTTCCGATCTCTCGTTTTATAAAGAGCAAGAGGTTTGCTCGCGATTTCAGTAATATTCCAACCGCTGAACACCTCTTATATATCCCAATCCTATCAGGACTATTTAAGCGGCAGCTATTGGTGTTTATTCTTGGAACGATAGCATCGTTCTTTTACGTGCTCATCACTCAGGGGTCAACAACTGCCCTTCGAGGCCACTTGCAAACTTACCAGTTAGAGGCAAACCTGAGTCTGCCATTCGCCATAGCCATTGCAATAGTCATCAAACTCATATTCTCCTTTATGAGTTTAATCTCTGCGTTGATCCTTTCGCTGGTTCTTATCACACCATATATTACTGGCAAGAGTCTTTTCCGATCATTTTGCTATTTCTTTTTGTATGCTCTATTTATGCTCCTATTAAGCCGCCTGTTCTTGAGCATTGCGAACTATTTGGACCTTTTCCAAAGTAGCATGCATTTGTTTTTTATGAACATTATATACAAAATCACTCTGGCACTTCCGAGCTTTTATATTCTAGGATTGATCCTAAACTCACTCGACTCAAGCTATACAAACGAGATCCTCTCGGGATCAAAGATTAGGGATGCTTAATACTATCATACACAAATGTATAGTTATACACATTTATTTAAGACGAGGGGACTTCCTGTGTTAAAGACAATCCGCAGTTTGTTTCCTGGTAATGTGATAAACGGATATTGGTCTTTGTTCGAGGAAACTCGAAAGAGAAACAGAGATACTCGTCTCAGTATGGAGCGCATGATCTGGGGTGGGCGTATGAAGATGATCTTGATGTGCCTGCTCGCTACAGGAGTTTCCAAGGGAGCTGATACACTCTACGGACTTGGGATGACCTACCTCATGACCACGCCCACAGGGATCACCGGCTGGACAAGTGGTATATTGACAGTATTCTCACTCTTAACGCAACTGATTCGGGTTCTGCTCTTCCTGTTCCTGTTTGGAGTCCCAGTTCGACGCTTCCTCAATAGTCCTGAGTTCCAACGAAACATCAGCAGCATTCCCGATGCTTATCGTCTTGTCTACCTTCCCATTCTTTGGGGGCTTTTTAAGCGACAGCTACTCCTGACGTTTGCTGCTCACGCTCTCTTTTATATATCGATGGGACCTTCCTGGTCACAAAGCATATTTGATAATTTGAAAAACCTTCTACCTGATCACTGGTTTGATGTTCCTGCCACTATTGTTCTGGCGCTCGCGGTTTACGTGTTCTTTCAACTGTGCTGGGGAGTTTTTGCCTACGTGGGTGCAACCGTCCTGACACTTCCCTATATTGTGGGGGTACCCTTAAGCCGACTATTCTTAATCTATATAGGATACTTGATCATATCAGCTATATATCAATTCATTTTCTCCTGGATCATACTCACCTATACTCTTCAAACCATGAATCAGTATTACTTTCTGAACAATATAGTGTACCTGCTCACCAGTGGGATCTTCTATGGATATGTATTCGGGCTTCTCCTCAACTACTTCACAGAGAAGCTCAGGGAAGTTGTTCTGCTTGGAGGGGAGAAACACCCTTAGAATGTCTGTCCGATATAAGTTGGCTGGAAATGACCTTCCATTCCTTCTTGGTTGTAGCCTTGTTCTCTACGAAAACAGGAATACCGGGACCAACGGTTTCTCACTCTCAAGGCGAGCAAGCAAGGCTTGCTCGTGACAAAGCTGCAGAAAGTCTGCAGCACTCCAAATCACTCCACTCTTGAGAAAAAACGGATATAAAAAAAAGATCCGTATCCTCTCATTTCATCCTTCATACTTTCTCTTATCCCTCATCCTTTCCTGTTACCCTCTCGCGACTTTTTTCCATCTTGATGCTTCTTCTTTCCATGCTTCCGGGCTGAGTCGGAGCGGGAGAAAAGCCTCAAACATTTCATCCAGCAGATGATAGGCTCTTAAGGTTGCATCAACACGAATACTGAGGTTCATGTCTATATCAGGCGTATTCGGAGTCGGAAGCTTGATCCCTTTCAGGTCAAAGGTTTCTCCATCCAGTGCAAACTTCCAGGTATCTTCCATGGCGGTAAAGACAACCTTCGCACGCTGAAGTTTCTTCCCCTGGCGCAAAGCACTCTTCACTTCTGGTGCCATGACGGCCTCGTCTCCTGCCAGTGTAATCTTGTTCGCTTCTCCCGTATCAGAGACAAAGACGAGAGGACCTTCAAAGTCGATTTGAAGACCAGGTTCTGAGGGTGGTGCCGGCATTTCATCTTCCATGATACGAACCAGCAGCCACGTCATAAAGTCGGGACCGAGGGCTGAATATCTTTCAAACGCTTCTAATGGTGCAAGTTCCATGATTATCCTTCCTCACTTCCGCTTTCAGAGTCTGCCTGTTGACCGGCACTCACCGTTTTCTGTGTTCCTGCGCTTGCCATGTGATACTCGTCGTCGAGTCCGTTGGTGGATATATACTCGGCACCGGTCAGGGCAGGAAAGACAGGACGTAAACGCATATCAAAGGTTGCTTCGAAAAGCTCCTGAATGCGGTCGCAGAGTGCGTTTGAAGTTGCTCCCATCAAGACGATGTTGCTGTTCATTTCCCAGACAAGTTCAGAGAAGGCGCTGGTGGGAGATGTTTCTTTCAGCATTTCAATGGTCAGTTCTTCTTCAAGAGCAAGACGCTGCTGGCGTGAAAGCTTCTCAAGACCACGTTCTTTTTTAACCTCTTCGAACTTACGGTGTCGACGGGCTCTGTAGAGAACAGGCGAGAAAACCTTTCTGTCTCGGCGAACTCCGAGAAGCATATACGACTGAGTAATCACATCGTCGTACGTGAATTGCTCAGCCAGAATATTTCTGGGGTTCACCCAGCCGACGCTCTCCTTCTCACCTCGTGTATCATCGATAGGGCGAAAGGTGTACCGCCTCATGGCGAGAGTCGCCGTTTGAGGGAGAGACGCGGAAATATCATTCATCACCATGAATCTTCTGACGCTCAGGGCGCCTGATAGAAAGGGCATCGATTCTAAGGTTCCTTGTTGTAAATTAGACCCCGAGCATTAACGCCTCAGGGAGTCGCCCATAAGAGTGAGCAGACGGGGAGCTGTCAACCAGAGGCCCACATAGATTTTTCTCTGAAGCCCTTCTTGGGATAGTTTGCCAAATAACCGCTGAGCGAAACAGGTGGCTTCGGATTCACTCAAACGCAGTCATAGTGGTGCTATTTCGAGGCTTGAGCGGAGTCGAAGGTGTCTGTTGTAGCCTGCGGGTAACGGCAAGATATTTTGAGAATGGCTCTAACAGGGTTTCCTCAATTTATCCACAGAGATATTCACAGGTTGAGGAGTAACCCTGTGGATAAGTGGGCATGCTCCGAAGAACATGCCCGTCCACAGATTAGAATCTTCCTGACAGGCGCCTTAACGAAGGATATCGTTCAGGGCTGTTTTTGCATCTGTCTTTTCGTCGCGATACTTCTTAATGATCAGAGCGTATGTTGAGTGAGTGCCGTCTTCGCTGGGAAGTGCCCCTGGAACGACAACAGCTCGGGAAGGGATTTCGCCGCGTTCGAGTTGCTTCCCTTGTGTCGCATCATATATACGCGTAGAAGCAGACACATAGCAACCCATGGCGAGGACAGCTCCCTCGCGGACGATGACTCCTTCGGCGATTTCCGAACGGGCCCCAACAAAGCAGTTATCTTCGATAATGACGGGAGTTGCTTGCAGGGGTTCCAGAACTCCGCCGATTCCCACACCACCGCTGATGTGGCAGTTCTTCCCGATCTGGGCGCAGCTTCCGACTGTTGCCCAGGTGTCGATCATCGTTCCTGAGTCGACATAGGCTCCAATATTGACGTAGCTGGGCATCAGGATCGTCCCTGCGGCGATATGCGCTCCATGCCGCACGGTAGCCGGGGGAACCACGCGGGCTCCTTTGTTTTGCCAGTCACCCTGTACATCAACTTTGTCAAAAAAGTGGAGCGATCCTGCCTCCATGGGCTTTGACTGTCGAAAAGAGAAGGAGAGAAGCACAGCTTTCTTCACCCACTCATGAGCAACCCAATCTGAGCCATTTTCCTTCGAAGCGGCACGGATTGTTCCCTCCGTCAAAAGCTGTAAGGCAGTTTTGACGGCCTGATCAGCAGACTCAGAAACTGTTTCACCGCGTGATTCCCAACTTACTTCTATTTGTTTTCTTAGTTCATTGTTATCCATGTTTTCTCCGTACTCAGTTATATTTATTGTTTTCCAGTCAGAATTGTTGCGAATAGAGATTTAATCGTAAGGATACTCGCCCGTTACTGCTTTTTTCGCAGGTGGAAGCGCCTGGGGAGGCGGTGTGGCACAGCGCTGATAAGTAAGTGTGAGTGAACGTATAGATTTTGACAGCTCCATGCTGGTTGCTGATTCATTCATTCTCCAGCTCCAGTTACCGGAGGCCTTTCCGGGAAAGTTCATGCGACATTCACTTCCCAGTCCGAGAAAGTCCTGCATGGGAACAATGGCTGTCCGGCCGACACTCATCATGGCTGCCCGGATCAGGTCCCAGTGGGGAGCACCGGCATCAGTGGCCAAATACACTCGCAGGTGATGACGTTCAGACTCTTCAGAAGAGTTCTGAAACCAGCCAAGGGAAGTATCGTTATCGTGAGTTCCCGTATAGACTACTGAATTCTCAAGATGATTGTGAAGCTGAAAGCTGCAACCGGGGTCGGGAATGAGGGGCTCGACCGAAGCAACAGACCAGGCAAACTGCATGACATTCATGCCGGGAAGGTTAAATTGATCACGAACTTCGATCACGTCCTCGGTGATTTCACCGAGGTCCTCTGCGATAATAGGTAGTTCTTTGAATTTTCTCTTCACAGCTTTGAAGAACTCTGCTCCCGGTCCTTTAACCCACTTACCATTCACAGCCGTGGTCTCCTCTGCAGGCACAGACCAGTAAGCCATGAAACCTCGAAAATGGTCGAGACGCACGACATCAACGAGTTCGAAGATCGAGGTCATGCGATCCATCCACCACTTATACTTTGTCGCCTTCAGTTTCGCCCAGTTATAGAGTGGGTTCCCCCAAAGTTGGCCGGTTGCGCTGAAGTAGTCTGGTGGAACGCCAGCAACGGAGGTAGGATTCGCCTCGCTGTCGAGCTGGAAGAGCTCCTGGTTTGCCCAGGTGTCAGAACTGTCGTAGGCAACGTATATCGGCGCATCACCAATAATCTGAATATTTCTTTCCGCTGCTGCGGCTCGTACCTTCTCCCACTGATAGAAAAAGAGGAACTGGATGAATTTATGGAAGTCTATACTGACCTTATGCTCTTTGCGCAGTTTTGTCAGGGCAGCTTTCTTACGGAACTTCAGCCCTTCTTCCCACTCGTTCCAGGCACACCCATCGTGAAGGTCTTTACAAACGCGAAACTCGGCGTAGTCCTGGAGCCAGACCTTGATGTCTTTACGTTTTTGAAACTCATCGTATTTTGTTTTGAATTCATCATTCGGGCTGGCGATGAATTTCTCATGAACGCGACGGAGGACTTCTGTCTTCCATTGAATAACCCAACCGTAATCGACGTTGTCAGTGGGGAAGGCGGGAGGGTGAATTTCTTCTGTGGTGGCCAGGCCGTGATCCACTAATAGCTCGGGGCTGACCAGCATCGGATTTCCTGCGAAAGCTGAAAAACACTGATAGGGCGAGTCGCCATAAGAAGTTGGACCCAGTGGCAGAACCTGCCAGTAGGCGAGACCCGCATCGTGCATCCAGTCGAGAAAGCGGTAACACTCTGGACCGATATCGCCGATTCCATAGCGCCCGGGGAGGGATGTGGGGTGGAGAAGAACTCCTGCAAGTCGTTTATCGAGAGCCATTTAGATACTCCAATGGGGAATAAGATTCATTTCGAGGTGTGGGTTTTAACAGGCCTCCCCCTCTGATCTCTGCGAAAATCTGACAGATGAGGTGCTTATTTGGCGAGTTTTTCATAAATGGGTTTCCACTAGCGAGAGCCCAGAACCTGTTTCAGGCAGCCTGTAGTCTTTCACGAGGTGAATTCTGAGAGATGACAACCTGGTATTCCTTACGCGTCTTGAGCGGAGGCTTCACCAAACATTCGCCGCTGGAAAAGTGGCACGGCTCCATGAATGCATGAACTTAACAACCCTGGTTGTTTAATTCAAATTTAGTTGTGAGTCCAAGGTAAGCTTCAAAAGGCACGCTTTTCGGGGTTTTTCCTCGTCTATATCATCTTGTGTTTTGCACTTTTATTGCACAAACTCTGGGAGGGTTTTGTATATTCAAGGCCAGCACTTTATTACTTAAACGTATTTGACGGGGGATTTGAATAACACACAATCTTTCGAGGGTCATTTAGAAGCCGAAAATACTCGAAACCTCGCTCAACCAAAGTTGTATTTACAGAATAAAATAGTGATGATATTTTTTTGAAATTCCTTGACTGTTACCATCAAAACTTAATATCTCGTCCGGTCTAGACATTATTTTCCTCCCGTTTTTTAAGGGAGAAAGTCACTGGATTGAGTTGTTTCTATGCCTAAAAGAAGTCTTCCCGTTATAGCCATCATCCTGGTCCTCTGTATTGGTGGTCTCATCTTCTATATGCAGAGTGAGGAGGTGGCCATCGAAGCCGAACCTCTACAGGAGTTGGAATCGCCCGTTCAGATGGCTGAGGTAAGCAATCTCGTTGAAGAAGAGCCCGTTCAGGCAGAAGTACCTGAAACTCTACCTGAAGAAACAACGGTCGACCCTGCTGTCATTGAAGCTGAGGGACAGGTGGCAGAGGTCGTTGAAGAAGATAAAGAACCGACGCATACATACAACGGGATGGATCCGGAAATGCAGCCCCGTGATATCATGCGCTTCTCGTTTGCAGGCCTGGGAGTTATTCCTGCTGACTATAGGGTGGAGGGCCAGGACCTTCTTTTGACTGATGCTGGACTGACCCTTAATCCGCCAAAACCTGGGGACGAAGATCTTCCACGCTCCGGAATGCTCGAGTCACCTCCCGTCATGTTGAACTTCAACTCCAACGCTGTGAATCCCATGTGGAAGGAACACAGTCCGGAAGGGACCGAAGTACTGGTCGAAATTGCGCTTAGCCCCGATGGGGAACACTGGACGGACTGGTTTCCAACGACTGGTGCACATACAGCAGGGGAGATTTCTGAAACATACCCTGATGGGCGACCTAATCCAAATTATGGATACGTTCTAGGGGACATGACTTTCTACGGCCTCAAACAATACCAGTTTTTCAAGTATGCTCTCACACTCTATTCTGAGACCGGTGAGTCGCCCGTCGTGTCTGATTTTCAGCTCTTTTATCAGGATAGCACCATGGGAGAAGGGTCGCTGGTTGAAGTTGGTGAAGATTCGCCTCTGGAGGTCGTATCTGAATGATATTTGCACGTATAGATAATCAAAGTAAGCCCTGTAGAGGATCTTCTACATGGAACGTGATCCAGGGTCTGATCTGTTTCTCCGTTCTAGTCTGTTTTGTCTCACCCGCAAACGCTCACATGGGCGAGGGAGACTATACAACGGTCAAGACACTTCCGAAACGAACAACGTCTACTCTCTACCTTGAGCGGAAGAATGAACCATGGGTTGTTATCGAAGACGGCCTGAAGTTTCAGGATGTCCGTGAAGGTACAGGAGATCCTCCTGTTGAAGGAGCGATGACGTATATTATGTGGCGTATCTATGATGAAAACGGATATGAGATGCAGTATTTCGAAAAGCATGCGTCTGACCGGTTCTTTTTCGGTACAGGAGACCTTGAGATTCTTGATGGTCAAAGTACGCTGGCTTCTTTTGAGAAAGTTATTGGAACAATGAAAGAGGGAGGAAAGCGCCTCGCCTATATCAGGGCGGATAAGGCGTTCGGGGAGAATGGATGGGAAGACAATCACTTTATTGTTCCCCCAAATACGGACCTCGTTCTTGAGGTCAGTCTGCTCTGGGTACGCGCTCCGAATCCGAAGCGCTTTACTTACGGAGCCCCCGAAACTCGAACGGTTAGTGACCTTGATGGGTCGTCGATCCCCCTGCAGGAGCTGCCTGATCAAGAACAGGAAGCCATGAAAGAGAGAGAACCAAAAGAGTAGACCACCCCAGGGTCACTAGTCCGTTGCAACATCCCTATATCTCACAGGAGTTCGTATGTTCAAACGAATATTACCTTTGGCTGGAGCGCTCTGTGCGCTCTCGTTCCCTGCCATCCTGCCTCAGTCTGCTTCGGCAGCCGGGCAAGCAACTCAACCCAGTATTTGTGACCGTGCCTGCTGGGGCTCGCGCTCAACAAGTACTCCCGTTACGATGTCTGCACTGAACCGAGCGATCATTCACCATACAGCTGGGTCCGGCGACTATAACGTAAACAGTATTTCTGATTCCAAAGCGAAAGTGAGAGCCGTACAAAACATCCATATGGACATCAATGGATGGAGTGACATCGGCTATCATTTCCTCTTTGATAAGCTCGGAAATTCTTTCGAAGGCCGCCGAAACTCGATCAACAAGAGCCAGCGTCCTCGAGGCGCTCACGACGGCGTAAACACCAACAGTTTTGGCTTCTCTAACCTTGGCTACTACCACCCCCCCTATAACCACGTTATCACTCAGGCGCAGAAAGACATGATGTATGACGTCATTGCCTGGAGAATGCCCGATGGCTATTCACCTTACGGTGAAGGTTCTTACGGTGGAAACACCGTCGGTTATCTCGACGGTCACCGTGATGCCCGGGCCACTGCATGTCCTGGGGATACCATCTACAACACAATCATCGGTACGAACCACTTCACCGGTGAAGCGCGCGACGAGATCAATGCGCGAATTCAGGGAACTGGTGGTCAGGCGACGATCATTGATAATCAGGATGCGGAGTTCAGCACGACAGGATCCTGGGGAACCTCAAGTGGAAGCGGTTACTACAACAACGACTCGCTATATTCTTTCGTAGGCGGAGCCACAGATACAGCAACCTGGGCTCCCGGACTCGACCTCGCTCAGTATGATGTTTACGCCTGGTGGGTCGCTGGCAGTAACAGGTCTTCGAATGCCGTATATCAAGTGAACCATGCGGGCGGGACTTCAAACATCGCCGCAAACCAGACGACCAACGGTGGACAGTGGAATCTTCTGGGTAACTTCACGCTCGATTCAAACAGCAATGTTGTCATCGAAGATACGGGTAATGGCGCTGTTGTTTCCGCAGATGCTATCCGATTTGTCTACACTGGTGCTTATGAAGAGATCGTCGACAACAGTGACTCAGGCTTTGCAACAACCGGTTCCTGGGGCGCATCGAGCGGTAGTGGTTTCTATGGAACGAACTCACTGTACGCTTTGACTGGCGGTGGCGCTGACTCGGCAACATGGTCTGCCTCTCTTCCAACGGCGAGCTATGATGTCTATGCATGGTGGGTTTCGAGCAGCAACAGGTCGCCCGACGCTGTTTATCAGATCAATCACCTCAGCGGTACATCAAACATCCCTGCCAACCAGACAGCGAATGGTGGCCAATGGAACTTCCTTGGTACCTATGCCTTCGACTCAAACGCAAATGTGGTTCTGACGGATGCCGGTAGTGGCGCCGTGGTTTCTGCCGATGCGATTCGCTTTGTTCAGGCTGGCCCTGCGGAATTCGTTGTTGATAATACTGATTCTGATTTCACAGCATCCAGCAACTGGTTCGACAGTACGTCCGTTTCTGGATACCTTGGCTCGAATTATAAAGCTCGTGCTACCGAGGCAACAGGCGATGCTGCCACCTGGAAACTAAATCTTCAAAGCGGTGGGTCGTATGAAGTCTTCGCTCGCTGGACTGCTGGAAGTAACAGGGCTTCATCGGCTCCATACATCGTGTATCACAGCGGTGGCTCAACAACTGTTACTGCTGATCAGACACAGAACAACGGAACATGGGTATCGCTTGGTACATACACGTTCAGCTCCGGACTTGCAACGCGTGTTGCACTTTCCTGCTGGACTTCATCTGGTGACTACGTGATTGCAGACGCGATCAAGCTGGTACCTCAGTAAAGCAATTAGAGGCTTCTGAGACCTCTCAAAAAGTTCTACCATGATGCGTCGGGGTCCGAATGACTCCGGCGCATTTTCTTTGCCTTGCAATCCTACAAGTTCTGACGAGCGGTGTTCAGCTGTGCTTCAACTTCTATAACGAGGGAATGATCAGATCCATAGAGTGACTTGCGTATAGTGAGTGCCTCTTCGGACTTTTCAATAGCTTCATTCAATTTTCCTGAAGTCCAGAGCTGACGGGCTTCATTTAGAAGTCGCTTCACATCTTTTTCCGTTCAATTGGAGTCAGCAGGGTCGACGATCGTTACTGTCGCTTGACTGTTCTGAGTCATCTCCGTCCCTGAAGTAGGTTGTTTGACTCCAGGAAAAGGAATCTCGTCCTGTCGAAATCCAACGTTGGTCAGCTGCCGACCTTCTCGAAAGAGAGCAGCTTTTTCTTTGGTTTCTTTATAGACATAATCACCATCCTGAAAAAACCTTTCCATGGTCGGTGCCACTGAATGCGAAATGACATTCCCTTCAGGAGTTTCAATCTTCAGAACGACTGGTACGCGTGATCAATAACTTTCGATCTTCCCAACGATTGTTCCCTCAAATGATCCCTGCCAGGTAAAGTAAAAAGGCATCACATAAAGAAGAATAAGTATAATTGGAGCAGCCACAACGAAAGCAATGATACCGTATATAACGAGTTTACGTGGTTTTTGGTCGTCCATGATTTTAGATACGTGTGAGAGTCAGACTTCTGGCGCTAATTGGAGAGGTTAGTTGTCGACGAGTTATTTGTATTTTCTCTTTCTTCTTCATCCAGGTCGAACTCAAGTCCCTCGCTGCCTTCTTTACTGGTGAGAAATCCATCTTCGTGACTTGCAAAGAACCCTGAAACGTCGTTCCCTTCTCCTCCGTGATCGATATTTTCGAAAACCGTATTATCAGATACGATGATTTTTCCAATATCTCCGATATGGGCAATTCCACCTCCATCACCTGTCCCATCTTCATCACTATCGCATATATTTGTGGAAATTATATTGCTGCGATAGATACCAACTCCTGCGCCATTGACGGGATGAATTTGATTGGCGATGGCACCCCCGCTGATTGCGGCCGAGTTGTTCTTAAAATTTGATTTCAGAACAGTCATGGAGCTGGCGTTGTTTACTCCTCCACCAGATTCTTGCGTGTGGTTCGAAAGAAAATTGGTCTGGTCTATATTGGCAATCCCCCCACTACTGACAGCGCCTCCGGATAACTTCGCGCGGTTATGAATGAAGTGTGATCTTTCTATAGTAAGGGTACCGTTATAGTTATCGATCGCACCTCCATGGGCGTTTTCAGACTCATTTCGATGAAAGTGTGAATCCTTAATGATAACCTGAGCTTCACGATTAACGATAAAGAGAGCACCACCTTTCCTGTTTGCCTTGTTGTCGGCAAATGTCGACTGATTGATCTCAATGGGACCATGAGCTCTAATCGCACCACCCTGGTCTGCTGAGTTTTTGGAGAATTGACAGTTCTCGATGATAGATTCCCCTGATGCGAGCCCAAAGGCTCCTCCGAAATGACCTGCTGTATTGCCAATAAATTCACAATTCTCGAAACGATTTATGGCCCCAGTGGAGTCGACTGCACCACCGTATAGCTCTGTGTAGTTTTCCTGGAAGATGGTATTATTAACGAAGAGTCGGGCGGAACCACCCTTTTGATAGATAGCTCCACCCACGCTTTTGCCATGGTTTCTTGTGAAGGTACAGTCGTCTATATCAAGGCGGCCAAAGTTAATGATTGCGCCACCACCTTCGAGGATTTCTCCCTCTGAAGAATCGGGTGAAGCTCCATTTTCAAATGTGATCCCTTTCAGGATAAGTCTTCCTGAACTCGAATTATTCATAAACCTGAAACGAACATTCGCATCGTCCCGAAGAAAGGTTGTATTGTCGCCGATAATTGTCAATTCCCCAAAGTCTTCCCCTTCAGACGCTTTGATAAACGGAAGGGCATTTAAGCCGTTTGCCGTATAGCTTTGAGCGCTGTTGAACCTGTAGGTTGCTTCAGGTATCAGAATGATTGTATCCGGTCCAGGGTGGCTATTTGCCTGTTCGATACTTAATGCCAATCTTTGAATAGCGAGAGCGTTATTTTCAGCTGGGTCGACGGTTTGCTCAAACGTCCTCGCAGAAAGTGATGAACTCGCGAGGATAACCCCGAGTGCCAGGGTTAATTTGATCGAAAAATGCTTCATATTGGATTCCCCTTTGTCACCAAGGAATAGTATTTAGTTTCAGGTTAGAGTCGAGCGGAAACTTTTTTCACTCATTGCCACCCAGGATAGTTTTCATGTGGGCTCCGGGATGTTGGCGTCCTATATTCTCTTAGAGTGATCAAAGCGAGACTTCCCTGATGAAAATTCTATTATTATCTGCTGCATTGCTTATTGGATTTTGTGCTGCCTATTATCACTTTGCTCCCCGTGTCAGCATAACTGTGCCTCCAGTTTCGGTTGATGAAAGGAAAAGTATAGAATCCACAGTGGACTCCTACTATGAGGCACTTCGAAAAGAAGACTACGAGCTTGCAGCGTCATTCTATGATAGAGAAGGAGTTGAAGGAGCTCCCTTCGATCTTCCACATGCGCTGAAACTGACGAGTGAACTCACTGGAATTCCCGAAGAGGTCAAACTTGAAGCTTTGCGCATAGACGGAAACACGGCAAAAGGTGAAATAATCATTCAAAGAAAAGGAAAGGGCCCTGTTTCGTACGTCATGACAGATGAAACCGGAAATCATATTGGGACCTGGGCTCGAACACTGAACTTCATAAAGAGAGAGGGAGTCTGGAAGATTTCGAAGGATTCATCACAAACGATTTCATTGGATAATCAGGAACTAAAAAGGGCCCTCGAAAGCTTGATCGAGGACCCTGAATCTAAAGAGCGACGATGAATGAATCAGTACAGATGCCAGTCATCCACGGATGTCGTGCCGGCCGTCTCAGTAATATTAACTGTATAGGTAGAAGTTGATAGTGTTGCTGTTGCTTCGTAAATAGCCAGGTAATAGGTTCCGTCGGAGGGTGCTTGCCAGGAGAGATTCTCTCCAGCATTGTCTCCAAGGCTATCAACCAAAGTTAATTGAGTTCCTGAACCGTTTTCGATGATAAGTCCAATATCCATTGGGAAAACGAAACTACCGCCGCTTGCTGCAAAGTCGTAAGTTGAGCCGGCAGTTGCTGTAAAGCTCCAATAGTCGTCATAGGTTCCGAATGATCCAGCATCATTTGCCAGGGTTCCATTAAGTGTGGCTGGGAAAGATCCTACCGTGTCTGCAAAAGCTCTGACATCATTGGGTTCGCTTTCAGTGACTGCAAAAGCTGTAGACACAAGGGCTGTTGCCGTAGCGATAGCCGCGGCGAAAAATCTTGTAGATTTCATTAAAGTTCCTCCGTTGAATTGTGAAGCAGGCTCACCCAGAACAGTTTCACGCTGCAAGCTGTTTCTTTCGTGACAAAGAAAGAGGGCTATACAATTGGAGTGTATAGCCCTCAAGAAACTGAAAGTCTGAACTGGAACTACTTGCCAGTCAGTATTGTCTGGATGGATTGCCAGTCAGATACCTCTGCCAGGTTAACCCGAGAAAAGGGAGTTCCATCTGGCTTAACCACTGTTAGAGAGGGATACTGGTTGATACTAAGGCGGGAGAGAATCACCTGGCTGTCCTGTTGAATGGAGTTAAGCCTTAGTAATTCAACATGCTCAATTAGTGCGGAAGCATCGGGAGACTCGAGTAGCTTGAGTCCGCTTTCTGTTGGCTCAAGCTGATTATCATGCGCATAGACTAGAATTGGCTTGTTTGATTCCTTGGAGGCCTGCCATGCGGAAGACATGGTTGTGTGCCAAACGAGACCCGTACGATCCCACTCGATGGAGGCGGCATTTTCACCTCCTGTCGAATTGCCCCAGGGGGTTGGAGGTAGAGGGGCGGTCGCATCTTGAGTCCATGAAACTCGAACGTTGTCACAGAGTATCTTGCCAGAACTATTATTGTATCTTGTAACCATCAGACCTGGCGAGATCGCGTTGAGTGTCGTTTCACTGATAGGAGAAAAGTTTGTCTGAATCCCATCGATATAGCAGTATAGATTTCCATCTGAATGCATGGACATTTGGAGTCGATGCCAACCTGGCTTGGCGAGTCCAAAATCGGCGAGATCCTGTCGGTGATATATAACTGGAGAGGGTGTATTATCAGTGAAAGAGAAATAAACTCGATCTCCCTGAATACCAAAACGATAGAAGCGGTACCCGGAAGAGTTTCCATAGTTCTCATCATAGGCACTGGCAAGAATAGCAACCGTATGATTAACCTGATGGGTCAGAAAAAAGTCTGCTTCGAAAAGTGCCGCTCCTTGAGCCCCAAGGCGGTCACGATTCAAAACCATATTATAGACAACACTCAGATGTGGTTCTTTTTCAAGTGGCTCAAAACTCAGGCCTTTACTGCCGAGGACTGCTGGAAGATTATTCAAGTCCAGAATCCCTTCCAAGTCCGGGCGTGCGTAGTCAGTAACCGTGGTCGTAAAAGGGGTACTATTATGTCCGTGTTTTATCTTGTTCGGAAGGTCCATCCCTTCGGGGTTCTCGAAGTCAAGGAGCGAATACTGAGTATACTCGGCGGATACAGCTGTAACCGAAGTGATACATGCAGCAGCAAATAGAAATTTCGAAAGTTTGCGTATGATCTTCTTTCTTGTGAGATATCGGGGTAAGGTCATCGTTCTCTTCTCTAGTGGGGATTCCAATTTGACTTTGCAGTGCTTTAAACAGTTTCTTAAAAACAGTTTTTGGATGAGTCATAAGACCCATCCAAAAACATCAAAGGTTCAAGTGTTTTTTGTGCATTAGTCACAATTCGTGTAATTAGGCAGTTTCTTCGCAAAGTCTGCTGCCTTGTATGTTTTGTCTGAAAAGACAAGACGGTTGATGTTGGTTAGTGTGTCTGTTCCATCAGTTCCAACGTTATCAGTGACGACAATTGTTCCATCGCTCTTTTCGCAAACAGTGTAATCACTCGCAGGACCACTGAATACCGCGCGGTTATCTTCGCCAGCGGCGCCACCGTCGATCACATCATCTCCAGCACCACCTTCGATGATATCACGTCCGCCGTAGCCGTAGATGGTATCGTTGCCAGCATCACCATAGAGCTCCTGATTCTGTCCGTCGGAAGCGTGAATGGTATCATCACCGTCTCCACCACGGATTACCAGTTGATCGCCACCGTATCCTGGGCCACCAGCGTGAAGAAGGTCATTCCCGCCTCGTCCTTCGATGGTATCTCCATGAATATCAAGGACAGGAGTCTCGTCTATACCTTCGCCGTAGATGATGTTGTCATCGTCGTTGCCGATGTAAACGTCATGCTCGCCAACGCGACCGATGATATTCTCGATTCCCGTCAGGGTGTCGTTTCCGATGCTGTTCTCTCCCTTGGAGCTTGTTGCGATACCTGCAGAGAGATCAACGTAGATTGGATAGATGGCCTGTGAGTAATCAACGGTATCGTTTCCTTCGCCGCCATCGATAACATCGTCGCCTGGTGCGTTATCAGGAAGGATCATGTCATCACCGCCGCTGGCAATAATCTCGTCGTTGCCACTGCCACCGATAATGAGTTCGTCGCAGAGAGTCCCGATTAGAACGTCGTCTATATCAGACCCGATAATATCAAGTCCCTGACACTCGAACTCCTCTGATTTCCAGGAGAACTCAGGGAAAGGAGCAATGCCTTCCCATGCATTAGGAAGGACATCAAGATATCCGAGAGATGCTGCACCGGTGTGAGTAAAGAGAGATTGTCCAACGAAGCCAAGTGTGCGTGAGATTTCAATCTGTCCGACCAGATCATTTCCAGGACGGAACGTATCGAGTGCAACAGCGAGAGCTCTGTCACCCGTGTAGGCGTTAAGATGCTCGGCTGCGCTTGCGCTGAATGTTGCATTGCTTGATGTATAGATCTGAGGAATCACAATATCCATCACCTCATTATCGAGCCATGCAGTCCAATCCTGATAGAGGAAGTCTTGCGCATCGGTAAAGCGTCCAATAGGATAAGAGAGCACGAGAGCATCGGGATCGATCGCATTGACAGTGCTGTAGATGTCCGTAATGGCGCGTGTATTCTGGTCGCGACGGAACTGCCACCAGTCCTGGTCAAAAGGATCAGGGATTCCAGATTTTCCATACTCAAGGTTAAATTGTGCGATGGCATCAGGGTGATATCCGTAGTCTGCTTCAAGTCGGTCGAAGCGTGTATCTGGATACCTCTGACGGTCTATCACCACACCATCTACATCATAGTTCATGACAATATCGCCAACGATTCCTGCATTGTACGCTCTTACTTCAGGGAGTGCAGGGTCGAGCCATATACCATCAATCTCAGTAGCCGTTGTCTGTGGGATTGGGTTGCCACCGTTGTAGTAATAAGTTGCCCAGTCAGGGTTTGTATTAACCACATGGTTTGGACGTGGATCCGTGTCGGAACCATCGGTAACAAGGTTGGTGTTTACGTAGGCAAAGACCTTGAGTCCTGCAGCGTGGCCGCGGTCAACGAACTCTTGAATAACATCCACGTTACCCACGAGGGTGTTGCGTGGCTCGTTATTCGTAAAGGTATCGTCAAACTTATTCGGGACATATGTTGCATCGCCTCGATAGCGTGCGTGTACAGCGATCGCGTTGTAGTGTGAACGTACGATCTGGTTAACGTAACTCTGAATCGTTCCCACGTCATCGAGCCCGTCGAAGACCAGAATATTGGCGATTCGCACTTCTGGATCATCGATTGGAGGTGGACCATCAAGCTCTCGGATCCGAACAGCATCGGCAATGATAACTGTTCCCCCTGTTGTTGGCTCGCTCTCAGAGGCGTTCAGCGTAATTGAGATCGGGCCTGGCTGAAGCTGGTATTCACCGAGGAAGGCGAAAGCAAGGTCGTTGGTTCTCTGATCTGTGGTAACGGTGAAAGTTCCTTCATCCGTTGTTATATCGTAGCTCGCAACCGACGCTCTGTTGCTTCCAGCTCGGAAGATACTTGAAATTTCATAGAACCCTTCTTCAGGAATCGTTCCTGTCCAGGTTGCTGTGGATGAACTGCCTGTGGCTGCGAATTGATAGGTTCCACCATTGTAGCCTGTAGCACCGCTGGTTGAGAACCCGGTCGAGCTATAAACAGATGGACCATCGTCATTATCCAGAACAATTTCAATGGGTGGAGGTTCAACTTCTACTCCGCGGACGATAATATCGTCTACGCGCATCAGGGCGCCGCTCCAGAGCGAAGAGTTTGCGTTCCAGCTGCCACTTTCTACATCCGTACCAAGTGCAATCAGCAAATCGTCGCCTGCCGTAGCGGTGAACTCTGCTGTAAGAACAACTTGTGTCGCATTTGATGTATCGTCGTTTGGCGTAAGCCCGATGTATGTTCCAGTAATATTAAGGCCGGGGAGATTACCTGAAGGATCGCGATGAACAGCATCTGCACCTGTAGCAACACCCAACTGGTAGCCTCTGATTCCGTTCACACCGCCGGAGGACTCGTCGACATCCATGGCGATTTCAACGGTGTATGTGCCATCAGAAGGAAACACTGCAGGATAGATTGCATAGACACCATTTGCAAACCCTCCATCAACAATCTGCATTGCAGGAGATCCATCAAGTGTGGAACCCGATGGAGTTCCAAACGTTGAGGGTGTCGCATCATACCATGTTTGATAGTTCCCGCCACCAGAAGGACTGTTCGTAGCGATAACCCCGGATGAAAAGTCATCGACGATGATTTCGTCGGGCACAGGGCCGGGAGGGTCCGAGTTAAGATCTTCTAGAGTGATGTTATCCACACTGATTGTGTTACCACTCCAGAGTGAGGATCCGGAAGACCATGATCCCGATGTGACATCCGTCGAGATAGCAATAAGAACGCTATCCCCGGCAGATGCGGTAAAAGTATTTGTCGTCACGGTCTGGACGGCATTTCCACTGTCATCGCCTGAAGTCAGACCGGCGTAACTTCCGAAATTAGTCAGACCAGGAAGAGCACTTGGGTTCAATCCACGATGCTGAGCGTCTGCACCAACTGCAACGCCAACCTGGAGACTGCTGAAACCTGTGGGGGAACCTGATTCATCGATATCCAGATCAACGCTGACCTGATAATCACCATCAGCAGGGACAACAGCATCATAGATAATATAGATACCATTACCAAAGCCACCATCGCCAAAGATCAGTGCATCACTTCCATTTTGGAGCCCTGCGCTGACGGTTGAAAAGGTATTGTTGGCTGCGTCGTACCATACACCGGACTGGCCACTGCCTTCCGGATGGTTGATTGCGGTTATGCCGGATGAGAAGTCGTCAAGGACGACATCCTCAGCCTGCAGGTGCGAGACCGCACCCAGTGACAAAATTCCCAGTTCGGCAGCTAGCAGATATTGAACTGCTTTCGATCTCTTGATCACAAGAAGATCCTCCTAATTGGATTGTGTGAAGAACGCAAGCGATTGGCAGAGCTACACTCTCTCAAATCGTGCTGGGGTCTGATAGACGCCTGCGGTGTTCTCTCTTCAGCTTATTAGACCGGTATCGTGAGATATGTTAAATTATAGTTCAAGTAAAAAAGAGTGTTTCTAGTGAAAAACCTGATTTTTTTATCTATCTCCGCACTTCTTGAGCATTATAGACAGAGGGGACAACTTTTTTTGTACCCCAAACGGGGATGAATATAGCTCTGAACCCGAAAAATAGTGCCCGTTTAAAAAAAATGAATAAATCGAGAGCTCCTTAACTTCGTTAAATCTCGCCACGTAGGATGCTAACTCAATGAACATCGATATATCTCAGGTAACTTATACGTGTAACACCGTAGGTTTTGTCCTTAAATAGTTCCCACTTTAAGGACTCAGGGCGAGCTTCGTTCACATGGGTTTCACAGACTGCCATGCTCCCCTCGCCTACTATCTCTTCTAAGCTCGTATGCTTAAAACAGCTGTCACACAATCCTGAATGATAAGGAGGCATCATAAATAACAGGTTAAACTGCCTGCTCGGTAACTTGGAGTTCGCCAATATATCGGGGCTGGAACCCTTGATCACGAGGGCTTTTTCCTCATACCCAAGTTTTTGAATGTTTGATTCGATTGCCTGAATCGCTTTGGCGCTAGGGTCGACGAAAATGCAGAACTCCGCACCATTGCTTAAGGCTTCAAGGCCCACAGCTCCACTTCCAGCGAAAAAGTCGATGACGCTGCTCTGTCTGAGATAGGGTCGGATGCTGCTAAAGACTGCTTCTCTCACCCGATCGCGAAGGGGGCGTGTTTCCAAACCTTCAGGAGCGGAGAGTCGAGCACCACGTTTCTCGCCGGAAATAATTCGCAGACTCATACCTATTTCTTTCGTTCGCGGGTCTGTTCAGGACCGTCGCAATCAAGAGCGATCGGAGATTTCAGATCATTCGCGATATCGTATAATCTTTGACCTACTTGTTCGAGCTGTATATCTCTCTCCGCCTTCTCATCTATATTGTCTCGATACTTCTCTAAATGGAGTGTAATTCGAGCGAAAGGTTTTGGGAGAAAGGTTCTGTCCCAGGCTTTCTTGAAATGAAAGTAGCGATTTGCGGTTGTGGTCATCAAATACATATCTGCCCCTGAAGAGCTTGCGATCGTGTAAAACCCCGGCTTCGCTTTGAACCGAGGTCCACGTGGTCCATCAATCGCAACGATAGCGATCTTATTTTCCTCGACCGCTCTCACAAGACCCCTGGCACCCTGTGCGCCCTGACTACGTGATGAACCTTTAACAACGTCGATTCCCATCCGTGTCACAACATCATCGAGAAGAAGCCCATCGCGGCTGGGGCTTGTCATCACACAAACCGTTCTTCTGTCTCCAACCAGGGGCCCTATAATTCCGAGGAGACTCAGATTTATGCCATGAGCAGTTAGGAGCAATGCCTTGTCATTTGACAGAATCTCTTCTACCAGCTCTGGCTGCTGAACTGTGATTCGGTATGTCTTAGCAAGGATCTTGAATGCAAGCATCACGAAAGGTAGTGCGATATACCTGATAAGACCGAACTTGATCGCTCGCTTATTGATGCTCATTCGTACAGGCGCCTGTTCTGTGAGGATTCCCGAAGTGGTAAAAGGGTTGGAGAAACATTGAACCCAGGAAAGACACCGGCTTCGATCGCCAATGGTATCTTTCTCCTCGGAAGCGGCTCGTCGAGCAATTCCTCCACGGATTGGGATCGTCGCAGAGGCTCCATCCGAGAAAAGATATATTGAGCATTCTGCTCAGAAAGAGGGACCTCGACACTGTTGCCTGTTCGAGAATCAGTATATGCGTAAGCTCTTGACCGAAGCAGCTGAACTCCGGGGTCTTTAACCTCGCCATTATCCATTTTCCCATCGAAGAGCTTCGGGGATAAATTCAGCCCAGCTTCAGAAGATAGGTAGGGATAGAATTCCAGTTCTTCTTTCCTTATTGTCATCACCGTCTCAGTTTCACGCCGTGTTGAATCCATCTTCTCCTGAACCCTGTCGCGGTTTCTGTAGTTTGGATATCCATTCAGGATGGTCTTATAGATGTTAAGAGCTTCGAAGCGGTCTGGAGACTGGTCAGCTATTTTCTCCAGAAACTTCGCTGCTTTCCGATCATAGTTGAGTGCTTCATTCTCCATCTGATATAATCGCGCAAGAAAAGCAGCATCCTGATATCTCTTATCTGCTTCGAGTGCATTTAAGATTCTCTGGAGCCATCGCTCGCCTTCAGGAGTTTGAAAGAAAGCGTCTGAAACCTCGCGGGAAGCTTCGATAAGTTCTGGGCGAGGAAAGTCGGGAAGTAACGGCAGTGTGATTCCTCGAACAATGATATCCGTAAAAAAGAGAGCCCGCAGACGGTCGACCCAATAGGATCTTGATAGACGAGCTTCTTCCTCGGTCAGACTTCGAAAGTAAACCGAAGGCGGTTTACCTTTAACCAGATAATCATATAAACGTTGTCTAGATGGGTCGAGTGAGCTCTCAAGAAAATTCGCTGGTCCATAGTCAGGTCGTTCAAGCAAACCCTTCGATCTTTCTCCCCATGAAGTTCCAGAATATTGCTCTCTCAGGTCATTGAGATAAACGATTGAAACATTCTTATCATTAGACTTTGCGGCGGCGGCAGCAGTAGCCGCCATCAGAGTTGGCTCAAGTTGTCTCCTTGGCGAGTCGATAAGAAACTGCCTGACCAGATCATTAACATCACCCTGCCTCTCTCTAAGCATGAGACTGCGAAGAATACCTGTATAACTGGAAAAGGACTCCGAGTTTAAATTCTCACTGTCGGTAGGAGATATTCCCACATAGTTATCTCGAATCCTTCTTTCACGGGCGCGTTCTTTCAACAACTCCCTGTGATCCTCACGCCGATTCTCTTTGCGATTTCTAAGTCGTTTCTCACGTTCAAACCAGAACAGGGAAGACTCTTCATTTTCCTGTCTATATGACTTCTCACCGTTGAGACGTGCGTGGAGGCCAGAAAGAAAGAGGCGCCTTCTGTCCCACTCCTCTCGCATTTTTGAAGCTGAACGCCTGATAGACGAAGAGCTCTCAGCATCTGCTATCTTTGAAGCCAGATAATACTCTGCCCTTTCTGCAGGAGACAGATAATACTTTCCGACCGCAAGATAATCCAAGGCGTTGAATGGCATGGCGAAGAGAGGGAATATCTGCCCCTGGAAAAGACTCGATAATGGAACAACAAACCCATTGAAGATTCTACGCGTTCTTTCGTACTTACGATTTTTGCGAGCTTCAATGAACCTTTGCCGAGGCTCGGTAAATCTTATGAGTCTCAGTCCACTGTCAGTAAACGTATCCGACGCATAGGGGCCTAGCCTTCTTCGTGATTGTTTCAATGTTGGCAGAGTCTTTTCTGAGGCAATTGAAAGAAGCTGAATGTTCTCGGAAAGACTTAGTGTTGAAGTTGTGGAACTCTTCTCTCGGGAAAGCTGCTCTTCTGCAAGGTCAGATACGCGCTCTGCCTGACCCAGAAAGGCAGCCCGTATAGATTCTCCCGTTACCTCATCGATTTCTGACCCTGGAGAGGCTGGGGAGACCGCATGGAAAAATATATATAGGATTACCAGCAGATATCTTGTGATGAGTCTATTCAGCTTGATCACCTCTCTCTTTTTCAACCTCTATGAGATTCAAATCATCCGCCGTCAGGAAACCAGCCTGTTGAAGACCCTCAAGCTCCATGGTCGACTTTTTCAAGTGCACCCTGAGTCTATCAGGAAATTCGCTTTCCTCGATTTCTTTTTCTCTCTTTTGCAGGTCCTGAAAACGTCCTGCCATCATGGGCGTATTATTTTGTTCTGAAGCTTCCTCATCCAGAGCTGCTCCGGTCTTACTTTCTTTCTGCGATTGACCTTGAAGCACCTCTTTCTCTGCGGACTGAAGATACTTTTCCGCCTCGGGCCTTTTCTGAATTTCCTGTTCCTGCTTAAGACGTTCTACGAATCGCTTGTTTAATCGAGACCGAATTTCCTTGTATTCTTCCTCACTTAGTTCGCCTGACTCCTTCAGTTTCTCGAGGTCGGATGGGAGCATTCCAAAATCAAGCTCATGCTTTGAGACACTCTTTTTCGAATAAGCACGTATAATCATTGCCACGATCCCAACAAAGACTGCAAGGAAGACCAGGAAAACAGTATCAGTTAGAATCTCGGTTCCCTCCTCCATTGAAAAGAAGGTGCCGTAGCTGATATACGTTAACAAATCTAATTCCCTCAGGTTGTATAGAACTTGTCGATGATTGTATTCGCCGTCTCAACGGAGAGAGTGTCGCCAACAAGCTCGTGCTGCATTAACAGCTGATTAAAGGCGCCTTTGAGCTCCCTGACATTCGAACTCACTTTCTCTGCAATGAGAGTCACTGCCTCATCGGGCACTTCTACTTCACGACGCGATGCCTCCGCCTTTAGAATGGCAATTCGGGTTTCCACATCGGGTGGTTGAATATCAACAATGACACCCTGGCCGAATCTTGAACGGATTCTCATGTCAAGGTGTGCGATATCTTTTGGTGGTCTGTCTGAAGTTACCACAATCTGCCTTCGATCCTGGTGAAGGATATTGAAAATATGGAAAAACTCTTCCTGACTTCTTTCCTTGCCGGCCAGGAACTGTACATCATCCAGCAGCAGAAGATCTGACCTGCGATAGAGGTTTCTGAATGATGTCACTTTATTGTTCTGTATCGCATCAATAAGCGCACTCGTAAAGTACTCAGTAGACGCATAGAGTATACGTATATTTGGGCTCTTTTTCTTCAGGTGATTTGCAATCGCGTGCAGCAGGTGAGTCTTTCCCAAACCAACGTCTGAATAAAGAAACAATGGATTATGCACGGTGCCGGGTTTATCAGCAACAGCCTTCGCAGTTGCATAAGCGAAGTTATTCTTATTCCCCACGATAAAGGAGTTGAAATCGTATTCAGGAAGAACTTGAAGGCCAGGAAATTGATCTTCCGATAATTCATCGTCATTGTCAGACATCGCAACCCGGGGAGAGAGTGGCGCATCACTTAAATAGGACTGCATTTCCCGATACTCATCGAGTGCTTTCTTCTCTTCCCCCAGATTGTCATATATCTGTGCACGAAGTTGACGAGCTCGAATGTTTCCTGGTGTATCATCCAGGATAATCTGTATTTCATTCAGTGCTTTTTGAGGCTGGCCGGATTTCGAAAGGTTTTCGGAGAGATTAAGACGCTCCACCTGAGCCTCAACAGTTCTTCCATTCTCCATCAGTTCTTCGACAAGCTGCCTTCGAAAGTTCGTTGAGTCTGGAAGAAGAGAAACTGCTTCGCGATAGGTTTCCATCACCTTGCTTGTTTCGCCGAGCTTTTTGTGGATTTCCGCCAGACCTTCAAGTTCATCGGCCGCGGCGCGAATCTCTTTTGCTTCCTTCAAAATATCGACTATCTGTCGTCGAACTTCGATATCCGCTGGATCATTTTCCAGAATCTTCTTCAGAAGGGCGATTGCCTGGGACGTTTTGCCTTTTTGAGCCAGAGTAGAAGCGAGTGTTCGCCTCTTCTGGTCGGCTGCTTCACGCTTCTGCATTTGTTCGAGGAGCTTGATATGTTCTTCCAGAGCCTCAATATTATCCGGGTCATCTTCGAGAATCTTCTCAAAGGCAAGCTCCGCATCCTTCAGTTTCTTCCCCTCAATATAGAGCTTTGCCAGCTCAAAGTGATGGGACACAGCAAGATCGCTCTTACCTTCATTTCGAAGTAGCTCAACATATCTTTCTTTGGCAAAAACATTGTCAGGGGTTTGCTGAAGCAGCTCCTCGTATAGACCAAGAAGTTTCTCATGATCACCTTTTTCTTCGAGTTGTTCAACTGCTACCTGGAGGTGCTTAAGAACTTCATCATTTTTCCCCTTATCCTTAAAGTAGTTGATCAGCTCAAGACGCACCGCTGTTGCTTCAGGAACCTTCTCCAGGAAACTCTGAAGAAAGGGCAGAGTCTTCTCTCTCTGATCCGAAGTTCTTTCCAGATATTTTGGAAGAAGCTTGTCGACCTCTGAGTTGTTCTTGTTTTCAGAGTGCAAGGTAAGGACCTTCTCCATCAGATCAACGTCGTCCGGACTCTTTTCCAGTATAGCTTGATAGACTTTGGCTTCCTCTGAATGCTTACCTGCTTCGTGTAGTATTTCGGCGAGTTCGAAACGGAGCTTTAATTCTCTTTGAGGTTGATCCATGCGTTTGCAAACACTGATCAGGTTCTTCACTGCCACCTCAGACCGCTTATTAATGGAGTAGAGAAATTCTGCATAGGGGAGTGCTTTTTCGAAGTCTTTGGCATGGAAGTGTACGTCCATCAATTTGGAAGCGTACTTCTTCGCTTTGTCGTTCTGTTCGGCTGCTTCGTAACCTTCAAAAAGCCTGCTCAGGAATTTCGTGCTTTCGGGAAAAACTTTCTGCATGTCCTCCAGTAGCGACAGCTCTTTCTCCCAGTTCCCTGACTCTTTGTAAATATCCGCCAGCGCCAGGCAATAATCAGCAGCCTCGTCCAGCTCTTTCTTTTCGATCAGCACTTCGGAAAGAACCTGCAAGACCTCTACATTTTTGGGCTCCTTAGCATAGAGGTCCTTTAGAGACACGATGGCCTCATTTCCTTTATCGTTAGACAAAACCTGCTTCTTGAGGGCCTGTAACAGCTTTGATGCAGCTTCCTGGTTTGAGGACTTCGCTTCCACGCGATACATATAGGCGAGAGACAGAGGAAAATCCGGACTTCTCTTAAGCTGTCCTTCATGCAAGGTTTTCAACTTCTCAATCAGACCTGCTTCATCCAGATCCTGTGTCAGTCGCAGGAGCTTCTCTTTTTCTTCCTCACGTTTTCCCATAGCCCAAAGCATCTCGATTTCCCGCTCTCGCTCTTCCCACTGCTTTGGATCCATTTGACAGATTTTCTGAACGGTCTCGAGAGCCTTTTGCTCTTCCATCGAGGAGAGATAAACATCAACCGCATCCCGGTACCGCTGAACGGCCTCTGACTCTTTCTTCTGACTCATCAGGAGGTCGCCATGAATCTCTACAAGCCGGGCGTTCATTGGGTCCTCTGAAGCCATTTTAAGAAGCTTCTTTTCCGCCTCTTCAACTTGACCAGACTCTTTATAGATATCTATAAGGCGAGGCAGAAACTCTTCCACCATCTCATACTGACCCATCTGCACATAGGTGTCCACTTGAAGGTCAAGAACCCTCGGATCATCAGGCTTCTCAGCAAGTAAATAGCTAAGTGCCTCTGAAGCATCTGCCAACTTATCTGCTCTGAGCAATTCTTCTATCAGGGTCAGGCAGACTTCCAGGTCATCATCATCGAGACCAGCCAGAATGAGTAGCTCGACAACCTGAATAATAATTTCGCCATTACCCGGACTCAGCATCAGCTTGCGGGCGGCCATTTTGCTCGCCTTGCGATACTGCTTTTCATTCTTGAGGCTGTCTACAAGATCCTGGATGATCTTCTTTGCATCGTCTGGGCGACCTTCTTCCTTGAGAAAATCGATGAGCTTGTCTAAACCTTTTTCTGTATAGCCAGGAAGCCTTGCGACATTCTTGTAATACTCGATCGCCTCATTCACCATTCCAGCCCGTTTTGCATAGGCAGCACACTCCCACCAGACATTAGCCGCGTCCTCATGGTTCTCCGAGCGAGCATAGGCCTGAGCCAGTTCGTCCTGTACTTCAAGATCGGAAGGCACAATCTCGAGATGGTCGTGAGCTATACGAATGATGCTCTCGTTATTGCCTTTGGCTTTATCCAGTTGGATCAGTTGCTTCACGGCGGGACCCAGAGTCATTGGGTTTGCCTGTACCAATCTGATCTTAACAATCCCTTCCAGAGCCCGGCGGTTCTCCGGATCTTTCTTCAGGATCATCGTGTAATACTTTTCTGCCTCCTGGAGCCGAACTTCACGGTCTTCTTCACCCGTCTTGGCGTCGGCAACGATCGACTCCGCCTCATCTATAATCTCTTCCGTCGATTTCTTCTTATCGACCAGAAGAATTCCGAATTCGTCTGCTAGCTCTGATACCGCTTCATCAAACCCGATTCGACGCGCTCTGGAATAAAGATCCACAATATTGCCCGTTTGAGGAGGCATCATTGGGGACTCCGAGCGGAATGTCTTTTCAACTGTATTGACTGTTAAATAACGATCGCTCGTGTCCTGACAGAGAGGACAATAGGCCTTGATCGAATTACCATCCATCTGAATGGATTCAGGGTGATAATCGATGAGTTCAAGTACATCCAGCGCATCTAAATTGTTTATCAGCTCTTCTACGAGATCTTGACTGTAGTTTCCCATCGGCGGAATTCCGTGCTTATTGATAAATGATGAACGCCAAAAGCGCTATTCACGTGCTAGAGTTCTCAAGTTACACCACGGAATTTCAACGTCTGTGTCAAGTATTGCCCGAGAATGGCTCGATTATTCCGCCTAATTCAGACACACTTTTAAAAACCAATCAATTTTCACTTATTTAAGCCTAATCGAAACAGCATCGACCCGGGCAAACTCGCCCGGGCCGATCCTCCACTCATGGATTCGACATCTCTCAATCGCCTACTCTGCGAAACCATCCGAGATATCGATCTTATTGTCCCCATTCATATCATAATCAGCAGGGTTTTCACCCAGAACGCTCCCTGCAACTTTCCCTGGGTCAACGGGTCCTGGATCCAGGCCAATATAGGAGCCTTTCGTGAACAGCTCACTGGTAAAAACGGCTCCGAAACTACTGGACCCGGGCAGTGGCAAAACACCGCCTGTTCGGTAAATGTCACCGAAAGAGCCAGTACCGTTGGTCGGGTCATAGATGTTCTCATTCACAGCCCAGGGTTGTGATAGTGGATGAAACAGGTACCTTGGGTCCGGTGCGTTCAGGTCAGGACCAGCGGAAAGAAGTACATAGCTCTGGTCTTCTGAAAGGCTGGTGTAGCTTGTCTCCAGGGAATCTGGACCCAAAGCAAAATACCTCAGATACCTGAATTCTTCTGGAGTGAATGGTTCCGGGAAATCGTATTCAAGAAGCGGTACGGGAAAGACTTTCCCGCCTGTTGGATTGATCTCTCTGGTAAATGTCTCGGCTGGAAACGGATCCGAGATAAACGCGTTGTCCAGATAAGCGACTGGAGTTGATAGAACGCGCATCCCGGGCAGATTGAAACCGTCCGTAATACCTGGTGTACCGTAAATGTTCGTCGCTGGATAAACCGTGTAGTCTGCGTGATAACTCTCCAGCGCTTGACCGATCGATCTAAGCTCTCTAATCGCGAGCACTCGATTGGACCTTTCCTCTGATTGCCTGAACGTGGGATAGGCGGCGAAGGTGATGGTACCTATAAAGACGGTACCCACCACGAATTGAATGGTCGTTCGGCCCCCAGAGCGGAACATGGTTCTACCCTTGGCCGAAGGAAGTCGATTCAGCATGATCTCCCTCTTCTCCTGAATGATAATCTGTCGTTGGATTAAGTTGTAGCTCCCCCGAGCCTGCTCACTCTCCTGCTCAGCTCACCTCGCATCCAGCTGACATCAAATAGTCTGATTCACCTATGATGGTTTGTCATCTCAATCTTGGTCTGTTAAGATTGCCTTAAACCGTGAAACGTTTTCATGCACAAGCCCACGACCTACAATTCCTCCGATAACGGCAAACACTCCAGCAGGAAAAAGATTCTTAAGCTCCCGGACTCTGCTTTCGTTCAAACCACCGATGAACACAACTTGAGGCAGTGTCCCACCTGACGACGCCAGAATCTCTTTCACGCCATCTACACCAATAACTGGGTCGGGGTTCTTTTTTGTCTTTGTCATATATACAGGGCCTACTGCAAGATAATCAACAGGAGCCTCCAGCCCTCTCTTGAATTGTTCATGATTATGCGTTGACAGCCCAAGAAACTTATCCTCTCCAATCAGCTTTCTTGCTTCAGCAGGAGATAGATCATCCTGACCTATATGGACACCATCAGCATCAGCTGAATGAACCAGATGGACACGATCATTGAGAAAAAGTAGAGCACCTGCTGGCTTCGTAAGGGCCAGGCATTGTTTTGCTACAGCTGTATACTTATCATCAGATAGTGACTTATCTCTCAATTGAATAATCTTTGCACCGCCTTTGAGCATTGCTTCAACCTGCTCAAGATGACTTAGTCCACATATGACTCCATCTGTTATGCAGTATAGCTCTGGACCTTCTGGAAAAGACCTACTCATTCAACTGTTCATCCTCTTTGAGATAATCACTTTCTACAATTTCAACTCCCCTTACACCAATCGATATCCATCTGTAATCATCTCTGGATAGCCCCAGAGCCACAGGAGTATCTTTCCACTGAGACCGTATTCTGATCTCGTTATATCCGACGATTTGTTCTCCTGCTGGGACTGGGATTCTCAATTCGTCAGATTCGTCCGGTGGATATATATACTCTCCACCATGAAACTTATTGAAATAGACTGTGAACGGGTTTGGCGGCGTAAAATCTCCACCTGGTGTGATAACATTTAGAACCAGAGTCCTCTCACGACGATCGGGCAGATGAAATCCGATAGACACCTCTCTCTCTTTACCCCACGTTATCTCTCCGCTGGGAACTTGAAAACCGTTCCAATAGCTGGTGTCATATATTAGTTTCATCTCGCGAGCGTAGGGGCCAAACCTCTTGGCCTGCACTTTCGAAGAGGACACGACAACCAGCAAAAAGAACAAGAGGGCCAGCACGATCATGCCTGGCCCCCTCTGGCGCAATTTAAAGTAAGCGTCATCTTCGTAAAGAAAGAACAAAGAAGAAACAAACATCGTTACGAAGACCAGCACGTAAATACTTCCCTGGGTTTTCAGCATCAGGGCGATCATGACCGCCATCATTAGTTGCGATACGTATCCTTTACTCCTGGAAATACTCGATCCAAATATAAATACCCCAGCAGCAACCGTCAAGACCCCTTGGAGAATCACCCGATATATATCGCTATTTGTCAAAACAGAAAGAGGGTACAAAGTCCTCAGCTCAGGCGAGACAACCCTCTCTACTTCGAGCTCACCCATAAAGAAAACACGAAGAAGAGTTAAAGCAGAAATGAGAGCAATGACACCCCCCAGTGCCAGATGGCGATATACAGGAGATTCAATTTTTCTGAGAAGAAGACTGATTTGCGGAAACAGAATCAGGAGATAGGACAGGTCGAGGAGACCCAGTCCCAAGGTTGTCAGTAATGCGAGGATCGTACACCGCCAAAGGAGGAAGATGCCAGCAAACACCAGCAACGTTCCCTCAATCATCAGCCGCGTATCCAGAAAAATAGATTCGGCCAGCGGGGAAACTGTCCAATATGCATAAATGAACGCAATGACAGGAAAGAGGAAGTACTTTCCTGAGTAGCGAACCTTCAGTGACTCAACGCCGAGGAGAGAATAGAGCAAGGCCGCTCCAACCCCGAGAACAAGGCAAACGCAAATCACATTCAGGAATCTGGGGTCCAATCCGTTTTCAAGCATGACGAATTGCCCGAATAACGGTAGCAATTTCAAGCTTTCAGGGCTTTCGATTGGAACCGTATAGATGCTTCTATGAAGCGATAATAAGCCTGGAAGGCCCAGCATCAACAGCACAAGCAGAGAACCCAGAAAACAACTGGAACGTGAAACGAAAAGGTCGACCTCTTTCTTCAGAGTCAATCCACCTGCGAATAGCCGAATCACAAGCGCCATGAGCAAAAGGACGGCAGCAGAGACTGCTACCTGATTAATTTCTGTTGGTATTTGCAGTAAAATTGTCGAAAGACAGCTTAGAGCAAGAAAGAGGATAGCACGTGTAGAAAACGGGTTCTTTTCTGAGTCTATACGGCTATTAGTGAACGCTGTTCGATGAGTACTTTTCGCCGATACCATATCGACTTACTCGTGACTTTTCTTATCAGCTTCGATTTCTTTGAGAAGCACGAAGTGGCCGCCTCCGAGAGCAAGTGGAAGGAAGCTGCAAACAATGAATACCAGGTTTCTAAATATTGTCTTTGCTGAGATAGTCGAATCGCCGAAAATGCCTCCGAAACAGCCACAGGAAATATTCATGTCCCGGATCAGAACCGATCCAAGAGCAAAGGTGAAAGAAAGGTATACACAAAGACAGATAAACGCTGCCTGACGTGTCCATATTCCGAGAACCAGACAGACGCCTGCAATCAGCTCGACCCATGGCAGGTAGTAGGCCATCAACACGGCAAGGGGCCATTGAACCAGCTCGAACGACATGATTGCTTCCGTAAAGGCAAGAGGAGCACCGGCTTTGAAAGCACCCGAGAGCTTCAGGAACGCAGCAAAGACGAGGGCACCACCAGCAATGATGCGAGCCATCAACAAGGTCATATTCCAGACGTTTTTCTGAGAGCTATTTTCCATCAGAACATCGGCGGTCCTTCTTCAACTTCGAAACCTGCATCTCTCCAGGCAGGAAAGCCCGCCTCTAACACCTCAAGATCTGTATAGCCGTAAAGCTCGAGTTGCCTTGATACTTTATGAGACGAGTCACAATCGCCGCCATCACAATAAATATAGACTTTCTGGTCTAATGGAAGCAAATCAACCGCTGCCGGGGTACCAGTCATAAAGTCGGAAAAAGGAAGGCTGAACGCTCCTGGAATATGCCCCTGCTCGTAATATTCAATTGGCCTTGCATCAACGAAGGCAACTCCGTCTCCCATGAGCCAATCATCGTAGGCTTGCTGGAGCTGGGCATCTATACCAGATGGCTCCTCGGATGAGGACTTCTGCTCTTCACCTGAAGTATGGCTACTGCCTTCTTCCCCAGTTGGTCTTTGTTCTTTAAGCTGAGACTTTTTTGAAGGGTCTTTCAGGGAAAGCGGCCGACTAAAAGCGTGCATCCCCGCGATAATCGCAGGGACGCCTAAAAGTATGATTAGTCTGATTCCCCAGGTTTTCTCCATTTAGGAAGGATCTGCTCCGGGTTTTGTCAGTCGAGCTTCGCTGTCTGCGTTGGCGGGACGGCGAATCACCTGTCGCTCAGGGCGTACTACCATAATGGTTGAGATAGACAGGCTGGATTCTTCCTCTTTATCTCCCGACTTAAAATAGACAACGGTATTACCCTGATAAGTACGACGTTCTTTACCTGCCTTCATGGTTGCCGTAATGATTTTATTGAACTCATTACTTCCATCTTTAATCTCGTATTCGATCGGTATATCCCTGTCTGTTTCTACCCGCGTCACTTCGAAAGGGACTTCTTTTCTTGAGGAAAGAGTAATCGTTCTCTTCACTTCCTGCTCAAAAGAAACGGAGGAATAAAGCCTGTTGGGGCTATATTCGAGTTCCCCCACGATTTTCCCGCGAAGGATCAGCGGATTGAGCTTTCCTTTTTCGGAATTGGTTTCGATCATGAGACGTTCAGCAAAGGGTCCAACCTTAGTTGAAGCAGGAATTGTGACTTCTAATGTGTACTCGTACCCATTGAAATCACCTGTGTTAACCCGCTCACTATCAATCACTTCAGCGGTTATCTCACTGTTTGTTGCACGCGTGTTGGTTATGTCCACACCTTCAGGAATATTGCAGAAAAGCTTAACCTGCTGAGTGCTTTCCGAGCCAGCATCAATATCGCCGAAATCAAGAACGGACTTCTCATAGTAGAGCGGAGTTGTTACGTAACCACTAAAAGAAACCCGATAAACCGACTGAGTCTCTTCGTCTGTATAGATACTGATTGTTCTACTGGCAGTGCCGCGGCGCCCCTGAGTCTTATAGACAACTCCAATTGTTGAGCTTTCGCCGGGGCCAAGCTTTGTTGGGTTGGTGTCGCTCTTTGCTGTGCAGCCACAACCCGTCTTAATCTCTTTAATCTGAATTGTCTTGTCTGATGTATTGGTGACAGGAAAGTCGATGGGAACGACTTCACCTTCATCTACCTTTCCAAAATCGATCGAACTTTTCTCAAATACCAGCGCTCCTTCAGCCTTCTTTTCAAGATCGACCGCTTGCTGATTCACAACCAGCGGTTTACGATAGTCAACAGCCTGATCGGACGCTGATGCTGGCTGGGTAAGCAGCATTGCAGCAGCCGCCACGATTGTTCCTGCCAGAGTTTTTCTCAAATCAAAGATCATTTTCCCCAATCCTTTCTATAATTCATCTATTCTGAAATCGTTTCAACGTGTCTCAAAGCTCGCCATTTATTTCTTCAAAGCTCTTAGTCAAGTACCCAATCGGCTGCAAGAGTTCTTCTTTCAAAGCAAGTCAACGTCGCCGTAAAAGCTTAAATCAAACCGACTTATGAGTTTCCAGCGTTTTCTCATCAACAAGCGCGTTGAGGCCGCCGCTCTTGAATCCCGCCAGGTCCAGACTCACCCACAAAAACCCCAACATGCGGAATTCTGTCACAATCGCCTGCCTGTGCTGGAGCACTCGGTCAAACTCATCAGGCTGAATCTCAAGACGGGCGACATCTCCATGATGGCGACACCGAAATTCTGAAAATCCAAGAACCCGCAGATACTTTTCCGCCTTTGCAATCTGATCCAGCTTTTCCTTCGTAATCTCCTGACCATAAGGCACCCGCGAGCTCAAACAGGGAGAAGATGGTTTATCATGATTCGGTAACCCCAGAGACTCCGCAAGCTCTCTCACTTGCACCTTACTGATACCCAATTCTTTCAGAGGAGAACGAACGCCGCGCTGAGCCACAGCCGTCAATCCAGGACGATAATCTCCCGCATCATCAGCGTTTGAGCCGTCCAGCACTACACAATCACCATAATTCTCCGCTACCACATTGAGTCTTTTATAGAGCTCATCCTTGCAGAAAAAGCAGCGATTTGTGGGATTCTCAGCGTAGTTCGGAATGGCAATCTCGCTGTACTCAATAACTTCGTAATTGATACCATGTGCCTCTGCGATTTCCCGGCAGAGCTCGATGTCCTCGTCGGTATTCGACTCAGACTTAGCCACCACACACAGAGCTTTCTCACCGAGAGCCAACTGAGCAGCCTTCGCCACCACCGTCGAATCAACACCTCCCGACCATGCAACCACAACACGGTCGCCAAACTCTTGTATCTTTTCTTTTAGCTGATTTAGAAGCTCTTGCACGTGGTTTGAACCCTTGGTATCCATTAATTGCTAATCATGAGGAGGCAATCTCCGCGCCTGAGAGAAAGTCTTCACAAGGTTTCGATGATTAAAACGGAAATCTTCTCATGAGAGAGAAGTATGAACGAATTCATCAGGAAGAACCCTAAGGAACCATCACCCTCCATCGCCCCAGGGATTTGTTGCCCAGATTCCCGCGCTCGGGATAAAACCCACATCATTCATCGCCAACATCGAAACAACAACATGAGCAACCTCGGATGACTTGAGCTTACGATCGGCATTGCGATGTTCGAGACCAGCCTTACCGTGAAAGTCGGTGATGACTTCGCTCGGATTCACCTGCATCACGCGAATATTGAACGGTCGGAGCTCTGCCCGCCAGCATTCCGTCAAACCCGACACAGCAAACTTGCTGGAGACGTAAGCCGATCCACCGGGAGACCCCTTCACTGCCGACGACGATCCCATATTAATAATGTTACCGTACTTCTTTTCCTTGAAGTGTTTCGCCGCTTCTCGACCCGCCAGAAAAACTCCTCTTGTATTGACTTCCCACTGCTTTTGAAATTCGTCTATACTGGTTTCGGTCAGAGGAGAAAACCTGCCGACTCCTGCATTGTTCACCAGCACATTGACCGACCCCATTTTCTCAATCCCATAAGCAAAAAGCTTCTCCACTTCTTCTTCACTCGTGACGTCAGCCTTACAGCCATGAACGCCCAGTTCGTCTGCTGCCTTCTTGACGGCTTCTTCGTCTCTTCCAGAGATGACAACCTCTGCTCCTTCTTCCTCCAAAGCTCGGGCGATTTCAAAACCGATGCCTCGATTGGCTCCTGTGATAATCGCTTTAACTTCTGTCAGGTTCATAAAGAGATCCTTGTTGGTACGTTATTGCCTCAGATTTAGTATGAGCTCAAATGAGAACCCTTCACAAACGTGAATAGTAATCAATGGTTTTGTCCGTTGCGTTTTCACAGACCAAACTGAGCCTGGGAAAACTACAAAAAAAGTTTGGAATAAATTCCTGGGAGCGCCGGTCGGTGACCGGCTCGGTTATATTCCAGCAACATCCAAAACCCAATTACCAGGGTATTGATTCTTCATCTTACGTCCATTCTCTAACATGAGTCGCAACAGCCAGCCTCACGTTGCTGGAAACTGAGCCGGTCACCGACCGGCGCTCCCAGGGACAAGTGTTCCTAACATAGAAGGCGTAACTGACCGGCTCGGTTATATTCCAGCAACCTCCAAAACTCAATTACCAGGGTATTGATTCTTCATCCTACATCCATTCTCTAACATGAGTCGCAACAGCCAGCCTCACGTTGCTGGAAACTGAGCCGGTCACCGACCGGCGCTCCCAGGGACTACCTCGTGGCGCTGCTGAAAGGCCAGTGTTCTGGCTCTTTGACCAGGCCTGCTTTTACAGGATTGTTGTGGATGTAACGAACTGTATTGTTGTAATGATTCTCATCTCGTATATAGCGATCCCAGTACTCACGCATCCAAAACGCTCCTTCGCCCAATTGGCTATTCTTCTGGTTATCAAGCTCCGAGTGTTTTCTTCGAACTTTAATACGACCCTCTCGGATTCCCTCATTGATCCACCTGCCGGTATGAGTCTTCCACGACCTGATGATCTCACCAAGAGAATTACCTTCGTATGGTCGGATTAAGACGTGAACATGATTAGGCATGACAACGTATGCCACTAAATCGTAGCGCTTCTGATCAAAGTGCTTCCAATTTTCAATGATCAGTTTCGCAGCGGTTGGATCGGCAAGAGCGCAGCAACCAATACCAGTGTCCAGCCAACTCTCTATTTTCCTGCGTCGTTCAACTTTCTGTCTATCAATATCGACGAGTTTCAGTTCTTCTTGAATACGGACTAAAACCTTTTGTGGTAGACTATCCCAAAGACGGTAGGTGATACTTTGAAGTTTATGAGCAAAATCAGCGTGCGGAAGATAATGACGACTATACCATCCTCGTTGTTCTTCAATAATATTGGTATCAGGAGCATCAGACATGAACAAACCCTCTCCTGGGAGCGCCGATCGGTGACCGGCTCAGTTTGGTTTTCCAATATGCAATTTGTGAAACTAAGATATCTGTAAGATCTCGTAATGCAAGTGAAGATCGCCTGTCCCTGGGAGCGCCGGTCGGTGACCGGCTCGGTTATATTCCAGCAACATCCAAAACCCAATTACCAGGGTATTGATTCTTCATCTTACGTCCATTCTCTAACATGAGTCGCAACAGCCAGCCTCACGTTGCTGGAAACTGAGCCGGTCACCGACCGGCGCTCCCAGGGACAAGTGTTCCTAACATAGAAGGCGTAACTGACCGGCTCGGTTATATTCCAGCAACCTCCAAAACTCAATTACCAGGGTATTGATTCTTCATCTTACGTCCATTCTCTAACATGAGTCGTAACAACCAGCCTCACGTTACTGGAAACTGAGCCGGTCACCGACCGGCGCTCCCAGGTCACCCTCACCCGATGACGGACGTCTGTCCGACGTCTTATCTACGTCTTACCATTGACTTGAGACGTCCGTCAGACGTGGGACAGAGGTCGACATCACATCCGTCACCCGGTGTGGATGCCGATTCTTACTCTTTCTTTACGGCAATTCTACTCGAGTTGAATTAATGCCATTCTTTTGAAGGTTCGTTATTCGTCGACTTTAATCTGAACAGTCGCGTTATAATCGGGCACCCCGGCTTCCTTCGAGCGCTTTCCTTGGGGCAGCAAGACGTTCCCCTCGGGCCAGTGCACTTGAAGGTTCCCACGTTGAATGGGCGCCGGCACCACTGACCCAGAATACGACCCATCATCATTGTGAATCTCGATGAGATCGCCTGCTTCAAGCTCAAGTTCTTCCATGTCTAGACGATTCATCAAAATTGCGTCGCGATCGGCCCCGTTCAGCGAGTCTTTATACTCGTGCACCATGCTGTTGAACTGTTTCCCGCGTCGTGTGGCCACGCGAAAATGTCCTTCTTTCAGCTGTTCCTGGCGTACTTCCACTTTAGAGAAATGCGCTTTGCCGTCGGGCGTCGGGAACTCCCAGTTCCAGCAGAGATGGCGTCCGCCATATTGAAACTGATCGCCTTTTTCCTGAAGGTATTGAATGCCATCATAGACAGGAATCACACGGGCGATTTCGTTTCGTATATCCGAGGTGTCTTTCCAATTGAAACTCTCTTTTCGATCAGGATGAACGAGTTTCGCCAGATCACTGAAAATCTCCCACTCGCAACGAGCTCCTTCTATACGCCTTCCCGGAATCTCAGGACTGAAGATGACGCGCCGTTCTGTTGATGTTTCACAGCAGCCACCGGGAATTTCATAGCGTGTAGTCGCAGGCAAAATGATAACCGTCTCACCGGGATCGACCAGCATCTGACTCGACAGAAAGATATCCACATGAACCCGCAGAGACACCTTCTCCAGAGCCGCTTCCACGGCATCGGGCTGCGGCAAGACCTCCAGAAAGTTACCTCCGACAGAAAAGAGTAGATCAATGTTTCCCTCGCCTGCTTCGTCTATACTTTGTGTAATGGTCTTTCCTTTTGAAGAAGGAGGTCTGAATCCCCAAAGCTCTTCCAGCTCTGCTGCGTTCTCTTCATTGATCGCACGGCCACCGGGATAAGCGGTAGCATAACATCCCATCTCGGCTCCGCCCTGAACGCCGGAGTGACCTCGTATAGGCATCAGGCCACAGCCAAGACGCCCAACAAAACCCTTGCTTAAAGCAAGGTTGACGATGGCTTTGACATTGTCGACGCCGGTTTCGTGCTGGGTAATCCCCATGCTCCATACGAAAACAGCCTTGTCCGCATCAGCCACCGTTTGCGCAAAGCGTTGAATCTCGCGCTTTGGCGCGCCGGAAACTTCCTCGATGGTCTTCCAGTCAAGAGAGGACAAGTATTCTTTCAGCTCGTCGAACCCAACGCAATGCTCCGAAATAAAATCCTCATCTACCATATCGTTGTGGAACATGTGTTTGAGCACACCGTTGAGAAAAGCAACGTCGCCGCCAATATTTACGCCGTAAAAGTCGTCACAGATTTTTGTTCCGAAGAGAGAGCTCTCCACGATGGATGGAATCCAATAGTTCTCCATGCCGGGCTCGCGGTAGTTATTGATCATGGCCACTCGCGCACCGTTTTTCTTTGCATAGTGTATATACTTGGTAGCAACGGGCTGATTGTTAGCCATATTCGACCCGATGAAAACGATCAGGTCTGACTCAAGCCAGTCGATGTACGAGCACGTTGTGGCTGCTATGCCGACAGACTCCTTGAGACCAACGGTACTTGGAGAGTGGCAGATACGCGCTGCATTATCCAGATTATTTGTCCCGAAAGAGCGAATAGCCTTTTGAGCGGCATAGTAAGTCTCGTTGGGAACTCCACGACTTGTCAGATAATAAGCCGACTTAACGGGGTCCGTTTCACGGATCTTTTCCGCTATTTCTTTCAGCGCATCTTTCCACGATATCCGTTCAAAGCCAGCATCACCCTTGCGTCGAATCATGGGATAGGGGATGCGGCCCATCTCTTTCAGTTCCTCGGAAGTGCGCTCCTTGATATACTCAACATCTTCAAGCTCCTCTCCATCGAACGGGCCCATCGTATTGAGGCGAAGCAGGCGAAGTCGTATATTGCATAGATGTGGCCCGGAGAGTGTCCAATCTTTGAGCCCTGACGTTCCCAGAGCACATCCGTCGCAAACCCCGTCATTAAGAATACGCCAGGCAAAAAGTGCTTCGTCTTTATTCTCCCAGGCGGCTCGGAAAACTTCGTAGTAGTTGTTAGGTCGTTGATGTCCCAACCCGAAGGGCATGAGGCTCGACCAGTTTTCCGGGGTCCATTTCTTTTTCACACGACTCATTGCTGGCGTTTGTTCCTTTTGTTCTTAAGTTGATGTATAGATCGTATAGCGATTACTTCGGCAGAATCCGTAGATTGTCATTCCCAGTTTTTGTGCAAGCTCAACGGCCAGGGAAGATGGAGCAGAAACGGCAAGAAGGATGGGTATATTCGCTTTCCAGGCCTTGTAGAGAATCTCGAAGGAGATTCGACCTGACACGGTCATGATCTCCGCCTTTGGAAGCGCCTCTTCTTTGAGGAGTGAACCGATCACCTTATCAACGGCATTGTGACGTCCGATGTCTTCATGACAAGTGAGGAGGTTGAGGTCCTTGTCAAACAGCGCTGCGGCATGACAACCGCCAGTTTCTTCGAACAGTTTCTGCCGAGTTTTCATCTGGTCAAAACAGTGGGAGACATCGAGCGTTGCTCGATCTATGTTGGATTCAAGTCGAGTTGGCTCCTCGCAGCCTTCAATGTCTTCGAGTTCCTCTCGACCGCAAAGACCACAGGAGGAAGTAGCGATGAGCGACCGAATCTGCTGGATTGATTTTTCGACGTACTCTTCAGGGAGAGCCACATTCACACAGACGATTTCTTTTTGCGAGGGGTCTTTCGTATAGGCGAAGGCGAGGGGAGTGCTCAGGTCCTCGTAGATTCCCTCTGTATAGAGAAGTCCGCGCGCGAGTGCTTCATCATTCCCAGGAGTTCGCATGGTCATGGTAAATGAAACCGCATTCACCTTGATGCGTAGAGGAGCCTCGACCACCAGGCTTTGTGTGCTGGTGATGGGTCGATCCGTTTGCGTGGAATATTCCATGGCTTCTGTTTTTTGAAGCGGCAACTTTCTTCTTCGCATCGTGGGTTACACTCCCAAAGAAGCAAGTTGGTGATCTGAAAGCAAGGACTTAAGTGGAGGAAGTAGAATGTGTGAACTCTATCAGTTCACGCTATTGGTGCTGTATGATGCAGCGTTGCGAATGATCTGGGTCGTCTTTGGACTGGATCACTTCTTCGGCAACATCGGAGAGATCGATGAAGATGCCGGTAATGACATAGCCGTCCTGGTGCTTTTCTTCGACCTCGTGAAAACAACGATCACCGTGGCGCCGAATGGCCACGGTGAGGTTTGGGTCATCTTCCTGGTGCCAGGGAAGGCTGAGTTTAAATGCCAAAGGTGTTATCCAACGGAGAGCTCGTAGGCTTCATCCTGGTCGTAGATAAGTCTGCCGCAGCTCTGGCAGCGGTAGATTGAATCTTCTATTTCACTCATGACCGATGGTTGCTTAACATAGCATCCGGTGCAGGCGCCGTGGCTGATAGGCGCAACGGCGTTGTCTCCATACTTTTTGAGGTTCTGGAGGTAAGCCCTGTGGGCTTCGGGTGTAATAGACTGAAGGAGCCGTGACACTTCGCGCTGTTGTGTGTCGGAGATAGGCTTCCCTTTCGACATCTGGTTAATTTCATGGAGCCTCAGCAATGCTGCGAGAGGGCGAATCATGGGAGTCTATTGACCTTTCATAAGATGTAACCGTGTGAAGATATGTTGTGCATCTTGTCCGAGGTAAAATATTAATACCGTTAATCACACAGCACTGTCAGCTAACCTTGCTGATTTGATAAAGTCAAGCGTGTAATGTTCCTGAAATAATAAAAAGTGGGATAAAAGTGTATCTCACCTGGTGGGTACAGCCTTATCTGTTCAACAAGAGTTGTAGGGAGGCATATCTGGAGGGGTGATTTAGACCGCTGCTGTACATATATCCGCGGGGTTTTTCGGGGCTGTCCCGCTGGGCGTATGCGCTTACATGCGGAAAAAAGGGAGTCTCATCGTGAGACACATTCCCTGTAACCGTTTACATGGGCCCGGTAAATCACCACAACAAACCTCCCAACAGCGCCGCTATCCCCTCAGAATTCCATCTGGTTCCACCGGCGCAGACCAATCCGCAACGGAACCATGATCACTAATGCCTGGAAACCCAGGAACAGGAAGCAATAAAGGACCATGAGGGGCAGGGAAAAGCTGGCCCTAAAACCCGCACCCTCTCCCATCATGATCGTTGGAACCGCCAGCATAATGAATGTGACCGAGATATACGCAAGCGAGACGAGTACGTTCAGAGTTCCCCCAACGCCGTTGGCAATACGAGCGGGGTTGTCCTCTTTAAAGTCGGGGAGAACAGCACCAATCCCAACGCTGAGGCTTGTCAAGCCACCACTAAGAAGGATCACTGTGAAATAGGAGAGAGGTACGAAATATCCGTCCACCTCGAGAATAATATTGCTGAGTGTTGCCAGGGGGATTGAAATCACAAAACAGAGTAGCAGACAGAGTATATACTTTTGCCAGATAATACGTGAACGATAGATCGGGGCGAGGCCAACGGTCCAGAAACCACGACCTTCCAGACTCAACATCGGATAAACGAAGCGTGTTGTCAGGATGGAAAGAATGAAACATGTTGCCGCCATATTAAAGAAATTAAGCAGCGACTTCCAGTCATTCACCACCAGTTCAAGCGTTTCCGAATAACGAGTCGACCACCCAAGGTTCATAACGTATATAATCATCAAGCCAAAAAGAATTACCAGCTGCGTCCACTGTGCCGGGTCGCGCCAGAAGGTCTTCAAGTCTTTGCTGAGAAGCGCCGCCGTTGGAGGCGAGAAGGACTTCAGTAAAAAGCGATCGATAATCTGGAACGGTGAAAGGCGAGCATGCGTATCGACTTCTTTCACGGCTGCATCGCGCGATAGACACCAGCCCTTGTAATAGAGGGGCGGGACGAGCCAGCGGCAGACCTCAAAGAGAAAGAGCCCCGTCGCACAAAGCATGGAAACCCAGTAGGCAAACTCCGACAGAGAAAAGTCTTCGGGGTTCGCTGGAGCAATGGCAACGAGTGCGTTCGAGAGCCAGGCACTGGGCAGAAGGGCTGAACTGCCCACACTGAGCGCATTGACCATCTGAAGAAAGTCCTGGTTGCTTGCGGTCCGAAGTATAGAAGATAGACCCGTATAGCGACTCATGACCAGCATAAGAATAATCGCGAAAATACCCAAACCGATGCAGAGTGTCCTGGTTTTACGTGCTGGTAGAATCGATGTCAGGACCATCGTCACGATCGCTCCGAGCGTCGCCGGAATGGACATAAAAGGAACAATCACCAGGAGAACGAGTGGGTAGTAGAACCAGGCTGCATCACGAGCCAATCCGTAGCTGAGGAAGATAGGAACACTCAGGAGCGCAAAAGCCCACGAACTGTAAAGAATGGATTCGAAGAGTTTCTGACGGAAGATGGACAGCCTCGAAATCGGAAGCGCCATGAGAAACTCCACTTCCTTCGATATATATGTTGTCGAGAGAATAATAATCAGGTTGGAGAAAAGCAGCATGGAAAAGAAGATCAGAAAGACGATCCCGACCAGTCGATCCATGAGCGGGGCACCGAACGCCCCGAAGTTACTCTCATCCATCAGATAGTTGAAAACGTAAGAGAAAAGCCCTGTGCCACCTCCGACCAAAAATACGGCAAGTCCAATTCCCACAGCAGCATGCAGATAGACATGTCGTTTAATGTGCCTTAAGGCATTGTAGGCAATCTTAACCTTTGTCTTCAGAACAAGTGAGGAGTGGGTCCCTTCGAGAAAGATATCTGAGAGCTGTCGTCCTTGCTTTTCATGAGAGTCCTGTTCAAGCGGCCCTTTTGTAATCGTGGCGTCTTTATCCATGATTGGTGGTCAGTTCCTCTGGCTTTTTCTCGTTAGCTTGTTCGAAAGGAGATTCTTCGCGATTGGTGACACCATCTTTGGTGAGCTCGAGGAAGAGATCTTCGAGCGAGCCTTCACGAGAAAGCTGGCGGCCGAGATCCTGAACGGATCCAAGAAACCGGAGTTCTCCCTGGGTAATAATTCCGAGACGATCGCAAAGTTCCTCTGCAATAGCCAGAAGGTGTGTTGAAAGAAAAACTGTACCCCCATTCTGACAGAACTCTTTCAGCATATTTTTCAGTGTCCGGGCTGACTGAGGATCTATACCGACAATGGGTTCGTCGACCACAAGTACCTTTGGGTCGTGCATAAAGGCGGCAGAGAAACAAAGCTTCTGCCTCATACCAAAGCTGTAGTTTTCAATCAGGTTATCTTTGGCGTGATAGATATTGAAGGCGTTGAAGTACTCTTCCAAAGATTCATCAACCTTCTTTGTGGGAACTTCGTAGAGGTTTCCCACAAAGTGCATAAAGTCTCGACCACTCAGTTTCTCATACAGATACGGCGTATCTGGTATATATCCAATTTGCCTCTTTGCTTCAAGGGGTTGTTCCTGTATGTCGAAGCCGCAAACAGTGGCTCTCCCCTTTGCTGGTTTCAGCAGACCGGTAATGATTTTGATAGTTGTTGTTTTTCCGGCTCCGTTTGGTCCAAGGAAACAGAAAAACTCGCCCTCAGGGATATCGAGAGACAGGTCGTTCAGTGCCTGGAATCCATCATAATCTTTACTGAGATTTTCTAAAAGAATCATATTTATATATTCCTGTCAGTTTCCTGTAATGCTGCTCTTAAGTCCATTTGAAAGCAGGGAGAAAGCGCTAAGTCCTTGAAGAACCTTCCCCTTGTCCTTGCCATTTACATCTTTACGGGTAATTTCCGGAACCGCTGGCAGATAGTTCAGCTCGGGGTATCGGGTACGGGCAAATTGAGGATCGAGATACTCAATGACGAGCGTTGTTGCAGCCTCACGAGAAGAATCAGGATTATTCTGCGCAAACTGGAGCAAAGGAATTTCGCGTTTCCGGACCGTTCCATCGCTGTCGATATAAAGGCGAGTTTCCATGGAGGAATATTCAAGAAGGACCTTCTTCACATAATATTTGTCCTGTTCGTTTTCCAGAACTTCGTCATCCACGTACTCGATCTTGACGGGAGTTGAATTTGACCCCCAAAGAGGGTCATAGACATCAACCGTATAGACAACGTCTTTCTTCAGCATGCGCCCGCGGAAGACCGGTGTGAGGGAGTCAGACATCGTCACGGGACGAGGAAGTCTTTGGTCAAAATACTGAACAGCATCATCTCGTCTAAGACGACCTTCGAGTTGATTTCCAGATATCTTCACCACCATTTCGTAAACGTTGGAAGGAAGATCATCAACGCTCAGCTCTTCACCCGTGAGGAGTTTCTCACCGGGCCTGGGGAGATGTGCTCTGAGTTTTACCGATTCAACTTCAAGGCGATGGTTGAGTTTGGCTGAGGTAATGATCCTCCCTTTGATGAAGGGTGTATCAATCTCAAGATGGGCGGTGGTGAGGTAATAGTTTTCAAGAACTTCTTTTTCTGTGGCAGTTCTCATCGCACCAAGCTTCATGCTGCCGAACCGTATCTCCGACCACTCATCCTGGTCGGCCCAGGCATCGGTGAGGACCGTTTTCTCAACAGGAATCCCACTGGAGCGGGAGAACTGAGGGATAATGTGGTCGCGAAACAGAAAGGTCATCATGACCAGAAAGAAGACGACAATAAAGAGGGATTGAAGTAACCTTAGCACACGTCTTGTCCTGAAATAAGAATAAGCATATCAACAGAGGCGAAACACAGACCAATATGAGAGGTGCGAAATCTTGCTCTCGCCATCTGCTGAGAGTTCACTCTCAGCAAGAAGGAGCAATATGCAAGCTTCAATAATGACTTCCACAAACAGGACGCGTGAAATTTAAACTCTTCCCTCAAAATGCCCCTCCGATTCCCGACGTTGATTTGGAACGGATGCCTCTACCTTAGTTAACTTAAGGCAAGGGGCTGGGGTTTGCTGATTCACACAGGCTTTCACAGCCTTCAGGTCACCTTCTGCTTGCGATACCCGATCTCTGACCTTCAACATGTATTCCCATTCAGGGCTATAAGACCCTGGCGGTGATCAACCAGATTAACTCCAGTTGGAAGTGACAAAGCAGCGTTGGATTCCTATCTCAAGTTCTCCAGACCCGGCAACAAATGTCTTCTTTGCGATAATCCGCTAAATGTGGACGGACGCCACCCTTCACTGATTGAGGTGTCCGACGAAGAGGACGATATTGTTCGTAAAGACTTTTGTCATGAATGCTGGGAGAACCTCGGCAAGTCGGACTATTTTTCTTTCTGGGTGACACGCAGAATTACGGCTGCCTCTCCGGAAGAACGCCGATTGGCCAAGTCGGAAAGGAACGACGCGTTGTGGCGTCTCTTTTCGGCACTCTATGCAGACGAGACATCAGACTTTGCTCCGCAGCTTTTTCTGCTCTCTCATCTCCTGATGAAATACCGCGTTCTGCAGTATAAGGGCATTAATGAGGATGGCTCATTGAACTTCGTTCACCAGAAACTGGGAGAGTCTTTTAAGATTCCCGAGCTCCCACTCGATGCTGTCGATTTTGTCAGCCTGAAAGAAGATATCGAAAAACAGGCGGTAAATCTCGTCCATGGCGAGGTACCGGAAGAAAGCGACGCAGAACCGGTCGAGGATCCACAAGGGGGAGAACAGGAGTAAGGGAACCTTCCTTACCCTGTCAGTACTCATGTCCTTTCACGTCGCCCTCGTTCATTTTCCCATCAAAGACAAAATTGGTAATGCTGTCTGTACATCTATAACCAACCTCGACCTCCATGATATCAGCAGAGCAGGAACGACTTATGATGCGGATGCCGTGTGGCTGGTACATCCATATGAAATACAGCGTCGCTTCATCGAGCGCGTGATGCGTCACTGGCAGGCGGGGTGGGGTGCTGTTTACAATCCTTCGCGAAAAGAGTCGCTGGCTCAGACTAAGATCGTCACTGATCTCAACGAGGTGCGTGAGCAGATCTACAACGCTGAAAAGAAAGAGCCTGTGTTCGTGGGAACTCATGCTCAGCCCGTGCCGAAGACCATCGGCTACGGGGAATTGAGGAGTCGAATCGAGCTGGAGCCTGAAACTCCCTTCTGTATCGTTTTTGGGACAGGTTGGGGCCTTCATCCTGAATTAATGGCGGAAATGGACCTGATGCTGGAGCCGATATATGGTCCGGTCCCCTGGAATCATTTGTCCGTTCGCGCCGCGATTGGAATAATTCTCGATCGCTTACGGGGATTAGGGCATCCTCTGTACGAAAATCAGGGCTGAAAACTGCATTAGCTGTTATTGTGACCCAGATTTTCATCCTCAGGTGAATAAGAAGGTTGCCAGACGAAATTCATTTGTCCTAGATTATAGAACTAATCTTCAGGGATTGAGTGGAACGGGAAGGAAAGGCCAAGAGATTGAGAGAGAGCTTATGGCGGACAAAGATCCTGTAAACGAACTGAGAATTCAGATTAACAGTTCTGAGGTAGGGAACCAGTCCTGGCTTGATGCCATCAAGGAACTGGAAAACCAGGCCCCCGAGCCTGTGGCCCGTAAAAAACCTGCTCCCACACCTGCGCCTGAAAAACCGAAACCCACACCGGTAAAAGCCCTCCAGAAAGAACGGCAGAGGTCCCGTGCCTCGAATTCTCAGACAAAAGAAGATCTCATGGACCTGATGGAAACAGCTGAAAGTCAGGTCACTCAGGCAAAAAGCCTCCTCGAGGCATTTATCAAAAAGCACCCTTACCTGATTGCACCCAACATTCATCGGATGTGGGAAGACAGCCTTCAAGAGACGGCAGTGACCCTTCAAAGAGAACAGAGAAAGCGTCAGAAAGATTAAGTTCATCACCGATATGAACTTCAAGACGAGACTCGGAGAGAACAATGACCGGATCCGATCCAGAAAAGAAGAATACTTCGAATAATATGTCCCAGCAAGACGACTCCTCAGCCGACTGGTTTGAAGCCATCAAGCAGGACAGCACGAGCAAAGCCTCCATTAAAAAGCAGGACTTTGAGGATTCTGGAGATCAGCGTAAGGATGATTCCGACGCTACCAATCCCGCGCGTTTTGTTGATTTAGACGACGATGAAAAGTCCTCAACGCACTCAAATTCAGCAAAACCTGACCCTACTGAACAAACCTCTGGCTCTTCTTCCCGATACGAAGAGGTCATCCGGAGAAAGTCACTGAAGGTTGAGAAAGCGGATGTACATGTGATGATGGAGTTCTCCTCAATCATTGCCAAGGTTAACGAAGCCGGCAAGACCATCACCAAAATTCGCGACCAGTATCCCGACGAAATCCCAACGCACTTGTCCAACGGCATTCGGGATAACATCAAGGAAACCGCGACGGTGATGCTCAAGGAATTCCAGGCGATGCGTCATGGGCGCACACAGAAGAAATACGACAAAAAGTACGTCTGCAAGAAATGTCACAGCGTTTTCATGGTCCCTCTGGGGAAAGAAGGTATCTGTGACGAGTGCAAAGCGTCCCAAACATCTTCTTCCGCACCTTACTGATCAACGGTCTAAATCTGGTTACAACTCAAGAGGGGCTTGCGTAGCCCACCAGGACCACTAGAGTACTTGTGTGCTCTACGAATCCCGACCTTGAATTGAAACAGACCTCTATGACCTCTCTCGCCGCTATTTTCGATCTTGATGGAACACTCGTCGATGCCTTCGCCGACATCACCGCAGCCATGAACCACCCTTTGAAAGCCCGCGGCTATCCGACCCATAGTGTTGAAACAATCAGCACCTTCGTCGGAGATGGAGCAGGGAAGCTCATCGATCGCTCTGTGCCTCCCGGGTTGGACAAAGAAGAGATTGAAGTCATCAAGACAGAGATGTTCGCGTATTATCGTGAGCACTGTGCCGACACCGCTGTTGTCTATCCCGACATCAAAGAGTGCCTGCAGGAGCTCATCGATCACGGAGTCAAGCTGGCCGTTCTCAGCAACAAGCCTCATCCGATGACGATGAAGACCTGCGAGAAGCTCGGGATCACGCGTTACTTTGAGGACATCGCCGGAGAGGATGGCGATCGCATTCCCCGGAAACCAAACCCCAAAGGGCTGATCGACCAGATAGACCGTCTTTCCGTCGAGAAAGCTGTCTATATTGGTGACGGAGTTCCGGACGGTCAGGTATCGAATGCTGCTGACGTTCCCTTTATCGCCGTTACCTGGGGAACGCGGACCGCTGATGAACTCGCTTTATTTGAACCCATTGCCACCCTTGACAGTCCGAAGGATCTCGCAGGCTCGATTATCGAAGCCTTTGGACTGAGTGAGATTTCTAAGCCGTAAGAGGTATAGATAACTATGCAGACAATTCTCACAGACACCCAGGTAGAACCAGCCGTTGAAGAAGAAGTTGATCAGGAGCTGGAAGATTCGCCCCTGTACCAGCTGATTCTCTTCGATGATGATGATCACAGCTATGAGTATGTGATCGATATGATGGCCACGTTATTTGGCTTCAGTTTGCAGCAGGGATTTAAGATTGCTCATGAAGTTGACCATTGCGGTCAGGTGGTGATTAAAGTGTGTCCCTATGAAGAAGCAAAAAAAGGGCGAGACCAGATTCACAGCTACGGAGCAGATCCACTGATGGAGCGCAGCCAGGGGAGCATGAGCGCCTATATTGAGCCCGTTCAGGGTCAACCCTCATGAAAGAGAGCTATACACGTGGCATCTGAATCAACTCAGCAACATCGACAGGAAGCAAAGAAGTATCCAGGTGGAAACCTCGCTGTCCTGACAATCAGTGACACGCGAACCCTGGAAACAGATAAATCAGGCAAGATTATCTGCGAGCTGATGCAGGAGGCCGGTCATCAGATATGGATCCATGAAGTGCTTCCAGATGAGCCGGATCAGATTCGCAGCAAAGTTCTGGAACTTTGCGACAATGATGATATAGACGCTGTACTGACGAACGGTGGGACGGGGATCGCGAAACGCGATGGGACCTACGAGGCTATTTCAGGGATTCTCGAGAAAACCCTTCCCGGTTTCGGCGAACTCTTTCGGATGCTGAGCTGGGATGAGGTCCAGGCGGCATCGATGCTTTCAAGAGCTGTTGGGGGATTAAAAGGCGACACTCTTATCTTCTGCATGCCCGGCAGCAGCAACGCCGTCAAACTAGCCTGCAATAAGCTTCTGGCACCGGAACTCGGCCATCTTCTGTGGGAAATGAAAGAACATTGAGTTTTCTTTGAATTTTTCGCGTGCTCAAGAGTACAATCAGCTAAACCCAGATTCGCAGGAAGATGGAGGTTCTCATGCTGCACAGGTGTATTCAAAGAAAAGGGGTCGCAACCTGGAAGGTCCTGACAGCGATCGCGCTTTTCCTGACAGGTATGGCAATACTTCTGCTCCTGGCTCCAACAGCCATCTATACCTATCAATACTATCAATTATCTCCAGACGCCCGAGCTGAATACGATCTCTGGATAGAGCCCTCCCGTCTTTACAGCGTTGAAGAATTGAAGGCAGAGCCGGTTTCCAGTGAAACGATCGATCTCTTTCATGCTACTGTTTCTGAGTATAACAAGCATGCAGAGAAGATCCTGCTGGCCAAGTCGGGCTTCGGGTCAGATAAAGAGAGCGGATACTCCTTTGAACTGAGTGAGGAAGAAATCGGTGATGCAGTTTCCGGGTCAGAAGAACTTATAGAGTCACTCCAGACACTCGTTTCGCAGGATGATTATGAGTCTGATCTCTGGTACCTGATGGTAGAAACATCACCAAAAGGATTGATTCATTTCCATGATTTGAACAAGTATCTTTATATGCAGGCGTTATATTCGCTGGATCATGAGTCCCACTTGGATTACGCGATTAACCGAGCGGAACTTATCAACAACCTTTCTTTCTATACTCCTCCGTCAATCTTCATACAGAACTCTGTTGTAGGATTTACTGATGGCCTCACCCTTGATCTTCTGAACAGATTGGCTGAGGAGGACATGTCAGAAGAGCAGGAAGCCGAGATAGCTCAAATTCTCGACGCCATCGAACGCCGCTATACATCGAAGTACCTGGACCTTCCTCATATTCAACTCGACCATGCAGGTGGTGTGAGGATGGCGTTTCGACTCGAACCGGAGAACGCTGTGCTCCCCAAAGGCACGACAGGACCAGAAACGATGCGAGCGATCACTAATTTGAACCTGAATAAAAGTGGGACGAAGAAAACCGATCAAGAAGACGAACTCTCGGATTCCACGAAACTCTCACTGTTTGAGATCTCGTATAGAGCGATGAAGGGCGCGAAGACGGAACTGCGAAACCATTTGGAAGAAGTTAATAGACTGCGGGAAAAACTGGAAGCCAACTAAAACTGAATGACGAAAAGAGCAACTGCTAGCGAGAACCCCTTCTTCACGTCTTGGAAGCTCATAACCATTGGCTTCCTGTGCCTTCTCTTCATCGTTGTTCTCTTATTCTACTCGTGGCCAACCCTCTATAATACCTTCTATTATTACTCAATGGATGAGGCTGCAAGGGCTGAGTATGATGAGTGGTTGCGTTCTTCACCTGTATACACCCCTGAAGAACTCAAGGTAGACCCTGTCTCTGAAACGACATTGAAGCTGTTTGATGATGTACTAAGCCAGTATATGGTGACTGCCACGACGTTGAATACTGTCGATGGTGCTTTTGACGGTGATTCAGAAGCTGGGTCATTTGTAATATTACCCAAGACTGAACTGGAAAAAGTTGTCGAGGAATCCCAAGTGTATATCGACCTTCTTGAGGGACTTTCCGCCCAGGATGATTACCAGTCAGACCTTTGGGCATTCAAAGGGAGAACGGGCAACACACTCGAGTTTCGATCTACCGCGAGACTTATTATAGCGCGGTTTCAGTATCAGCTAGAATACAAGAAGAATGATTCCTCGGCCCTTCGCGAAATTCAGTTGCTCACAAACCTCTCCTATTTCGAGCAACCTTCCATACTCATTCATCAAACCGTCTCTTTAGCCACTGACAGTTATTTACTATCAGCAATTGAGCAGTCAGTAGCCTCAGACCAGAAGTATATACATAGAGAGAAATACAGAGAGCTTCTTAATTCGATGAAGGTCCGCTACCACTCTAAGTATTCTAATCTTCCCATGCAGCAGATCGATAATTTAGGAATGATCAAACAGGCCTACCGCTTCTTCCCGGAGGGAGCAGTTTTACCGGAAGACTCTTCGGGTCCAGCCGCTATGAAAGCTGCATCTCGCTTACTGCTTAAGAAAAATGGACAGAATCTTCCTCAGGAAGAGGACGAGTGGAATGAAACGATGACAGCACCTCTATTTGCAATCTCGCTTCCAAGTGGGGCGAGAATCGAAGAGATGCAAGATCGCCAAAGCAAAGAAATTGAAAGATTGCTGGGGCTCCTTAAAGCTCAATAATGAACCTACCTCAATGTCCAGCCGATGGTTTGCGCCGAGGGGTCGAGCTCGAGAATCAATTCTGGACCAGTTCCTTCTGTCGTCTCTTTTGAGTCGAAGCGGCGAGCGCTTTGTGTGTTATTATCTTCTCCGGTAATGATCCAGCCGAAGTTATTCTGAGGGCTGTCTGCCCAGGACTTTACATCCTCAGTGAGTGCAGGAGTTGAGATTTCTATACGGTTGGCCTCGTCATCGCCAAAAGTGTCGCGTGGGATAACGATAGTATCTGATGAAGTATTCTCGAAGTCTCCACCCGCGCCTGACCACTGAGTAGAATTGTGAAACGCACTCAGCCATGTCACATCACCATCTTCTGCAGGAGAGCCTACACCAATCGAGCCTTCCGGTTGTGTATCCGCTTCTCCCCAATCGTTCGTGAGACGAAAGAACTTATAGATATCTGTATCCTCTGCACCTGGACCTGCCCTGTCGATCTGCAAAACGAGTGTCGCTGTTGAAATCTGGTCCCCGCTGAGTCCTTCGGGAAGTTCAAATCGAATGAGAGCCCTGCGCACACTGTTATTGGTATTACCAACAAAGATATAAGGAAATCCGCCGGCGCCATTATTGATCTGATCTTCAAAGATGGAGGAATCTCTAACGCCTGTATAGCCATTGAGTCCCTGCTTGAGAACAATTGTTTCGCTTTGGGCCTGGTTGCTCAAGAAGGGTAACGTGAGCAAAAAGGCAGCAAGATAAATGAGAGGTGCATTCTTCACTTCAGACATGATCGATTCAGGAACCTCCTCCGGTTCGCGAGATATAATGTACTATGAGACAAGCAGCATGCCGGGTGTCCAGAGAAACCATCTGCCGCGTCTCAACTCGAGATATTCTCGGGGATGGGGAAATCGATTTCCTCCAGTTTGAAGTCCAACTCGAATTGTTGCGAAAACTTGTCGCAAAAGACTTCCTTCACCGCAGTCATCGATGGAGATTTTTCCTTCAATAAGCTTTCAAGCGAGCAAACACCGCGGTCGCGGATGCCGCAGGGAATTATCAAACCGAAGTGATTGAGGTTCGTGGTCACGTTTAAGGCAAGGCCGTGGTTGGTCCACCACTTCCTCACATGAACACCCATGGCGCAGATCTTTTCTTTACCGATCCAGACACCGGTACGCCCTTCTACGCGGTAACCCTCAAGACCCCAGACAGCGATGGTCTCGATAATCGCTTCTTCCATCCGACGCAGATACTCATGGAGCCCAATCTTCTCAACGTTGATGAGAGGGTAGGCGACCAGCTGTCCCGGTCCGTGATAGGTAACCTGGCCGCCACGATCGGTTTCATGCACTTCGACGCCGCGGGCCTTCAGGACCGCCGGAGGCGCTACAACCTCGTCACTGCTACCTCGACGTCCGATGGTGATGGTCGGAGGATGTTCAACCAGAAGCAGCGTTGGCGAACGATTTCCTTCGATCTGCTCAGCTCTGAGATTTCGCTGAATCTCCAAAGCAGAAGCGTAATTGAGATGGCCAAGATCATAAATGGGACAAGTCATGCGTGTATTCTCGTATCAAATGAGTGGGTTTACTGTACCCGGAAGCGTCAGCCATGGAAACAGAATCCGATGAAATCTTTTCTTAGGCATTGTCCAGGCCACAATCGTTCCTTCAGGGCAGAGCATTTCTTTTCATGAGCTCTGAAAACCAGTAGGCAGAGAGTTTTGGGCGGCGCTTCAGGGTTTGAAAGTCCACATGCACCAGCCCAAAGCGTTGCGAGTACCCTTCCGCCCACTCGAAGTTATCCATGAACGACCAGGCATAATAGCCCTTAACCGGTACTCCTGCATGGAGAGCCTTGTTAATTTCCGAAAGGTGTTGTTGGAAAAAATGAATTCGGCTGGTATCCTGAACGACTTGTCCCTCGCCGGTTGCCTCATCGGACCATGCGCTTCCATTCTCCGTGATATAGACACTACCTGGATGGTAGATTTCCTTCAATTGAAGGAGTGACCAATAAGCGACCTCTGGAACGATGGGCCAATTGAATCCTGTTCGCGGATGATCTTTGCTGAAAGGGATCAGTCCTTCTTCAGCCGACATCAAACCGTTGGCACTATACAGATTAATACCAATGAAATCTGTTGGCGTGGCAATAACCTTAAGGTCTTCTGGATGTTGATCTGGTTCGAAGTCTCCCAGCTCATCTTTCCAGAATGAAGGATACGTTCCTTTGAAGAGAGGATCGAGCGCCCAGCAGTTCTCTTCATAAAAGTGCTGAAGACTCGCCTGTATATCTTCTTTCGAGGCTGTAAACGGTGGTGCTGCGCCGACATTATGAACGATACCAGTGCGATTTCTGGAGTCGACATCCTTAAGCGTCTGAACAGCAACCCCGTGAGAGAGAAGAACATGATGGATGACCTGTCGTAGATCCTTAGCATCAAGCTGAAGCCCTGGCGCATGAGCTCCCACTTTATGTCCCATGTGACAGACGCACCATGGTTCATTAATCGTTCCCCATTGCTGCACCCGATCAGAGAAAGCCTCTGCCACAGCCTGTGTATAGCGCCGAAAAGCATCGACGGTACCTCGTGAAAGCCATCCACCCTGATCCTGCAGATATTGCGGAAGATCCCAGTGGTAGAGAGTCGGGAACGGCTGGATATCATGTTTAAGAAGAGTATCGATCAGGCGATCATAGAATTCAAAACCTTTGTTGTTCCTGGTACCTTGTTTTTCCTTCATGAGCCTCGGCCAGGAAAACGAGAACCGATAGTTTCTAAACCCAAGGTCTGCCATGAGCTGGATGTCCTCTTGAAAGCGATGGTAGTGATCGCAAGCGACGTCGCCGGACTCGTGGTTTCTGACGTTCTCTGGCTTTTCTGCGAAGGTGTCCCAGATAGAGGGAGATCTGCCGTCATGGGAGACCGCGCCTTCAATTTGATAGGCTGAAGTGGCGCATCCCCACTGGAAATCATTGGGGAAAGAATGATTTTTTTCAAGTTCAAGGTTGTCCATAATGGGACAATCAGGAGGCAGAACATTGTGGGAAGTCAAGTTGTGAAGTAGCAAGAGTGAGGCTTGCAGGGGGCCTTAAGAAGATCGCTTTTCCTTGACTTTCTACGCCCAATTTGTATTGTCTATATCAAGGGTGAGGTTAGACCGCTCGATGCAGCACAATACTGCGGCGAGGGCTGAAAGAGCTCTCCATAGCGAGGAGTCTGGCCACCTCTCCCTGATTTAAATATTCACATCTTGGAGCCCCTCACGCATTTGCGGAGGGGTTTCCTCTTACAAACCATCACACCAGAGCACCTGTATATACACAACTTATGTCAAATCGTGGTCGTGGTCGTGATCAGCGAAGCGGTGATCGAAGCAGTAGCTCGATCAGGGGTTCTTCGCGATAACCTCAGCAAGCTTTGCGCGATTTAAGTCTACGACTCGATCCGTGATAATGCCCGCAGAGTTCATCACGACAATTGAAGGAACATCAAACACGCGAAATCGAGCAAAGGTCTCTGGATCTTCATCAACATTGAGAGCACAGGTCTTAAACCCCGAGGCGCCCGCCCAAAGACTGCTGTCGTTCTTAAGCGAATTCAGCCCGCTCACAGACTCTGCAACGCTGTTTGAATAGCAGTAGACAATCACATTCTTCTTTTCGGAAAGCGCAGCTGATAGACACGCTTCCAGGTTCTCGAACTGAGGAAAACGGGAACCTGAAGAAGAAGGTGCTGAAGCTTGACCCATGGATTGGAACATTCCTCCGGGGGCTGAAGACGGGGCCTGAGTTGCAACCTGAAGTGGTCGTACAGACAGCTCTTCTGGTCCGGCGATCTTAACCTGGAGCTTGCCACGATAATTCTGAACCTCACCGTGAAGGTGGAACGGTGTGCCGGGTTTTGATAACTGGGGATCGAATTTCTGTCCTTCGTTCGTCCAGTAAACAACCTCGAGAGGTGTCGCACCGGTGCCAGCAACAATGATGTTTGGGGCACGTTCGCTCCACGACTCAGTCCAGCTCAGCACGCTGCCTTTCATATAGATTTTCTTTCCGACCGAAGCCTTAATCTGTGCGTAATCGCTGATGGTCAGATATGGGATATTTGAGTTGGCTTGAGCGGGTTGAGAAGTCCCCACCGCGGTAGCTGAACCGCTGTCACCTCCAAGGGTGTGAGCGTAACCCTGGATGCGAATATCAGAAAGCGCGTCTGGCCTCACAAGGAGCATATCATTCCAATGCCAGAGCTTACCACGCGCGCTGACTTGAATTCCGGCGATGGGAGGAGGCAGGTTCCGGTGAAACTCAGAAAATTTGCTGGGTAGATAGCCAATGCAAACGGGAATGCCGTCCTTGCTTGTGCCGATCTTTAGGATGAAAGGGTCTTTGGGCCCTTCCGAGACGTCAACATCCTCAACCTGCCCGGTTACAGTGACCTCCTGCTTTGCGCGATCCCTTGAAAGAGCGTTTGCTCCAACGGCTCCCGGAAGGCTTTGAAATTGCGCGAGCACTGGAACAGTCAAGAGGCAGAAAATGGGCAGTAGAAGGATTGAGTATCTGAGCTTGAAGAGAGTATCGTGTTTCTGATGTTTCATGAGTAGAGGCTGCTTTATTTAAAAATGATGACTTTTATGTGTCGTTAGACCATTCTCCCTATTGGCTGGTAATTGGGAGGGTAAAGAGTTATTGTAGGGATCGGTCGTTTTTTTCACAGGGGAATTATTAGAGCGTAATGGAAAGGTGAGAGAGAACGGGAAGAGCTGGCCGCTTCCTCTTGAAGGTCCGCGAAGCCCTCTTAACTGCTTTCCCGTTGCACTCTTGGGTCGATACTGTCAGGTCCAAGGCACATCCATTAGATAAGCAAAATACAATGTTCTTCAAGACATCGCTACCATTAACACTGATCATCTGTGTTGCCTGTTTACTAGCTGCGAGAGCTCTCCCTGCGGCTGACTTCCCCCCACAAGATCACGGAGGCAATCATCTGATCCTGATGGAAGGTGATCGAATCTGGGGGACCCACACTGGAGTTAAGGATTTCATCGTTACGGGAAACATCGATATTTTTCATTACGATGATGATTTCACGACAGGAGCTGGAATGCTCGAAATCTATGCGGAAAACATTGAAATTGAAGGAACTCTCGACCTAGTTGGTGCAGGATATACAGGGGGAGGTGGTGGAGCAGGCGAAGGAGACCTAAAGGGGACTTACGGTAAGAGAAAATACCATGAACGGAATGGATCTTCATGTAACAATTCACTTTGCCCAGATGGTCCAGCAACACGATTAGAAAATGGTGGTGATGGAGGATATAATGAACTCGCCATCAATACCGATAATACGACAGACTTTACACTCTTGATGGGGTCAGGGGGAGGACCGGGACTCGGCGGTGATATATTCGGCCCACTTGAGTTTAACCTGGGTGGCGGAGGTGGAGGCGGAGGTGGAGGATCCGGTGGCGGGAAAGTATATCTTAGTGCAACTGAATCTATCGCCATTTCCGGTAGTATTCTAACAAAAGGTACTACAGGGCAAAACGGCACCGATGGAACTCCATCCAAAGGATGCATCGGGCCGATCACTTGTACTCCGGGGGATGGAGGGCACGGAGGTGATGTCTTGCCACCTGGAGAAGGACTTGGAGGGAAAGGAGGAGACAGCCTGGGATTCGGTTTCCGCCCAGGACGAGATGGAAGAGACGGTGGTGCCGGTGCCGGTGGTGGGATTCTTCTCAAGTGCGACACACCGGGAGGGTTGTCTATATCAGGCCTTCTGGATGCCCGAGGAGGTCGAGATCAGTACACCAACGGTGGCACCGTCAAAATATTTACTCCCGACCCGTTTCAACCTGCCCCGGGAACAATTCACGCCGGACGTGTCTATATCGCCACAGGACCCGAAGTCAGTGGCTGGTATCTCTATTGAAAAAGAGTCTCAACTTCATTGCTGGAATGAATACTACAACCATCATGGTCGAAGAGTCCATGCGATGGAAACAATCACACCAAAACTCCGCACCCCTGCTCTGACGCAGCTTAGGCGTATCCATTTATTCCAGACCAATCGTTTGAAATAAGATAAGCGTCGTGCCGAAATAAGCGCCAAGGGCGCGATCTATACCAGCCTGGGTCGGAGCGCAGCGCAGGCCCAGGACGGGAAGTCTATAAGGTAAGAAGGGCTGAAGGCCCGCCCTATCACATTGTCTGCAGAGAGCCTGAAAACACTGATTGAACAAGAGGAGAATCAAGAGTCGGGTCATCCGATGAGGAAATAGATCGGGCTTTCAGCCCTTAATGTGGTGCCTTTCTTACCTGGGCCTGCGCTACGCTCCGACCCAGGCTGGTATAGACCGCCCCTTTGGGGCTTTCAAGAAACAAAACCGTTTAAACGGTTTCCCGAACTCTTAACATCACCCATTGAAAATGCCCATTTGTTCTTCATATAGACTCGCGCAGGGGCGTTGGAGACGCTGAGAGAATTTGGTACATGGTATCGATGACGATCTGTACTCGGCACTCAGGCGTTAAAGCGGATGCGTTAGTCCATTAGGGGTTCTTGTTATGGCGCCGTGTAGAGTGTCACCTGTCTGGCCGCCTGAAACTGTATACTATCTGGGGTGATCATACACACCGCCGTTTCCCCTCCAGGGACGATGCCGGAGCGATGTCGGAGCGATGCCGGCCCGATGGGCATCGGACCGGGATAGGTCCGGCAACGCCGCGGCATCAACTTTATAAGAGCCCCATCGAGTCGTTACCCCCGTCTAAGCCCGGCGGCATTGCAGGTCCGTAATTTGCCTCCACAAACTGATTGTTGAAAGAAACTCAAATTGACCCAAGGTGTCGACTCAGAGATCCTTTGATTTGCGGCCTGATGCCCTTCCTGACCCAATGAAAGAAAGGCCTCTGGCAAGATACCCCACCCCTCTAGAGGAGATCTAATTATGGCAGCAGACAGCTCTGGTACAGGAACAAATCCCACCGAGATCGTCACAGATCCCGTCGGGACGATTAACACGGTTCAAGCCTGGTTCAGCGAGAACGGCCTGGAACTCGGCAAGAACATCCTTATTGGTCTGATTATCATCGTCGTCGGTAAGATGCTGATCGACTTGCTGGCGACTATTCTCATGAAGGCCCTCAAGCGTTCACAGAAGGTGAACAAGCTGGCGGCTAAATTTATCGTCGATATCTCAAGGAAAGTAGCCTGGGTGTTCGTCTGGATACTGGTCGCAGGCGTTTTCATCGACGTCACCCCGCTCATCACTGGCCTGGGTGTTGGCGGTTTCATTATCGGCTTCGCTTTCCAGGATTCTCTCAGTAACTTTGCAGCAGGCTTTATGATCCTCCTCAATTCTCCTTTCAAAGAAGGTGACTATGTTGAGGTAGCTGGTAATGCGGGCAGTGTTGTGAACATTAACCTGATGGCAACGACCCTCAATACTCCGGATAACAAGCGCATCACGGTTCCAAACAGTGGTGTCTGGGGTCAGCCGATTGTGAACTACACGGCGAACGACACACGTCGCGTTGATATGACAGCGGGAATTTCTTACGGCGCGGATATTGGCAAGGCTCAGAAGATTATCCTCGATATCTTCAAGAAGGATAAGCGCATTCTTGATGATCCTGCACCTACCATTGAAGTGGTTGAAATGGCCGACTCGTCAGTTAACCTTGTGGTTCGTCCCTGGGTTAAAACGGGTGACTACTGGCCTGTCTATTTTGCGACTCAGAAAGCGATCAAAGAGAATTTCGACAAGAACGGCATCGAGATTCCATTCCCTCAGATGGTTATCCACAGAGGCGATCACGAGGAAGAATCAGCCTGATCTTCAGGTTCTTTGGTTGGTTACATTACTCTTCGAAATCCGGGGCCGAGATGACTTCTGTTATCTCGGCTTCTTCCATGATGGAGGGTTCGACAAAGACATACCTTGCTGTATCGTCCATGAGTTCAACGATGGGGCATAGACGCCTGGGCTCACCGATGGTTTCGAGGTGGTTTTCAATTTCATTAAGAAAGGCGAGGTCGATCAGCTCAGGGTCGTGCATGAGCGTTGTTTCGTAGAGATGATCATCAAGCCGGAACCGGAGTCGAACGGCGGCTCCTGGGATTTCCTGAACATCACGTTCAACTTCGACAAACTCGGCCCGGATTTCCCCAAGCTGAAATGTTTGCAGACAAAAGTCTTCGATGGACTCAAGAAGATCGCCGTAATCTTCGATGGCTCCCGCGGCGTTGGCAGGAATCTCCAGAAGTCTTTCACCGGCAAGGAGCAGCGCTGAGGCTGGCCCTTCCTGAGGATCGATATGCCCGTCGCTTTCAGCTTTGCTACTCAGTTCCTCGGCGGAATAGGGTGCGGATGCCCCTTCGAAGAAACCGAGTTGGATCAACTTTTCTGCACGTTCCTTCAAATTCATCTGCACATAACCTTCTGTGATGAACATTACCTGTCACAAACGAGGTTAATTTGAAGACTAAATATTGGAGGAGGCAACTACTTCTCTTTCTTCGAGATAAAAAGATCTGCGGCAATTCCGTGAATTTTTCCCCAACTTGTTGCTTCAGGTTGACAATCATGCCCCCTGAAGCCACCTTTTGATCTTGTAATGAATTCCACTTTCGTACACGATTCCTGAAAAAAGAAGGACTTTTCATTGAGCGCTGTTATCGAGCAGATCCTGACCCTAAACGACCACGAAGCACACGACCTCTCCCGCCACAACGACGCTAAGCTCCAGCAACTGGAAAAGCAACTGAACGCCAGACTCGTCCTCCGCGGAAACCTCCTCAAAATTATCGGCGAAGAATCAGATGTTTCCTACGCCAATGATATGATCAAAGAGATTCTCGATATTCAGAGAAAAGGTGGAGAAATGTCCGCCAGAGAGTTCCGGCACATGGTACGCCAGGCAGGATTCAGCAAGACCGCTAAACCGGAAAGCACGGACAAGCCCAAAGCAAAAGCCGCAGAATCAAAGTCTTCTGGTTATGATCGCCCTTTGTCTGAGATCTTCCTTGATGGAATTCCTCTCCCTCTAAAACGCCGTCGGCTTTCACCCCTGACTCATGGGCAGAAGCTGTACATCGACGAGATTCGTAAGAAAGATATCGTCTTTGGTATCGGGCCAGCCGGAACAGGTAAGACTTATCTGGCCGTTGCTATGGCGGTCTCAAACCTCATTTCAGGCCGTGTCAGCCGCATCATCCTTTGCCGGCCGGCTGTAGAAGCCGGGGAAAAACTGGGGTTTCTTCCGGGTGACATGAAGGAGAAACTCGATCCCTATGTTCGCCCCCTCTACGATGCTCTCTATGAAATGATGGATGCCGAGAAGATTAAACAGGCCATGGAAACAGGAGTGATTGAAATCGCCCCCCTCGCCTTTATGCGCGGGCGTACACTGAATAACGCCTTTGTCATTCTTGATGAAGGTCAGAATACCTCTCCCGAGCAGATGAAGATGTTCCTCACACGACTGGGCTTTGAATCCAAGGCTGTGATCACCGGCGATGTCACCCAGATTGATTTGCCGGGAAACAGCCGTTCCGGGCTGGTTCATGTGGAGGAGGTTCTCGGAAACCTCCCTGACATCGGCTTTGTTCACTTCAAAGAGCAGGATGTGGTTCGCCATGAGCTGGTGATGAAGATTGTCAAAGCTTATGAGAAGTACGACGCTAACGGTTCCAGTTAGTCACATTGACATTCTGAAAGATTCCTCTCAATTTCGCTTTGCAGACAGTGCGAGAGTGCCCTTTAAGGATGATCTGATGATCATTTGAACGACAGCACTTCCCACCAGGTTCACGAAGCGAAGACGCAAATTCTATGGCTGAAGCCTCAAAACCCCTTACGCGAGAAGTCTCTCGATCCATCTCGGAAACGGTAGACGAGAAGAGTCGCCGACGTCCTGGTCGCTGGCTGGTCCTGATCCTTGTCTATTTCTTCCTCCTGGTGGTGACTTGTCCCTTCCTTCTCTATTCTCCACCTGCACCCGGGGAAGGTGAAGCGCTGAACCGTGATGTTTATGCGCAAGTCGACTTTTCCTTCGTGAGTCCTTCTGATCTTGCCAGTTTCGAAGAAGAACGTGAGAAGCAACACAAGCGTGTTTACGAGTATCTGCCAGATGTGCAGAACGAGGTCCTGGAAGAATTCGACCTTCTGCTGGAAACCGCTGAAAGTATAGACCCATCAGAAGATACTCCCGAGGAGATGGTGTCTATCTTCAAGAGGAGAGATACACGACTTCGTTTTCTGACTCAGGAGAATATCGTCGACTTCGTTGAAGTGCTTCGTGATCCGCGTTTTACACAAACAATCAATCAGATCATCATTGAAGCCTATGAAGAGAATGTGATCGTGTCGAGACCTACACGATATAAGGGCCTGTTGCAGGATGGTCTTGTTCGCGTTGAGCCAGAGGATCAGCTGCCTATACGGCGTCGATCTATCATTCAGAGCCCCCTGCCGCTACCGACAGACTGGTTTGCCTGGAACCCACTTGTTCAAAAACTGAACAACGCTTACACCGAAGATGAGGTAGCAGCACGAGCAAGAAAAGTTGCGAGAAGTCTTCTGGCGGTCATCATTCGTCCCAACCTGGTCTTCAGCCAGGAAAGAACGGCTCGCTCACTCGAAGAATACCCAAAGCGCGATATATCAAAGCAATACGCCATGGGAGAAATCCTGGTCGAGCATACCTCCCAGAGGGAATTGCTGAATATAGATGAGGCGGCCTTGCTTCGCACGCACCTGCACCAGGTTGAAACCCAACACCGACTGAGATTGATCGGTCATGCGATCTATACGCTTCTCGTGGTTCTTATTGTTTCCTTTTTCGTGAAGAAGTTCAGTCGTAATCTTCAATTCACCACGTACAATGTGATCTTAATCGGCCTGCCCGTTGTCCTTGGCCTATCCCTGCAATTCTTCATGATTCTTCTGGCAGATGGGAACTCTCAGCTTGTGGGTTATCTTTTCCCGGCAGGGTCGATAGGAATGCTGGGCGTGCTGCTTCTGGATGTGCGTCTTGCCCTTCTGCTGGTATCTGCAGGGGGCCTTTTGTTCGGCCTGCAGGTTGATTTACAGTATCAATATGTCATCGTCGGACTTTTTGGTGGCTATACAGGAATTGCTGCCATTTATAATATCCGGAAACGGTGGGAAGTGTTTCTCGCTTCTGTCCTTGTTGGCGTGGTGAATGCCGCGGTCATTCTTGTAACAAGTATTATCAGAGACCTGGACCAATTGCCCATCGGAATGGCCGGCCTTGGCTTCTTCGCAGGCGTGGCGAGCTTTCTTGTTCTGGCGATCCTTCCTGTCTTTGAACGTTTCGGCATCCTGACTGATATGCAGTTACTGGAGTTGACCGGTCTTCATCATCCGCTTTTGCGACAGATCGAGGAGCTTGCTCCAGGAACCTGGCAACATACACTTAACGTTGCAAAGCTGGCGGAAGCAGCGGCGACTGAAATCGGCGTTAACTATCTCCTGGTTCGAGCCGCATGTTATTTTCACGATATAGGCAAGGTGAAGAAACCGGAATACTTTACTGAAAACCAGATTACCTCTGAAGACAAAATGCGACATGACAAGTTGAGACCACAGATGTCTGTGCTCATCATTCGCGACCATGTGAAGGAAGGAGTTGAAATGGCACGGGCAGCGAAACTGCCAGAGCGTATTATCGATTTCATTCCTCAGCATCACGGGACAAGTCTCATCCGCTACTTTTATATAAAAGCTCAGGAAGCACAGAACCGAGGAGAAATCAAGGAACCGGTACGTATAGATGACTATCGCTACCCAGGACCGAAGCCCCAATCCATTGAGGCAGCGATCGTGATGCTGGCCGATAGTGTTGAAGCGACGGCAACGGCAAAACTTTCCGGGCGTGGGGTACGCGAGGAAGATATACAGCAAGTGGTCCGCAACACGATCCTTGAAAAATTCAACGACGGTCAATTTGATGAATGTAACCTGACCCTGCGCGACTTGAATGTCATCCGTGAAGTCTTCGTGAATGTGTTGAAGTCACGCTTTCACCAGCGAATTGACTACCCTTCAAAAGCTTCTACCTCTAAGTCGGGCAAAGACAAGAAAGAGAAAGCCAAAGGTTCTTCTAAGAAACAGCAGGATGATTCAACGATCCACCCCCAGCTGCAGTCAAAAGATCTTTCAGACTCTACCGAAGGCAACGAGAAGGACCAGGATCAAAAGGTCGAATCGGGTAAGAGTAAAGAAGGCTCCTGAGGTATCGGTGCGCTTTCTGAAGGAGAGGGTAGGGTAAAGTCCTCTCTTCAGACATCACATTTGAGAATCAGGAACACTGGCCAATTCATTGCTTCTGAATTGTTACTGTAAATTGAGGCCAACGCCTGAGATTCTCTGAAAGAAGACCTGACATGTCGAAGACACTCACCGAAGCGAGTACTGTTTTTCAACTTAACACTGCGATGATCAATACATTCCTTGGCAAAGCTACGGATGAATTCTTTACATCAGCGTTCTCTGACAATACGGCCTCTCCTCAGTGGATTGTTGGGCACTTGATCAACACGAGGTGTCGACTTATTAATCTGCTCGGTACTGAAGTCATGGTTCCCTACGATAAAGAGTGCGGAGGAACCCAGGCGAAGTACGACCCCTCAGCGACCTATGCGTCTCTTGATGAAATGAAGGCGATGTGGGAAGAGGCGACAGAAAATCTCCACAAGGCTTTAGAGAGCGTGACTGAAGAGCAATTAGCCGAAGAGTCGAGCAGCGGTCTTCCGATTCCTGATAAGACGGTCCGCGGAGTGGTGTCTTTTCTCTCGTTTCACGAGGCGTATCACACGGGTCAGTTGGGGATTATGATCAAGAGCGCTTCCGGAGAACCTCTGTTCAGACCAGGTTGATCAGGGTTTTTCTTATCGCTTTGGTTTAAAGGCGAAAAACAACCGGTCTATAACTGTTAAATGAAGCAGTCGCCATCTATACAGAGAGACAACAGGCAGAAAACCAAGGTATTTCAAGGCGAATCGTGTGGATGCCCGATGATGTTGAGTCTTCAGGTTTTCCACACCTGCATTCCGCCATTTAGCAGGATGCTTACCCTTAAGCGGGCGATCCCACTCGGGAATTAGAGTTAACAGTTTAAACCCTGCACCCCCAAAAAGGCGCTCATACTCACGTTGTGTATACGAGTTTTCATTGATACCAGCCTCGCGAAACTCCACCAGATCTTCATGCTCAGACTCACGTGCCTCATCTCCAAATCCGGTCCGAAAAGCTTCGCATATATCGATGAGGACACCTCCAGGCTTCAGGACTCGATAGATTTCCTCAAGAGCTTTCTCTGGTTTTGTAAAGTGGTGGAGGGCAGAACAGATGAACACAAAGTCCAGCGAGCCCGACTTGACTGGTAGTTTCTCACCATCACAACAAACAGCGTCGAAGTCGACTCCATAGTCACGTGAACGAATAGCTGAACCTAGCCCGTTATACTCTGTGTCATTAAAGTCAGCAGCGATCATTTTGATATTCATACCAGAAAAGCGAGCGACACCCCAGCCAATCCCACAGGCTAGATCAAGACCATATTCTGGCTTTCGCGCTCTCAGATAAGAAAGAACATACTCGAAAGCCTTCGAGACTTTGACCCAGTACATTTCGTCGGAGCTCTCTGGGAGCTTCAGGATATCTTGCCCACTGGCACTCCAGCCGTGATTCTTGAAGACCTTTTTCCACCCTTCTTTTTCCTTTTCTTTAATCTTTTCAGATTCAGTCTTCTCTGGTAACAGGTAAAGAATCCCATCGTGAGAGGGAAAAGACCGGCCACTCTTTTGCGATTTAAGTTCTTCGCCATCAAAGACCAGCGACTCTTTACCGCCTGGTGTCGCGAGAACATCGAGGGTTACAGGGCTTTTTACCGGGGTCATCTTGTCGCTCATAGATTTGTCCTTAATTGAATAGAATGTCTTCTTTTCGAGGTCGCAAGACGCGTCAACTCCAGTTGTCGTCCGCTTTTAGATTGCCTCAGAATGCGGGTCGGAGTGTCCTCTCTCTTCACTTGATGGCCAGAAATTTCGAGACAGACCCGAGCTGCTCTGGCGAACTCTTTATTGTGAGAATCATAAACCATGAATGTGTTAGTTGTTGGTGCAGGAGGACGTGAACACGCTCTTTCCTGGAAGCTGAGCCAGTCGAAATCCGTTTCCAAAGTGATCTGTCCTAACGGAAACCCGGGAATCAGCCTGGTAGCTGAAACACCTCGAATCCAGATCAAACATCCTTCAGACTGGCTGGAAATTGCGAAGAATCATCAGGTGGATCTTGTTGTCATTGGTCCTGAAGCTCCACTCGCCGAGGGCCTTGGTGACTACTTTGTTGATAGAGGCTACCCTGTTTTCGGCCCTGGCAAAGAGGGCGCACAGATCGAGTCTTCGAAGACCTGGTCGAAAAAGGTCATGCGCGACGCTGGTGTACCCACAGCGGCTTTCGACACCTTTTCAGACCCCGTCAAGGCCAAAGACTTTGCAAAGACCCTTGGGCTTCCCGTCGTGATCAAAGCGGACGGTCTTGCCGCAGGAAAAGGGGTGACTGTTGCGACCACCTGGGAGGAAGTTGAGCAGGCGATCAACGAAAACCTGGTTGGTAAGCGTTTTGGAGATTCGAGCTCTTCCGTCCTCATCGAGGAATTCATGGAGGGTGTAGAAGCCTCTGTTTTTGGTCTTTGTGATGGAGAAACCGTGTTTCCGCTCGTCGCAGCCCAGGATCACAAGCGGATCTTTAACAACGATGAAGGTCCCAATACCGGCGGAATGGGGGCCTATGCACCAACTCCATTTGTGACTGAAGAGATCTTCACAGCAACATACGGCGAGATCCTGAAACCAACTTTACACCATATGAAAAACCTTGGCATCGACTACAAGGGTGTCCTGTATGCAGGCTTGATGCTCACCAAGGAGGGTCCGAAGGTAGTGGAGTTTAACTGTCGATTTGGGGACCCGGAAACGCAGGTTGTTCTCCCACTTCTGGATGGGGACTTCGGAGAAATTCTGATGGCCTGCGCCACCGGCAAGCTCCATCCCTTGACAATGGGTGCAACAAAGGAACAGGCCGGAGCCGCACCAACGGCGATCGGTACGAAACCTCTTCACGCCATGACCGTTGTCCTTTCTTCCGAAGGATACCCTGGCAGTTATCCCAAAGGCTTGCCGATCAGTGGACTTGATCAGTGGAAGGACGATGAGAGCGGTATTGTATTTCACGCCGGGACAGCTTTTGATGATGCAGGCAATGTCGTCACTTCCGGTGGTCGAGTTCTCGCATGCACGGCCTGGGATACAACTCTTGCTGGTGCGAAGAAGAAGAGCTATGAGATGGCGGACAGCATCAAATTCAAAGGGGCTCATTTCCGTCAGGATATCGGAGCAAAGGCCTTCCAGTAAAGGAACGTGATCATGACAGCGAAGAAGAGTGAAAAGAAAATAAAGTCCGAGGTGCTGTTGGACAAGGAAGGTCTATCCAAGGCCATTGATGATCTGGCAAAGGCGGTGCATGAGGATTTCCCCGAGCTACCAGGGTTGATGGTTCTTGGGATCAGAACGAGAGGGATGGCTCTCGCCGAGCGACTGTGTGAGCGTCTCAATAAATTATACGGCTCCGAAGTTCCGATGGGTGTGCTGGATATTACCTTTTACCGCGACGATTTGAATCAGCTGGGACCCAACCCAAGCGTGAGAGGGAGCGAACTACCATTAGATGTTCAGGACTCGAAAGTCATTCTTGTGGACGATGTTTTGTACACGGGACGCACCATCAGAGCAGCCATGGATGAGATTTGCGATTTTGGAAGACCGGGTCTGATTCGCCTCGCCGTACTTGTGGACCGAGGTTTGCGGGAGTTTCCTATTCAGCCGGACTATTTTGCGCTGCGCTCTGCGACATCGGTCGATCAGCGCGTCCGAGTTCTCATGGAAGAAGTGGATGATGAAGACAAAATCATTCTGGAAGCCGCAGATTAATAGCCGCACTGTTCAACAAAGGGTAGTTGGAGATGTGATCAGGCAAAGACTGATTCTGATTATTCTCGGTTTCTGCTTTCTACTCCCCTTGAAAGCACAGGCAGAAAACACCTCAGGCGTACTGAATGAATTATCGGACCGTTTGAACCGGAACCTGATCGGTGAAGTGGTGCTCGTCCAGTTCATGAGATGCGATGCGCAGACTTGTCAGGATAGTTTGAGAGCCTTAAACAGCTTTGTTATCGAATCGCTTCCTGAAGAAGGTTATACCATAATTGCTGTCGCTGCCGCTGATGACGCGTCTGATGTCAGCAAGTTAACTCAGAACCTTGATCTCTCGTTTTCTGTTCTTCCCGATGAGGAGATGGAACTGACTGAAATGTCAGGCGCAAAAAGACTCCCATACACTCTTATCTATAATACAGATGGTGAGATTGCCTACTCTCACGAGGGTTTCTCCCAGGGACGTGAAGCAGAATTTTCCTATGTTGTGGACACCTTAATTAAGGGAGATCCGTTGCGTTGGTATCTGAGACATCGCCCTGAAAAGCCGGGGGGAGAAGCACAGTTGCCACAACAAAGCAACCTGATGGCGAAGAGTGTTCTTGGTGAAAAAGCGCCAGAAGTTCCCATTGAGAAGTGGATTACAGAAAAACCGGAAACAACAGAGGGGAAGTATATACTCTATGATTTCTGGGCGACCTGGTGCGGTCCATGTATATATGGACTTCAACTGGCAGAGAAAGAACATCGCAGGTTTAAGGACAAGCTCGCAACGATCGCTGTGAGTGATGAATCTGAGGATACTGTTCGATCTTTCCTTGAAAGTACGCCACTGAAACAGCCTATCGCGATAGACACGCAGGGGCGTGCATCGAAGGCTCTGCAAATTCGAGCCATTCCTCATGGAATACTCATTGATCCCGAAGGGATGGTTATCTGGCAGGGCAATCCTATCGAATTGTGGTCGGATACAAGTAAACTCGAAGCTTTACTGAATTAGTAACCCTTTAAAAGTCAAGAGCCCGGGGAGCACCTGTCCGTGTGAGCAATCGGAAGAAGTTTGATCCCGTTAGAGAGCAAATCGTCAGAATAATCAGATCATCTAATGGCCCCGGTATCAGGTCGGGCATAATAAAGTACAGCAAGCCGACAAGAAACCAGACCAGCCTTTGAATGAGTGATATGTTCGCTTCTACACGCTGTGTAGACTTGTCGTGAATCAGGCGGTTCCCCGGGACGATTTCCCGTGTTTCCTTGTCATATTCAACCAGCTTATGGTCGAGGAGCTCTGCAAAGTAATCAGCTTGATTATCGAGGAAGAGTTTCGTTTCGCCTGTTGTGAGGCTCTGGTCTTTCAGCAGCCTCCTCAAGTAACGTAGCTGGACCACGTTCAGGCTACGACGAACATCATCAGAGATCATCAGGGGACGCTCAAATTGAGCGATCAGAAAGACTATGAGATAAAGCCCCGCCAAAGCCATTTCTACCCTTGGATAGAGAAAGAAAGAGAGTAGAATTGAAAAGAGACAGAAAAGAAAGATATACGCTTTTTGAAGGACTCTTCCCCCGATGGTTAAAAGCACCAGGGTTAGAAACAGGTACAGGAAACCCAGTGCACCGTACATCAGGTCAAAAATCAGGGAAATAACGGGAAGGTCTTTTCCAAAGGCCCAGATCTCTCCCAGTCCTCTTTCCAGTGTGTCCGGAAGAATTGTATCCTTTGTTGTGGGGCTGAGCATTCCCGTGTTGAGAAAAACAAGCGTTAGAAAAAATAGGACATAGATGATCTTTTGAGAAGTTCTTCTCCAGTCACCGAACATTCTCCATCGGAAGACCAGTGTTGCTGTGATCAAGAGACTTATGAATGAAGAACAGGCAAGAACAAAGAGGTTCGCTTTCCAAGGTGGCTCCATGACGTGAAGCAGAAAGATGGATAGTCCGATGAGCAGGGAGATACGAAACAGGATGTCTGGTCCTGGCAGCTCACCAGTTCTTGTTTCTTTCTCAGTCATCTATACGCCTCTCAGCTATCAGGGAGATTATCATGTATGGCAGTACCTTTATCACCGGACCAGGTGGAAGAATCTTTACCGCTGAATGGAAGAGCAGGTCCATGAATCTTTCTGTTACAGATCTCAATATGTCCAATCAATCTTGAAACATCATCTCGTGCCCCTTCACTGATTGGCGTTGCGCGTTTCCAGTCTCCCTCTTTGACAATAAGGCGCAGGGCTGACTGATAAAAGATACGCGCTTCTTTCATTTTAATCATGTCTATACGGAGACCTGTAATGCCGGTAGCCTGCTCAAACAGAAACCTTGCAGCATTCTCATAAGTGTGTGCAGCTTTTAGTCGTACTTCGATATCTCTCTGGTCCTTAATCTCGTAATCAAGGAGACGAAAAATCGTATCTGTCTGTCTTGCAAGAAGTTCAGGGGACTGGCTTCGATTCAGGATCAATTCTGCTTTAGCGAGCTGCAATTCATGAAAAAGTTCCGGGTACTTCTTTCTTTCTGCCTGCAATCTCTCTTCCAATTTGAGGAGTTCTCGCTCAAGGGTATAATCGCCTCCACCGAGTCGGTTTTCTGCAAGTAATCCAATGGTTTGAATGATGGGGTGAGAAGCAACCTGCTCTTCTTCAATGGATGCGATTTCGGTAAGGATTTCTCGGAAGCGTCGCTGACGAAACAATTGGTCCAATTCACGAACGAGCAGGAGAGCCTCTTCGTTTAACTCTTCGATTGGATCCCGTTCGATGCTCGCACCTGATAAACTCTGAGGACTCTCCGGAAAAGATGTAAATGAAGGTGTAGAGCCCTGGTTTGGAATGATGACGTAGATCACGATGAGATAAAGCACCACTCCAGCCAGAGGCAGGGCTGCTCGAATCCATCGAATTGACCCTGAAGAAGCGCGTGATTCACCCTGCCGCTCAGATAGAATTAATTCTGTGCCTGCTCTCTTAAACTGTGAATTCCAGTCTGCTTCAGAGCTTTGACGGGCTATTAAATCCCCCGAGGGGAATTTTTCTTCTTGGTCTGCTGGGTTCTTTTCACTCATCGTCTCGCCATTGTGAAGCGCCTCCAAGGGCGTCTTTCTCAGATTAACCGTCAGATAATGAAGACAATCAACCGTTTATGAGGGTTAGAAATTCTTGAACCTCCTTTTTTTTGGACAATCTGCATTTCAACAAGCTGAAGGAGAGCCATTGAACTCACCAGGGAGTTCAAAAGATGGCAGTTTTGATCATCTGATCGAGGATTGGGTATCAAAAGCCGGGTTTGTTTTTCTCGCACTCACTGTCTTCCTCGTTCCCGTCTTTGTTCTTCCACTCTCCCTTGTACCTGGGTTCGATACAGACCGAGCAGAGATGCTTCTGTTCAAAATTATCCTCCAGGAAGTCTTGGCACTTTTCATCCTTATTTGTGGGTCGATCCTTTTTCTTGGACATGGCATGAGGAAGTATCCTCCCTGTATAGTTCTTCCCTGCCTAACATTGATTGCCTATTTGGGATGGTCATTCGTGTCTGTGCTACTGAGCCCAAACTCGTGGTATTCAACTGTTTTCTGGCTCCCTCAAGCGATGATGGTACTTGCTGCTCTCTGCGCACCGATGTTTCTGACAAACACGAACCGAATCCGCTGGGTGATATTCGCCCTGCTGCTAGGTGGTTTGACGGCATCGCTGATAGCTGTGGTCAGCGCCATGGGCTGGAAAGGGTTCTATCTCTGGTCGTTCGGCTATGATCCAAGAGATCGAATTGGCCAGAGCTGGTTATTTGAAGGATCCGGAACGCGAGCTGTTTCTTCAGGAACGCTTCTGAACCCTGAGTATGCAGGAGGGTTCGCAGCGATTCAGTCTGCTATAGCAGCTGTTCTTCTATACGACTGGGCACCGAAGAGTAAGTATACGAAAATGGCCCGTATTGCAGCACTGAGTCTGCTCGGTCTTTTTCTTCTGCACCTGTTTTTCTCTGGAAGTCGCCAGCCATGGATTGCACTTTTTCTGGCGGGCCTGCTGCGTTTCAGCCTCGCGATCGGGATCAGATCCGTTTACCTGGCTTTCGGGTTCTGTCTGAGCCTCGCGGTTGCTTTTTTTCACTCCATTGTACTCGGAGCTCTTTTCTTTCTTTTCTATTTCCTGGGACTCTTCGTCTATATGCTGATAAAAGGTGGATTAGGAAGATTCCTTGTACGTGCAGACCGGGCAAATACTTTGATCACGATTGCTGGAGCGTTTATCATTGGTGTTGTATTTATTGCCTTTTCTGTTCCCGGACCATGGAACCCGAACGGCATGCGACTCGCCCAAAGATTTACTGAGGTTACCAGTTCAAGCGACCGTTCTGTCCAGGAAAGGTTGCTGATGTACATCGCTGCTTCCGAGATGATCGGAGACAATCCCTTCTTCGGAATTGGTCCTGGCCGCTACGCCAACCAAATGTCCTTTGCTCTGATGCAATCCTCAGAGAGAGACGAATCCGGTATCATGTCTATCGCAAGACAGGACATTGTTCATAAGGTTTCAGACAATACTCACAATGATTATCTGCAAACAGCGGCAGAAATGGGAATTCCCGCTCTTATACTCTTCCTGACCTCCATGTTGCTGATTCTTTACGGGCTCGCTGCGGCATGCAAATCAGATCATCTTGAAATACAACTTTGCGCTTACCTGCTTCTCTGTGGGATTGTAGCAACACTTGGACTCATGATAACAAGTTTTCCCCTGCAGACTCCGTCGAGAGCGACACTCTTCTGGACCATGGTTGGGGCATCTCTTTCTCTAATCGCCTGCAATTACTCATATCCGAAAACAGAGAAAACCCTGACAGAGAGTACCTAGTTCTTTCTGGCCATCTCTTGTATTTCATTCAGTAGACTTTCCTGATCTTCAGGCTCCGAGTCTAAAGCCTCACTTTTTTCAGGAGCTTCATAGTTTTCTCGGGTGAACAGATGCAAAATAGACGCAAGAACCAAGGGGGTTAGATAGACTAAAATCGGAGCAACAAGAAGGGCCACTAGCGCTTGATTAAAACCTTCAACCAGCAAAGCAGTCCATGCAGAATAATATGCCAGGAGAAAGGCGACAGCGAGAAGCTCTGGCCGAAGGCCCTCTAAATGCCTGAGTATAGATCTATAAAGATAATCCTTTCTGGCATAGTGCAAATGAAACAGGAAACGGCTTCTGAAAGAGATGTATAAAGAGGAGCAAAAAGCCAGGATCATGATATGAAGAGGCATGCCGCTTTCTATAAAAACAATTTGCAGAAGAAGAGATAGAATTATCAGTAAACTCAAAACCTGAAGCCAGATACACATGATATCCGAAAGAGATTCCCTTCCGGTCCGCCAGTACAAATAGACACTCACAGAAGCAAGCAGCAGGAGCAGTATTGAGTAAAGTACAGGAGTATAGACATAACCATACGACCCCACTACACTGCTCCTGGCTTCAACATGATGCATAAAACCCGAGGCCATATTGACCAGGTTGGGCGGGAGAAAAGCTTCCTCTTCATCCGCAGAGGCACCTCCCAACTGCGAAGAATAGACATGACCCAGAGTTAGATATCTGAGAGGGTTTTCAACTTTCAGGAGCAGCGCCTCTTGTCTATGAAAATGATCGGTCTGAACAGGTGGTCCTTCACCTAATGATTCCATAGAAACTGGGACTGCTGGCGTCGAACTAATCAGAACTTCCTGTGTTCCGTCGAGGTCAGTTGTCCTCACAGGCATAGAAATCGACATAGAGATATAGATCAGAATTGCCGGAGCGAGGGCGGCCATCAGGAGAAAAGCATTATGCCGAGTCTGAAGTACCGTTCGCTTCATCACAAACTCAAGAGTAGACCAGTGGGGGACGTCTTTCTGCAGAGAGTTTGAATTCAGACCACAAACTCGAATGTAATCCATCACGAAGGGCAGACAGAAAACTGACACAGCTGCATAAATCGAACTCAGCTGAAGGATTCGCAACGTAGAAACAAAGCTCACCCCAGGCAACGTACTCATCAGTCCAACCGCAAAAGTCATTAAAACAAGGACAGTAAGAGCTGGCAATAAACATCGCTCAACAAGTATCCTTTTCCCCCTTCTAAAACTTTGCACTCGTGCTGTTTTTAAAGTTAAACAGTAAAGAAGAACGAAGGAAACATTGAGGAACAAACCACTCAACAGCGAGTAATAGTTTGGCGCATAATCACCCTCGAAGAGGAGTGTTTGTGCACTTGCTACAACCAGGCTCATCATAAGGAGTATAGACAGGAGGCAGAGCAGCTCCCTCTTTTTCCGCAGAATGATGAGTGGAAGGAATGAGAGAAACACGGAAAAGACAACTGTAAGCTTATTGGTTCTAGGCATGAGAGAGGTTTGCTGATTGTTAAACTGCACCAGATTGACGGAGCGGTGCTCTGGACTTTTCTCGAAAAAATTCTCTATGCGGGGTAGAATAGTGTTCTCAAAGTCACCGTCCAGGAAATAGACATCAACTGCCTGGGCTCTAAAATTTTCCACGCTGCGCACATAGGACTGTTGAGTGATCACCTCATCATCGATTGTAAGTCCGAGAGGGACGGCCAGAACCTTTTCTGAATGGCTGTTGACTTCCTTGACGAGTGCCTCTGAAACCTTTTTGAGTCCATCTCTACTAATCGTGCTATACAGGATGAATCTTTTTCCCGGGTTCCTGTTAAAGCGTGCAGAAAGATCTCCATGACCTTCTGAATCCTTCAGTAGCTGCTTAATCTGAAGAAGGTTTCCTGTAAGCGGGACTGTATAGAGGCGACCATCGACAGATTCGTATCTTCCAAGAAAACGTTGGAGCTCGTCGCTTAGTTTTGATAAATGGTTCGAGCCTGCATGCAAAGTAACCGAAACAGATTCTTTTTTCTGGGTAACTTCGCCCCTCTGCTTCAACAGGACTACGGTGAGGAGAATAAGGGTAAATAGACTAAGGACGATCACAAACCTTGAAGTTCCCCACCGAGAAAAAAGGTGGCGGTAGAGAGTAAACCACAAGAGTGTGAAGGGCGATCTATATTGCGGTTTCATTCTTGATTGAACTCACCTGCGTCGACGATCTCGATGCTGCTTCCCTGTGTGAGAAAGTCCGCCCCAGCTCGAATAACAGGATCACCTTGTTTCAGGCCGTCGGTTATTTCTACGCGATCAAAATCTCTAAGACCCGTCTCAACTACCTTACTGACCGCTCTTCGTCCGTCTTGAATATAGACGAGATTTTCTCCATCAGAATCAACGAGAGAATCCTGGTTAACAAAAAGGACGTTTTGTTTCACCTCCACTGGAAAGATGAGCTGGATGCGTTCACCATAGCTCAAAATCGAAGGGTTGAACAGTGGCTCACATTTGATCGCATATTCAATACTATGACCAATGACTCTTTGTTGGACATCTGTCACGCGTACAGTGTAAAAGAGGTCGTCATCTATGCGATCAACAGAGAGCTGGTCGGCCTCAGCTTTTTCTGCTACCTCATTGTCAACGAGATACGCGGTTGTTCCCACTTTGATCGCCGTGTCTTCCGCTGCCTGGACTGTCGCCTGCAGGAAGAATGATTCTTGTTTGCCTAAAAGCACAGGTACCATTGGGGCTTCATCTGCGTTGTAGACCTGTCCTGGTTGAACATTGACCTCAAGGACATGTCCATCAAACGGTGCGTATAGATCTGTTTTGGTCAGCTTTTCCTTTAACAATTCAATTTTCTTATCCAGAAATACAAGTTTGTCCTCTTCTGCAAACAACCCACTTTGAACAACCCTGATTTCCTTGTCTATCTCTTCAACAGCCTCGATCGCAGATTCGTAATCCTGTGCAGCGATTTCTCTGCGTTCACGTTTTTCCCTTGCTTCAACGGCGTCTCTGGCGAGCCGAACCTGCTGACCCTTTTTCAATTCTAACTCTTCCGTCAGAGAATTGATTTTTTCTTCTACCGCCGATCGCTCAAGTCGAGTTTGCAGCAGGTTATTGATCATCGGCTGAGGATCGATGGAGAGTATTAAATCCCCCTGACTTGAGGACGCGACAGGGCCGCTGACTCGGTCGCCTGGAGAAAGCTGCCCCCCATTGGGGTGCTGTAAATGGGTGATCGTGCCGGAGACTGCGGGCATCAGAGCTCGTGTCTCGCCAGCCTTTACCTCGGCCTCAAGGTGGAGCCACCGCCTGAGAGTGCCTTCCGCTACCGGTTCAACGGTAACGGGAATGGGAAGTTTTGAGTTCTCAATCTGAGCGTGTTGAGGGCTTAGTACCATGAGAGCCCCTGTGAGACTCAGAAGCAAAACCCCCAATACGGAGGAAAGAATAATAGTTAGATAAGGTTTGGATGGTTGGAGCATGTCCCGCAATCTCGTTTGATTTATGGATTTCGCTTATTGGCGAATAAAGTTCTTTTACATCCAGCCAGGATCGATGTGTAACCGCTTTCGAGAGACGGTGACTCGAAATTGTGCATCCTATTCTTGACGGTTTCAAATTTGGTTTAATGGCTCAATCCGATTATTCAAAAGTTCCCTAAAATGGGGCTTTTCAGACACGTAGGGGTTTCTCTGAGTTCATTCTTCGATACCTTGTAGATTGCGAATATAAGTTGCTGTTTATCAGCGCTCGCCGAGGCGCGAAAGTCCTTCTCGGCGATTCTGTGAAACTACATTTGTGCAGGAAAAATTCATGTTTAAGTGTTCTTCTCACCAGGCACTGAGATTATTAATCCAAAGGGAAAAGGGTTCCGTCCTCATCGTTTCCATCATTCTGATGGTTGTCGCGGGGGTCTCTGCCCTCAGCTGGATTGGTTATATTAACTCCTCGCAGCGAGCAGCTATTCGAGACCGAGACCGCGTTGAGGCCTTTTATGCGGCCGAGTCCGGCGTTGAACAAATCGTGGATTTCTTCAATAATCCAAGTCACTTCGGAACACTTGGGCTTTCTGAACCTTCAGAATATACCTCAGATATAGCGGCCCAACCAAACAATTACTCTTTCCGAATTCCCGGCGACTTTGACACAACACAAGTGACAGACCTGCCATGGCCTTACGGGATGTTTGAGCCCTATGTATCATCGATCAAGTATCACATCAATGGTGACCCAATTGTGATTTCCGGGTCCTATGTTCCTGATAATGAGACGTACTTCAGCAACACAGGCGCGACCAACGACGAAGGTGAAATCGATGAAAGAGCCGTCAGCAGGACCAGTAAAATCCCCACATGTGAGATAGACGTCAGTGGCTTATCTCATTTTTCTTTCAAAGGCATCAAAGGCGAAGAGACGGCTCGCATCACTGAAATTCGCCTCGTTCACCCTGACGACTTATCGGACGCAGAACTTCCCGAAGATGAAAGAACCATCACTAAGGTCTTTTCAACGGCAGTCACACCATCAGGAGTTGAAGTGACCGTGGAATCCTTAATTACGGAAAGCACCATCCTGAGCATTTCCTCCGCAGCAGCGATCATCACGCGCCAGACAGGAACGTGGAATGGACAGTTCAACGTTTTCTGGGGAGAAGTCTGGGCGGGGACTGACGTGGAACTCAGCAACGTTGAGTTGAACAAAATGCCACGCTATGACGAATCTGTTGATTTCGAAGAGGGCAATGGAAGTGGAGGCACGAAAGACAAATGGTTTCGCCTTCGTACGGAAGGTGTTGTCAAAGATGACGGCGGCGGCTACGCCGATATACGTGAAGACGATGGTTTTGCTGATGCCCCTATAGATGAAGCAGATGGAGACATCTATTATACACCTTTCGACCCTGGCTTTGCGACCAATGGCGCAAGATCAGTAAAGTCAAATGATGGTGGCTTTCAGACGAATGCAAAGCCAGACAAACCCGCCAACCCTGGCGGAGGCGGTGGTGGCAGCAGCGACTTCGAAGGCCTTGAAAATATCAAGCAGAACCAGGAACTCAACTGGCCTGATTACGATTACGACGAATTGAAAGAATATGTTCAGTCCAATGAATTTGGTTATTTCTTTACAGATGAAAATGGAAATATCTACGGTATAGACACGGACCCGAATAGTATTACCTATGGTCAATATGTCCAGAAGAGCTATCACGACTGGTTCAACACCTCGGAGTCAGACTCAACCTATAATGACATTGATGAACTCCTCGTCTTTATAGACTCTTATCCCATGGATGACAATGGTGACCCAGGACCGGTGGATGCCAATGGAGTTCCGATCATTAATGAGACCTATTACCCAAGAAACCCGAGAGAACTTCCTTCTGGAGCGACTCTGCCAACGATCAGTATATCAGGAAACGGAACACATTCGCATGGCGCGTTCTTTATTGCCGCCAATGTTACGAAGACTGGAGCCGGCAACCCTCCATCAATGGATTCAATTAACGCAGCAAACCCAGGGACGATTGTCATGCCCAACGACAATAACCCTCCAAATGGTGACAAAAAGAAAGTTTTCCACAACGGACTATTCTGGTCGTGGGGCACTGTCAACATGGGGGGCAACCCAATCGTCTACGGAAGCATATACGCAGAAGACGGCTATGCAGCCGGCGGTACCCCTGATGTCTATTATAACTACCGAATGGCTGATGGGTCGTGGCTAAGCTTGAACTCATCACGTGTAAAAAGAACACTCTGGGATATCACAACAGAGTATATCGATGCGTCAGAACCCGAGAACGAAAGTTAACTTAAAACATTATTTACCGAAAGCAGAAAGGATTTTAAAAATCACGGAATAAAATGGTGTCAGGGTTTCCCTGCTATTACCTGTTTTTTCTCCCATTTGGATAAAGGACTGTAAAAAGTAAACCCGCAGCCACCTTTTTATCTTACAGGGAAGTCACTGAATTAACTTAGCGACATGCCCTTCGATAAAACCTAAAGGTGTTACAAAGTGATTTACAAAGCAAAGCTTCGTTGGAATATCCTCAAGAAGCTAAGACCGAAAGGTTCTGTGCTCGTCGCCTCGATAATTCTCATGCTCGCTGCAGGGGTTTCGGCGCTCAGCTGGGTTGGTTATGTGAACTCCGCTCAAACCTCAGCGATAAGAGACCGTGAGCGTATGCAGGCATTCTATGCAGCCGAATCGGGGGTTGAATTGATTGTAGATTTCTTTAACAATCCATCACACTTTAATGGCGCCCTTCCCAGTGAATATACATCTGACCTCTACGAACACCCTTCGATTTATCCCCTGTCATTCCCCGAAGGATACTCCTTTCTGCACCCCTCACAATCCGGTGTAGATTACCAACTCTTCGAAGCTTATATATGGTCATATAAAACTGATGAGAATGGAGTGCCCCTTGTGGTAAATCCGGACTCCGATGTGGACGGAAACCCCGTAGCTCAGACGGGCGAACCCGTTCCGGACGAATTCACCTACTTTACAAACAAAGAACTTGATACGGCTATTGCAAGGAGTAGAACCAGTAAAATTCCTACTTGCACGCTGGACCTAACCGCCAACAACGGCCTCGTATTTTATGGCCCCAAAGGTGAAGAGCTTGCCCGTGTCTCCAGTATTCAGTTGGTGAACCCTAATGATATACCCGATTCAGATTTTCCTTCTGGGGAGGAGATCATCACGAAAATCGTTTCTACAGGCGTCACTCCTTCTGGTATCAGCGTAACAATCGAATCACTCGTAACTGAAGCTGCCATTCTTGATATCAGGTCGCCAGGAGCGATCGTCTCTGAAGCCTCAACTGATTATAACGGAAACTTTAATGTTTACTGGGGTGAAGTTTGGGCCAAGGACGATGTTTTGTTGCCTTCGAACTTCTATAATAAGGTCTCAAAGTATGACCCTAACAAAGCATTCGAAAAAAGCGGCAATCAGTATTACGATAAATGGTTTCGCATCAGAACGGAAAAGTATCTAAAGAATAACGCTGGCACTGAGTTCGCAGACGTACGCACAGACACTGGTTTCAACGCCACGGCACCAACCTCTGCTGATGGAGAGTTTTACACTACTCCGTTCTATCCTGGTGAAGGTGTAGAATTGAGAAAACAGGGTAAAGACTTTACCGATTATGAAAACTTGAAGCAGAACCAGGATCTGGAGTTTCCTGAATATAAATATGAAGATATGAAGCGATTCGTTCAGTCTGGTGGTTTTGGTTATTACTTCACCGATGCCAGCGGGAATATATATGGTATAGATAATGACCCTACCAGTGCCACTTACGGAGAGTACATTGCCCAAACCTATAACGAATGGTTCGAAATATCAACCACTGATGAAATATATTCAGACGTTCAGGAAATGGTTTATTTCATCGACACCCCTCCCGTGAATGATGCGGGAGAGCCTGCACCAACTGACGCTAACGGAGTACCCATCATCAATAATGAATACTACCCGAGAGACCCTACTACCTATACCACACTACCCACGGTTCAAGTTTCCGGACAGGGTGTACATACTCGAGGTGCCCTGTTCATTGCAACCGATCTGGATATGACAGGTGAAGGGAACCCGACAAACGCAACGGAGATACCCGACACTATTGGTGGTGTTCTTAGACCTGATGGCGTTTCGATCGATAATAAACGGGATGACTTTAATGTCTCTCACTACGGTTTGATGTACTCGTACGGCCAGATTAAAGATGCAGGTAACAGGACCATTTATGGAAGCGTCTTTGCCAAGAATGGGTTTTCTGGCTCAGGCGATATGACAGTTTACTACAATTACCGCCTTGCCGATGGTTCGTGGCTGGATTTGAATATTTCGATCGTAGAGCGCAAACTCTGGAATATTTCAGACTAATAGAACTCGATATTTCAAAAAAGGCAAAGTATGAAAAGGAACGATAGACATAACAGGGGTCTGACTCTCGTAGAAGTCATGATCACGGTGACGATTGTTGCCATCCTTGGCCTGGCGATCTTATCGACTCTCATCTTTGGAATTCATGTTAAACAAGCCATACGTGAGCGCAATGGCGCGTCCCGTGTTGCAGCAGACTTGATGGAGTCAACGCGTCGGATCCCTTTTGCCAACCTTTCCAAACAAACATTTACCGACGTTGTGATCGATGACCGGGGGACGACGGACAAGACCTCGGATGATGTCACGGCCACAGTGAACCTTCAATTCTTTGATCTTGATGAAAATGAAGCAACGGAGACCTGGACAGAAGTCGGCACTGTTGCCAATCCCGTACCTTTAGACAGATCCATGATCAAAGCTCAGGTAAGCGTCGTCTGGCAGCCGGCCGGCAGGCGTAAGTCTGAAACGCAAACTTTTGTCATCTCCTCATTGTTATCACCATGAATCAGGACATGAGAATGAATAGAAATAGATTATATACACCAGTGAGAGTTTGTTCAAGAAACCGCCGTGGACTCTCCTTCGTGGAGTTGATGGTGGCTGTTGCTGTCTTCTCGCTGGTCAGTATCTTCGTTGCTATCGTTACGTTGGAAGTTGCACGACAATCTAAAGAGTCACTCAGCCAGATCCCTGCACAGGAACAAGCCTACAGAGCCGTCGATTTTATCCGGCAGAAGGTACTTCCTGCAACTTTCAACTCTCTCTCCGTTGCCGCTGATGGAAGTTATATACAATTTCGGGATCCGTCGAACGCGAACGAAAGCAGACTCACATTCGACGCCAACAATGATAATCTGATCTATGACCCTGATGTCACAGCCTCCAATGATGAGTTTGTCTGGGGACGCAACATCAAAGGCCAGTTCTCAACCGGTACGGGCTTCACCAGAAACGTCTCGGTCACCGTAACAGCAACCGCATACAACCGCTTCAATGAAGCAGTGATTATCTCTTATCAGGATGATCTGAGAGTCAGAAACTAAACTTTATTCAGGAGGTACATCAAAACCCGCGGCGGAACACCTTAACTTTCGACTTCCATTCGATTTTGATTGAGTGATCGCATGATAAGAGATCTCTTACTCAAAGCATGATTGACCTTCAAAGAACGCACATCGGTCAAACGGAACGAAAGACAGGGATCTCTTGAGCGAACACGCAGCAAAAAAGCCCCATTCGGCTTCAACCTCAGCGGAAGGCGAAAACCGACAAGGAATCACAAAGGATGTCTTTGAAGGCTTTGTCGCTGGCAACCCTGAAGATATTGAGCGTGTTCTTCGGTCCATCGATACAAAACTGATCTCCTATTTGAAGATCTGGACCGGTCGACAAGAGATTGCCGAGGAAATTGCGCAGGAAGCTTTTCTCAAGCTTTATGAAGAGCGATCCTGTTTGGATGATGAGACGAAAGTTTTTCCATGGATTATGGTAACGGCAAGACGAATGGCCATCCGGGAAATGAAGAGAAAGTTTCACAAGTCTGAATTCTCGATGGGAGATATCAATCTCGAAGAATTCATGCGATCCATTCCCGCGGACCAAATTGATCAGATGCAGGAGAAACAGGTCTCACATATTCTCGCAGATTCTATGTCTCAGCTCTCCGCAGAGGATCAGGAACTACTTTCGCTTAAATATTTTTCACGATTGAAAACACACGAAATCTCTGAGATTCTCTCCATGCCGATGGGATCCGTCGGGGTTAAAATCTCAAGAGCACTGGACAAACTGAAACGAGTCATGCGCACACGCGGCATCAACCAAGAGGATCTTTGAAACGGGGAACCACGAGACTATGAAGAATCAGCAGCAAGACGCCAAATTAGAGAATTTACTCGCGCAGCTCGGGCAGAATATTGAAAAAAGTTCGACTCCTTCCAAGAACTTCCATTCCGATCTCATGGATCGCATCATCGCCTCCGAAAAGGTCGTCGATATCGCAGATCATGAAAACCGCCAGTTTGAAGAACATGAATCTATCAGTGATGAGCATCTGGTTGCTGACAGAGCCTATCATGTTCAGATTTTCAAGCCGCTTCTGATTGCTTCCTGTGCAGCAGCCTTAATTCTAATCTTTATCTTTTCTCAAGTTCCCACGGATAGCGTTGGAACAGCTCTCTTTCAATCGGGCGATGTGACACTCACGGCCATGAACGAGAAAGGTTCAGGCTTAGGCCTTGATAAAGGTTCTCGTGTCCAGACAGGTAAGACGGGAGAAGCTCTGCTCTCCCTTGATTCAGACCGCGTTCAACTCTACCTGGCTTCCCAGTCAGACTTGACGGTCCGAAATGAAATTGATGTGTCCCTTCAGTCAGGGGCTTCATGGGTATCGGTCAAAAAAGATTCGGGCGACTTCTATGTGGATCTCAATGACACGCGCGTCCATGTTACCGGTACCTCATTTGGACTTGTCAATGACCAGAAAACATCCTATATTTTTCTTGCTCATGGAAGCATTGAGCTTACTACCCCATCAGGCGAAACCGTCGAGCTGACACCTAATCACCTCGCCGTTGTTACTGATAGCGATGTTAATCTGGTGGATTATAAGGATAACGAAGCACAATTACCAACGTGGGTTCCGCAGCTCCATCAGGACTTCCAGGTTGCCTACAATGCCGCGTACTTCCGTTCGGCGAGATCAATTAGACTTAACTGACAATCTGCGCTCATGTCTATCAAGCAGCAAAATCATACTAGAAAGCCAGGCGCTGGCTTTACACTGATCGAGCTTCTCATCGTTGTCTCGATCATTGCCATTCTTGCTGCTATCGCTGTTCCTAATTTTCTGGAAGCTCAGACGCGCAGCAAGGTTGCTGCAGCAAAGTCGAATATCAGAACAGGAATGACTGCGCTGGAGATGTATCGAGTTGATAACAACCGTTATCCCTCAACAAGAGCACTCTTTCCTAAAGACCCACTGGGACTGCTGGCATCATCACAACTGACTGTTCTCAGTACTCCCATCTCCTACATTCAGAATTCTCAGTCACTGAGAGACCCTTTCGGACGCATTCGTATTACTCCCGCAACGTTTCGAGGCCCAAACCAGCCCCGTCAGAACCCGTTTCCCGAAGCAACTCCACCAAACGAAGATAAGAGTCTCCTCTATTTTCATTATCCAACACTCGCAGTAAAGTATCAGTACCCTCCACTTGATACATCAATGAGTTCTCTTGTCAGTATCGGGCCCGACCTGGCGGACTCACTCGGAGCTTTTTCTCCCCTGTCAGACCAGCAGCTCTCAGAACTGTTCACCGATGTCAATATTCACCCAACAGATACAATCTACGACCCAACGAACGGAACGGTCAGCAACGGTGATATCGTCGGGTTTGTCGGAACAATCGGCGGAATTCTGGGAGGCGCGCAATGACCTCCAGGTCGAAGACGACTCTCTTTCTTTCCATTGCCTTCTCTGTCGGCACCTGCCCAAACGTTTTTGCACAACCTGTCAATACGGGATCAACTCCACAGTCAGTAGCGCCTGCAGACTTCAATAACGATGGTCGAATAGATCTCGCTATCGCGCATGTCTTCGATGACCGTGTTCAGGTTCTCACTCAGGAAAGTGACGGAAGCTTCACGTCAGGTCCTTCATTTCTCGCCGGGACAGAAGTTCATCCTCTCAATTTTCCAAGAACGATCATTTCAAGAGACATTAACAGTGACTCCTGGCAGGACCTGATCGTACTGACCTCCGGAAACCGCCTGTTCAACACCCGGGCTGAGGTTAATGTTTACTTGAGTGATCTTGGTACAGGATTCCATCCGTACTCGACTACCGTCGTCCCGGGAACAGAAACAACCGATCTCTTTCCTGTCTATATGACTGAAGGTCAGTTCAGTGGAGACTGCCAACCCGACCTTGCTGTCGCTGAGCGCCGTGGGAATAGTGTCAGGCTGCTATATGCTAACATTGACGGCGGTTACGACTCGGGTCCTTCCCTCGACACATCGTCTCTCTCTTCTGCTGGCCCTGAGTTTCTTCAATCGATTGATCTGAACTCGGATGGACTGGAAGACCTTCTTGTCCTGACAGAAAAAGATTTGATCCTTTTTGAGCAGCTTTCTCCTGGCTCGTTTTCTTCAGGAACAACCTTCCCACTATCTGTTACAAATCCCACGTTTCGGTCTATCAGTATTTCAAGTTTGCGTAAAGACTCTCCACTGAGTTTCTACATAGCCGACGCAACAGGGAGAATCATCCAGTTAGAATCACCTGCCATAGATGGCACCTTTGACTCTCTTTCTATCATTGAAGACGCATCGTTTGACTCACCGATCGACCTTCAGGTGCTCTACTGGGAGAATGATTTCCAGCAGGATATTGCTGTCGCTGACTTTGCACAGAACCAGGCGACACTTCTGAATGACGACGGCAGCGTTGAGACACTTGCTACCGGCGATGAACCGCGCCGCATCGAGTCTGTCTATATTAATAACGACTCACAGATAGACCTGCTCACCATTAATCAGGGCGACCGGGAAGGCAACACTTCTAATCCCGATATTAACATTTTCCTGAACCCGAATGTGGAAGCGAAAAGTGCCGGAAACACACTTGGTGAAGTTTCACTGGGAAATGGCCTTGGAGTGAGGCTCTCTAGTGTTCGTGGCGCGTCTGGCGCCCAGGGACTCGCTGTCTGGTATCTGGAGAATGACTATCAGAACCTGCAGGAAATTAATCCAAGCTCTGCGGTGAACAGTAACCTCTCATCAAAAGAGAGACGCTCCTTTACCTTCAGCTCACTTGTGGGTGGCGTTGCTTTCAGAAATACGAATCGGGGTTACGCTCTGGCGAAGGATGGCCAGAACCTGATCGACTTCAATATCGTCTCATCATCGGAAACGAATATCTCAACGAATCTTCCTGCGGCCATTCCAGGCTATCACGGATTAGCCTACGACCAGTCATCAGACACGCTCTATACATCTGACCCCTCTGCCAAGACCATTTATCTCATCGGCACCAATGGTCAACTTAAAGGACAGTGGGCCACCGGTTCTCCAATCTGGGACCTGACTATAGATACGTCGAATGAAATCATCTACGGTTCCAACCCTCAAAGCAACCATGTACACAGCTGGGAACTGGATGGCACAGAACGTCCTGATTTACAGATAGATTTGAGTTCACTGGGTGACTATTTCTGCTCTGCCTATATCAGCTCTGTCTCATTCAACGCCCCCCAGGCCTCACTCTATCTTTCAACAACAACGGGGCTTTTTCTTGAAGTAGACACCAACGGCGAGGTGAAAGACCTCTCCCCAATAGCCCCTGCAACAGAGTACCTGGGGTATACATTTAATCCTGATACCAATGAGTATATCTTTCTCAGTCCTGACCTTCACCTCTCCTTCGTAGACGCTGATACTTTACAGAGCGGCAAAGTGGTCTCTCTCTATGATGCTCTGATGATTGATTCTACATTCCGTCCCGTAGACATCACATGGGACAGCCAGCTTGAAGAGCTCCTGCTGCTTGATTCCTCTGGTGATCGATACGCCCGGTTTCTTACCGATGGAACGTTCATCGCCTTTGAGACAATCAATGTAGGGATGACCGTGCTGACAGGGATCAATTTCGACCGAGCAACGGAATCTCTGTATTTTCGATCTGACTCAAGATTGTATAGTGGAACGGAATCATGGTGGATTCCGTCTGTTTCGAATCATCGATCACTGAACATCCACGCGGGAAACGTCCTCCTCTCTGATCCGCGGGGGAGGAGCCTCATCTATTTCAACCTTTCATCTTCAGAAGATTTCTTTCGGCTGGAATTACCCTCAGGTGTAAATGCGCTGGAAACGGTCTTTGAAGAGGACGGAAACCTCGCTGCGCCGGTAGATCAACAGGCCAGTGGTGTTGCCAGCATCGAGTTCGACCCTCCGGTACTTAATGCTGTGTCTGACTGGTCTCTGTTTTAATCGTCCCATCTCCTAAAACAAACATTTAGATCACAACCTGTGTTGTGCCCACTTTCGCAGCATGACTTGTGATGTGGAAAGCCGCGAAACTCGGCTTCTCCCATTCCGCCCCTCTCTTGATATAGACAAGCATGCTCAATATATCTTGTGACTCTTTCTGTCGCAGAAGGACTGATCAATTACGCAACTTCAGAATATTCAAATGCCTTTGCCTCGAAGACTTCGCTCATGAACAAAGGCGATTTGCTGCCCCAGAGGCTCTTCTGTCTATAAATGTCTTCCTTCGATAAGAGCCAATACCTGCTGGCAGTTCAAGCTGTTGTAAAACGGCATTCCCTTTGCAATCAATTGTAAACAAATAGCCTTCAAACCCGTTCGTCTGAACTCCTGCCTTACCCCGGTAGAAGGCTCAGAGGGTAGATGCTATTCCCCCAATCTTCCTTTCTGGAGACTCTATATGAAGAAGAACTTTCTCAAGAACCTTGCAGGTTCCGCTCTGGCAGCAGTTGGAATTGCTGTTGGTTCAATGCAGGGAACTGCCTCGGCTGACACCAGCGCATTCACCATCATTGATGATGCTTCCATCGATGCCACCATCGCCCAGGTACGCTCTGACTTTCTGGCGTCGAAAACATGGGACCGTATCAATGCCACGATTCTGATCAAACAACCCGATGGTACCTGGCTTCGCGGCTCGTATAACCCTGATGAAATTCAGTATCCTGCCAGTTGTGTGAAACTCGCCTATCTCGCTGCAGCCATGTACTGGGAAAGAACCAACGGCCATGCATACGGCTATCTGGACGACAGCGTCCGCCCCATGATCACCGTTTCTGACAACGTAGCCACCGGCGAAGTTGTTGACGCGATCACCGGTGCACCTAACACGAACGGAAAAGGTCGCTTCCCGGTCACGTTTGAAGAGTGGTACCAGAAACGACTCTATACGGAAAACTACCTAAGTGCGCGTGGTCTTCTCGGCAACCAGACCATCCTCCACAAAACCTATCCTTCAAACTCTGGCAGCTCACCAACAAACTACGAGCAGGATGCTGTCGATCTTCGCGGCGGAAACAGAATGCAGGCACGACTCAGTGCTTCATTGATGCTCGAGATTATCTATGGTGCTATCGAGCCCGGTGCGAACGACTATATGAAAGAACTCCTTGCTCATGACCGCTGGGGCGGAGACACGGCAACAGGTTTAGCCGTTCATCCTGGTTCTGAATATTACAACAAGATTGGCGTCGCCTACGACACTGCCGAGGATCTCATGTACGCGAAGTTCCCTAACGGCCAGGAAGTGGTCCTCGCCGTCTACACGAACAGCTGGGATCGCAATGAAGTCTATCCTTATGACGCTTACCAGCCCGCTGTCTTTGCCGAGTTGCTCTTCGAGGCTCTCGGTCTGGAAGCTGGAAACCCTCCGGAACTGAAATTCGACAACGAAGACGCTGCACTGACTACCACCGGCAGCTGGACAACAGGCACGGCCCAGGGCGACAAGTACGAAACGTCATATATCTATGCCTCTGGTGGTTCAGGAGCGAGTGCTACTTATAACCTCAATGTTCCTGAAACGGGTCTCTACGAAGTTCAGGCCTGGTGGAGTGCAGGAAGTAATCGCACATCAAGTGCTCCTATCTCCATTAACCATGATGGCGGAACAACAACTCTGAACGAAGATCAGACTGGCCGCGGGGGCGTCTGGGTTCGCCTGGGCGACTTCGATTTCACGCAAGGAACAGGAACTGTCACCTTCGACACGGCAGGCGTTCCTTCAACGCAACTCGTTGTTGTCGACGGGCTCCGCATCGCCAAATGGCCTGATGGAGGAACCGATCCAACCCCAACCCCAACACCTACTCCAACTCCAACGCCGACACCTGGCAACGGAACAACGATGAGCGTTGACTCAATCGTTGTATCAACAAGCAACGTTGGACAGGGCAACAACGTGGGCCAAGCCATTGTGACCATCCGCGATGATTTGGGACAGCTTGTGCAGAATGCCACCGTTCAGGGAACATTCACCGGCGACATCAGTGAAACTGTCACGGCTGTTACAGGGACATCTGGTAACGCTACCTTGACAACAACAGGTACAGCCAAAGGGAATGTTTCTATTACTTTCTGCGTGGATAGTGTTACAGAATCGTCTCTGACCTACGATTCAGGCAGTAACACCGAAACCTGCGACACAAACTAAAGCTCTGCCAACAGGCAAAGCAGGAATACGAAGAGCTCTGGGCAACCAGAGCTCTTCTCTATTAGAGTCATACTCAAAATTAATGATCAGAGAGACGCTCTAGAGTGATCTGCAGAAGTAATGCTTAGATAGATGGTGAACGAGAGGAGTGGATCTGGATGGATGAAAATGCAGGAATAGTGGTGCTATTTCGAGGCTTTCAGGCGTTCAGAATCGCTGCTCGCAGTCGCCAGATAATGAGCAGGACTTTTGAAGGTCACTCTAATTCAGATCTTCTCTGTTTGCCCTCGTTTCCCGTTCCTCCTGCTTCAGATATCTTCCCCACTTGTTAACCGAACGAATAAGTGTTGAGGGATAGACACGTGGATGATTAATTTCCGCGGCACCGTACCAGGTATACATCAGATACGTTCTCCAGAAACTCTGTTCGTACATAAAGGATATGGGTCGTTTAAGAAAAATAATGATGCTCATCCCGAGAGCACTGCCAACGCTCACTCCCATATACTCCCAGAACTGGTTATCATTAAATAAATCCGTTGTTTGGAAGAAAATCTCACCCATTGCCATGGCAACCAACATACAAATGACAGTAATGATCGAGCCAATTCCGGTCAGCGTTAGAACATAAAACGGAATGATAAAGAGATTCAAAATCGCACGATTACCCAGATCACGAATCGGGAGCGAAACAACGGCAAACATCCAGTAAGCAATCTTAATCGATTCAAAGTGAAACCAGGCAATGACAAATGCATAGACAGGAGCCCAAAAAACGACAGCCAGACTTGTTAACATATAGCGATTCGCAGGACCAAGAAAGATGATCGCTACAGCCTCCACCAGAAAGACTGCTATCAATATAACAAACCAGTGGGGAAAGGTGTTTGCGAAGAGCAAATGGCCGACAGGACCGGGACGAAGATTTGTCATGGTCAGCTCTTCCATCAACCCTCCCTGCGTTCTCCAGCGTTTTGCTGTAATATACGCGGAAAGCCATCCAAAGAAGAAGATCAGATAATCGATCACGACGATGCGAAAAACATGATGCCCAAACCCCAGAGTATGGTTCATCACAACCTGGGTCAGACAGATCAATCCTACGAGTCCTCCGAGCATCAGAGGAAGGATCCAGTTCGAACGCTTCCTCAACCCGGCAGAAGTTGCACGACGCAAAACCGTCAGGCTTGTTCCAAAGCCCCGGCGCCAGCCCAGAATAAACTCGAACAGTTTTTGACGAAAAGAAAGCTTCAACGCTAAAAAGGACTCCCTGCCTCGACGGCTTCTGGAAAGATCATAGACCTTGCCTCCAGCATGGCTGGTTGCTCACATGAATCGAGGAAGCAATCTGGCCTATGAATCAGCGATTCTATGAGAAAATAATCCAATGGACCTCCGAGGGCAAGCGCGTTGCCGTTGCCTCGATTGTGGAGACTGTTGGCAGTACCCCGCGTAAACCAGGTACTAAAATGCTGATCACCGATAAGATGGAGATGTTTGGTACCATTGGTGGTGGCTGCGTGGAAGCAGACGTTATTTTCGCTGCAAAAGAAGTCCTAAAGTCTGGAAAGCCTCAACTCCTGCATGTCGACATAAAATCGAAGAATGCCGATGAATTGGATATGTTGTGTGGTGGAGAGATCACCCTCTATGTGGAGCCTGTCATGCCTGACTACCAACTGATTATCTGTGGGGGAGGACATATCAGTAAGGCGCTTGCCAATGTCTTTCATGGCCTTGATTTCAAAATTACCGTGATCGATGACCGACCCCAGTTTGCGAACAAAGAGCGCTTCCCGGGAATTCATGAAGCCGTCAGCTGTGACTACTCAGAGATTTCAAAACACGTTAAGACTGATCATTATACATACGTCGTTGTGGTAACACGGGGTCATTCCGGGGATGAGGTTTGCCTCAGACAGTTGATCGAATCACCCGCTCCGTATATCGCCATGATTGGCAGCCGGACCAAGTGGGCACACCTGAGGAAAAATCTCATCGAGGGTGGAATTGACGAATCGAAAGTCGACCGTGTGTATAGTCCAGCGGGATTAGATATTGGATCGATCACCCCAGAGGAGATTGCCGTCTCCGTCGCTGCCCAGATTATTCAACTCAAGAACGGAACGATGTCTGACGATGAAGAATGAGGGAGAATTGGTCAGGATACTGGCAGCACTCTTTATAGGTATCAGCATTGGAATCAGCGTGACGCTTCTGGTTCTTGAAATGGGAAGTCCATTTTGAATATGACAATACATTGTCCAACCCCTCCCGGGGTTGTGATTAGTCGGGCTGTTTACCCCGGGTAGGCTCACAGAGTTCGCCAACCCGGGGCTTTGCCCTCTAACCGCTGCCGCGGTACGAAGGAGAGGACTCTAGAGAGTTTTTATATACATCGTAACAGGGTACCGTCGATAGTCACGGTATGGGTGGAGAGGAATCTACAGAGTAGTCCTATACATCGTAGCAGGGCGTCGACGATGATCGCCCCGCGGTATGGGTTCCTGAAATAACTGGACGAACCTGTATATATTTAATGTAACATTCAGTTCATCTTTGAAAGACAACCCCCACGAGAACCTATTAGGAGTTCGCTGGGGGCATGTACACCCAACATCGAAACATTCGAACCTGAATAGACCACAATTACCGGGTTCCATCGCATTCGAACCTTAGCCTGAAAGGCTGACAGACACGATAGCCCGGGGCAGAGCCGAAGGCGTCGCCCTGGGTGAATGGTGCAAAAAAATAAAGAACCCTGCAGGGGTTCGACAAACGGGGAAGATCCACATTCCAGATCCCGCGACTCACGCCCGATCATCCCACCTTCAATCTTCCGATGGCACCGACCATGTATACGCTTACGGGCCGCCCATCTCTCTTGGCAAATGTCCTCACGAAACTCATGACATCCCCCCAATCAACCTGCTTTCAGCCTGCTTCCCTCTTGCATGCAACATGCATCGGAAAGCACCTTCCAAGCTGATTACAAGCAAGTTGAATCAGGGTATATCCAACCAGGCTCGAATGAAAGCGCTTGCGGAAACTCGAGAGAGAAACCCCAAACCCAAACGATTGAACTTCCAATTTTCTACTGATGTATGAGATTCTGAAACGCGCTCAGCGTTCGGTTACACCCTGACGACCTCATCTTTTCGATCACTTTCTTCATCCACTCGAACGCCTCATAACATGCCTCTTCAAATCGACATTCATTTTGAATCATGAGTGCAGCCACTGCTCCGCTGAAGAAGTCACCGGTGCCGTGAAAGAGTTGATCATAGAAAGGCGCCTCGAGGTCGATCTCCTCGCCGCTTCGTGTGATAATTGATATACCTGTCGTTTTCTCTGATTTGCGAACAGACGTCATCACAACTCCATTAAGGTTCGTGTATTTTTCCAAAAGTTCAGCAGCCATCTCTTTTGGTTCTTTGTCAAGAAAGTGAGCAGGGTTTCGCTCTGTATAGAGACAGGCCTCGGTCAGATTAGGAAAAATATAGTGTGCGTGATGAAGGAGCTTTGTCTTGATGACTGAGAGAGCAGCCTCGGGAATATAACAGCGGCCGTGATCACCCGCGACAGGGTCGACAAGGATGGTCTTGAGCGACTTAAGGTTTTGAAGCTTCTTACAGAGGGCCAATACCTGTTCTTCTCTTGGTATGTAGCCGGTCAGCATGTGCTGGATATTTCTTGGCGTTTCAGAATCAGAGAAGAGAACCTCGAGCATCTCCTCCAAGGTTTCTGCGGAAAGCTCGGTCCCTGCATTTCGCTTCAGATTACCCGGGCCAACCCACTGAACCGTGTCGATGGTATAGAGATCTATCTGAGGTGCCAGTGCGCTGAAGGCCCCCTCCACAAGTTTGTTTCCAACTTCAAGACCACTTACACGGCTTGAAATTGTCAGTGCCGAAGCATGCATAAATGATATAGGATCAGCCTTTTCCGACGGATGCGTTTTCCAGAGGCTTGGTAACGCTGGCATGATGTGGCAATGTGGATTTTCTGATGATCAGCTCGGAAGGCTGAAGGAGCTGTGAGTCCTTCCCCTTGGCGCCTTCCACCAGATTCAGAAAGAGCCGGGCTGCCCCGCGACCCACCGCATTGCCGTCATAGGTAATCGTGGTGAGCGCCGGGTTCAGTGCCACCGCAAGCGGATGGTTGCCATATCCAATAACTTCGATGTCATCGGGAACCGAAAGACCCACTTCCTGCAAGCCACGCAGAGCTCCCGCGGCGATTTCATCAGAGCTGCAGAAGATGGCTGTGGGACGTTCATTTGGAGGACAGGCTGTCAAAAGTCTGTGAACAGCTCGATAGCCGGTTTCGAAACCTCGCAGGAAATCGCAGCGAATAATATAGCGTGGATCACAGGGAATATCCATGAGCTCCATGGCCTGCTGAAAACCTTCTTCCCGAAGGTCAGCATCGCGCTGGCCAGGTTCACAGACAAAAGCACCAATCCGTGTATGGCCGTGCTGAATCAGATACTTGGTGGCCATTTCAGCACCCGTGAGGTTTTCGGAGCCGCTGGCATGAACACCTTCCCACTTTTCCCAGGAACGTTCGGGATAAGCTCCAACAAGAACCGTTGGAGTTGTGGAAGACTTGATAATCTCAAGAAGGGGTTCGGTAATATAGTTGGTCATAAAGAGAAGGCCCGCAAGCCGGGGATCTGCGAGAACCTTCCTCATGGTTGCTGGAACAAGTGAAGGCTGATGGTAGGAAGCGACGAGGAGCCTGATGCCGTGCTGACCCAGTTCCTCATCGATCGCACGGAGAATATCCAGGCTGTCGCCCATCCGGAGGATCTGGAGGTTCGGCACCATAAGGGCAGCCATATCTGGCTTCCCTGTTCTCAGGGCCCGAGCGGCAGTGTTGGGCACATACCCCATTTCGGAGGCTGTTTGCTGGACTTTGCGTCGGAGTCCTTCAGAGATGCGTGGGTTATCGGCGAGGGCACGCGAGACGGAGGCTGCTGAAATGTTCAGACGCTCGGCGATATCCTGGAGTCGGGTCTTCTTCTGCGGCATTTCCTGTCAGTCTATCCTTCAGATTCTGAGGAGGTGATTGAGCCACAACCGCTTCAAGCTATGCAACAGAATTTGTGTAATTATTGCAATAATATGCAAAAAATACACACAAAATTTGCCTAAGCGTCACTTTTTTTGTGCAAGAAAGATGAGACGAGGACTCGTTTGTGAACGAAAACTACCGCCTATATAATCACCCAGCACCTGAGCAAGCCTAAAATGATTTCCCAGCAGAACATTTTCCAACTCTTCTCTCGTATACAGACGCACGTCCTCCACATATGTTGCACGTTTTCTTTCAGAAAGAGATGTCTGCTTCTTAAAGGCCCTCCGGCCACTATCGATCAGCTTTCGTTCGATTTCCCACTTCGTCCCGTCTGTCAGCTCCGTTTCCTCAATACCTTCCTTCTCCTTCAGGTATTGTTTCACCTGCTCAGCATTGAGAAAGTCGAAAAAGAACCAGCCTCCTGGTTTCAGGATCCGGGCAACCTCTTTGATCACCTGGAAGTTGTCTTCATCTTTTTGAAAATACCCGAAAGCGGTGAAGAAGTTAGCCACGAGATCGAAGCTGTTCGAGGCAAACGGGAGTGATTTCATATCCAGGCGAATGAGCGGCTGTCCGACACCCATATTTTCCCGGGCCAGCTTCAGGAGCGCTGGCGAAAGATCACCGCCGATCACATCAAGCCCCATATCATTGAGGGGCACGATGTGGCGTCCAGTTCCACAGCACAAATCGAGGGCGAGTTGACCATGCTCTGGCTGCATGGCTTGCCTGATCAGATCGGCAGCCTGGGCGGCCTCTTCTTCATCCCGGTGGGCGTACCGCTCGGCGTAGTCCTCACCAAAGGCATCGTGATACCATTTGCTTGATGATTCCAGGGTCAGTCTCTTTTCGTTTGCTGTTTTCTTTTCTTAATCCGGCGGTTGAGTCGGTCTGTGCGCTTTTCGCATGAAGCGAGGATAAGTTCTGTTTCTATGTCTTCACTGACGGAAGTATAGCTGTTCAGTTCGAGGCGAAGCTCGATTGATTTTCTTGTCTGGTGAACGATAGAGAGTGCTTCCTCGTAGTTCTTCTCAACGTGTTCAAAGTACTTGGCGAGCTCCTCTGCGCAGTAGTAATTCTCTTTTTTCTGACCAACGGAATATTGTTTCCAGATTTCGACCGCCTTATCCCATTGTTTCCGTTTCTTGTGAACTCTAGAGAGGCTTAACGATGCCTCAAACTTCTCGTTCTGCGGGAGTTGCTGGAGTGCCTGCTGCCAGGCGTGCTGGCTTCTCTCGTCGTCTTTCTCTTTTTCGAGCCATCGTGCCACTGCGACATACTCGGATGAAGACTGGATATAGGAAGAGTCGTACAGATTCACGGCAATGTCGGTAAGTGTATAAAGCAGCGATCCAAGTGAAACGAGATCCTGCGCATTGTGATTGAGAATTCTTTCCATTAGGGGGCACTCGCCGGTGCGTGCAAGCTGGAAGAAAAGCTCTGGTATCAGGGCGCTGTCGATATCAGGTCCTCGTTCGATTCCCAGAACATGTTCTTCAATAGAGCCAAGACGGCACGAATCGAGACACTTCGACCACATCCGTCTTGTAAAGTAAAGCAGGTCGAGATTGGGAAGGTTAAAGAGGGAAGGTCGAATACGGTGGAGAACAGCTCTTGTTTTGAGGAGAGGGATATCGAAGCTTCTTCCGTTGTAGGTGCAGAAAAACTTAAAACGGGAAAGGTCCTTTTCGAGGTCGAGAAGCATGGCCTCTTCGTCGCCAAAATCTCCTATGAGATATTGCCTGACGATGAACTTCCATCCTTTGCCGCTCGCCTTTTCCCACCATCCGATCCCAATCATAAAGGGAATGGTTCCAGTGCCGCCTGCCAGGCCGGTGGTTTCGGTATCGATGAAGCAGATCTGGTCGGGGTTCAGCTTTGAAGGAAGATTAGAGGTATCCTGACTTCCAAGGATTCGTGGAAAACCCTCTTCAAGAAAGGGAACGCCGCTTTCATGAAGAGCCAAAGCGAGGTTTCCAAAGCTGTAATCCTGTTGAGAAGTCTTCGGGCTGGTTGAGGTGATAATATCTCGTCGGAAATATTCGCCCTTCTGGTTTTGAACGGGCGTCATGAAGGAGAAGTTTTTGTAAAGTTTCTCTCTTTTTCGCCGTTCCCGAACGGTCGTTTTTTCCGGGGACAGAAATTCACTTGCCCGACCAGCGTGAGGAAGAACGCCATTCATCAGCTCCTCCATGGAGGGCCTGGAGGGTACTTTCTTTTTCCGCTGTGCAAGTCGATTGAGTCGGTCGCTGATGTCCACCTGGTAAAACCCTCTGGAGCGGTGTTGAGGCGAAAGAAAAGAATAGCTGGCGTACTGATTCAAGGCAAAAGAATCTGGCTCGAGCGGAAGGTTTTCTTAAAAGTTGGATCGTTGATTAGATCTCTCTCCGTTTTATTCGATTTCAAGATTTGCCTTTACCCTGATGTCCTGATCGAGCGCTCATGAGAGCTCACAAAATGAGAACTCCAACAAGGGCAAAACCTGATATGATGCATCGAATCCTTCATACTACAGCTTCCATTATTCTGGGAGTATCCATGATCACTGTCCTCGCATCCTGCGGAAGCAGCAATAGGCCCATTGTGAAGGATTATGATACCTACGAAACAGTTCGGATTGGTCCTGTTTATTATACGTTGCCCGAAGAAGTATCTGTCGTCTCGACTGGTACTGGTTATGTTGATCATGAGAGTTCAAAGATTAAAGACACGATAATTCGCGTTGAGGTCGATACAAGTCCTCCGCGCAGTCTGAAGTTCGACGCCGATGCAGAACGTCGAAGATTCCTCAGCGAGGTGCCCGGCTCCTACACAACAAGTGTGCAGCATGTTGCCCGGGACAACCAGGACAACCTTAAGCTTCTTGTTAGAGGAAGGGACTCAGATGGAACGATGCTCTACGGAGCCATGTCTGTACTTCGTAGCGAGGGCAACACAGCCGTTCTTAAAATCGTGGGCCCTTTTTCAGAAAGAGACGAGATCAATATCCTGGCAGAGCGTCTGACTCCCGCGTTTACATTGACTCAATGATTCTGTCAGCGAGCTGATGCGGTAAAAGTCCGAGTTCTTCGTGTAACTCTTTCACAGAGCCGTGCTCCACGAACTGATCAGGGATGCCAAACCGAACGGCCCTGATAGACGTACGCTTTGTTGCCAGATACTCGTTCACGGCACTTCCAAATCCACCGGCGATGACGTTATCTTCAGCTGTAAAGAGATACTGATACTCATCTGAGGCAAGTTCGTCCAGAAGCTCTTCATCAAGTGGCTTCACGAAGCGTGCATCAGCCACGGTAACGGCATGGCCGAGCTTCTCTTCCAAAATATCTGCTGCTTCGAGGAAGTAGGAAACCATGTTTCCAATCCCCAGGAGGGCGACTTTCTTCCCTCTCTTGAGAATCTCCCCTTTGCCTATTTCAAGGGCGGGATAATCGAGGTCCTCCAGATTGATTTTGCCGGTCGAGTTGCCTCTCGGGTAGCGAACAGCGATTGGCCCTTCGTTATATTCAACCTGTGTTTTTACCATGCGTCGTAACTCCTGCTCATCGCGTGGTGACATGAAAACAAGGTTGGGGATGATGCGCATATAGGAAAGGTCAAAGACACCGTGGTGCGTCGGCCCATCCGCTCCAACAAGGCCTCCGCGGTCCATCACGATTCTAACAGGAAGTTTTTGAATCGCAGCGTCATGAATGATCTGATCGAAACCGCGTTGCATGAACGTTGAATAGATGGTACAGAAGGGGATGAGACCTTCTGAGGCCATACCTGCGGCCATAGTAACAGCACAGCTTTCCGCTATACCCACGTCGTAGAATCGGTCGGGAAACTTCTCAGAGAAGAGATCTGTGCCTGTTCCACCCGGCATGGCCGCAGTAATAGCGACGATGCGATCGTCATTTTCCGCAAGCTCGACAAGTGTCTGACCGAAAACTTTGGTGAATGCAGGAGGTGCAGACGACTTGGCCATCTCCCCGGTTTCGACCTTCATGTTGGCCTTTGCAGCGTGATAAGTAATCGGGTCAGCCTCGGCGTATTTCAGACCTTTCCCTTTCTTGGTAATTGTGTGGAGAAGAATAGGCCCTTCCAGATTAACAGCGTTCTTGAGTAGAGGAACAACTTCTTCAAGATTATGCCCATCGACAGGACCGATGTAACGGAAGCCGAGCTCTTCAAAAAACACTCCAGGAACAAGAACACTTTTGACAGCTTCTTCCAGATTGTGAGCCGCTGAAATTGCGGATTCGCCCATAATAGAGCGGACCAGACCTTTGAAGTCTTTCTTGGCTCTGTTGTAAGTAGGAGAAGTAATCAGGTTAGAGAGACTTCGATGGACCGACCAGACGTTCTCGCTGATGGACATCTCGTTATCGTTGAGAATGACAACGACATTCTTCTTCCGCAGTCCAATGTTATTGAGTGCCTCGTAAGCCATGCCACCAGTCATGGAGCCATCGCCAATTACAGCAATCACCTTGTGCTTTTCTTTTTTCTGGTCACGGGCCTCGGCCATCCCGAGAGCCGCCGCGATACTGGTAGAGGCATGACCTGCTCCGAAACAATCGTACTCGCTCTCCTTACACTTTAAAAAAGGAGAGAGGCCTTTGTACTGGCGAATGGATTCGAATCGATCATTTCTACCCGTCAGGATTTTCCATGCGTAGGCCTGATGTCCCACATCCCAAACGATCTTATCCGTGGGCGGTGAAGTGACATGCAGGAGTGCGACGGTCAGTTCAACAGCCCCCAGGGGAGCACCAAAGTGCCCTCCATTGCGAGCAATCACATCAATAATTCGATCTCGCACCTCGTCAGAGAGCTGGTTAAGCTGATTGAGTGAAAGCTTCTGAATCTGTCTGGGCGATTTGAGCTGCTCGAGAATTCTACCGGGACTGGCCTTCACTGGAGCCGTCTCTTCCGTATTTTTTGCATTCACAGGCAATGAATACCCTTCTGCATGGCTGGACATCTATTTAGAAATCATCCTTTGTCGTTAAACTGTCTCGGTCTGAGGAGAGACGTCGTTTCAGTTCTCGTTATTCGAGGGCAAGACTTGGACCGCTTAGTCCTCTGTTAAGTCAGGCTCCTGATCAAATTCTTCCGTTTCAAGCTTTCCGTCCTTTTCCCCGGTAATCTTCAGGATCTTCTGCTCAAGTCCTTCGAGTTTCTTCGAGGCTTCAAGGCCGAGTTTCTTGCCTTCCTGGTAAAGCTCGATACTCTTCTCGAGATCAGCTTCTCCGGACTCCAATTCCTCGACGATCTCCTCGAGGCGGACAACGGACTCCTCCAGGGTCAGTTCTTTCTTCGTTTTTCGCGTTTTCGCCATCTCGACTCAACTTTGTTTCAATGATCTCCCTCTTCTTGCCCGCGAAGAGTTGAACAGAGTAGAAGGCATCAGGGCAAGAGCAAGAGGTGTTGATGGTTTTTACAAAGACTTTGGTAAACGACTTTGCTAACTGAGATTCTCTTCACACTGATACTGATTCTTTCAACCTTTGGCGCTGGGGAGCTGCTGCAGCTCGGGCTCGCTCGGTTCCTCGATTCGGGAACTATCGGATCTTCTCGAGTTAAAGGTGACTTCGACTTTCTGCTTTCGGTTGGTTTGAATTGTTCTCTTGGGTTGGGAATTCTGGGGGTGGTCACCTTAATTCTCGGACTCGCTGGTCTGCTTGATGGAACGCTCATCGTTACTCTGGTCACTCTAACCGGTTTTCTGGGCATTTACTTCCTCGCACAGATCATTCGTCGACAGGGAGCCAGGAGCCTTTTTCAGATTACAACCATGGGCGGTGCCAGTGTCGTCGCTGTCCTCATTTGGTTATCGCTGGTAATCCGAATGGCACTGATCCCAGGGCTCGAACAGGATGCGGTTGCTTATCATCTCTCCCTTCCCCGCGCCTGGTTGAACGCCTCTAGTATTTTTCCACTCCCACACGAGCCGCACTCCAACTGGCATGCTCTTTCGAACATGAGCTTTATCTGGGCTTTGAGTTTTTCTCCTGAGAGTCTGTTTCTTCCAAAGTTTCTTGAAATCTTCAGGTGTCTGCTTACTTCGATCCTGATCTACAAACTGGTAGCACGGCTCTGTTCCGTTGCGGCGGGGTTCTCTGCACTTTGTCTATATCTATTTGCACAGGAAGTGCTCCGTTATTCTCCGACCGCACATGTCGATGCCGGGATGTCGGTTTACTTCACCCTTGGCCTTTATTATCTTTACCTTGCCATGAAAAGAGAAGGCGAATCCTTTTATCTCATCCTTGCTGGTACAGCTTTCGGATTCTTCGCTGGAGTAAAACAAACAGGACTGTTTCTTTACGCTCCCTTACCGTGCCTGTATTTTCTGATTGCTTTGTATTGCAAACTCCCTGGCAGGTCCCTCGGCAGAATAATGCTTCTTGTACTGACAAGTACTCTGGTAGCGGGTCCGTGGCTGCTAAAGAATACCCTCTATACACACAACCCCTTTTACCCTTTTGCGGCCGGGGCTTTTTCATTAAAAGAAAGCTTCCTGATCGGGCATCAGCACTATCAATCCTACTACCCTGATGGAGTAGGATCGTTCTTTCCATCACCCGACGTTATATATGCGCGAAGTTCCTACGTTCCCTTCAACAGCATTTCAAACCTTCTCTATCTTCTTCCCCTGGGTACTCTTGCCTTTCTTTTCCGGAGGAATGATGAGAATGACAAGGATCGCTTTCTTCTAATGGTTATTGTTTATTCGTGGATAATACTCCCTCTTTTCTTTAAAGTCCCCTTCCTGCGATTTTTCCTGTCCGTTTATCCTGCATACCTAATTGTGGGTGTTGTCTCTGTTTTCCGACTGGGGAGAAGCTACGATCAGTGGTGGCATCAAGTTTGTGCAGCATTGGTTTCTATCTTTCTTATTTATCAGGGGTATCGCTTCTGCTATGAGGAACAATTCTCCTGGAAGAGGCTTGAAACCGCTCCAACAGGATATTTGTATTCGAGTCAAATTCGAGCTGTGGAATTTGAAAGGCGCTATCCTGGTGAGCGCGCTTTAATTGAAAGAATAGAATCTCTCTCAGGAGAGGGAACGATATGGTTTTCTGTCTATTCGCCGGCGGTTGTCTTCTTGAAGAGAAGATTTATCCCAAACGTGCCTCTTGTTGCAAAAGACGCTGTTCTTTCCATGGAAAACCTTGGCTATACAACTGATGAAATGGCCGATTATTTTTCTTCATTCTCAGTTGATGTTCTGGTGACGGAGCAATCATACCTGAATGGTGAGGCAGCCATTTTTCGCCAGCGGCACCTGAGGGAACTGGAAACGATTCCCTTGGCGGGGAAAGATGTCAGAGTCTTCAGGTATATTCAGTGAATTCTGTGCGTATTATTCAACGGATTAGTTTGTACCTGGAGTATCTCTTTTTTCAGAGAGGCCGGATGTGTGAGTCAGCTGCCTGCTTCATCGGCAAAGAGGTCATCTTCCATTGTGACAATAGAAGTCGGTGCCTGAAGCCCAAGATGTCTATAGCCAGCCTTTGTCGCCATGCGACCACGCGGTGTGCGCACGATAAACCCCGTTTGTATCAGGTAGGGCTCGACGATGTCGATTAATGTGTCCTCATCTTCACTAAGTGCGACAGCCAGCGTATTCAGGCCGACTGGACCACCGCCAAACTTATCGATGAGACACCCGAGAAATGCCCTGTCCTGAAGATCCAGTCCTGCTTCGTCTATATCGAGGAGCTTTAGTGATTCTTCTGCGACCTCCTCTGTTATTTCACCTGAGAACTTGATTTCGGCAATGTCTCTCACACGGCGGAGAAGTCTGTTAGCTATACGTGGCGTACCGCGCGACCGTTCGGCGATGCGAAAAGCCCCTTTCTCATCGATAGGAACATTAAGCAAACCTGCAGAACGTTTGACGATCTGCATCAGATCTGCAGCACTGTAAAATTCAAGTCGGAGCGTAATACCGAAGCGTGTACGAAGAGGTCCGGTCAACATCCCTGCGCGTGTCGTTGCACCAACCAGTGTAAATGGCTCGATGTCCAGCTTGATCGACTTTGCGTGGGGACCATCTCCGATGAGAATGTCGATCTTACGATCCTCGAGAGCTGGATAGAGGCACTCCTCAACAATACGGTTTAGACGGTGAATCTCATCAATGAAGAGCACATCACCAGAACGCAGCTCGGTCAGGATGGCTGCCAGGTCATCTTTTCGTTCGACGATTGGGCCGCTGGTAGAATGCAGCGTGGTTCCCATCTCTCGGGCAATGATGTGAGCAAGAGTTGTCTTACCAAGTCCCGGTGGACCATAGAAGAGAATATGATCTAAAGCTTCTGAACGGTTTCGAGCCGCCTGAATGAAGATACGGAGTTTCTCAATGATTGCCTTTTGACCGACAAATTCAGAAACATTCTGTGGTCTCAGAGATTGCTCGACCTCTTTATCATTCTGGTTAGATTGCCCGGATGTCAGTGGTTGCTCTTCAGAAGCCATGTAATAAATCCCCATGAGATTCTCTTTTTCTTCGTTTTTTGTCCGAGCAAAGGCAACGGGATTTTGTTCCTTCTTTAGAAATGAACAGACCCCAGCCTGGGTGGCTGAGGTCTGTTGTTGAGCGTGGAAGAAGGTACTGGCAACGATTACTCGGCTTCGAGCTTGATTCCGTCACCGATCACGTAAGCACCGCTGTTTGTCCAACAGCTCAGAAGAATGTCAGTATTGCCAGAAGCGAAATTGAATGTACCAAGAGAAACCCAGGTGCCGCCGTTCGTGGTCTGGTCAGCGAAGACAGTTGTGGATCCTCCTGAGTGGTTGATGATATAAGGTGCCGCCGAGGCACGGTTTGAACCATCTGTCCAACGTGCGAAGACTTCATAGTTTCCGGCTGTTGGAACAAAGGCCGTAAAAGTCATTGGATCAGAGGCAAAAGCGGTGGAACGTGCCGCATAGTTCTCTTGCAGGTACCCGGTCACCTGAGTGCTTGTGAACCAGTTTGATGATGAAGAGGCGTCGCTGTTATCAACGACGATAGAATCATCAGATCCATCAATCTCCTCGACCAGCACGTAGCGAACCGCGTCGGAAGAAATGACAGTACCGTTGCTGAAGTCGCTGTAGAGTCTGACCTGATCGCGAGGAGTGAACTCGCTATTGAAGACACAGGCGGATTCACTGCGAGACATTGTATATGTACCGAGATAATTCCACTGTCCACCATTCTGAGTCTGATCGACGGTGATCGAATCTATTCCTGCATCGTGATACACATGGTAGGTAGCGTCTGATGTTCTGTTACTGCCGCTAACCCAGGTGGCATACACTTCGAATGTATATGTCTTTCCACACTCAAGTGAGGGATCGATTTCCCAGGCTGTATATTCAAGGTCATTGCCAGAAGTACCGTCGCTGTAGACGACGTCCTCAAGATCGGGTGAGCCTGTTCCTGCGAATGCATATAATGACTCTCCATTGTATCCACCATTGGCAGAAACGGACCAGCCGGCTGACTCTTCGTAGCCAGTGTCGTTTCTATCTATCACAAGTTCCGTGATGGGGCTTCCTTCTGGAGACCAGGCTAGAAGTATAGATGTGTTAGCACATAGCAGTGCCGTTGCTGCAAGTGTTCTCTTGAGCATAAGAAAACCTCTCTCTTTTCTTTTTATGAGTAGCTATAGACTACTCGCTGTTTGGTTTCGAGGAGGGGTCTTATGGGAGATGGATATACCCGGGCAAGTGGTAAATGCGTGTTTATTGTAAATATGTATTTGCATTCAGAAACAAGACTTTCGCGTCAAAACATGTATGCAGGTGTGCTCAGGAAAAACCCGATTTATATATATAAAGATGTCTGGAGGCGTTCTCAAAAAATATGTCGGGATAGATGCTGAGCGAGGGGGGGGGTGGACTTGTCTGCCTGGAAACGCAGTTATGGTGGAGTTTCTTCGAGGCTTTCGGGACGCTGAAGGGAGTGCTCGCAGCCAGCTTATATCGGACAGGAATTCTGACCGACACTCTGGAACTTATGACAACTTGTCCTGTACCTTTCAGATTGCTTTGGCTCCGCTGCCCTACAGGCCCCCAATTAACGCACAAAAAGAAATACCAGATAGGCTGCATAAAACGCCAATAAGAGCACTCCTTCGAATCTGTCCAGCACAAAACCAGACTTCAGCATCGGATACAGCGCTATTGTAAGGAGAAGCATGATCAACATGTCGCTAAGACGGATGCCAAGTGCTCCCTCGATTCCGATGAGGCCACACAGTCCAAGAATTCCAAGAATATTGAAAATGTTTGAACCCACCACATTCCCAACTGCTATGTCGTGTTGTGAGCGGAAGGCTGCGTTTATAGAAGTTGCCAACTCGGGAATACTTGTTCCTGCTGCCACCACTGTTAAGCCTATAACCGCTTCACTTACACCCCAGAATCGAGCAATCTTGATGGAACTGTGAACGAGAAGGTTACCTCCAATGAGCAAGAGACCGAGTCCCCCGGAAATCATAAGAAAGAGGAAAAGATAACCTGAAGTCGGGTGCTCTATTTCTGTTTCTTTTGCTTCAACGGTTCCTGACTCTGTGTGATTTGTTGCAAATCTTATATTCACGAATATATATACGATGAGCCCAGAAAGAAGAAGCCCTCCCTCGATGCGACTGATACCGCCAAAGAAAATGACGAAAAAGAGTAATGTTACGAGTACGGCGACACGCCCGTCAAAACTGATAACTTGCTGATGAACTTTGAGAGGGCAAATGATGGCAGAGAGCCCGAGTATTAGTCCGATATTGAAAATATTAGACCCGATAACATTTCCAAGGGCTACTGCTCCACTGCCACTCGTTGCAGCTTTAAGGCTAACAACGATCTCGGGTGAACTTGTTCCAAAGGCTACGATAGTGAGTCCTATGACCAGCGGACTCATTCCAAGCTTACTTGCCAGCCCAGAACTACCTCGAACCAGTCCTTCTGACCCAATGGCGAGGAGGATCAAAGAAAGAAGGATGAATAACAAATCAACCATCTCTATCTCAGATATCCTAGAACCTCACCTTAACGATGGTTCCATCGCCAATGTCGACCGTCATGAACTCATGCTTGATATCCACGATGTGAAAGTCGCCGTACTTTTGTCCTGTCTTCACCTGCTTGGAGCCGATAAGAACTATAAAGCCACTATTCAGTTCCATCACACCTTCGATCTTCAAACCCAGCTCGGCAGGTCTGACAATCTGTCCATCTTCGAACATCCCGGAATATTTCGAAGAACGAGCATTGTTCTCCATATTCGAACCTTCGCCTATTGTTCTGTTTGAGTTGATAAGCTCCTCAAGCTTATCGACTGGTGTGGGAGACGGCCAAGGCGTCGGCGATGGCCACGGAGTAGGTGAGGGCGCTGGGGTTGCTGTGGGCACAGGCGTGGGAGTCGGTGTTGCAATGACAGCTGCTGACTCTTCTGAGTTTCCTGCTGAGCTTCCAGAACCTTCGATTGGAGGTTGTCCTCCGTTGTTCATGGCGACCTGGTCACCGCTTGAAACAGGGTCACCATCCTGGCCGCTGAGAACACTCATGACGAGCGCTGCACTTCCAACCCCGATCAGCAAAACCACAACAATACAGATGGTAATCACCATCTTGAGCTTCTTCTTTGCCTTTTCCTCCTCATCTTTTCTTCGACGAGGATCAGGTCCACCCTGGCGAGCAATCTCATCGGTGCTGAGATGCTCTCCCTTTTTCGCTGCGCGTTCTTTGCTTGCTTTTTCTAGGGCATCAAGGATCGAGCTCATTCGACTCCTCCTGTTTCCCGGATCAGAGTCAGTGCAAGCCTTGGATCTATTTCAGTTCCGCCAGGGATCAGAACTTTCTCACGATAAGCTTTCACAATCGTTTGTGTAAACTGGTCGTATACACCGGTTGGTTCGGCCAGATACATCTTCGCCTTCTTCAGTCTCTGCTGGAGCGCTTTCACACCTTCTCCTCGATCGAGCGCCTTGAGCCCTGAAATACCTTCTGGGTCGAAGAATGGAACAATCACCGCTGTCATATGATCATCCAGCATGTCGGGCGTAATGCGTATACGTCCAGCAATAGGATCGTGCAAAATCGCGACGTCTTCTTCAAGTGCTAAAAGAACCGACCAGGGCCCAAAACCTTCGGAACTGTTATCGAACTGAATAAGACATGGGAGATTCTCATTTGTCAAAACGGCCGTCGTCGCGGGGAGCCTTGCTTCCCTTAAATAGAGAGGAGGTCGACCTTCGGTCATTTTCAATCCTGATACCTGATCCACACTCATATTTGCCAGTACCTCAAGATCGTCTTCAGAAAGACGTTCTTCTTTGGTGATCGAAAGCCAGGAAAGCACAGCACCAACATAAGTGACTGCCGGGTCGTCTATCCGAAGGATTCCTCGTGAATCATAGCTCCAAGGGTCAGCTTCTTCTGTTATAGACGGTGTCGGAGATGCCATCATTGCTGAGAGCATCGATGAGCTTGCTGCCTTTGTTGGAGACGCCGTTGGAGTTGGCTCCGGGACCTCTATTACTTCGGGGACGGGAGTTGGAATTTCGGTCATGGATAGTCCACCGGTCGAAGCAGGATCATCGGTATTTGCAAGTTCCAGGATCGCTGTACCTGTTGATTCAGAATCATCACCCGAAAGGGATCCAGCCGGAAGAGAAAGTATATCCACAAAAGCCTCGTCGGGTCTTTCTTCCAGGTCTGCAACATTTAGAGTTGGAGAAGGAGCGATCGCAGGTGTTGGTGTGATCGGGGCAGCCTCTGTTCCCGTCGGAGTTGGTGATGGGCTCGGCTCTGGAGTTTTCGTAGGAGATGCAGTTGGTGACGGAGTTGCGGAAGGAGTCGGTGAGGGCGATTCGGTCGCTGTAGCCGTCGGTGTCGGCGTTGGCGTAACAGTAGGAGTGGTCGTCGCTGTTGGCGTTGGAGTTGTCTGTAATTCTATAATTGCAGTGGTGACCAGATCGTCGGGTCGTGTTGTCATAGAAGCTTCGATGACTTCCGGATTCCCGGGCGAGTCAGCTCTCTGATTGTCAGAAGAAACTGTGTTGTTTATTGTGTCTCTTCCATCAAGGCCACTGAGTGCATCGGGAGACTTCAATATATAAGCTGCGACAATTGCGCAAAGTCCGACGATAGCGGCTGCAGCGATAACTGTGACCGAAGATTTTGCCGAGGTCGGGGTTTCTTTGGAAGGGACTGCTGTTTCCTCAGTTGAGGTTGGTGCTGACTTGGCGGCGCCAGCTCTCACGGGCTTATGCTTCTTCGGCATCCCACCCAGTTCCTGGATAGCACCCAGGACATGCTTTTCAACAACTTCGTGTGTTTCGTCGATATATGACACGAGAAGTGTCCGGTCACAAACAACATTAATGCGGCGTGGTACACCTGAACTATATTCGTAGACTTTCTTGATCGCTTTTTCGTCGAAGGTAACAGCAGCTCGGGGCTCCGCTACATGAAGACGGTGATGTATATAATCGCCGACCTCTTCCTGGTTCAGTGGTTCAATATGATAGCGGACCGTGATACGCTGGTTGAGTTGCTCAAGCTCGGGCAGATCAAGTATATCTTTGAGTTCCGGCTGACCAACCAGCGCGATCTGTATCAATTTCGCAGTTTCTGTTTCCAGGTTGCTGATGAGCCTTACCTGCTCAAGCGCGTCAGGACTGAGTCGCTGAGCCTCGTCGATCAACAGCACAACATTTCGGTCTTCCTTATACTCTTCGAGGAGGAAAGCGTTCAGCTCTCCCAGTAGTTCACGCTTTGAGGAAGAGTTATGAGCCAGACCAAACTCGCCGTTAATGTATTGAAGCAGCTCGAGGTCGTTGAGCTCAGGGTTAAGAACGAGGGCGATGCGAGTTTCATCACGATTCAACTTTTTCAGCATGGAACGGCAGATGGTCGTCTTGCCGCAGCCGATGTTTCCCGTCAGAGCAATGAACCCCTTCCGTTGCTCAATGCCGTAGAGAAGAGAAGCGAGGGCTTCCCGATGTCTCTGCGACATGAAGAGGAAGCGGGAGTCTGGCGTTATGTTGAATGGTTCGTGCTCGAAGCCGTAGAAATCTAAGTACATGGATGAAGCTGGTCTTTTCGAGGTCCCGGTATCGGTTCTGGGGAATGGTGGAGGCTTTCCAGAGTGGCAGATCAGCGTCAAGCATCTGTTTTAAAGGAGAGAAGAATTCAAGGAGTTCCTGACCCTCTGCCGTCGCGACTATTTGATTCCTGGAGTTCTTACAGCCCTCATATTCACAAGAGACAAAGCAAGGCCTAGTAAGAAAACAAGGAAGGAAGGAATAAGAAAAGTCATCTTCAATCCCACATTCTCAAAGCGTCTTGTGACCTTATATTCTCCGGTATCTGGTAAGTAGACCGAACGGGAGTTCTTTGCCTCGACTGGGCCATTGGTCTGCTCAACAACCTCCAGCTTCCACCCAGAGTAGTCAGGGGAAGATATATGCAACCAGCATGGCTGATCCACTCGAATTGTGAAGGAGAAAAGGTCGGGGTCAAAAGCTTCCACATCGACTGCGGCGCCCTCCTCCATAGGTTCCGCAGTCATGAATTCTTCTTCGTCTGAAACCCAGGCCCACCCTCGCGCATGTGGATTACCATAAATCAGCATACCGTGTTCATTCACCGTACCAAGAGGCACGAGACCAAGTTCTTTCAGGTCTTCTTCGAACTCTGGAACGGGGTAAGTAAGAAAATGTGTGACATTATACGCGTCCAGAAAGTTTCGGTCGCCAATCCTCTGCTGTCGGAAGAAGGCACCAAACTCACCGTCAGGTAGGGGAAAAGAGGAGTAGAAGTCCTGTCTATATGACTCCAGGTGAAGCTGTTGATATCCCCTGGTAATATTGATGTCGTGGACGATTGGTCGTTCGTGAATAAATTCCCGGTTAAACTGGTCAAAGAAGTGTGAATAGAGAAGGTCATTAAAGTGCACCCGGCCAAGGTTGGGTGTACTTTGTAAATTCTTGATCAGCCTGGTTTCTGGATAGTAGAACTCATCAAAATACCTTCGCTCAGCTTTGTGGTAGGTTGCCTCAGTCGTTACCTCTTCACTCGTTGTTCCGGTCGTTATGACTTGATCGTAGGGCATCCAGAACTTGTACATATCAACCAGAAAGAGAAATGCCACCAGGGCCAGGAAAACATTCTTCTTCAACCCACCTTTGATATACGCAGAAACGATCAGGACAATGGCACCTGAAATAATCAAGGTGAAGAACACAGACTTGTAGGCACTGGAAAAAAGCTCTGCATAGACGGAATCACCCTGCCCAGCAGAACGTTGGCCAAGAAAATTGGCGACTCCGCAAACATACATAAGGGGCTTCACACTGAAAGATACAAGCAGTATCAGAAAGAGGAGTATTCCCGCTGGAAGCAACCAGGACCTAAGACCCAGGTTCTTCCGATCAAGTAAAGCTTCCAGTCCATAGGCAGAGAAATAAACTGTACCAAAGACAAGCCAGAAGATCCATCTTGCAGGTACACGAAAAAAGTCAAAGCTTGGTACGCCCTCAACGAGTATATAGAAAAGGAATCCATGAGAACCAAGAGCGATGAGAAGCCCCAGTATTCCTGCGACAAGCAAGGCTGCGATTTGAACATATTCCTTCGTATAGAAGACTCTTCTTCCACCATTTACAAACTTGAGATAGACAGCAAAAATGGCCAGGAAGATGGGAAGAACTCCCATATAAATATTCGTTTCAATATACCCAACACCTGACCCCCAATAGTACTCTTCTGAGTTTCCATCGCCAAAGATTTCAGGAAATATCCACGTGAGCATCACGCGAGGGTGAAGCGATCCATCAGACAAATACGCCCAGCGATCTGCAAGGCCACGTTCCGCTGCTTCACCAATAAACCGAAAGGCGGAGACCAGCGTGGGCAGAGCGGCCACAAGAGAAAGAATCCCGGCACAAATAAAGGCGACCGCTATAGAACTCCGCTCTTTCCAATCTGACTCTGAAATCAACCGAAAGAGAATGAGGAACCCGAGTCCAAACCAGGTGATCTGTACGATCTGAGGAGCTCCCACGGCGATCTGAAGGAAACCGAAGATAATCAGTTTGCCAAGATTAGACAATCCAGTGCGATGAGAGAGACTGACTTCCCGAGTGGCCATCCACATCCAGGGGATCCATGCCAGCGCATAATTGAACAGAACAACACCGTTCGTGAGGCGGAGAATCTGATAACCACAGCAGGCATAAAGAACACCGGCGAGCGTTGACCCATAAAAGCCCGTTTCTTTTCTTGTCAGAAGAAAGAACCCGGTTGCTCCGATCACCAGATGAAGCATGGTGAGAAAGGTAAAGCAAAGCTCTACCGAAGGTATAATCAGGTGGAGCCAGTTGAGCGGATAGTAGAAGCCGGACTGAATATCATCCAGAAGTGGTCTTCCGGAAAACGTCTCGGGTTGCCAGCCGACAAACCAGCCGCGTTCGAGCTGACCTTCCCGGACCGGGATGAAATAGTTGGTCAGATCACCCCCGGAAAGCACCTGACTGCCCCACAGCAGGCCGCCGTGGAGAACCACCATGGAACCCAGCAGGCAAAGCCAGAACTTGAGTAGTTCAGGGAAAAGTTTTGTCTCTATTTCTTGCTGATCAGTGATAATTCATTCACCTGGTTAGGATTTGCCGCAACTTCAGGAGAGGCAGAAAGTAAAACGATGAAAGAAAGACCGCAACCCAGTCTATTTGTTCTTTTTCAAATACATCACCTTCAGGCCATGCTGCACCTTGGGCTCGTTCCAAACCCTGCAACAGGTCAACCGAATCCTGTGGATTTATCCCAGGCTCAGTACGAACTCGACCTTTTGTGTATCTTGAGCGAGAAGACTGAGGGAAACCGGACAGACAAAGAGTCTGAGATCCTCGGTGAGCTCATTGACAGCCTTCAAAAGTCTATCGATGCCGCCAGGGAGGCCTGACCGTGCTGCGTATTGGTGTTTTTGGAGGAAGTTTTGACCCGCCTCACCTGGGCCACTTTATGGTTTGCCTCTGGGCCCTCGAAATGGGTGAGGTCGACCGTGTGGTGATGGTTCCCGTCGGTCAGCACGCCTTCGGAAAGAAAGCATCCGCAAGCCTTCCCCACCGACTCGAGATGTGTCAGCGTCTTGTACAGCGTTTTTCAGATTTCGTTGATGTGAGTGCCGTGGAAGACCGAGAAGGGATGAGCTATATGATCGATACCTTGAACCTTCTGAAGGTTGAGTACCCCGATTCTGAGTTTCGCATGATTGCTGGTACCGACGTTGCCGATCAGATTCACGACTGGAAAGAAGGAAAGAAGGTTCTCAAGCTTGCACCTATCCTCCGTGTTCCGCGACTGTTACCTGATGAGCGGGGGTCTGATAAACCAGGAGCCCTGCCTCCTATCAGCAGTTCCGACGTACGCGAGTTACTTAAAAATGGAGAGGACGTCAGCAATCTCATTCCTCCCATCGTCAGAGTCTATATACAACAGCACCGCCTCTATCAGGCCGAAAGGAAAGTACTCTCATGAAAAATCACGCACCAGGATTCTTGAAAGTTGTGGATGATGCGAAGACGCGCATTAAGGAAGCCTCCGTAAAGGAAACCATGGAAGCTGCGAGCAAAAACTCCAAAGCTGTGATCGTCGATGTCCGTGAGGAATCAGAATATGCAGCAGGTCATGTGAAAGGTGCCGTCCACTTGGGCAAAGGAGTCATCGAGCGAGACGTGGAAGCTCAGTACCCCGAACACGACACTCCTCTCTACCTTTATTGCGGTGGTGGGTTCCGTTCTGCACTGGCGGCGGACAACCTGCAGAAAATGGGCTATACAAATGTCTTCAGCGTGGCTGGCGGCTGGAGAGCGTTTAAGGAAGAGGGTGTTGAAACAGAAGGGTGAAGTAAGAGAGAGTGGATGAGCTCTTTCCATCCTGTGACAAATACAATTGTTTCAATAGTTCCTTTTCTACAAACTATCAACACGATTGCGAATTTGCTGCCCAAAGTGACTGCTAAAATTCCTGTCCAATACAGACTGGCTACGAGCAGAGCCTTCTGCGAATTGCTTTACATGTATCGGTCAGCGATGAGGATTGTCATGTCATCGCGAATGACACTGTTCGCGGCGTGGCGTTCAAATTCCATGAATAGAATATCGATCACCTGTTTGATGGGCTGCATCTCGGATTCGCCAAAGAACCGAAGCAATTCGTCACCAGAGAGAAGCCGTCCCTCATAGGAAGGTGATTCGGTCCAACCGTCCGTATAGAGAATCAGGCGGTCGCCTAGTTCAAATTCGATTGTCTGTTCCTTAGGGATCGTCACATCGACCCCAGACAGGCCAACAGGCAGCCCTGTTTCCTGCACGAGGTAAGAAGGTTTCTCACCTGGTTTCAGAAGAACGGCGGGGGGATGTGCGCAGCTGCAATAGGTGAGGGTTTCATCGTCGGGAGAAAAGATCCCCATCCAGAGGGTCAGGAATTGTTCCTGTCCGATTTCATTGGTCAGCCAGCGGTTGAGTCGATCAATAACAGCGGCTGGTCCTTCTCTATCCTTCATCTCTATGAGAGCGGTGCTTAACAGGGCGTGAGCGATCGATGTGGTGGTAGCTGCCATAGCACCGTGACCAGAGACGTCTGATATACAGAAAAGCACGCGCCCGTCCTTGAGCTCTCGAGAGAAATAGAAATCACCACCAACATCTGCGGAGGGGTTACAACGCGCAACAATCTCGAGGCCACCCATTGGTTCATATCGAGCAGGCAGGAGTCGGCGGTGGACGCTGGCGATTTCTTCAACCTGGTTGCGACTGCTGTTCAGGGCAGACTTGAGCCGCAATTCACTCTCTCTCAGTCTTTTCTCAACCTGCTTTGTTTCGATCACTTCACCAAGGATTGAACAATAAAGCTTAAGGAACTCTTTAACCTCATCATTAACATCTTCGTAGCGAGTCTTGGGGATTTTGGCTCCGAGAACAGCCACTGCGCGGTGCCTCGAATTCACGATCTGATAGAAAATCATTCGGAATGCGGACTTGTCCACATCCTTATCAGCAGGTCTCAGCCCCGTCGAATTGTCTGTTTGCCAACGGGTTTCTTCTGGACCGTAGGGGCGAAACCTGATTCTCCAGATATCATCCTGTTCCCAGGATTCTGTTGAGAGTCGAAAGTTGTTCTCCTGATCAATTTCTCCGATGGTTGCGTAAATATATTGTCTCTCCTGAAAATAGAGGCCGCAGCGGTTGAGTCCGAACTTCTTATGGGCCTCGCGAAGAGCGGTATTAAACAGGTGTTCGATGTTCTCACAGGAAATAAGTGAATCAACGACGGTGATAATAGACTGGAGATAGCTGGTTCGCAGGTCGTTGTCCCTGAGCCTGGCGAGCTGTACGGTCGATTGGCGGCGAAGGCTCGCGAGCTCGTTCTTCAGCCCGTTAATTTCATCCTTTAGCTGGTTCGGTTCGCTCATTGATTATATGGTCGGTAATTGAGAAGTGGATTGAACTTGTGCATTAACAAATTTTCCAAGTTCGCGAAAAACGCGTAAAAAATTTCAACGGTAAGTTCTTACGCGTCAACTCCTGAATAGTGAAAACGGTTACTTTTAGATTCTGGCTTAAAGCGAACTCGGTTGGTCTGCTCTTGGATCAGGGAGTCAGCTGCCCGCATCGGTGGACTTTCTCCGCGACCTGAAGACATGTCTCCCGGTCCTCCTGAAGACCCCACTCCTCAACCATAAGTCGATTCAAGTGGCGGGCAATCTCCATCGGCTCGGCCCCTTTCCTCACCAGGACAAACAGAGGGCCGACATGATCATTATATTCGTTCTCGAATCCAGGAAGGCCCCTTAAAGACAGGGGATCCCAGCGATCCAGGACGCCTTTGATGCCTTTTCGCATGTTCTTCGCAGCGAGCCGGGCGTTAATTTCCTCGGGGGTTCGTTCCTTATCAGCCATGAAAACTTCGGATCCTCAGGCGTCCTCGTAGACTTCTTTCTTCAGGATGCCTACATAGGGAAGGTTGCGGTATTTCTCATCAAAGTCCAGCCCGTACCCGACAACAAACTTATCATCGATTTCAAAACCCCGGTACTGAATTTCAGAGATGGCGGAGCGCGAAGCCTTCTTTTTCCAAAGGAATGTGCACAGGGCAACGCTTCGAGGATGATGAACCTTCAGCAGGTCACTGATTGCTGTCAGTGTTCGACCTGAATCATAGATATCCTCGATAACGATCACATCTTTGCCGCGCAGGTTGACTTCGACATCTTTCGTGATCTGGACACGCCCGCTGCTGGAAGTGGCCGAGCCGTAAGAAGAAGCCCCAACCATGTCCCAGGAGTGGGGAATATCGATAGCTCGTGAGAGGTCGGATAGAAAGACAAGGGCTCCACGAAGGATACCGACAAGTACCAGGTCTTTGCCTTGGTAATCCTTGGAAATCTGTTGTCCCATTTCCTGAATACGCCCGGCGATTTTCTCCGGGTCGAGGATGATTTCCTCAATGTCGTCGCTTAGGTTTGCTGAGTGAGTGGGCATAACTGATCTGCTCTTCCTTAATGCTTCATATAGAAACCATCGATCACAGGCTGGTTTTCTTCTCGGATAAGGACACCATCTTTGAAGGTATAGACCTTTCCTTCGCTGTAATAAGTATAGATGGTGGTTGAATCTCCCAGGGTATCATTTGCTGTTTTGATATCTTCCGGGTCACCGTAGTCGATGATGGTCTCGATTTGATCGGTGAGGTCCAGTTCCTGAATGCCACGTCGTGAGAAGCGAAAAACTTTCTCCTGGTCAAGGTAGATCCAGCCGATGTCCTGAGGTCCTTCACGGCGACGATTGTTATTTCTATTCACCCATTGTTCCTGGCTGAACTCTTTATTTGTAATGGGTCTTCCATCGCGATTCCAGAAAATGTAGAAGTAATCGGGGATACCATTCAGCTGATAGGTACGCTGCTGTTGAGCGGCGATGTAAGGGTTGAGTGACCAGTCTTTCTCTTCAAGAGGCCAGTCTGGTGGGACTTCCGCCACATTAAGAGAGAAAAGGGGATCTGGATTGATGGGACGGGGGATCTGCTCTTTGGCACACCCAACGGCGAAGAAAAGAACGATGGTCAAAGTAAGTTTGAAGAACGGCATATGAAAGAGGTTGGAAACCTTATTCGTCCTCGATAATATTTTTTAATTGGTCTTGAAGAGAATCGAGCTCTTTCAAATTCTCCGCCGCCTTTTGCAACTGTTCCTCGAGCGACTCAACCTTTTCCGTCAGTTCGAAGATTTGATTCATCTGTTCGCGGATAATTTCATCCTTATCATCATCTGAATCATCCGAGTTCTCCGAGCCAGTTGTGCCTTCCATCTGACCCATGAGTTCCCGAATCACTTCATCTTTCTCCGCAATCTCTTCCTTGAGTTTGCTCTCATTCTCTTCATAATCGAAGATCTGTTTCTGGAGTTCAATGATGACCTCTTCTTTTTCCTCCAGTTTGTCCTGTTCCGTATCCAAGCTCACTCATCCTTAAATCTATGATGTGTTCATGCAACCTTCAGTTCATTCAGGAGATCAACATGATTTCATCAAACCTTTGTCAGCAGATGCAAGCCTAACAGACCTCTCTAGCTGTTCCGACAGGTTTCGCGGTGAAACCCTCGAACTCAACATTCATAAGAAAGAGGACACTTAATTGCCTTAATATTTGTGTAGCTTTTATTCATGGAAAGGTAACATACTAAAAGTCCCGACGCTACTGGAAGGCAGTTGGAAGAGACACGCACCAAGGATGAATGGATTGAAAACGGTACTTGTAACAGGCGCAGATGGAATGCTGGGATCAGAGGTCGTGAGACTCCTCGAGCGGGACGATCATATCCGAGTTATCCCAACGACAATTAACAACCTCGATATCACGCAGCTGGGTCAGGTGAAGAAAACGCTGACTGCCAACTGTCCCACACACATCATCCACACGGCCGCCTATACACTGGTCGACAGTGCGGAAAAAGAGTCTCTCATTGCCTATCAGGTCAACGCAGAGGGAACCAAGAACCTGGCGTTCTTCTGCCGCGAACTGGACATCGAATTGATTTACCTCTCCACAGACTTTGTTTTCTCGGGAGAAAAAAAGAGTCCCTACCATGTGGACGATCCAACAGGTCCCCTCAATGTCTACGGGATGACTAAACTTCTTGGCGAAACTTACATTCAAACTCTTCTGGAGAAACACAAGGTCGTTCGCACGAGCTGGCTCAGCGGCCTCGGTGGCGACTATACTCGAAACTTCATTGAAACAATGCTACGGGTCAGCGAGGCACGCTCAACACTCTCCCTTGTAAATGATCAGATAGGGCGTCCAACATTCACCTTCGATCTCGCACAGGCTCTCGTTAATCTTCTCGATGTGAATGCATACGGCATTTACCATGTCACCAACAGCGGCGATTGCTCCTGGTATGAGTTCGCCCGGCAAATTTTCTCTGTAGCGGATCGCCAGGGACTTACGCTGAAGCCCATTCTCAGTGAACAGTTCCGCTCCGCCGCAAAACGCCCACATTACTCCGTCCTGTCTAATGAACGGTATGAAAAATTAGGCCTTGGACTGTTGCCCCACTGGAAAGACTCCCTGAAGGAGTATTTTCGCCGACGTAAACTATCAAACTCGCTGGATATCCCCAAAGATACGGCTCCTTCTCCCCACGCGATGAAAATCTGAACCATCCCACACCTCTTTTCCGTAGAACCCCGCTCAGACTTTGAGTGGGGTTCGCTATTTTGAAAGCTGTTGCTCTTCTCTGTCCCTTCCCCTAGCCCATTTCATATACTCTCGTTGGGAAAACTCATATGAAATATTTCTTAGGAATCGACAGTGGTACGCAATCTACGAAGGCCATCATCTTAAGCGAAGAAGGTGAGGTCTGCGGGAGGGGACAGGATAACTATGACCTGATTCCAAACCTTCCTGTTGGACATAAAGAACAAAATCCCAGTCAGTGGATAGAGGCGCTCATAACATCCGTTAAAGAAGCGCTCAAAGATTCCAGGGTGAATCCGGACAATATCGCAGGGATAGGCGTGTCAGGACAGCAGCATGGCTTTGTGCCCCTCGACGAAAATGATAAAGTGATCCGCCCCGCGAAACTCTGGTGCGATACGTCGACATCTGCCGAAGCAGAAGCACTGATGGAGGCGCAAGGGGGTATAGACGCTTATATCAAACTCACGGGAAATCAGGTGGCTGCCGGATTCACTGCTTCGAAGATCCTCTGGCTTAAAAAGCACGAGCCTGAAAACTTTGAAAAACTCCATACCGTTCTTTTACCGCACGACTATATTAACTTCTGGTTTACCGGGAACAAGAAGATGGAAGCAGGTGATGCATCAGGTACAGCTCTTCTGGATGTCCGCACGAGGCAGTGGTGCGGTCAGGCTGTAATGGAGATCGATCCGAAGCTTTCTGAATGTCTGCCAGAGCTTATCGAATCACATGAACTATGCGGAACGCTCACAAAAGAAGCAGCCGAACAGCTTGGCCTGCCTGAGGGCATACCCGTCAGTGCAGGTGGTGGTGACAACATGATGGGTGCCATTGGGACAGGGAACGTGACTGAAGGAGTCGTCACCGCTTCGCTTGGGACATCAGGGACGATTTATGCCTGTAGCGATTCACCTGTTATAGACGAAGCAAACGGAGAAATTGCTGCCTTCTGTGACTCCACAGGCAAGTGGCTGCCTCTTCTTTGTACCATGAACGTGACGGTTTCCACAGAAATGGTGAAAAAGACCTTTGAGATGGATACTGAAACTCTTAACAAGCACGTTGAAGCAACTCCTCCGGGAGCAAGAGGGCTGATGCTGCTTCCCTATCTTGAGGGCGAGCGGACACCTAACGTTCCAGAAGGAACCGGTGTGTGGTTTGGCTATCATGATGGCGTAGCAAAGGCCGAGTATTTTGCTCGTGCAGCCATGGAGGGTGCTTCTCTGGGTCTGGGCTATGGACTTCAGCAGCTCAAGGCGCTTGGCCTTTCCCCCTCGGAGATTCGCCTCACCGGCGGCGGGTCAAAGAGTTCAGCCTGGAGGCAGATTCTCAGCGATGTGTTTAATGCCTCCGTTGTATGTACAACAGAAGCTGAGGGCGCAGCGCTTGGCGCTGCTATACAGGCGCAGTGGGCTGTGTCCAGATCAAAGGGTGAAAACCTGCAGCTGAGTGAAATATGCTCAAGGGCTGTGAAGCTGGATGAGTCAACAAGGTGTGAACCAGACAGCAAAAACGTCGAGCTCTATCAGAAAATGCAGGAAGTTCACAACAGCCTCGCAAGAGCACTCAGACCAGTGTTCAAGGCGCACCAGGAACTCAGATAAACTCACGGATCTCCTACTCTTTTGAGCAGCTCCTCATAACGTTCATTAGAAGGATTCTTTTCCTTCAGTGAGTGGAGGAGCTTACGAGCTTTCCGGTCCTGGTCGTTCGCTTCCTCAACATCTCCTTGCTCTGCATAGTAGTCTCCCAGAAGTATATAGCGCTCGGCCAGGTCTGCTTTCCACAGAACGTTTTGCGAATCATGATCCACAAGCTGCTCCGAAAGTCTAACAGCTTCCGTAAGAGTAGTGTTTGCGTCGGGATAATTTCCCGTTAGAAGAGCATATTCGCCCAGCTTTGCATAGATTGCTGACATAGACTTCAGACTTGCTATACGTTGTGAGGGATAGGAGGAAAGCTCTTCAACCTTCTCGAGTGCTTGCGCAAAATAACTGATCGCTTCAGTCTGATTTCCCTCTGTCCACTGAACTTCTCCAGATCTGTATAGACTGTCGATATGGAGTGATAACAGATTGATGAACTCCGCATTCTGCCTCTCGGAGTGATCGAGACCCTCCATCGTTTTGAGGCCCTCTGCAGAGAGTAAAGTCGCTCGCTCATAGGCCTCTCTGGCAAGCTCTGGGTCTCGTTTGTCCTGAAGAAAAATTCCTACCAGGCGGAAACTGCGGGCAAACCGAAGCTCCCAATCCATGGACTCCCTTGAATGATCGGCTGCTGATTCCAACATATCAAGAATTAGCTCATAGCGATCCTCACGCTCAATGATTGCCTCGGTATCCTGAATATACATATCGACCCGTTCAAGAGTCATTTCTGTACCGATGGAAGGACCCTGCCTCTCTTCTTGAAGAAGAATCTCTTTGAAGCTTGTCAACACCCCTTTGAAGAGTAGTTGCTCAGACTTCAGATCTTCACCATTTTCAGACATGATATACGACTGGATGAGATAGTTCCTTCCAAGTCTAAGCGGTGGGTTGAAATCTCCGATATCTTCCTGGGGGAGTGATTTCCAAACTCTTTCTGATGTTCGAAGATAGCTGAGGGCTGTATCTGTATTGCCCATCGCAACATGCACTTCTGCAAGAATCTCGTTCGCAGTCGCATATTGGGCATCCGTAAGCGAATTTCGTTCTTCCGGTGAAAGTGATTCGAAGTATCTGACGACTTCTTCGCCAATATCCCTCATCGGTTGCAACTGCCCGGAAGGCGAAAGTGCGTCCACGAGGTCGTCCAGGATAAAGTTTACCAGGTTATTAGCTTTAACAAAGGCGATCTCTCGCTGATCCCTTTCCTGAAAAGCGATGTCTCGTTGTATAGACAAATAGTTCGCAAAGACCCCGACAGCTGCGATAATAACAAAAACAAGAACGATCGTGCTCACAGTTGCCGTTCGGCGTTGAAGCTCCCGCCTTTTCTGACGAAGTTCTCGTGATTCCAGGTCGTGAATGATTGACTGTCTGTCTATCTCACTCGAAATAGACTCCCCCTGCAGGCGCGCAAGCCTGAGGTCTCCCTCTTCCATCGCGAGTGATGCAAAGCGCGAGGAGACGCGGTCTCTGAGAATGACGACATCCTCGTTTTCAGGCCAGAGTGTTTGGGCACGCGCCAGTTTAGAGTGACACTCGGCAAGTGCCCTGTAGTCAACGATTCCCCCAAGAGTTCGTTCAACCTCACCACAAAGTTCCCTTGACTGCTTTCGCCTCGTCGCTCCCGTAAAGAAGTTTTTGAGATCTTCAAGGAATGCTCCTACATTCTGGATCCTCTTGTCTATCTCGGGTTCCATGGCACGCATGACGAGGTCTTCCAGGTCTGCTGGTATGTCTCTATTGGGAGTAATTGTTGAAGGAGGAACAATCATCCCAAGTCGTGCTTTCATGAAGACCTCTTTCGGGTTGTCTCCCCGATGAGGCAATTTCCCGGTAAGAAGGTAATACAGGGTTCCGCCAAGCAGATAGACGTCGGTCCAGGGACCGATCTTCGACGAGTCTTTTTCTGTTTGTTCAGGAGCCATGAAGGCTACCGTTCCTGCCGGGTTGGAAGCTTCGCCAGGCGAGGGAAGATGTCTGTTTCTCTCACATTCACCGGAGAGGTTGAGCTTCTCATGACTATAGACAACCGCAAGCCCCCAGTCCATCAGCACGACTTCGCCGAATTCTCCGATCATGACCTGGGATGGTTTAATATCCCGATGAACAACACCCCTCGAGTGGGCAAAAGCCACAGCCTGGCAAACGTCTATAAGAATGGGTATATGTACAGATAGAAACTCGGCAGCAATTTTCTGCGCGAAGTCCTTTAATATAAGCTCATTCCATGGTGTTCCATGAACCCGCTTCATGGCCAGGATGGGCAGGCCGGAAGAGTCTTTTCCTTCTTCATAAACGGGTATGATGTTTGGATGGTCAAGGTGCGCGGTCGTCACTGCTTCCTGGTGAAAGGATGTTTGCAGTTCATCAGCATTGCCACGAGATTCTACCTGCGATTTGACGACATCGGTTCGCAGTTTTTTGACAGCAACAACACGACCGAGGCTGATCTGGATCGCTTCCCAGACTTCACCGAAGCCCCCTTTTCCAATCAGGTTAAGAAGATGAAAGCGTCTGGCCTCAGGATCCTTGCCTTCTTCATCACAGCCAAATTCTCCCTGGTCCCGCGATTCACGAATTGTGGCTTCCGTTGAGCCTCGAAAGGAAGTCTTCGATGGGTCGTAGGAATGAACGGAGTTCTCCGGCAAGTCGGAGGGACAATCGGAGTCGATTTCAGTCCCTTGTGGTTCCTCTTTCATGATAAACCTGCGTTTATTCGAGAGCAAATACTGAAAGCTCTCTTGAAATGACGGTGTTATTTGTTTCCATCAATCTTCCCAGGCTCGCTCACCGTCAAGTCAATAGCCGCCATGAGTCTGCGTCAGAGTGTCTTACTCAAGAATAAGGGCCTCGATTCAGAGGCACATACAGACGGGCAACCAGGAGCACGTTTCACCGATGACACTCTTTGATTACAGGCCTGTGGTATGCCAATCGTCACTCTAAATCAAATTCCCTCCTTGATACACGACAGGCCCAATGATTGCCTCCTGATACATTTGACGAAAAATGAATAAAGCGCGAGAAATTATGTCCATCGAACTGAAAACTAAAGAGCGTTACGCTAAAGCTGCTGAGGCAAGGGAATTAGAATTGTGCTGCCCTGTATCCTACGACCCCAGGTTTCTAAAGGTTATCCCCGATGAGATTCTTGAACGAGACTATGGCTGCGGTGACCCTTCTGTCTATCTCGAGCCAGGCGATACCGTTCTTGATCTTGGAAGTGGTGGAGGAAAAATCTGCTACATCGCTTCACAAGTCGTCGGCAAAGAAGGTAAGGTTATCGGCGTAGACTTCAACGAGCCGATGCTCGCGCTTGCTAATAAGTATCGAGAAGAGATGGCCGAGAAAATTGGCTATGGCAACGTTGAGTTCAGAAAAGGACGTATACAAGACCTTAAACTGGACCTCTCCCAAACAGAGGAATATCTGAACAGGAATCACATTTCTGACCTGGAATCATTGTATAGACTTCAGGATTTCCAGGAAGATCAGAAAGCACAAAACCCTCTTGTTGCTTCTGATTCCATTGATGTCATCGTCTCCAACTGTGTGCTTAATCTGGTCGAACAATCACAGAAGAAAAATTTATTTCAGGAAATGTATCGAGTCCTGAAGCGAGGAGGCCGAGCCGTTATCAGCGATATCGTCAGTGATGAGCTCGTACCCCAGGAAATGCAGGACGACCCTGAGCTTTGGAGTGGCTGTATCAGCGGGGCCTATCAGGAAAGTGCTTTTCTTAAGGCCTTCGAGGAAGCTGGTTTCTATGGAGTCGAAATTCTCAAGCGAGACGAAACCCCCTGGAAAGTAGTAGAAGGGATAGAGTTTCGCAGTCTGACCGTACGCGCCTGGAAGGGTAAAGAAGGCCCGTGCATGGACCATCAGCAGGCTGTTATTTACAAAGGCCCCTGGAAGCGTGTCGTTGATGATGACGGGCATACCCTCGAACGAGGAGAATTAATGGCTGTCTGCGAGAAAACATTCGATATATACTCCCAGAATCCTTATAAAGAAGATATCATTCCTGTACAGCCACGGAGCCCTGTTAGCAAAGAGGACGCAAAGCCTTATGATTGTCGACGCAATGCAAAGCGCGATCCTCGTGAATTAAAGAATGCGGACTATCTGGAGAATGACAACACATCAACAAGCTGCTGCGACCCAGCAAGCGGATGCTGCTAAAGGAACCCAATGTCTATATCAACAACGAATATCTTCCAGGGTTATCTGCAAAACTCTTCCTGTCGTTTGACTCGAAGCAAACCACAGATCCTTCAGCTCAACCTTGGCAGACTTTGTAATCAAATTTGCAAGCACTGTCATGTCACCGCTGGGCCTAATCGAAAAGAGGTGATGGAGCAGGAAACTGCCGAGCAGGCAATAAGCCTTCTGGATGAGATAGATTCATTTCACACAGTCGACATAACAGGCGGCGCCCCCGAAATGACTCCCTGCTTCCGCTATATCGTACAAGAGGCTCACAAGAGAGATAAGCGTGTCATAGACCGTTGTAACCTTACGATCCTGGTCGAGCCTGGCTACGATGACCTTGCGGAGTTTCTCTCTGATCATCAAGTGGATGTGGTCGCATCTCTTCCCTGCTATACAAAAGACAATGTCGACCAACAACGAGGCGATGGGGCTTTTGAGGCTTCAATCAAGGGGCTTCAACTCTTGAATAAACTTGGCTACGGAGAAGATGAGAAGGTGAAGCGACTCGACCTTGTCTATAATCCACTTGGCCCCTCGCTTCCTCCTTCAGAGGAAAAGCTCGAGCCTGACTACAAAAAGCGGCTGAAAGAAGATTTTGGTATTTCATTTAACAATCTGATATGTATAGCAAACATGCCCATCGGGCGTTTCAAAACACACTTGAGGGCAGCCGGTCAGGAGGAGGAGTATCTTGAAACTCTTCAACGCAACTTCAACCCGGCTACCGTAGAAGGTCTTATGTGCAGGAACCACCTCTCCGTGGACTGGCGCGGCTATCTCTACGACTGTGATTTCAATCAGATGGAAGATCTTCCGCTAGGCGGTAAAGATTCTCTGCATATATCAGATGTCACATTGTCAGATATACTCGACCGAGAAATTGCGACCGATGACCATTGCTTCGGGTGCACAGCAGGCTCTGGTTCGTCCTGTGGCGGAGCACTGGTCTGACTCTAACCTTCAGGAATGACAATGTCCTGATCTATTCCCACACGACCTGTCTTCACGCGAGCCTGCAAATAGCGCTGAGGAATCACAGGACTACCACTCAACCTTCTGAGCATCGCAATCTGACCCACGTGTGTCAGGGCATCAGATACAGGACCATGAATCAGCTGCTCCATGGTCTCCTGAGAAATCTCCTTAGATTCCAGCTCTGCATCCAGTTGACCAAGGCGTTCAAAGAAAAGCTCCACTTCTGAATCCCAGGGTGCAGGATCCCTTCGATCAACCTCATGAGCGGGATTGAGGCACCGGATGCCCACATCCATCAGGAGTACAATGTGATTGAGCAATTCCCGCGGACTCTTTACATCGTATTTTGAGCGATAATCTGCGAAAGACTCTGGCATCCAGTGGATGACTACCTTAAAGCGGTAGGCAAGAGTTGCAAGAAGGTGACGGACCGCTAAGTTCTTATCATTCATGAGAGGGAATTCCTGATCAATGGGTGGAGTATCAAGTTTGTGGCATTCAAGCTGTCAGGAGGGAAACGGAAAACTAGTGTTACGGTTTTCAAGGCGCCGCATTTCCGGGGTCATCGCAAGCTTGTTTAAAATCTCCCGTTGCCTGAAGAAAAAAACGAGAGAGAATCCTGAATCATCGTCCATACTTTCACAGGTGGTACCAACGAAAGTGAAATCGCATGAATAACGCTGCCCAAATTGCATGGAAAGCATTCTGCCAGGATCCTAAAGAACAGCACTTCGAGCCCGTTTACGAGGCCACAAAAAACCTCGTTTACACCATTTGCTATCGTGTCTTGAGGAGCAACGAGGAAGCCCAGGATGCCTTTCAAGGAACATTCGTTCGGCTGATGACACTGATGGCCGACAGCAACGCACCGAAACCCGATGATTACGTGTCTTTGATGGCGCGGCTGGCCTATCTGGAAGCTGACCGACTCAGAAAACGACGTCAGCGTCGCGCGAGAAAGGAAATCGTTATGGAGGACACACCCATTACCGCATCCAAAGAATCCAGCATCCGGCAGCAGGTTGCTATGGGAGAAATGAGACAGAATCTTGAAGGTATCGTTGATACCCTTCCCGAAAAGTATCGCGTACCCATTGTACTTCACTACTTTCACGGGATGACCCACCGTGAGATTGCTGTGGCTTTGGATCGACCGATCAATACGATCTCTAATCAGATTTCTCGCGGAGTCAAAAAACTCGAGCCGAAAGTCAAGAAAGCAGGGTATCGGGACCCAGCTGCCATCTTTTCTGCATCACTTGCAGCCGCCTGTCTATTCACACCGGGGAATCTGCCTGCGGCGAGTGCAGTCTTCAGCAAGTCTTCAACGTTAGCTTCCGTTGCTGGTGCCTCTGCGAAAACAGTCTTCCCCTCGCTCGAGCCTGGATCAGCATCTTCCTCTGCGGGAACAGCTCAGTCGATCAAGAGCGTATTGGTTACCCTCACGGTGATCGCCGTCGCTTTGTTGTCGGCCTACCTGATGATTCAGTACTTTCTGCTACGCATCGGTGCCAGTACATCAGAAGTTCCTCCAGGAGCCCTCGACTCCCTCAAGACACTTCTAGCATCGATCATTTGAGTATGGAGTCTTTGTCGAATTTCCTATCCGATATATGCTGGCTGCGAGCAATAGCTCTGAGCGCCTGAAAGCTTCGAAATAGCACCATTATTACTGCGTTTCCAAGCTCACAGACCCACACCTATTACTCACCATCTATCTTACCATTACTTCTGAACCCATACTTTTACAATCCTTCCTCACCGAGTGACCGACCTCTTAACGATGTCTGTTCTATGTCTGACGGACATCTTGAGTCGTAGGTAAGACGTAGATAAGACGTCCGTCAGACGTAGGTCATCGCATGTGGGTGCCCGTTCTTGCTCTGGAGAAGCTTGAAAAAGCGGGACTTAAGACTCACTTTCCTTCTCTTTCTCAGGGTTTCTATGGACATCTTTCTCAGGACCGGAAAGGCCACCGAGAGGATTACCGCGGCCCTCAACGAACTCCATACGAGAGCGCGGCAAGTACTTGCCGTCTTCGTACTCCTGAAGCCAGTTAAGGAGTTTTTCGCGCACTTCGCAGCGAAGATCCCAGGCGGTACCTGCATCTTTCGCACTACACAGAGCACGTATCTCTACGACGTCGTCTTTCCAGTCTGTAACCTGAAGCACCGGGGGAGTATCTTTGTTCCAATGACTGGATCCTTCAAGAGCGTCCTTAAGGGCGTCTCTCATCCTTTCCACATCCACACGATAGTCTGCAGAGACATAGACGGTTCCGATAAGTTTTGGTTCACGTATGGTCCAGTTTTGAAAGGGCTTATCCAGGAAGTAATTGATGGGAAGAACGAGTCGTCTTAAATCCCAGATACGAATCGTTACAAAAGTAAGAGTAATATCTTCGATCCATCCCCACTCTCCTTCTACGACGACGGAGTCTCCAACGCGTATTGGTTGAGTGACGGCAATCTGGATTCCCGCAAGAAGGTTAGCAAGAGAGCGCTGTGCCGCGAGAGAGATCGCGATCGTCGCGACGCCCGCTGAAGCCAGTAGAGACGTTCCCAATGCGCGGAACTGGTCAAATTGTGCGAGGGCAAAGCCAGCGCCTATAACCAGAATCGTGATGGTCAGGATGCGCCTCATCAAGAGCATCTGAGTTTCACGTGCCCGAATTCGAGCGGGGTTCATATCTTTGTCTTTTTTCTGCTGGTTGCGTTTAATCAGCAGAAGTACACCGTGCATAGATCTGATCGCAAGCCAGGTGGTAAAGATAGTGAATACCATCATGAGTATATCAGAAAGGACGCCCTGCGCTGGTACACTTAAATGAAGGACCCCTCGACTTCCTGCCCAGAAAATTAAGGTACCAAGTAGAAAGGCGGATGGAGTCCCCATCTGACCGATGATGGGATGTTTATCGTCAAGTCGGTGCATGACAGCACGCAAAGCAGCTCCTGCGAAGATGCCAATAAGAAGGAAGAGCGCCATCCCAAGCCATTGCCAGAGCTCCACTTCAAAATAACGTGACTCGCGAGACCAGTCAGGTATATAACCTTCCATGGTTCCGAGCCCGTATTCGTTGTTTAAAGCTTCAATAGCATTAACAGTCTGACTGGAAATCTTCCACTGCGGTGTTTCGCCTGATTTGATTTTCTCGACCCGGACAGGGACCATCCGGTTTTTCAGTGGAACTTCACCTACGAGGACAGAGGAAACGGCTTTCTTTTCTCTGCTCTCCATATAGCTCTGAAGAAGCTGCAGAAAAGGATCCTGTCGTGATTCTGTTTTGACGGTATTCTGATTTTCTTCGGTAGTGGGTTCGGCTGAGGTCGTCGACCCATCGGGGCTGTTAGGAATCTGTGCCCAGTCAAACCAGACATGCTGGTCAAGAACGCGTTTCAGGCGTTTAGCTGCCTGGACCTGATTGAGCTCGGGGTGGTTTGAGAAATCCATGGCCTTAACAGCTTTGTCGTATTCGCTGGCTCGACAGGCATCGACAAAGGTCATCATGGCTGCTCGGGGGGAAGTAAGATCGACGGTAACAATGCCATTGTTTTTCGCGGCAGCCTGCGCGCTTATTGAAAAACAGACAATGTATAGACAAAAGCAAAAGGTTTGAATAAGGAAAAAGTTCTTATTCCTGGTTTTCACGCTTAAGTGATCCTTTCTCCGAAGAATTGGACTATTCTTCATCAAACGGGTCGTGTTTGAGAGTAAAATGCTAATCAGCCACAAGGTGACTAATCAAGGAATGACTCGGGGTATCTGTTTTGCTTTTAATAAAGCGCGTTGATTAATCCGGTTCGATGACCATCGAAGGAAGATAGATTGGGCGGGATGTTATTCGGTCGACCATGATTCCAAGTTGAGGGAAGTCCGAGAAGAGTTTCCCAAAAGACCCATGAAGTAAATACTTCAGCTCGATGCTGCTGATCGCAGCAGCAGTTCGATGGAAAAGGTTATACTTGTCAAGTTCTTCTTCAGTATAGTCTTTACGTCCGTGCATTATATACGCGTAGTAAAAGAGCCATACCCGTTGTGTCAGAATGATAGATCCTCCGGCGATAAGATCTTTTCGGAAGAGAATATGCTCAAAGTAGCGTTGCAGGAGCTCATCCGAATCTTTCTCCTGGCACGCTTTATCGAAAACATCATTGTCAAGATTGTTGAGTGATTCGTCAGGGTAGAAATTCACCTTACCCATCCCCGTAGTATATTTCATGTAACTGAAAACAAGTGTACTGATAGAGCGCAGCCTTGAGACTTTTCCGCGTTTGAGGTTCAGGCTTTCACGGAAGGAAGTTATGACACCAAGGACACCCCGCTGAAGGGACTTACTTGGTTTTACCTTTGTTCCAAGGCGCAGAAGTTCTCTCATACCATCGTCCACAAGGTAACGCCTGGAGACGGCGGAAACGGTATCGGCATCACTTAGTTGACCAGAGTCGGCTCGATAAATACCGTCGCTGTCCAGCCCTTTTCCCGTTTGCGACCCCGGGTTGTCGCCTCGTACCTGTCGAACTGTTTTATAAACCAGATCGAGATAGACAGCTTGCATCAGGAGTTTCTGGCCAAGTGTATAGTCAGGATAATGAAGAATCTGTTTCAACGAGGTCTCTATTTCTTCGTAGGCTCTACTGGAGATCTGATGGCGCTTTGTCAGACAGGGGTTCTTAAGAAGTTGTCGATGCGAAAGCGCTTTTTCCATTTTTGCTGGAACTTCATCTACTTCTTCCGAAAGAGGTGGACCATGGTTAGACAGGATAGATGTACAGACAAAGCTCATACCGAGATAAATCTCATCGTTGTATTCAACGAATTGGTAGGGAAAATCCTGGCAGGTTTGTGGCTTTTTTTCCAAGCCAAACTTCTTATGAATAGTGCATAGACAATCGTCATCCAGAAAAATACAGCCGTCTTTATTTCTCTCGAGAATCAAGTACTCGTCTTGCATTTCACTGACTTTAAGAGGAGATGTTTGACCCTCTTTCATGCGCGCAAGGTTGGTGAGTCTCAGTTGTTCCACGTTGTTTTCGAATTCTTCTGTGACTCTTATTTCATCGAAGACAGTGCACCCTCGTGAGCATTGAGCACAGGTGTAGTTCATATCTGGAGGGATGTGGATTTTTTGTGAGTTGGTCAGAGACATAATCTGTTATGCGGACTGTATATTCGTTAAACCTCCCATTTATTGCGAACTCTTGAGAGCAGAAGCGTCAAAGGACGAGGGTAAAAGCTCTGAGGCTTTGATCTGAAGCACCTCTCCACTTTTTCCAACACAATAAACATCCATCGCGGGATTGAACTCGATGATGAACTGGCGACAGGCACCACAGGGTGTCAGCGGATCCTGAAGATCACCAACCACAACACAGGCAATGGGCATACCTGCCGCTTCGGCAACAACACGCGTCAGAGCGTTTCTCTCCGCACAAATGGTGAGTCCATAGCTGGCGTTTTCGACATTGCAACCGGTCACGATACGCCCTCGATCAGTGAGAACAGCAGCTCCAACGTGAAATTTAGAATACGGTGCGTAGGCGCGTCTTTGAACGGTTCTTGCGGCGCTTAACAAGCGGGGAAAGGCGGTTTCGATACTCAATGGACTCGTTCCTTTGGCAGATATGGTGTGAGAAATAAGGTCCCTCTAAAAAACAATTCTTCAAGTGATCTTTTACTGGACAGCGTAAGGGAGCAGCAGAAATCTTCGTCGTTACACTTGGAATCAAGAGTTCCATCCACCTCCAGTAAAGCAATGGGCATTTATGGAAACATTTGAGTCAGCACTTCTCCCGGTTCTTTCGATCAAGGATACCGTCATCTTTCCCGGTGCCATCACGCCTTTATTTGTTATCCGTGAAGATGGTCTGGCGGCGATTGAGGCGGCAATGGCGGGCGACAAGCGTGTGTTTCTGGCGACCCCTCTCGCATCATCAACCGAGAAGTCTACAGAGAAAGACCTTAACCGGGTTGGATGCAGCTGTGAAATCCTGCAGGTCTTAAAGGTTCCTGATGGATCTGCGAAGATTCTCGTTGAAGGGCTCTATGCCGCGCGTGCCGTAGACTTTATGGAATCAGAGAAGGGTCTTCAGGCTTTGCTCGTCCGCGTGGAAATCACTGATCTTGATCCTCGAACTCAAGATGCATATATACGTACTGCCAAAAACCTTTTTGAGCAGTATTCAGAATTAACGGACAGTGTTCCCGAAGATCTTTATACCAGCATCAGTAATTTGACTGATCCATTGGCTGTTGCCTATTCCATCAGTAATTATTCGAATATACGTGTTGATCAGAAGCTTCGAATTCTTGAATCAGCTTCACTGGAAGAAAAGTATCACCTGTTAAACTCGGCATTGGAAAAAGAGATTCAGGTGCTGGAGCTGGAAGATCAGATTTTCAGTCAGGTGAAAAACCAGTTTGGTCAGTCTCAGCGGGAGATCCTGCTAAACGAGCAGCTCAAAGCGATCGAGAAAGAACTGGGAGTTGGCGGCGAAGAGAACCCGGAACTGGATGAGCTTTCAGAGCTTATTGAAGACTCTGGAATGCCTGAAGAGGCCCGGCAGAAAGCGGAAAAAGAGCTGAGCCGTCTAGGGCGAATGGCCCCTTTATCTCCGGAAGCAACGGTCGCCCGGACGTATATCGAGTGGCTGACCGATGTCCCGTGGCAGGACCGGACGGAAGATCAGATAGAATTGAGTCTTGCAAGAAAGATTCTGGATGAAGACCACTATGGTCTCGAGAAGGTTAAGAGTCGGATTGTCGAGTATCTTGCAGTTGCGAAGCTCGTGGGTAGAACGAAAGGTCCGATCCTTTGTTTTGTAGGGCCTCCAGGAGTTGGTAAGACTTCTTTGGCCCAGAGCATTGCGCGTTGTATTGGGAGAGAGTTTGCACGTATAGCGCTTGGAGGTGTTCGCGATGAAGCTGAAATCCGCGGACATCGGCGCACCTACATCGGTGCCATGCCTGGAAAAATCATTCAGTGTATGAAAAAAGCAGGAACCTTGAACCCTGTGATTCTTCTTGATGAGATCGACAAGATGTCCAGCGACTTCAGGGGGGATCCTGCATCGGCTTTACTGGAAGTCCTGGACCCCGAACAGAATAAACACTTTGTGGATCATTACCTTGAAGTTGATTATGATCTTAGAGAAGTCATGTTTATTACAACGGCAAATACCACGGCGAATATACCTCCTCCTCTGCTGGACAGAATGGAAGTCATCCGCCTTTCCGGTTATACGGTAATGGAGAAACTTCAGATAGCAAGGTTGCATCTCTTTCCAAAAGCCCTTAAAGACAATGGGTTGAAGAAGAGTGACTTGAGCATCACGAAGCGTCCGATGGAATATCTGATTCAGGGATATACAAGAGAATCAGGTGTGCGTAACCTGGAGCGTGAGATCAATTCTATCTGCCGAAAGCTGGCGATGAAGATTGTCGAGGCAGAGGAAGAGAAAAAGAAGTTCGCTCGCCTCAAAGTGTCGCCGGCTACTGTCACCGAGTTACTGGGTCCCGTTGTCTATCATGAGAAGCAGATCGCAAAGAAACCCGCAATCGGCAACGTTGTTGGTCTTGCCTGGACCCGTGTTGGTGGTGAAATCCTGCATATAGAGGGTCGTACCATGAGCGGTAAAGGGCAGCTGACCCTGACCGGCAAATTAGGAGATGTCATGAAAGAAAGTGCTCGAACCGCCTTGAGTTATATTCGGTCGTGCGCTGATGATCTTGAGATCGACTCTGACTTCCACCAGAAAATGGATATACACCTTCACCTTCCAGAAGGAGCGATACCTAAGGATGGTCCCTCTGCGGGAATTGCTTTGGCAACCTGCATGGCTTCTATTCTTGCTCAGAAAGAAGTGAGGCAGGATCTTGCCATGACCGGTGAAATGACTCTTAGAGGCGATGTTCTGAAGATTGGCGGGTTAAAGGAGAAGGCACTTGCTGCTTATCGTCATCAGATCAAGTATGTGATTATCCCGAGTCAGAACATTGGTGATCTGGAAGAAATTCCCGATGAAGTGAAGAAGAAAATCGAGTTCTTCCCTGTGGACAAACTGGAGGATGTGATGCAATACGCCTTTTCTAAAGGGAAGCGCCCATCATTGAAGAAAGCGAATAAAAAAAGTAGTCGTAAGAAAAAGTACGGGAGGCGGGCCAGCCGTTCACAGCCTCGGGCAACTAATCACTAAATCCATCTGAATATAGATGTAGTTTAGGTATTCATCACACGTTCATAGAGCTTTTCATATTGTGGAATAATCTTCGTGGGGTGGTATTTATCAATAGCGGTCTTGCGGGCTTTTTTGCCCATGGCCTGACGTTTTTCATCATCTCTTAGTATATCGACCGTTTTTCGGGCCATTTCATCGATATCTCCAACATCGGCAAGCAGACCATCCACGCCATCACTGATGAGCACAGGGAGATTGCCGCCTCGACTCGCCACAACGACCATCTCAGTAGCCATGGCTTCCAACGCCGCGAGGCCAAAGCTTTCGTATTCGCTTGGAAAAAGCATGACATCTGAACAACCAAAATAGTTTTCTATACGATCTTGTTTTCCGAGAAAGAAGACGTTCTGCATGACTCTCAGTTCGCGGGCAAGGTTTACAGCCAGATCTCTTTCTGGTCCATCACCGATGAGAATCAGCTTGGAGGGAAGTTCTTCGTTTACCTTCGCGAATACTTTGATCACATCCGATATACGTTTGACAGGACGGAAGTTTGAAACATGGAGCATCACTTTTTCGCCGTTCGGAGCGAAGTGTGATTTGCGGCACCCCGTTGTTCCCCGCTGGAATTTCTGCTCATCCACAAAGTTGGGAATAACATCGATGTTCCTTGTAATCTGAAACTCACGGATCGTTTCCTCTTTCAACCATTCTGACACGGTTGTCACAGCATCGGATTGCTCGATGGCGAATTTAACGATCGGAAAGTAAGAGGGGGCTTTTCCGACGAGTGTGATGTCTGTTCCATGAAGAGTCGTGACGACTTTCAGGTCGGACTGTTTAGAGACTTCCCGAGCAAGCCAGGCACTGATTGCATGGGGAATGGCATAGTGGGCATGGACAAGATCGAGGCCGAAGTCAGAGGCAACCTGGACAGTCTTGCTGGCGATAGAGATACCAGCGAGGTCGCCAGGGAGGACAGGATAATGCGTGGTCTGAACCTCGTGGAAGACAACATTTTCCTCGGGCGAATAATCGAGCCGGAAGGGCATGGCGATAGAGATGAAATGAACCTGGTGGCCAGCCCGGGCAAGGAAGCGCCCAAGCTCAGTCGCTACGACCCCTGATCCGCCGTAGGTTGGAGAACAGATAAGGCCAATTTTCACGTTGGATGTACCCCCAGGTTTTCTTGATGTCGACTTGAACCCAAGTCCGTCTAGATCACTCGCTCATATTCTGAGAGGTCTTTTTTCCAGACGCGGACTCCACAATAACGTGGTCCTTCGGGACAGATCGGTTTTTGTCGAGCCAGTGCTCGAACACCGCAAGGAGGTAGCAGGTATTGGCCCACCTGTGGAAGTTTTTCGCGGATCTGTTGAGCTTCTTCCACAGACGCTTTCCAGATCTCCTCCTGGGCGTTGTAACAAAGCCTCATTCGATGTTTATGAAGGAGGTTCAGGAGATCACTGCTTTCTGTAAATCGAACTGATACGGCGTTGGGCATCAGATAAGTAAGAACTTCTGGCGATGCACCAAGCTGGCGTAGCTGTCTCACTTTTTCCCAGATTCGAGTCATGGTTTCGCAGTAGAAAGCCTTTGCGTTCTCGTCGACTTCCACAACACCGGGAACGATGTAGTCGGGGTCATCCTGAAGATGAGCAGAGAGAATGGGTCTGCTTCCTGGAGTCATGCGATGACGTTGATCCTGAGAGTCAGCGGCGTGGCTGAGCTTCTTCCGAAATGTAAAGTGCACATGATTCAGAACGCGGCTGAGTTTGTGCAGCGTGGTCAGGTTGAGAGCTTCCCCCAGGAGCTTGTTCTTTCCAGGGTTGAGAATCAGATCAAGGGCATCCTGATCACTCAATGACCCCTTAACAAGGCCAAGAACCTCTCTCACAGCTGAGGCGAGAATTTCTTCGCCATTGGAGGGATAGGAGAGAAGTTTACTGGTGAGTGAACCGAGATCGTTATCGAACTCCTGATTGAACCGGTATCCATCTCCGATAAAGCCGCTGTTGGTTGAATTTTGATTCAGAATATCAAATTCAGGAAAACTTTCTTCATCAAGAGGCTCTTGCAGAGTAAGCTTGTAATTGGGGTCGAACTCTATCAGCTGCTGAACCATCTGCTCGGCAACAATCCGTTGTTCCGAAGGCACGTCGTACTGCTGACAGGCACGGTAATACCTCAAGAGAACGATGCCACTTACTGTATGATAAAGATAGGCCTGAGTGGCGAGAGGGAGAACGTAGCGGGCTGCTTCCTGAGATTTTTTCTTAATGGTAAGGTTATGTTTCTTCTCCATCCGCTCGGAGTAGTTGAACCTCTTGTAGAATTCAGAACGGGTGGGCCCATCAAGCATTTCACAGAGCTTCTTGTAAGCGGTGAAGGAAAGCTCGAGCGTTTCTTTGTAAATTTTCAGCTGATCTGATGGAAGGTCAGGGATAGTGGCTGTGTCTTCTTTGACGGAGACGTAACGCTGACTGACCTGTTCACTGTTATAGAAAGGGTGGGAATGAAGAAAGGACCAGATAAACTGACGAGAGACATTCTCGAGAGTAAACTGGAAGTGGGCGTGTTGAAAGGTGGTATGATGTCCTGCCTCATAAATTGATTGGGCAAGTGGAGCATACCTCTGCTGTTCGCCTACCTGTTCGTCACTAACGATTCCTTTGGAGCTGTAACAGGTACGGGCGGTTGCAACCACGTTCTTAAACGGAGTGGTGAACGCTTTGGTGAGTTGTACTTTCGGTTGCTGTGAGAGGAACTTAAGAGAGTCTGGCAAGGTGGCCTCCTCTCAGTTTATTCATCAGCAGTGGTAGCTTCGAGGATAAGATCACCTGCAGAATCGAAAAAGCCTTCTTCATCAACGCAATAAAACCCTTCTGTTTTCTGGGCGATGAATTGCCCGATAAGGCAACATAGAATAAGGGCATTCTCGTCATCAACAGCTTCTTCCGGTAGTTCAATACCAACGATAATAGTACAGTTTGAAATTGTCTTCTTGATATCAGCTATTTCGGATGTCTCACCGAGAGCTTTGACAGTTTCTTTAATCCGGGCATATTCCTGGCCGAAGTCGTTGTCGTCGTTGTAAGCTGTCACATCGAGTGGACGTTCAACAGATGATTCAAAGATCAGCAGCTCTGTCCAATCCTCTTCATCATCATCTTCTGTTTCGATCGTGATTTCAAAATCACGTTCTTCAAGGTGATCAATAAGCTCGTCGATTGTTGGGACGGCGTCGATTGTTCCGTAAACTCTAATTGAAAGGGACATACTACCCGGGACTAATCCTTCCTGAAAGTCTTAACCGTGGGTGCTGCTTAAGGGATGCGTTGGAGGCCTGCAAGAGTCTTTTTCACTTTTTCGCCCTTTTTTTCTGAGGCTTGACATGGGTCGACTTATAGGATGATCTTCGGAAGGATTGCCTTCAGCTTAGGCCTCATCGTCACCGATAGCATCCTGCCGTATGCCTTTCTCACTCCTCATTCAGAAAGGCCATCAGTTGCTGGATCAGTGGATTATCAGGATCCAGCTTTTGAGCTTTTTCTCCATAAGATCTCGCCGACTTTAAATTACCCGCAGCCATTTCCTTCAGTGCTAGAAGTCTATACGCATCAGAATTCTCTGGTTCTTGTTTCAGGAGTTCTTTCAGATATAGTTCTGCTCTACTCAAGTAGATGTTTTTCTGATCAGGGCTGTCATACTGGTTGGTTGAAACTTGAGTCAGATAGAGCGCGCCAAGGCTTTCCAGGCCAAATGGTCTATAATCACCGGCATCCTCCCAGTTTCTGATATTGAGAGTAACATCATCTCTCCAGTCAAATGTGCGTTTAAAGGATAGGAGTCCCCAGCAGAGAAAGATCAGAATTAAGGAAACGGATAAATACTTCAAACCGGACAACCTATATACAAGATAAGAAAAAACGAAAGCGAGTCCAGCCATGGGAACATAACAAAAACGCTCGGCCACAGGATCTGGAACAGGAACGATCTGTGATACAGGGGCGAATGACAATGGTATCCAAACCAACCCGAATAACCCAGCTTTATTAACCCTGCAGATAAGTATCAGTGAGACCCCTACAATGAAGAGAATAATCAACGCTCTAAGGAAGCGAAAACTGGAGATGGTTGCTACCGGCTCAAAACGATAATCCACGCGAAGTGGCCAAGGAAGTATCAGTTTATAGAGATATATCTCGATGGAACTAATAATAAAATTAGCGATTCCAAGAAGACGTCCACTTTCTCCCAGAAAGCTACTGGGATAGTCCTTGTACTGGAATGGAATCCAGAGAAGAAGAAAAAGAAAGAAAAGAAGAAGGAGTCCGAAGAGCGTAAAGAGCGAATACTTCAGGGTCATTCCCCTCAAATAAAGAAATAAAGGAATTGTGAAGAGTCCTATTACAGCTATTTCTTTGGTCATGAGTGCAAGAAAGTAGAGAAGGGAACCTGATATAAACCAGATCATTTTCTTTTGTATTCTGCTTGAAGAAAGTCCCTTGCTGAAAACGAAATGGGAAAATAAGAGGAAGAGGAGTGACAATAGATCGAATCGAAATCCAGTACATAAAACAACTTCACTAACAAGCGGATGAATAAGAAAAAACAAAGCTCCTATGAAAGAGTATATACTTTTTTTATCTTTAAGAAGTTGACCACTCAGAATGAATATCAGGTATGTATTTAATGTGTGAATGAGGACGTTGATCAAATGGGAAAGTCCAGCATTTAGATTGAAGAGTCTGGCGTCTATATAGTACATTTGAGCGACACCTACAGGGCGATATGACATCACTCCTGTTTCACTGGAATAACGTTCGGGTTGCAGGAAAACCTGCCAGGAAGGTTCGCTTATTTCAGATGCAAAGCGAGGGATAAGCATCTCGCCATCATAGGCATACTCGTTAAAAACTGAGGATCCGAAGACGACTAAACTTATACACGCATAGATACAAAAGACCCATTTTTTCGAAGCAATTACAGTAAGGAACTGATGAGTAGTGGACTCTTGAAGATTATCAAGATTCATCAGCTTATATCAAGATCTGTATCTAGACCCATTGATGATTCTATATCGTCTAGATCTGATTCCAGATCGACTGTTTCTTTCATCTGTTCTTCTTTAAGAAAAGAAGCTGGTGTTTCTATATGGTCTTCTTCCATGCTTCGCAGGGAGTTCTGTGATGGAGCGAGGGGTTTTGGCTCTATGGGCTTTTCCCACGATTCTTCAGATGATTGTTCAGTAAGGGGTGATCCAGTTGCCGTTGCTTGAGTTTCCTGATTTAGATCACTTCGATTTCCGCCGAGATAAACGTATGCTTCGTCTATGTCTCGTTTTAATTCAACGGCATCCTGATATCTATCTGCTGGCGCTTTTTCCAGACACTTCATGATAATCCGGTCGACGGCTTGAGGAATCACAGGACAAATTTCTTTAGGTGAAGTGGGGGCAACATTGACCTGTTGATAGGATATATCTCCGGAAATAAATGGAGGTGATCCGATCAACTGTTCATACATGATAATCCCAACAGCATATATATCAGACCGGTTATCAATTCGACCTCCGTGAACCTGCTCAGGACTCATATATCTCGGAGTTCCAATGAGAGCCCCCGTTGGAGTGAAAGTCGCCTCTTCGATATGGACAATGCCGAAGTCAGTGATTTTGACAAAATTATCAGCACCTATCAGAATGTTGTCAGGTTTTATATCGCGATGAATAATACCTTTCTGATGAGTTGCATCAAGTGCGTCACAAAGTTGACTTGTCCATAAAAGTGATTGCTTTATATCATCATCGGTAATGTCAACGGTCTGAGCAAATTTTTCTTCGATAATATCCCTTAATGATGGACCATCCACAAACTCCATGGCGATATACGATTGCCCGAAATTATTGGATATGTTGTAGTCAGTTATGTTGACGATATTCTTATGGCGCAGTGTAGCTGCAATACGTGCTTCTCGAAAGAAACGGTCGATGGCTTTGCCGCTTGAGCTCAACCCCTCTCTCAGGATCTTCATTGCGAGAACATTTTTCGATTTCAGGTCGATTACTTTATGAACGACCCCCATTCCTCCAGAGCCGATTTTCTCGATATACTTATAGCGGCCAATACTGTGATCTCCGATCAGCTCTCTCATTTTCGTGTCAACGACGAAGCCAAGATTATTCTCATTCATCTTTTCTTCGTAGTAATTGCTCTTCTCGACAATATCTCTGAATTCTTCGTCATATTCACGAATCATTTTTGCCGCTTCAAAGGCTTCTTTGTATTGAGCCTGATTTCCAAAAGCGATCGTGAGGTCATAGAGAAAATTCAAATCTTCAGGTTCGAGGAAAGGAAGGTTTTGAAAATGCTCAAGAGCGGCGATAAGATCTCCTCCATGAAAGTGAGCAATGGCCAGGCGCTTATTTGCTTTCATCTGATACTCGGGAATCTCTGCACATCGACGAAATTCCTGAATCGCATGTTCAATATTTCCAAGCCTTAGGTGTTCTTCGCCATATATAAGTGCAACTTCATAATTTGACTGCTCATCAACGAGAATCCTTTCGCAGGATTGTATTACCCGTTTGCTCATTTCAACGTCAGTATTATCAAGTTCTAAAGCTTTTCTTGCGTATTCAAGACACCTTTTCCATTCTCTTTTTTCGGCGAAAAAATTAGCAAGAAAGACCAGTTGATGTACATCAACCTTATTAATTCTTTGAAAAAGTAAATCAAGGGGCTCCAGGAGTGATTTATACTCATCATAGCCAAGATGCAGTACATGTAAATACCGCTCAAAAGCCTGTTCCCATCGTCTGTTTTTCCAATGAATTTCAGCCATCTGTAATTCAGTTTCGATCTCTATCATGAGATCATCAGGATCAACACTGTGAAAGTATTGCTTGGATTCCCGCGCCAGTTCGTCATTTTCATTGATATACTGAAGTACGTAAACGGCAGTATCAAGTTCACCCTTCTTTTCAAGATGAACTGTCATATCATTGAGAATTCCTTTTGCATCATCATCTAGATCAATTCGTGAAAGATATTCAAATGCCAACCTGTAATCTTCCATGGAAATCAATTTTCTCGCAAGATCTTTAGCGAGTCTTGGATCTTCAGTAATCTGCTCCGGTGTCAACTGACGCGCCCAGGTTAAAGCTTCGCTTGCATTTCCTCGAAGAAGACATACTCGTATTAATTGTCTCAGATATAGACAGTATTCAGAATTATTTACTCCCGATAAATTCTCAATTTGTCGTTGGAGAAACTCAGAATACTTATCCAGAACAACCCTTTCAGGGTTATGATAATTGAGAAAAGCCTGGAAAACTTTATTCGCTTTGAGTGGCTGGTTTAATCTTTGATAAAGCTCGGCGAAGAATGCACCGACATAACCGGACAAATCTCCCAGACGTCTCACGTGTTCAAAATAATCACACATCCCTGCGAGATCTGAATAGCCCAGCGCGAGACAACAACGATAGTGATGTATACTTTCTCGTTCATCTCCTCTTAGCAGAAAGAGATTTGCCAGGGCACGATGGATGAACGCGGAATCCGGATATTCACGCGTTAGAGCGTATAACTTATCTATATCCCGCGAAAGCTTGCGATCGTCCAATTCCTTCAGAGATCGAATGGAAAACGGTAATTTGCTGGTACCTTCAATCGTTTCCAGAATCGAAACAGCTTTTTGAATTTTCACATCCTGGGGAAACTGTTTGCCTGCTTTTCGATAAATCTCACAGGCCTGTTCATCATATCGGCCCAACTGAGAATAGGAGAGGGCAAGTTGATAGAGAATTTTTTCATTTTCTGGATAGCGGTTCCATGAAGCTTCTAAAGCTTCAACGGTTCTCTTTAAGACTTCTCGCTGCGGCAGACTCATCAGTCTTTTGATCCAGTTCCAATAACCTGAGGGGAAAGTACAAAAACCACGCCGAAGGTCACAAGGAAATCGGTCTTTGCTTGAGCATATTTTCTTCTAGCCTGGTGCTTTCTCTGGTTATTCACAAGGCCTGTGGATAACTTTTTTTTACGCATCGTTCTTTCAAATCGATTCTTTTCTTAAATCTAATAATGACAGTTATTTAAACAAAGATAACCTGGACTTGGAGTTTTTCACACCCCTGTGGAGAAGACTGTGAACATTAATTACTCAAAAACAAGACTTTAAGTATTGTTTATCTTTGATAATACTGAACTTAGGATATCTTTTCTTGGTGTCTGAGAGTTTTCACAAACTTATCCACTTTTATTGGTCTATTCTTCCAGGGAATAGATCTTTTCCCCAATCGTCCAGAGAAGCTTCTATCCGTGCTAACAAAGTTGATCACACACTTATTAACATTTTAAATAACTCAGAATAAAGACTTTAGCTTAGTTTTCAACAAACAGGCTGGCCTCTTATTAGGGTGATGATGAGAGTATTTTATGTATGTACTTTTAATAACACTCATACATTACCCAATTTCTTGTGAATTGCTTAAGGTTGTCATGACAATTTCTACACTTGCTTTGGCTATGATATGTTACAACGATCCTGTTTCTGTCAGCTGAAAATTCATATCGGAAGAATGTCAGATTACATATGCCAACAAGCGAATCCCAAACTCGATCAACTGATCTGACGCGACTATTTCGTATTCTCGCTGACGAAACCAGATTCCGACTTCTTCGGTTATTGTGGAAGGAAGAACTAACTGTCAATGAGCTGGCGGAAATTACACAGCTCGCCCAGCCGAGAATATCAAACCACCTGAAGATTCTTCGAGAAGAGAATTTCATCACAGAACGAAGATCGGGTTCCTGGCGTCACTATTCCCTCAAAACCGAGAAAATATCCGGATTTGCGGAGATCATATGGCCAGCACTTGAAGACGTATGGAAGAATGATCATCTCTATCGTGCTGATGATAAACGCCTCACATCCGTTCTGACGCATCGGGATAATGGGAATGAGGGAAATTTCTTTGATCAACTTTCTACACAATGGGATGAAATCCGGGATTCCCTTTTCGGAGATGCATTAGGACGGGAAATTCTGCGCGCTTTCCTTCCAGAAGATCTCACCGTTGCCGATATTGGGACAGGAACCGGCTATACCTTGTCTTTGTTTGCTCGGAAAGCAAAAAAACTGATCGCTATTGATCATTCTGAAGCCATGCTTGAACAAACAGAAAATCGCATGAAAGCCATGGGTATCAAGAATATCGAATATAGACTCGCTGATATTCAAGAGAGTTTTCTCAAAGAATCAGAAGCTGATGTGATAACAATCGTTCAGGTATTACACCATATCAAGAATCCTGAACAGGTGCTCATCCAGGCAGCAAAGGGAATGAAAAAAGAAGGTTGGCTGATCATTAGTGATTTCATGAATCATGAAGAAATGTGGTTGAAAGAGAAATTAAAACATCAATGGCTCGGTTTTTCACGTGAGCAAATAATCGGTTACTTCCAGGAATTAGATCTTGATATGATCCATGAAGAATTGTTGCCTGGGCGAACTTATATGAGTGATGAAGGCCATCGACTTAATGTGCCGGACAGTTTCATTATCGTTGGAAAGAGAAAAAGTCCCTAGAAATCATATAATTGTATTGAGAGAGTGATGGGAAGTCATCTACAGCAATTCCTGTTTTTTTGAGATTCAGATAGTTCGATTAATCTTTTAAAAATTTGAGAAAACCTGCACTATAGAGAGAGAAGAATTGACATGAGAATGTTTACGATCGCTTATCGAATGAGTCTATTTCTGATGATAATAGGATGCTCGTCGATGACCGTCTATGCACAGACCCAAGAGGATAATCAACCAATGCAAAACACCCAGCTGGAAGAAGAAGAGAAAGATTCAAATCCAGAAGAGATACGTCGTGGAATACGTATGGGTGGAGAAGGGGGAAAATCCCGACGTCAGATCTATTACGAACGAATTATCAAGAATATCGAACCCGGGTTAGTTGGAGATCCCCATAAACTCAAGTTATATACAGACTATTTCGTTCAAACTCTGATCAATGATACACGACTTTTTGCAACGGACATAAACCCTGAATGGAACCCGGAAACAAATACAGTGACCCTCAAAGGTCATGTGATGTTTCAGGAAAATGAAAGTGCTTATCTTCAGTACCTCAAGTATCTTGGTTTTGATAATATCGAAAGCAAATTGGATGTACTCCCATCGGAAAATCTGGGTGACCTGCGCTACGGAATTGTGAATATACCCCACGTTGAGGCTTTTGATAAACCAGTCGAACCTCGAGAGAATGTTACAGAAGCCCTCTTTGGTGATCCGGTTTTTCTTTTAAAAAAAGTGGAAAATAATCACTATTTGTGCACAACTAGCGAAGGATATGTTGGATATATCAGTGCAGATTCTATTGTTCCTGTTAACTCCAACAACCTGCATCGCTATACAAATGGGAATAAAGCAGCTTTCCAGAAAGACTATCATCATCCTGGAGAATCGAAACTCCATATTCCCTCTGGTTCAATATTGAAACTCGTCAATTATAATGCAGATACGCAGAGCTATGATATTGAGCTACCAACCTCTCAGATCATTGAAATAAAAGATACAGATGGAAACCTTCTGCAGGTTCTTGACAGTGATCCTTCTCCCTTTGCGCTGGAAGCAACAAGGAACGCTGAGCTGAAACTCGAAACAGATTACGAATGGGGAGGAAAGACAAGCGAAGGCGTTGATTGTTCAGGACTCGTTCAAAGTGCTTATCAATCACTCGGTATCTATATCGCCCGCGATGCATCCCAGCAAATGTATAACGGTAAAATGGTAGCCACGCGCTGGTATCGAGAAGATCTCAAACCAGGCGATCTGCTCTACTTTCTCGGTGGTACTGGCAAAGTTACGCATACTGCTATCTATGTTGGAGATGATCAGTATGTAGAAGCATCAGGTAAAGTGAAGTATACCAGCTTCAATCCCGATCACGAAAACTACAGCGAACGTCGCGACAAGGGGTTTTGCTTCGCCAAAAGACTCTTCGAGTAGATTCTACCTGGTTCTCTAAATCTCTGATCAGCAAAATTTTCAAAGGTGTCCCGGCTGGAGTGATTTCGCCGGGCACTTTTTTTTAACCCTTGACTGAGGCCATATCAGGATATCAAGATACGTTGAAATGAGGACAGAACCTCACACACCAATACGAAAGGCTTTCTTATGAGCACATCCGCGAAAGCAAAAATCGAAACTCCTCCTTATAAAATTAAAGATATCGCCCTCGCAGATTGGGGACGCAAAGAACTCAACATTGCCGAAGGTGAAATGCCTGGCCTTATCGCTTGCCGGGAAGAATTCGGAGCCAGAAAGCCGCTTAAAGGCTGCAAGATCACGGGCTCTCTCCACATGACAATTCAAACAGCTGTCCTGATCGAAACGCTCGTAGAGTTAGGTGCGGACGTCCGCTGGGCTTCCTGTAACATCTTCTCAACCCAAGATCATGCAGCAGCAGCTATCGCTAAGACAGGCGTACCTGTCTTCGCGTGGAAGGGCGAGACACTTAAGGAATACTGGCAGTGCACCAAGTGGGCACTTTGCTTCGAAGATGGCGGACCTGATTCAATTGTTGATGACGGTGGAGACGCGACGATGATGATTTTGCGCGGTAGAGAGCGCGAAGCAGAATTTGCGAAGTCTGGCCAGAAACCAGAAATCTGCACAGACAGCGAAGATGTCCAGGAACTGGATACAATCCTGAATGAAACTCTGGACGAAGATCCTCAGCTATGGACTAGAATGGCTGAGAAACTGATCGGCGTTTCTGAGGAAACAACGACAGGTGTTCATCGTCTCTATGAACTCGAAAAATCAGGAAAACTCCTTTTTCCCGCAATTAATGTAAACGATTCGGCAACAAAGTCGAAGTTCGATAACCTTTACGGGTGCCGCGAGTCGCTCGTGGACAGCATCAAACGCGCGACTGACGTGATGATTGCTGGAAAGAAATGCGTTGTTCTTGGATATGGCGATGTTGGAAAGGGCTGCGTTCAGGCCTTCGCCGGACTTGGTGCCACCGTCTATGTTACTGAAATCGATCCTATCTGTGCTCTCCAGGCAGCGATGGAAGGTTTCGAAGTTGTCTCTATGGAAGATGCATGTAAGTACGGAGATATCTTCGTAACAACAACAGGAAATGTTGATGTCATTACACGTGAGCACATGGACCAGATGAAGAATGATGCGATTGTTTGTAACATCGGTCACTTTGATTCTGAGATTCAGGTTAACTCTCTCAATAATCTCGAATGGGATGAAATCAAGCCTGAGGTCGATCACATCATCTGGCCTGACGGAAAGCGTATCATCCTTCTTGCTCGTGGTCGCCTGGTGAACCTCGGCTGCGCAACAGGCCATCCAAGCTTCGTCATGTCTGCAAGTTTCACGAACCAGACAATCGCCCAGGTAGAGCTTTGGGAAAACAGAGATTCAGGTAAGTATGAGAATAAAGTCTATACGCTTCCTAAAGCTCTCGATGAGAAGGTTGCCCGACTCCACCTCGACAAGATCGGCGCAAAGCTGACAAAGCTTTCTCAAAAGCAGGCTGACTATATTGGCGTAAGTACAGAAGGTCCATACAAGCCTGAACATTATCGCTACTAATATAGAACACTCATAGACAAAAAAAATCCCCTGTTTCTGATGGAAGCAGGGGATTTTCTATTTCTCTTATGGATTTATCAATCGAGTCGAAAGGGAATCGTACCGTCTTCATTCCGGTCAGGAATAGAGCTATTCCCATACAGTTCCTGATCAAATTGAGATTCGCGTTTTCGGCCAGAAGGCGGCTCCTTCTGCATTTGATCTCCATAGTAATCGTTCTGAGAGATATTTTGAGAAACCTTCTGTTCTGAGGCAGGGGGAAGATCTACAGAATCATTACTTAAATCATTCTGATTATCTGCCTCATAAACTTGTTGTTTCGGAACCGGTGCCTGTACAGAAACACTTCCTGAAAGCTGTTGAAGAAGAGCGTGCAGCTGACCCACTACAACGAGAGCGTCTTTGTACTTGATGGTCCTCGGACTCCAATTCTGAAAATCCTGAATATAATCAACTTCTCCAAAACTGGTCCGGACTCGATTGAGCAGATTATTAAAAGCCCGGGCTCCGTCATCATCCACAATTTGAACAGGGTTCTGTTCCGTGACGAATCGAATATCCCTGTAGAGTCGTTCTGCCAGATGAGTCAAGAGAGCGCCGTGGTCCATGATAGTGATCGCCTTTCCTAAGAGTTACTCGATCGTAATATTGGCTCCAAAAAGAAGCCTTACATGTGTAATCTGATCTACATTGACATGAGACTGCTCAAGTTTGCCAAGGAAATTGTCTAATTCTGCAAGGCTGATTTCTTCTGTTACGTAGGACAGAGTATATTCACCCTTCTCGATGAGTCTCCCCGGAAGACCGAGTTCTTCTGCCTTCTCCCGGTTTTCTGAGTCAGAAAAATTGATACGGTAATAATGTGACCCCATCGTTTCCTGGGGCGCCGAAATCCACTTTCTTTCGCCAGAAATTTCAAGAGGATAAGGGTTTTGCTGCTTGTCCACATGAATGCGTGCAGCAAGGACAATATCTGCCAGTAACCCACTTGCGGTGCTTGGTTTACCTGCACCGGCTCCGTAAAACATCGTTTCACCAATTGGGTCACCTTCTACAAGCACGGCATTGTAGACGCCATTTACACCGGCGAGAACATGATCTTTTGGAATGAAGGCCGGGCCTACTTCCAGTGAGACTTTGCCTGAAGGCTGTTTTACGGCAGAAGCCACCAGCTTGAGAGAAAGGTTATTGCGTCGCGCAACGTCGAATTCAACCCCTGTCAGTTCACGAAGACCTTCCATTCTTACATCTTCGAAGAGAAAGCGCTGATTATAAGCAAGTGAGGAAAGAATCACAATCTTATAGGCCGAGTCATGACCCTCGACATCAAAAGTCGGGTCAGGTTCCGCATAGCCCAGTTCTTTTGCTGTTTCAATCGTGTCTTCTACGGTTAACCTGGGGTCTCTATCCAGTTCTGTCAGTATGTAGTTGCAGGTACCGTTGACCATCCCATGTATAGACTTAAAGTCGTTAGCAATAAGTGAGTGCTGAAGACTGGCGATGATCGGAATCCCTGCACCAACGCTTGCCTCGTAGAGACAAAGTACTCCATTCTTCCTGGCGAGTTCATGAAGCTCTGAGCCATAGGGAGCGATCAGCCCTTTATTGGCCGTGATAAAGTGTTTCTTGTTGCTGAGTGCAGAAACAGCAACTTCCCGCGCCTTTGAAGGGTCGCCATCTTTTCCGACACCGATCAGTTCTACGACAGCGTCTATATCGTCAGCCTCAGTGATTTCTTTCCAGTCTCCAGTGAGACGAGTTGTCTCTGGTGGATTTGTATCTTTCGGCTTATTGAAGTTACGATCACAGATGGCTTTCAGCTCGAGTTCAATACCCGTTCTTCTCTCCATGAGTTCCCGGTTCTGCTGAAAGTATTTGTTCAGTCCGGTACCAATATTACCAAAGCCTATCAGTCCGACACGAAATGTTTTGGCCACTTGTTTCTTCCTTTCCGAATGTCTATATAATTATCATTGAATGAACAGGTTAATTATTCAGTGCACGCTTAAGGGCGAGAATCATCCCAAGATGAATACCATCATGAGCCTGACTGAAAACAAGCGATTCAGAAGGGCACGTGAGTACAACGCCGACAGAAGTCGTATATGGCTCAGAAAAAGTTTCCAGTTCACGTCCTTCAAGTTTCTTAAAGAGAACGTCCATCCCTTCAGTGAACTCATTCAGTAGTTGATTGTAAGAAGGAATATCCTGGTCTCCCCAATCAGCCGGGCTCGTACCTTTTGCAAACCACCGTCTATACTCTTCCGGGACACCCAGATCCTCCTTCAGCAACCCCAGTGTAAGAAGCCGTGGAGTGATCACCAGATGACCAACATGCCAACGGAGATTATTCTTCCAGGTGGGAGGAATCTGGTCACAAACATCTTCACCGCCAGTCAGCAGATTTGCTGTAGCTGCTCTCAGTTTTTGAGTCTGAACTTTTAAACTTTCCATCGAGCCCATTTTCAGCCGCTCCTTTTGAGTTTAAGCTTTGTCTTGAAGTTGAAGGATGTCGTGAAGTGTCTGCGGGTCCAGCTCTGGCAGATTCACGAGATGTCGGATCATGTCTGTACGTGCTTTCAGTTCGCCTTCCTGAATATTGATGACTCGGTTAATACTGAAATCTTCCACAACAAACGAGGCCATGCAGGTTCCAAGGTGCACACCTCTAACCAGGTTATCCTGGTTAACATCTCCGAGTTTAGCGAGGTAACCGATCATAGCTCCTGCAAATGTATCGCCCGCACCAGTTGGGTCTTTCACATTCTCCAGTGGATAAGCTGGGCAGTATATAATGCGATCTTTCTGAAAAAGCATCGCACCATGCTCCCCTTTCTTGACCACAACGGTTTGCGGACCCAATTCCTGGAGTTCACGACCGCACTCAATCAGATTAACCTTCTCACAATACTGGCGTGCCTCTTGGTCGTTCACCAGCAGGATATCACACCGCTTGATCACATCAGTCAGAGCCTGTTTTTCACCCTCGATCCAGAAATTCATGGTATCGACAGCAACAAGTTTCGGATCCTTCACCTGGTCCAGGACTTCAAGCTGCAGCTGCGGATGTATATTCGCAAGGAAGACGAAAGGAATATCCCTTTGATAGTCCGTCAGTCTTGGCTGGAAATCAGCAAAGACATTCAGTTCTGTTGTATTCGTATGGGCAACATTCATGTCCCGTTCATAGTAACCCGACCAGTGAAATGTCTTTCCAGGAACGCGTTCTACTCCTCCGAGATCAATTCCACGAGATTTTAGTTTATCAATATTCTCGTCAGGAAAATCTTCTCCAACGACTCCGACGATCGATACATCGGTAAAATACGAGGCGGAAACACTGCCGAAAGAAGCAGAACCACCTAATGCTGCTTCTACTTTTCCATGAGGTGTTTCAATGCTGTCCAAGGCTACAGAGCCAACAATAAGTGCTTTTGACATGAATACAATTCCGTTGAATAAATCTTGGTTTAGCTCCTTCTACCGGAAAGAAGCCGGCCCAATAACAGCCCTCTCCCAGATAAGGTCAAGGGAGGAGGGAAATTCATATCATTAAATCAGATCGAACTTGAACCAGACTCGTTCTCGAGAATTCTGGAAACTTCGAAAAAGTTTTGCTCACCAAGGTCGTCATGCTAGCGCTTGACATTGCAGGTTTGGACCGAGAAGACTTTCATTACGATAACATGCAAGGTAGCTCTACCGTGCAGCGCCACATATACTGTTTCTTAACTCTTCTATTATCCTCCATATCTTTAGCCCTCCCCATTCCTGACTTAGACGGACCTGAGATCGACCGCTTCGTCCTCGTCGATGCAGCCACAAACCTCGATATCCAGGAACTTCAAGACGGAGATATCATTGATCTCAGCATCGTTGGTGAAGACCTCAACGTTCGTGCTGAAGTTTCCGACGCGACTACCGTACAATTTGGGTACGATGGTAATCTTTCCTACAGAACCGAAACAACGGAACCATACACCCTTCAGGGAGATGATAACGGCGATTACAACTCCTGGACTCCTTCCCTGGGCAGTCATACCTTATCGGCCCTTGCTGTTGGCCAGTTATCTAATCCAGGGCCCATAAAAGAAATTGAATTCACTGTTATTGCTTCAAATCAACCAACACCCACACCCTCTCCATCGCCCACTCCCACGCCGATCCCCACGCCAACACCAACTCCCGATCCCAATGCGACTCCCACACCTACCCCGACTCCCAGCCCCACCGTGGGACCAGACCCCGCCGTTCAGCGCCTAGTTCTCGTCAATGCGGATACAGATTCGGACATTCAGGACCTAACCGAAGGCACAACGCTGGATCTATCCACGCTTCCCTCCCGCAATCTCAATGTCCGGGCCGAGACGACGAATGCTGATGGAGTTCAGTTCGGGTACGATGACGATTCAGACTTTAGAACCGAAAACACCGAACCTTTCGCACTGGCAGGGGACAGCAATGGTGATTACAATGCCTGGACACCATCACTCGGAGAACACACCATTACAGTTACTCCAGCCAGTCTCTCTGCTGGTATAGGGTCCCCATACGTCATAAATTTCACAGTCATAGACTCGCTTGGCCCAACGCCTACACCCACCCCAACTCCGACCCCCACCGGACCGCCGCCTCCCATCGACAACGCTTTTGTCGAACAGAATGGGCTGCTGATCATGGAGGTTGAATCTGCTCCCATTGTGGATCATTGGGTTTTCGAAACGAATGAGCCAGGTTACACAGGGTCTGGCTTTTATCGGTGGAATAAGCCCGGGATTGACCGCACTCCCGGAAACGGAACTCTCAATTATACCTTCAAGATCCAGAACCCTGGCGAATACCAGTATCGGTTGAGAATGGAACATAATCACCCAAGTGATCAAACTGAGGAGAACGATTGCTGGACCCGCATTAATAACGGCACCTGGACCAAGACGTTCCATGGCAGCCATGAAGGCGGGAATGGATGGGGTTACAGCACGTTCCTGGAAGACAGTAACCACGGTATTGATAATGACCCTCGGGTCTTTTTAACGGCTGGTTATCATCTCTTTCAAATGTCAGGCAGGTCTTACAATATCAGTTTTGACCGAATTGTTTTCTACAACAGTTCTGCTTCAAACCCTCTGAATCCAACCAGTGCTCCATCCCCTCGAGAATCGCTCGAAGACCTCTGGATCTTCTATTAGGAACATCTTCCCAGCCGATCAGTCCTGATCGGGGCCTCCTTTTCTTCGATTTAGAGGCCTGATAGATGTTTATCGTTTGCCCACCTGATGCTGTTGCCTTTGGATGCACGTAGTTTTCATCAGGAGATGGCCATTAGATCATGAAAAAGAATCTGGAAGGGCATATTCTCGTTACAGGAGCCAGTGGCTATGTTGGGCAGCATCTTGCCCCGGCATTAGTAGAGGCTGGCTATGAGGTTGCCGGAACTTTCTTTAATCAACCTATCGAACTTGAGGGAGTCAGCACGTTCCCTATTGATTTGAGTGATCCGCTGGCCGTTTACCGGGTTATTCGCGATATGAAGCCCAAAGTGGTCATTCATTGTGCCGGGGCTACAAAGCTCGACTGGTGCGAAGAAAACCGGTTTGATGCCGAAAACTCTAATATCCTGTCCACCCGTAACTTCATCACGGCAATTGAAGAACTGGCTCCCGACACCCCACTTATCTATCTTTCTACCGATCTCGTCTTTGACGGAGAAGCCGCGCCTTATCGTGAAGCTGCTCCCCCCAAACCCAAAACGGTCTATGGCAGTCAGAAGTTTGAGGCCGAGAGTCTGGTCAGAATGCACAGTAAGGGAACCATCCTTCGATCATCTCTCGTCTACGGTCCTCCAGTTGTCCGCCGGGGTTCTTTTGTCAGCTGGATCGTTGATGGTCTGACCGAAGGAGAAGAGATTACTCTATTCGAAGATGAATGGAGAACACCGATCTTCATCGATGACTTGATCAAAGCGATCGAAACTCTTCTTAAGAATCTGGATAAGATTCCTGGAAAGAAATTTCACGCGGCAGGGCCGGATACGCTTTCACGAGTTGAAATGGGCGAGTTGATCTGCAAACAGTTCAAATTGGATAAGTCCAAAATCGTTACCAAAAGTCGTGAAGAAGTTGAGTCTCCAGCAGTTCGGGTCAAAGATGTTTCCCTGAAAACCACAGCCCTCACAAAGCTTGGTTGGAAAAGCATCAAATTTAAGACGGGAATCAAGAAAACACACGAGAGATGGAAACAACAAGAAGAAGACAACGACGAATAATCAACCTGATCCGGTATATCCCTGAGTTAACTCTGACATTTTTATTTCTGATGACCAGCATGCCGGCTCTACATGCCGAGCAGAAGGCAACGGTTATCATGTCTGGAAACACACGGAACATGTTTCCCGTTCTCGCTCTGGACCCAGACGTTTCAGATGCTGAAATAGAGTTCGAAAAAGCACTGATGAAAGAAAAGAAGAAGAACCGGGATGCCTATCTCATTGATACCGGCAATTCGATCTCTCTCGGTATATCCATGGAAACTGCCTATACTTACCCTTCAGCAGCTTTCTTTGATGAGCTGGAATACGATGCCGTGAACCTGACCGCTAAAGATGCTCTTCTCTCCACCACGATCAGTACAGGCTATCAGGTTGCCCCCCAGGAATATACAGACCGACTTATCTCCGGATTCATTCCAAAGTCCGCACAGAGAAAGAAATTTCCCTCGTCGAAGAGACTGGAAAAAGAGGGGAACACAGCTCTTACCCTTGTGAATTTTCCATCAACCAGACCCGTGTCAGGAATGTCCTCTTTGCTTCAGTTGCAGGAACCTTCACCTGACAGCAAAACCCTCGAGGTACTTAAGGAAGCACGGGAGCGCGGCGATATCGTTGTGGGACTCTCCTCCCTTATTGAAGAGAGGTTGAAAGAAAGAATGGCTCAGGCCAACAGTTACCCTCACTATCTTATCGACCAGACTATACAAAACCAGGATCCGGTTAAACACTCAGACGGCTACTGGCTACTCTCTTCTCCCGCTTCGGGAGAAATCTTGACCGTTCAGCTGGAGCTTGATGAAAACGGTCAACCACTTGAACCCAAAGTTTCCGACAGGGTCTATATGACGGAAGAAGAATACGCATCTCTGATGGAGTTTCCCGTGCCGAAAATTGGCGTACAGGTTCCAAACCTCGACTCTATCCTGAATGCTTACTTTGATGTGGAACGGGATGCAGCTCGTATAGATCGAGTTGACCTTCAAGAAATGGGTGCTTTGACCCAAGTTGAGAAGGGCTATGTCTATCACCTGAAGACTGCCGAAGAAGATATTCGTATTTATCGTGTGAAGTCAGAAATACCTGATAAACGATACGATATGGTCAGGAATACCGGCTGGCCACACTTTGATATACTTGTTATTCTGGATACCGATTCAAATTTCCTTCGTGTTGAGAACAGAACAGGTTTTCCCGTCGCTACAGTTGAAACAACTCTGGCTCAATCGTTGAACAGACTCGCGAATGTTCCCGTGTCGCAATGGACTCCCGATCCTTTTCTTGCTGCAGGTATTGAGGATGCCTGGGAATGGGCAACGGACGCTCTCAAGAAAACAATCGAGCTGGATCGCAAGCTCTATGGCCCCGATGGCATCTACCAGAGCAGCCAGACCTTCGCAGAGTCCAGTAATTCACCGAAATAGGTTTCCCAGGCGAACAATTTGTTGGCCTGATGAGGCTAAAATACACCAATTGTATCGTATGATCAACTTGCCGCTTGCCTGAACCTTGCTCTATTCTTTCTATTCCATGTGGTCGTCTTGCTCTCAGGGCTGCCCCCACCCCTCTTAAGTAGAAACAAATTTCATGGCTCGCAAACCCTTTAAGAAAATCTTTTTGATCAACCCGCCAACAGGGCTCTATCGCCGTGACGACCGCTGTCAGTGTACCGTTGAGGACCAGACTGTTCAGGTTGTCTTTCCGCCGATGGATCTCGCGCTCTCTGCAGCTTGCGCCGAGCGTACCGGATCAAAGTGTCGAATCTATGATTATCCAGCTGCCAATAAAACCTGGGAGCACTTCATCAGCCACCTGAAAAAGTTCAAGCCCGATGTCCTTATTCTCAACTCCACAACAGCAACACTTGATGGAGACCTTGAAACATGCAGGATTGCTAAGGAACTGAACCCCGACATCGTGACCGTTGCAAAAGGGGAAACACTCGTTGTAAACGCACGAAGCGTTCTCGTGGATTACCCCCACCTTGATGTTATTCTCCCCAACGAACCAGAGCTTGCTGTAGAAGAAATTGCTTCTGGCGTTTCGTTCTCCGATATACGCGGACTTCATTTTCGTGGAGAGCTTCTTCAGCGGTTTGAGGAAAAACCGGGGGAGCACCTGGTGGAGCCGGAAGGGAAAGCACAGATTGCGAGATCGAAGAAGCGCTCCGCAGGGCCGGAAAAGAATATAGAACTTCAGGAACAGGAAGACTTCGCGGAACGTGTCTTCTTTACGGGAAAACGCGACCTTAACTATGACCTCGACGAACTGCCACTTCCCGCTCGGCATTTGCTTAAAAACCAGTTATATACTTCACCAGAAACAGGTAACCCCATCGCCGTCATTCACGGAAATCGCGGCTGTCCCGCTAAGTGCGTCTTCTGTCCCGCCGGTGTACTCACTGACTTCACAGTACGGTTCCGAAGTACAGATAGCGTTGTTGCAGAACTTAAGGAGTGTGTAGACAATTACGGGATTCGAGAATTTCTCTTTCACGGTGATACTTTCCCCATTAATAAAAAGTGGCTACTAGAACTTTGTGAGAAAATTCAGGCTGCAAATCTTGATATACACTGGGGCTGCAACAGCCGCGTCGATTCCATGGATGATGAACGCGCGGAAGCAATGAAAGCAGCCGGATGCTGGGTTGTTGCCTTTGGTATCGAAACCGGCGACCAGGAGATGCTCGAACACATTAAGAAAAACGCCACCCTTGAACAGGCAAGAAAGTCTGTCGATTGCGTGAAACGAGCCGGCCTCAAGGTTCATACTTTCTTCGTCATTGGCCTCCCATGGGAAACGGAAGAAACGCTCGAACATACTTATAGCTTTGTCCAGGAACTGGATCCGGACTTTTTCGACTTCAATATCGCCACACCGCTTCCCGGTACGGAATTGCATGAAATCGCTATCCGGGATGATCTTCTCGTTGAGGGTTATGATCCCGCCCGTGCCGGATATGCCTCAGGCGCCATGAAGACCTATTCGGGACTCACCAGCGCATTTTTTGAAGAGTGGCGGAAAAAACACCTGCTGAAGATGTACCTGCGACCCAGATACATCGCCCGGATGTTGACGGGCGCAGGCGGCGCCAAAAACACCCTTCATTATGCCTCAGCAGGAGCTAAGAGGCTCAAACAGCTGATTCTGAACTAGCCTTTCTATCGCCGGGACCATCAAGAGGGTGTTCAAAACCCGGTTCCCAGATTAGAATACTGATTCGGAATCGCCTCTCCTCCTGTTGATTTTGCAGCTATTGGGTTTCGGTCCTCGTATTGTCTTCTCTTAATCTTCCTGCTTCCTTCCTGCATTCAGCCTGCTTCCTGCCTGCATTGGAGAGCAGGTAAAAAGCAGCCTGCAGGCAGGTTGTATCAATATAATTACAGCTCCATTCGAATCAAGACGTGATGATGAAGTGAGGATCGATTGAACGAGACTCTCGGAAATAACACGACTCTCTAATATCCTTGCGCCTCTTGCCCCCCGTTGGCGCACTCTCTCAAATCACTCGCGACAAAGCTCGCGCACTAAATTAAAGATCTCCAGTTAAGTAGTATGAATATGATGCAGAAACAAATTGGAATTCGCGGATTAGGCGTCGGAATACCTAAGAAAAAACTCACAAACGCTGATTTTGAAAAGATGGTCGATACCACAGATGAGTGGATCGTCTCGCGGACCGGAATTCATGAACGCTATGTGATTACCGAGGATGAATTTCCAACAGATATTGCCGCGGAGGCGGCTCGCAAGGCGATCGATGATGCTGGGATGACTCCTGATCAGATCGACGGAATCATTTATTGCACCTACACACCAGACTATGTGGTTCCCAGCTCTGCATGTATTCTCCAGAAAAAACTGAATATCCCGAGTTGTGTTGCCTTCGATCTCAATGCCGCATGTACCGGGTTCGTCTATGGGCTTCAGACGGCCTACGCTCACGTCAGAGCAGGGCTGGCAAAGAATGTTCTGCTGGTTGCTTGTGACTGCGTTTCCCGATTCATTGATTACACCGATCGATCTATTTGCGTTCTGTTCGGTGACGGAGCTGGCGCAGTGGTGGTTGGAGAAGTGCCTGAAGGTCGTGGAATCCTGAGCAACTTCGCAGGAGCAAACGGCGATGGATCTGAGCTGATTATTAAGCGACTCGGTGGAGCTGCTCATCCCGCTTCGCCCGATAACATCGGCAGCCCTGAGCACTACATGCAGATGAATGGACGACAGGTCTTTAAATTCGCGGTTAACGTTGTGAATGAAGCCCTCGAAAGAGGGATGGAGATGGCAGGGATCAAGATCGACGACGTAGATCTCCTGGTTCCTCACCAGGCGAATGTAAGAATCATCAGATCCGCGATGGAACGTTTCGGGTTTAAAGAGGAAAGTGTTGTTATCAATATGGATAAGTTCGGCAACACTTCTTCGGCCAGTATTCCTATCGCGCTCGAGACTGCTCGAAAAGAAGGGCGTCTTAAAGAAGGTACAACCTGTGCGCTGGTCGCTTTTGGAGCGGGCCTGACGTACGGATCAACAATCATAAAGTGGTGATATACTATGGGTAAGTTAGGTTTTCTTTTTCCAGGACAGGGCAGCCAGGCCATCGGTATGGGTTTAGGTGCCTACGAAATGAACTCTCTTGCGAAAGATGCATTCATTGAGGCAGACAGCCACCGTTCCTATGACTATACACGTCTTTGTTTCGAAGGTCCGGAAGAAGAACTGAAGAAAACAGAGAACACCCAGCCTGCACTCTATGTCAGCAGTGTTGCGACAATGCGTGTTCTTGCTGATTCAGGTATCAAGCCTGATGCTGTTGCTGGTCACTCTCTGGGAGAATATACAGCCCTCCATTGTGCCGGTGTATTCAGCTACCAGGACGGTCTTGATCTTGTCGCTGTCCGTGGGCGCGCTTTTGCCGACGCTGGGTCACACCGACAGGGCGCTATGGCTGCTATTATCGGACTGGATATAGACACGATCAATTCTGTCTGCAAACAACACAGTGAAGGTGACCAGGTTGTTGTGCCAGCGAACATCAATGATCCCAGCCAGACCGTTATATCCGGCGACCCAAAAGCTGTAGAGTCAGCTTGCGAAACGTTGAAAGAAAAGGGGGCAAAAAGAGCACTGATGCTTCCAGTTAGTGGAGCATTTCACTCTCCTCTTGTTGAACCAGCAGCAGAAACGATGAAGGAAGCACTCAGTCTATTGCGCCTCGAAAAGCCAGCCTGTTTATTCGTGAACAATGTTGATGCGAAGGTCTTGTCGGATCCTGATGAAATAAAGTCGTCGCTGGTAAGACAGGTGACGGGCAGCGTTCGCTGGGTTGAGGTTGTTCAGAAACTTATCAGCGAGGGCGTGGATACATTCGTTGAGGTGGGTAGTGGTAAAACCCTGATGGGTCTGCTTAGACGTATCGACCGCTCTGCAAAATGCTATACAACTGAATCTGCAGAATCGATTGAAAAAACAATAGCGGAACTTAAAGCCTAAACATCTATTATCAAGGACGGAGAACCGAACTATGGGTCAGCTCGATGGAAAAGTAGCTATCGTAACAGGTGCTGGACAGGGAATTGGAAAGTATATCGCCGAGAAACTTGCTGGAGAAGGGGCCTCGATCCTTGTCAATTCAGCTCGTGAAACTTCATGTGGCCCTGTTGCCGAAGCAATCAATGCGAATGGTGGAAAAGCCAAAGCGGTTGCCGGTGATGTGGGGACCCAGGAAGCAGTGGACCAGATTGTCAAGACAACGATAGACGAGTTTGGCAAGGTCGATATACTCGTAAATAATGCTGGTATTACAAAAGATAACCTCATCATGCGCATGAAAGAAGAGGACTGGGATGATGTTTTGAGGATTAACCTCAAGAGTGCTTTTCTTCTCTCGAAAGCAGTATCACGCCCTATGATGAAAGCCCGCGGTGGCCGGATAATCAATATATCCAGTATCGTTGGACTTGTGGGTAACCCGGGACAAGCAAACTACTGTGCTGCTAAAGCAGGGATGATTGGTCTGACGAAATCACTGGCCAAGGAACTGGCTCCAAGAAATATCCTGGTGAATGCAATTGCTCCTGGTTTTATTGAAACAAAAATGACCGACTCGTTGCCAGACGATTTGAAGGAAAAGCTTAAAGGTGAGATCCCTCTCTCACGTTTCGGCGTTGCTGAAGATATTGCGGGACCCGTTCTCTTCCTGTGTAGCGATGCCTCTGCTTATATTACAGGGACAACGCTTGAAGTTACCGGCGGTATGGGAATGTAATGTCTATAGACCCTGAACTTTTGTTGCATGAGGGATCTCAATATTGGGATCCCAGTTTTCAGGGTTCCTGGCCTCCAGGTAGTCTTTCTCCGATTTAGAGTCAGGGATCGTATAGACCCACGCATAACATCCATGAGAAAGAACAGGGTATAATACCCTGTTATAAAGTGATGTTTCGTTTCCAAAGAACTCCTCGAGTTCGTCCAGTCTCGACAGGATCTGGAACTCATCAGGGAAATCGTATAGCTCACCCTTTGCAATATTTCTTTTCTCAAGATTTTCGGGTTTCAAAACCTGTTCAAAGGTTGAAAGATGTCCTTCTCTCAGGTCGTCCTCTACGTTAGTGGTACCCTGATAGCGAATATCCTCATGATAGACAGATAATATCGGGGTACCGGTTTCCCTCAGATAGAGTTTCCCGCAGAGGTGGGCTGGCGCGAAAGTTTTAAATCTGCTCATATAGTTTCTGAAGTTTCTTTCCTGAAACTTAAGGGTGCCGTAGACAAAGACCTTCATGGACCTATTCTTCTTCACCTCTCAGGGCGTTTATTGTCTCCCTCTTAATAAGCTCTTCCTCTTCTTCGCTGGCCCCTTCACGTATATACTCAAGAAGGAGTTTCGCACCTTCGGCTTTTTGTTCCGTTCGAAGCAGAATCAGGCCAAAGTCGCGCTTTTCTTCACGGGCTTCTGGACGGATCGCCAGGGCCCATTCGAAGCTTCGGAGAAGTGCATCAATGTTGTTCTCGCGCACGTAGGCATTCTTCAGGTTCTGAACCATCCGGTATAGAACCTCTGTGTTTACGCTCGGTTTCAGCGATTGAATCAGATACTGTTCTGGTAGACCCGTTCTCTTGCTTAAGAAATATGCCATCTCATCGCTGCGAACGGGACTCGTCTGGTCAAAAGGGGAGGCGTATAGATAGCCTTCGGCAGACTCAAGCATCACAACAAAATGACCAGGACTGCCAACTCCTCGAATCGGTAGACCACAACGAGAGCCAATATATGCAAGAAGGCTGGCTAGAGCGATCGGCAAGCCTCTCTTTGACTTAATAACTTCATGAATCAGACTGTTTTCGGGAGCGTAATAGTTCTCGTGGTTTCCTTGAAAGCCTTCTTTATGATAGAACCAGTCCAGGAGAACACGGAAGCGTTCATGTTCGGTCTCGAAGGGAGAAAGAACAGTTTCAGCATCACTGCACAGACTCTCGAGAGCGGTTTCCGATTCTTTCGCTTCAGTATAGTTAAAACCTGAAGGGTCTTTCGTATAGACCAGATAAACGGCAAGGGAAAGGCTGTCAAAAAGATTCTCCTCCCTCGTGATGAGTGAGGAAAATCTGTTCAACGCTTCTTTATAGACTGTGTCTGTAGGGAAAATCATCCCCACCACTGTTATTCATAGAATTGCTGGGTAAAAGGCGAAAGTTCGTTCAAGAGTTCTTCCTCGTCGACAGAAGGGAGAACGTGGCCAACGGAATAGCCGAATTTATTCAGGATTACCACGTAGGGGAAGCTGCGAATCGCGTATTTTCGCGCCAGAGGGCGATTATCACGATAGTTTACTCTAACAAGCTCAAACCCTGAAAGTTCATCTGCTACGTTTGGCTGTGACATCAATGTCTCAAAGCGTTCTGCGCGAGTAGACTTACCTGAAAACAGCACAATGATAGGCTTTCCGCTTACTTTCGACTTTGCCAGAGCCTCATCAATGCTGTTGTAAAAGGTCAGGTCGACAAGGTTGGTATTATCTTCGATCTCTTCCATCGCTGCAAATGAAGGACTTGAGCTTTGTCCCATTGTCGATGAAGGCGATGAAGGGGCCGGTGAGCTCGTTCCCGAGGTAGAGAAAGGCGAAGTGGCGCTCTGATTTGCGGAAGAAGAGGAGGACGAAAAGGGTGACGTTGGCGTTTCCGCCATGGCTACCTGCTGCGATGTTTCTGGTTCATCCATTGTCGCTGAAGAAGTCGAGCCGGAGAAAGGTGAGCTCGGGGTAGACTCCGCAGTAGATGAAGAGCTGAAAGGGGAGCTCGGGGTAGCAGACTCCGCAGCAGATGAAGAGCTGAAAGGGGAGCTCACTTCTGTTGAGCCTCCGCTGGTTGCGTCAGCTGCAGAAGCGAACGGGTTGCTTGCTGTACCTGATTCATCACTGTTGGAAAAAGGACTGTCTGCCGCTTCTGCTGTTTCTACCGTTTCATTGCTGCCGGAGAAAGGGCTTGAAGGAGTAGAACTCTCGTTTGTGGACGAGAAAGGGCTGGAAGGTACCACGGGATCTGAAGGACCGGTCCCTGCAAAGGGGCTATCGATGGCTTCGTCATCGGATGCCTCGGCAAGAGATTCGAAGGGGCTCGAAACATCAGAAGCGTCCTGAGGCAGTTCCTCGAACGGGCTGCTTACCGTTGTTTCTTCCGCAGCAAAGGGACTGCTGACCTCGACTGATTCATTACTATCCTCAAATGGGGAATCTACGAACCCTTCATCTTCTGCCAGGCCTTCTTCTGCTGAAGCAAACGGTGAGTCGACCTCATTCTCACTGGTCGCGAAGGGACTTTCTATTTCATCTTCTGTATCCGGGGCCGGAGTAGCGGCCACTTCGGGGCTGTCGATGGCCGAGCTGCGCGCGGCACTGGTGCTATCAACGGGAGTCAGGCGAACTGCATCTACAACAACCTTCATGGGTGAATCGGCGAAGGGTTTGCCCGAAACAGTCTTCGCATCGATCGTAAGGGTGGCCTGTTGGGCAGCGGGAAATTCTCCGCTGCCAATCAAGATCCACTGATCAGCGTTTGTCGGGTCCATATTAAACTTCAGAGAGGCGACAGGGCCGGATTCAGTGGTCATGAAAATCGAGACATTGCTCGCATTGGCCGTTCTTGGCCAGGTGAGTTCTACGTTATAGGGACCCTGCTTGATATCTGGAAGCTTGATCTCAAGTGACCCATCAAGACTCTCACCGTCTTCAGCAGTAATCATCAGGGGAGAGCGGTCTGCTGTGAGCCCCTCGACGCTGCTGGCCTCTTGCGCCTCTGCCCAGGAGTCGCCAATCTGTTCAACAAGGGCCGCGTTCTGTCCGCCCTGGCCTGTTTCAATGAGTATCGTCTGGGCAAAAAGCACTGGTGCCGACATCAAAGAGGCAGCGAGTGTCAGGGTGAGAAAACTTTTAGATACTTTCATGGTGGAAAGACGGCCTTTTCAATTAATCTGGGTTAGACTACCTTAACTGATTGCAGTTCGAATATAGGGAATACCGGAACTCTGGGCAAGGAATTTGCGCCTCCTCAAGACAAAACTCGTCAAAGGGTAATACTTTAAAATGACTCATTCCATTTTCGACGTAATAATTATTGGCGGAGGCCCAGCAGGACTCGCCGTAGCCCATACGATTCACGGCAGGGGACTCTCTTACCAGGTCTTCGAAAAGGGACCCATCGGTTCACACATCGCCCAGTATCCAACCTTCATGCGTTTTTTCTCAACGAATGAAAATCTGCAGATCGCTGGCTTCCCCATCGGTATCGTTGAAGAAAAACCTTCACGTCAGCAGTATCTCAAATACCTTGCTGATTTCAGCAGGTATCATGATTTGAATATACAGACATACGCGGAAGTTACGGGAACAAAAAAGAACAGCGATGGTGTTTTTGAAACAACTGTTTGTTATCAGAGTGGCGAAGAGAAAAGAATCTATTCCAAAGCTGTCATCGTCGCCGTGGGGGCATGGGAATCACCCCGAAAACTTGATGTTCCAGGTGCCGATCTTGACAAGGTACACTACCGCTATACAGAAAACCATAATTACCTTGGAAAGAAAGTACTCGTCGTTGGTGGAAGAAACTCTGCTATTGAAACGGCTCTCGAGCTATTTCGTGCGGGGGTTGACGTTTCGCTCAGCTATCGAAACAATGAATTCACCGGGAGAGGCGTTAAATACTGGCTGAAACCGGATATAGACAACAGGATCAAGAAAGACGAAATACACGGCTTCCTGAACACGAATGTTACACGTATAGACTGGGAGAGCGTAGAGCTGACAGACAAAAATGGGAAAAGAACGACGATCGAAAATGATTTCGTGCTCCCAATGCTCGGCTATGATCCGCCCGTAGAGTTCCTTAAGAAAATCGGTATTCAGCTGGAAGAAGAAACAAATATACCCGCGTACAATCCCGAAACACTGGAGACACCAACTCCGGGTCTTTTCGTTTCAGGAGTCATCATTAATGGTAATGTCAGTGGAAAAGTCTTTATCGAAAACTCACGCCATCACGGTGAACTAATTGCCCCAAGGTTACTGGAATATCTCAAGGAAGCCGATCAAACTTCTTCGACAACGACGGCGGTTCCGTAAACCATCAGTTCTGCCATGGCGCTTCCGATCTCGGCTGTTTGAAACCGTACACCAATGATGGCGTTAGCGCCCATCTTGTGCGCATCTGAGTAGAGGCGATCAAGCGCCTGCTCCCGGACCTGGGCGAAAACCTGAGTATACTCATGTACTTCACCCCCGACAGCGTTTTTCAGACGAGCCATCACATCATCGCCAACATGGAGAGCACGGACAGAGCAACCCTTTGCCAAGCCGCAAAACTTGACGACCTTGTAGTTTGGAAGAGTCTCTGTAGTTGATATGATCATCGCTTCACTTTCCTGTAACGATCTTTAGGGATCTCTACGAGTCTTCCCCTGACAGTTGTGAATACCAGAATCGCCAATCCAAGACAAACCAACGTAATTCCAACCTGAACGACACTATTTTCTGCAAAGCTATAAACCTTGACAACCCCATAAAGAATGAGGAGGACGGAGCCAATAAGACCGATCATCCAGCCCACCTTGCGCTGAATCTGATCGTCGATTTCCTCCCAGTATGAATCCCAGAAGTCTTCTCGAGGGACCGTGATATGCATGTCACTGAGCTCGTTCATGAGCAAACGCATCTCCTCAAGCTCTCTGGCCGTCTCGCCATGACTCTTCAACTCTTCCTCAAAGGCCTGTTTGTCTTCGGGACTGAGTTCATTGTCGAGGTAAGCAACAAGCTTCTGTTGAAGCTCCTTCTTTTTGGACTGGGGCGATTCTGTCACTGTCCTGCTTCTCCTGCTGAAAATCCGCCCTGCTCAAACTCCTTTACTGTTTGGACATCCTGAATATTCAATCTAAGCGAATAAAAGTGAGCTTTTGTGTCTGTTACCTCCGGAAATTCTCTCATCGATGCTCCTCCATCTCCTTTGCCAGGGCCTTACGGGCGTGGTAAAGTCGACTCATAACAGTGCCCATGGGGATTTTAAGGGCCTGGGAGATTTCCTCGTAGCTCATTTCCTCGAAGTGCTTCATGACGATGATTTCTCGAAACTGGGGTTTCAGCTTCTTGATAGCATTCTTGAGGTGGCCAGCCATCTGTTCGCGGTGGATTGACTCGCGAACGTCCTCTTTCTCTTCAGCAAACTGTACGTGGTCATGCTCAATAAGGCGATCCAGGGACACCTTGCGACTGGGTCCGTGCCTCTTGAGGTAAGTCAGGCAGAGATTCCTGAGAATGCGATAGTACCATGGATAGAAAGGTCTCCCCAGCTGGAATCTCTTTAAAGCTTTGAAGGCTTTCACAAAAGCTTCCTGGGAGAGGTCCCTCGCATCTTCAGGGTTCTGGAGAATGCTTAAAGCGCCCATATAGGCTCGTTCTCGATAGTTTTCCACAAGGGTTCCGAAGGCTTTTCGGTCTCCTTTTTGAGCCTTTTTGATAATCAGGGTCTCACTCTTGAGGTCCAGCGAACCCTTGTCATCCTGGTTTTGGGAGGACATCATTTTAGAGTCTCTTGAAAAATATCCAACATCTCTGTAATTCTGATCTACATCGCAAAGGGTAACGCTTTGTGGGTCAAGTAGACAGGTTTCCTGCCTGCGGATTTCCTATTTCTGCAATGCAGTTGGGTTCTCTGCCAGATTCCGTGATTATTCAGACTGCTGAAACTTCTGCTTCGCCATGATCTGGCCGCTGGCCGGCTCCGGAGCTTCCTTCGACTTGATGATACTGGTGGCGGGGATGATATTCCCGGCCTGAACTTCGACCACAGGTGCGCGCAGCGTTATGAGACAGACCTCTGGGGGACAAAGCACGCGGACTTTACCCGATGATGAGCCGATACCCCGAGAGACGTTGAGCGTGGAATCCACACCGACGTGATAGCAACCACCGGCGTACTTCAACCCATGGCGGGATGGGACGATGACAGGTCCAAACCCCGGAAGGCAGATTTGACCACCATGGTTATGCCCTGAGAGGATGAGTGAAGCGCCTTCATTGGCCGCACGATCAGCGTTGTCCGGTGTATGGGAAAGAAAGACCACAGCATCTCCGACTTCTCTTCGAATCAGACGCTTCCAATCAATGTCCTGTTGATCCCAGGGAGAATCGGTTCCTGAAAAGATCAGGCGACGACCTTGTCGCTTAAGCGTTCGGCGCTCACCTCCACCAAGCCAGTATATATGAGACCGGTCAAGCTCTTGAATAATCCTGTCTGGGTTCGTCCAGTAATCATGATTTCCAAGGACACAAAGCGTTCCCAGTGTGCCTCGAAAACGGCGGTGATAGTCCAGTGAACGCGAAATATCACGACGTCTGTCAACAAGATCGCCCGTCAGTACAACAATATCTGCATTCAGCTGATCGACAAGCCTGACCACCCCCTCGAGATAGTTTTCCATTTCAGGTCGCTGGCTGAAATGAACATCAGAAACCTGAGCGATCTTAAGTCCGTCGAAGAGCGGTGATAGACCATTCAAGGCAATGTCGCGCTCCACCAGCTGTAGATCACTTGTGGTTTCAAACGAGGTGAGGCCACGGGGGAGCCGCGAGTTTACTTTGGGAACGATCGGTTCGTAGACGGTTTCTTCGATCAGGTTACGGGGTTCGACGGGAAAAAATCTGTTCTGAATCCAGGAAACCGAGCGGGTGGCCCAGTAAGCGAGTAGTCCCACATAGGGAACGAATATACAGAATGCTGCAACAGACTTTGGCCTCCAGGAAAGGGCCTGGTTCACGGGGGAGGCATTGTGAAACAAAAGGAGCAATGCGATTGGTACGGGGACAAGAAAGATGAATGAGGCGTAGTGTAAGGGGACTTTCCACCGCGAATCCGTTATACACAGAAGGTAACGATTATAGATAGATACGAAGAAGTGGAAGAGACAGATCGATAGTATTATATACGAGATAAAAATAGTCATTTCATCACAAATAAAAAAGGCTACCGCAGAGCGGTAGCCGTGTTGTCAGCAATCATTGCCTGAAGTAAGCTTAGCTTGCAGCGGGCTCTGTTTCACTCGCAGCTTTCTCATTGGCTTCTTCTTCACCGGCTTCTTCGCTCATTGACTCTCCACCTTCTTCGGTGACCTTCGATGGTGAAGCGACAGCAAAGAGGACAGCGTCAGGAGAGGTAAGAATCTGAACGCCATCGATCTCGGGAAGATCTTCGACGTGGTAAGACTTGTTCATTGCCAGACCAGAAACGTCAACCTCGATGTGAGGGGGTACCTTAGTAGGAAGGCAGCGGATCGCCAGCTCACGGATGCCATGCTCGAGGAGTCCGCCTTCTTTAACACCCACTGCTGTACCGATGTTGATGACCGGTACTTGAGTATCGAGCTCAACCTTCAGGTCAACGCGATAAAAGTCAACGTGGACAAGCTTCTCACTGGCTGGATCACGCTGGATATTGCGAAGAAAGACTTTGTCTTCCTTTCCATCGTAGTTGAGTGTGACGAGAACCTTCTCGCCGTGGGTTCTTTGAATAACAAGCTCTGATTCTCGGGTATCAATAGTCAGAGACACAGGCTCGCCTGATGTGCCATAGACGATGGCTGGGCATCTTCCTGCAGCACGAAGTTTCTTCGCTTTTTCTTTTCCACGCTCTTCGCGGACTTCGGCATTAAGAATAAATTCACTCATGATTGTGTTAACCTTCTCTATTTTTGTATCATTCGCTCTTCAAACCACCGTTCCGGACTATTTACCGGGCCAGTTGAGTGAAAAGGTCACTGACAGATTTGTGATTATGGATCCTTTCAATTGCCTGAGCAATGAGAGGTGCCACGTCAAGGGTTCTAATCTTTGCAGGCAAGATGCCTTTTTCGCGAAAGATTGTGTTTGTAATAATCACTTCTTTAATAGGAGCATCATTTAGACGCTCCATCGCTGGCCCGGAAAGTACGCCGTGTGTGGCCAGGGCATACACTTCTCTGGCGCCTCTCTCCACGAGAGCCCGAGAGGCGTTACAGATCGTGCCCGCCGTGTCAATCATATCATCGAAGATCAGGACATTTTTATCTTTAATGAGCTGTTCCCCAATAATTGACATCACTTCACTGACATTTGGCGCCGGTCGCCGTTTGTCCACAATCGCCAGCGGTGCGTCGAGCAGGTCCGCATAATTGCGGGCCATCTTCACGTTTCCCACATCGGGCGATACCACGGTATAATCAGCTAAGCTGGATGTCTTCACGTAATCCACAAGGGTGCTGCCGGCGAGAAGATGATCTACGGGTATGTCGAAAAACCCCTGAATCTGTCCACTGTGAAGGTCGATCGTCAGGAGTCGATCCGCACCCGCAGTGGTAATCAGGTTTGCGACAAGCTTGGCGCTCAAAGCAACGCGCCCCTGCTCTTTTCGATCCTGTCGCGCATAGCCAAAGTAGGGAACTACAGCCGTAATCCGCTCGGCAGAGGAGCGTTTCGCCGCATCGAGAATCAGGAGAAGCTCGATAAGGTTTTCATTGGTGGGGCTGCTCGTGCTCTGGACGATGAAGACATCGCGCCCGCGGATATTGACTTCAATCTTAACAAAGGTCTCTGTATCGGAAAAATGGCGTGTTTCCACCTTTCCCAGAGGAAGCTCAAGCTGAGCCGCAATGCGTTCAGCTAAGCCTTCTGAGGCACTTCCTGCCAGTATGACAGGGGGTTTTTCACTCACTGAGGTCTGCATCGTTCTCTGAGAGTTCCTTTTCGTCATCATCGTCGGTTCTCACGCCGGTGATGGTGTTTGGGGCAACCACAGTGCCCGGGAGGATCTTAATGTTCTGGAGGGTGACATGGGGGCCAACGACACAGTCGGATCCAACAACTGTAAAGCCTTCCAGTATGACACCCGGGCGAATTCTCGTCCTTGGTCCAATTCTGACCGTTGGCTCGATCCTGATTGTAGAGGGCTCCTCAAGTATAACGCCTGACGTCAAGATCTCTGTCTTGACACGGTCGGACAGTCTGTTCTCGGCGAAAGCCAGCTCGGAAGGGTTGTTAATGCCAATGAACTCGTCAGCATCATTGTGGATATAGGCTCCAACGGACCGCCCGAGCTTCAGAAGGTGAGAGATCGTGTCGGTCAGATAGTACTCGCCCTGGGCGTTTTCGTTGCTGAGTTTGCTGATGGCCAGTTTTAGAGATTCTGCTTCGAAACAATAGGTTCCTGAGTTTACCTCTCGAATCGATTTTTCCTCAGGAGAAGCATCCTTAAACTCAACAATCCCCTGAACATTGCCATTCTCGTCGCGTTTGATGCGGCCATAGGAACGTGGGTCTGCCGGGATCATCGTTGCAACGACGGCGCTGTAATTGCCCTCACGGCGTTTCTTGACAAGGGTTTCATAGCAGGCTCTTGAAATAAGCGGGGTGTCACCACAGGTGACGACGACGTCTCCCTGGAGGTCCTCAATTTCTGGAACCGCGCACTGAACCGCATGGCCGGTGCCTTTCTGGTCGCGTTGCCAGACGGTGCGCGCCCGACCCTGAACAAAGTCGATCACCTGGTCGCCACAGTGTCCAACGACGATGATGGGACTCTGGATTCCCGCGCCATTGAGCGACCCGAGGACATAGTCTATCATTTCTCTTCCCAATACCTTGTGGAGGACCTTGGGAAGGTTGCTCTTCATTCGTTTACCCTGTCCGGCAGCCAGTACAATGGCCGTGACGTTCTGATCATGTGTACTCATAGGTTCGTTTCCTGAAAAACGAGATATCAATTACTTTAAGGCCCGTATTTCTGCGCTCATCTCAGTGCCGGGCAAGGGATATGTTGAGGGGGATGATCTGGTGACTGTTCCGGTAAATCAAGAAGTGGCTGGGGAGGCAGGACTCGAACCTGCGACATCCGCTTCCAAAGAGCGGCGTTCTACCACTGAACTACTCCCCAGCGGCAGCTCGAAATCCTATTCGGAAGGGGCACTCTGTCAACCGGAACTAACACTTTTATCGACCAGGATGCTACCTGCTCGAAAGGTACCAAGAAAGAAAAGTCGTAAATAATTGAAAAAACTTGACTTACGAAATAATCAGGATTGCTCGGAGAAGTGATCTTCGGACTAAAAGCCATTGACCTGAGGAGGGTATTTGTCTGTATGTTAAGCTAAAATCTAAACTGTGGGACAGCCTTCTTTGTATCCTCCCCCTCCCCCTTACGACCCCTACTATCAGCCAGATGTTTCACGTGAAACAGAAGGCGGTTCTCGGGCTAAAATTCCTCATGTCGCTGTTATCAACCAAAAGGGCGGGGTGGGCAAGACGACGACCGCCGTCAGTCTCTCCCATGGGCTTGTCCTTCATGGGAAACGTGTTCTCCTTATTGATCTTGACCCCCAGGGAAATGCGACCACGGCTCTTGGTGTTGAGAAGTATACCACCCGTGCCTCGTCGTATGAGCTTCTTCATGTGGGAGAGGGTGAGGTGCCCGAATGGACAACAACACGCTACGAAGGACTTGATCTCTATCCGGCGAACATCTCCCTGATTCGAGCAGAAATGGATCTGCTTCAGATGGATGAGAAGAGAGATATCGCTCTTAAGCGTGCGCTCTGCCGTCCGGGGCTTCCCCATGATGTTGTCATTATCGATTCGCCACCCTCACTGGGTGTTCTTACATTAAATATCCTGATTGCCTCCACGCATGTCCTTGTTCCTGTTCAGTGTGAGTATCTTGCCCTTGAAGGTCTTACCATGCTCCTCGATACCCTGGATGAAATTCGAGGAGAACATAACCCGAACCTGCAAATGCTTGGATGTCTCCTGACGATGGTCGACCTCAGAACGAATCTGTCCCAGCAGATTATTAAGGAAATGAGACAGCACCTTGGTGACCAGGTGATGAATACCCTTATTCCAAGAACAGTTCGCCTCTCAGAATGTCCATCTCATGGAAAATCGATTTTTGAATATGAAAGGTGGGGGACCGGTTCCCGCGCCTACGAGTCCTTCTGTACGGAAGTGATGGATCGACTTAAGAAAATGCCCGTAACAACAGAGGAGACTGCATTCGGATGAACCAGAGAAGAAAAGCTTTAGGTAAAGGACTCTCAGTATTACTGGGGTCGCAGGAAGTGCCAGTCGCTTCTGAACAGGAAAATATTCAGGCAGGTCTGGATCAGGTAGAGGAAAGCGCCTCATACACCCCCGATCCAAGCCAACCAACCGTCTATTATATCCCGGTCAGTCAGGTTCACCGGAATGAAGAGCAGCCCCGTCAACAGTTCTCAGAGGAAAGTCTCCAGGAGTTGGCCGACTCAATTGGTCAACATGGGGTTCTGCAGCCTATTCTGGTGACACCCATTACTGTAGATCCAACTCTCCATGTTCCTGCTGATCTTCCCCACTATATGATCGTTGCGGGGGAACGGCGCTTTCGTTCTGCACAACTTGCAGGGCTGGAAAGTGTTCCCTGTCTTGTACAGCACCTGGATCGTGAGGAGATGCTCGAGATTGCGATCGTTGAAAATATCCAGCGGGATGACTTAAATTGTGTTGAAGAAGCACGTGCCTATCGAAAACTTATCGAGGAGTTTTCGTGGACTCAAGAGCAGGTGTCCCAAAGGGTTGGGAAAAAGCGCTCCACGGTCGCTAACTCCCTGAGGCTGTTGAAACTCGGCAGCGAGGCGTTGAAAGAACTGGAAGAAGGGAAGCTCACGGCGGGACATGCCCGTGCAATTCTCTCCATTGACGATTCTTTCTATCGGTCAAAGCTGCGGCAGGAGATCGTCTCAGAAGGATTATCGGTTCGTGAGGCCGAAAGACGCTCTCTGCAGTATCAAACACAGGATGGACCCACTTCTGCCAGCAAGAAAAAAAAGAGCCACTCCCCATCGGAAGATGTTGACATTGTAGCCCTGGAAGACCGCTTGATGGTTCATCTAGGCTGTCGTGTCCGCGTGAAGAGTAAGGATGGGAAAAGCGGCGTTGTTGAGTTGCCTTTCCGTAACCCTCAGGAACTGGAAAAATTCTTCGAGGCCATTGGTTTACCTGAGTAGTATTACATAAACCAGACATGACATGCCAGATACATTTCTATCTTACTGATGGGGCCGGTTCATGTTCACTTCTTCCAGCAGCTATCTTCTACCCCTCTCCACGATCGATCTCTTTACAGCTATCGGTCAGAATGACTTCTTCGGAAAGCTTTGTCTTCTCGTTCTGACCCTGTTATCGCTGATCAGTCTGACGATTATCTTTGCAAAGTGGTTTGAGCTTCAGCGGGTGAAACACCAGTCCATTCGTTTTCAACGGATTATTGAGAGCGAGGGGAGCTGGGAAGCACTGTTTCTTGCGGCGAAGAAATTCAAAGATTCTCCACTGTCAAGAATGTTGAAGGAAACATACGTGGAATGCCGCCTTGAGAACTGGTTCGAGCAAAAAGGAAGTGTTTCCCTGGAATCTCGACTGAGTGTTGCACGTGAAACAATCAGTGGAGTAATCGCTCAAACAATGGCTCGAGAAGAGAACCGTCTTCAGGGCAAACTTACGATTATTGCTACAGTTTCCACGATTGCACCTTTCATTGGGTTGTTTGGAACAGTCTGGGGCGTTCTCGGTGCCTTTCAGGCACTCGGGAGAGAAGGTAGTGCAGCCCTCACGGCTCTTGCCCCCGGAATTTCTACGGCGCTGATGACAACAATCTTCGGTCTCCTGGCAGCAATACCTGCCCTCGTTTTCTATAACATCTTCGCGCGCGAGGTTCACAAACTGACCGGACGGATGGAGGCCTTTTCCTACGACCTCGAGAATGCTGTTCGGAAACAAATCATCGCAGACAATCAATAAGGTCGAGGTGATCTCATGCGTCGTTACAGCAAGTCCAGAAAAACACTCCCAGAAGCCCACATCAACTTAACGTCATTGCTCGATATTACTTTCGTGCTCCTCATCTCCTTTATGGTCGTCGCTCCTGTTGTTCGATACAGTGTCGATCTTGAACTGCCAAAAGTTGAGGAGTCCAATAAGAATGCGGACTCAGAACCAACAACAATCTCTCTCCAGCTTTCATCAACGGGAAATCTCGAGTACCTTATCAATGGACGTCTTTTTCCTTTTGACGAACTCGTTGACGAGATACACCGAGTCAATAACCAGAAAAGCTCTGAGAAGGAGCAACTCTCATTAGAAGCAGATAAAAACATACCCTGGCAGGACGTCGCGAACTTACTTAATCACCTGAATAACCATGGATTTCATGGAATCGGCCTAATTATGGAGCAGAACTAAAACGTGAATTGGCTGAAGAAACATAAAGGAGCTTTCACGACAGCTATCTTTGTTCACCTGCTCTTCGCTGCCGCTGTGCTGGCTGTTAGTCTCAAGACTGAAGTCATGAGCCTTGAGTCAGGAGAAACGGGCTCTGTCATTGAAGTTCAGATGATTGAGAAAAGAGCAGAACCTAAGCCTCAACCACAGGTTGAAAAACCAAAAGCTTCAGAGCCAGAAGTCAAGGAACCTCCTCAGCCCAAGCCCGTCGAAAAGAAGCCAGAGCCTGTCAAAAGGGTCGAAGAAAAAAAGGTGACGCCAAAGCCAACACCTAAGCCCGTGGAAAAGAAGCCCGAGCCTCCCAAAGTACGTGAAATTCCCAAGAAAGAACCTGAAAAGAAAGTCACGAAAAAACCTGAACCGAAACCAACCCCAAGACCCACCCCTGTCCCTCAACCCAGGTTCAGCGCAGAAGAACTCAAGAAAATGCGCGAGAAAATTCGGCCTACTAAAGAATTGCGAACACCTGCACCTGGAAAACCTGTCCCTGTCAGCAGATCGAAACCTTCCAGTACGCAGTCGCCTTCCACCCCGGCCGGGCCCGAAACAACCAAGAGAGGAAATACGAGCCTCAAGAGTATCGGACTTCCTTCCTACTACTCAAACAGTGCTCTCGCAAAGTTGTCTAAATACTTTCGTCTGGACGAAGACGAACAGAAGCCCGTGTCTGCTACATTAGGTTGCCGAATTTCTCGCTCAGGAGAGATCTCACGTGTCAGCGTTGTGCGCTCGAGTGGCGACACAAATCTTGATCAAAAAGCGGTGCAGGCACTTGAGATAACCAAGCGCTTCAGTCCCTTTCCCGACGACTTTAAGAAGCCGTTTGTGGACGTCGAGATTGAGTTCTCTTTCCAGAACTGATCAACCACCCATCTATATGTCTATACGTCAGGACTTGCTGTTTACTGGGGCAGATGTTTTCTGATCGCAGCTTTCAGTTCGTCGTGGGACAATTGCCCTGGAAAAGCAGCGATCTGTTTTCCGCTCCGATCATAAAAGAAAGTAGCTGGAAGATCACCTTCCCATTTATCAGAAAAATACTCGATCAATACCTGATGAGGGCCATAGTAGACAACATTTGGATAAGGGATCTCCTTTTCTTTCAAGAAGGGAATCACGAGATCATCCACTTTGTCATGAAAATCGGCAGAAATGCCAAAAAAACGTACCCTTTCCGATGGATACCTGTTCGCCTCTTCGATGAAATAGGGAAGTTCCTCAACACAGGGAGCACACCAGGTTGCCCATAAGTTAATGATGAGCAGATCGGATTGGTGCCCCTTAACGGCCTTTTCTATTTCCTCTTTGCCAACGACAGGTGCAGTGTAAAGCTCTGGAAATGAATAACTTACAGTTGATGTAGTGCTGCCATCTGCGCTCTCAGAATAAGTCTCTGCTGGTAACAAACAGACCAGGGATAACAAAATGCCGATCACGGGGAAGGAAATCTGTTTCATCTTACTTACCATCACGTTCTCCAGACTGACGAGTTATTTTTCTCAGTGAATAATTCAATAATAATGAGTGCAAAAATAATGGCAGACTCCGAAGAGCCTGCCATGAATTCACCTTTTTTTGATGAAGCAGCTGCAGAAATCAACCACCAACGTTTTTGTCAGATGCTGAATCAACACTCGCTGTTTTCTCATTGAACTTAATGCTGCAGCCAAAGGCTTTTGTCTGCTTAACCTTTACATCTTCGCCGTTGAGAAGAGCATTAACTGCATCTTTCGCTGGTGTATCTCTCTGGCCTTCGCCATTCATCACTTTACCAGAATCGAACATTCCGTGGTATTGGATCACACCTTCTTTATCGAGAACGAAAACCTCTGGTGTGCGCTTCGCATCAAAGCTTCTTGCAAGATTGGAGTCACGATTAACAAGAATTGGATAAGGCTTTTCTGAAGCGTGGTTTGCGAGTTTAACCGCGTCGTTATTGATTCCTGCATCGATCGCAAGAACCTGAACACCCTTTTCAGAATATTTCTCAGTGAATGAAGCAAGGCGATCTTCTACTTCAACAACGTATGGGCAAGCCTGGTTGTAGAATACAAGTACAACGACCTTCCCGGCAAAGTCACTGAGGCTGTGTGTGTTAAAATTGGTATCTGGAAGCGTAAAATCGGGGACCTTCTTGCCAACTGAATAGCCGTAGTTACCTTCGGCTTCTGAGGCACCGCCTTTAGCCATGGCCACCTGAGCAACCTGCGAGGCTCGGCTTCCGCAAGATGTCGCACAAGAAGACTTGTCTTCCATGGCAACCTGACTGACTTTCGCAGCTTTGTCGCTGCATTTTGTCGCACAATCGGCTGAGGCAACTTTTGTCACTTCGGCCTTCATGTCGCTCCCTGAATAGGAACAACTGGACATTTTCGTCACATCTGCAACCTGGGTTGCTTTAGCTGTCGAGCAGGATGAAGCACCATCAGCTACTTTTTTCGCAGACGTGCTGCAGCCTTCTCCGGCAGGGGCAACTGACGTAAGTGCGCCAGCGATGAGGATGGAACAACAAACGGAAAGAAACTTCTTCATAGGTCAAGCCCTCCATAAGAGCTGATTAAGATTTTGGATCAATCAAGTGACTGATTCATTTCTTCATTAATGTCGCAAAACATGGTCCACTAAAACCGCCTCAAAGTTGCAAATGGAATTGTCACGGTTCCTCAAATTACGGAAAAATCCGGACGTATCAGAAGCTTTTCAAACGCGGGGAATGGCACATTCATGATTTTCATTCGAGGATACTTTGTCACTAAACATTTGATGACTGCACTCTTTGCGATGGCTATCCTTACTCTTGGAGCCACCAGTATCGCTCAGCCAGGCCCTCAGAATAATGATACCGATCTGCATCAAAGTGTTTCCCAGGCTGAAAGCGAGACCTTTGATGGAAGGATCGATGAGGAGGCAGAAGACTCAGCCGGTGATGAAAACGAAGAATCGCTGGGCACCGGAGATTTCATAACGATCGGGGTCTACATATTCCTCATTCTGGCTGTTGGTGGAATCCTATTTTATACAGTGAGCGGATTCAAAAAACAATACTCTCATTTTCAGGTAGAACACGACCTGTCCGAAAAGGAATTCGAGACACAACTTCTGGACTCCGTAGCAGGGCAAGATGGTCAGCTGAAATCAGGCGAAAAGGAAAACGTACTTCCGACAGAAACAACTCGACCTGTAACACCTCAAATGGCTGCAAACAATTCTTCGAGTCCTGAAATTCATAGAAACCCTGTCGACCATCCCTTCGATTTGAACACGGTGGCCCAAAGGCTCCAGAGTCTGGCCATTCTTGAGGAGCAGCAGGGAAAGGTTTCACTACCCGTCCCCCCCGATGGACTTATCTACCGTCTAAAACGAGGCGGTGCCGCCGTCATCGTGCCCCGAATTGAATCAGCTGAAGTCATGAACCACCTCACGAAGCGGTTCGATCTTGTTTTCATAGCCCTTGGAACAGAAGAAATACTCGTTCTCGAGCGATTTCAAAGTCGATTGAAGGAATTGACCGATATTGGACTTCCCGACAAGCGTGCCCCAACAGCTCCCGGTGATTCCGGGTTTCCATTCGGACCCGGTAAGCCCTCCTGATCATGATCGATTCTCTTCGACACCGACTTCCTGATGCACGTCTAGAAGGAAGTTACAGTGTTTTTCCCTTCGAAGAGACAACAGACTTTATCCTCTCTGTATTGAACAGACACCCTTCGTCAAGGTCGAGAAGATGTCTATACACAGGAATTGAAAGGAACAGTGCCGAAGCGGGCAGGATTAACTGCCTACCCGTCTCTTCGCCCTCGGTTCCGGTGATTATTAATTTGCTCGAGCAGAGCGCCTCCCACCTTCTAATGGAGCATCGTATAGACAAAAAGGGGTTTCTCCTCAGGGGGTTGGCCTGGTACACTACCTTTGATATAGAAGACAAGAAACTAAGAGCAACCATTAGCGGACGTGCCATTTATCCGCCGATTCCGTTGCTATACTACCCCGTTACAATAATCTACGAAAGGGTGAGATCACACTTTTTCAAAACGAAAGATCTTCTGGAGACAGAATTGGGAATCGCATTCCCTTAATCCATCGACCGAGACCAGCTCGGGAAAACCTGGATGGGACAGTGGATTGATTGTGAATTCTATAAAAAAAGCCGGAGGAGGAGATTTGAGCACGAGGTTTGCCTTGTGTTAAATCTAATCAGCAAGATTATGTAACTGTTTCACGGATTGAGATTAAGTCGACGCCAAATGCCTGAACCAAAAAAGACTGATCCAGAGCACAACGAGAATGCAGATTCTGAACGTCGAGCCTCCAGCTCCGATCAGGTTCCCCATATCTCAGAGAGCAATGATTCCTTTTCACCTGAGAGCCTGCTCATGCAGGAACTCGACAGCGTTGAGGAGTCGAGTGATAGCTCCAGCCCCGAAGATCAGTATCGCGTTCCTTCAAACATTACAGAAGAGCATGAAACCAGGGAACAGAGGCTCCCATGCAGCTTCCCCGGACTGATGAAGATTCTCGTACCTGAAAAATCCTTCGTACCGACCTCACTGGCGGTTCGGGTCGCAAACATCAGTGCAACAGGTGCCATGGTGGAGGTGCATGACAAATCAAAGCTTGGTGATAGTCTGGCACTTGCAAACCGCTTCTTCGAACTAAAGGTCGCCCATCCTGAAATTCCAATCATGCGCGGTCTGGTTGCCTGGTCAGACTTATCCGTCGAGAATCCAGTCATGGGACTCTCCTGCTTCGAACGAATCGAAGAGCTGGGTGACATCGTTCTGTCAGCAAGTGATACCAAGGGATTCCGTTCACCACCTCCGCTTCCACCACCAAAACTCATACCCTATCCTCCCCTCACGGAAGATTTGAAAGTAACCATTGAAGGAGAAGCCGCAGAGGCTCTTGAAGTAATCGCCAAAGGAGATGAGGGGAAAATTGCTGCCGAGATCAGGAATGGTAAGTTCATTTTGTCCTTACAGCTTAAGCCAAACTCCGAAAATCATTTTTCTTTGCGCTCCTTCGCTGGGCAGAGGCGCTCCCGCGCGGTTCCCATCCGGATCAGTCAGATCAGTGCCAGAGCCAGAAAGCCATCCACGCATCAACCCTACTTCGACCTGAAGGAATCCGTCACAGCTGAAGAAATCCCTGAGCTTGAAATTGAGTTTAACGGCAAGGTCCAGGCCGCTGAGAGAATTCTCTATCGTATCTCACAGCTGATGACCAGCAGCGATCACGTCAATATCTCGATGACGCTTGAGGCGCGATCCGGCTTCGACTTCAGGCTTATCAACGCCTTGTGCAGCGAAGGTAAGATGGTTCAGGGAGACACGACCAAATCCAATCAGGCAGCAGAGTTCCTTAAAGAACTTCTCTGATCCCTGGCTGAATCATCTGACAAAGAACCACTTCTCAACGTCAAAGTCACACCCAGCCCTAGCACCTTAAATATGCCCAGAAATTGGGCTTTATTCTATAATTATTGATTTGCCGGGTACGTGGTTCAGTTGCTGGCAAGTCAATCCCGATGGTAGATCGTTATAATAAGAATCTGGCCATGTAAATTGAAGGTGGGCAGCACCCTGCCTGACTGCATAATACCTGATGTCGACCCAATGCCGCGACTACGTAGGGATGATGCCGATCATACCTGCATCATGCCGCCATCAAGCCCCCATTATCCCACCCCCCATGTGAGCACGCGTCATTCAGGTAAGAAAGTGAGGAGGGGACAGGTTCAAATTTCGAACGAGAATCTGTGGAGGGAACCGCCTGATACACTTCCCGCTACAAGAATCGGGTCTCATGATGCGAAGTGGAGTTACTTGTCGAAGTTCTCGTAATTATCATAGGCGGATCACTCTGACATCGATCCATGCTGATGCTTAGGGCGATCGAAGGAGAAGGAAGAGTCCGAAATGGTTCTCTGGGATCCATCAGCACCTTTAGAGTATAGACGTTCGGAGGGTCCGGGCTTGAAGCCAAGAGAGATATAAAACGCAGGAGCTGAAATTCGAGTCACAGATGATGCACTCAAAAGCAGCACCATGCTTTGTATCGGTGCAGTCTAGACCTCGCGACTGATCGTAATCAAAAGCCGAGCTCCATCCTGCAGTGGCGTTACCGTTGGTTCACTCATTACTGCGGGCAGGAAATAGGTTTCTCCGCGATTAAGAACGAAACTGTCCTCATCTGTCTCGAGGCGCAGCTGGCCTTCAACAACATTGATGATGGTTCCAGTGGGATAGGTGAGGCCCGCACGAACAGGTCCATTGGCATAGAAAAGGTCAAGCATATCGACCTGAAAGAAATAATTACGCACGAGTATACGTCGTGTATTCGGAGATCCATTGAGAGAAAGATCCATGATACTTCCCAGTGATTGAACTGGCGGCAAGCTCTTCAAATCATAGTTGGTTACCTGCATGGACTCGTCTATATGCAAATCACGTTCGGGTTTGCGATCCCAGTCATAGACACGAAATGTTGTGTTGGATGACTGTTGAATCTCACAAACGATTGTTCCTTTCAGCATGGCGTGTACAGTCCCGGGTGGAAGTGTCAGGAAGTCTCCCGGTCTGATGTTTATATAATTGAGAACCTTTGAGAAGTCATTGTTCTCAACAGCTTCTTTAACTTCTTTTTCGGTCGTATTCTCCCTGTAGCCATAGACAACTTGTGCGTCTTCGTCACAATCAAGAATGTACCAGCACTCGCTCTTGCCCCGATCGTTATGTCCGTTGTCTATACACCACTGATCGTCAGGGTGAACCTGAACGCTCAGGTTTTCGTTGGCGTCAATATACTTGATAAGGAGTGGAAATTTTTCAGGTGCCTTTTCTCGGCCGATCAGTTCGCCTGGATATTTCTGAAGAAGTTCTCCAAAACTCATCCCATCGAACTCCTCACACCCAGCTACCATGGATTTTCCATCCTCGTGATCCGAGAGTTCCCAGCTCTCCCCAATTTTCGCTTCTCCTTCCGGCAGTGGTTTCCCGAGAGAGCTTTCCAGTCGGCGTCCACCCCAGGGCCTTTCAGAATAATAGGGGAGAAGTACTACGGGGCGTTGAAAGAGATTTGGCGGAATGGAGAGTGTATTTGACATAGGCAGAATGGTCCAATCATCTTCAGGCTTTTATTTAAGAAATCATAGAGATGTGGTAACTAAGGCAAGTTAAACCTGTTGAGCATGCTGATTTCCGAGTGTCCTGATTTGAATGTTCATAGCTGATATGCGATTTTCTGTCCACCTTTGAGTTGGAGGGCAAAAAAAATCATCCTGATGATAGAATTTTCGGGGGAGAAAGACTCGAAAATGCGGTGTTTTTTGGCTCGATTCGGGTTTTACTTCGTCATCTACATATAGCTGGGGCTTATGGTTGAGGGGTTTATACGTACTAGATATTGTATTTTATCGACTTTAATAGATCAAAAGGAAGGGGTGAGTGGAAATTTTAGTCGCGTCGGTGGGGCAGTGGTTGTTGTTTCTGGGGCCGCGAAGCGAGGTTTCTGTGTCAGAGTTTTTCCTTGCAGTTTGTGAAAAAAATCACAAACTTCGGCTCTTGCGAGCGGAAGAGGGTGGAAGGAAATGGCCTAAATAAGGGCTCACAGCCTAAATTCGGTTGTCACAGCCCCGAGGTCGCCGACAGGGTACCGCGCTTCCAGCATGGGCCACCCTCAAAAGGCTCAATGAAGTCGGGTTCTTTGATCGGACTAAATTTCACGCACACCGAAGGTGTCCTGAAGAGTTATGATTCGTTACTGGAGAGTTTTTGCCCTCGCCCTCGCCCTGATGGGTATTGGGTCTTATCAAATTTACGGCCTCTTTTCCAATGAAGGATATCAGCCTAAGCAGCCCATTGCATTCAGCCATGTGTTGCACGCTGGTGTACTGCAAATGGAGTGCCTTTATTGTCATTCAGGTGCCGAAAAAAGTGCACATGCCGCGATCCCCTCGGTAGATCTTTGCATGGGCTGTCACTCTATTGTTCAAACAGCCAGCCCCGAAATCCAGAAACTTGCTGAGTATTACGAAAATAACGAACCTGTGCCATGGGTTCGCATTCACGATCTTCCAGATCACGCTTATTTCAGCCACAAATGGCACGTCGAAGCAGGGGTTTCCTGCCAGGAATGCCACGGACCGATCCAGTCAATGCCTGTCGTCAAGCAGTGGAGAAAACTCGAGATGGGCGATTGTATGGCCTGTCATACCGATGACAATTACGCGGATCAGGTTCGTCATGCTCCTACTTATCATGAGCAGCCACTCGAAGCTGGACATGAAGGGCACGACCATGAGGGACATGATCATGACAGTTCAGAACATGCGGACGCCTATCCCGAAAGTGGCATTGCAGCACTGGGAACGGAAGAAGGACTTGTCGTTCCTGCGGATAACTCTGATGTCCGCTATACTTCGGCGCTCGGTTACATGAATGCCCATTATGATGTGGCTTCAATGAGCACGGAAGAGGCCCGCGTGCTTCTCACCCGACTTGAAAACTATAAGAAGAATATTTACGCGCATGGGCGTGCTGTACAGCTGCGAGGCCAGAACGCTTCTATCGAATGCAGCACCTGCCATAACTAATCTGAAGGTAATTCTTTGAAGCTTAGGAATAAGATGACTACGGAAGAAACGAAAACACCTTCTCGTCCCGAAATCTGGTCAACGCTTGCTGAGTACGACCGCGAGGAAGAGTATCTTGCACAGTTGGGTGAAGAATTTCACCCAGGGGCGAAGCCAATTAAATACTTCGATTCAGAGGGTAAAGAGGACAGTGCTTTCCTCTCTCCTGTAAAGCGCAGAACATTTCTCAAGCTTTCAGGCTTTGCAACACTTGCAGCTATGCTTCAGGGGTGTGAGCGCCCTGTTCAAAAAGTTATTCCTTACGTCAATAAGCCGGAAGAAATAACCCACGGAATTCCGAATTACTACGCTTCCACCTGGACAGAGTCCGGAGAGTCATACGGCATCATCGTTAAGACACTGGATGGCCGGCCTATCAAGATTGAAGGCAACCCTGCCGATCCGGTCAACTCGGGCAGTCTGTCGGCATCTCACCATGCCACGATGACGGACCTCTATAACCCTGACCGCCTTCGCTTTCCCGTCAGGATTAATCGTAGCTTCAATGGTGAAGTGGGAGATCCTCTCGACGACGAGCTTCAAAAGCACCCCACGATTGATGTGGTAGATCAAGAGGTTGGCGGCGCACTTGCATCGGCTGTTGGAAAAGTTGTGTTTCTCACCCGTTCCATCAACGGACCGGCAAATGAAGCTCTCCTGAACGAGTTCAAGGCAGAAGGCGATAACTTCGAAGTTGTCTATTACGATGACCTCCAGGATGGCCTTGAGAGAGACGCGATTAAAGATTTCTTCGGTGAGGCGGTTTCCCCCCGCTATCTTTTCGACCGAGCAGACGTTGTGCTCTGCCTTGGTGGAGACCCACTTGGTCAAGGTGACTCTTCCGTAGAGTATATGCGGGGTTTTGCTGCTAAACGAGATCCGAAACACCCAGACGGAATGTCACGGGTTTATTCATTCGAGCCGGTACCAACGCTGACGGGAGCTTCTGCTGATTACCGTTACCAGACAAGACCAGACCACCTGGTGCGAATTGGACTGGGGATAGCCCACCTGCTTCTATACGGCGGGGCCGATACCAAGCTGGATGGCGCATCGTCGATTGCATCGGATTCCAAGGTACGCGCCCGGTTTTACGATTGGAGTCCTGCAAAGGTTTCTCAGGAAACGGGTCTGTCAGAAGATGAATTAAAGCGAGTGGCAAAATCGCTTAAACAGGCTCCGGGCAAGAGCATTGTCTATACAAAGTCTGCTGAGTCAAGAATGGCCAATGTTGACAGCCTTGTTCACCTTGGTGTTTTCCTGAATTATATTCTTGATAACTTCAAACATACGATCGACATATCGGAAAGTCCTTCTCTTCAATCCCGCGGAACACTTGGTGGGTTGACAAAGCTGATTAAGGATATGAAGGCCGGTAAAGTCGAGCTGCTCATTCTTAATGAAGTAAACCCTGTCTATACACTCCCTGCTTCATCCGGGTTTGCAGAAGCAATGGGCAAGGTTTCACGCATCGTGTCGCTTGGTCGCATGATGGACGAAACTTCGGCTCTCAGTGATCTGATTGTTCCGGGTGTTCATACTCTTGAAACCTGGGGTGACGCGTCATCACAAGCTGGTCTATACGGCATTCAGCAGCCAGCGGTCAGGACGCTTTTTGGTGAAGTTGCCGCGAACACACGTTACTTTACAAGGAGCTGGCAAGAGTCACTCATGGCTTTCGTCACCGCTTCGGGGTCTTCGCGCTTTAAGTCTGCTCCCTCTGATGAAGAAGTTGAAGCCATGATGGCGGCCGCCGGAGTCGAGTCTCGTAATGACCTTGATCCCGCCCAGCTTGAACCCAAGCAGATCACCTGGTATGACTTTCTGGTGTCTGTCTGGGAAAAGGATGTCTATCCTTCCAGTGGAAGCAAAGCAGGAAACTTTAAAGCATTCTGGGGCGAACTGCTTCAGAATGGTTTCGTCGATACCAGAAAGAATGCTTACGGAAAAGAATTCTCTGTTCCTTCAATTGATACAGACGCTGTTTCCAGCACGATCTCGCACGAGGATATCCAGAGCGGGACCATCCTTGTCGCTTATCGTTCCAATGTTCATGGAGATGGACGCTCGATGGGTAATCCGTTCCTTCTGGAACTTTCCGACCCCATCAGCAAGGTGTGCTGGGAGAACTACGCGGCGATATCCCCGAAACACGCTGAGAAGCTTGGAGTGAAAACAGGCGACTTCGTTGAGGTTTCCGCGAATGGAAGTTCTATTGAAATTCCTGTCTATATTCAACCTGGCGTTCATGAAGATGTAATCGGTGTGATGCTGGGCTGGGGACGCAATACCTTCGGTGGTGTGGGTAGTGATATCGGTGTCAATGTGACACAGCTTCTCTCCATGGAGGGTGATAAAGTTGTCGTCTCTTCGTCTATATCTGCAACGATAAAGAAAACAAGCGGTAAGACAAAACTGGCTGATATACAAGGGCACAATTACCTTCACAGTCCTGCCCACATGGGCATTATGGTGAATAAGCAGAAGGGTGATGTTCCCGCTGGCGCTCAGATGAACAAGAAAGACAAGCCTGTTTACGACCGCCCGATATTTGGTGAAACAACACTTAATGAGTGGAAAAAAGATCACTATGCAGGTTACCCGAACCATGCGGAGCATGGCGAGAACCCGGAGAGCCTCTGGGCGAACCAGCATACTTACGAGGGTCATCATTGGGGGATGTCGATCGATCTCAACGCGTGCAATGGATGTAATGCATGTGTCATTGCCTGCCAGGTTGAGAATAACATTCCGGTTGTTGGCAAAGATGAGGTTCTTGTCGGGCGCGAAATGCACTGGATCCGTCTAGACAGATATTATCGCGGTGATAAGAACGACCCTGATTTTGCGATTATGCCTGTCATGTGTCAGCATTGTGATAATGCTCCCTGTGAAACAGTTTGTCCGGTTATCGCGACAATGCACAACAATGAAGGTCTCAATGTGATGACCTACAACCGTTGTGTGGGTACGCGTTACTGCGCAAACAACTGTCCTTACAAGGTCCGCCGTTTCAATTTCTGGCAATATACAGATTACCGAACAGGACCGACAGAGGGACGCAAACGCGTTTCCCCTCTCGAACTTGTTCTTAATCCCGACGTGACGACACGTACACGTGGGGTGATGGAAAAATGTACATTCTGTGTTCAGCGCATCCGTGTGGCAAAAGACACAGCACGTATGAACGGAACAAAGGTTGGCGATGAAGATCTCCAGACAGCCTGCCAGCAAACCTGTCCGGCGAAAGCCATTACCTTTGGCGACCGTAATAACGCTAAGTCAGAGGTTGCACAGGCTTTTGAAGATCCAAGAGCTTATGGACTTCTTACCGATCTGAATACTGATCCTTCCGTACGCTACAAGACGCTGGTTCGAAACAGAGATGAGCCTTCTCCATATAGAACGAAGTATCAGGCTCACCGCATGCACAAGAGTTCCCACGGAGGACACCATGACGATGCCGGTCATGGAGATGAAAAAGCTGGATCACATGATGATCATAATTCCCACTGAGTGAGATATAAGAGCTAAGAATGAGTCTTGCCTTAAAACCAGAAGAAGAACGTCTCTTAGATCCCTCCATTAAAATGGAGAATGTAACGGACGACGTTTTAGCGCCGATGGGGCGCTTTCCCTCACTGCCCTGGCACCTGACCTTTGGTCTGGCCCAGGCAACGATGCTGTTACTGCTCGTGCCTGTTGCCTATCAGATGTTTTTTGGTCTGGGTATGTTTGGTATTAACAACCCCAACGGCTGGGGAATATACATCGTTAACTTTGTGTTCTGGGTTGGTATTGGACACGCCGGAACGCTGATCTCTGCGATCCTCTTTCTTTTCCGTCAGCACTGGCGCACATCAATCAACCGATCTGCAGAGGCGATGACGATTTTCGCCGTTATGACTGCCGGGGTTTTCCCGTTGATCCACGTTGGTCGAACATGGGTTGCCTACTGGCTTGTACCCTATCCGGCAGAAAGAGCGCTCTGGGTGAATTTCCGATCCCCGCTCCTGTGGGACGTATTCGCGGTAACCACCTACTTCACCATCTCGCTTCTATTCTGGTATCAAGGGTTGATTCCAGACTGGGCAACGGCGCGTGACCGAGCTAAGAACAAGTTTTTCCGTACTCTCTACAGTATTCTGAGCTTTGGCTGGACCGGCTCCTCGCGCGACTGGAACCACTATGAGCGCGCCTATAGACAGTTCGCTTTTCTGGCAACGCCACTTGTACTTTCTGTTCACTCGATCGTTTCTTTTGACTTCGCTGTATCACACATACCGGGATGGCATACGACGATCTTTCCACCTTACTTCGTTGCAGGTGCGATTTTCTCAGGGTTTGCGATGGTGGTAACACTGCTTGTGATTATGAGAAAGCTCTACAACCTCGAGCACTATATCACACTCACACACCTCGAACTGATGAATAAGGTGATCCTTGCTACTTCGGTGATCGTTGGTTATGCCTACATGACCGAGTTCTATATCGCCTGGTATAGTGGACACGAGTACGAGCAGTATCAATTCCTCTTCAGACCATTCGGAACCTACGCCGTTCAGTTCTGGATCATGGCAACATGTAACGTGATTATCCCTCAGCTGTTCTGGTCGAAGCGAATCCGCCGAAGTATCGTTGCGATGTTTATTATCTCGATCTTCGTAAATATCGGTATGTGGTTTGAGCGCTATAACATCTTCATCATTTCTCTGAGTCGTGATTTCCTCCCCTCAAGCTGGGGGCATTATATACCAACGATCTGGGATATCAGTGTAACCATCGGATCCTTCGGGCTGTTCTTCACCCTGTTCCTGGCATTCTCTCGTGTCTTCCCGACGCTCGCCATTGCTGAGCTCAAGGCTACGCTTCCGAACCCTTCAAAGGGATCTCGCCTTGGTGCAGGTCATCATGACGATCATGCAATTAACGAATCAGAAACTCATGGCGGATCTTCGGATACCGGCAAACCAGCGGAGGTGAACTGATCATGGCTAGAGTACGTGTTCCAGCAGTTCTTGGATTCTTCGATGATGCAGATGACATCATGCTGGTGGCTGAGAAGGCCCGCGTTGAGCGAGGCTACAAGAACCTCGATGCATATACCCCTTATCCTATTCATGGGATTGAAGAAGCGCTCGGGTTGAAACCATCCTGGGTCATCACAGCCGCGCGTATCGGTCTGCTTACCGGTGCTTTCCTGGGTTTTGCTTTCCAGTCCTGGACCTCTGCAATTGACTGGCCGGTGAATATAGGTGGTAAGCCCTTCATTTCCTGGCCTGCATGGATTCCAGTTACCTTTGAGTCTGCTGTTCTGCTGGCTGGATTTACTAACCTCTTCGCACTGTTTGTTGCATGCGGTCTCTATCCGAGACCCAAGACGATCGTGCTGAGTAAGAGAATCACTAATGACCGCTTTGTGATGGTGATTCCTGCAGAGAGCGCCGAACAGGAAGAAGAAATCATTCAATTCTTACAAGAGAATAAAGCTCTCAAAGTCAAGATCGTTGACGGAGTCGATAAGGAAACAGATCGCCTTATTTTCCGCGCAGCACCTCTTGCAGGAGAGAACCCAGCAACATGAGACTAATCAAGAACATGATAGAGAATGGCGTCTTTAAACTCATCCTGAGCAGTTTTGCAATCGGTCTACTTGCTGCATGCTCTCCAGACCCTGAAGGTCGTGAATTTGAGTTTATGCCTGACATGTATAGAAACCCTGCCGTTAAGGCTCAGGAATACCACGAGTTCTTCAAGAATGGTAACAGTAACCTGATGCCACCTGCAAATACGGTCCCAATTGGATTTGAGCCCTACCCCTATTCAATTGTTGAAGGGGAAAAGGCTGGTGAAGAGTTAGAGAACCCCCTTCCTCTCACCCGCAAAAACATAGAGCTGGGACAGAAGTACTACAATATACACTGCATCGTTTGCCACGGAGAGGTGGGGGCAGGAGATGGTCTTGCCACTCTGGCAAATCGGCCCAATGGCATGCCGATTCCAGCAGAGCTCTATTCAGAAAAGATCATGAATGAATGGAAAGATGGTCAGCTCTACCACACCATCACGCTTGGACAGGGACAAATGCCTGGATATGCGAACCGCATATCGCAAGAACACCGCTGGGCGATTGTCCATTATATACGAGCACTCGGAATCGCTGCCAACCCTTCAGAGATAGACCTCGAAGTTGTTGAAGCTCGCGGCCTTGATGCAAAAGAAGAAGATAAAAAGAACAGCACACTTCGGGAGTCAAAACCTGAAGTCATGAATGAAAAGCTCTCTGTTTATCGCATCGATCCACTTAAGTATAAGGAAGATTAAGCTTCATGCACGGAAAACGTGTTTCACATATCGAAGATCCTGGATCCTTTAAAGTTCCATCAGCAGTCACCTTTGGTGCGCTCGCAGTCGGAGTTATCTGTCTGCTTGCCTCACTGGGTATGGCTTTCGGCGCAGAAGAAGGACCGGCAGCCTCTATTGCCTGGGGAAGCGTATTCGTTTCCTTTCTTTTCTTCTGGTTCCTCTGTATGGGAGGTTCTTCCTTCCTGGCGATCCAGTACGTAACGAGTGCAAAGTGGTTCTATGTCATGAAGAGGCTTCCCGAGTCGCTCACGGCATTTGTGGTGCCTGGTGCAATCATTGGCATCATTATCATGTTTCTAGGTACAGATCATATCTATTCGTGGGCAGCTGCAGACTCTGATTATCCATACGCTGGATCTATGAAGCGGGCGTGGCTTACTCCCAACTTGCATTATATTAAAGTCGTTGTTTATCTTGGGGTCCTCGCAATTCTTGGAACTGTATTACTTAAACTTTCCTCAAAATCCTCTTCTGAAGGAAGCAAACTTCCCCTGAACAGAAAGAAAATCGGAATCGTTTATCTCATCGCCTTTGGTTTTCTTTTTTCTCTTTTCTCATGGGAAGCGATCATGTCCGTTTCACCCCGCTGGTTCTCGACGATGTTCGGTGTATATTGTTTTGCGGGTGCTTTCGTGAGTGCGCTTTCTCTCATGATGATGATGATGTTCAGTCTTAAGAATAAGACAGAACACCTGAAGGGGCGCCATATGTACGACCTTGGTACGTACGTTATGGGCTTCTCTGTGTTCATGATCTATATTGGTTTTTCTCAGTTCATGCTGATCTGGTACGCAAACATTGAAGACGAAACATTCTGGTATGCAGATCGTTTCGCTGGCGGTTGGATCCTGATGGCGGTTGCCATCCCTGCTCTGAAGTGGGTTGTTCCTTTCCTTGTTCTTATGCCACCACCCTTAAGAACAAACTACATTGCTCAGGGATTGTGCTTTATTGCCATCCTTGCAGGCCAGTATATTGATCTATATTGGATCGTGATTCCTGAATATGCGGACACAATTCTCTATCCGGGACCGATCGCAATTCTCTCGTTTATCGGTATGCTGGGTATCTTTTCTTTCACAACTCTGAACTACCTGTCCAAGAACTCCGCGGTTCCTGCGGGAGACAAAGAACTACTCGTCAGCGTAAACGGAGACTATCTGCATGCATAACAGCCACTCACAGCCTCGCGAATTTGCGCCGCTGATCATCTTCGTGGTCGTGGCCCTTCTCTCGACGTATATCGTTTTCCTCGTCGCTTCGATTCCTTTCAAACAGGGAATGACCGAAGGTGTCGTGGAAGCAACTTACGCTCGTCCATGGGAAGAGAAGAAGGAAGAAGAAGCAGAAGTTTTTGATCACTCCGACTTAATCGAAGCAGACGAAGAACTGATTAAGCTTGGAAAGGCTATCTACGGAAATAACTGCAAGTCCTGCCATGGAGACGAGGGACTCGGCAATGGTCCTTCGGGAATGAACCTCGCCGTGAAGCCACGTAATTTCCATCAGGATGAAAACTGGCTGAACGGTAAATCCGCCTTTCAAATGTACCAGACTCTTGAGAATGGTGTGGGCCAGGGGATGGCAGCTTTTCCCTCGCTGAATCCCAAGCAGAAGTATGCGGTTATTCACTACATCCATGACAGTTTCATGCAGGAAAATGGATGGCCAGAACCCACAGAAGAAGAACTTTCTCAACTTCCAGCACCTGCGGCTGACACAGGAGGCGTGAATATTGATCCTTATACGGATGATCGCGTTCCGGTACGCTATGCCATGGAAAAACTTCTGCTTGAAGAATAATGGAAGATCAGGAGTCTCTTAAAACGAAGGTACGTTCACTATGATCGACAAGAAACATATAAAAGCACTTATTATCATATGGGCCATCTCCCTTATCCTTTCTGTCCTGACGGCCGGGCTGTTCTATGGCATTAAACTGCCAGAGACCACCGCCGGTCCTGTGGCCGATCAAGCGACATCCACCTGGCTCATCCAACCTGCTACAACGATCGCCGACAAGGTACGTGTGAATGCAGTCTGGACAACATTGATTATCTTTCCATTCCTCTTTGGACCACTGCTAACACTCATTTATTGTATTAAGCAATTCTCCAAAGATGTAAATCCTAAGCCAGCTTCATTTCACGAGAACGTTCCTCTGGAAGTCGCATGGACGATCCTTCCCGCATGCGTGCTTGTGATGATGGCTGTTCCTGCTTACCATGTACTTAAATATATGGAAGATGAGCCGCAAGATCCTGACGTCTATGTGGACGTCACCGGCTATCAATTCTACTGGCAATACAACTTTCCAAAGTATGGTGTGACTGTAACTGATGACGGCACCGGAAGTGACCCTCTGTATCTCCCCGTCGACCAGGCGGTTCTTCTCCGGGGACAGTCAACCCAGGTTAACCACGCCTGGTGGGTACCGGCCTTTGGCGTTAAATTCGACGTTATTCCTGGTCGCGTGAACTCACAATGGTTCCGCCCTACAAAAGAAGGTTTCTACAAAGGACAATGTGCTGAGCTTTGCGGCGCACTTCATGCCTATATGTGGATTCATGTGAAGGTTGTCCCTGAAAAGGAATTCTACCTTTGGATGAAGGAAAAGCTCGACGAAGTTGATGCTACATTTCCCCCTGCTGAGATTGAAAGAATTTCCGAGATCATTGGACAGGATTTGAGCCTTCCAGAGCTGGAAATCGAATCTGCTCCTTCGGAAGAACAGTCAGAAGAAGCAGCTGCCACGGAAACAAGCTAACCTAAGATCCGCACAACCTCGAACGTTAACACACGGAGTTTTCAGGAAATATGAGTGTTACACTCCCAGAAAAAGAAACAGAAAAGGGTCAGGCAGAGGCACCCGTCTATACCCCTACAGAAGATGCGCCTCACAAAACGCCATCTTATACAGGCATCATGCGGTGGCTGACCACAGTCGATCACAAGTTGATCGGGGTGATGTACTTATGGTTCGCGCTTTTCTCAGCCGTAGCCGGAGGAGCGCTTGCCGGTGGTATTCGCGCCCAGCTCGCTTTTCCACAAGGAATCCCCCTCGGTGGTGAGAATATCGCCGTGATGACACCTGAACTTTATAATCAGTTTGTGGGCATGCACGCCTCGTTCATGATTTTCTTTGCGATTATCCCCGCTTTTGCAGGATTCGGTAATTACATTGTCCCGATTCTCATCGGTGCCCGTGATATGGCTTTCCCGAAGATGAACGCATTTGCTTTCTGGATTCTGATCCCATCAGCAATTCTGATGATCGCCAGCTTTGCCTTCGGCTCGACAGGGGCTGGGTGGACAGCTTACCCACCACTTTCAAATAAGACGTATTCCCCGCAACTGGGTCTGGATATGTGGATCTTCGGGGTTCACCTTGCCGGTATCAGCTCGATCATGGGAGCGATTAACTTTATCGTAACGATTACAAACATGAGAGCGCCCGGCATGAGATGGTTTAAGATGCCGATGTTCTGCTGGGCTTCTTTGATCACATCATGGCTGCAGCTGATCGGAACGCCTGTCCTTGCCGGCGCGGTCACCATGCTTCTTACAGATAGACTTATGGGAACAGGCTTCTTTGTTCCTGCGAAGGGTGGAGATCCTCTTCTCTATCAGCATCTCTTCTGGTTCTACAGTCATCCGGCTGTATACATCATGGTTCTTCCAGGTTTTGGAGCGATCTCTCACGTCATCTCATCGTTTGCTCATAAGGACTTGTTTGGATATAAAGGAATGGTCTACGCGACAGCCTTTATCGGAATTATCGGGTTTCTGGTCTGGGGACATCATATGTTCTCGGCCGGTATGGAGCCTTGGTTGCGTGCTTACTTTGGTTTCATGACCATGGTCATTGCCGTACCTACAGGTGTCAAAATTTTCAGCTGGCTGGCGACTCTCTGGGGTGGCTCGATCGAGTTCACTGTTCCGATGATGTACGCGCTCGGCTTCCTCGCGCTCTTCACTATCGGTGGTATATCTGGTGTCTTCCTGGCGAACGTCCCATTCGACATTCAGGTACACGACAGCTACTTTGTGGTCGCTCACTTCCACTATGTTCTTTTCGGTGGTTCGATCATGACGATTCTGGCCATGACCTACTTCTGGTTCCCCAAGATGTCTGGACGCTTCCTAAGTGAGAAACTTGGTAAAGTGATCTTCTGGCTAATCTTCCTCGGAATGAATATTACCTTTATGCCGATGCACTGGCTTGGAATTGCAGGGATGGCGCGTCGTATCTATACCTACCGTCCCGAGTTCATGGGTATCAACCACCTGATCAGTACTGGCTATCTCTTCATGGCTGTCGGTGGGGCCCTGCTTGTCGGTAACATCTTCTACACGTTGATCAAAAAGCCTCGGACAGCTCCTGCTGACCCATGGAACATCGACGAAGAGCAGAATACTTTCGACTGGAAAACTACTTCACCACCCGTTCCTCATAACTTTGATAAGATTCCTAAGGTGGTTTAGTTTAAACAGGAATCTCACGCGAAACCTTCCCGAAGTAACCGATCTCCTCTCCGAAGTGCTGGCTGAGGAGATCAACCTTACACAAAGGGTCTCACAGCCCATAACATTATTCCGAAGTAGCGATGATGCAGGGTAAAAAATTAGTTTCTGGTTTTCTTGTCCTCCTTCTCGTCATGTGCTTTGTCATGGTGACGCTTGGAGGATATGTACGTCTCAGTGGGTCAGGCCTCAGCATTCCTGAGTGGCCTGTCTTTACCATCGAAAAAGTTCTCGACGAGGGTGGCAACGTCATCGAAGAGAAGAAGAGTATTTTTCCCCCAACTTCAGAAGAAGGGTGGCAGACGCTCTATACAACACTGGTTACCGAGCTCCCTCAGTATGAAGGAATCGGTATGGCCCCATTCAAGCGCATGTTCTGGATCGAGTGGAGCCACCGCGGGCTCGCGAAAACAATCGGTGTTGTCTATCTTGCTTTTCTAGCTTCCGTTTTTTTCTTTAAAGATATGAGATCAAGAATCGGCTGGATGGCAGCAGGCGGTCTTGTCCTGCTGGTATCACAGGCTGTCGCCGGAGGCATTGTTGTCCTCTTTCACCTGAAAGCTGTTAAAGTCTCTATCCACCTTCTGCTGGCATTCTTCTTTACCTGTTTGCTGCTTTGGATGCTGCTGCGCCTGAACCACGAGCCGGATCAGGAGGTTGTCGCAAAGAAGAAACTTCCAGCCGTCTATTACTGGGCATTTGGAGTCTTCCTGATCATCTGCTTCCAGATTTTTTCTGGAGGTCTGATGGCCGCGAGCCTTGCCGGCTACCAGATGAATACCTGGCCGAAGATGGGAGAACACTGGGTTCCTCCAGGCATGATGGTTGACGGAGATTCATTCTTCAAGAGTTTCACCGAGAACATTGTCATGATCCAGTTTTTCCACCGCTGGTTCGCCATCTTCACACTGCTCGCGGTCTTTGTCCTGGTATTTCGCTTTATGACGGTCCGAGTCTCCCCACTAGCGCGTATTTCACTACGACTGATCGCGGGTGTCGCCGTACTTCAGGTCATCCTGGGTATTCTCACCTTGCTTAATGGGGTGATGCCGGCACTAGCTCTTCTCCACCAGTCAGTTGGACTCGTCTTAATGTTAAACTGCCTGCTTGTCATTTATGAAACCAAGAACCACCGCGTCTTCACCGAAGCGGAAATAGCTCAGGAGAAAGAGGCAAAAGCCCTCTCATCTTCCAACCAAGAGGTCGCCCCGTCGAATGCCTGAAGTCGCTACTGAACAGCCGTTAATGGAAAATGAAGCAGGTCCTCGCACCGTTAAAGCGGTCATTAAAGATTACCTGTCTCTCACCAAGCCGACGATCTGTCTTCTTGTGTTGATCACCGGGGCAGCAGGACTAGTCTGGGAAGGATCTGCTACCAGCAGCCCGACAAGCTTTCTTCTTATCATGCTTGGTCTGTTCCTGACTGCTGGCTCGGCAAACGCCCTGAATCAATATCTCGAACGTGAGCGCGACAAGCTCATGAAGAGAACGGCAAAACGTCGTCCTCTCCCAACCGGCCGCATCGAGCCCACAAACGCGCTCATCTTCGCTCTGGGAATTGGCGTCCTGGGAACACTGATTTTCGCTGTCGAGTTTAACCTCTTCAGTGCCTTCCTCGCCTTATCGACGATCCTTTTCTACGCCTTCTTCTATACGCTCTATCTGAAGCCACGTACGGCACAGAATATCGTGATTGGTGGTGCTGCCGGCGCGATGGGACCTGTGATCGCCTGGGCTGCCATAGCTGGTATAGAAGGCATGAGCTGGGAACCCTGGGTGATGTTCGCCATCGTCTTTCTCTGGACCCCTCCTCACTTCTGGGCTCTTGCTCTTTGTCTCAAAAAAGATTACGAATCAAACCCACTACCTATGATGCCGAATATCGCTGGGGATGAGAGCACCCTTAAGCAGATGCTTGTATACTCGTTTGCTCTTGTTGGAATAAGTCTATCACTCTTCTGGAGTGATGCGGGACTAATATATATGTCCAGTGCGATGCTGTTTGGCGGCTTGTTCCTTTGGAAAAATATTCTCTCACTTGAGAAACGTGAAACGAAGCAATACTGGGGACTCTTCGGGTACTCAATTATTTACCTCTTTGCTCTCTTTATTGCGATGATGGTAGATGTGGCCGTGAAGGTCCCATTCTAAACTCAGGAAGGAGTCGAAACCATGGCGAACAGTGTTTCCAGCAATAGCGACCTACCCGTTAGTGATCAGCTACCGGGAACGGCGAAACGTCAACGAGCGACCAAACACCTCCTGATTCTTTCTGCTGTTGCGATCGGCATGTTCATCTTTGCCTATGTAAACGCAGAGTTCTTTGTGATGCTTTGCCAGAAAGCAGGACTCCTCGCGACGCCTCCAAGCGATGTACGCGTTGAGGCTGTGGATGGACGTCAGCCAGGTCGAGATCTCCAGGTCTTTTTCACGGCCAAGGTCAACGATGACCTCCCCATCGCCTTCTCAGTCGAAAACAGCTTTCAGAAGAGCCAGGTAAACGTGGCCAATGAAAACTGGTACCGCTTCTCAAACCTCTCAAATGATACGCTCTACATCAGACCCATTCACGATGTTTATCCCACGAAGGCTGGACTCGAAGGGACCATGGAGCTTCTTAAGTGTTTCTGTTTCGATGAGCAGAAACTGGAGCCCGGTCAATCCTACAAAATGCCTGTACAGTATGTCTTCAACGACAACCTCGAAGAAAAAGTCGGGACGATCACAATGAGCTATACGATTACTCCCTCCACAAAAGAACAATATGAAGCTTCTCTCATCGCTGCGGAAAACGCCGAAGCTGCCGCAAAAGCAGACAAGGCCGGCAATGCAGCAGAAAAGGAGGATCCATCATGACCGCCTCAACGGACAAGGTCCACATGGAGACACTCAACGCAGAAGAAGAACAACAGCTGCTGGAAAAACAGCGGAGATCAAATATTATCCTTGGCGTCATCCTTTTGGTTTTCGCACTTTTGCTCGCGGCATTTACCATTTACAGCATCTCATCATCAGGCTTTGTTCCTTTCGATGATCGCGATTTATTCAGGAGCTCCTAATTCATGGCAGACGCATCAGCATTAGCAACCCACGACCACGAGGAAGAAGAAATCCATCTTCCGGCGCCGAGTATCTGGCCGCTTATCGTTGTGATTGGTATCGGGCACTTACCCCTTAGCGCCCTTCTCGCCATTTATGATCCCATGCCGATGGTTCCTGGAACCAGCATACCCCTCTGGTACACCTCTGGCGCCTTTGGCGCTCTCGTCACTCTTGTCGCTTCCCTCGGCTGGTGTACTTCCGTTATCAAAGAGAAAGCAGAAATCGACATCGACTGGGGACGCCGTGTCCTCGAAATGGCCTGGAAGCTCTTCCTCCTTTCCGAAGCTGCGATCTTTGGCTCTTTCTTTGGCGCTTACTTTTACATGATGTATAAACTTGAGGGTGGTGCATGGCCTCCTGCCGGCACACCTCACATTCACCTCGTCATCCCGGCAGTCGGTACTGGCATTCTGGTTTTGAGTTCCGTTACCTGCGAGTTTGCCCACAAAGCTCTCATCTCTGGTTCGCGTTCACTCTCAAAGAACTGGATCGTCATCACCATTCTGCTTGGTCTTCTTTTCATCGGTCTTCAGGGCTACGAATGGGGTCTCTTAATGGGTAAAGAAGGTCTTTATCCTGACACCAACGTTTTTGGTACGCTCTTCTACCTGATTACTGGTTTCCACGGATCGCACGTCATCACTGGTCTCCTGCTCCTCATACTCGTCTATGCACGACTTGAAGCGGGCAACTTCACCAGTAAGCGTCATTTTGCTCTCAACGCAGCTTCCTGGTACTGGCACTTTGTTGATGTTATCTGGCTGTTCGTTTTCTTTGCTGTCTACGTTGGCATTCAGCATTAAGAATAATATCCCCATCGCCTGGGAAAACTATTGAACCTATTAACGACCGGTCATCTCCAATGACCGGTCATTTTCTTTTTTGTGGAGAGCCATGAATATAGATGAATTTCAGTTTGATCTTCCCGAAGAACTGATTGCCACCAAACCGGCGCAAAGAAGGGGAGAATCACGTTTGCTTGTTGTAGACAATAGCGCAGAACCCCCGTCTATCTCGCACCATCAGTTTGCTGATATCGTCGCTCAGTTTCGGGAGGGTGATGTGCTGGTCAGAAATAACTCTCGTGTTATCCCGGCCCGCCTATATGGAAAAACAGCAGGAGGAGGACTCGTTGAGGTTCTCGTTCTTGAAACTGATATAACGAAGAACCAGTGTACCGCTATGGTTCGACCCGGGAGAAAACTTACAGAAGGAAAGTCCTTCAAGATAGATGGATTCACCGAACTTGATATAGAGATTCTGCAAGTCTTACCAGACGGAACGCGTCAACTTCAGTTTCCCGAAACTCTCACTGTTCACGATGCCATGGAGAAGTCGGGCGTGCTTCCCCTGCCACCCTATATTCTGCGGCAGCGCGAAAAGCTTCTCCACAAAAAAGGGCGGGACCTCTACGATCTGGACGATGAGGAGCGCTATCAGACTGTCTATGCAGCTATTGAAGGAAGCATCGCAGCGCCAACAGCCGGGCTGCATTTCAATGACGAGATTCTCCGTTCCCTGACGAACAAAGGTGTTCAAATCTGTGATGTCACACTGCACGTGGGAGCTGGAACCTTCAAGCCCGTCGAGGAGAACCTGGACATTTCCAAACACCCCATGCATACAGAAGAGTACGAGGTCTCAGAAGAAACTGCCCAACAGGTCAATTCTGCTCTGGAAGATGGCAGGCGGGTTATCGCCTGCGGAACCACCTCTGTCCGAACTCTTGAGTCGGCCGTTGACCCTGAGACTGCAAGACTCAGGGCAGGAAAAAACGCGACTCAGCTCATGATTGCACCGGGCTTTGAGTTTAAAGCAACCCACGCCATGATCACCAACTTTCATCTCCCCAGGTCTACCCTTCTCCTTCTTGTATCTGCCTTTATGGGGAAAGAACTCATCCTGAGGGCCTACAATGAAGCTGTAAGAGAACGTTATCAGTTTTTCTCTTATGGCGACAGCATGCTTCTCCTGCCCACTCTTCCGTTGGCACAACAAAAGATTCTCTGAATAATTGAGTCTAGTTTGACGTATAATGTTGAGGAGCTAAAGAAAAGCGAGGTCGCCTGTCATGTTTATGAAGAAATCAATTCTCCTTGGAATAATCACCTGTCTCATACCTCTTACCTTCATCGCGCTTCCCGCGCAGGATGAGGAGGAAGTGGACAAGTCTACACCCCTGATTCATGTGGCTGAGATTGAAATCAACGGTCCCATCGCAGAACGCTCGGATCCTTTTGCGATCTTTGCCAGCAACCAGACCACCCTGCAAGGTCTCCTGGGTCGCATCGAAAAAGCAAAAAACGATGAGATGATTGAAGCGATCTATATTCGCATGCTCGCGCCCGGCTGGAACAGTGCCCAGGCAATGGAGGTCTACCAGGCGCTCGATGAGGTTGTTGAGAATGGAAAAGACGTCTATATCTCTTTCGACATGGCAGGCATCCTTAACTATACGGTTGCCTCCGCTGGATCGAAAATACTCATGCCTGAGGTTGGAATCGTCGATCTACACGGCTTGAACTTTTCACTCTACTTCATGAAGGATATGCTCGGTAAACTTGGTGTAGAAGCAGATGTTGTAAATGTCGGCAAGTTTAAGGACGCTCTGGACCCTCTCATTCGAAATGAAATGGGAGAAGGCACGCGTATACAGATGACTGCGCTTCTAGAGTCTTTCTTCACTTCCTTTGAAGACCGTCTAGCGGAACAGCGCGGCTGGGATGAGGAAAAGACAGAAGAAATCATCACCATGGGGCCTTACACCTCAGAAGAAGCACTCGAACTCGGGCTTGTAGACGAAATCATTTCGCATGAACAAATCGAGGGATTTCTCGCTGACGAGTTGGGCGAAAGAATCAAACTTGTTGAAGGCTACGGCGAGAAGAAGAAGCAACAGGAGCCGCCGAATATTTTTGCTCTGCTCACCGGAAGTTCCATGAGTAAGAAAAAATCACAGTCAGACGACCCGAAAGTTGCCGTTGTCTATGCATTGGGTCCCATCTCCGACGGACGCTCACAAAGTGATAATCCCTTCGAGTCAAATCAGGCGATCGTTTCCGACGACTTTGTCGACCTTCTTGATAAGGTTTCAGAATCCAAAAACCTGAAGGCTGTTGTGGTTAGAGTGGACTCTCCCGGTGGCAGCGCTATTGCCAGTGACCGTATTCATGAAAGGCTTCTGGAGTTCCAGCGGGATGATATACCTGTTGTTGTCTCGATGGGATCGGTTGCGGCGAGTGGTGGGTATTATATCAGCATGGGAGCGGATCATATTTTCGCTCAGGACACAACGATTACCGGGAGTATCGGGGTGATCGGAGGAAAAATCCTCCTTGCTGATACCTATGATAAGATCGGTGTAACCAAGCAGTCCCTCGCTATCGGAGATCACAGCAATATATACAGCGAGACAGATAAGTGGACCGATGAGGAACGTAAGCTTCTTAATGAAACACTCGATAGTATATATGATACCTTTACGGCTAAAGCTGCTGATGGACGTGGAATGTCCCAGGATGAAATTAAAGAGCTTGGCGGTGGACGTGTCTGGAGCGGTAGTGATGCTCTCGAAAATGGCCTTGTCGATGAAATTGGTGGGCTCACACAGGCGATCGCCTATGCGAAAGAACTCACTGGAGAAGAAGAACTGGAAGTGATCCAGTTTCCCGAAGAGCTCTCCCTGCTTGAGATGATCGACAAGATCATGATGGGTGAGATTCAAATGAATGTTAAAGCACCGGGTTTGAACTTGTCCTTGATGGGCCAAGAGCTGGCTATCGGTTCGACGGTCATGAGATCAATGCAGCCGTGGCAGAAAAGTACGCTTTCCTTTGTCCTGAACAGCCTCGAAGGAAAACCGGAAATATTGATGGTGAGTCCTTTTCTATTCAATTTGCAAGAGTGAGGCAGTTGTCGAACCCCCACCGGGGTTCTCTCTATATTTGATAAAAACCCATAGTAGGCCCTGAGGGGCCAACTATGGGCTATGCCCTCTAACCGCTACCGCGGTATGGATTATTTCTTTCCGTATATATACTGAACCTTAAATAGTTAAAAACCGAGAACGACAACGACTCTATGAAACAGCCTGAAGGGCTGTGATATACGATAGCCCGGGGCAGAGCATAGCGTCGCCCCGGGTACGAGGTCCAACCAAGGACCAGAACCCTGAAGGGGTTCGATAATCTCTTCTTATCTGTTGTGGAACCCTTTCAGGGTTCTAGAAATACACCAACCAACTACCCAGGGCGACGCTTCGCTTTGCCCTGGGCTTACGTATCTGTTAGCCCTTCAGGCTAAGACATGAAGGGTGTGTGGAATAACCGTATCTATCCTGCGCCTTGCGAAGAAATACACTTATCCAGACATGCAATAGTGCATAGTCGGTGTTGTGAAACTCGAGAAAAAGAGAAAATACTCCATTTGTTCTTGTTTAACGTCTTTTGTGATATATAAATGAAAAGATTCGATGATGTGCCAACTCATACCGCGGCAGCGGTTAGAGACCATAGCCCCGGGTTAGCGAACGACGTGAGCCTACCAGGGGTAAACTGGCTCCGACAACCGACAATGATCGAATGTCTATCTAATTGAAATGAATGAATCAACCCTGCTGCAAACTTGGATCCAGGGCATCCAGCTTCTCAACAGCCGATTTCAATCGGCGCTTATCAGTATGTGTGTATATCTGTGTGGTTGCGATCGATGAATGACCCAACAATGACTGAATCTCGACCAGGTCTACATCTTTTGAATGCAACAGTGTCGCAAATGTGTGTCTTAATTTATGAGGCGATAAACCGGTCTTCTTCAAACCTGCCATACTAACATACTTATCGACAATCTTTTCAACCATACGACCACTCAACCGATGTCCGAACCGATTAACGAAAACGGCTTGCTCGCCGTCGGCTGGTTTTCTGACTTCCATCCAGGAAGTCAATGAACGCACCACTTCCTCGTTCATGGGAATCAAACGTTCTTTGCTCCCTTTCCCCATTACGCGGATTGTCCGGCTCTCAAAACTGACATGAGAGGTGTTGAGTCCAACCAGCTCCTGCAATCTCATTCCGCAAAATGAGAGAAGAACCATCATGGTGCGATCGCGAATGCCCAGTGGCGTTGTGAGGTCAGGCGCTTCGAAGAGTTTTCTCAACTCTCCTTCAACCAGATAAACGGGAAGTTTCCGAGACTGCTTGGGGTTTTGTATATCACGACAGGGATTTATATGAAGGACTTCTTCTTCGATCAGAAAGTCGAAGAATACTCTTAATGAGGAGATGGTTCTTGAAAGAGTTGTGGGACGATAGCCGAGATCTTCACGGAGGTAATGAATATATGCCTGAACATCTTTGGGTTGAGGCTGAGTTGCCTCGCACTGCTTCAGATTAGCGTTTTCACCGTAGACAAACTGACTGAACCTGTTGAGATCGTAGATATAGGCGTTCCGGGTTTTTGGGCTGAGGTTTTTCTCAACTCTCAGATAACTTTCAAAGCGACGTAAGGCGTCAGAGAACGACAGGCCCATCGGTGGGAGTTTCTCCGTTTCAAAGGATAAGTGTGTGTCACGGCCTCCGGGGACTACAAACATTTGGACAGACACGTAACAACTCTCAGGAAACACCGACAAGTAAAAAAAGTAAAAAGAATTCGGGAAAGATCTTCAAAAGTCCTGCTCCTTATATGCTCGCGGCCAGCCATATCTCTGAATGACTGAAAGCCACGAAACAGTGCCACTATTCCTGTGGTTTCATTCAGCCGGATCCATCACTCTCCCTTGCCATTTAACTAATTATGACAATTGAAGACCACTCTAGCGATCGCCCAGGATCCGGTGTAAATACGAACAACTGTTTTGAAGAATGATCATCGACGCAGTAAACAGGAAAACCCTGTTGAGGATAAAGGAAGCACTCCCCGGCAACCACTTCTCCTCCTCAGAAAAGAACACATTTAGAAAGGGATTCAAAAGGAAATGCTGGTCGTACTGAAAGGTAAAGATAAGTCCCAAAAGAATCAGCGTTATTGATGCTGATATCCAGACCCCGCGGAACATCACAAGAAAGAGATGAGAAACGGCGAATGTGAAAAACATGAGGATCAAGAGAGACAACACCGACCAGACGACACCAATCGGTTCACCGGTTCCGTGGGAGGTCAACGCAACGGTCAACGCAATCGAAGGGATCAAGGCGCTGTACCAGGCAAGTAGTTTCAGTGACAGTAGTGCTCCGCCGCCTCCGTTTGCCAGCCACAAGCCCTCCAGCGTACCCGACCGCTCTTCTTTCTCATAGATTGTATTTCCGATAAGGGCTGTATAGACTGTATAGATCACCTGAAGCATCATGAACGCATATTCAGGTTCATAGAGAAGAGGGACAACGAAGTAACAAATGAATGGAATCAGAGCAAAGAGGAAGAATACATGCTCAAGCGAGACAGTGCTTTTCAGAAAAATGAAGAACAGAGCAAATGATTCGCGTCGGTACTCTTTGCGTGCAAACAGTTTCCACCGACTCGACTTCTGGTCGAGCCATGTTGCCAGTATCGACTCTGCTTTCTTCTTCTCTTCTGTCATGAAGGGTTAGTGTTGGACGTTTCAGTGAATTGACTCAAAGGGTGAACCCCTTCTTCTTGGCAAGCATCCTTTTCCCTTCCTGCAGCATTTTGTAGAAATCCGCGTTTTCCTCGTATATCTGCTGACCATGCTTCTTCAGCGTTTCGAACACTTCCTGTTCCAGCTCATGCTCCTGACGAAGGTTCTCAACGAGAGCTGTACGGAAAGAGACCGCGGCACCCTTCGGGTCAGCCAGCTCAACTTCCGGGGCGTTATTGAGCGCTGTGAGCACTCTCATGGTTAAATCGGTCAATCGTTCCTTGGGCGGTTGAAAAGCGTTCATGGAAGAATCCTCCTCGAAAAGGTTGAAAACTTGTACTAAGCGTATGAGATGCCCGAGTTCAGTCACAAGAGGAGAGAATGTTCTCTCGCGCTTGGCTCAGACCCTTTCCAGAGGCCTTGAATGTCTCTGGAGACCCTCGGTTTCGTCGCCGTGGAGTTTGCAAAATCTTGATCCAGCGGTTTCAACCCGCACCCACACCGGATGACGGACGTCTGACGGACGTCTTATCTACGTCTTACCTACGTCTTGAGACGTCCGTCAGACATAGGACAGAGGTGGGGGTGTCATCGAACGCCCGGATAGGGTGCCGCTCGCTGCCGAATGGCGAATTTCTTGCTTCCACAATGTTCGCTCAGAAAAAGTAAGTTTATCTTAGGGAAAAGGACATTATGTCATGAAGCTGACGAAATTCCTCATGGCCATCCTCCTGTCGGGGATCGCCAGCCTTGCAACGGCTCAGACGGAAAAACCGAACATTCTCGTCATTTGGGGCGATGATATTGGAATGTGGAATATCAGTGCCTACCACCGCGGAATGATGGCAGGAGAAACGCCCAATATCGACCGCATCGCAGAAGAAGGGATGCTCTTCATGGACCATTACGCCCATGCTTCCTGCACTGCGGGAAGGGCAGCCTTCATTACCGGTCAGTCACCGCTTCGCGTTGGATTGGCCACCGTTGGGCTACCCGGTGCACCACAGGGTCTTCAAAAAGAAGATCCAACTCTCGCTGTCATGCTGAAATCACTCGGCTATAAGACCGGGCAGTTCGGGAAAAACCACCTCGGAGATCAGGATGAACATCTACCTACGGCCCATGGCTTCGATGAGTTTTACGGTATCCTTTATCACTTGAATGCAGGTGAATATGTCGAGCAGGATGACTATCCGAGAGAAGCTTTGGAGAAAGCAGGAATCGTTCAGCGCGGCATCATCCGTTCAAAGGCTCTTCCCGATGGAGGCCAGGAAATCGAAGATCTCGGTGACTTCGGGGCAGAAGTGCAGAAAAACCTCGATCAAGTCGTCCTTGAGGAGTCTGTGCGCTTCATCAAAGAGTCCGTTGATGAAGAAAAGCCGTTCTTCATATGGCATAATACCACACGTATGCACTACAAGACAAACCTGAACGATAACTATAAAGGGAAATCAGGAACAGGGAATGTCTATGCAGATGGTATGATGGAACTTGATGATGATATCGGTGTTCTCTTGGATCTTCTTGATGAACTTGGAATTGCCGACAATACCATGGTGATGTTCTCCACGGACAATGGCGCAGCAAGTAACAGCTGGCCTGATGGCGGAAACCAGCCCTTCCGCGGTGAAAAAGGTGTTGGTGGCTATGAAGGGGGTTTCAAGGTTCCCTGTATGGTGAAATGGCCAGGAGTTATTCCTGCCGGGACAACCACAGGCGAACTCATGGCCATGGAAGACTGGGTTCCAACGATTATGGCCCAGCTGGGACAGGCTGATGTGAAAGAAAGACTGCTCGATGGATATACAATTGGTGATATGGAGTATCGAGTCCACCTTGATGGATATGATCAGTCTCCAGTACTAACCCAGGAAGGACCGAGTAATCGTAAAGAATTCTTCTTCTTTTCCGAGACGACTTTTCATGGTGTCCGTTTTCAGGAGTGGAAGTTTCTTTTCACGGAGCAGGACAAGTGGTTCAATGGTGTTCAGAGTCAATTGACAACTCCTTTGATTACACGTCTAGACCTCGATCCCTTCGAGCGTTTCCATGATGCGCGTGGCTTTGACGAGTGGCAGGAAAACAGGTCCTGGGCGCTTGGGCCTGCAATGGGTGTGGTTCAGAAGTTCTTCAAGTCGTTCGAAGAGTTTCCTCCACGTCAGGCAAGCCTTGACTTTGATACAGACAGCATCATGAAGACAATGATGGAACCTATTACACAGTAGTGTCTATAAGAGTTCTCTTCGTTAGGAGAACAGGTTAGTTGACCCCCAGGTTAGTGCGAGTGTTTCTCTAATCTGGGGGTATTCTTGATAGTCTCTCGAGCTATTATCGATCCATTCCAACCAGTTCCAGTTTCTTACCAAGCACCACGCAATTGTAGAGTGCTCTACCGGCCTGATCGCGTGTCATATAGGCGTTGCTGCCCGCCACTTCCTCCAGAGAGACAACGACTGCTTCATCCAGATCATACAGATCAACCGCCAGCTCTTCATGTTCCCAAACATCAGGATTGGACAGGTCGATATCTGAAGCAAAGCGAATGAGCGTTCTCCCCGTTTCCCAGAAAACCCAGATTTCATTGGCAACGTTCGAGATGGGAGAGAGATGGACCGTTTGAGTTTCTGAAGATACGGAGGAAATCTGATCAGCAAACTGTTGTTTCAATTCATCGCGAACGGCGAGCCTCAGGCGAGTGAGCAACTCTTCGTCGGGAAACTGCGCTTCTGAGCGCATACGGAAGAGGTACTCGCGCATCTCCTCGCGACCCAGGTTCACTTTCGTGTAGTTGTCGGAACCCACCGAGGTTGGGTCAATCCTGCCAACTCTGTTTATCTTGTATATGTCGTTCTCTACATGTATATCCAGTTCCTCAATACTGTAATCGGCTTTCTTCAGGTGAACGGAGATTCCCGGGGTTAGCAGCACCACCTCCGCAAACTGACTCTTATCGCCTTCGTCCAGCTCTGGATGATATTCACGGACCCAAACAACAAAGGGCTTTTCAGGGTCCCTCGTTGCTTCTATCACATCAATCTCGTCCATATACCACCGATAGAGATGCTGGACAACACGTGAGAGAAACTTCTCATCTGTTAATTGTTGATCTAATTCTTCAGCATCGGAACTTGCCATCGTTTGATTGGAGTATGAAAGAAAAAGAGTAAAGACGATTACTATATATGTACAAAGATTGTGAGGTTTCATTTTATCTTTCCTTGAGAGTGAAGAAGCGGTTCCCACCAAGAGAACCACTGTATTGATCGGGTATGCGAACAAAGTCTCCGCCGGGGTGGTAGTAATCCGTATCGGTCATCCATGAGTAGGCTCTTCCGGTTACACTGACCCCGTTGATATTGTTGAGCTCTGCGAATCGGTCGGCCTCCTGAATACCCCCTTCTGTATAGGCGTTTGCAAGGCCTTGAGCATAATCGATAAGTCGAGCGAATTTTCCCGGTTTTCCCTGGTTTGCAATTTTCATCAAATAATCGAGTCGCTCATGTACCCTTGGGACAGCTCTTGGTGTTCCGTTGGCGTCTCTGTAAAACCCGTCACACTGACCTTTTTCACCTCCAACGGTGATGATGTCTATAATGTTGTCAGATCTTGTGGCTGCGATATGCTCCTGACGATAGCCTCTGGGGATATGCTCGAGTCGAGATTCAAGCACATAAAGAATCGCCAGCATGGCAGACTTTGTGTCCTTCTCGCTGATCCAGCCTCGTTCACCGGGAAAGGGCGTTTCATTGATGAGAAGTCGGGCAATGTATCCGCTGTCTGATTCAGCGGGATTCAATGTCGCTGATTCAGAATAGTTCATCAGGATCATCAGGAGTGTGACAAGAAAGAGTGGGACAGGTGATTTCATTGTGAGAAACCTCAGGCAAACTCTTGTTAGAGAGGAGGATAGGGTGGAAGAATGACAAGAATTAAATTGTTGGCGCGGTCCTGCTCACAGAATAGGTGTTGTTCACCTCCGCTGGAGGTTATTCAGCTATGTCGACAGTACCCCGAGGTTTGAAAAGCTCACCTCGGGGCTATTCAAATATCCCACCTCCGGCGGGAGTGAGGTTGAATAGATCTGTGATGACGAGGTATGAACTCAATATGAAGGAAGGTCGCACGTGTAATAATTTGATGATCTCACCCGAGCGATAGCGAGGCGTTTCCGTTGGCCTCAGGTTTCGAATCTGAGGTTGGGGTCGTCTATAACGGAAAAAACTGTTTGAACAGTTTGTCTGATTCTGAAAAATGCGGCGACTTCATTCTGAAGGATAAGACCTGTGATAAAACCTCGCTACACTCAGTAGGGCGAATGAATAAATATACTCTATCAATGTATTTACCTGAGTAAGAGTCTTTCATAGTTAAGTCAGAGCAGTGAGTAAAGCATGGAACAACTCCTACATATTATTTTTGAGAATCTCTTTCTAGTGTTTGGGATTGTTTTTGTTATCTATTTTATCTGCTACATAATCTATCTTCACCTTGATAATAGGAAGAGAGGTCTCTATTTTGAGGATCCACCTGAAGATACGATCATTTTCAAAGACTCCTTTGGGTCGGGTCGTACATACCAAGGTGGTGCAAGTAATTGTCTTAAATTGATGCTAACCGACAGTAATTTCTTTGTGCGCCCCGTGTTCCCCTTTATCCTCTTTGGCGGAAAATTAGATCTAATTCATGCCATTGATTTAACGAAGATCTCGAAAGTCGAACCATACAAGAAACGATTCTTAGAAGGTCTATCCATCACTTTCAGAGACAAAGCTGATATTAAAAAAGAAATCGTCATTTTTTCAATTAGACGAAACGAGTTGAAGAAGCTATTGCCTTCACCAGTTAAGGAGTTGAACGAATCTCCCATTTCTCATTCCCGTGATGTTCAAGAATAAACACTCTTATACAAAACTCATCTCATTGAGAGGTGAATGTGAATAGAGCCGGGTTGACGAAGGAAACCCGGGGTATGATTAGAATCTGACTTTGGTCTCCGAAGGAGGCTAACTACTCAATCAGGTCGGCGGCGTCGATGATACCATCCTGGTTTCGGTCTTGCGCGACTATATCGGATCCCAGTAACCGCGCGAGCACGTTGTTGATCAGGAACTGTTCCGAAAGTTTGAGGGTCCACAGCTTCATGCCTTCGTCCGAATTGGAAGGCTGACGAAGGTTTGTGCGCGTCAAGAGGGCCAACCGGGCATCGGCAAGGAAGAATGAAGAGTTACTTTCTTTACCGCTGGCGAATGCGATGGTTCCATCCGCATAGGCAGGGAGCGGTTCCATCGGAATTTGAAAGGGGCCACCTGCCTGCTCTGCATTGCCGGTATAGAGGCGTGGTCCGGGGTGTATACGACGCGTTTCGAAGGGAAACAAGGTAGAGTCTGAGAGGTACAGGATGTTGTCTGCACTTTCATCTTGAAGGTTTGCATATACGGGCCGATAACTACCTCGGCCGGTTGTGTTGTAGTTTGTGCTGTTTGATACCCTTGTTATCTGTTTTTCTGCTCCCGGAGAGACATCCCAAAGGTAAATGTTGCTGATGCCAGCCACCAGACTGTCGTCAAATTGTGCAGTAGAACTGAATAGTATTCTGTCGCCGGTTCTTCGTACGAATGGTTCCAGGGAATCACCTCGCTGCGCTGGGTCAAGTTCCCGTGTGTTGGTGACACGTGTGATGCGAGAACCAATGGGGGCAGAAGCATCATAACGCCAGATTTCGTGGTACGTTGTGTCCTCGCCGATGTCCAGCAGGTCTCCTGCGTTGGCAAAAAAGATCGGATTACCAGTCTCGGCGAGACTTACAGTTGCGGGGTTCGACAGGTTCGTGCGGCTGAGTCCATTGGCTGTAAGCTGAGAGAATGAGGGTCCATTGAAATCATATCGATATAGATTAAAGCTTCGGATGGGTCCTGATCCAGAAGCGGATGCCTGGAATGCGACGATACTCCCATCCTGATCAAGGGCAGGCGCCTGAATGATGGTATCAGAACTTGTAATTTCAAAGAGGAGTGTGAAGCCATTGCCGGGGGCAGCGGACAGATCGAGATGCCAGACTTGTGGAGCGTCGAATACGGCAGGGGGACTGAGGTGGTTGCTTTGAGAAACGAAGACGACTTTCGTTCCATCGCCACTGATTGCTGGATAGAAACTTTCTGACGCGCCGTCGGTCAGCTTGCGGATTTGCTGGGAGGAGGACAGCGAGAAGTCTGCGAGGTATATCTGTGCGACGCCTTCTTCAATCCCGGTGATCGGGTTGATTGAGGAAGAGAAGACAAGGCGGCTGCCTTCGTCATTCATGGAGAGCACTGCGGGGTGTTCTGGATTATTCCCGGGGTCCGATGTATCGGTTAATTCGAGGGCGTTATAAGGAAACGAGAAACCGATGAAGGCGAGTTGTTGCTCGGGCTGAATAAAGTCGCTCGATATCGCTGTGGGAGAAATGAAATCAAAAAAACTCCCAAAGGGTTCAGATTCCAAAGTACCGGTAATGGTTGCGGATTCTCCGGGCTGGAGAACGGGCGGCGTTCCCATCGCAGGCAATGTAAGATCTTCATCAGAGTCGCTATTGAATGTTGGCGCAATGCTTCGCCGACCCGGATTGTCGTATGTAAGGGTTACAGGGATAGGCTTAACGGAATTCTGGTAGACGATATTCGTACTGTTTTCGGTGATGCGAACGCGCCCCTGAGCTGTGGCTTCATTCGCGACGCTATAATCGTAGGTGACAATCCCTCCGCGTTCTTCATTAAAGCCTGGGAAACTAACTGCAAGGTCGGGATACCCATTGAAGTCATTGTCAGGAAGCCATGCGAGAGAAGAGCCGACATTCGTATTATCATCGATGGTGTCAGTGGAGGATAAAAAAGGTTCGGAACTCCCAACGATCGCAAATCGCCCACGAGAGTTGGAGTCCGTCGGCGAGCCAACAGCAAGAAGTCTTTCAAAGCCTGCTGTCTCCTTGGGACTCTCAAAAACAGCGAGCGAATGACCACGTCCTGAAAATTCCGGCAAGACGACTTCAACCGGCGTGGAGACTTCTCCAGAAGAGTTGATACTTATCTCCCAGACAGCTCCTGCGGAATTATCTGTTCCCGGCGCGCCGACAAAGAAAGTAAGGTCGGTTGCTTCCCTATCCAACAGGATCAGGGGAGAACCCGAGGCAATAGATTGACCAAATCGATCGCCCGGTTGCAGCTGACCAGCCGCAAATCCATTGCCGTTGCCAATCGAAAGCACCTCGTTGAGAGTTTGATTCACGACTTCAACGAGAACCACACGCCCGGTTTCATTATCTGCTCCTGGAGCCCCTATCAGCAAATGCAGGTTCTGAGAATCACCGACCGGCAACGCGAAAATGACTGAAGAGCCGAATTCTTCCCCGGCAGAAAGACCCGCCAGGGGCAATTCCTGCAGATCACCGGTCTGACCAAAGCCACTGCTAACAGTATAGATCGTCCCACGCTCCTCATTCACCGAGGGATCACCAATAACGAAGATTCCCTGGCCTCCCAGAGCGATTCCCGTGAGCCCTTGTCCAAAGCGACCGTTCGGTACGGTTCCTTCAGCAACGAGATCAAAGCCGCGAATAGACAGGTTCCCCGGATCTGTATAGATGAGGGCCACAACGCCGGTGGGCTCTCCCGCTTCATTTTTTGCCCCTGAAACCTGGACAAGCAAATCATCGGTTCCGTTTCCATCAAGGTCACCGACTGATGCCATCGCATCTCCGAAGCGATTGCCAGCCTGAAGCGGAAGTCCACTTTCCTCTGAGATCGCTCCGATGCCCACAATGCCGTCGATATTGGCTGATCTCTCGAACGCACCAATATCCGGGACATCGCCGCCGAAGCCACGGAAATTCGAGAGATAGTCGCGTCCATTGCTTGGTGAGGAAGCAGCATTGATCGCGGGCGACCCTTCCTCCACGCCGAAATAAAGCCTCTCTGGTGCAATAAACTGAGGGTCACCGAAAAGGTTCCCCGCGTTGCCCGCAAAGCCATTGATGGCTTCGGCAGTCGTAAAAGTCTGAGTTCCCGATGAATCCTGAAAAACAAAGGGAGCTCCTGTGTTATTAAAGAAAAGGTTATTCGTGAGCGCCGCTGATGATGCTGAAGATTCGCTGAAGATGTAGATTGCCTGATCGTTATTCTCAGCAAAGATCGAATCCAGAACTGTGACACTACTGTCGTAGACATCAATGGCAGCGCCAACTCCCGCAGAGTTGTCGAGGTTCCCGAAGAACACGCAGGATTGCACAACCGTGCCGTTTGCCTGAAAAGTTCCGATGCCTCCTCCGCCATCAGCGGGCGACAAGGTCATGTTACCGGCAAATACCGTATTTCGGATCACCGGTGCTGAGTCCTGAGCGTAAAGCCCTCCACCGCTCACAGATGCCGTGTTGTCATCGATCATACAGGCATCGATGAAGATATTGTCAGAGGAGAGGATAATTATCCCTCCACCGCGTGCGTCGAAACTCTCTTGTGAGCCGTTGGCGTTTCCGCCGGTGATTCGAACGCTCCGAAGCTCCGCATTTTGAACATTTGTAAAGTTGACCACATGGGGACCATTGTCAGGACGGATGACTGTTGCGAGTGGGTAGGGATTCACGCGCGCCGATTCCGACGGCTCGAAGCCTTCGAAGCCCCCCGTCACTGACACGCCAGTAGCCATCAGGATATTCTCCTGATACTCACCTTTTTCGATAAAGACATCTGACTCAGCAGAGGTGCTGGCTGCATCGATAGCAGCCTGGATGGTGCGTTTAGGGTCGTTCCAGGAAAGCCCGCTATTCGCATCATCGCCGCGCGTGGCCGAAACATGAAGCTGTGCGGGAAGACTTCCAGCCATTGTGATGATGAGCAGCGAGGCGGCTATTTTAAAGGAGGATCTGTTCACATAAAAACCTTTTTTCAGATGGCTGAAAACTGAAGGTGTGAAGAGCAAGCAGCAACGGAAAACTGTGATCTGGCCTCCAGGAGGAAGGAGAATCTCTATCTGTGGACGAGACCTGGACGAAACGAATTGAAGAAACTACTCAAACCGACCGACACAAAAACGAATGAATCCCCCATCACCATAAATGAAGATCTTCAATGATTGAAAAACAGGGTTCTACCTCAGGTATGTCCCCCGAGCATAGCGAGCGTAGGCCTCAGGCTTTGAACCTGAGGTTGATTCGTCTATATTGCTGGAAACTGTTTAATCAGTTTCTCCGGTTTGGGGAAATGCTGTAACCTCAACCTGAAGGATGAGGCCTGCCGTAGGGCCTCGCTGCGCTCGGAAGAATACATTTATCAAACTTATCAAATTGCCTTATTGTATGTGCACATTGGGTCTCAGAGCTTAAGGATTGACAACAGGGATCAAATTCTATCTCTTGCAGGCAGTTCCCAATCTACGACAGAGATGGTTTATTCTTCAAGAAAATCGGCTCATGCAAAAGTTCAAACCAAACGTCACCGATGAACTAAAATACTATGTCTATATTTACATCGATCCTCGTGACGAGGAAGTCTTCTACGTAGGTAAAGGTAAGGGCAATCGTGCCTTCGCTCACCTGAATTCAAAAGGAGAAAGCGATAAATCAAAACGCATTGCTGAGATTCGAAAGCAAAATCTAGAACCCAGGATCGAAATCCTCGTTCACGGTTTGGAGGATGAGATGGCGGCGCTGAAGGTTGAGGCTGCCGTCATTGATCTGATCGGCAAGGTTCAGCTTACCAACGAAGTGCGCGGTTACGAGAGCACGTCGGTTGGTCGAATGACTTTAGAGCAGATCAACGCGGAATATGATCGGGAGCCAGTCGAGATTTCCGAACCCGTAATGCTCATTCGAATCAGCCGATATTTTCGTCACGCCATGAGCACCAGTGAACTCTATGAGGTCACTCGAAAGTGCTGGAAGGTGGGACCCAAAAGAGATCAGGTTGAATACATCATGGGCGTGTATAAAGGCATTGTGCGTGAAGTCTATAAGCCTGTAGCCTGGGTTCCCTGCGGGACAGTGATGATGCCCAATGGAGAAACTCATGGGCCTATGCAGGAAAGATGGGAGTTCGTCGGCAAGTTGGCGGAGGATGAAGTTCGGAGGAAATACCGCTATCGCTCCGTTGCTCACTATTTTACAGAACATTCTCAGAATGTAATACAGTATGTGAATGTATAACACAAAAACCTCGGTAAACACTGGCCTACCTTGATTGCGAGTTTGTTCTTTATAAGCCTTCAAAGTTCTAACTTGAGGTTGGCTTTAACTATAAAGAAAAAACGGTTTAAGCCGTTTCTCCGGTTTGGGGAAATGCTGTGACCTCAACCTGAAGGATGAGGCCTACGGTAGGGCCTCGCTGCGCTCGGAGGAGTCATGAATGGCAGCCTCTCATGTATAATTTCCATGGATTATTATACATACGATGATCCTCATGTATAAAATATCGAGAATTTTATACATAAGACCAGGTAAAGGAAGTAAGAATGCCTGCTCTTACTAATTCTTAATTCTCTCCATCTTATACCCCATTTCAGTCAGTCGATTGAAGATGCCGAATTCTGTATAGGGGGCGCGAAGTGATGTGGCTTCTTTTCTTAAGAGGATTTCTTCAGAGACTAATAGCTTCTGTTTCCATGAAAGTATAGTCCTTGAGCACCAGTATACTCTTTTATTCTCAATCTCCAGAGCTCGTTTCCACTGACCGTTCCATCCCAGGCATAAAAGTAAATAAACCCCTCATGTTCAACGAATGTACGCGGGGAAGAACTTCCAATGCCAGGGCGTATATCATCACGTATTACCGTGTTTTCGAGAGTTCCATCACTTTCCCATAGCTCATGGCCGTGATCGGGGTCACTTGCGGCAAAGTAAAAAATACCATCAACAAATATACCTTCATAATGGACAAAGGGAACAGATCCTTCTGGTCCAGGGAAGATGTCTTTTACGAGGCGGGTTTTGGTGGGTGTCCCGTCAGTATACCAAAGCTCCATTCCGGTTTCTTTCGTATATGCGAAAAAAGCCATCTCATCTTCACCAGGAAAAAAACCTGCAATTTTGGTCCCTCCTCTTCCATTAACTAACTCCACGAATAAATTAGATTCATAATTCTCAAGGTCATACGTCCATAGTTCACTTCCGTGTTCTTCTGTTTTGGCTTCGAAATAAAGTTTATTCTTGAATAGCGCTTTCGAGGGGGTCTCGCTAACTTCAGGAATTATACTTCTCCTGTATTTACCAGTATCTCCATCGATTGTATAGAGGATGGGTTCTTCGTTCGCACTCCTGCCAAACTTAAAGTACGGATTCGAAGCTTTTCCAGCAAGTGTACCTGTAGATTCATTGTCTATCGATGCAATCAATCTTGTTCCAGCAGGTGTTCCATCAGTGCCCCAAAGCCGAGAAGCTCCTTCAACAAAGTATCTGACATCACCAACTCCTGGGATGAGAGTCATGGGGACTATTGATACTTCTTTGAGGACAACCGACTCACTTGTTCGATGGTCCCACGCAACTACTCTTGAAGGGGCGTGGGAGGGAACACCTTGCGGATTCACGAAAGATATGAGACTGTTCTCCTCAGGTGATCTTTGAGATGAAAACGTAATTTGATAGGGCCAGTTGAAAGCTACGTTTCCGAAAATATCTTGCCGAGGCAACCGGTAGAATCCTTTTCCATCCGTCGAAATAAACCCGTGCCCTATAGAGTATAGAATTGATTCAAGGTTTACTTGATTGGTGGACTTACTGTCCCTTTCGAAAACGGACTCAATGGTTTTTAATGTTTCTCTCTTTATTGAGCTTAGGATATCTTGAGTTTCATATAGCTGGTGTCCGTTCACCTTTTTATGTCTCACAAGAGTACTGTGAGATTTAGCAGAGTCGAAATCCTGAAATAGAGCTGTCCCTTCCGTAGTACCATCAGTTTTCCAAATAGCCCATCCGTATTCTTCTGTCTCGAGAGTGAAAAAGCATTCCTTGTCTACAAGAAGGAATTCTCCGATATTAAGATAGGAGGTATTCTCAAGAATATCTACCAGGTTACCGTTTCTATATGAATAAAAATCTCGCCCATTAATCCAAAAATAGGTGGTATTATTGGAATCAAATTGAAAGTACTTTCTATCAGGTTCCTCGAATTGGCCGATAACTAACCGAGGAGTAACAGGGTCAGTATAATCCCACAGAGCAAAGGGCTGAATCCCACCTCCCGCATATACGAGATCTTTTCCCTGAAAAGTACCTACGTATTCAAATTTATAATCAGGCAGGTGCGAATGACCAAACTCAGAGATTGGAAAAGTTCCATCGGTGGTGCCATCACTTCGCCATAGGTAACCTTCGGCAGTGATACCTGGAAGTAGTTCCTGATCGGCTTCAAAAAAGACTTGATTGCGGAAGCTGCCATGAATTCGAGTAGGCCTATATGTAAAATCTGCTACTTTAGCAGTACCCTCAATAGTCCCATCACTCTTCCAGAGGTCTCTCCCAAGTGCGAAGAATAGTGTACTTGAGGTACTCCCGATATAGTATGTTCCGAAGCCTTCATCGTCTGACAATATCAAAGTATTTGTGCTTGAACTAGCAGCCCACAACTCTTCCTTGGAGTCGGTTTGTATTGTATAGAAAAAATGGGTGTTTGTTTGGCCCAACTTATCTAATTCACGGGAACTAGTTCCTTTGTCTTCAGCCAGCTTTTGCAAATCTTCAATTTCACCGTTAAGGTTGATTCGATATATATTGGTTTCTACCTCAAAAGTAAGTTGGTCCTTGAGTTTTCTAGTGATGACGATAAAGGCTTCATCAAAGAGGTCGAATTGACTCATATCAAGGTACTCTGTAATTTCATCGGTAATAGATGTCATCAACTGTGTTCCCTCTCTTGTCCCATCCGATTTTCGTATTTGCAAAGCCTCGCTCGCTCTTGTTACAACGATAAAGTCGTCATTTCTCTCAAAGAACTGATGCACAGGATACCCACGATATGGACCAAACCCAGGCACCGTATCTATAAGCATAGATGTCTCTTTGGTTTCAAGGTCCGTGGAAAAAGGTTCGGGGTCACGAAGGAGTCCACTATTAGAATCATCCAGAGTGAGTATCATCTTTTTGGAATTGCTGAGATACAGAATGAGGTTGGGGGATGATTCTTGAAGTATTTCATCTGTGTTGAACTCATGGAATAAAGAAGGGCTAGGTCTGCATTCTACACGGTTGGATATCTGTAGGATGATTCCCAGAAGAATACAGAAATGAGTTTTTACGTGGTAAGTCAATATTTTCATTTTAGATCATATTCACATAAGCAAGCACATGACAGGCTTTCATTCCTAGATGCTTGGCCATTGCTGAAGAATGATTGATAACCCCTCTTTGAATGATGATAAGGCTGAATGATTATCTGCCCTGCGGTCAATCGCGATACTGGATTAATCACCTTAATTAGCAAATGGTTTCTCATTGCCCCGGGGCTAACGTGACCTCCATTCACATCTTAATATCAAACTGATTAGAGGAACGAGACAACTTGCAGTTGAAACCGATTCTAACCATCATCTTGAGTCTGGCAACCTTCGTAGCTAATCGACAGGCTTCATGTGAGGTCTTCTATAGAATTGCTGCTCCATCCAATTACGGACCAAGAGGTTCAACGCTTATAGAGGTAGATGCCAGTGCGGCCACCTCTCGAATTGTTGCGAGAAACTCCCACTTTTTAGAAAGATATGCTAGCTATGGGTCTTCGGTTCTCCTTAATGGGTCGGTATTCGTATCTCTAGATAATGAGCTCTATCAAGCTTCTGAAGATGGAGGGAAGCTTGAACGTGTAGAATACCATGTTTTTGATAAAGATAGTCAATTGTTGCCCTATAGGGATAAATTAGTCTTTTGGACGAAACAAACGTTTCAGACTTATAATCCCAGCACGAATACGACGGAATACCAGTTGAAAAATTCCGAACATATTTCCCAGTTGAGTATTAATTCTTCTGAATTATATTATCTTAAATATGTCTCAGGAAGATATCTATATTATAAAGTCGATTTTGATAGTGGTGAAGAGTTAGAGGTTGGAAGAAACCCCGACGAAGTCAAATACTCCAGCGGTTCTAAATACACCGTTGACTTGGTTGCTGAATCGGAAAGCACCTTACTTTATTTTAGGAGAACGATTTCCGAAACAGATAATACAGTTTCCATCAGTTATCATCGCATTTATTTTGATGACGATATTGTTAACTCAGAACAACTTGAAGGTCCACAGTTTCTTTCGCCGATGGATCGATTTGTGAATAGCCGACTATTATTTTTCGAAGAATATGCATTTTATATAGTTGAAAATCAGATTTTCAAATTAAAAATTCAAGATGATTCCATTGTATTGGTTCACACTTATCAGTATGATGAATTAATCAAAAGCGTATATCAATCTTCACCAGAAGAATTTACTATAGTTGAAATTCCATTCTCAACTCGGGAAGAAGATGGCTCTATTATTTCTGTATTTCCATTCTCAAAGCGCAACCTTAGTATGGAAGAGGTTGAGCGAATCAATTACAGAGTCGATACGTCAAACTTTGATGGGATCGAGCCAGTTGGGGTTGGTCACCCATTTCTTCCATTTAATAGGGTTAATAGCCCATCGCTTTCTACAGATAAGAGGTATGTATACTTTCCCTTCCAATCGATCAATTTCGTATCCACGCGTAATTTCACTGGCTATATTCAAGTTCTTGGTATAGATAGATTGACAGGAGATCGGTCAATCCAGTCTCTCAAACTGAGATCGCCAGGCGAGAAAAGTATTTTTGGCTGGGGTCCCAGTGTTGGGTTTTCGGATAGCTCGCGTCGTCCTCCGCAACCTGAAGAATATTTATATCATTTGAATGGGATAATGCCCTTCGATTTTAGAACTCATCAACAAGATCGAAATCTTGACCAAACCATAGACGGTAGTGATGCTATTCTAAGAAAGATGGAAATCGAAGATTATGTGGAGGAATTCGATGAGAGTTATTAGATTGATATTCTTCCTCCTGGTTTCGATTTTTGTCTTTATCTCTTCAAGGTCAGTTCTTGCTGATTACATATATACAATGGCTGACATTGAAAAAAGAAGGGTTCTTTTGCGGACTGATACCAATGATTGGACAACAGAATTGGTTTCAGGGTCTATCCCCTTTCCAGGAATCGTACGTCGCCCGGCGGTGTTTGATGCTGATAATTCTTTGTACTTTCTATCCAAGATTGGGCAAAAGCAAGGTGTTATATACAAAGTAGAAAAGCCAGGTGGTATCCCAGCGGCTTTCACAGAGGTTGACTTTGAAGGTTTGAAAGAGTTTTTTATTTTTGAAAACCTAATGGTTCTC
>CAYTGM010000006.1:0-238667 GCA_964437365.1 uncultured Candidatus Sumerlaeota bacterium | reverse complement strand
AAACCACAGATTCACACGGATGGACACAGATATATACCAAAAGAATAAATATGACATGTCAGAATTCAGCAAAACGTATGGAGACCGTAAGAATGAAAGTTGAAGAGTATTATATTGATCATTACAAGGAGCTCGTTTACTTCCTCAGAATGCCGGTTGAAGATAAGGTCGGGTACGCGGCTCACAGTGGTCTTCCTGAGATTCTGGATAGCAAGGAATTCGAACAGGACCCCGAAGATTATCCTTCACTCTATCAACTACCCTGGAACCTTTCCCGACACAATTACTCCAGGGACGAAACTGAAAAAGATGAGGAGTACAAAAAAACTGAGCACGAGTTCGTTAAGTCCAATAAGTGGCTTATTGAGAAGTATGAATTACGTAAGGTAAACGGTAGTGGACAAATAGATACATTATATGATATGTTAGTTCTCATGTTGTTGCAGCCGTATTGGGTAAATCACGAAATGCAAGCATATATCCGAACTCCGTACTATGTAAATCACGACTTGCAGGCATATGGTTTAAAGGGCCTTGCAAAGAATCCTATGTGGAGGGATATCAGTGTCATAGCAGAGCAAATTATTCAACTGGAGAATTGGCCGGATAGAGATCCTTTAGTGGGTCTAGCTTATATACTGTCATTTTCATAACGAATGTGAATAACCTTTTTAACGAAAGGAACTAACACGATCCGAGGAGTCTTTCAATAGCTCGGCATAAAAAGTACATATGCAAATCACATGTTCACACGGATGGGCACGCATATCCATGGATTCTGAAGTAGGCGTCATGCCACTATCATCGTCCCTCATGGGCAAGAGCGATCTATGTGCCCTCTTTGATGAGAGCGAGATTTGAAGTCGTTTGTTCTTCGTGGTTTATTCTGAGACGGGGGTGTCGGGCTTCCAGCGATCCGGCAGGAGCTCGTCGAGTCGGTCGGGATCCCAGGTTGGAAGTTTCTCCAGAAGATCCCGTATATAGTAGAACGTAAGCGTCGTTTCATTACCATCCGTTAGTTGTTGAAGTGTGGTCAAGGTGTTGTCTATCTCCTGTGTTTTCTACTCTTTCATTGGAGATAACAATGATGGCAAAAAGCAAAGGCGCCGAGTTCTGGCATAACAGCACTGCAACCCTTGACTCAAATGACCGAAATACTAAACTAGCTAGTATTATCGTTAATGGGGCGATAGCAAAGTTATGGATGATGCTCAACAAGCGCTTGGATATGTTCTTGAAGTAGAGAAAAGTCGTAATGAGAAACAGTATAACAAAGCAAGAGAGGTTCTTAATAAGTTTCTAAAGTGTTGGAATGAGAAGTGTCCCCGTTTGGGAGATGAGATTCCATTATATGATGTGGATTATTAAAATCATGTTTGAACTCATAATACAAATCGTGATGGCCAGTATCATTATAATCTTCCTTTGTAGCGATAAGTTATTCACCTATGTTTTAGTTCCACTTCTGGCTAATACAATCGTTGTCTTTTTTGTCTTTGGCCTTAGGGATATGGTAATAGTTTTTACTATGTCCTTTGTCTTCGGTTGTCTTTTATTCCGGGATCCATTCTATGAGGTAATATATAAATCGAAAATATTGTTTTGGTTTGATGTCATTGTCTGGACGACTATCTCTTTTTCTTCAACTTTCTTTATGTACTCTAAATCCATCAATCCCAGCCTGAGCGTGCCATTGTCTATATTCATGCTAATAATTCTCGTTCTTGGCATACTGAGTATGCTCTATAAAATGGGAGTCTTGATCAGAATGTTCATCAAGAACGAAATTTGAGTGTCTTCACATTTATCTGCCCTCACAATCGCTACCACTGGTTCGTTATGCGATCAAATAGTGTACAGGTTGCTATCAGATTACAAGGCCCAACTTGGCAGGTTCAAAGATTCCTTTGGCGCATCACCGGAATTCTATGAACAGCGCCTTTCGTGGGCTGGACGAATGGAGATGGATTATGAATCACTCTCACATGACCTCCGGAAAGAACGTGGATTCGCAACTCTGATCATCGAGCAACCATCAGCAGGAATGCGTCAAGTACATGAAGAGATAGTGGCAGCGATGGGTCATGACTTCGAAGCAGAGTGCTTCGTGAAAGTCACTCGTTCGAAACAATTCTATACGGTTCTCGCCTTGTGGACCTCGGTAAACCGGCACAATGTTCTTACAGATCTATGTCAGAAGATGAATAAGCTCTTTTTGGTAGCCACAGGTTTTTCTGAAACCCAGACTGTGTACTAGAATGCCTCAGATTTGATGGAGCCTACAGAATTAGAATCACGTCCGGTTATCGATCTATCTCTCTCATCGATTGAGGATAATGAGTTTTCACTAACTGCTGACTCAAATTCCTTGGATCGCAAGGAGGAGTTGATGTCAGAATGAATGGAGGACCGATAAGCTGGAGTGTTCCCACAAATAGTAATAAGGATACGTCTGAGAGATTGGACATGGAGCAATTGAGGGGAAGAGGATTTGTCCCCTTCTTTTAGCAGTCGACACGTATGAAAAGTGAGTTGTCAAAAACATGATGCTTATAGATTTTGACTATATAGAAAATGCCAGGAATCTCTGCAATTCAATAGCCAGAGAGTTTTCAGAGATTGAATGTAACAGTCGTTTGGATACATTGCTTGATACTGATATTCAGGTATGTCAGAATTTTTTTTCTGCAGTGTGTGCTAATGAAAAGGAGGAACGTTCGCTCATACTAAAACCTTGTATCCTTAGGGGCTGTAATATGCAGGTGTTCGTCGATGATAAGGATGAATGGGGACCAAGGCTTGATATTTGGATCAATATTTCAAATTCAACTATTCTTCATTTAAATAGGCTCATTCAAGAATGGTTTATTGAACAAAGAGATTTAGAATATTTCATTTCTCGAGCTAAAGACCTTAACTTTTATTATGACTTTGAATCAGGGGATCTGGGGACGGGAAATGACAATAAAAGTGATCTATACAGGGCCTTAAACGATGAAAACCTAATAAATAATTACGATGAAAAGAACAATTGCTTCTCAAGTATTGAACAAATGCAACTCCCTGTTCTAGGTCGCATTCTCGATTCACGAGATGATGTAAGCCTAAGTGCACTAGACGAAGACATGGTCTATAGAATTTTGGATGACTACAAGACTCACCTAAGTCGCTTCAGGGAGTCCTTCGATATATCTCCCAATTTCTATCATGAGAGGATTTCGAAGGCAGAAAAATTGATGGGTGATTTCAAAACTATCTCTCATGATTTGTATGAAGAACTTGGTTTTGCAACTTTAATCATCGATCGTCCAAATACTGAGATTCGCAAAATTCACTTGGAGATGACAACGGCTATGGGTAATGAATGTAAGGCAGATTATTTTGCAAAAGTTACCCGTTCCAATCAATATTATCTCAACATTGCATTATCGGTTCGAGTGAATAACCCCGACGTTCTCACCTCTCTGCGCAAAAGGATAAACAGGCTGTTTGAAGTAGCCTTCGAGTTCTCAGAAAGCAAGATTCTGTATTACAGTCCTTGTGTTATAAGGGAAGAATCGTTCTTGGAATCCCACTCTGTTTTTGATTTAGCTTTCTCATCGATACAACAGACCGACTATACTCTTCCCCTAAATTCAATTGACTTCAACGCGGTTGTCTACAGGATAAGATAGGAGCTCATTCAAGATAAGAGGAGTCCCACTACCATCGTCCCTTTTGGGCAAGAGCGATCTGTGTACTCTCTTTGATGAGAGCGAGATTTGAAGCCGTTTGTTCTTCGTGGTTTACTCGGGGACGGGGGCGTCGGGTTTCCAGCGATCGGGCAGGAGTTCGTCGATTCGGTCGGGATCCCAGGTTGGGGGGGCAATAGACTGCGTCTATAGTAAAACGGATAGACCGCGTTAACTTAGCAGAAGCGATCAAGGTCAGATAAGTGGTTGCCATATCGCCTCCGCGCTCGCTTCCAAAGTAAAGCCAGTTCTTGCGACCAGTCACCGCCGCACTTGGCGATCATTCTGAGGAGATGTTGTCTATAGTGTTTGCCAATTTAAAAGTCCGAAAAATGAGTGGAGGGCTCCCCAGATCTCTAAGCCCGAACTCGTTCATTCAGCGATGATGATCGCTAGAAAGATATTTTAAAACCACAGATTCACACGGATGAACACGGATATATATCAACTGAATATAGCACTTTGTTAAATAAGTCATTAGTCTTTGATCTAAGCGAATTCAGCTGTTGTAATGGGGTAGCGTTCAACTTTCGTCTGACTCACATCGACGGTAGCATGATGACCTACTAGAGTTAGATTGCCTCTCATCGCAATCTCCAAATCCGTGTTCATGGGTGTCCATCCGTGGTTGCTAAATACATAAGCTCCTCTGAATTCTGAACACCCTAATGTAAGCGCTTCCAATCTTGGCTTTTCTGAAGGGTTCCACCATTTGAAATGGTGAAAATCATGCAGGTCTTCCCCTTATTAACCTCCTTGGAACATGCTTGGACCTTGCATGGACCATGCATACGATAGCATCTTCCGTCCTTGTTTCATCAAGGTTGAAAGAACGTTAATACAGACTATCGGTTCCCGTAAGCGGTTGCGTTATTGCAGGCTCATAGGAAAAATCAGAAGAACCATTAAATCTGGAGTGACCTTAAGCGGAGCGATCTCCGGGCGGTTCTAGTCTTCGGTTTCAGGGATATCGTCAGGTCTAAGAGATTACTCAAGGATCGAAGAATGAAAGTCTTTTGATGTTCCTGAAAGTTCTTGAGTATGTAGAATAAATGCTTTTCCCGCCCAGTGGTAATTTGTATAGGCAGTAGCCTTGTATCCCGTCTGATTTAGCCATTCGTAGAATGCTCGACGCACACCTTCGTCCGGCCTGCCTTTATAGCAGAAATAGTCATCGAAGAGTATGAGCGAGCCATCTTGAACCAGGTCCGTAAGGAAGTTCAGGACAGTTTTGGCGGAGGAGTAGAGGTCACAATCTATATGCGCTATAGCAATCTTGGGGAGCTTCTTTCGCACCTTCAATTCATCGGTTAAGGAATCCTCATAGAATCCAGGGATCGTCATGACATCTTTCAAGTCGACTCCGCCTCTCTTGAGCGCCGCCTTGAAATCTTTGCGGGAGTAGGCATATTGTCCCTCCTCAAAGACGTCATAACCATCACTTTGATCTTCCTTGTCGAGAGCTGGAAGTCCTTCAAAGGAGTCAAATGCATAGAACTTATGTTTGCTGAGTTTCTGCCCAGGTACGTTGCTTTTCAGGTGCTTCTTACAGGCATGGTAAGCCTGAATGAAGGATGATCCGTTAAAGCATCCAAACTCCATGTAAGCACCATCAAGACCGCTCTTGGCTATAAACTCGAATGCGTAGTCCATGATGAGTCCACGTTCGATTCTTGCTCCATGTGTTCTTCCAAATTCAAGAATCTGTTCACGTGCTTTGTCACGGATGAGGAAGTAGAAAAATCGTTGGAAAAAGTAATTCATCTGGAATGCTCCTCAAGCCACTTGCCGAAAAGTCGCATCGATTCTCCCGGGAATGCGAACTTATCCTTGAAATCCAGTTTGAGCTTTGTCGCTTTTTCAACAGTACTCATCAGGTATTCGTGGTCCCAGGTTTGTTTCTCCGTAAGGATGAAGTCCTGAAGCCCCAATTGTCGGGCAAAGCCATCCTGCTTGATATACGAGTAGTGATTCCCACACATGCCGACGAAAGGAGTGTTTGAGGTTCCCGAAAAGACGATGAAGTGGTACCGACCTCCGATCGCGAGAAAGCATTCGGATATAAGCTTCTTCAGTGAAGCATCTCTCCAGAGGCGTGTATCAGGAACTCTGATAAAGTTCTTCAAATCATTTTCGATGTCATCATAGATCATGAGAAGATGCTGGTAGTCATCAGGGGTGTGGCTTACGAAGACCAGATTGCAATTAAACGTATTTATGAGATCTTCTGAGATAGAGCTGATTCGATCTCGCTTCTCTTTGGTATCAGCCGTATAGAGAGTGACATTGAGCGCTATCGTTCGTCGTTCTCCAATAAAACTTGCCAGAGTTGCATCAGTGTCATTCAACGAGATATCATCAATTGAAAGAGTATATGCATCATCATATGTTTCCAGAAGCTTCTTTGGTTTGGTCCCCAGGATATCAAGGTAACGCCGCGAATAGAGGGCGTCTCTGACCGTCAATACATCGACAGACTTTATAATCTGGCGTGCCAGTCGATCGTGGTGAGGGTCTACTCCAAGGGGACCGATTGTCTGGCCGCTCATAAAGACGGGGACACCGCAACTCCTGCAATGCATGACGAAGGCATGCATTCGTTTAAGGCTCCTTGCATGCTGGTCGCGTGTATTGACCGTTCCCCCTCCGGTAATCAAGGCGGCTCTTGCCTGTCGGATAAGCGTCAAGGCTGGATCTGGATGAATCAGATCTCTTACAGACCACCAGGCCTTCCTGAGTCTGCTGACAGGATCTGGTCCTTCTATATCGTTTCTGAACTTGAACCAGGCATCTCCAAGGCAATTAGACTTTGGGTGCTGATGATAATATCTGAGATAATCTGGCTGCGTTCCAATTAAGTAGACTTGAGAATCAGGTATTTTCAGAATATCTCTAATATATCGTAGATCTTCTGTGAGCATCGCCTCATCGCCGATGTCCTTATTTCCAAAGCTGCCGAATACAACAAGTGGGCGACTCATGAATTCTTCTTTCTCTGCTCTTTTATCTCGTGTTGTTCAATTCTGTAGAGTTGACGATCTATGAATCTGACTACTCTTAAAAGGAAATTAAGGAGAGCTCTCAGTATTGAGTAGTGATAGGGCAATGACGGAGTCTTGGAGTGTCTGCGCTTTTTGATGAGATAGTCTTCGAGAGGTTTTCGATCAACAGGCCCCCATGTTACTCCATGATGCTTTTCACCCTTCGGAAAGCCCGATTCGTCATACTTTCGGGGATAGCCAAGAAGGATGCAGCCTTGAATCTTAAAGTGAGATGGGACGTCATAATCTTCAAAGAGCTTCCTCCAGGAAAGCCCGGAAGTTAACCGACTATAACTCATTTTCTCTGTCGATGAGACCCAGCACGAACCAATTCCCCGTGCCGTTGCCTGCAGGAGAATATTCTCGATCGAGGCGGCACAGTTCTGGGTATCAAGCGTCTCCCATATATAATACTCACCGTTATTCCTGGTGTTATTCAAGGATGTATCGGCAAAGACAAAGATTAGTGCCGTGGCATTTCCAAGAATTCCTGAGGGATTTCGTTTCCGAATCTCTGAGTGAGGCATTTTTGATCTATAGGGATATACCCACCGCAGCTTCCCGAAATGCTCAATTTCCTGTGGATCTGTCACCAGCAGGAATCTTTGGTTCTGGGAATTCGAACCAGAAGGAGCATATATACCTGATTCAATCAGCTCGTTTAAGAGATCTTCAGGAATCGACTCAGTCGTGAAGTTTCTGACAGATCTTCTGGATAAGATAATATCCTTAAGTGTCCTCGAACGTTCTTCCACGTTCTTATCATCTGGATTAACTTTCTCATCCATGACTCTTTCTTAACCAGCCTCCCCTTCAGAAATTTTACCAGTTAGCTGGTATGCCTGGTGTCCCTGTATCTGACCAGTGACCTTTATTTCAATCAGGTTGCGACACCACAATAAGTGTTCCGCGCGCCCCGCGATGATAGACAGACTTAGATAATAACGGCGGGGGAGGAGAAGCAAATCGGAAACATCGATTTTAAAGTTATTCATTCCCTCTTTCAAATCGACTGTTCTTCCGAGATTGCGACTGTTGAGTTCGGCAACCAGTTGTCCGGCCGAGTCTGTGATGTTAATCTTCAGCAGAAGATCCTTCCGGGCTTCCGGACTATATGCATTAAGATCTATCTTCAAATTCGATCCATGCTCAAAGTTTACTGGCCCCAGCCCATTCCCATTTACCGTGAAGCTTTCTAATCGGAAGCCATCCTGAAGATGATCTTTCCGTTCCTGCTCGAAAAGCTCTGTATAGCGGGATACAGCATCGATTGAATTTCCATCAAATAGACATTCCCCTCCATCTAAAACCATAACACGATTACAGATTCGTGTGATTGCTTCCATGTTGTGAGACACGAAAATGACCGCTGCATTTGAAATCATCCGGTCAATCGCGCTATAGCATTTACTCCTAAAGCCTGCATCACCCACAGCGAGAATCTCATCAATAAGCATGACATCAGGTTCCATCTGAGCGGCGATGGCGAAACCGAGTCGTACATACATGCCAGAGCTGTAGAACTTCACGGGAGTATCGATCTTGTCTCCCAATTCTGAGAAATTAATAATCGCGTCTATTTTCTTCTCTATATCCCTTTTGGATATACCGAGAATAGAAGCATTGACATAGATGTTTTCTCGACCAGTGAGCTGAGGATGAAAACCAGCTCCAACTTCGATTAAAGCTCCGACTTGGCCAGTAACTCTGAGTGCTCCGCGATCTGGGGGAATGAGCCCGTTGACCATCTTAAGCAGCGTGCTTTTACCAGCGCCGTTGGGTCCGATTAGTCCAAGACATTCGCCTCGTTTCAATTGGAAGGAAATATCCTTGATGGACCAGAACTCTTCTTTGCGCAGAGTGCCTGACTTTGGCTTCAGGCCTGCAAGGTCACGCGTAATGTCGATGATACCATACTTCATTGAAGTGTTCAGAGTCTTCGTGAACTTCTTAGAGACCGAGCGGACGTCTATCAGCGGTTTCTCACTCATCGTGCACCAACCCTCTCTGCTATACGGATCTCTGCAAGATGAAAGACCCGCCAGCATAGTAGAAAGACGAGTATGCTTAAAACGCTAGCCCATGCGAAGGAAAAAATATGTGTTATATTGCCGGTGAGTATGAGGTCACGCGGCAGTTCTACCATCGCCGCAAGCGGATTAAAGGCACTGAGCTTCGCAAAATATCCTTCTCTGGCAGGGTAGAGGACAGGCGTAATGAACATCAGAAAGGTCGCCATCATCGTGACGATATTAGCAATGTCCCTGAAGATTGCGTTCATCAGCGAGAGCAGAAGTCCGAGCCCAAGTGTGAACAGCAAAATCGGAAGTATCGCTAACGGGTATAGAATGATCGTTGGAGCAGGCAAAATTCCGTAGTATAGAAAGAGTAGAGCGATCATCACTGCTCTCACAAGAAACTCGATCAGAGTCTGTCCGAATGATGAGATAACAAGTGTCTCTTTCGGGAAGTTAATTTTCACGACCATTGAACCGCCCAAGACAATGGAGTTCGTGCAGGCCACAATTCCTCCGGCGAACAATTGCCACGTCGTTAACCCCACCAGCGCATACAGTACATAAGGTACCCCGACGTCGCCGATGCTCAGAACGCCCGATTGGTTGAGAAAGGCAAATGTTCCGACTGCAACAACCGGCATGATGACTGCCCAGGCGACACCCAGAAGTGTTTGCTTGTATCTAGCCTTAAAGTCGCGGATGAAGAGAAGCCAGGTAAGCTCACGACTCTCGTAGAGCTCCTTGAACATTTCTTTCCACACAGGAATCCCCCAGCCTGCATGCTGACCGGGCCGGTAGATGGTTGAGTGAAGCCGTTTTCTATCTTTGTTCAAGGTGATTTGGATTCTTCCCGTTGCATTTATCTCGAATCGCCGCTATCAACCTCTATTCCCGATGGATGGTCAAGAGAGGGTTTTAACACTTTCTGCTTTTGACCCAACGTCAAGAGCGTTCTCTGATGATGGTGCACACTCCTCGATGAAAGATGGATACGTATGAAATATCATAAAAAGCACGATACACAGATTGTTCTTCTATTCCTCGTCCTGATGGCTGCCGCGCTGATGTTTCCAACGGTAGTAGATTCAGCGCAGGAGGATACAGAATTGAGAGTTCTCCCAGCTCCAAAGGAGGTGGCATTCAATGAAGGAAATTTCACCCTTACCTCAGCAAGAATTGAAAGTGAGTTCGCGCTCGGAAACGAGGCTGCCTTGCTTGGTGATTCTCTCACAGAGTTGGGGATCACTCTGGACCTGAGAGGGACACCCATCAAGCTCAAATTGGGAAGTGTTGAAGTCCCATCACTTGAGTCAGCGTACAGCGATGAGATTATTCGCCAGGCATATAGACTGACCATCAAAGCGGATCTGATTTCTATCGAAGGGAACTCTCCTCAAGGTGTCTACTATGGTATTCAGACATTGAGGCAGCTACTCAATGAGCCTTCTTTGCCCATCGGTGAAATCAGAGACTGGCCAGACTTGCCGGTACGTATGATCATGATCGATTCGGCACGCCTGAATGAGAACATGGACTACTATAAGCGACTCATTCACTTCGCAGCGAGCTATAAGATGAATGCAATCCTGTGGCACCTTACCGATGACCAGACGTCAGCTCTCTACCTTGAGGATTATCCAGAGCTTCTGCATCATCAGGCATGGAAGCCGGAGCAAATCAACGAGTTGATTCAATATGCAAAGAAGTATCACGTTTCCATCATGCCTGAGATAGAATCCCTTGGGCATTCCAGAATGTTCACACGTCTTCCAGATTTTGAGGATTACCTGCATCAAACGGACGAGGATAATCCCGACCGCTCATGGATGGGAACCGATATCCCTGGATATACGAACGTTCTTTGCCCAGCCAGTGCAAAGGCGATGGAGTACTTGAAGGTCTCCTATGCTCATACCTCTGAAGTGTTTCGTCACCCATGGCTGCATATCGGTTTCGATGAGGTCGATATGACCAATTGCGCACGTTGTATAGAGGCTTTCGGTGAACTTGACCACGCAGGGTGGTTGACTCTAGCTCTTCAACAGGCAATCGAACTGGCGGCTGCCGAGGGTGAAAGGACGGCACTTTGGGGGGATATGCTTCTGGCTCATCCGGAGGTCGCAGATAACCTCGATTCCGATGATGTCGTTATCTTCGACTGGCACTATAACGCCGATGTTGACGATGAGTCTGTTGTATTCTTTCAGGAGCGAGGCTTTGAAGTGATTGCCTGTCCAGCACTTACCTGTGCTCCTCACATGATCATGCCAGATGAACACAACTTTCAGAATATTGCCCGTTTTTCAGCGATTGCCCGCGAGCATGATCTCATGGGCGTTAATACAACAATATGGGTTCCCACGAGATATATGTCCGATTCACTGTGGACCGGAGTTGCATGGTCGGCCGCACATGCCTGGGGTGGAGAGAACTTCAATGAGACGCAATTCTATACCGCTTTAATGCATGATTATTTTGGAAGTCCAGAAGGAGAGAGCTTTCAAGAAACGATGAACGATATTCTTGGGATGATCTGGCATCGCTCGGAATTCAATACCAGCTGCTGGGTGGACGCGGAGTCTCTTAGCGCTGCTCGGGTGATGGCTGAGAAGAACAGGGCTGAAGTGAAGTCAAACATCGAGCGGCTTGAATCGATACTGGATGATCTCAAAGAGATGGAAAAAACAGTCTCAAAAAATCAATGGGAGTGGCTAAGTCTGATTAGATCGACAGAGCTTCTTAAGTATAGCATGGAGCATCTGCTTGCCTCTGAAGGAGATTTGAAAGACGCGAGGCTTGTCAAAGAACTCGATCGCCGCTGTTTGGAATACCTTGGTTGGATCGAAGCTGATTGGGATAAGAATCGGTTCTCGGATGATCCAGGAAAAGAAGGGAGATTTCTCCGTATTCAACACCTCTACTATCGCTTTCGTCAGATGCACGAGTTTCATCAGCAACTCCTTGAAGCTTTGTGAGACCTGCTCGTCCTACAGGGCGTCTATAATTCCCTCGTCGTAGTGGAGTACTACCTGAAGAGAATTCCTGAATAATAATGTCATCATCATCTGACTCTAGACTTGATCTCTAATGTTAGATCTCTTACACCCGTACTGTTGAACTCTAGCCTAATTAATTGGCAGAGTTTTATCCTGAAAAATGGAGAAAACCCTGGGGGCAGTGCATCCTAAAGAATTGAGAGGAATACATTGCCATCTGGCATACCCTCTGCACTTGATATTTCAAGCGAATGATATACGGAATGAAGATGTATTTTTGTACCAAATCCGAGCCACTTTCCTGAGCAACCCAAAGCCTTGCTTTCATTTTGTGTTGTTTGGGTACTAAGTAATTATTCTCGCACACAAGCTTGCTAAATTAATCCAGTCACAAGGAGTTTAAGAGTTATGTCAAGTACCGAACAAAACATGGGCGATATCAGTAAGTGCCCTGTCATGGGCGGACACACCGCAGCCATCAAGAAAATGTCTAATCGTGAATGGTGGCCAGATCAGCTGGAACTGAGGATTCTCCATCAGAATCCCGCAGAAGCTGACCCCATGGAAGCGGACTTCAATTATGCTGAAGAATTCAAGAAACTCGACCTTGATGAAGTGATGAATGACCTCAAGAAGGTGATGACTGATTCTCAGGACTGGTGGCCCGCTGATTACGGACACTACGGCCCCTTCATGATACGCATGGCGTGGCATGCTGCAGGAACCTACAGAATTGCCGACGGACGCGGGGGAGCTTCTGCCGGCACTCAGCGTTTTGCTCCTCTTAACAGCTGGCCAGACAACGCTAACCTTGATAAAGCACGACGACTACTCTGGCCTGTAAAACAGAAGTATGGCCGACAGCTCTCCTGGGCTGACCTTCTTGTGATGGCTGGAAACGCCGCCCTCGAATCTATGGGCTTCAAAACCTTTGGATTTGGTGGCGGGCGCGAAGATGTTTGGGAGCCAGAAGGCGACATCAACTGGGGTCCGGAAAGTGAATGGCTCGCTGATGAACGTTACAGCGGAGAGCGAGAGCTGGAGAACCCCCTTGCCGCCGTTCAGATGGGACTTATCTACGTTAATCCTGAAGGCCCGAATGGAAATCCTGATCCCCTTGCTGCTGCGAAGGATATCCGTGAGACTTTCGCACGCATGGCGATGAATGATGAAGAAACAGTCGCTCTGGTTGCTGGAGGTCACACTTTTGGAAAATGCCACGGAGCCGCAGACCCGGCTCATGTCGGTCCCGAACCAGAAGGCGCCACGATCGAAGAACAGGGACTTGGCTGGAAGAACAGTTATGGAAGCGGTAAAGGTGGAGACACGATTACCAGTGGACTTGAAGGTGCCTGGACTCCCACACCTACCCAATGGGATAATAGCTACTTTGATACGCTCTTCGGTTACGAGTGGGAGCTGACCAAGAGTCCTGCCGGCGCTCACCAGTGGAAGCCGAAAGATGGTGCAGGTTCAGACGCTGTGCCCGACGCACACGACCCTTCAAAGAAGCATGCGCCGATGATGGCAACCACGGACCTCGCACTGCGCATGGACCCTGCCTATGCTCCGATTTCCAAACGCTTTCACGAAAACCCTGAAGAGTTTGCCGACGCCTTTTCGCGCGCCTGGTACAAGTTGACTCATCGTGACATGGGACCACGTTCTCGTTATCTTGGATCTCTTGTCCCTGAAGAAGAGTTGATCTGGCAAGACCCTGTTCCAGAAGTTGATCATGAACTGATTAATGATAAAGACATCAAAGATCTTAAGGCAAAGATTCTCGATTCTGGTTTGTCTATATCGCAGCTTGTTAAGACAGCCTGGGCCTCTGCGTCAACATTTCGAGGAAGTGATAAGCGCGGTGGAGCAAACGGAGCTCGCATTCGTCTATCTCCGCAAAAGTTCTGGGAAGTCAACGAACCGGCAGAGCTGGATAAGGTACTCAATGCTTTGGAGAAAGTTCAAAAAGACTTTAACGGGGCACAGAGCGGAGGCAAAAAAGTCTCTCTTGCGGATCTGATCGTGCTCGGTGGCTGCGCAGCCGTAGAAGCAGCTGCAAAGAAAGCTGGTCATGATGTTTCTGTTCCCTTTTCTCCGGGACGTACAGACGCAACTCAGGATCAGACCGATGTCGATTCATTCTCCGTGCTCGAACCCAGGGCAGACGGTTTCAGAAACTATCTGAGAAAAGGAGTAACGCTGCCCTCAGAAGAATTGCTCATCGATAAAGCTGCCCTTCTCACGCTCACAGCTCCTGAAATGACAGTTCTTGTTGGCGGACTTCGGGTTCTAGACGCCAATTATAATTCTATGAAAGTAGGCGTGTTCACTGATAAGCCTGAAGCTCTCACCAATGACTTCTTCGTCAATCTTCTCGATATGAGTATTGAGTGGAAGCAGAACGAAGAGTGTAAACATGTGTATGAAGGCCACGATCGTAAGTCTGGAGAAATCAAATACATGGGAAGCGCCGTTGATCTGATCTTTGGCTCCAATTCACAGCTCCGAGCTGTCGCTGAAGTCTATGCATGCTCTGACTCGAAAGATAAGTTTGTGAAGGACTTTGTCGCTGCCTGGACCAAAGTCATGAACCTTGACCGGTTTGATCTCGACTGATTCTCGAAAAAGTCGAAAGAAGTTCCCTGAGTCATTCCCCAGCCTGATCTTTCCAGGTTGGGGAATTGTCTTTTTACGAAAGAGTAAGATCGATGATTAGAGTGATCTCATCTTCATCTGAAAAGTCACTTATTTCCGTGAGACAATCTGACCGAAGGACGCGATAGAAACAACCAGAAGACATCCAATAACATTGTACCACAGATATCCAATATCAGAAACAACAAAGAGGGTGATTACAATGGACTGGGAAAGAATTGCGGAGGTGAAGACTGCGTTTGCTCTCAGCTTCTTTAGAAAGAAACCAATAAGAAAAATACCGAGGATCGTTCCGTAAAACAAAGAGCCCACAATGTTGACAGCTTCTATCAGATTATCAAAGAGAGTCACGGTTAGCGCGAAAACGATTGCCACAAAACCCCAGAGCAGGGTGAGACCCTGACTTACCCACACCGGTATATTATCTACCTCTTTTTTGAAAAGCAGCGCGTATAGATCGATGGTACTTGTAGACGCGAGTGCATTGAGTTCTGAGGAGGTCGATGACATCGCGGCAGATAAGATCACAGCGATAAGCAGCCCAATGATGCCCGCCGGAAGTTTACTTAAAACGAAAGTCAGGAATACGTAATCTGCATCTTCCCCTTCAACTGTGGGGTCGATCTCCTGCATCCGTTCTATGTACGTCGTCCTTAACTCTCCCATTTCCAAATTAATAGCCTGAAGTCGTTCAGTCTCGAGTACCTGTTGCTCCTCACCCTCTGCTTCGAAGAAGCTTTGCAGAGCGGCTTGCCTTTCCTGGAAAATTCTTTCGGACTCATCTTCGAATTGCTGACGTTCAACCACTGGAATCGTCTCAGAAGCGACAGGGTTGAAGAAGATGGGTGCCTGGTTGAATTGATAATAGACAAAAAGCATCGCACCAAGAAAGAGTATAGCAAACTGCATTGGAACTTTCAGAATCGCATTAAATATCAGTCCGGCACGTCCAGCTTCTATATTCTCCCCTGTAATGTATCTTTGTACCTGGCTCTGATCCGTTCCAAAGTACGAGAGTGCCAGAAAGGTTCCTCCCAAAAGGCCCGTCCATATGGTATAGCGCTCTGATGTATCGATGGAAAAATTGACGGCTTCCAGCCGGCCCATGGCTCCTGCCAGATTTGTGGCCTCTAGAAAACTGACATGTTGCCCAATGGAGGTGATCAGATACAGGAAGGCGACAACCATCCCCGCGAATATAACAGCCATTTGATACTTTTGTGTGAGACTGACCGCTCTCGTCCCACCCGCTACCGTATAGGTAATGACAAGAAAACCTGTTAGGATAATGGTCGCCTGAAGATCCCATTTCAAAAGTGTTGAGAGAATAATCGCTGGAGCATAAATGGTAATCCCTGCTGCCAGACCTCTCTGGACCAGGAAAAGTATCGAGCCCAGAACACGAGTCTTTGTATCAAACCGATTGCCCAGATATTCATAAGCTGTATAGACCTTCAGCCTGTAGTAAATAGGCATAATGAACGCCGAGATGATGACAATAGCGATCGGTAGTCCAAGATAATTCTGGACGAAGGCCATCCCGTGTTCGTAGCCCTGCCCCGGAGTTGAAAGAAAGGTAATCGCACTGGCTTGGGTTGCCATCACCGACAGGCCAATCGTTCCCCATTTCAGTTGATTGCCACCACGAAGGTACTCGTCCATCCCCTCGTGCTTTCTGCGCAAAAAGGTACCTGCTCCAACGATCGCACCGATCGTTAAGGCAAGAACAATCCAATCTAGTGCACTCATGAAAACATCTCAGTAAATAGATACAGAAGTACAATCATGACCACCAGCCAGATCAAGACTCCCACATGGATTCGATTCCAGCGGGCTTCCCCTTTATCTACTGTTTCGTTCTCGTTTGGTTGCATTTAAGGTCTAATTTTCCTCGCCATTCGAACTGGACAAGGAAACCAGGTTTGCAAAAAGGCGATAGGCTCCCGGAACTCCTGCAGGTAATTGTCTAAAGAAAGATATACCGGTATAAACAACCCAGCCATCACCAGAGCGTTTAACCAGAAGTCCACCATCACGGGGCGGCTCGTCGGAATCGTTGGATGATAGGATTGGAGTCCAATTCGGTCCCCATGTGTCGGCAAAGTAGAGTCCGCGTTCCTGCACCCAGCCGTCAAAGTCTCTAGCTGATATCTTGTTGGGAGCATTCAATACAGGATGCTCAGGCGCCAATAAGCGCATCGCTGCAAATTCGTCAGTTACCCGATCACGTGAGATCTGAAACAGGTCATCACCGAGCATTGTTGTCTTCAAATTACGATTCGTATTATATTGAATGATTAAGGTGCCGCCGTCCTCCGTGTATTGAAAAAGTCGTTCAAGCCATTGGTCTATATTGGCATGGACGTTTAATGCTCGGATTCCAAGGACAATTGCATCAAAGTTGTCGAGTGCTACTGAGTTTGGCGAGTCCGGTTCAAATTCAATGACTTCATAACCCAATAAGCGAAGGCTTTCAGGAATAACGTCCCCAGCACCCGGCAGATAACCAATTCGGTCTCCAGCAATTTGCGCATCTACACGAACGAGACGCGCTTCTGCTTTGGGAAAGAATGTGATGGGAGGGATGTGGTCGTAAGACAAAACTTCGAGGCCACGATCCAGTCGTTCGCCTCCATCGAGTTCAAAACTGACATGTAACGTTGCTTCTCCTGAGGTTTCTGAAGGTGTCAGATCGATGGATAATGTTTCCTGATCTCCAGCATTGTTGAATGAGAGACTTTGCGCTTTGAAAGTAGTCGTCCAATCACCTTCAATATCAACAATCAGCTTTCCTGAAATGTCGTCGACACCTGCCTCGAGCGTTACATTGATTATTTTTTCATTCTGGTCTGCTGCCATGATTAAGCTTTGGTTAAGGGCCACTGTGAGCGGGGGAGTGATAGACACAGGTTCGACTACTTCTCCCCGGACAGGATCTCGAAACCTGTGTACTGCAGCTTCAGCAAATCTAATCGTGACGCCTTCAATCTCGACATCTATCGTTCCTTCAACCGGTGCTGGATTTAGCGGCCTTCCGATCATTTCACGATCAGAGACTTGAAATTGTCCCAGAGTTGGATCCTCGATCAGCCAGTAGGGTTGAGAAATCGGCATCGTTGATGGGATCTTCAAAGGAATTTCTGATTCAAAGACTGTATATGCATCGAGGGCCTGCTCTTGCTCTTCCAGCTTGTCAAAAAGTTGGATATTCTTCAACGTGACCTTAAGAGGGCTTCTGTGAACGATCTTGAAATCGAGCGTATGCGATGATCCCTGGGGGAGTCTTGCTGTCGAAGTATTGAGCTGAGCTTCAAGTCCCGCAGAGGATAATAAAACTCGGTTAATGTCCTGCAACTTGTGGTCTCGCCAATAAGAAGGCTCCATCTCTAAGAGAAGGTCTCGTATTTCTGAAAGAGTATTGAAACTCTCGTAAGGGCGCTCGTCGTCGAACTCTTCGAGTAGTCTGTCGATTAATTTCCCATATTCCGGATCATCGATAAGTCTTGCTGAGCTGGTATCAATGGCAGAAAAGATATCACCTTCCATCGGCTCTCCGTCGAGGAGTTCGAAATACTCCGACTCCTGCGCGAGACTCGCGATGGTGCCGAATCCCTGACTCTGATGCTGACTTCTACTGAGTGCGGCTATTTGTGGATAGGATTGACCACGGGGAAAATCAAATGAACCAACGTCTAGTCCCAGATAGGAGTCAGTGACGAACTCTTCACCGCGGGACCTAAAAGACCACCAGGACACATTCCATATGAGGCGGGTTGCCTGCCAGGGCTCTAAATCGCCCAGAGTGTCCTTAAATGCATCGGGATCGGCTGCCGCCTTAAATGCTTCCTGTGCCAGCCATGTCGCCGCTGTGTGGTGACCATGTGTATATCCAGGTTCTGTTGAAAAGCGCGTAATGATGACGTCTGGTTTCGTTTCTCGAATAACGCGGACGACATCTTCCAGAACCGACTCTTTGCCCCAAAGCCGAAATGATTCTTCAGCACTCTTTGAATATCCGAAATCAACAGCACGCGTGAATCTCTGTTGGCCACCGTCGATAGCACGAGCGGCGAGTAGTTCATGGGTGCGTATAAGTCCGAGTCTTTCACGAAGATCAGACCCTATAAGGTTCTGACCTCCATCGCCTCGAGTCAAAGACAAATAGGTTGTTTCATAATGCCTGCTATTGGCAAGGTATGTAATTAACTGCGTGTTCTCATCATCGGGATGGGCCGCAATATACAGCACACTACCAAAAACTTGAAGACTTTCGATCTCCTCCCTGATTTCACGGGAACTGAGAGGTTCAAAAGCTGCTGGACGGTCGACGAGAAAAGTCACAAGTAACAGCACGTATAAGCACAACTTCATTGTATGAAGAGACACAAAGACCTCACTTCCAATTGTTTGTTAATCTATGCTCTTACCGAAGCTTGTTCAGTAGTTCTTTATTCCGGTCAATATAGCCAAAATCTCCACCTTCTGCTGCAGTAGCCATCTCAAGGGACTTTTCAGCCGCCTCGATTGCTTCGGAGTCCCGGCCAAGTTCGGCAAGAATCAGAGCTTTTGTATGTACCCAGTAGAATGCTTTATCGTTGGACTCGATCGCAGTATTGATCCATTTCAGCGCTTGCTCTCTGTCCAGATCGTAGTCATGATAAGTGCGAGCCGCATTCGCAAAGTCACCTGCTTTCCAGGCGTCCATGTTGGCACTTGCTTTATCAATGTTTGCCTGAACCTGATCTTTCGTGTGTAAGTCTATCGGAACGGCAACATAGGCGCTATCCCAGTGAATCACGAGGTGAGCACTGTCATTTCTTAGATGGTCGAAGTATATCAGCATCGACTCCATGATATCTCTGCTGTTATCAGGCTTAATTGTAACGCGCAACGCGTCATTCTCTTCGGTGTAGCCACCAGCGCCCCACAGCTCGGAGTCATTTGACAAAATCACTGTCCATTCTTCCTCGCCGGGGATAGTATAGAGTCCGTAGGTGCCAGCTTTGACAGCTTCTCCTCCCATGATAATATCTTGATTAAAGGAAATCTTTGTCGAGGCATTTGCTCCCGTTCTCCAAACTTCATCGTAGGGAACTAAGCCACCAAATATTTCACGATCCTTGATCGATGGGCGTGAGTAATCGAGCGTAAAATCTGTAAGACCTATACGCTGTGTTGTTTCGATGCGAGGACTTGGAGCTGGCGTGTCCAGAGCAAACGTCAGGATAGGGCTCGTGACTAAGAGCAGTGTAAGAATGAATCTTGTCATTGAAGGACTCCAAAATTGGGAAGTTGATACGTGTGAGGCACTATATGTTCCAGAAAATAATCTGGTGACAATCCTTTAATAAAGACCATTTTTCGCTGAAGGAAGAGGGCTTTTCAGCAACGTGGCAAATCAGGTGATGGATCGCAGTGATTACTGCATCGGACAAAGCAAGAGCTCGACGGCAGAACAAGAGACATTTTGGCACAAGCTTCACGCTTTGCGAGTGCTGATTACCCCAGCGAAACTAAATCAATTCAAATCAAAATCCCCGGTTGGATAGACACTCCAACCGGGGATTTTTGTCCTTTATGGAATTTGTGACCACTTATTCCTGCACGATTAACTTACTGAAATCTTCAAAAGTTCCGCGGTCGAGGCAGCACTGAATAATGGCTTTCCCAAGAGGTTGGAGATCGCTGTGATCGAATTTCGCCAGGCACTCTTCAAAAAACTTGTATAGCTGGGCAGCACCCTGATCATAAGCTTCTTCTCCCACTTCAGGCTGAGTATCTACCTGAAGGAACCAGCGGGGGATCGGGCGTCCTTCGATTGTCATGGTATGTAGTGCTTTCCCGAGAAGTGGGCAGCGTGAATCACGCAAAGACTCGTCTTTGAACTTCGCACCACCTCGACGAGCGATGTACTCCCGAGCCAGCCACTGAGGCATAAAGCTGGTCTCCCAGGCGCCCACGTGTTGATTTGGTGTCAGAATATAGCGTACTTTTGGAGTCGCAACAAACTGATCCAGAAGAAGATTCGCCTGATCAACACGACGTCCCGTGGCGAAAGGCCAGTAGGAACCAACACCTTCACTACTCATACCTTTGGTTGCGACAATGCTTGGGTTTGCGTGTCCCCGAGGAGCGACCAGACGCCACAACCAGGCAAGTGATGGGGGAAGCAGATGCATGATCCCGATGATCCCGTAAGAAGGATTCTCCTTGGTGCATGGAGGAGTTCTTACACCAATGCTTCTGACTTGTACTTCAACCGCGTCCTCAACATTATTAGGGATGATATCACGGGGAAGAACAACACGTGGATTGGGACAAGGTTTTCCAGGTTCATCCTCAATGTGATCCCAGATCATTGCACGACTATTCGCTACAGCATCTATATTCAGAAATAGAACTGGTCGTTCAGGATCAGCGCATATACGTTCCAGATCGAGGTCGGTTCCATAGTTCTTAATGTGGTCAACGCGCACGAACCATCCCTCTTCGGCATCTGTTAATGTCAGGCGTCCACTTCCATTCTTTAGTGATGGGTGGCAGAGCGCCATGTCATCGGTAACAGGGAAGAGATCACAGGTACGGGGAAGCTCAACGTGGCGGATCTCATCAGTGACAACATTTTTGCCCAGCATCAGACGGCCATCATTCAGACGGTGCGGGTGCTGCAGCATTTCCGATTTTCCGCCTCCGGAAGCGCCTTCGTGCATCATGACCACCTCGAAATCGTAAGGGGTGACAACCTTTACTGTAGAACAGTGGGCTGTTACCCATGATTCTGTCTCTCCCTGGGCCAGGAGCATCCCGTAGACGCCTTTCTTGGCGCTCGGGCCAGGGTAGAGGTTATAGGCAAACATTTCGTGGAGCTCTTCGCCTCGAACGTGAACGACCACCTGTTTTCCTCCAAAGTGTGTATGCCTGAAAGGAGGTGCTGTATAGATGACACCTTTAAGGTTGAAGTCTTTTGTGATTTCTGAAAATGGAATAATTCCTTGAAGCAGTGAAAGACCAAAGGCAAAGAAGCCTGCGTTATCAGGGACGATGGCAACAGAATCATAGCCGTACCCACGACCCGCACGGAAGGCAAAGATCGCCAGTGGCTGACTCTTCAACCATTCAATGGTTTCTTTTCGTAAGTCCGCGAAATCGTAATCGAAGCGATCACGGAAATGCTTCTTGTCAGTGGGTTGATCGTCACCGATGACCATACAGTCAGGGTCGCGGCGACGCATGTACGCTTCTGTATAGTTTGCCGCAATACCATTGCGAACGCGATTAACGACTGCCTCATGAACCGTCTTTCCATCGGGAAGTTCGTAGGTTACGTCGAGGTGGTCGCCATCTTTTCCACCCACTGAAAGGTCAATTAAGTCCTCAGCAGTATTGGCTATTTTAACGCTTGGTGCAGCTTCCAGGATCTCTGTAAGCTCTTTAGGCAGGTTGTAAGTTGTCCAAACATTCTGGGTAGACTCGCTCATGGTAGTCCGCTCCTGGTGGGGGTGTCCTTCATTCATCTGGTCCGAAGCTTTATTACTAGTAACGAACTCTAGATAATCATCTTGGTGGGTAGGATAATGACGAGAGCTGCCAGGGCAATAGATATTTCTTATATTCTGAAATGGTGATATAGTGCTATTCGAGAGCGCTTTATTTATTCACGGGACGATCAATGAACAGGTTTCTTGTTTCGATGGTTCTCACCATTCATTACTTGCTAGAGCAAATTGAAGCATATCTCAGCCTGAGGTGAAGTACGAGAACAGGACATCCACGCCAAGCCACCAGATCAAGATTCCCAGTGAGGCGAATACAAGGATTCCAAGGATGTTCATTAAGTAACCAGTGATGAACCATCGTGAGCTGTTGAGCAATAAGGCTAGAGAAAATGACGCGGCTCCCAGGGCCGGAAACGTATTCGTCAAAGGGAGCAGAGGAACGGGGATCCCCAGGATAATCGCTGAGAGAATTAAGCCAGCTCCGCATCTCACCTGAAATTGATTTCCAGGTTTTGAGGAGAGTCTCTTTCGGTGCCACTTTAAACGGTTCGACGAATAGACGATACAGCGCCTCATGGTCTTCACGAAAGGACCAGGGAGGGATAGTTCCTTCCATTTGCGCGAAGCTGGTTCAGATCGAGCTCCACGATATGTTTTCCATCCTGCATAAAGGAGAAACAGACTGGCTGGTGTAGTAATCGGACCAAGGCTCAAAGGCGAAGCGAAGGGAAGAGAGATCACGAGGGCCGCTACAATAAGCCCATCGTGATTGATGACATCGATAAGATCTCCAAGCCGCAGTGCGTTTTGGGTACGCTCGGACTGACGCATCAGGGACAGAAGCGGCCTCAGCTTTCCATGGAGAGTTTCTTCTGCAGCTATCAATCTGAACCTCGTATTTCAATTTTCCACATGTTCTTGGGAACGCCATAAAGAGTGCAACTGATGGGCCATTTATGAGTAGTTGGATAGGTCTTCCTCGATTCATCAATAAGTAGCGAGACAAATAACTTTAAGGGCTATAAACTCGAAGATCTGCGGTGAGAATTTAAAGGATAATCCTTAATAACCTAGTTTCATCGGTCTTGTGTTTTAGCCGTGGCTAACTTTCTCCTTGTGACGCAAGGCAAGGTCTTGTTTAGCTCTGGTTACAAATTATAGCCTGATGTCATGATTTCACACAGAAAGAGACCCACACCATGCAAAATAACACCCATCAGAAAGCCTTCACCCTCATTGAACTCCTCATTGTTGTCGCCATAATCGCCATCCTCTTTGCCATTGCTGTTCCCAATTTTCTGGAAGCTCAAACCCGTGCGAAAGTTACCCGCGTGAAAGCGGAGATGCGCAGCCATGCAACTGCCCTCGAAGCTTACCGAATTGATAACAATCGCTATCCGATGCCCGACGATGTTCAAGGGGGATTTCTCACCTCGGCCCACTCGCCACGAACCTTTTTCGAAACAAAGTATCCCGTTGGTCTGACGACCCCCATTGCCTATTTGACATCCCTTGCCGATGACGTCTTTCGCAACCTCGATGAGAAAAGTGAAATATACCTCCCTTATCACTATGCAACACGTCACTACGCAGAGCAGTTCTCTACGGAAGCTGGTACAGAAGAATTCGACGCCCTGCACTATGCTATGCGAGGAAACGTCAATAAGTCTATCCAGTGGTATTTTTTGAGTCATGGCCCCGACAGTGACCATGATGCCGGGCCTTCCGGTGGGGGAGCTCCAGGACTCCCCGGTCACATCACAGGAGACGGTGTTGTTCAGTACGATCCAACAAACGGTACGATCAGTAATGGTGATCTTGCTGTTTTTGGGCCTGGCGAAGGCTCCCGAAACTGATGCATTCTTGAAGACGCCTATAACATTGTGATAATATTGTCGATATCAACGTCTCGTTTTCGCCTTCCAGCAAAATCTAGAACGCTACCTTCCCTTCCACTACCCGCGATGGTAGCGCGTGAGATGGAATTCGCATTTGATTCTTTGATGACAGCCTTTCGAGGCTAGTCAAGTTTGAGCACCCAACTTCTCTGAAGTAGATCACGAAACTTCGCTCAGAAAGATAGAACGGGTTTTAAGGTCGAACTTTCCAAAGGGGAAATCCGAGTGATTTGAAAGGTCCGGCCCCGATTTGATAGCCTCGTTTTTGAGAATTTCAGTCACAGGTTTAAACCTGTCTCATTTCCTTATCTACCTGCATGCTACCTGCTTGCTACCTGCTTCCTGGCTGCATTCGAAAGCAGGTGGCAAGCTCGTAGAAAGTAAATTGCAACCGGATAAATTGGGGTTCGAAGGGGTGGAGTATGGTGAAAACCACAGAGGGACACAGATAAACACGGATAGTATCAGGGAAATCGAGAAAAAGTAGCTCCTCCTGAACTTCTAAATTCTGATTCGTAGAAACTCAAAGAAATTGGTTCCCTTCATCATGTAAGACCTTCTAACTTCAGATAGTTTAATTGAACTCCGAGCCAGACACATCCGTGCCCATTTGTGTTAATCCGTGGTTAGAACTATGAATGTTTGTTATCTTGACTACTCTAGAGTTTGATGAAAGCGCTGGGCGCCGACCAAAATCATAGACTCAACAATGATAATAGCAGTGACCGAGATTTATGAAACAACATGTACATCCAAATCGAATGACTTGCTGAACGGTCGAGATTTAAGGTCCTGGAGAGAATCCTTTGGAATCCACAGAAGTAGAAGAAATAACAGTAGATGAAAAGCAACCTACCCTCCGCAAGAAAATCCACAATCGAGCTGTGTTTTATTCCTGCTTTCCTTTGGTCGCGACGCTCCTTGGTTTTTCAGGATCATTCCATTGGTTTTTGGATCTCTTTTCACACTTTCGTCTGCAATATACCATCGCCCTCATTCTCTTCACGATCGTCTATCTCCTTTTGAAATCATGGGTTTGGTCATCGGCCGCGCTTCTCTTTGCTTTTGTAAACCTTACGCAGGTATTCCCGTTGTATTGGAAAGGAAGCTCAGTAGCAGGTGAACCCTCCGAATCAGCAACCGCGGTTCTGTTCAACGTCAATACGGGATCTGGAAACCCGGAGCAAACGTCCTCCATCTTGAAGGAAACTGATCCGGATATTATTGTCTTGATGGAAATCAGTGATGACTGGTTGAAGGTGTTACAGCCTGTTTTGGACGATTATCCTCATCGTTGCATCAAGACAAGAGATGACAATTTCGGGATAGGCGTCTTTAGTCGGCTGCCGATGAGTCAGTCTGAAGTTGTCTATATTGGAAACGCTGGAGTACCCTCTGTGATGACGGACATTTCAGTGGGAATTCATGAAGTCACCCTTATCGCAACGCACCCCGAACCTCCCGTTGGTGCTGAACGAACTGAGTCGCGAGATACACAGCTCAGGGAGCTCGCCGAAGTTTCATTGGAAGTGGAGCTGCCACTCATTGTATTGGGAGATCTAAATACGACTCCATTCAGTTATTCCTTTCAAGAACTCTTGGAGGATACGGGCCTTATTAACAGTGCAAGGGGCTATGGTTATCAGCCAACATGGCCCTCAGACTTGTATTTATTTCCTCTTCGTATACCATTGGATCATTGTCTGCATTCCGAGGGCGTCGTTGTTCTTGATCGATACGTTGGCCCTCATGGAGGCTCGGATCACTTCCCTCTCGTTGTGGAGTTCGCTCTTGCTGAGACAGGCGTAATAGGGGAGTGAAAGTCTGGTTCAGAAAACCATGGATAGACACGGATGCACACGGATGTGATTCAAGAAAAGTTATTCTAAAGTTGATCGAGACCTTTTATTGTTAACCAGGGAATAAATCCAATGGTAATCAATATCAGTGTCCATCCGCATTGATCAGTGGTTCATAACTAATCTCACGAGGAAAAAAATCCATGACAACTGTTGGGCATTCATTGATCGGTTTGTCCTTTTCCGCATTGGCTATGCCGTTTCTTGATACTCCCAGAGCAAAAGTGTGTCTCGCATTCACCTGTATAGCTTTGGCCAATTTGCCTGACTGGCCGCTTCCCAACTGGGGTCATGACGCCTATCGGATAAGCCATAGTCTATTCATGAATTCATTGATCCTTGTTTCATTAGCATTTGTCGTCTCGCTAATTCCACTTCTTAGAAGAGCCATTCATCCCTGGGTTGCGGTTTTTGTTTGCCTGGCCTGGCTGAGTCACCTCCTGCTCGATTCATTCTACCGTCATGGACATGGTGTTGCAGTTTTCTAGCCGTTTTCAAGTGCAAGCCTCAGTCTGCCCGTCCCCTGGTTTCAGAAACTTGATATGTCGAAGTCTCTTCTCTCTGTTCAAAACCTTACTGTATTCAGTATAGAATTTCTCTTCTACGCTCCCATCTGGATCATTTCTGTGTATTTATCAAATCGTTGTCATTTCGTCAGAAACAAACCTGAGACAATCTGATTTTGTCATATACATAGAAGCCGATAATCCTATTCATAGCTTCAATACGGAGGTCATAGGCTAAAACCAGCTATTCTTTAATTTGTCCGCTCTCTCAGCAGGGATCGGGTATGCAACGAGTACATACTGTTAATTAGAGGGGAGATTTTATGAGGATACTCATTGTCAATCCACTTCACCCTGCCATTGGCAGCCGCATCCCTAAGGAACAGCTACCTCCACTCGGACTTCTAAGCATCGGAGGACCGCTCATCGACGACGGTCATGATGTGGCCTTACTGGATGCAGAGTTCGGACCACTTACCTATGATCAAATCAATAAATCCATCTATACGCATCAGCCGGAAGCCCTACTGATTGGTCACTCAGGATCAACTTCCGCCCACCCTATCGTACGGGAGATCACGCGAAGGGCCCACGCTGCGAACCCCGAACTGATCATCATCTACGGCGGAGTCTTTCCAACCTATCACTTTCGGGATATCCTTTTACAGGAACCCCAGATAGACATCATCGTTCGTGGAGAAGGGGAAGAAACGACCCGAAGGTTGATCGACGCTATTGAGTCAGGCAAGGATCTGGAAACGGTACCGGGGATTGCACTTCGAGTAGACGGAAAGATCAAAGAGACTATGCCTGCGGTGATGATTAAGGACCTTGATGCTTATCGTGTTGGATGGGAACTGGTCGACCTGAGTCAGTATAGTTATTATGGGGGAAAGCAGGCAGTTGTCATGCAGTATTCACGGGGATGTCCTCATTTGTGTAATTACTGTGGCCAGAGAGGATTCTGGACGCGGTGGCGTCATCGCGATCCCAGGAAGTTCGCGGCTGAGATCGCCTGGCTACACAGAACTCACGGTGTGGAGCTCTTCAACCTCGCAGATGAAAACCCTACGGTTGATAAGCAGGCATGGAGGGAGTTTTGTGAAGCCATCATCGAAGAGAATATCAACATCATAATTATAGGGTCCACCCGTGCCGATGATATCGTTCGCGATGCTGACATCCTTCATCTATACAGAAAGGCAGGCGTGGAACGATTCCTACTGGGAATGGAAAACACTGATGAATCGACGCTTCAGCGCATCAGGAAGGGGAGCACCACAACCAAAGACCGCGAAGCAATACGACTGATGAGGCAACACGGTATCATTTCCCTGGCAACATGGGTTACCGACTTTCAGGATGTCCAGGATCGAGATTTTGTGCGATCATTAAAGCAGCTCCTTGCCTATGATCCCGACCAGATTATGTCCTTGTATATCACCCCTCATCGGTGGACGGGGTACTACAAGATTGATGCAGATCGACGTGTAATCGACTCGGATCAAAGCCATTGGGACTACAAGCATCAGGTTTTGGAAACAAAGAACATGAGCCCTTGGCGCGTTTTCCTGTGGGTGAAATCAATTGAGATGATTCTGCAACTCCGACCAAAAGCCCTCTGGCGTAGTTTCCTTCAGCCCGACAAGGCATTTCGTCATGGAATGAAATGGTATACACGGATGGGGAGAAGAGTCTTCTTTCATGAGCTCTGGCAGTTTCTGTTTCGGACAAAACGAGTAAAGAACGGAATGAAGTTGAAAGCATTCTGGGGAGAGGCACAGGAGCATGAGGAGTTTCCGCTTCGAAAGAGAGAAGAGAAGAAGGAAACCGCGAAGAAAGAGCTTTTAGCTTGAGAAAGAAAATCTGAATCACAGATCAATAGCGATGTCCGGCAGTGGCAGCCCGGAGATTAATTTTTGGTGATATCAATCAAGAATACTAGAAGCTTTTCAACGTGAGAGGAATCATTTCTTCAAAGACAGAACACATCGTCCTGGCCCCTTTCGAGAATTTGACAAAGCTCGTCGATGTTAACTTCTACAGCACACACGTTTCCAACACCGCAAATCTTGAAAACTGTACAGATTTGAGGAATGTGAGTCTATACATGAGTGCGGTGGATTCTATCGAATTCCTCCGCCAAACACCTAAGGTCGAAGTTCTTGATCTCTACCGTAGTGGGCATACATTTGAGGACTACGGACCGTTGCTGGATCTACCGAAATTGCGTGAGCTGAATGTCTATATGAACACAGCTGCCATTGATGAAAAATTAGCTCCACTGAAAGCAATCAAAACACTGCAAACGTTCAACGCATCACTAAATAGAAAAATCACAACGATCGATTTTCTCAGCTCTTCTCGGGGAATGAGGAACCTGCAACAATGGCAGTGCTCTTCTATTACTGACTTCTCGGCATTGGATAACATGAAAGACCTGATGACCTTGAATGTCGTAGAGACAAATTTTAATGATACTGACTTGAAAAGGCTTGAAGGGTGTCGATTTCTTCAAGGACTGAGTCTTTCAAAGACAGCAGTTACAGACTTAACTCCGCTGTCTAGTTGCGGCGATCTGGAAACCCTCGAGATTGATAACACGGGCGTTGTTGAACTGGATCCCCTAAAGCAATGCACGAAGCTGAGAAGACTCGCTCTTTCGTCTGACTTCCCTCAAGAGGAGGTCGAAGATCTGCTGAGTGTTCTCCCACATCTGGAAGTCAGGCGTAAATAGAGCTCACTCCTAACGGTGGGACGAGCTCTTGGAGAGTGGATTCAACAAGCTTAATCAGTTGCTTCTAAGTGCGCCGGGGGAGTATCCGGTCGTTCTTTTAAAGGCACGGCTGAATGACGACTCGGATTCGTAACCGAGCTCTTCCGCCACTTGAGCGAGTGTCATGTCTTCATTTACGATGAGCTTCTTCGCGATGAGCATACGCCAGCGCGTGACAAACTGCATGGGGGACTCTCCAACCAGCTCTTTAAAGCGAGAGGCAAAGGCAGAACGCGACATCGCGGCGACTCTTGCCAGTTTCTCAACCGACCATTCGGCGGCCGGTTGACGCTGCACTTCTTGGAGGGAGCGTCCTATTTGTGGATCACGGAGTGCTCCGAGCCACCCCAGGTTTTCTTCGGGCGAGGTGTCGATCCAGGCACGCACCGCCTGAATCACAAGCACTTCAGAGAGTCGGCAAAGTATTAACTCGACCCCAGGTCGTAATGCCCGCGCTTCTTCTGAGAGTAGAGACATGGTGCTATACAGCCAGTTCCTTGTTTTTTCTTCCTCAGCGGAAAGATGGATTAACGTCGGCATCATGCCCACGATATCCAGTGCCGCAGGATGGGAAAAGGTCGCGGTTCCGCAGATGAGTCGATTCAACTCGCCGCCGCCTCCGAACTCGATCACCTCGTACCGGTCAGTCATTTCAACGCGAGGTAAGTCAAAAAGTGCAGGAGCTTCATTCCCCAGACTGCTTACGAGTCGATGCCCCTCACCGTGAGGAATCAGTGCAAGATCTCCGGGCTGCATTGGAACGGGGTCACGCCCGTCTAACTCGATCCACCATTCTCCTTCTGTTGCTACATGGTACATCATCGTTTCAGGCATCGGAGGAATTGTCATCCCCCAGGGTCTTGAGGCCCGTGAAACAGCGCAGAAAACACTGCTCATGGCGAGGAGGTGGAGGACATCCGCAAGGGGGTCGACCGGTTTGTTCAGGATTTTGGCGGCCTCATCGGCACTCAGGTATTGATCCATCTTTTCTATCCCCAGTGGTAGCGCAGGTAAAGTTCTTGATTTGGACGATCGGTCATGTTTCTCAGATTTTGGGCCATAGACAACTTGCGTGTTTTCTCGTTCATTGTTTTTGCGGCCGGCAATGAAGGTCGACATCAAAAAGGAAAACGTAAGATGAAAAACACACAGGGTGATGCAAAACACAAGACTCAATTTCTCGTGATTGGTGGAACGGGCAAAACAGGGAAGCGGGTTGTGGATCGGTTAAACGCGATGGGACTTCAGGTGCGGTCGGCATCCCGTTCGTCTGAAATTCGCTTCGACTGGAATGATGATGCAACCTGGGCGGCAAATCTGGAGGAAGTGAATGCTGTCTATATCACCTATTCGCCAGACATTGCGGTTCCCGGTGCTCCGGAAAATGCGGAGCGGTTCACGCGTCTGGCTAAAGAGATGGGCGTTCAAAGAATCGTTCTGCTTACCGGACGTGGTGAAACCGAAGCACAGCGTGCTGAGCAGTTGGTTCGTGCTGTCGACCCTGACACAACAATAGTTCGTGCAAGCTGGTTTAACCAGAATTTCAGCGAAGGTGTTTTCTCGCAGATGATTCGTCAGGGGAGCATTACGTTGCCTCGACCGGAGGCAGTCGAACCGCATATCGATATAGAAGATATCGCTGATGTGGTGACAGCAGCTCTGACAGAACCCGGGCATGAGGGGGAAACCTATGAGGTCACCGGTCCTCGCCTGATGACCTTTGCTGACATTGCATCGGATATCTCTTCTGCGATCGGGCGGGATATCAGCTATGTTCCGATAGAGACGGAGCAGCTTATTGCAGGAATGGAGGCTGCAGGGTCCGATGCAATGATGGTGGAAATGGTTGCCTATCTCTTCGACACGGTTTTAGACGGGAGAAATGCCCACATCTGCGATGGTGTTGAACGTGCTCTTGGCCGACCTCCGCGGGATTTTCGAGAGTTCGCTCAACGTACTGCAGCTTCCGGAGTATGGAACCCTGACATTGCTTTGAAGGGAACTGCAGGATGATTGAGATACTGATCTTTGCAGCAGTTATAGCCAATGGTCTTACGGCCGGTATATTCTTTACTTTTTCCACCTTCGTGATGCAGGCTCTGGCTCGTCTGGATTCGCGCCAGGGTATCGCGGCGATGCAGATGATTAACGTGAACGTGATTAACCCAGTCGTTTTTCTACCCTTCCTCGGAGGGACTGTAATTTCAGTGGGGGCGCTGGTTACAGCATATTTTCAAAGTGCTGAACTATCTATGGGCCTGATGTTTCTCGCAACTCTGTTAAACGTGTTTGGTCTGATGATAACTGGTGCAGGTAACGTACCTCTCAATGAATCACTGGCGAAGGTTACTCCGCAGAGCGAGGAAGCTGGGAGCTTGTGGAAGAAGTATCTGATTCGCTGGACGCGTTTAAATCATTACCGGACGATTTGCTACTTAGTTTCCTGTGCACTCTTCCTGGCGATTCGATGACCAGTGACTCTGTCTGTCGCACGCCTGTCGTTGGAAGTCTGTATCGGGATCGTCGTCTTCAAATGAGAAGTAAGGGTCCCAGCAGAAGTAAGACTCGAGAGTCTCGATCTGCTGGGCAAGAATGAATAAGATATTGAAAGTGATCAGTTGCGCGAAAAGAAATTAACCGTTCTCTTTCAACCAATCCAGAACTTCCTGTGGGTGTTCCTCGTTACCCTTGGCTTTTTCCCAGTGGGCGATGATCTTACCTGATTCGTCTATAACGAAAGTCTCACGGCTGACACCCATGTATTTTTTTCCATACATGTTCTTTTCTTTCCAGACGCCATATTTCTCAACGATGCTTCTATCTTCATCAGCAAGCAACAGATGAGACAATCCGTGCTTTTCAGCAAACTTCGCCTTAGAGGCTGAGTCGAGAATGGAGATAGACATCACCACCGTATTGAGCTTTTCAAATTTGGGCTTCAGGTTTGTAAAGGCACATGACTCTTTTGTACAGCCTGGCGTATCGTCTTTTGGGTAGAAGAACAAAACGACATTCTTGCCTTTGTAGTCAGCAAGCTTGTGTTTCTTACCTTCTTGGTCGGGGAGGGTAAAGGCGGGGGCTTTTTTACCAATCATTTCAGAAGTTGTTGGATCTGGCGCTTTCGGCATGGGTGAGTATACTCCATATCATTTAATGCTTCAGAACAGAGCAAAAAGAGAGCCCTTCCGCTAATAAATTGCCCAGGCGTTGAGAATCGGTGAAGGGGGCATCTGCCAGATCAAATCGTGCATCTGCTGTAAGTCATCGGCGAATGGTTCATGGCGAAGATCGCCTACATAGAGTTCGAAGTAGTAACAGTTGAGTTCCTGCATACCGTGAATGATTCCAATTTCAGGTCCAGAGACGCTCGTTTTTCTTATTTCATTGTCAGTCAGGCGGTCGCCAGTTTGCCAGCCGGGAGTCTGTGGAGGATCAAAGATCATGCACTGATCAGTAGCTTCAGGATCCTGAAAGGGATTTACCCATCCTTGCAATGCCTGGAGTAGAATAAATGTCTCATCTTGCATATCGAACAACGCGTCTCCAGGACGACCAACAGGCTGATCACACGCCCAACTCTCTCGGAAGAGACCTACGCCCTCACGACCAGGTGCAGGGAAAAAGTCATCTTGCAGCATTGTGAGTATGACATCTCCCAGATGAGGCAAAGTACCGTCGTCCATGTCAAAATAAAGAAGGAACACTGACGGTGCAGTGAATCGGGATTCCATGCTGTGAATTGCCTGAGAAATAGCATCCAGCAAGAGTGCACGGTCATATTCTGGTGTAGCTACTAACAACCCGCCCTGGTCTCGAATACCACCCAGGCCAGGAATTTCTGCATTGATGTGAGCCAGTAAAGAATGAGAAGCCAGAGGTAGTTCTATTCCAGCAATTTCATCGTATAACTGGTGTGCGGCCAATGTTGCTACGAAAAGATCCCAGCGCTCGAGCGTAATAGGGTCCCATGGGAGTGGCACGGTAATGGTCTGACCGGACGCACTACCGCCTGCGATATTACGTGCATCGTAAGTTACTATACCTGGCTCCGCCAGCAACCAACTGGGTACTTCGCGTGAAAAGATTTCCAAAGTCATTCGCTTAGTTCCTCCATACGAAGCGAGATTCTGTAAAGCGGCTTCGATGATGGAAAAGTCAAAGTCGCCTTTCTGCGGTTCTAAATCCTCCCAAAAGACACGGACCGTAAAGCCGTCAACATAAGGCCTAGCGAGAACCTCGGGGTCAGGAAATGACTGCCCAACGTTCCCAATCATATAGATGCCCTGAGGGCGACGGATGCCTTGAGCAAATGTCGCCGCAGCAACAACGTTGAAAAGTAGCAGATAAATAAGAGTTAAACGCACCAAAATATCTCCGTTAATGAGGTGATCCGAATCAAAGTTGATGTGCAAGATCGATGCTTATTTAAAAAAGTAGTAAAGTCTTGCTGTAGAAGATAATTCCCCGAGCCCATAAGATATATTTGCGCGATATCGAACGGATGCATCTCGTATCCGTGCATATGCGTACAGTTATGGTGATGAAAGTCGGGAGCGTACCGAGAGTGTAACCGAATTATACGACATCAAAATCCACATCCCATTATGCCGTGATCCCGTTTTTGTGTGTGAAAAAAAGCCTGACATATCATCCTTTGGGTAAAAAGGATGACGATGGACGACGTTTTTGCTCTCTTAGTTGGAGAGCTTGTATTTCTTTACTTTCTGGTTGGGGGAAAGGCCAGGGCTTTTGGCCGATCATTTCGCACGTGGTTGGGATAGGTGCATTCGGCACATGTGAATATACACCTTAGCGGTTCTTTGAATGGTATTGCAGATCTAGTTATTAGAATTTCCCGTCTCGGGCAAACGTAATTCTCTGCGGTGATCGTTTGTTTCGTTCATTTGCTGCTGAAACTACCATTCTTCACTCTTCTAAATCCGAGTTTCCTGTAAAGTTTCACAAGCAGCCTTGGCGTCATTTCTGACATCCAAAAGAAGACGGGTAACATTGATCGATCGAGCATAAGGAATGGAATCGTCGATTAATCCTGTGCCTGCTCCCAGGCGTCGACTGTCAGTAGATATCCACATGGAAAATATCCAGGCTTTCTTTGCTATTTCTGGATCCTTCTGGCAACGACCCGTGCCGACATCGGCGTAATTCATGATTATCATTATCTGAGCCTTGACCCAGAAAGTGCCTCTTGCCGGTCCAGATAGTAATGTTTCGTTTGCCAGAGCCAGTTTCACCTCAGAAATGACGGCCTTTGAGCTCAAGAAAGTCTGCAGGCAGGTAAGAATCAGGCTCTCAACCCTTCATGTTCAGGCTGAAGAAATTTGCCAAATTCCACGGCGTCTTGTGTTGCTTAATTTTCCTCCTTGCACATGAGGATAAGACTCGTTCTGATAAGCAAATAAGGGTTAATATTCCAGGACAATTTGGCTTCAAAAGATCAGCTGCCAGAATTTCAAACGATAAAGCATATGTCGAGTCGATGAATCCAGGATGAAGTTTTCCATAGTTCTTACTTTGATTGATGAGAAGGTGTTCCATGAAGATAGTTCTGTATATTGAATTTGCAATGCTGATGTGCATCATGTCATGTACGACTAAGCATCCCACAGTGTTTGAAGATAATTCACCATACCAAACACAATTGAATTGGTATAAGGGAAATACTCACACACATACGACGAACAGCGATGGTGACAGCTCACCGAACGAAGTCGCGCTCTGGTATCTGGAGAACGGTTACGATTTTCTTGTTTTGACCGATCACAATGTCGTTACCAATCCAGAGGAGGCGAATATAGCCAGCGATTTAATGTTGCTCATCCCCGGCGAAGAGGTTTCCGCAACTTATCGATCAGCCTTTGCTGGGAGTAAGCCCATCCACATTAATGGAATCGATGTTGATCGTAAAGTGGAGCCCATTTATGAACAGGAATCAATCGAGCACACACTTCAGGAAAATATCGATGCGATTCGTGAAGCCAATGGCATTCCCCATATCAATCATCCTAATTTCCGGTGGGCGTTTTCTTTCGAGGAATTACAGTATCTCGAAAGATACAATCTTCTCGAGATATATAACGGACATCCCCTGGTTAACAATTTTGGCAATGCAGAGCATCTGGGGATGGAGCAGGTCTGGGATCAATTGCTGACAACTGGAAATCAAATTTATGGTATCGGCGTTGATGACGCACATCATTTCAAAGGCGAGTTCAAGCCCGATCGATCTAACCCCGGAAGATGCTGGGTGATGGTTCAGGCAAAGGATTTGACAAAATCCAATATTTTGAACGCCTTAGAAAACGGAAGGTTCTACTTCACAACAGGCGTATCGATTAATGAAATCAATGTAACCGAAACATGCTATTCGGTCGAAGTTGATGAGCCCTTCGAAAGGGTAGAGTTCATTTCGAACGAAGGTGAAATTGTAGCAACCTGCACCGAAAGCCCTGCACGTACTTTTCCAAATGGCAAGTATATACGGGCTAAAGTATACGGTGTAGATGGTAGTTTTGCCTGGACACAGCCTGTATTTACAAAAGGTGAAAGAACCTTAAATCAATCGCCACAATACAATTGTGACTGTGCCCGGTGACAAAGTTTCAAACTTCTTTTTCCACAAACAGATAGCCCGTAAGTTCTATCGTAGGGCATCATGTTGTCGATTGTGATCCCACTTGTGAGAGTACCTTATAATGCAAGCGTAAGGACTCATGGTTAGTATTATTGTTCTCTTGGTAATCGATCAATTGTCGGTTTGATGAGAATCCAGGTGCAGCCTCCAATGAAATAGAGTGCCGAAAGCCAGGGCAATAGCTGCAGGTGAAGAGAGAATTTTGCAATAGCGGCAAAGAGAGAGCCCAATAGAAAGCTGAGCGAAAGCGTAGCAGGAATGATCAACTTGACTGTGCCCACATCAAGTCCTCGAAGCTTCATTCCCAGATTGCTTCCAAGGTCTGTCAGGAGCCCTGTCAAATGAGTTGTGCGGAGTATGACCCCTTTATATGTTGTTGCCATCGCGTTTTGAAGGCCACAGGCAAAGGCCGCAGAGAAAATCGATAAGGATAAAAATCCAGGTCTGATTAGATAAGAGATCAATATACACCCGGAAATGATAAGAAACACATGTCCGTATGGTTTTGCGAATGACAACCGAGGCTGATGGATCAAATAGCCAGCAAAGAACGCCCCTGATACAAATCCGCTGACAGCAGCTATCAATCTCAGTCCCGAGATGCCAAAGACTTCACTTGATGCAATGAGCTCCGGGGCGATTCGTGAGATATCTCCGGTCATATGACTGACCGATGTGCCTGTACTCAGGAGGAAGTCGACGTTTAATGCGGCACTCAAAAAAGCAAGGCAGCAGCCACCGGTAACGACTATTATTTCTCTAGCTGTGACTGCAGTACCCACGGCTCTATTCCTGAATGAGAATGTCTGCCGAATTTCTGATCACGCCATATTGATTACAGCGGGGTATTGCTTCTCATCAGTCAATCGGACTTCGAGAAGCTCCACTGTGCGTTAGTTGGGCTCAATGGTTAAGATTTCATTCACATTGAGTTCAAAGCCATTGAGGTTAGGGATCCAACTCAATTCTCTGAGTCTCTCAATGCAGGCTCACCCCTTCCCCTCCTTGTTCATCATCCTGTATACGACTGCATATCAATCACGAAGCGATACTTAACATCGGACTTCACGACTCTATCATAAGCAGCATTAATATCTTCCATCTTGATCATCTCCACATCGGAGACAATATTGTGTTTAGCGCAGAAGTCGAGCATCTCTTGTGTCTCTTTAATACCACCGATCAGTGACCCAGCAACAATCTTACGACCAAACGCCAGGGGAAGAGTATTCATCTGGGTCATGGATGCTCCGACGATCGACATGGTTTTCCCCAGTTTGAGGAGAGGGATATAAGGGGTCATGTCGTGTTCAACGGGGATTGTGTTCAGGAGGAAGTCAAAGGTGCCAGCATGAGCCTCCATCTGCTTCTGGTCTTGGGACACCAGCACATCACTTGCCCCCAGTCGCTTTGCGTCCTGACCCTTTTCGGCTGAGCGGGTAATCATGACTACTTCCGCTCCCATGGCTGCAGCCAGCTTGACTCCCATGTGGCCAAGACCGCCAAGCCCGATCACTCCAACCTTATCGCCAGCTTTCACGTTCCATTGTTTTAAGGGTGAATAGGTTGTGATGCCTGCGCACAGCAGGGGAGCGACGGCTTTCGTGTCGAGTTTCTCTGAGACTTTTAGAACAAAGTCTTTGTCGACGACAATTTGAGTGGAATATCCACCCTGGGTAATCGCATCGGTTCCGTGTGGGTCCGGGCTGCCATAGGTCATGATCATCCCTTTTTCACAATGCTGTTCCAGGTTCTGTTTACACGGTTCACATTCTCGACAGGAATCAACCATGCAGCCAACACCAACCAGTTCGCCTTCGGTGAAATTCTTCACATCAGAGCCTGTTGCTTTGACGCGGCCGATGATCTCGTGCCCCGGTACCAGTGGATAGACAGTCATTCCCCAGTCATTATGTGCCATATGGATGTCACTGTGACAGACTCCACAATACAGGATTTCAATTTGCACGTCTTTAGGTCCCACTTCACGTCGATTGAGGTCGTACGGTTTCAGGTTGTCTTTGTCACTATAGGCTGCGTATGCTTTTGTTGGATTCATTATTATTCTCCTGGTCTATATACTTTCTTGCTTGTTTATTGCCGCACTGATTGCTTAGCCAATGACCCGTTCTAATCGGAGCACTGTCATTGAAAACTGTATCCCTGATGAGTCATATCGGTCGATGCTTTTCTGATACTGCTCGTTTTGAAAATGAGGGAAATCAGCTTAAGCCGCCTTCGTTTTCGGCAATAGTGAAAGGAAGCCATTTCCACGCCGAGCTATCTTGAATTATGCGTGCTCCATGTCTTTCAATCGTGCCACTATGTTGAGTCTTCCCCTGAGACCTCGGTACAGCATTGTGAGTTTTGGTCCAGACCTTGCCCTGAAGGCTTCCATCAAGCGATAAAATGTGTCGCAGGTATTCAGCAGGAAAAGAGCAAGTTCATGTCAGTTATCGTTGTAGATGTAGAAAGCGATGGGCCCATCCCCGGAGACTATTCGATGATCTCTTTCGGAGCTGTCGTCGTTGATGATGTCTTAGATAAGACCTTTTACGGTCAATTGAAACCGATCAGTGAGTCGTATATAGAAGATGCACTCGCCGTTTCGGGATTCTCACGTGAAGAAACATTGGGTTTCAATGAACCCAAAGTCGTCATGGAAGAGTTTAAGGCCTGGATTAACACCGTGTCCAAATCACGTCCTTTATTCTTCAGCGATAATAACGGCTTTGACTGGCAGTTTATCAATTGGTACTTCCATCACTTTTTGGGGGAGAACCCTTTCGGTTTCAGTTCTACAAATATCGGTTCTCTATACAAAGGAATGGAGAAGGATATGTTTAAGAACTTTAAGCATCTGAGGAAGACGGTACACACGCACCACCCCGTCGATGATGCAAAGGGTAACGCTGAAGCTCTCCTCTGTATGAAGAAAGAGATGGGACTGAAAATCAGTTTGAAGTAGATGTGTCTCTCTCGACGAGGAGCAATTATATCACAAAATGATTCACTCTTCCCTTTTCTCTTTGATCCAATCAGACGTCAACATGCCGGAATAGCCCCAGTTGTCCATATCGATCTCGTCTATAACGATATGAATATGTTCTGGCTTTTTCCCCAGCACATTGACGAGTGTCTTCGTGAACTCTTCCACGATTTGTTTCTTTTGCTCTTTTGAAACACCGTCGTCTGTTATTTTGAGATTAATGTAAGGCATCTGAAAATCCCTTCAATGGACCAGTCATTCGAAAATAATATTCCTTATAACGCAAACCACGAATCATGCTCTGATGGATCTATCGTATAGACGTGTGTGTCGAGAGGAAGGCCGGATCCGTTGACAGAGATTGTTGCTCCACCTTGTTCAACTTCATGGCCGAAAAAGAACTCACTGGATGCATCAGGGACAAGCATCACAAAGACACCGTCAGTGTTGGAAGCCTAATGATGTTCAGCAACTAGCCTCAGCCCGCTGATAAATGTGGAATGACTTCACCGGGATTGCTTCTGCACTCCCTGCTTTCTCTCCTGCCAACCAACAAAAAGAATCTCGGGTTTGAACTTCTTTGAAGCTTACTCTAGAAAATCCGAAACAGTAGAATGGGGCCTAGCAGCGTTAACGCAAAGTGGAGAAAGTTTATCCAAACGTAGTCTACTCGTTTTCCTTTCTTTAGAAGAACTTTGGTGTGTATACATTGTAAAATAAGTACAAAAAAACCCCAGGAAGGAACAAGGACACTAAAGATTAGAAAGGCTCCCCAGGCGCCCTCCCCAGCATTCTCAAATGCATCGGGCATGGCCAACTAGGCGAAGATCCCGCCAGAAAGGCCCATGCAGGGTATAATGCCTGGAACCCACCATGCTACCCAGAACAGAGCCCATCCAATAACGAATGCCATAGAAACCTTTTCTTCAGGAAGGGGCGGAGGTTTTTTTTGTGAATCCATTTAGGTGTACTCCTGATGATAACAAGCGGTCTGCATAGATGACGACGCCAAATCTCCGGTCTGGGTCTTACTACTTGCTCGTCTATAATGGCTGCGGTACTGTCTTCTGTTGCGCAATCTTATTCATTCTGCCCGATGACGAGAACGGGAGTCTCCGTCTTTATAAGGACCTCGTTGATCAATCGACCAAAGATCGGTTGGTCTCCACCACGTCGCCCAAGGCCAAGAATAACCAGGTCGGCATCACTGGCCGCCTTTGGGATCACAGCGGCAGGATCATTTCCAGATTGAATCTCGATGCTTGATTCAGCCCGTGATTCATCGGTGATCAGTCGGCGCCAGGTTCTTTGCAGGTTCTTACGCTCTTTCTCGCTCGCTGATTCCGGAACAACAATCAGATAGGTCACTCGAACGGTGTCAGGAATTCTCTGTGCAAGAGCAGTCAGCAGTCGAGCACGTAAAGCGTTATGTACACCACGGCCACCCAGGGGTACAAGTATATGTCTGGCACTCAATGGTTCCCAGTTTGGTGGGGACCTCAAAACGGCTACATTTCCAGGCAGGCTCTCAAGCAGCTTTTCCAGCCGTTGATGTGTGGCATCATCCGATACATCCCACATCCCCATCAGTGTCAGGGCGCATTGGTGCGCTTTGGCTACCCGTTCAATTTCCTTCAGTGGCTCTGAAGAAAATGTAGCAAGGCACTCTACCGGTACTGTTGAATTCACCGATGCCATGAGAGAACGCTCGAGAATCTGACCCAGGTCGGGGAGACCCCCGAGAGACATTGTCGTTGTCGGAGGCCTGACGATGTTCAGCAAGAGAACCCGACCCGCTGCAGGCGATAGACAGGATGCAAGGAGTGCCAGAGTCTTGGCACTCGCCGGATTCCCGATAGGAACCAGCGCTAAGGGGCTTCTTCCTCGTAATTCGAGAAGCTCGGGGTCAGATGTTTCCGACGAGGCGTCAAGAATTCTGGCGCGATCCCCTAAAACATAAGTATAGACAAAGAATCCTCCAACAAGCCAGGCGCCGGCGATGAGTCCGGCCGAGGGAACATTGAATCCCTGGAAAACGGCAAGCGCGAAGCATAGTGTCAGGCCCAGCAAAGGGAGATAAGGAAAGAGAGGGATGCGAAAGCCATCATGGTTAGGACGCCGACGTCGTGCCAGGTAGCAGATGAAATGCGTCAGTCCAAAGCTGACGAGAAAGATAAGTGAGGAAGCAGCGCCTGCGCTCGAGACGTCGGGCACGAACACCAGCACCAGAGCGACTAATACCGTCGTGACTAGAACTGCCAGAAAGGGTGTGCCATATCTTTTGGAGACACGTTCCATGAACCAGGGAAGCGTTCTGTCCTGCGCCATCGACTGACCGATTCTCGATGCAGCGAAGAGATTTGCGAGCATGGCCGACAGCATCGACAAAACCCCAGAAGCCATCACGAGCCAGAACCCCGCCTGACCCAGGTACTCTCCCGCCGCAATCGCGATTACCGTATCTGGATTCGCCTGTGCGATTTCACTGATGCTCATTCCCGATGGAACCCCAACAGCGATCACAACAAGGAGTAAGGGTATATACACCAGGAGGGCAATGCCCAGAGAATACGCCATGGCACGCGGCAAGACGCGCCTTGGTTCTTTCACCTCGCCAGCGACTGCAGCGATCAGGTCGAACCCCTGCATGGCGATAAAGGTAAACCCCATCGCCTGAACAAGCCCGAGACCTCCGAATGGCATGAACGGCGTGAACTGCGTGGTCAGAGGGGGACGGTCTTTTGCCCAGATGACAAAACCACCCAGTATAAGGATAGTAAAGACGAGAACCTTAAGGATATTAATCCAGTCTCCTCCCGCTGAATTAAAACGACAGAGGTATAGACCAGAAAGAAGAACTGTTCCGATTGCCACTGCAGATTGGATGACTCCTTGTGCTGCCCATTCCTGGGCCGGCAACCACAGCGCTCCCAGCGAACCCAGAAGGAAAGAGGAAAAACCGAGTGCATAAAGTCCGGCTGCAACGATTGACGCAAACCAGACAATCCAGCCTACGTTAAATGCTGCGCCAACGGAAAGAACACGTTTCGCGAAGAGATAGGTTCCACCTGATTGAGGAAAGGCGGTGGAGAGCTCGGCGAAGCTGAGGACCGTTATGAAAGCGATGAGACCATTAATAAGAAAAGCGACGATGGCGGACGGGCCGGTTGCAGCGAACGCGGTTCCCGAAAGGGCGAGAATACCTCCGCCGACGATTGCTCCGACGCCGATGCCCGTGGCAGAAAACAAACCTATATGTCGTTCATGAGCAGCCAAGGAATCAGGCTTACCTTTTCGAGTGTTCTCGGAGCCTTCCAGCATCATGAATCTCCCCAGCTCATTTCACTGGGTCAAATAAGATCAATGGTCCGAGCATTATCCTGGCAAATATTTGGCACAATAAGTGGGGATCGGAGAACTTTCGACCCTCCATGGAAGGACTTTCGATCCATTGCAATGGTTCGATCATGCATCGAACATGCATCGATACTGGTAGCATGTATGGGCAAGGATGAGTGCAGAAGGATGAAGGAGGAATAAAAAGGATGAAGGATGAGGTCTGAAGGATGAAGTCTTGTGTCTTGCCCTCGCATATTTTGACTCTCGGAGGGTACCTTCGCTCGTAGGAAGTACAGTTTTCAGGTGGGATTACAAGTATGAAAGCGGAAGTAAGAGGGATGAAGTATTAAGAATGAGTAAACCTGTTCCAGAACTCGTTTGAAATCACGGGAGTGGTTTGCTTACCAAGCCCCGGGTTGATGACGCCAGGAGTCTACCCGGGGTGGGGAGAGTCACAGTTGGGAACTGCGGTAGCAGTTCGTTTTTCTGATCGGTTAACGAACCGCTGCCGCGGTTCTATTTATGTCATACTCGAGCCCCGGGAAGCCTCCTGCGTCGGCAACCCGGGGCTTGGCAATTCAACTGCTGCCGCAGTTGGCAATTTGAAACAAGTTACATCGTAATAGATGAAGCAGGAAATCTATCCCATCATCTATGTATTTCCTTGTTGTCGTTGGACATTGTCGTTCTCCTTGTCGGCAGTTGTTTCATCTGCCCGACAGTAAAGAACCAAGGTCTTGAAGAATAATTAAAGAACGCTCTCTCATTCCGTTCATGACGAGGATTTCTTCTGTCTTTTCCTGTGCCATTCGCGCAGATCGTCTATATCCAGTCCGTCTCCCTCGAGACTTTCAAAGATGGAACGAATTCTCTTTAAGCGCGTTTCCTTTAATTTCGCGGTCGAGATCATGTGAACATAGCTTCGGCGTCTTCCCGGAGTCAGCTTCTCCCATGATTTCTTGAGCCCCTTGTCTTTCTTTAAAGCCTGTTCCAGCTCCTCAGGAAGATCAACCCTGTCAGGGTCGGTGCGAGCGATCTGTACATCGATCTCATCTCCTACTTTCAGTCGCATCTCTTTCAGCAGCTTCTTCGAAAGCATGATAAAGTAGCGGTCTTCCCCGGCGGGCTGGATTCCACAGTGGTGACTGACACCTTTAATGGTAACCTCGGCACGGATACGACCCTTCTGGTTGTGCTTCAGTTTCTTGTATATTTCATCAGGGAGGAAAATAACTGTGAAGGTCAGTTTTCCGAATGAAACACGTGTCACTGAACCTTCGAATTTATGTACCTTGCTCATCCTTTAATCCTGGGGTTTTGATCGATTTCTTACTGAATGGAATTGAACGGAAAGACACCAGTCTATTTCTCAATAATTAGAAACGATGTGCAACCAACAAGAAGAATGATGTCAATATTCAGAGGGATGCTGCCCTTTCTATCAAGGGTGCAGGTTTATTCTGAATTGTAAATAACAGGCATGCGCCCTTTCCACTCCTCCCAGAGATTTTCTTGGCTGAGCAAGCGATGCATGAAGTCAGCAACATTGATACGACTCGTCTTTCCTGCATTAAAGATCGCACTTCTGATGGGAGATGGATAAATATCGTATTCACTTGTGTTCTCCTCTTCAATCAATCCGTCTGGTCTGACAACAACCCATTCGATCTTCTTCTCTTTTTTTGCAAGTCCTTGTGAGAGAAATCTTGCCGCATCTTCGTTATCAGCATGAGGAGGGATGAGTGCTCTTATGACGGATACAACGAGTGTTTCTGCCAGGGAAACTGTCTCACCACCAGCCTTGTCTATATTTCCTGCCGTGTTCATAAGGATGACCCGAACAGGCCTGGAATGGTTTGCGGCATCGATGCATGACGTTACTTTGCGTATAGAATCACGGACGAGTCGACGAGGCTTTCCAAAGATTCCACGAAAGCTTATATTGTGTCCCAGGCATGAAGCGACTCCATCACAATCCTTCAACAGGGTTACAAGTTCCCTCTTGCTCATGTCCAAAACTGTACCAGTCAAAAGGGTGAGGTTTGTATGAGAAGAGAGGTCTTCGGGAACCTTTTCAGGCGACCTGACAGGTGCCATCACATGATGTCCCCCCTTAAGCAGGATGCGGAGGAGTAACTTTCCTGTGGCACCGGTAGCACCTAGAAGTAGGACGTTCATCATCTGGACCTTTCACGTATAGTGCACATCTACTTGTTTGTCATTTCTCGCCAAGACCGGAAACACTTCTGACTATTTGGTCAACACTCAATTTGTATGTATCCAGTCGGAGGTGTATATTCTCCCAAGGATGGTATTCTCTCTGCACAATCTCTTCCCACGTTGGCAAAATATGCCCCGGTATATCTGCGACTCTTGATTCTGCTCGCCTTCGGTGTTCTTCGGCATTCGAGCAATAGAGCTCTATCTCAAAATAGGAGGAATGACATTTATCAGCAACATCCCTCCATGCGGCTCGTGTTAATTCGATTGGGTTCACAGAATCTGCGATGACGCTTAGTCCGTTTCTTAAGTTATCCGCTGCGAGATCGTATGCAATCTCGTAACCCTCTCCGCCGATTTCGTACTCCGCAGGTCGAAATCGGAGGAGTCTCTGTTCGATGGTATCTATACGAATCCACGCAGCTCCTGTTTGACGGGATAGTGCTTTCGCGATCGTAGACTTTCCCGTGGCAGGAAGTCCGCCGAGAATGTAGAGGGTGGGTTTATTACGAGCCATCTAAATATTCTATCATGGCGTTCTCTTCTAACAGCCTTCTTTCTTCCCACTAGATGCAAAGTACCAATCTAAATCTCCATCCAGATCACAAGAAGCGTACTCAATATGCAGGACACGTCTTGGTGCATCGACTAGAGATTTCTCAGAACGGTGAAAAAGAAGAGGTCTCATCAAAAGGAGGTCACCAGCATTCGCTTCACAGTTATAGCACTTTCTATTGAGCACATCAATGTCGACGGAGGACTGTTTGATGATTCCACCGTGGTGAGTACCTGGTGCTACTACTAGTGCTCCATTATCAGCAGTGCAGTCATCGAGATGTAGTCTTGCAGTCATCATGCTCTTGAGAACTCTGGCGGGAGGGACGATATGGGGAATCCCCTGCTTGATCGTGCGGGACGTATATCCATCGGGATTCTCTTTACCCATTACGGCGATATTGAGGTCCTGATGCCAGGGAACACCCCAGTTTGTCTCTGAAGTCTTGTTGAAGAGGATGATACGAACAGGAAACGCTCCTTCTCCTAAGATATCTCTTACTCTTCCCATGATCGGAGAGTTCCGAGATACCTCTGTGAGATACTCGTCTTCTCCCAGCAGGTTTCTGACGCCTGGTCGCTTACAGTCTTTCTCAAGTATCAATGCGCAGCGTTTCTGAAGATCTATCAATAATGACGTTGAAACAGCACCTTGGAGAAGAACGAAGCCATCGACGTCAAGTGTGTGTGAATCGGAAAGTGACGAAGACAATTATCTTGCTCCAGGTAAATGATAGAAACTGTCAGATCCCTTAAACCCGAGAGCTAAGGATTCTTGAACATTCTTCTCGTGACAATCGAAAGAAAGCAAGCGCTTCCTCTTCCAGTTTCCAGATGAGCTGTTCCTTAGCCTCGTTGTAGTGGTTCACGTCTTTGAACTCCTGATTTTTCAGCGAGAGTTTCAGCTCTTGATAGGCCTTTCGCGCATCTTCATTTGATCGAAGATAATCTCGAAAGTAAATGTGTCTATGCCACCAGGGATGGCCTGCTTCGACGATATGAAGATTTACGTCGAGGCCTTTCTTACTCTCCTTGCGCTGAAAGAGACGGCGGAAAGGAACTCGTTCCTGGTACTGTTTCAAATGGTCATAATCGATCGATTGCAGCTTCTTATCCGCGTCGGAAGAATCGAATTCTTGAAGAGACTCTACAGCAACTTGTATATCAAGAACAGGCTTGGCAGCAAGGCCAGGAACAGAGGTGCTCCCGATATGTTGCAGGTCGTGGCAGAGAGCTCCTAATTCCCCTCTAAGTTGTGTTTCTTCCTCTATAAATTTCTGGCTCCAATTCTGGTCAGCAGGTACAACGTCGATTTTCATGGATTGACCTGGTTCCTCTTCTTCCCTCAGGCGAATCTGACAACGTTGATCAGTGGAAGGTGGGCACTCCAGTGGTTCCAGGAATCGCCGCCGTTCTCCGTTGTCCAGAGGTTGCCGGTCGTACTTCCCAGCGCGAGGCGATTTCCGGAGTCATCTACGCATAGACAATGACGATAGAAGATATCCCAGGCGTTCTCTTGAGGAAGGCCGTTGGTTAGTTTCTCGAAGGTCTCTCCACCATCACGGGTTCGAGTCACGACAACTTTCTTCTCACAGGGAATTCGCATCTCATCCTTTACAGCAGGTGCGAACCAGGCTGTGTTTCCATCTTCTGGATGGACGGCAACGGCGAAACCAAAGGTTGATGGATCAATGTCGGTGAGTTCTTTCCAGTTCTCTGCTCCGTCCATAGAGACAAATATACCATTATGGTGCTGAATCCACAAAGCATCTGGGTTTGATGGACAGGCAGCCATCAGGTGGGGGTCTTGAGAATCTGGATCGTCAGCAAGTTCTGGCGGGACGTATTCGGCGCGCATTCCTTTAGTCTTTGGCTCCCAGCTTTTGCCGTTATCTTCAGTGCACCAGACTCCTCCGCACGAGACGGCAACCTTGACCTTGTTGCGATCTCTTGGATCTACACAGACCGAGTGAATGCCGGGTCCGTCAAAACCACCACCGAACCACTTAGCACGATTGGGTTTGTTCCAAAGTTCTTCATTCACGGTCCACGACTCACCATGATCAGTTGAGTAGAAGAGCGCTCCGGGAATGGTACCGCACCAGAGGTGTCCCTCCTCAAGTCCTGCCTGAAGCTCCCATATATAATCCAGCGACCATTGAATCTCTCCGCCCGTGAAGGGATGCTTGGAGAGTTCGACGTCATCTGGTTTAGGTGGATAGACAGGGGGAGTTAGCTCTTTCCAGTTCTTTCCGCCATCTTCAGAGCGATGAAGCTTGGCTCCAAAGTGTCCATGCCCAACAGCTGCATATATGAGGCTACTTCGCCTGTCATGGTAGACCATCGTCACTGGAACACCTTCGAAGGCAGTGCTTGAGAGATTCCAATCGTTCCCGTTCTTTGCCAGGATGAAGAGACCTTTTCTTGTTCCTACAAGTAAATCTGAAGAACCGAGCATCTTCGCTTACCCCTTAATGATTTAATCAGCCGCCGGAAAGGGCCTGAAGGATATAAATGGTGCTGTCTGGTGACACGGTATCGGATAGTTTCTTGCGATCCTGAATGGGTTCGTCGTTAATGAAGATATTCATGTGGCGTCGAAGTGCGCCCTGATCGTCAAGGACGTAACTGCGTATAGCAGGGTAGCGCTCGAAGACCACTGTTAATGCTGCGGCAACAGTGGCTCCTTCGACTTCCTGTGTGGGGCAGTCGATATGGCGTTTCAGGTTTGATGTGAATTCAACCCTGGGCATGGTGCATCTACCGGAGAGGATGACGCAAAACAAGCACGATACTCCTCCTCTCGCAATTCAAAAGACCACGATTGTAACAGATTTGTAAAAAGTAATCGCTGAGCTTCATTCATGCAAACCTTTAAGTTAAAGTATCCAGTCCTTTCATCGAACATCAAACTAATTTAAGAAAGGTCTAGACCTATGTATTCACGATGTGAGTGGGGATTTAATAAGAGGGGAGCAGCCGGTCTTGCTTCTGCCGCAATGCTCCTATTGAGTACGAACACGCCAGCAAGTCAGGGGATCCTCAATGGACTACCGGTGAGCGAAGTGACTGTCTTTAAGGACGGTCATATATTCGTTGAACACAAAGGGGATTTAACCATTAATGATGAGGGAAAAGCAAGTCTCGAGAATCTTCCGCAGGCGCTGTTCGGAACTTTTCTGCCTTTTATTGAGAGTGATGAAGTTGTACTCAGAAGGGTTTCCTCCGGACGCAAAGAGGTTTCTGGTAATCGGAGTGTGAACAACATGACGGAGCTGCTTACACTCAATGAAGGGAAGGCCATTCTGCTCAACGTAAGGTACGAGGATGAAGGGGAATTGCATATCGTCGAGGGGACGATCGGGAGTACTTTGCAGAACAATGATGCATTCGGACAAGGGACGGAAAAGCTCTTATCTGTGAAGACAGCAACGGGTGCACGTCTTGTTCCGATGAATAGAATTGTTTCCTTTGAGTTTAAAGAGGAATATGTCGAATCGCGAGAGCAGACTGACTATACGAGCCAGCTGACCTTCAGTTTTGATCCAGATGATAAGAATAAGACCATTGAAGGAGGAGTCACCTATGCACAAGCTGGCGTGGTTTGGGTTCCCAGCTATCATATCAAGATGAACGAGGAATCGGGAGAACTGGAGGTCTTGCTGCAGGCGACTATTACCAATCATTTCGCTGATCTGAACAACATCAAAATGAACCTGGTTGTTGGCGTTCCCAAGTTCCTTGAAGGTCAGGGACTCGACCCTATAGCGATTGCTGGCGGGCTCAGGCATCATACGAGCTTTAGTGGATTCAGGCAAACTCCTGACATTCTGGTTAATACCTTCAGCAACGCAGGTATTAGTGAAGTAGAGCTCTATGGTTCCAATAGTCTTTCACAGGCCACATCGGATGGCTCAGGTCTTCCATCACAGGAGATGTATGTATTTACTGTCGATGGATTGAGCCTGGCTCAGTCAGAGACAGCTCAGGTTACTCTTGAGAAGTTTACCGTTCCTTATGAAATGGAATACGACTTTGTTTTTGCAGCTGATTCACCGAACCGACTGACTCAATCGGGAAGTAAGACAGACCGGGGTACTGATCCTGGTTTGAGCACAGAAACGGCAAGCACTCTCCTGCTCATGAAGAATGACCGTAGCTTTCCTTTCACGACTGCTCCAGCCATGATATATAGAGATCATCAGTTCGTCGCACAGACACAGGTAAAGTACACGCCAATTGGATCTATTGGAAGAGTCGAGCTACCGAAGTCTGTGGATTTGCGAGCAAGGAATATTGACAAGGTGAAGGAAAGAAGATTCGGCGCGATCAGCAATAGTGGGGCAGAGCCCTCCCGTATTGACATGCTCGGATCAATCGAAGTGATGAATTTTAAAGAGATTCCTGTGACTGTTCGCGTCAGACGTGAGGTTCATGGCATCCCCGAAGAGATCAGTCAAGACGGAGAAATCAAGTTCCTGCAGGACAATACTCAGCGTTCTTCGAATGGTCGGGTAAATGGATCAGGTGTCTTCGAATGGAAACTTGAGCTCAAGCCTGGGAGCAAAGAGATCCTCGAATATGAGTGGAGCCACTGATCTCGGTTTGGCTGAATGTCTATATCAGAACAGGTAAGTGATGCATTGAATTGAGAAGGTGAGGCGTTTATCACCTTCTCAATACTACTAGACTACTTATCCACGAGGTGAAAGAGTTCATCAACAGAAGAATTGAGGGTTTTCGAAAGCTGGAGAGCGAGGAGCAGCGATGGATTGTACTCTCCTTTTTCCAGAGCAATGATTGTCTGTCGAGTGACCCCAACACGATCTGCAAGTTCCTGCTGTGTCAGACGGTTCGAGCCTTCTGTTCGTTTCTCCTTAATGCAATTGTCAATGTGCATGGATACGGGAGCGGGTACTGAGAAAGTAAAGAGTAGAAATTGCCCAGGTCATTTGTACGATAAAGGTCTGGAGAACAATACCAACGGCGAGGAGCAACGCTGGGTTGGCGCTCGTTGCATCAGGAGAAAAAACAAGAAAGAGTGTATAGAGGCCAAGAGTTGTGATCCCTGCGGAGCACGCATTCTTCCAGGATCTTGCTTCTGCATGAAAGTCACGTTCGTCATAAGCAACTCTTCCTTTACGCCTGCTCTTATCGTGGTAAGTGGCGACAGCAATTCCATAGGCGAGATAGATTATTCCAGCTCCGATTACTGCAGGTTCTATGAATCCAGTGAAGAGGGATAAAGGGAGTAAGATGGCTACAGTTACACCGGTAATGAGCGCTGCGTAGGCCTCAAATTCTCGAACAGACATGAGTTAAACATCCTTTCTCAAGTATTGAATGGAGTCTAAGAATACTTATCAGCATGTCAAGCTGACTTTACATGCTGGGGGAGCGTAGAGATCTAATAATCACGATCAGCACGACGAAGGAATGACCTCCAGGCATAGAGAGCCAGGAAGGCGCCTGTCACTGTTATGACGATGAGTCCGTGAGGAGATTCCGTGTAGACAGTCTTGTAAGGAGTACCGCTTGAGGTTATTCCCTCGTAATAGATTCGATAGACAAACCAGTCAGGGCACTGTTTCATCAGAAATTCCTGAAAAATGTACAAACTTGTAACACGAAGAGTGATGACAAGGATGGGTATTGATATGATCAGAAATGTCCTGTATCTTTGCATGGGTACTGAAATAAGTATGAGTCCCAGCGAATAAAAAAGTATATCCAGGTTGATTCCAGCGACATAAATTCGAGTGCTCAAATTAAGGAGTAGGGTTGAGCCTGAGATCCCTCCCTCTTTCAGGGTGTTTTCATTAAATCTTACAAAGTCATAAAAGAATTGAGGGACAAGACAGAGGAGAAACGATACCATTAGCCAGAAGAGAAGGTTCCTACCGATCAGGCTCTTAATTAACTCTGACCGGCTCGCTGGTGTTGTCCTCATTTCTTCTTCTCCAGATCGCTCCCAACCTTGCACCAGCAAGAAGCCTGTCCGGATGATACTCACGATGAGCAGGAACAAGCCAGAAATCACGAGAACGTCTTCAAGGGATAATCCTGATGTCAACTCGGCGATTCTCCTTCCTTGAAGCTTGCCCTCGAAGCTCGTAAGAGGTAGCCAAGCTTGATGAGTGTCATCATGTCGATCTCCTGAATGTCTGGAATAACCATTAGCTCATCTCGCTTTGGAAGTCGACGCATGATTCCCATTCCAAGATTGAAGCGTATATAACCAGTTTGACGAAGATTGAATTTGTATCCCTTCTTTGACAATTCATCCCAGCTTAGAAAGCCACCGATGATAATAAGGGAAGCTATCAAAAGCAGTCCAATACTCAAGAAGCCGATCAGGAAGAAGGAGGCAAACTGAAACATATACGACAAGGATAGGGTTAACCCGATCAGAGGGGATATATCGGCATCCCAGGTCGGAGGTACGTAGAGAAGCTTAATTCCAGCGTGTACAAGAAGAAACAAAGATATAAGTCCATGACACATAACAGTAATAAATCGTAGCGGGCTCCGAATGCCAAAGGATAGCGCAAATACAATGGGGAAGATTAAAGGTGGGAGAAGCGTTGCAGGAAGAAGTTCTGAACATTCCTCTACAAAAAATCCGATGGGAGCATGGGTTTGGTAGGCAGCAACTGGCATATACACAACCACAATCGACAGAATGAATAATAGTGGGGCCGAAATAAGCAAATATGGTACTTCTGGTCTGATTGTCTTCAAATAATTCACAGGAAACTCTAATTTGGTCACCGATCCGCTCTCTTCATCAGGTACTTCCATTCGACGAAAAGAATGAATGTAAGAATCATGGAGATATAGATAAAGCCATGAAAAGCTGTTTCATTGATGACTGAAAAGCCAGGAGCAAGGTTCGCATTGGCGGGATTTGCGAAACGTGGCTTGAGATAGATTTGTATTTCGTAAATTAGAAGATTGGTAGAGTCGCCTCTCAAAAAATCCACCAGTAATTGTCTTCCCTTAACGACTACTAAGAATGAAAAGACGGGGCACAAAGATGTGGCAATCGTTCGGTATGACTTGAGAAGGATACAAGGAAGCATGAACAGGAGTGTCAGTAGATGGATATTCAAAACCACAGCAAGGGTTCCGATTCTTGATAGCACCTGATACAGAAGTACGGATCCTTCAACACGATCAACAAGGGATGGACTTGGAGCAAAGCCATCGGCGGTGGGTGTTAGTTGATAGAGAAAGACGCATAGAAGTGATAAGGTAAGAAGAATGAAGGCTCTCTTGCCACAAAGCCGCTTGATAATAGAGGAGCGTTTTTCCGGGAGTGATAGAAATTGGTCTTCCTCGCTGCGGTCCCAGGCTCTTCCAATCACTCTGATGAGAGTAACGAGGCAAATTGCCATGATGAGCAGTAAGATCAGTGATACGACTAATTCAAGCTGTTGGCTCACGCTTTTGTTTCCCTCGTCCTCAAGAAAAAAGCCCTCTCCGAGGAGAGGGCTTTCTGAAGCATGGTATGTATCTTAAAGAGCTTAGTCTACGATAGATACTTTAAGAGCTTCTGGCCCTTTTTTGCCTTCGCTTGGCTCGAACTGGACTTTTTGTCCTTCTTCGAGTGAGCGGAAGCCGTTGGAGTCGATGTTGGAATAGTGAATGAAGAGGTCTTTTCCACCATCTTCAGGGGTGATGAAGCCGAAGCCTTTTTGGTTGTTAAACCATTTAACTGTACCGTACTGCAAAGTAATTCTCCTAAGCTCTTTATATAGAGCGGGTGTAAATTGTCTCCTGATCTATCGAAGCCATCATGAAGAGTGTTCATTCAGATTTCAAAGCAGAAGCGATGTAAGCAGACGTTTCCGAAGCACTGATCGTCAATTGTTATTCTTACGAAATCACTATAAAATGCAAAAATAGTCAACTTTTCAGAGAATTTCAGGGGAAACTGCACTCTAAGGAGGCAATTATCTGTCGATTTTTGCTTCCGGCTTGAACGAAAAGGCTCCTTAACACGCTACGCATAGAAATTCGGAGCTTAGCAGGATAGGAACAAAAGTGACGCTTTTCCATTGCCTGAAAGCCATCCCGTTCTATGATTTCTTATCCAACTCAGGGACGTGAACTATGTTTAAGCAGGGTCTGCATTACAGTCTTCTCGTCATCGTCTATATTGTGCTAACGAACGCCGCTTCCGCCAGGATTATCTACCTGGATCAGATTAACGGCGATGATAATAATTCCGGGCTGAGCCCTGCAGAGCCCGTTCAACAGTTCAGCAAAGCGCAGGAGCTGTTCGAAGAAGGAGATGAAATCCGAGTCACCGGTGATCTTGCTCCCTTCGTCTCAAACGTGGATATAAACATGCAGGGGAGTTTTGACCCTGATTTTCAGACTCAGGACCTTGAGAATACTCCTTCCATTATTGACGGGCAGGGTATAGAGAGACCGATCTCTGTCTTCAGTGTAAATGATCAGGTACTGGATTGTACCCTCGGCGGTTTCATCGTCAGGAACGGAAATGCAACGGAGGAAGTCGAAGGACCAGGCCAGGGAGGCGGTCTATACGCGCGTGATGTTAACCTGCGTTTGGGCTTCATGAGCTTTGAAAACAATATTGCTTACGAAGTAGACGACTTCCTGTTACCTGAGCAAATGGGATGTGGAGGAGGTCTTTTTTCCAGTGGCAGTGTCCTCGAGATTTCCGATTCACGATTTGTTAATAATAAGGCTGTTTTTGTTCCTCAACGGGGATTTGCCAAAGGCGAAGAGCGCCTTGCATTACCTGTACCTCCTGACTTCTTCGGATTGGGAGGTGCACTCTACTGGGACATGCAAGGCGGACCCTCCAATACGATTCACCTCCTGCAGCGAACAATTTTCCAGGCAAATATTGCTCTCTTTGCTCAGCAGATTTCAGACTTTAACGATGAGAAAACTGTGGGAGCTGGAGGAGCTGCACACCTAACGACCAGCGACGCCACCATCGAGACAGGAACTACACTCGGAGTCACGATGACGGATGTACAATTCGATGGTAACATTGCCAACTGTGTCCCGGGGGGCGATGGCTTTGGCGGAGCGATCAGTATAGACTTTCGATCTCTTCCCCCCATCAACTCCGCCAGTGAAATCTATATCAACGCTGTTTTTCAAAATAACATCGCGCAAAAAGGTGATGGAGTGCCCGTCGAAGGTACAGGAGGTCAGGGTGGAGCAATCTACTTTATCGGAGATACTCCAACTCTAAGTAATTCCACTTTCCCTGAAGTCGTTTTCGAAAACTCCACCTTTTCAGCAAACGTTGGCAGCAAAGGAAGTGGAGCCTCATTCGGTATTGGGGGGGCGATCGCGGTTAAAGACATCACTCGGATTAATATCCTCAGCAGCATGTTGAAGGAAAACATTGCTTCTGAAGGCGGGGGTGCGGGCAGGGGTGGTGGAGCTGATATACTTAATTCTTCATTCTTTGTGCAACAATCTGACTTCTGGGGGAACCGCGCTCTTTCGGAGCCAGAGGTGCAATTCTTTGCGAATCTTTTCGGTGACGGCGGAGCCATTTTTCATCGAGTCAATGATGATAACGATGGGGGCAGTATTTACAACAGTGGCTTTATCGATAATCGGGCTATTGTCAAACCTGTATTGGTTCCTCCATCTGAACGGGGTCCAGTGTTTGAAGGGAAAGGGGAGGATCTGTACTTTGACAGACCTTCTCTCAATCAAGAAACTGCATCTCGGGGATTCTTCCTGATTCCATTCTCAAATCAGGCCTTCGGTTCCACCTTTGTCGCCGCCCCTGATGCCGAGACAACATCTATCTATACAGAAGAAGGTCTTTTCTATTTTATCAATAACATTTTCAGTAATTACAGTGCGGCGGTGTCCAACGACATCGGAGAAGGGACTTTTAATTACAACCTGATGGACGGAAATACCGGGGGAGTCCTGAATCCGGGCAGTGGATATGATCTCTCCCAAGGTAATATATTCAATGGCAACGCCAACCTGATTCTTGACGTGGACTCAGGTGTGTATCTGATCGGGCCCTTTTCAGATGCGATCGATGCCGGGCGTGAATTCCTGGGATTGAACCAGAATCTTCTCGTCGATAGAATCGGAAGGATGCGACCGATTGGTGAAGGGTTTGACATGGGGTATAATGAATTCCTCGGGACTCCTGCCAGCGTAACACTGGAAGATATTCTGGCACAGATTAAGGGTGAAGGCGGATCATACGGGGATATAAACAATGACGACATCACTGATTCGGCCGATGTCATGTTTTTTCTTGGTCTGGATAATTAGAGTGATCTTCAGAAGTTGGTGATTTCGAAGGATATCCTTTCTCAGTAATGAACATATGGAGGGCTTGACTTGAAACTCAAAACTTCTGTGGTTGGTCCATTGATTCCGGAATTTCCCCCATCTCCTCATCGAATTTGTTCGTCATACGATGATATTGAATAGATAGTGCTTGTTTGTCTGATGGCATTCCTTCCCATCAGTTATTCGACGTAAACGATTTCAACGGCGGTTTGAATGGAACCCCTGGGTTGAAACATTCATTCAACAAGCTTGTAACATGCTTCCGCATGCATGTTCCATGCAGGGTCTATGCAAGTTAATAGCACGTTATCTCGGACAAAGCTGTACTTAAGAGAGTCCGATGGCATAATCGGATTGATGGGGTTCAGCGGAAAGGTTTCCCTCTTGTAATCGATTACAGGAGAATAGACTAATCCAGATCAGCCTTCAAGTCTATTGCACGGGTTGTCTCGATAAACTCTTCCACCAGGGGATTCTGGATGTTCTTTTTCCAGGCAATCCCAAGCTTAAGTCCCGAAAAAGTCTCTCCTGTGTTTATATACGTTACGCCTTCTCTGCAAAGGACTCGAGCCGAATTCGGTACAATGGCGATTCCAAGGTTAGCGGCTGCCAGCCCCAGTGCCAGCTGGAGGGAGTCCGTTTCATTTGATATTCTTGGTACTCCCTGGAGCTCCTCCAGAACCCCCATTATTTCGTCGTATACACGGGGTGCAATATGCCTGTGCCAGAGAATGAATGACGCCTCTCTACATTCTTTAATGGAGCTAATACCTGATTCAGCAAGGGGTGAGCGATTCGAAATCGCCAACACAAGGTTTTCTTCGAGTATCTCTTCCACCCGTATGCTTCGGTGAGAATAGTCTTCAACGGGAAGTCGCAGAAAGGCACAATCAATGGTTTCTTCTCGAAGTCCTTTGAGCTGGTCATCATAGTTCAGGCTTCGCAAACAGAACTCAACACCGGGACGCTTCTGATGAAACTGCTCCAGTAGTTTAGGGAGGATGTGGATCTCTACGGAAGGAATGGAAGCGATCGATAGAGTCCCTGCGATGTCTTCTTCGGACTGAGCGACTCTCTTTGCCTTCTCCATATGGTCCAGAATCGCACGGGCTTCCAGAAGGAACCTTTGGCCAGCGCGCGTCAGTTCAACACTGCGTTTCGTTCTGAGGAAGAGATCGGTTCCTAACTCGTCCTCAAGGTCTTTAATCTGTGTACTGAGGGGAGGCTGGGAAATGCGAAGGCGCTCCGCCGCGCGGGTAAAGTTAAGCTCTTCAGCAACGACGACGAAATATCTAAGATGTCTGATGTCCATGAAAGCATGCGACCATTATTCTGAATTGAGTATTCTTCATCGACAGATACCTTTGAAGCCGCAAGGGGAGAACGCATGACTGATATTCTTTGGCTGAAACGAAAAAGGCCGGGCAGTCAGGCTGCCCGGCCAGTTGAGGTTTCTGGATGACGAAGTATTTGCCTTATTGCCAGCGAATATAGTCGATGCGGAAGTTTGCTCCGCTGGACTCTACTGGGTCTATTCTGATTTGAGTCGCGAGGCCTTTGTAGGCAGGCGAGTTGCGAAGATCAATTGTATAGACGCGCCACTGGTTATCGGGGATGACCGAGAAGCCAACGGCTTTGTTGATGTCCCAGACAGGGTCGGTTTCAGTTGTGAAGAAAAGAACACCCATGTTTCCGGAGTTCGTTCTCATGCGTACCTTAACATAAGGACTTGAATCCAGTGTTGGTACCCATGAGTAAGGGGAGTAGGCATGAGGATCGAAACCTGAAGAACTTCCGCGTAATGAACCGTTAAAGACAGATGCATTGCTCCAGTCACTACTGAAGTTGTTCCAGTTTTCCCAGTTGCCGTTCTGGTTGAATTCCCAGGAGGCAAGAGGCTGTGGCTGATAGTAGTTGTAGCGGATGTTCTGCAGGCTTGTATTCTGTGGATTGTTTGGATAGATCCAGCCCCATGATCCAGATGATCTATACAGGCCGAGGTTTCTGAAAGTTGCACTTCCAATCGTTCCGTTTGAGGCTTTAATTTCATAGGCGTTGCCACCAAATGAAGTTGCTGCATCAAGGCCGTTGTTATAGAAAGTACAATCTTCGATTAAGACATTATCGTTGGTTGCGCCATAGGTTGACAGAAAAAGGAGGCCAGGTCCTTCATTGTTAGCAAAGACTGTATTCCTGATCGTGATGTTTGTGTTTTCGCCGTCGATATCAAAGCCGCAGCCATCTCCTTTTGTGTCATCTGGCCACATGCGGTCTGTATCTGCGAAAGAGCAGTTGTCCAGAGTGATGTTATTACATGAGCTGAGGATACCTCCGGTGCTTCCCCATATGAAGGATCCATTCTGTCCACAAGGTTCGAAGGTACGAAATTTCGTGATGTAGGCTCCGTCAACATTGTTGAGCATCAGTCCGCCTGCGCTGACTCTTGTTGAATAGACATTGTCAATGGTCAGGTTCGTGATGCGACTCTTGTAGCGTTCAGGAAAATACCAGCCCGTCAGGAACCCTGCCGTACAATTTTCAAAGCCAGAGTTTCGGACAGTTAATCCGTTGAGAACATTCGAGAACTGGTTATTCTGGTCTATCTTACCACCAACGAAAATCGCGCTGTTGAAGGAGTATTCGAAGTTCGTGTCTTCTGTTCTGACATCCCAGATATCCATGTCAGAGAAGAAGACGTTCTCTACCGTGACGTTCTGGTTGAAGTAATCGTGATAGTAGCGAAGGTATAGACCAAGTTTGGCATTTGCCCCTTCAATATCACGGATGATCCAGTGGCTAGGGCTTTCAATAACAACGCATTTATCTTCCAGCTTGTTGCTTCTCTGGATGAAAGGTAGATTTCCTGTTCCGTATGAGGCGAGCTCGATAGGGTTTGCCGCGGTACCATCGCCACGAAGGTGAAGTTGCTCATTCCAAACGTCGCCACTCTTGAGGAGGACTTTATCACCAGGGCCGAGAAGTTGTGTCTTCAGGTTTTTGAAGGACTTCCAGGGTGAACTTGAACTCAGGCCGCTATTGTTGTCATTACCCTGGCTGGAGCTGACATAAAAGGTCTGCGCAGGACCGGTCGTCATTGCTTGTTTCGTAAATTGAACGTTATCAAGTGCAACTTGATCGCCACGAAGACGCAGTTGCATCATCTCCCCAAGCTGCGCTTCGAAGTCGCCTGAGTTGAATTCGAGGGTAATCGTCTGCCACTGACCAGGAACCAGGTCGACGGTGTTTTGCTCCTCCATCCATGGAGGACGATAGATGACTTCACCAAACGCCGTGAAGCTGGATGTTCCTTCTACCACTGCCAGTAGTCGGTTTGATTGACCAGAAAAGGGAAACACATCAAACGATACGGTATAATGTGTATTCGCCTGGATCGTTTCGGTTTGTTGGTAAATCTCGAATCCAAATTGGTAATTTCCCTGGCCATTGGTGAAGCCACTGATGGGAACGTAAAGGTATTGGTCGCCTTCTGTGTTGGGGTAAGTGGGGGCAGCCGTGACGTTGTAGGTCGTGCCAGGGCTTCCACTGGCTGTCCATCCATTCACCCAACCATACCAGCTACTGCTGGGTGTCAGGTTTGGATCCTCGAATCCGCCATTAGTGAGAGGAATTGGAGTCTGCGATAATGCGGGGGCAGCGCACAGAGCGGAAACTCCGATGGCAACTGTGGTTGCCAGCTTTTTAAACATCATAGGTACTTCTCCTTAGAATTATGACTAATTCTGAGAGGGCTATGTAGTGTGAGGCAGGGGGTAGCGGTCTCACAAGAAAGAGATCCCTCAGAATAGTTAATCCTTTAACCTAGACACTTTTATCGGCAAGGAAAAAGTGAATTTCAGAGAATTAATTTTATAACTCTTTGATTAATCCGTAGGCTGGACGGCGATTTTTAGCTGAACTCAACGTTCGAGAAGTTGGGTTAAAGCTAATGTATTCAGTGTTCTGTAGTGTGGCGGTGTGGGTTTGGGAGAGCTTGAGTGATTAAATTTATCTCAGCGGAGCTCCAACAAATTAAATAACGTGTAGATAAATAAACCTTAATCTTTATCTATGCCTTTTGGGAAAGTTTCTGCCCTTAATTGCATGCTTATCCTCCCTTCCTGAATCAAAGTCTCGGCAGGGAAGAGTTTTCAACAAAAAGGGCGTAGCACTTGACCCACTTCGCGCACTCGCTGTTCTTTCACTATTCTGCGGAAACACGTAAGAGAGAGAAAGTGAATCGAATTCTATGAAATACTATCTGTTAGCTCTACCCCTTCTCCTGTTCGGCTGCTCACAACAAGGAAGTGATGAGAGTTCAGCAGCCGAGAAAGCTCCCAGTCAGTCATCTGCCAGCGAGGTTGTTATCGTCGGCACCAACCCTGATTATCCTCCCATGCAGTATATTGATACCGACACGGGAGAAATGGTCGGGTATGAAATAGCGCTCATGGAGGCAATCGCTGAGGAAGCCGGGATTAATATGGAATGGAAACCTGTTGAGTGGAAAGGTATCTTCGCTGCTCTCGAATCGGGAGAGATCGACGCGATCATGTCAGCTGCTACTATTACCGAAGATCGAAAAAAGAAGTACAATTTTTCAGATCCTTATTATACAATATCACAGAATCTTGTGATCCAGCGCAAAGATCTTGGGGAGGTTGATCAGGTGGAGGATATCGACGGTAAGATCATCGGAGTGCAACTCGCCACGACAGGAGCGCTGATGGTCGAAGAGGAATTCCCTCAATGGAAAACGAAGACTTATGATAATGCACCTCTCGCCTTTGCGGATTTGGCGCAGGGAAGCGTCTTCGGATTCATGGTTGATAGTCCTGTTGCCGATGCATATTCCCGTGCAAACCCTGATACAGCAGAGCGATTCGCAACGGTACCGATAGAATTCTCGAAAGAGGAATATGGTGTGGTTATCCGAAAGGGTGAGACAGAGCTTCTCGAGAAAATCAATGAAGGTCTGAAAAAAGTAAAAGAGTCTGGGGTTGATGCTCAGCTTCAGGCAAAGTGGATCGATCAGGTGAAGGAATAGACACTTGATAACAACTTCAAAAAAAAGTGGGTCGAGTGAACTTGCCTGGTGGACAGCACTCGTAATAGCTGTGGTGTCGATTTTCTTCTTATTGTTTCTCTATCCAGGCGGAGAAGATGGTAACATCTATCGAAATATTTTCAAGAGTATCGTAGACGGTCGATCAGGAAGCGATCGACAAGTGATGGATCTTGCAATCATCACGAGCATCCTGGTTGTTCTTTGCTCTGTTGCACTCTCGTTTGTCATCGGTGTGTTTATCGGGGGGATTCAGCTTATGCCCCATCCACTTCCGCGGTTTGTCGGTGCTCTTTTCGTTGAGACTATACGTGGCATTCCTATTTACGTGATGTTGCTCTTTGTCTACTTCGGCGTAAAGGGTGTCATGAACAACTCTGAAAGCGAAATGATTATCAGTCTTGGGAAGCAGCTCACCCCTTTCCGGTCTGCGGTGATTGCTCTAGGGGTTTGCTATGGAGCCTATATGGCAGAGGTTGTCCGGGCCGGTTTGCTTTCAATTCCTGTAGAGGAAATTGAAGCTGCGAGTCTTGAGGCTCGAGGGGGACAGGTCTTCATCTATATCATACTCCCTCAGGCACTCAGAACGATACTTCCAGCCATCGCTAATGAGTGCATCGCCTTGTTAAAGGATTCGGCTATTGTTGGAGTTGTAACTCTCGTCGATATTACGCGGTCCGCACAGATGTACGGAGGGTCGACATTCAACTACTTTGAGGCGTTCACGGCGTTGGCTTTAATCTATCTTGTGCTTTCACTTGTGTTGTCCAGGCTTCAGCGGACCCTCGAGTTTCACTTCGGTGATGCAAAAGCTCACCGAGCCGGCGTTTGATCACCCACTGATGGCACCTTCATCACTTTGATGAAGCGAAGTGCCCAGATACCTGTATATGCAAGATAAGAAACCAGAGCTATCGCAAAAGGGATCATCGGGAGTCTCGGTGATTCCAGTGTATTTGCGTATATTGTGAGAACGCAGATTGTAATAAGGAAAAGCTGCAGAATGGCATTGTATTCGGCCCAGTAAGAGCTGAATTTTCTCTGGAATGTGGGATAGTTCTCTTCGCTCAGCCAGAATTCTTTATTCGGGATATTGATCGAAGACTTGGGCGCTTTATCTATCATGACAGGAACGAATAGCCCCAATGCGCAAAAGAAGAGTCCTAGCAAGACGAGGAATACTGAGAGAGCATATGGGCTTGCAAAGTTGTCAGCCTCTCCTGAAGCGTTGAAATGGATTGCGATTTCGGAACCAAAGAAGAGCGGGTAGGAGCATGAGAGGGTAATGTTAACAATACAAAGGACGACCAGGAGTTTCTTCATGGAAGCAGACCTCACTTCTGCTCAGGTATTTGTTAACCTTATACAATACCGAAACGTATTTATTCACACCGTTTCCTAGCAAATCGCCAGCTGCGTGTCTATGCGAAAAAACCTCAAAGAAATAAATCATGACTTCAGAGACTTTTCGCTCGACCCGTCATGCCGACGGTCTAAATTGATATCGTTGTGAAGTAAAGAATCGTTTCAAACAGAAAGGGTAACTGACTTTTGACACGAGTCGGCGTTCTGAAAGAAACAGGATCAGGTGAAAACCGGGTTGCGATCAGCCCGGACGTGGTTGCGAAACTCCAGAAAAAAGGAATCAGCGTCGCCGTCGAAAAGGGAGCAGGCGAGAAAGCCAGCCTCCCAGACTCCGTCTTTGAAAAGGCAGGAGCAGAAATTGTCGACCGCGATCAACTCAAAAGTATCTCCCTTCTTTTCTCAATTCAAGTTCCCGATCTGCAGACCCTTGATACATTGGATGACGGCTTAACTCTCATCTCGCTTCTGGGAACTGCTCAGCATGACCAAGAGTTTGTTTCGAAGGTCAATCACAAGAGATTCTCCTTCATTGCTCTTGAAAAAATTCCACGGATCACTCGCGCACAATCCATGGATGTGCTTTCCTCTCAGGCAAATCTGGCAGGGTATAGAGCCGTTATAGAAGCTGCCCATGTCTTCGGAAGTTTGTTCCCCATGATGATGACTGCGGCAGGTTCAGTGCCTCCTGCACGTGTCCTGGTTCTCGGGGTAGGTGTCGCAGGTCTTCAGGCTATTGCCACGGCTAAGCGACTTGGTGGCCGCGTTGAGGCCTTTGATGTCCGACCCGAAGTTAGAGAGCAGATTATCTCAGTCGGTGCAAAACCTGTCGATCTTGACTTGGGAGAGAGCGGAGCGGGGGAAGGTGGCTATGCGAAGGCTCTATCAGAAGAAGCGCAGGAGCGCCAGAAGGCTGAACTCGCGAAAGTGATAGCTCGCAGCAATATTGTCATAACCACAGCCCAGATTCCGGGGAAAAAGGCACCAGTACTCATCACCGAAGATGCAGTTTCAAAGATGGCACCAGGGTCAGTCATCGTAGATTTGGCTGCGGGTAGTGGAGGCAATTGTCCGCTCACAAAAGCCGATGAGCTCGTCAATATTAGCGGTGTCTCAATTATTGGCTATACAAACCTTCCATCGAGAATGCCAAACACGGCAAGTCAGTTCTTTGCGAGAAACTTACTCAGTCTTCTAGAGATTCTGGTCTACCATGACGATTCCGGCCACAGTGAATTGAAGATTGATATAGAAGATGAAATCATTTCCTCGGCTCTTGTCTATAAAGATGGAGAAGAGTTCAGAAAGGAACCTTCCTAATTGTCTCCTGTGCAACTGAATGTCCTGTCAGTTATAAACGATGGTGCTCACATGTCGCCGTGGATGGCCAGTTTGTTTGTCTTTGTCCTCGCCTGTATCCTCGGGTATCATGTAATCTGGAATGTGACCCCTGCACTGCACACTCCGTTGATGTCGGTTACTAACGCGATTTCAGCGATTATCCTTGTAGGCTGCATTCTGATTGTGGGGTCGGAAACAGGCTTCTTGCCTCGATTGCTTGGCATGGTCGGTCTCGTGGTTGCCTCCATAAACGTTTTCGGAGGCTTTGCCGTTACGCAGCGTATGCTGGCCATGTATAAACCTAAGGCTGCAGGAAAGGACCGTAAGTCCTCATGAACCTGGGTCCTGATGTTTTCGCTGCTGTCTATCTTGTTGCATCTATTCTCTTTATTTTCGGATTAAAAGGGCTAAGCTCTCCAGCAACCGCCAGACGCGGAAACCTGTTTGCAATAACGGGCATGGCTATGGCCATTCTGATCACCCTCCTTCATCCTTCCATGCAAATGGAGAACCTCGGATGGGTTCTCGGTGGCCTTGCCGTGGGAGCCGTCATCGGTATCCCGCTTGGCCTCAAGGTACAAATGACTTCCATGCCTGAGCTTGTGGCTGCACTGCACAGCTTTGTCGGCCTCGCAGCAGTTCTGGTGGGGTGGGGAACCTTTCTGCATGCTTCAGAGTTGTCTGACATTCAACTGTCACGTATATCGCTTCTGGAGATATCTCTCGGAATATTTATCGGAGCACTAACCTTTACGGGATCCGTGATCGCGTTCGGAAAGCTGAGTGGGAAGCTTTCCTCTTCTCCTGTTGTATTTAGCGGCCAGCACTTCGTTAACCTGATGATCTTTCTTTTGGGCATCGTTCTAGCACTCATGTTCACAGGAAATTCAAGCGAGATGTTTCTCCTCGTCATCACGATTCTCTCTCTCATCCTCGGAATCACCATGATTATCCCTATCGGCGGAGCTGACATGCCTGTGATCGTTTCGATGCTCAATTCCTATTCAGGTTGGGCCGCCGTTGCGACGGGCTTTACGCTGGAGAACAACCTCATGATCGTCACCGGTGCTCTGGTTGGTTCCTCAGGAGCGATCTTGTCGTATATCATGTGCAAAGCGATGAATCGTTCTTTTATCAGTGTTGTTTTAGGAGGTTTTGGAACCGGTGATGAAGGAGCCGGTGGAAATGATGCCGGCGAAGCGAAAGCCTATAAGACAGGAGCCATTGAAGACGCTGTCTATATGATGGAGAATGCTTCGAATGTAATTCTGGTACCTGGCTATGGAATGGCAGTTGCCCAGGCTCAGCACTCTGTGAAAGAGCTGGTGAATCTCTTGATGGAAAAAGGATGCGATGTAAAGTTCGCTATTCATCCTGTGGCAGGAAGAATGCCCGGCCATATGAACGTACTGCTCGCTGAGGCGGATATACCCTATGACATCGTTTTCGAATTAGAAGACATAAACTCGGAGTTCTCCGAGTGCGATGTTGCTCTTGTCATCGGCGCAAATGATGTTGTTAATCCGGCAGCTCTCACAGATAAATCCAGCCCGATCTATGGGATGCCTATCCTGGAAGCGCATAAGGCAAAACTTGTATATTGTATAAAAAGATCGATGCGATCAGGATATGCTGGCGTCGACAATGAACTCTATTACTCTGATAACTGTATGATGCTCTTTGGTGATGCAAAGAAAGTGTGCGAGCAGTTGGTCTCAGCAATCGACGAGTAATCAGTTTTTCATCTTTCCGCCATTGCCTGACTGATTAATCTTGCCCAGGTCTGATAGCCTTCACGTTTCATGTGAAGACCGTCGTTAGTAAGTTCTTCACGTATATAGCCTTCCTCATCAAGAAGTTCGTCGTGAAGCTGAATGAGTGTCAGGTCATAGAATTCAGCCATCTCCTTCAACCTCTCGTTGTAGGAGGCTGTCGAGTCCTTAAGGTGACCATAATTGCCTCTTACAGGAGCACATGTCGTAATCATGATCTCTGCGTCCGGAAGCCTGTCCTTGATTTCTTCAACGATCTCAGAGTAGTGCTTCACCATCAGATATTCACTGGGAAAACCGGATTCGCTTCTTGCTCGTGCGCCCAGGTCATTTCTTCCGTTCTTGATAATGATAATATCAGGTTTCATATCAAAGACACCGCTCGCCATTCGATGGCTGAGGCCTCTTGAAGTCAAACCGAGTCTGTCGCCACTGATACCTCTATTATAGATTGCAATGTCCTGGGGGAGCAGTTCCAGTGGAAAGCCCTGTACACTCGAAGATCCAAACAGGCAGATCTTTAATGTATTAACAGGCATCTTCTTTTGATTTTGAAGAAGGAATTCATTAATGCGTGAAAAATAGAGATCAAACCATTTGGAGCCGGTCGGATGGTTTTCAATAAACACTGCCTGGTGAAAGTTCAGGTGAGATTGCAGGTTGTCTCCCCAGTAGGTCCAGCTGTGTGTACCAGGAAGCTCACGATATATATGGGGAATATTTAATTTGGCGAGCTTTTCGTGAAGAAGGCGATTGTCGAAGATAGCGCCAGTATTAGTGTCTTTCTCACCACAATCAAAGAGAATCCTTGTCTCTCCATCGGCAAAAACGTCTGAAACCTCATAGACGGAGTTTGCTTCCCATCGATCACGGTGCTCTTCAATGGTTCCGAGTCTTTCAATAACATCTTCACGCGTTGGGTGATTCGTGAGTTTCAGGATACCTGATAGAGAAGAGGCTGACGCATATAGGTCACGATGCTTCGCCGAGAGAAGCAATGCGCCATGCCCTCCCATGCTGAGTCCCATGATGCCACGCGCGCTTTTTTCATTGATCGTGGGGTAGTTGTCATCCACATATTTCAGGAGATCAGAGGTGATATACGTTTCGTACTGTGATTCTTCCATGAGTGGGCTGTCAAGGTACCAGCTGAATTCTTCTCCGTCTGGGAAGACAAGGATCATCTTGTAAGCTTCTGCAAGTTCTTTGACTTCTGTTTTTTCCGGCCAGTCCGCATGACTTCCCCATTTGCCATGCATTATATAAAGGACGGGATACCGGGTTTCCTCCTCTCCTTCGGGAATATAGATACCAAAGGTCTTTTCTTTTTGAAGCGTATCGCTGAAGTGAGTAACTTCACTGAATTCTCCCGCCGCATTGACCCAGCTCGAGCAGCTCAAGTAGACAAGTAGGATAAGCCCAGTGATAGTGTGCGAAACCTGCATAATGAAATCTCCGTCTGAGAAATTCGATTCTTAGTTTTTTTCGTCAGCTGCTTTTTCGGGTGGCGTTCCTTCCAGCCCTGGTGGCGCGAATTCTTGAGGTCCTTCTTCAAGCGGTGGGAGTAAGGTTATTTGGGGGTCTTTCCCTGAGCGGATCATGATCACCCAGTCAGCAATCATTCCTGTTTCAACATATCTGTATAGATCAGTTCCGGGGCAGACTGTTTGACCTGGTGCTACATCTTTATGAGAAGTAATTGTCTGAGGATCTATATTATGCTTCTCACTTAGCCAGGCGGCCAGCCTTACAACGGAAGTGAGTTGGTCTTTCGTCACACGCTGGATTTCGAAATTCCCCCAGCAATTAATCCCGACATGTCCTTCCAACTCATAGTTTGTATTCGTTTCTGGCTTGAAATCTGTCGAGCGCCCCTCAAAAATCCGCCCGTCCGGCGATAACAGAAAGTGGTAGGGGAGATCAGGCCAGTCCCGTTCTCTCTTTCCCCACGATTGCAGTCCTCTCAACTTTCTATAAGGGTCAGCATCTTCTTTCCATTCCTCGCCAGCGTGATGGATCGTGATGTATTTAGGAACCTGGGACCGGTCTTCTGGGATAGGGTCAGGTTCTGAACCCCACGATTCTGCAGAAATAATTTCTGGCTTTAATGATTCGGCTTCTGAAGTAGCCGCTGAGTCTTCTGCAAGAACGCAGGATGCAAGGATCGCACAAATGCCTGTCAGGTATTTTTTCATATTACGTTGGTTCTCTCTCACGAAATTAACTCAGATATCATATAAGGCGACTGTTGAGGGTCAAGAGACAGAGTTGTTGGTCCGGGAAGAATTGATAGATCCGGAAACTATGCCTCTCCTTGGTCTCTTCAAAGAACTCCTCGAGATCCTGCGAGAATTCTGGAATGGGTTATCGCGCGAGGACCGGCTCCGAAGCTGAAACAAGACTCTACGAGTTACCCTGTATCGGTTTGATTAGGCCTAAATGAATCGAGCTCAGGAACAGGACTCGCCGGGTCCTATCAAGGTTTCGTTTAGACTTAGAGGGAGGGAAGCTCTCTATCTGGAATTGATACCGAACTAAATCCCGTAATGCCTGTCAGCAGGTGAGATCGAGCCAAGGTGGCGGAGAAGTGAAGCAGCTCATCTTTGCTGAAAGCGAAACAGACCTGCAATGAAGAGGAATAGGGCTAATCCCGGCTCAATGTTGGCCCAACGGAGGTATAATGGTGATCAGTCCACCATCATCCCCTCATTGAGCCAGCATCATCCCAACCCCCGCTGAGATGGGGTATCAACGAGACGCTCACAACAGTCCCTAGATGCTACAAAGCGCATGAATCGAAGTTTGACTCTTACAGCAAAGAATGTGATTGCTCGTTGAAGCAATTATCCTTAGCACCTTATTGTTCTGTTCGAGAGATTCGACTCAATAATTCATAAAAAGGCATTTAAGTATGATCACTAGATACTTGTTGATGATATTGCTCATGATCAGCTGGGGGAGTACTCTGGCCGAGGAATCTGTAAAGTCTGAGAGCTCTCAAGATTTCATCAGCGAAATAGATTTGGAAAAACTGCCGGAGTTCAACCAGATGGTTCTGAAGGTTGCCAGTACATATCCGCAGGATGGCACCCATGACTACTGGTGGCCAAGGTCCGGTGAAAGCAGCTATGATGGATGTTCGAAAGATGTCTATCTTCTCGGAGAAAAGGTGATGGAAGGTGAGGAAGGGCAAAGAACCTTCTGCTGTGGGTGGACTCTTGAGGTCTTTCTGGAAGCATATAATGAGTATTTGAAAAAGTCTGGAGAGGCATTTGAATCCCCGATCACTAAAGATAACTGGCAGAACTTTCAAAGCCTCTGGTTTGTTGAAGAGATAAATGGTCCCGGACCATCAGCTGCACTTGCATCCTTTAATATCGGCAAAGAAATTTCTCGTGATGAAGTGGTGCCGGGTGATTTTGTTCAAATCTGGCGACGCTGGGACAGAGAAAAGAAAAGTCATGGATCTGGTCATAGCGTTATATTCCTTTCCTGGGAGAGGGATGAGTACGGAGAGATCAAAGGTATCAGGTATATATCAACACAGCCTTCGACTGACGGAATCGGCATTACGACAGAGTATTTCAGAGGTCCAGATGCAGCGAAGGGCGTTGCAGAAGAGTTCACACACTACGGTCGAGTCCTTCTTCCTTAACGCGTTAAGGCGTAAATTTTTCTAAGGATTTTTCATGGAAAAACAGATTGAAGCCACATTCGGTGTAATCGACTGGGGTGTCTTACTTGTATACTGCCTCATGGTACTTGCGATTGGAATTTGGGCAAGTAAAGGCCAGGCATCTAATCGAGACTTTTTTCTTGGTGGGCGTAACCTTTCCTGGTGGGTCGTTGGTTTTTCCATCGTCGCAACAGAAACAAGTGCTCTGACATTCATTGGCGTTCCCGCGATGGCTTTCGGTGCGCTCTCAATCGGACAGAATGGCGAGTTTGTTGTCAATGGCGGTAACATGACGTTTCTGAACCTGATCATTGGGTACGTGATAGGCCGGGTGCTCATTGCGATCTATATCGTTCCCATGTATTTCAAAGGAGATGTCTACACACCATTTCAGCTTCTGAATCGCGCCTTCGGGCCGCGAGCCCGATACGTTGCAGCGACCCTTTCGATTATTGGTATGGCTCTCGGGGCAGGGGTGCGTGTTGTGGTTCCAGCAATCCCCGTTACAATTATCCTTCAGATCTGGTTTGAACACTGGAGTATCTGGATGTCAGTACTCCTGATCATGGTTGTTTCTCTCGCCTATACATCTGTTGGTGGGATCAAAGCCGTTGTCTGGACAGATATGGTTCAATATTTCATTTTTGTTGGAGGGGGACTCTTCGCCCTCTTCTATATTCCAACTTTAATGACAGGTGACTTTGCTGCGCAAAGTGGTGCAGAAGGCTGGGCTGCCATCCGGGAAATATCAGGCGATCACTTTAAGACATGGAACATTGGCGTTCTTTATGGTGATGAACTGTCGCAAACCTTACCAGAAGGTACCGGAGTACTTGGCTTTCTGTGGGCGCAAATAGTCTATATTTTCTCGGGACCGTACAGTATTCTGATGGGTGTACTGCCCACAACCATAGGTATTATTCTCGCCTTTGGCTTTGATCAACTCAATGTTCAAAGGGTTCTTGGCTGCAAGAATGTCAAAGAGGGACGAAAGGCAATGCTGTTCAGTGCCATTCTCATTTTCCCACAGTTCTATCTGTTTCTATTAATTGGCGTGGCACTCTACGCCTTCTACGCCGCAAACGGTTTTGACTTCGGAACTGTGATGCCGTGGGACCCCGCGACTGTTAATGAAGCCACCGGCGTGGGGATCCCCAAGTCGGATTATGTCTTCCCCATCTTTATCGTTAATCATGTCCCTGCCATCTTTAAAGGACTCCTGGTTGCTGGTATACTCGCAGCCGCCATGTCGAGTGTTTCCAGTGCCCTGTCAGCCATGTCCAGTATAGCCATCATGGATTTCATCATTCCTCTCAGTGGTAAGACCGCCGAGCAGAAAACAAGCCTGAACGTTTCAAGAACGATCACTGTCATTTGTGGTCTCGCGCTTGGCGTCATTGCCGTTCTTTGTAAACAGGCAGAGTTTATTCTTGTTCTTGCCTTCAAGTTGGCTGGTATTACCGGGGGAGCCATCCTAGGGGCTTTTCTTTTCGCCATGTGGAAGAAGAAGGGGTATGCAGGTCCCGTCATAGCCGGTATGGTTGCTTCATTTGTGACAATGGTTGTCTATAACGTCTTGCGATCATATACAACATTCAGCATGTCCTGGCCCTGGGATGCCGTGGTCGGAATGGTTGTCTGTTTCGTGATTGCCTGGCTGGCTGCTTATGATCTTCCAGAGGTGAAGGACCGATCGATAGATACTGTGGAAGAGGTTGAAGAAAAACCTGCTTGATGCCCGATAAAGCTCCAAGGCGGATTCTTATTTTTACCGAGACCTTCCTGCCCAGGGAAGGTGGCTCGGAACGTGTCGCCCATAATATGGCAAAAACTCTTTCGGAGAGAGGATTTGATGTTACTGTCTATGCGCCTTCCATGAATGGTGACAAAGGATTTGATAAGAAACAGGTTTATCGAGTTTACCGCTCGTCGGTTTGGTCCCGTTTAAAGAAAATTGATGAAACGTCAACCGGTGTGAAGTCACGATTAGCACGGTTTTCAGCTGCACTTGTTCATACCTTTGAGCTTCCCCTTATCGCCAAATGGGATACTCTTATTGCAACTAATTTCATCCCTGTCTCGCTGCCATCATTTGTATTTTCAAGATTTCCTCAAAAGCAGGTTATTTCATGGGTTCATGGCGAAGAGATTGTCCAGGGCATTCAATCTGGCTTTATGAAGACTCAAATCAAGATGGCGCTCAGGAATAGTGATTGGGTTTTTACGAATTCGAGATATACGGCGAACCAGGTAAGGAAACTGAATGTCAGTGAGAACAAGATAAAGTTGCAGTTTCCCACACCTGACGCGTCTTTCTTCGTGGAAGATTCCCCTTCTTCAGACAGGGATAAGACTCAATGGGTTTCCTATTTCGATGATTTCGAGCCAAATGCAAAGCTTCTCGTTACCGTGTCACGTCTGGTTGAACGAAAAGGAATTGATAAGACTCTGGAAGCTCTTGCTCGCCTGACGGATTATCCCTGGGTGTATATCATTGGTGGGGTAGGACCAGATAAGCGCAGACTTCAATTGCTTCGAGACAAGCTTGGTCTTGAAAAGCGTGTTAAATTTATCGGGCGAATAGAAGAATCGGAAAAGAGGGATCTTCTGACAGTAGCCGATGTATTTGTGATGCCGAATCGTAAAATTGAGAGTGGTGAGTTCGAAGGATTTGGGATCGTATTCGTTGAAGCTGCACTGTGTGGTACACCATCGATCGGTGGAACTTCTGGAGGGACGAAAGACGCCATTGAGGAAGGAGTCTCAGGTTGGAGGGTTGATGGGTCTAATTCTGATCATGTTGAAAAGTGTCTTAGGAACTTCTTTTCTGCACCGGAAGAGGGGAAGCTTGTTCCTTCAGAAGTGAAAAAATGGGCCGTAGAGAAATTCAGATCTCATTATGATCACGACCCGCTCTTAAAAAGATTGGGAAAGAAGTAAGTGACGTGATTTCAGTCATCTAGAGATGATGTTGAAATCCCCGCAGCATATTGATTGACATATCGTCATGTTTCGACATATCATTTATTCATGATGACGGATAAAGAACTAACATACGAAACCCTTCAAGACGCCGCAGAATGTCTTAAAACGATCGCTCATCCTCACCGCCTCAGAGCCATCGAGCTACTGTTGGAAGGCGATCACACTGTCGGCGAACTCGCAGAAGCTTGTGGAATTGCCAGTTCTGCTATGTCGGAGCATCTCATCTTATTGAAAGACCGAGGTCTATTAAGTGCGGAAAAGGATGGCAGAAAGACCTACTACAAGATCGCTGAACCAGCCCTTTCCGGAATCCTGTCCTGTATCCGCTCGCGATTTGCCAGCGATACATAAAGGTCGTTTTGTCGGAGTAGAAAATGATGAGTCATCTCAAATCAACGAATGGTAAATCCAACTTACTTTCACCGGAAGAGGCAAGGACTCTGGTTTCTTCAGAGAAAATCCTCCTTATAGACGTCAGAGAGCGCGATGAGTTCGCAGCAGAAACAATTGAAGGCGCTCAGAATTACCCTCTTTCTAATCTTGATATACAGAATATCAAGAAAAAGTCAGAGGATTACGATGATGTTCTGATCTTCTGCTTATCAGGTGGCAGATCAGCTGATGCAGCGAAACGACTAGCGGGTGCAGGTGTCGAAGTAAATCAGATCGCTGGAGGTATTAAAGGCTGGAAGAGCGCGGGGCTTGCAACCAGGAAAGCTGAAGGGCGAACAACGATCAGTATCATGCGTCAAGTGCAGCTAACTATTGGCGTTATGAATATTCTTGGATTCTTACTTGCCTGGCATATATCGCCCTACTTTCTCTTCATACCGATCTTTACATCTTGCGGACTATTATTCGCGGGACTCACAGGTACCTGCGGGCTCGCTTTATTCATAGGCATGATGCCCTGGAATAAGGCACCTCAATTAACTTCGACCTCATAACAGAGGAGGTATGTGTTTATCATGAATGCTCAAAAAATGCATCACGGAGCAGAGAAAAAGAAAGTCGTCATCGTTGGGGGAGTGGCCGGGGGAATGAGCTGCGCTGCACGTGCGCGTCGTCTATCCGAAGAAAGCGAGATTGTTGTTTTTGAAAGGGGACTCTACCCGAGCTTTGCCAATTGCGGCCTGCCCTACCATGTTGGTGGTGAAATCAAGGACAAGTCGAAACTCATTGTTCAGAGTGCAGAGGCTCTGAAGTCCCGACACAATATAGACGTTCGTGTACAACATGAGGTTTTGTCAATCGATCGAGGAAAAAAAACAGTTCAAGTGAAGAACCTCGTTTCCGATCAAGAGAATACGGAATCTTATGATTTTCTTGTTCTTTCACCGGGCGCTGCACCCATTAAGCCGCCACTCAAAGGTATTGATCGCCCCGGGCACTTTACTCTTCGGAACATTCCGGACATGGAGAGAATTATAGACTGGATTGAGAAGAACAATGCCAGGAGTGCGCTCGTCGGTGGGGGTGGCTATATTGGTCTTGAAATGGCAGAGCAGCTACAGGTTAGAGGCTTGAAAGTTTCCATTGCTGAGATGGCTCCTCAGGTGATGATGCCACTCGATCCAGAAATGGCTGAGTATCTTCACGAGGAGCTTCGTGCTAAAGGTGTCGACCTCTATACAGATAACGGATTGGACTTCTTTGATGAACCTGACGACGGTGCAAAGGCTTCCACTGTCGTTTTGAAAGATGGAACACGCATTCCAAGTGATGTCGTGATCCTTGGACTGGGTGTAAAGGCAGAATCAAAGCTAGCCGCTGAAGCTGATCTCAATGTCGGGCCGCGCGGAGGGATTGTCGTGGATGAATATATGCGTACAGATGACCCCTCCATCTATGCGATCGGTGATGCCATAGAAGTAAAGGACCCGGTGACCGGTAGCAGGACACAGATACCGCTTGCGGGGCCGGCAAATCGACAGGGAAGGCTTGTCGCTGATCAGATATTCGGGGTGAAGTCGATTCCATATCGAGGGACTCAGGGAACAGCTGCACTCCGCCTGTTTGAACTCACGGCCGCTTGCACAGGTCTGAACGAGAAACTGCTTCAATCTCAAAATATAGCCTACGAGGTTGTTCACCTTCATCCTGCGTCTCACGCGTCTTATTATCCAGGCGCGTTTCCAATTGCCATGAAACTCTTATTCAATTCTGAGTCTGGTGACATTCTTGGTGCTCAGGCAGTTGGAAAGGATGGTGTCGAAAAGCGTATAGACGTTATCGCTACAGCAATGATCGGTGGCTTAAGAGTAGAGCAACTGGCGCAGTTGGAACTTTGCTATGCTCCTCCTGTGGGCTCTGCGAAAGATCCCGTGAATCTGGCAGGAATGATTGCTGAGAACATCCAGAAAGGCCTCTTGAAGCAAGCTCAGTGGAATGAGGTTGAACGATTAATGGCTGAAGGCGCAATCGTTGTTGATGTTCGCGATGGTGCAGAAAGAGACAAGCACGGAGTTATCAATCAGTCAGTGCATATCCCCTTGAACGACTTACGCGAAAGAGCTGAAGAGTTGCCCAAAGACAAGACCCTGATTGTCCATTGTATGTCAGGACAGAGATCTTATTATGCGAACAGGGTGTTGCTGCAAAGAGGTTTTCAGGATGTGAGAAACCTTTCGGGATCGTGGAAGACCTACTCAATGGCTTCAAAGAAATGATCAAGATGGCCTCTCTCTTTAGAGAGAGGCCATTCCTTACTGGATCATTTAGTATATCAGGAGCGCTTCGGGGACGCTACTTGTCTCGCCCTCCAGAAGGGTCAGAATCCATTGTAGTAAATAGGATTCCTCGGCATCAGTCCAGACGGATATCGTCGTGCTCTGTTCGATTGAACTTTCATTGTAATTAATGATGAGCTGGGTACTTTGCCCTGGAAGAAGAGTCGGGCTGGGTTGCTCCTCAATCCAGAACCCCGATTCGATCTCAGGGAAAAGATAGAACTGCCCAAAGTTCAAAGGTCCTGATCCGGAATTTACTAATGTATAGACTAGAGACGAAGTTGCCCTTGAAGGAGTTATCTGGACCTCGTCTCCTGAGGTCAAATCGATGGTTTCGCCATTCCTTTCAAGCTGTATAGCAGGAAGCGCAGCATCCTGATTGTCGAGTGAATTTAAGTAGGCCACAAGATCGGCTAAATCCTGTTCAGAGAAGTTCCTCGCGTGTGCGTTTGCCAAAGCGAGATGCTCCGGTGTTGTAAAGAGCACTTCGTCGAGTTTGAAGTTTCCACCACTTGCATCCCGTTCGATGGAAATACTGTTTGAACCAGCTTGATAATCGACTTCGACTGTGTGGTATCTCCACTCGTTCGGATTCCAGCCTGGGTCATTTGGCGTTTGCGGAAGTACATCATTGATAGTGTTTCCGTTCGCTGTGACCGTGATATCAATCCCTCCGTAGCCCGCGTTATACCTCAACTTGATATATCCGCTTCCTGATATTGACGAAGTGATATTGTTAAAGGTGATAGAGCCATTGCCATCAAATTGGATGAATTCACTATTGTGCCACTCTTTCATCGGATTCCAGTTTACGTCGGCCGCATTCGCATTGGAGTCGATGGATGCCAGCTCGGCTTGAACAAGCTCGCCACCAGCGAATTGAAAAACTTCTTCGAGGGTTTCAGCGCTTCCATCATGCAGGTAAGGAGCAGATGCATGGAGTCCCAGCAGCGTCGGAGTATCAATAGAGGTGAGTGCTTGCCCCAACCTTGATCCCGAGGAAGCCTTAAGTGTACCAACATCATGCTGGAGTCGATCTGTATAGTCATTCTCTGGGTCGTGGCAGCTCATACAGTTATTTGTCATGAATATGTTCTGACCGCGAAGGGCAGCCTCTGTTAATGTACCATCGCTGTTTCGATGGGGAGAGCGGGGGAGTGTGCTTGTGCCGAGCGAGGTTACATAGGCTGCCAGAGCATCAAGGTCGTGGTTGAGACCGGCTTTCGGGGAACCCAAAGTATCAAAGACACTTACATATTGCTCATCAGTGAGAAACCCTTCACCGCCAAAACTTTCACGGATGTCATTCTCAAAATCATGGATCTCATCGAAATTGGCTGTCCAGTGAACATTGCCGTGCCATGTACCTGAACGACCGCGGAGGTCTGTCGTGTTCCGGAACCCTTCTCCTCGATTCGTGAAGTCGTAGGTGCGGCCATCATGCATGCCATCTACGTGGCATGTTGCACAACTAATATAGCCTTCTGCACTCATGCGTATATCGGAGGCATTGTAGAAGATTTCTTTGCCAAGTTTCACAGTAGGATGCATTTGATCCTGTTCTATCGATTCTATATGAATCGAGCTGATATTAGCTGAACCGGTGTCAAGAAAAGTAGAAATATCAATTGAACTAACACTTCGCGACATGAGGTTTGTAACATATAAAGTTTGATTAGAATCGTCTATAAGGATTCCTTGAGGAGCGAACTGCGTATTCCAGCGTGTTTCAACTGTTCCTGCTTCATTGGGATCGACGAAATCAAGCAGGTCAATGACTGCTACTCTGTTGTTACCTTGCAGACTGATGAAGGCATAATCGCCAAGAGGGCTGAATTCGATTCCTGTCGGAGAATCGCTATTGTCGATGTCCAGTCGGTAATCTTCATCTTCTTGGTTTGTATTCAGGTCTATAAGGGCGAGAATGGCTCTTACTGTATTGTCCTGTCCAAGAGGAAGGTTCGGTGAGAAGAAGGTGCCTCGCGTTGTATTGTCCTTCTTGCCAACAACCCAAGCGTATCCTCCGTCTGGAGAGATGCGAATATCAGCAAGGTAGTTGGGAATGCCACGCCCTGATGCACTTCCATCCTCGGAGCGATCCTTCGCCAGTTGGATGGTGCGTGTGAGTGACATTGTTCCGGAAAGGTCTATATCATAAACCTCCCCATGGTATTTTGGAGAAATGAACCGGGTAACAAGAGCCCTGCTGGAGTCGCCTGTTACTGTAATTGCTCGAGGCCAGGGACCAACTTCCACGCGATCATCTTCCAGAGTAGTGCTAAGATTATGTCTTCTGACTGTCCCATCTCCTTCGCAGGAAACCAGAATTTGCTGACCGTTTGGAAGAGGACAGAGAGCAACAGGCGCGGATCCATACTCCAGCTCAATGGTTTGAGTCACATTTCCATTTGCTGTGTCGATAATTGAAATTGTGTCAGCGTCGCGGTTTGCAACCCATAGGGTTGAGGAATTAACAAGTGCGATTGATCGCGGGTCTTTTCCTGTTTGGGCTTCCCAGATGAGGTCTTCATTAGACGGATTGATCGCAGAAACGGAATCGTTATCAGGATTACATGTATAGATAATGCCTGAAGAAGCATCCTGAGTAAGAATATTACTATGAGTAGCGCCGTGATCAGCCAATGGGGTGATGACTGTGACTTTCTGACTTCTGGCCGACACACTGCCAAGTGCATCTCTTACCTGCACTGTTGCCTGAAAGTGCCCCTCTGAGACATATGTGTGATTCAAAGAAGTTAGTGTGATCCAGTCCGTCGGAGCGCTGCCATCTCCGAAATCAACCCGATATTCCATGGCGTCCCCATCGTTGTCAGAAGCACTCCAGGAAAAGAGAAGTTCTGTTCCCGGGGCTGCAGGGGACGGAGTAATACTCAGGTTTGTTATTGCAGGAGGCTGGTTGCCACCGCTCACAGAGCCACCGGTTGAAAATCTGAATGTATAAGGTTCGAGAGGGTTCCCCGCTGCATCCTCTATATCGCTTGTCAGGATAACCTCATAGGTTGTGTTCTCGAGAAATGGTTCTTGGGGTGTGATCGTTAATAACTTGTTCTGTCCAAAGGCATGATAGATAGGGATTGGAGACCCACCTATCGGTTGAACAATGAGTGACACTCCATTGATAATCGTTTCTGTCTTAAGAGTCTCTGGTATAGACATGGTGATAGGGCAGAGTGTTGAATAATTTGCCTGATCAGTTGAGGGGACATGGTAAAGCACATAGGGTGATCGTGTGTCTGGTTCTGCCTGATGAGCCCAGACGGCCAGCCCGGGGCCTGAAGTTCCATACCCTCCGGTGATTACCAGGTTTCCTACCGGTAAGGCGAACTGGCTTGCATCCAGGTCTATACCTTCGGGTTCCCTGATAGACATATCAAGTTCAAGAACAGGTTCAAAGGTACGCATGTCGATCTTGTAATTATTCATGAAGGCGTATTCGTCCTGGAAGGTTACGTATTGATTGGATCCTTCCAAATTACGATCAGCAATGACTCTCAGGTCAGTCGGGTCTGAGTAATCAACGACCATGAATCCTGACTGGCTTCCGGGTCCGCCTTCGTTGTTTCTCCTGGGGAAGAAAATATAGCTTCCGTATATTTCAGGCCAGTAGCCGCCCGGGTTCTCCTCCTTAAGTACATCCAGAAGAACCGGGTTTGTCGGGTCGGATATATCATAAGTTGCAACACCCGTTCCCGTCTGATCAGATGCATAGATGAGGATATTACCCATGATAAAAGGGAATCCAATGACACCAGTATCAGACAAATGGTCCCATGTGGATTGCAGTGCAGGACCTGTTGGAGCTCCTCCATTAGTCCAGTCGTGAAGATAGTCATTAGGATCTCGTCGAACGCCGAGCCATGCATCACCTTCAACATCACCATAGCTCCACCACATACGAACTCCCCAGGGGGATTGTGCTCCTGACCGACTATACGTTCCAATCGCCAGACCGTTGTCATCTTGCATGGAAGCTCGTGACAGGTTTGAGTTAGCGAAGGTTGGTCCGGTCCCGTTGATCACGAAGCTGTCACGGTACTGATTATCTGATCCATCACACTCTGAGAGATCTCCGCTGAGACAGTGCCCTCCTACATATAGATATGGTCCGGATTTAAAGTAGCCGTGTGAGTTGAAGCCACCAGTTCCAGCGGGAATATGCGTGACTTGAATATGACTGTCATCGGTCCAGTCTGTCATGAGATCAATGTCACTGATATCGACGATACGCATATCAACATCGGCACCGGGTTGGCTGCCAGGAGGCTCGGGAACCGAAACGATTCTTTCGCCATGCCACGCTACGATGGCCGTTCTGCCCTGTTCGGGAGCAATGGGGCCGGCAAGAAGTTCGCCTGGTGTACGCGCAACGTTAGGAAAGCCCTGGGCCGACGAATCATGTGGGATTGAAGTAAGTGCCGTCGTTAAAATGACGGAAAGGGTAGTTAACCCCGACGTGTAATATCTAGAAGGGTTTCTGAGAATGCCCTGCTTTGCGTAGGACTTACAAAATAAATCTGTCATGGTTGGAGTATATTGCTAGAGGACTCTAGTCATTTAAATATCGTAATCATGGAGTAGTAAATTCCTAAGCTTATCTGCAATGGAATTCTTATTAATCTTGAAAAGTGGGGAATTCAGCTTCAAAATTCAGTTCATTTTTGTGGGTGACTTGTTGACGTTTTGGTAAAGTTGCTGCATCTATATATCGAGGAAAAAAAACTATTGGAGGAGGAGAACGATGTTTATTCATTTGAGGAAGCTAGCTTTATGTCAGGCTATCTTCATATTAACCTGGCTGTTACCAGCGTTACACACTTTGGGTTATTGCACATTTTTAGAGCAGGCCTTTGAACCAGAAGATCCTGTGGTTATTTATCAGGGTAGAGAGCAGTTCGTTCACGAGTACAGGTTCACAATAGATGAGCCAGGTGTTTTCGTCGTCAGTCTTTCTGAGACTGGAGAGTCAATGCCCATTGGCAGATTGTTACAAGACTCGACGATAGACTATGACTCTGAACTGGAACCTTTCTGGCAGTTTAATCAGAAACCTTTCTGGCAGTTTAATCAGCCATCTGTAAACACGAACAAGCATCAGGCATACATTCTGAATGAGCCCGGAGGCTATGTTTATTCGGTTATGTCAGATCGAGTCGGGCTGGAATATGAAATCAAACGCAGAAACCTGTCTTTCAATGAAATAGTATGTGGTGAAGTTGTCTCTGAAACTCTTCCGCCTTATTCAACATCTTGTGTTGGTGATGGATGCAGATTAAATCCTCGAATTTGCAACTCGGTTTACATCGGTGGCTATTATATAGACACTGACGAAAGTTCCTTTATCGCTATTGAAGAGCTAACATCATCTATAAGAACTTCGATATTCTGGGAATCTTCATCGGGAAGTTTCAGAGGTAATTTTACTAGACCTCCCCTTGACTCAGAAGAACAGGTCTTTACAGCAGTTATGCCTTCGGGTAGAAATCGAATTATATATATAGCCTTTGACAGATACCTTTCCTGCTTTGGTTCCAGAGATAGACAGATGAATTTGCTCGTCGATTGTTCCGAAGCAGACTTCGCCTCAACGACAGTAGATCAGGCTTCAAACATACTCGAGGACTTTTCACCCGCTAACTGGCAATTAGTGGATGTCGATATGTTTGCTTCGCCCACCGCGAAGTTCGGTGAAGAACTTGTCTTAGGTAAGTCTAATGACTCGGGTGGCCAGTTCGGCTATATTGAACTTGTTGATCCGATGCCACCCCTTCCAAAAGGGGAATATGAAATAAAGTTGGATACAGAATTCTTGAGTTCAGGAATTTTGCATCCTGAGTATAGACTTCGTGCGTTTACCGAAGACGGCCTTATCCAGAAGATCAAAACACTCGCTTTTGAATATAATGAAGATACGCCTGAATCGGTCACCTTGAATTGGAAGAGTGATGGGTCGTCCTACTGGAATCTCGCTGTTGACTTGCTCTCATTCAACGAGTTGCAGAGTGGTAAGCTGGAAATTCGGAGCATTGAAGTTCTCCCTTTCGAAATTGATTCCGCTTTAAGGATGCAAATAGATCAAGTTAATGAAATTGAGGAAGAGATGAACTGCTTTTCAGCAAGCTGCTGGGATGAAGTTACGTTAGATTCATTCACTCCACCACTCTTCAATATAGATGGAACTCTAGAACTCTTTCCGCCAGCGAATAGCTCGCTTTCCTTTGGGTTTTTGGAATCAGATGAAGACTTTCCTCCTTTGCCAGAAGGCAAATATTTCATGCACTTCGAGGTGGAGCCTATTCTTCAACAGGGTGATGAGACTGACTTTCCCGAGTATAGAATAAGAGTTCTCACGGAGAGTGGGCTGAAGCAACAGATCGAATCATTTGCGATCGATGATGGACGGAGGCTTCCCGCTATCATCACTGTTCCCTGGTATAGTGATGGAAACACTCGCTGGCGCGTTGCGATTGATTCATTGGCTTTTAGTGAACCAAAAATAGGAGCTATTCGGATCAAAGGGATCAGCCTCGAAAGCAGAATGTAAGTCTCATCAGGGCCCGTGGGGACACGGGCCCTGATCACGAAATGGAGATTTGGACAAAATCGAGACTTGAATTGACAATTGCTTCAACTCGCACCAAGGTTTCACTAATGCCAAAAAATTGCGGAGGAAAATAATGAAAACGCCTTTTAGGGGATTATCACTGGTCTGCCTGGGAGTAGGGTGCGTCCATGGGTTCTTTGCTACTGCAGTGCCTGCTTCCAACTGTCTCATTGAATCCATTGAGTTTATAGAAAATTCAGACCAGCTTAACCAGGGTGAAATTGAATTCAGGGGAACAGATCACTTTTACATTAGAGAAGCACATACTGCTCCGACGCAGATGAACGCCTTCCTGTTTGTTCATCTGGAAGAGATCGAGAATGGGCTGCCAGAGGTTTTGATCAGGCCTGAACCGAGCAATACTCTTGGAAAAGCAGAGCTGATCTGGGAAAAGCAGGCAATCGATGGTTCAGCTGCGTTAAACCAGGTTTACAGGCTGGAGGGAGTAGATGAACTCAACAGAGAGTATGAGGTTCTTCGATTATCGCCTCGGTCCGGTCTTGCCCACGAGTACTCTGATAGTCTCATCACGAAATTAGGAATTCCGGTTGAAGGGAAAGTTCTCAGGGATGCTCTTCCTCTGCCATTGGAATGTGACGCTGCGGGAGGCGATACAACAAGATCCTGCCGCTATGTATATATTAGTCCTTATACTGTCGAGCTTCAGGAACCCAGTTCCATTCTGATCGAGAGCCAAGCTGCAAATGGCCTGGGCGACATCAGATGGTACCATCCTTCTTTAGGGCTTTCTGGCGACTTCCTGGATTTGAGTGAAGGAGATGGGTTTCTGTATGAGGCCTCCGCACCTGAAGGTTTGATTGAAATAGTAATGATTAACGAATCGCAAGAATTTGTCTCCTGCAACGAAGAGGGCAAATTGTCTCAAGACTTTCAGATCTATTTTGAGCCGGTAAAATACGATATACATAATAATCTTTCTGCTGAGGTTGCGCTGAATGATTTCGACTCCGGAAACTGGGAGGCCATTGCATTGGACGGATTCGAAACTCCACTCTATCAATTTTCCGATCAGATTGAAATCATGAAAGGAGAGGGTGCTGGATTTCACCTAGGTTTCCTTCAAATCAACCAAACTCTCCAACCTTTATTTAAAGGGGAATATGAGATAGAGTTTGATACATCCTTTGAGAAAATTCCCGACAAATATCTGCCGGAGTTCAGAATCCGTATATTCACTGTAAATGGTCTGAAGCAAACCGTCGAGAGCTATTCCTTCGCGATGGGAGAAGACACTCCGTCAAAAGTTACCATGAACTGGACAAGTGATGGGGAAACTCCGTGGAAGATCGCGTTTGATCTTCTCTCGTTTGATGAAATCCAGGCTGGTAGCGTAAAACTGGATAACTTTAAGATCAATCGCACTTCAAACTAGACCTCAGAATCGACTTCAGGGAGTTGAAAAATGAACTTATTCAATCGCAGCATATTGTTCCTCCTCGCTTTTTGCCTTGTATGCAGCAGCACGTTAAGAGGAGATGGACTGACTATATCAGAAGACGGGATTAGGATTGTTGATACTTTTGAGGCAACTGACCCCATCGTCGAGGTTGATGGCACAGACTATTACATGAAGGAATATACCTGGGCTAACGACACTCTATTTTCATTAATCGCCAATGGATATGATGGACGAAAATTAGATTATTTTGATGCGACTGCTGAACAACTGGTCCCATTGGTATACCTGGATTCCGCTCGAAAGGCCACAATTGTTCCTGAAGGAGAAATACTAATCCGTGTGTATAGCCAGACACTTGATGGTTTTGATGTTCAAGCCAGATTATCGAAGGTCTTGAGTCTTGACTGTGGCGAAAGCGTAGTGATGGACAGGGCCGACTTCTACTACGAACAGCCTTGTCCGTCCCCAATATGTATATACTCATACTATAGAATATTTGCAATTGACCTTGCGGAGCCCTTAGATTTTCTCTTTGAAACGCCTGGTGGGATTCTTGATCACTATAAGACCTACAACGAAGCTGGTCAATTATCCGGAACATTTGAAGAGTATATAGATGAGACCAATGGCAATAGAACCTACTTCGCAAACCTGCCAGCGGGACGACACTATATTTTTCTGAGTCGATCACAATACAGCGGTCCCGAAAATGAGACGTTCGCCCTGAATTGTCTCAGTGACAACGATCCAACCACAGCGGAGATTGAAGATGTTGAATTAGCCATCAATCACCCTTTCGAAGGGAAATGGAACGGTGTCTCATTCGAACAATTTACATCTCCAGGATTTAAACTTACATCGAAGCCTCAAATAAAAAAGATAAGCGAAGCAGAAAGTGTTTTCGGTTTTCTGGAAACATCAAACCTCCTCCGGCCACTTGCTTCAGGAGATTATCAGGTTACCTTCAGCATAGAGCCTATTGTAGAAAGCGAGGATTTCTTTCTTCCCGAGTTCCGTTTTCGTCTATATACTGAGGATGGCTTAAAGCAAAAATTCAAGGCAATAGCTGTCAAACCTGGCGAACTGCCTCCTACCAAGCTCACTGTAGACTGGGAGAGTGACGGAATTTCAAATTGGCGTATGGCAGTGGATCTGCTTTCCTTCGGCCAGCCACATAGTGGTGGGATAAGGATTAAAGGGGTTAGCATCGAGGAAGGTGGGTAGTCATTTCTTCTCCTTATCTGCTAAGTAGGTTAAGTGAACGTAGGCTTCAGTGTCTGGTATGACATTGAAGCTTTTTCTTTCTTAATCAAGATCTAAGAAGCCCAATGACATTGGGATCTATAAGTGTTTCCGTAAGCGCTTGCAAAAACGAGCTACCACCCTGATCGACTTGCTTTTGAAATGCATTCCACCTGCCTGCTACCTGCATCGGAAAGCAGGTAGTAAGCAACCTGTATGCAGCTTGAATGCAGGTAGATTGTGATAATCGACGATCCAGACATACACCTGAAGTTGTATGTAGATGCTAAGAATGATCAATGAATCTTCCTGTTTTGGGGAATTCTACGTGAATCTTATCATCTGAAGATCTCTTGCTATCCATCACTCTCCGAGAAGAAAGGGGCTTGGGAATCTAATTCGCTCGGGAAGAAAACGCTTACGAGTATGCCTCGTGCACCATATCATTGCTCTTTGATATACAACCGAATTACTAGCCTTTAACTTATCTTGTAGGGCTTTCGATATTCACAATTCCGACTTGATCAGGATCGCAGGCCACTACTAAATCTCTCCTTATCATCGCCTCAGGAGAGGGAACATCATGAGGAACGTCTTTAAACACATTTTAGCCTTTGTTATTTCAATACTTCCAATTTCTGGGATGGCGGTGAATCTCACTGTCGATACAGATCGGGATACCATTCTTGATCCCCAGAAAGATGAGGCAGGCGAAGAACAATGGACCTGGCAGCGGGGCGCCGTTGTTCTTAATAACAACGATTCGGATCAGGATACAGGCGAACCTGACCATGCTGATTCGATCGTTAATGGACCCGATGACCTGCTGGACTTTGCGCAGATCCAAATCAGCGGACTCGGCGATCGCTCAACTGGCGCTATGCTTGCTCTGAATGTTTCAAGCGAAGATGTTCCTTTCGTTCAGATTTTTCAGGAAAAGTCTCCTGGTGTCTATCAGCTGGTCACAGAAAATTCATCAGCAAATATACAGCTCTCGGATGATATCGAAGATTCTCTTTCAGTCTATCTAGAGGCGAATTCCTATGCAACGGGGTCCTGGGATGGACTCATCGACCTTGAAGTTGCACTTCAAGATGGAAATCTGGAACTCAGCGATTCCGTTCAATTACGGGTGGCGCCCTGGCTGATGCTCTCTAATTTTCAGAAAGCCGACCGTGTCTATCTACGCGAGTACCTCAATCGGAACGATGTGATGAAGGGCCAGCTCACCTCCCTTCTCCCTGGAGTTAATGCGTCTCTGGTTGTCAGTCCGCACTCAGCGCCTTACCCGAACAATAATATCTGGATGCAGGACGCCATGGAGATCGGTTATTCAGAGGTTCCCGGGCGGAGCATGTCCGTCGTACTTCGTTCAAACAGAGGGCCTTCATGGCCGCTTAGCGATTATCCCAAAGACGAAATGCTTGGTCCCGACTTTGGGTGGATTAAGGTTGGTAACTATCGCTCAACGCAGGGTGGAGGATCTTCACCTGATGGATGGCTTGACTGGTTTGGTAATCTCGAGGTAACACCGCCCATTCAAGGGCATCCCTACGGACGTATATACTATGGGTATAACCCTGCCACAGGGAACAGTCTGAACCCTGAGCAGGTCGCCTTCTTGAATGCCCAGGAGTTGCAAGGGCCGGCCCTGGCCCTGGATACAGGCTGGCTTCTCATTCAGCACGTTGATGAAATCGTGGCGTGGGTCCCGAGCAACGACGGGAAAGGAAAGATTCTCGTCCCTGATACGCGCGTCATGTATGATCTCTTGGATCAATGGGTCGGTGACGGATTAAGCTCCGAGCCGATGATGCGTCGTTATAACAACACCGAAACGGTGGGCGCTTTCCGAAACGCAACGAGCTTCCGCAATAATAATATTAACCTTCAAACGACGCGGATCGATCCAGTCATCGAGCAGATGAAATCTGAATGGGGGCTAACAGAAGACGACGTTATTCGTGTACCCAGCGCCTATTATAGCAATGGAGGAGCTTACGTTCCCTCTATGGTGAATGCGCTGGTATTGAACGGGGCGATATATGTTTCCGATCCTCATGGTCCCGAACCGGAGGGTGTCGATCTCATGCAGCAGTACTTTGAAGAGATTCTTGAGGAGGCTGGGGTAGAGTTGGATGTGCACTATTTAGACGATTGGCGTTATCATACCTGGTCGGGGAACGTCCATTGCGCAACGAATGCACGACGTGAAGGGTTTTCGCCGTCTATATGGTCGTACCAGGGTTCACCAATGTGGCTGATCTATTGATGGGGAGATGGATTCTTGATTAATGTTATACCCCTGCCGGGGTATTTGTTTTTTTTCGAGGGGTCCCCGGGCGGTGCCCGGGGCTAAGATCATTTCATCCCTGCCGGGATGAATGTTTGATAGATTTAAAGGCTTAGAAATGGATGGCGTGTGTGGCAATGAGCTATGGAATAGTACAAGATTTGCATATCAGGAACTGGAATTCAGTTTGGTAGTATCGGTGATAGATCAATCATCGGTGGATATTGATATCTCATGCAGTACACAAACGATGCTTGGCCATCTCATGAATTCTATGGATGTAAAGTTTTCGAACTAGTGGAGTGGAGGAACGTATTTGTGTATATCAACTTACTCGATTAGTACTCCGATTTGCTCCCGGCAGGGAGCTGAAAATCTTAGCCCCGGACAACGCCCGGGGACAATTTCGTACCAGCAAAAATCACCCCGGCAGGGGTGAGACATTCCTCAAGAAAAAGATGTCACATGGCACATACGTACACGAATTTTCTCTATCATATCGTATTTTCAACCAAACATAGAAAGCACCTTATTGACCAGGAGGCGAAAGATACTCTCTATCCCTATATCTGTGGTGTCGTTAGAAATCATGGTGGCAAAGTTCTCATCGTCAATGGTATGAGCGATCATATCCATCTTCTCTGCTATTTACGTTCTAAACCATCGGTGGCTGAAGTTGTACAAGATATGAAAAAGGACTCGTCCAAAAACTACAATGCCCAATCGAACAAATCCCCGTTTCACTGGCAGCAAGGGTATGGAGCTTTCACCGTAAGTTACAGTCAACGCCATCGAGTTTATGAATACATAGAAAATCAGGAAAATCACCATAAAGGAAAGGACTATGCAAATGAGTATGAGGAATTACTGAAGAAGAATGGCATTGAATACGATCCAAGGTTTTTCCTGGATTAATGCTGAATGTCCAAATCCACCAAGTAACGATGTTCAATTCAAGAATATGCCCAGTTGTTAGCTGTCTCTTTTCTCTTTCCCGTACCCGCCGCCGCCGGGGGAGTAGAGGCGGATGCGATCTCCACTCTGTACAGTCCTCATCGCGGACGATGGTAAATCCTCTTCTTTCCCTCCCTGTGGAAGAAACACATTCCTCCCTTTGGACCCGTCATCTCCGCCTGCCAAGCCGTAGGGTGCATAGACCCGACGTTGTGTTAACAACGAGAGTTCCATCTCTTCCAAAAACTCAATTTCTCTGATGACCCCATCACCGCCTCGCCATTCCCCCGATCCGCCAGACTCCTTCCTCACTTCAAAACGATTCAGCCTTACCGGGTAGCGATGTTCCAGCACCTCGGGGTCTGTAATGCGTGTATTAGTCATGTGACTGTGTATTGCATTTGCTCCGTGAAAACCGTTCCCTGCTCCGGTCCCTCCGCATATCGTCTCGTAATAGCCAAAACGATCGTTTCCAAAGGATAGATTGTTCATGGTCCCCTGGCTGGCGGCACAGATGCCAAGGGCACCAAGCAAGACATCTACGACACGCTGCGAGGTTTCAACGTTACCTCCAACAACAGCCGCGCAATCCTCCGGGTTCTTTCTGACTGGAGGGTTCAATAGACATTCAGGCAAAACAAGCTTAACAGGAGCAAGCATTCCTGCGTTAAGGGGAATTTCTTCTTCCAGCAAAATACGAAAGACATAGAGAACTGCTGCGACAACAATACCACGGTTGGCATTCAGGTTCTCGGACATCACAGGAGCCGTTCCGGTAAAGTCGATCACTGCTTCATCACCTGAGATGTTGATCCTCACCTTAATGGGGTAGCCCTGATCGAGATAGTCGGTGAAAGAATATGCCCCATCTGGCAACCCCTTCAAACGATGCCTGACTTTTCGTTCTGTCGTCTCCTGCAGGAACTTCATGTAGGACAACGTTCGCTTCAGCCCGCGTCTTGATATATACTTCTGGAGTTCTTGAACTCCCTTATTATTTGAGGCAATCTGCGCCTGAATATCGAGAATGTTCTCATCGGGAGTTCTGGACGGATACTTTCCTGTCGAGAGCAAGTCTCGCATTTCAGAGAACCTATTAACTCCGTTGTCTATGATCTTGAAATTGCTGATAAGTACGCCTTCTTCTGTCAGGTTCTTTGAATCAGGAGGCATGCTGCCGGGTCGAATACCCCCGATCTCTGCGTGGTGTGCACGCGAAGCTACCATTGCTATGCGATGACCCGTATCGCTGAAGAGCGGCGTGATGACGGTAATGTCGGGTATGTGCGACCCACCACGTAAAGGGTCGTTTGATACAATCACGTCACCTGGGTTTATTTCATCGATGTCTCTCAGAACGCATTTAATCGTCTCGCTCATGGCACCAAGATGAACCGGCATATGTGGAGCATTCACCACCAGTTCGCCATCACCGGAAAAGAGGGCACATGAGTAATCAAGACGTTCTTTAATGTTCACTGATATAGCAGCCCGACGCAGGACCGCTCCCATTTGCTCAGCGATTGAAGTAAAGTTATTGTAGAAGAGTTCAAGTTCAGCGGGATGAGGTTCCAGCTCTTCCTCTGTCGTGTCTGTTGTATCAGTACTATCAGCGATCGAATTCTCCAGACATATAGAGAGATCCTTTTCCACTTTGAGCGACCAGTTTTTCTGGACGTAGATGAGGCCTGTCTCTTCCAGGATGAGAGCTGGGCCTGACAGGGAGATGTCAGGGAGGAAATCAACTCGGTTATAGACGGGAATATCTTCCCATTTACCATCCATATAGACGCTTTGCGAACGGACAGTTTTCAGGTCTGACTTGCCTGATGTTTTATGAATGGGTGTCGGGGAGACCCTTGAACGCCCCTTTAGAATGATCTGAAGGCGTAAGTTAACGATCTCGATATCCCTGTTCTCCAGTTTATACCCGTGGAGTCTTTCGTATTCATCGTGATAGGATGGAGTCAGCGCTTTGAGGTTTCCGTTCCAATCGACTTCGATCGTTGTGCTTTGTCCGACGAAGCGTAGTTCGAGTGATTTCTCTATGATCAAGTCGCAATCACTTGAATCCGGTAGTTGAGTTGTTTGTCGAAGATTTTCTTCGGTTTTGGTGAATAAGCTCACCAATTCTTCCTCAGATATTTCCTTAACTGTCTGGAGCACTGGTGTTACATCGAAGTACTTTTCTTTTGCCAGCGACATACCGAAAGCACTCAGAACTCCAGCACAGGGATGGATAAGAACCTTTTGGATCTGCAGAGCCTCGGCCACGGCACAGGCATGTTGTCCGCCTGCTCCCCCAAAGCATGAGAGTATATAATCCTTTGTGTCGATGCCTTGTTCAACTGTGATACCGCGTATAGCCAGGGCCATAGTTTCCGAAGCAATTTTACGAAAGTCGGAAGCGAGGTTTTCCGGTGATTCTGTGAGGCCTGATACTCTCTGAATCGATCCAATAACTCTCTGGACTTCTTCTTTCGCTGCTCTCTTGTCGAGAGTGAATGGAAAGAAATCTTCCGGAAGGATGCCCAAAAGATAATTGATATCTGTTACAGCAAGGGGACCGCCGTTTCCATAACAGGCGGGACCAGGAAAGGCGCCTGCACTTTCGGGTCCGACAAAGAGCTTCTGTCCATCAAAACCACAAATCGATCCACCACCTGCAGCCACAGTTTCAATAGAAAGCATCGGAGTGACGAGGCGTGTTTGTGCTTTAACGGTTTCGTACTCATAGGTATAGACACCGGAAAATCGACTCACATCGGTGCTGGTCCCGCCCATGTCAAACCCTATCGAATTTTCGTATCCAGAAGAGAAGGCGGTTTCCGCATAACCGACGATTCCACCTGCGGGACCACTCAAGACCAGGTCTTTCCCCGAGATAAGCTCGGGCGAAATGAGCGCTCCTGAACTTGTCATGACCCGAAGAGAGCTCTGTGAGAGTTCGTTAGATATCGTTTTTAGATAGTCCTGAATTACAGGCGTTAAATAGGCATCGACAACGGTGGTGTCTCCACGAGGAACGATGCGAATCGTTGAAGAAACATTCGAAGAACAACGAATACATTGAAAGCCCATTTCCTCTGCCAGCTCCTGTACACGCAATTCATGAGCAGGATTGTGATAAGCGTGAAGAAAACAGATGGCGAGCGATTCTATCCCTTTGGCTTTAAGAGATTCGAGCTGCTCCTTCACTTTCTGTTCATCAAGTGGACACAGTACTGTTCCGTCAGCCGTAATTCTTTCACTCACATCGATCGATTCTTCATAGAGAGGGCTGCTCTTATAGACATTTAAAGCAAATATTTTTGCGCGTTCCTGATAGCCGATCTCGAGCATGTCGCGATGACCAGCGGTGGCTAGAAGGGCGACTCTTGCTCCTTTTCGCTCAAGTAAAGCGTTGGTGGCGATCGTTGTTCCGAGTCGAAGTTCAATGTCTTCGATTTTCTGGTCGAGTGTCAGTCCCAATACCTTACGGATCATGAAAATCGGGGAGGGTTCCGGCGAACTGATGGTGACTTGACGATCGTTTGTTAATCCACTGATTTCCTCACGGAGAGTTACGGTAAGCTCGCCTGCCCTTGTAGAAGTGGACGCCACGATCGTTGATTTACCAGAGCTATTTTCAAATTGATATCCCTTGTAGAAACCAGCTGGAAGGTGCTGATTCCCACTTTTGAGAACAACATGAGCTCCGTTGCTACTTTCTAAAAGCCCTTTAACCTGAGAGGAGCTTAAGAGCTTTTCAATGATCAGGTCGCCTGTTGGCGAATAGGCAACGCAGTCGGTGAAGGTACCTCCAACGTCAATACAGAATAGCCATTTGTTCTGAGCTTGATGCATCATGAAGAATAACGCTGTAGTGGGTTCTTATTTCTTATTGGTCGATTCGTCTGCTGGCTCGGGCTCATTAAGAGACTTACTCTTTGTTTTGCCGTAATAGACAAGATAGATCCCGGCTGCGGCCATGATGATGGAGTAAAAGGCCCCACGACTTAAACCAAGGATCAATGAAGCATCAGGTTCACGGAAGTGTTCTCCAATTACGCGAAGGATGGTGTAGAGAAGGATGAACTCGCCCGAAAGTCTTCCCGGAGACGTGAAGATAACCTTTGATTTCCAGATTCGCCATTGGACAAAAACGAGGAGAATCAGGCCTTCAAGAAACGCCTCGTATAGCTGGGATGGATGGCGTGCTGGGATTTCGGTCAGTCTCATTCCTGGTTCAGCGCTCATAGGAAAGACAACTGCCCAACTGACGTCGGAGACCTTGCCCCACAGTTCACCATTGATAAAGTTTGCTATACGACCGAGCAGAAAACCAATCGGAGCCAGCGTTACCAGCAAATCACCAAGGTGAAGGAAGGGGATCCTGTTTTTTCGCGTAAACCACCAGGCTGCTGCCGCTACTCCCACAAAGCCTCCATGGCTTGCCATGCCCCCTTCCCATATTCGAAAGAAGATGAGAGGTTTTGAAAGGAATTCTTCTGTATCATATAAGAGCATGTAGCCGAGTCTACCCCCGACCATGACGCCGATAACGCAGGCAAAGATGATCTCTGATTCCTGGTCGGCATTCAAGAGACTGCGACGGTGTTTCCTATACTGGGTAAGGAGGTAATAGCCAAGAATAAATGCGAGAGCGTAGGCGAGTCCATAATACCTGATCGCCAGCGTGTCGGTAATTTGTATGAGAACAGGATTCAGATCATGAATCCAGTGCCCTGAAGTTGACCTCATAGCTATCTATCCGAATGAGCTGCCCATTTCTTTATAGATTTAATGGGGAGGAGCAAAGAGAAAACTCCGAGAGACTTCTGAGATAAAAAGAGAAGTGGCATCCTCAATGAAGAGGATGCCACGGGCAAAGCGGACAAGGTCCGAAACTGTTAATGGCTAAAGCTACTTAGAAGAGATCCCTGATCACCTCGTTCAATGTGAGCGTAAGCATCATGGTGGTGAATACTTTCATAGTTCGTGCTGGAAACATGAAACCACTTGATTCGATCTGCTTTCAGCATGCTCTGGAGACTGGTCGCTGCGTCTCTAACGATATCCTCAACGAATTTTGGATTCTCGTATGCTTTTTCGGTAACATATTTTTCATCAGGCCGTTTAAGAATGGGATACATTTCGCAGCTGGCACTTTGTTCTGCAAGCTCGACGAGATCCTCAAACCAGACAACTTCGGGGCCTGTTTCTCTAACTTTAACTTTGATATGAGAGCGCTGATTGTGAGCGCCATACTCACTGATTTTCTTACTGCAGGGGCATAGGCTGGCTGCGATTACTTCCACTCCGACCTGTTTTTCATATTCACCTTTTTTCGTCATGACCCCTTTGAAAGTACAATCATATCCCAGCAGACCTGGAATCTTCGTCACGGGAGCCGGACGATTGAGGAAGATGGGAAAGGACATATCAAGGTATGCCTGGTCAGCTTCGAGATAAGCGAGGAGATGCTCGAGTACATTATTAACATCTGCAGGCTTAATTTCTGCCTGCTTTTCCTGAAGCGCGATCAGGAAGCGAGACATGTGTGTTCCCTTTGCATGATGGGGAAGATTAACGCGCATGGAAATCTTGCCGACAGTGTGGCAAACACCGCCGTCGCGAAGGGGAATTGCCAATGGATAACGAATGTTTGAGACACCCACTTCATCAATGGCGATGCCGCGAGGGTCTTTAGTTTTTTGAATATCTGGTAACGCTTCTGAGATGGACATAATGATATTTCCTGTTGAGCTGATTCATCTTCGCAGTTGAGGGAGCGAGAATCGGACCGATTTACATCGAAAAAGATAGATCAGGATCCATTCTCTTTTTCCTCGATGAGAATATTTGTCGATAAATCAGCCTGGATTCGGGAAAAGAGAGAATCGTCGTGAGAAGCGTCGATTTTCTTTCTAATTGAAAGATAAGTCTTATGCGTCAGCGAAGCCACGTGGTAAACGGGTTCGCCGGGCTTCACTGCAGGCATCGTTGTCATGCCGAGAACGATTCCATCGACTGGAGAATTTAGAATATGTCTTTCTCGACCGAAGATACTGTAGTTGGTTGCGAGGTCTTGTCCTTCTTCAACAAGGTCACCTGGCTTCGCGTGGAAACTGAGAAACCCGCCTCTCTCAGCACGGACCCAGGTTGTTTTGCGTATATTTACCTGGAAGGTTGGTTTTCGAACTTCGGCGTCAACCATCCCCAGAGAAGCGAGGACGTTCATCACGCCACCAATACCTACTTCTACAACACTTGGCGCGTTCTTCCAGACCTCTCCTGCTTCCAGAACAATGGCGGGAATACCGGCCCTGATAGCGCTCCGCCTGAGAGAACCATCCGGCCCTTTTCCACCAACGATGAGCTCTGTACCGAAAGATTTCGCGAGCTGCTTGACTCGTGGATTAGATAAATCTGCACGTATATTCGGATAGTTAGTTCGACGCAGGGCCGCACTGTGGAAGTCGAGGAGATAATCGCATTTACTGATGACTTCATTAAAGATGACGTGAGCAAGTCGACTTGACATGCTACCGCCGGGGGAGCCGGGGAAGCACCTGTTCAGATCTCGACGGTCAGGGAGATAGCGGCTGTGATTTTCCAGTCCATAGACATTCACCACAGGGACACAGACAAGCGTTCCGCACTTGAGATTTGGTGGATTGTCATAGAGAAGTTCACGGATAATCCCCACACCTGTAAGCTCATCGCCGTGTATTCCTCCCGTCAGGGCAACGATGGGCCCTTGCTTTTTTGCCCGTATGACGCGGACAGGGACGGAAAGAAACTGACCGATATATGTTTCACTGAATCGAAGCTGGATCGTCTTTTGAGAACCAGCCGCGACTCTTTCATCTGCTATTTTGAATATACTCATTTATCAGATATTAATTATCCTTAGAGGTTTTCTTCTTTCTCTTATTTTGCTTAATCTTCCGTCTCTTTGCATAGCTTGGCATCATGGCACTAAGTTGAGCCAGTTCGCCATAGCAAATGAGGTCATCACCCTTTTCTATGACCGTGTCACCTTGAGGGTTTGGAATATTCTGACTTCCCCGGGTGATATTCATGACATAGACATTTTTATTGGTCAGGTCTGTGTCTCTGAGTTTTTTGCCTTCTATATCAGGCATGTCGTGTACAGTAAATTCTACAACACCATAGCCGCCTGTGAACCGGAGTCTCTGGCGCAGGTCAACTTCAGGAAAGAAGATGGCGTGCTCAATATCCTCAATGACAGCTTTGGCAACGTCGACTCCCGTTGCTGTTTCTATTCCTTCAAGACCGGGAGAGGAGTTAACTTCCATGACTTGAGGACCATCTTCACCTTCAAGCAGATCAACGCCTGCAAAGCGTAGTCCCATGATCTGGGCGGCCCTCACAGCCGTACGCTCATATTCGTGGTCTAATTTCACTTCTTCTGTCTTCCCACCCCTGTGGACGTTGCTTCGAAATTCATCGCCCGTGGCACGGCGTCGCATCGCGGCAATGACCCGATCACCAACAACGATGGCTCGTATGTCTGTCCCCTTGCTTTCTTTGATGAACTTCTGCACAAGGACATTTTGCTTAGCACTGTGTAGAGTTTCAACGATGGCCTGGGCAATCTTAACGGAGTCCGCGAGTATGACGCCGACGCCCTGAGTTCCCTCGATGAGTTTGATAATAACCGGGGCACCCCCTAATCTTTCGATTGCCGGGAGTACATCATTCTTGTCTCGGACGAAAGCCGTTGGAGGTATGCCAACATCATGCTTACTCAATATCTGCATGGAGCGTAATTTGTCACGTGAACGTGCAATGTCGAGGGAACCGTTTGGCGTATAGACACCCATCTGTTCGAACTGACGGACAACAGCGAGGCCGAAAAAGGTGATGGAGGCTCCAACTCTGGGTATGACGGCATCATAATGAGAGAGTCGCTTGCCTCGATAGTATAGTTCCGGTTCGAACTTCTCAATACTCATTGAGAACTTTAATGTATCAAGACAGATAATCTTGTGTCCACGGTCAGCTGCGGCTTCTTTGAACCGTCGATTGCTATAACCTTTAGGGTTTCTTGACAGGATGGCTATCTTCAGATTGTTTGTCATTTTATTCTCCGTGGTTTTCCGTGTACACTTCGTTTGCTCACGTCAACGATGAAGTCGTGCTCCAATGCTTTTCTTCCGATCAGCATTCGAAAGAGCATTTCTTCGCGAGCAACGAGTGTTACTTCTATCTCTTTTCTCATCGATCCGAGTACGATCTCTGTCTTTACAAAGGGCCGCTTCGTATAGCGGCCAGTACTGGATCTTACTTTCGCCCATTTGATAACTTCTGCGACAACAGAGACTTCTTTCCGAGGCTTGGCTTTTCTAACGATAACATCGAAAGATACGTGTTTCTCGTCGATTTTTTTGAGGTTTTTGACATCAAGGGCTGAGGTTCTTGCGCCCGTGTCAACTTTAGCTTTTAAGTCGGATACACCCCACAAGGGAATGTCAATATACTCTGACCAGCCAACGACTGTCTTCTTATCTAACTTTTTTGTGCTCACGCTTGAAGTCTCATCATGGGGGTTCTTTTCCTCATACTGCCCATGACAGCAGAGAAAACGTCAAGTGAAGTTGCGGATGACATCCAGTTCAATGATGGGAATTGACTTTGAGGCGGTCTATCCCTTTAATCATACGTTCAACACCACAATCATTTACTCATAAGCAAGAATAGTACTCTATGACAGATCAATCATCCCTACTCCTCGTTGAAAATTGCGCTTTAGTTGCAACCATGGACGATTCAAGAAACGAACTGAGCTCATGTGATATCCTCATCGAATCAAACCTGATTAAACAGGTTGGCAGTAATTTGAGGGAAGAATTAGACTTGAGCGAAGATATTCCCTACATCGATGCAAGAGGATGTCTAGCTGTTCCTGGGTTCGTTAATGTTCACCATCACTTCTGGCAAGTCTTAACACGATGTCTTCCTCGCGTACAGAATGCTGAATTATTTCATTGGCTTGTAGAACAGTATCACGTCTTTGAAGCGTGTGATCCTCAATGTTTCTATACATCAGCAAGAGTTGCACTCTCTGAACTGCTGCTTTCTGGATGCACAACGACCAGTGATCATCATTACCTTTTCCCAAAAGGTCAGCCAGTTGAGCTGATTGACGAAGATATTCGCGCCGCGAAAGAGCTCGGAATCCGGTTCACAGCAACGAGAGGTTCAATGACGCTTGGTGAGGACAATGGAGGCCTCCCTCCTGAAACTGTTATCGAAAAGGATGATCGGGTTTTGGAAGACTATGACAGGCTTATATCCAGGTATCATGATAGAAGCCACGGAGCCATGACTCAGATCGCACTCGCGCCATGTGCGCCGTTTAATGTTACTCCACGTCTCTTTCAAGAGACTGTCGGCATCGCAAGACGACACGGAGTAAGACTTCACACCCATCTTGCGGAAACAGATGACGAAGATAAGTATGTCCAGGAGAAGTTCCAGAAACGTCCATTCAGATATGTCGCAGATCAGGGATGGAGTGGCTCAGATGTGTGGTTTGCCCATTGCGTAAAGCTGAACCAGCACGAAATTGAAGAGTTCGCCGCCAGTGGCATCGGCGTTGCCCATTGTCCATCTGCGAATTGCCGACTTGGAAGTGGTGTTGCTCCAGTCCCAGCAATGCTCAAGGCAGGCGTTCCTGTAGGGTTTGGGGTAGATGGTTCGGCTTCTAATGACAGTGGTCATCTTCTCGGTGAGGCACAACTTGCTTTTCTTCTCCATCGCGCCACATGGGGAGTGGACTCAATTACAGCAAGAGATTGCCTGTGGATGCTGACACGTGGGGGAGCAGAGGTTTTAGGACGAAGTGATATTGGCCAGATCTCCGCCGGAATGTGCGCGGATATAGTTCTTTTTGATCAACGACGCCTTCAGTATGCAGGTGGTCCAAGTCTCGATCCTGTCGCAGGGTTAATTATGTGCGGAAAGGGTCAGGCACCCTCTTGGACGATTATCAACGGACGTATAGTTGTACAGGACAGTCGCATAGTAGGACTGGACGAAAGAGGCCTTGTTGAGGAGGCCAATCAGCTGACGGAGAAAATAGTATCCCACGCTGAGAAAAAACGTGGGATAGACTACCGGAAAATTCAAAAATGGTGAGTAAATTTAATCTTCTTTGTTTTCCTGGAGGTTGCTCTGATTTGTAGATTTGAGCTCTTCCAGGAGTTCGTCGCCACTCAAACGTTTGCTATAATCTGAATTCCAGTAAGAGTAAACGATTTTCCCATTGCCATCGACGATATATACGGCTGGGACAGGAAGTACTTTTTTCTCACCAGGATTTTCTTTGTCATCATACTTAGAGACAAAGGCCAATCGCATCTGCCTGATAAGTTCTGTGTCTGAGTCAGAAAGAAGCTCGTAGGAGACTGCTTTTTCATTTCTTGTTTTCATAAGTGCTTCAGGGCTATCCGGGCTGATTCCGATAATCTTTACATTCTGTTTCGCAAGGAGAGGTTCTATACGTGCCAGATCCGCAAGATGAACATTGCAGTAGGGGCACCAGCCTCCTCGATAGAAGACAAGCACGGTCATATTCTCTCCGAGTGTATCTTTAAGTGCAACCTCTTCACCCTCTAAGTTCTTCATTGTTACTTCGGGGAGAGTGTCACCTTTGGTCATGGGACTAACCTCTTGATCTGAAGCCGCTGCAGGAGGTGCGTCATCCTGTCCTTCCTCTGGGAAAACATCAGGAGCGATCACCAAGAGTGCAAGTATTGAAAAAACGATGAACATCGATCTGGAAATGGAGGTTTTCATTATTTATCCTCTAAATTTAAATTTGCTAATTCGAACAAGTAGCAATCAGAAGTCCAAAGAAGAGCAATGGGCCTTCTGTTCATAATGAAAAGTCCCCTGCACGGGTTTGTGTGCAAGGGACATATCAGCCAACTTTGTATTGAAAAGATTTACTGCGAGGCATCCACGCCGGCAAGAAGCTGAGGGACGGTGAGGATATCTGATGCCCGCCCCTGTTCAAAACCATCACGGGTATAAAGAACCCATGTCGGGACCCTGAAGATTCCAACCTGGCTCGCAAGCTGAGGCGAGGACTTGACATCAATCCAGGCCATGAGTGCTTTGTCTGTCAGTTCCTTCAGTTGTGGGTCATCACGGAGCCTGCTAACCTGATCCTGAGATGGTTTTGCTGCAGACATATGAAAATAAGCGATCAGAGGTCGATCGCGTGACTTGCTGAGTTCCCGGCGCGCCACTTCGTAGGGTAGAAATCCTGGTAGTGCGTCGCCAGGTAACTGATCCTGCGTTGCGAAGGTGAACTCTCCATTTTCCAGCCCGGCTGAGTCAGGTATTTCTACTGTGTTTGAGGCAACCGTTTCTGATACCGTTCCTCTAACATACTGCTTCGCTTCTTGAGTCAGGCGAAAGAAAAGAACATCCTTCGCGACATCTGAATTCACTTCTCTACCTTTAGCGCCACCAGGTACATAGATGATTCCACGGCGGTAGTCAGGAGCACAGGTTGTATAGACTTTCATCGGAAGGTTGAACTGCATGCGCTGCCAGGGTTCCAATCCACGCGACGTAAGGCTGGTATAGACAATGTCACTGGAAATCTTTCCTCCTTCATAGGAGGGGCAAAATGTCATCAGGTAAGGGCCCGCCACTGCATTTGCGCCGCGATAGATTCCAACTGGAAGAGTACCGGCCTCTCGTTCCCAGCGGCCTAATCTGCCCGAGGCAAGAATTGGAGAAGAAAGAACGTAAATAGAGGTTGGCGTTGATTCTTTCGTGGGTAATCCTCCCCAAACGTAAACCCGACCGCCTACCGTAGCTGAGTGATGAAACCAGAGGGGAAAGGGTAAATCTGGTCCCGTCTCCCAAGACTGAATCATTGAGTCGCCACCTACAACACCTGTCAGGACTTTTTTTGATACCGTATAATCCTGAGTGTTTCCGCCGATCACATGAATGAAACCGGGAGTGGCAAGCGCTGTAAAGACGCTCAAGCCAGGTCCTGGAAATGGTCGAGATTCTCTCCAGGGTTCAAGTGCACCACCCTGGCCCGGTCGACTGACCAGCACGGTTTTGTATTTCCTGCCCTGCTTGCCAATATCCTCCATCCCATCAGTTCCCCCAACGACATAAATCACATCATTGAGGACGACTGTACTGTTTGCAATATATCCGCGAATCTGTGGTATAGGCCTGTCGGGAGTCCATTGACCAATTTGCCCGTCCGGCCGAATGGGCGCCTTGTAAACAACGCGGGTTGTTCCTGATTCATTCTGGGTTGAGCCCGAGTACGTTTGAGTTGCCTGTCCACCTATGACGTAGAGGTAGTCACCCGCCACAGCGGCACCATGGTTTTGTAATCCAGCTGGCAGCGGATTTGTTCTTACGATCGGGGAGTTCTGTGCATAAGGGGACTGGCTGATAACCGGTAGGATCATCAGCGCAAGAGCAAGCGCCAGAAACGCTCTGTACTGCATAATCATGTAATTTCTCTCTGTTCTCTCGTTAGTGCCTGCCTCCCGCACTAGAAAGTTATACAAGTTGAATTGTTAGCGTCCAGTCAAGGTCTAAAATAAGTTAATGAGAAGAGAAAATCATGGTATTCCTGATATTTGGCGGTTGAGCAAATGACTTCTTAATGGAATATACACGGAATTCTGTGCTGGGAGTGCGATTCAAAATAAATGAGAAAATAAGAGATTTGATCACATTCGCTCAGGAGCAGAAATGCCCAAAAGATTTAAAGCCTGATTCATCACGCACAGCGTCACTTCACAGAGCCTCAACCAGGACTGTTGGCGTTCGGAATCAGTTTCCTTCAGGATATGACACTTACCATAGAATTGGTTGAAAGCCACTGCCAGATCGTACGCATAGATCGCGACGTGATGCGGCATCCTATTTTCAGCAGAGGACTCAAGAGCATCGGGAAACAAATTGAGGGTCATCATGAGATCTCGTTCTTGCTGGTTGGAGGGCGGCAAAGTTTTTCCAGTCTTAATTGAGTTCTCTTTTGCATTTCTCAAGATCGACTTGATTCTGACGGCGCTGTAACATAGGTAGGCCCCAGTCTTTCCTTCAAAAGCTGTGAACTTAACGGGGTCGAAAATATAGTCGTTCTGCCTCGGGTTTGCCAGGTCGGCGTACTTGAGCGAGGCAATGCCTACCTGTCTTGCAACCAAATCACGCTCTTCGTCACTGAAAGAAGATGCAACATTCCCTTCATCCATTCTCCTGTGAGCTTCATCGATCATCAATTGAATCAAATCACCAAGCTTCATCACTCCGCCAGCGCGAGTCTTGAAAGGCTTTCCATCGGGTCCGTTCATTGTTCCGAACTTCACATGTTCGAGATAAGTCTCACCTGCGATAGAACTCTTTCGGGCAGACCTGAAAACCTGCTCAAAGTGGTCTCCCTGGCGCTTGTCCACGACGTAGTAGATAGCTTCTGGATTGAAGTCCTCAACACGCTGTTGGATTGTCGCCAGGTCAGTTGTGCCGTAAAGGAATCCACCATCAGATTTCACTAACAGCATCGGTGGAATCTCTTTTTTATCTCCTTCTTCAGCGACAGGGATGATGATTGCCCCGTCGTCTTCGATAGCAACTCCGTTTTGCTTCAGCTGATTAACCATGGGAGCTATGCGATCGTGATAATCTGATTCACCGAACCAGTGAGTAAACTCAACAGACAGCGCCTCAAAGTCTTTCTTCTCTTCCTCAATGGACACTTCCACAAAGTGCTTCCATAAAGCGCGATACCCGCGCCTGCCTGCCTGCAACTGAGCGGTTGCGGCCTGAGCTGCCTTTTGAGCTACTGGGTCCTCTTTGCATCTCGCAGATGCTTCGGGGTATAGTCGTTGAAGGTCCTCAATTGATACAGGCGATTCTTTGGGATACTCTCCACCGAATGACTCATCAAAGTAGGGGAGTTCAGGATAGTGTTTTTTCACTTCCTCGATCAGCATACCCATCTGTGTTCCCCAGTCGCCGAGGTGGACATCACTGATGACTTCGTGTCCGAGAAACGTATAGATGCGCCGTAGAGAATCTCCAATGTTACTGGAGCGGACATGCCCAACGTGCATCGCTTTTGCAACGTTTGGTCCTCCGTAATCAAGAACAAGTCTCATCGGAGATATCTTGTTTTCGACACCAAAGGCCGGATTCTCAGCTTTTTTCTCCGTTAATTCTCCAAGGAACTCATCGCTGACTCTCAGGTTGATAAACCCCGGTCCTGCGATTGTACATTCCTTAAGCAATCCGGTCTCAGGTATCGCATCTATAATCGCTTGCGCAAGGTCTCGAGGGTTCTTTTTTTCCTGTTTAGCGAGAGGCATTGCAGCGTTGCATTGGAAATCGCCAAGCTCAGGCTTTTGCGAAATAGTTGCAATTGCACGATCACGTGGCAGTCCAAGCTTTTCGAAAGTCGCGCCAAGCAATGAGTTTATTTGTGCGTGCAGTGAATCAGGAAACTGGGACAGAATTGGAGAGGAAGAAGCCATAGAGTTTAGTTTACACTTAAGGATAAGATTTGATGAAACTCTCTCTGAAAGTCATGCTCTCAAGGAGAATACCGATCATCTATCGGCGCTCTCTCTGGTGAGCAAGTGATCTTTAGCACTCGGCCTTGATTTCGATTGTTGGGAGATCCGTTCCCTTGTATGTCCAAGCTTAGCGAATGGCTGGCTGATCCATTCTTCATCTATCTGTTACCAGGTGTATCCGATGAACTTTACTTCAAATAGAGTCTTTCATGGTTGCACAAACCTTGAATTGAGCTGGAAGCCATCACCTCGGTCACTTTTAATTGATGCAAAAGAGGAGGTGCAGTCGTAGCGTGGCGAGCGACAAGAGATCAGGACCATACCAGCAGATTCGACAAAAGCTGGATCCCATACCCTTCAGATTGCAGGTTAAAAACTCTCTTGAGTTTCTGAAAATCTGTGGAGGAAGAACCATCATTCCTCTTCTCGTTCAGGTTCTGGTTGGTTTGCTTGCTGTAGCCTTCTTTCTCTCGATCTGGTTGTCGTGGGTTTACGTCTCCTTTGAAACCATCCATCCATCGATTCTGATCAGCTTTGAAGAGTGGCCTGTCATCTTACGATTCTATTCATTCTTCACCCTGCTTGCCACAGGTTTTCTGCTTTCCATTACAGTTTTAGGGACATTTCGTGTCGTACATCGAGTCAGAACCAGAGGGCGCTACAAAACCAAAGATGTTGTCAAAGAAATGGGATATGCTGCTGAAAGGGTTGGTGTGCTTGGTACAGCCGGTTGGACTCTCGTTCTCGCGATGGTGGTATTCTCAGTTCTGCTGCTATCCTATTTCAGCTATTTTGTTTTTCTCGACGTGCTAAAGCTACCCCCAGTCGTCTCCTACGTGGCTGCTATTACTTTTGCGGTAGCTGGACTCTGGTTATTTGCCTTTTTTCCTCAGCTCTATACAATGCCGGTGATGTTGAGGCGCGACTGCGGGTGGATGAAAGCAACTGAGGCGAGCTTCGTTATGTTAACGATCATCCCTCGGGAGTCCTTCCTTCGAGCTGCACTCGCCACGGTGCTCGCTTTCACGATCATCGGCCTGCCAGCGTCTATTCATCTTCTTCTCAGCTCTCTTGACCGACAGGATTTGCTCATAGCAGCAATACTTGGAGAGAAGAGCTCGAGAGAAATAAGAGAAGCCCTCGAGGAAGAAGAGTCAAATCAGCCGAAAGTGCTTCAGAGATACGAAACTCTTTTGAACAAAGGTCGATATCTGGATGCATTAAATGGATATCAGATGTATTTACACAATAATCGCGATGACGCTAGAGCATGGAGAGGAGAATCGCTGGCTCTTCTCCACATGGGCGTTCCTAAAGCTCGTGAGTCGCTTGAAACCTGGGTCCGTATGGACCCAGATGATCCAGAAGCCCAACAGCTCCTCGACGAGTATAATAACGGTCTATGGTCAGAGGGAGGTGCAAGGTACGAGGAAGCCCAGAAGAAGTGTACCCAGCATATTGGCAGGGGAGTATAAGTGCTTCAAGTCAGAAAATAATACAGGTTAGCACCACCGCGCACGAGCAGAAGACCAAGCCCAACACTGGTTCCTGTATAGACAGCTGGCCAGAAAAATGCCCCGGAGGTCATGAGTGCATGATTCTCGTAGGCAAACGTCGAGAATGTTGTCAAGGATCCAAGAAAACCTACAACAACGATATATCGAAAGATTTCTCCCTGTTCAAAGTACTTCTCCATCACCGCAGTCCCGGCAAGTCCAATCACGAAGCATCCCAGCATATTGACCAGGAACGTTCCGAAGATGACTCCACCAATGTTATCTTTGCCCTGAAAGAAAGCAGTGATCGCGAATCGACAAATAGCTCCCAGACTTCCCCCAAATGCAACGAGTAGAAATGGTATAAACGAGTTCATGTCTTGTCTCCAGTAAGTGTCGTTTGTTACTTAAGCAGCCGTACATTTATTCAGCCGGAACTTAAACTTCAGTGATGGTTGATGGGTCATGGTCCAAACCTCACACGGCAGGTCAAATGTCACTTGCGTTTCACCAGAAGCTCAACCACAAGACTCCGTTGATTCTGGTTGTCCTGCAATCCTAACGCTTCCCTCTTGTTAATTAACGGAATGATCTCGAAGAACAGTAAATTCAGAGAGTCACTTGAAGCTTACTGCTATCTGCTTCCTGCATTAACAGTGCTGACCATATTCTGGTTCTTACCCGTTCTTGTCTCCTTCCTCATGAGTTTCGGGAATATCACAGCCCTTAAACCTGTGGATGAGATGAGCTTTGTCGGCTTAAGGCAGTATACCATCGCCTTTCAGGATGAGGCCTTTCAGCAAACTCTTTGGAATACAATCAATTATGTTCTCTATTCGGTTCCCCCCACACTCGTGTTAGCGCTGTTTGCAGCCATGCTGTTAAACAGCCAGATAAGTGGCCGTGGCTTCTTTCGTACGCTCTATTTTCTACCATATATCACAACCTGGGTCGCCATTGCCATCGTCTTCAAGTATCTCTTTCATCGAGAGTACGGTATAGGAAACTGGCTTCTTGCCCTGGTTTCAGAAGATTTACTGGGAATGAGTACCCCCTGGCGTCTCGAGTGGCTTGAGGAACCTCGAGGGATCTGGGAGATGTTTCTGATCACACCGATAACCGGTTCAAGTATACCCAGCATGCCGCTTGGGCTTGAGAACCTGTTTCGAGGCCCCTCCCTTTCACTTGCATGTATTGTTATCACTTCAGTGTGGAGAGATATTGGATACTTCATGGTGATCTTTCTGGCAGGACTTCAGAACATAGATCGATCTCTCTACGAGGCAGCTTCAATCGATGGCGCCAACAGCTGGCAAAAGTTTAAGGCCATTACCTTCCCGCTTCTGAGCCCCGTTTCTTTCTTCCTTCTTATTATCTCCATGATTGGAGCCTTTAAGGTTTTCGTGCCTCAGTTCATGATGACCCCTAATGGTGGTCCGGATAATACAACAACCCCTTTGGTGATGATGCTCTATCAGGAAGGCTTCACCGGCGAGTGGAAATTAAGCTACGCCGCATCACTGGCGTATATACTGACATTGATCATTCTCCTGCTGACTCTTTTACAGAATAGACTCCTCGGGAAGCGCGTGGAGTACGGCCAATGACATCTCTTTCACTTCTTGCAAACAGCGGTGGTAACTTCTATCTGCAGTTTGCATTTCTGGTTTTTCTTATCGTGAACATTGTCATCACACTGACGCTGTTCGTCTCTAAATCAGATAAAGTGAGAAGCCTTGCCCGTAAGTCATTCATCTATGAATTGTTATCCCTTGGCGCTCTTATAATGGTCATCCCTTTTTATTGGATGGTCGTCACTTCCTTCAAAGACGGGACTACAGCTGCTGCATCTCCACCTGTGTGGACACCTTCCCGCCAGCAAATTACAGTCACTCATCCCGATACCGGTGAGCCTGTTGAAGTCATTGCACTTGAAACTCAACGAGAGGTTGGTCAGGAGATACGCGTTGTACCCGAGAGCGAATACACCTTTCAGGAAGTTGAGGAGTCGGGTTATACAACTACGCGGGAGGTAGCAAATGAGGCTGCGATCTTTCGTATAGATCCCGTACGATTTGAAACATCGTCTGTTTTTTCATTCGACCTGAAGAACTATCGGCGAGCCTGGTACCGGCCTGAATTGACAAGTCGTGGGCAGGCTAACTTCTTTAACTACTTTATGGTATCGATCTTTACCAGTATTTTCGCAACCGCAGGGACGCTGATCACGTCTGCACTTGCTGCTTTCGCCTTCGCAAGGCTGCAATTCTTCGGAAAGACAGTGCTGTTCTATGTTGTTCTGGCAACGATGATGGTCCCTGGACAAGTCCTCCTGATCCCGAACTTCCTTATACTTTCTTCCCTGGGGCTACTTGATACCTATGCGGCCCTTGTCGTGCCCTGGTTGGCTTCTGTCTTTACCATCTTCCTGATGCGTCAGTTTTTCATGACGATTCCTGACGATCTCTGGGATGCTGCTCGTATAGATGGAGCCTCACGCTTCCGTTATCTCTGGCAGGTAGTGGTTCCTCTCTCAAAACCAGTATTTATCACAGCAGGCATCTTTGATTTTCTGAACAACTGGAACTCTCTCCTGTGGCCATTGATTGTGACCAGTACTCCAACAAAGAGAACGCTCATGGTTGGACTTCAGAATCTTAATGATGAAGCAGGCTCTGAGTTTCACATACTCATGGCAGCAAGCTGTTTTGCGATCCTGCCCATTGTGATACTGTTTTTCTTCCTCCAGCGGTTCTTTATCGAAGGTATTGCACGCACGGGACTTAAGTGATGTTGGGAAACATCATTTCTGTTTACCGTTCTCTTTGTTCTTTTTCTCCTGGGCTACCTGATCGGAACCTGATTGTTCCTCTTTGGGTTTATTGTTATTCGTTAAGTCAGGCATCTTGTCGCTCTTAGTCAGAGTCATAATTTCCAGTAGCTTGTCCTCAGCCTCTGACTTCTTGGGAACTTTCATATCTCTTGCTGCTGGTTTAGCAGGCGTCAGAGGAACCTTTTTGTCTTCGCCGAAAGTAACAAGGTTGTTCGATGGAGAGACAAGAATCTCATTTCTTGTTTCTTCAAGATGAATCTCCTCCTTGATTTTGTCCTCCAGAAGCAGGAGCTCTTTTTGTGCACGGTAGGGAGTACCCCGAGTCTTTCGACGCTTATAGTTACCGTCTGATTGAAGTTCTCTCTTCTTCACATTGTCTTTAATGCATGGTTCCCAGACTTCTTCAATGATGCGATCTCTCAGCGCCTTGCTTTCGATGGGAAAGAGAGTTTCTATACGACGGTCAAGGTTTCTTGGCATCCAATCTGCCGAAGAAAGAAATATCTGTTCGTCGGGGCTCTCACCAAATATATAGACCCTTGAGTGTTCCAGAAACTGATCAACGATTGAGTAGACCTTAATGTTCTTTGAAACATCGTCCATGCCTGGTCTCAGGCAGCAGATCCCTCTTACAAAGAGTTCGATCTTAACGCCGGCTCGCGATGCCTCATACAGCTTTGTAATGATTCCCGCATCCACGAGGGAATTCATTTTCGCACGCACGCGCCCTTTATTCCCTTTCTTCGCTTTCCGAATTTCTTTATCGATAAGCTTGAGGAAAGTCTGACGCATGTGAGTTGGGGCGATGACCATTTTACGCCAGTGGGGCATACGTGAGTAGCCCGTCAGCAGATTAAACAGCTCAGTGGCATCATCACAAAGATCGGCATCACAGGTAAGTAACCCGATGTCTGTATAGACTTTTGCTGTTATCGGGTTATAATTACCGGTGCCCAGGTGGATATAGCGACGTAAGCCACCGGGCTCTTTTCTTACCACAAGGCAGGTTTTCGCATGAGTCTTTAAACCTACGAGTCCATAAACAACATGTACACCGGCCTTTTCCATCTTTTTGGCCCATTCGATGTTGTTCTCTTCGTCAAAACGAGCTTTCAGCTCCATGAGTGCGGCAACTTGTTTGCCATTGTCCGCCGCTGCCATCAGTGCCTTGATGATTTTCGAATCACCCGAGGTTCTATACATCGTCTGCTTGATCGCCAGAACATTCGGATCTTTTGCTGCTGCCTCGATGAATTCAACGACTGGTGTAAATGATTCAAATGGGTGGTGAAGCAAAACGTCCTGTCTTGCAACGGCAGTGAAAATATCTTCTTCACTTCTCAATGGTTCCCGTGTTGCTGGAGTAAATGAAGGAAATTTGAGGTCGCGTCTATCTACGATACTTGTAATCTTCGCCATTTCGTTCAGGTTAATTGGCCCATCCTGAGCATAGACCTGAAAATCTTCAAGGTCGAGAGTATGGCAGAGTTCATTGACCAACTCAGGGCTCGCTTTTTTCTCAATGCCCAAGCGAACAGCACTGCCTCTCTCACGTCGACGCAGTTCTTCCTCAATCGTTTTGAGAAGGTCATCTGCCTCTTCCTCCGCGAATTCAATATCCGCATCTCTCGTCACTCGGAAAGAACAGACTTCTCGAACCTTCACACCCGGGAAAAGGAGCTTGATTTCTTCGGCGATAAGTTCTTCGAGCAGGAGGAACTCATAGACCCCTTCCTTACTGGGAAGCCTGACAAGTCGATCAAGAACTGTCGGGACTTGGACAACAGCAAACAGCCAGTCAGCATCAGGTCTGCGTCGAGTGGGGTAGTCCAATCGCACAGCAAGGTTAAGCGAGAGGTTTCGCAGGTGAGGAAAGGGGTGTCCTGAATCGATGCCAAGAGGGGTGAGAACAGGAAATACTTCTCGGTCAAAGAATTGCCGGACAAAGTTTCTTTGCGGGCGAGTTAAGTCCTTAATATTGCGAAGATAGATTCCTTCTTCCTGCAGGGCAGGGAGGACGTGATCCCGGTAGCACTTATATATACGTGTTACCTGTTCATGGGCTTTTTCATGGACACGATGAAACTGGTCAATCGGTGAAAAGCCGGCCTGGTTTTTCTTCTTAACCTTTGCACGCACCTGTTCCTGAATACCGGAAACACGCACCATAAAAAACTCATCAAGGTTATTTACAGCTATACCCAGAAATCGAAGCCTCTCAAGAGTTGGCGTCGTTGTATCTTCTGCTTCTTCAACAACTCGGTCGTTGAAGGCCAGCCATGAGAGCTCGCGATCAATAAAGAATTCAGGTTTGGACAGGTTCCTGCCACGTCTTGATGGTGTTTTCTTTCGTTTCTTGGCCATAGCTTTCAGATTTGACGCCTTCCCTTTTCAGCTTTAAGGCTTAAGAGCATAAGGATCGGCACGCACAGACGCAAGGAATACTGATGAGAGAGATGACCAACAAACGCTGGGAGAAAAACAAATCACACTGGAAGTCCACCCTGGATGCTCAGAATCTAAAAGCACAAGGGGCTGAACTCGAACTGGAGCAGCAACTTCAACTCTTCGAGACAGGAGACGTCAGGGTCGCTCTCAACAAACTGGAGCCGTGGTCAGGCTCATTAACACTAGATCTTGGTGGGGGACTGGGACTCTTTGCCATCCTGATGGCTCGACGAGGAGCTCGTGTGGTGATTGTCGACCTAAGTATTGAACGTCTTAAAATCGCAAGACAGGAAGCGATGAAAGCAGGTCTGGAGGATAGAATTCACTTTGTTGTCGGCGAAGCAGAATTCCTCCCTTTTTCTGATCGTATTTTCGAACGCCAGGTATCGAAAAGTGTCCTGATTCACACAAGACGAGATAAAGTTGCAGCTGAACTTGAACGGATCGCCGCTCACCGTTGCCGCTCGATCTTCATTGAACCCTCTGTCTATAACCCCTTCGTGAATTTGTACAGAAGCACCTTCGCACCAAAGGTCTGGACAGAAATTACTGATTACTTCAGCAGATCAATACTTAAAGACTTCATTGCTTCCTTCTCTGACAGCACTACCTGTCAGGTGAAATCGATGTACTTTCTTTCCTTCTTTGCCATGCCCTTTAATTTTATCCTGAGAAGCGCTCGAGTGTTCAGGTTCTTCGAGAAAAGACTGCTTTCTATTGATCGTTTTCTTTTCCGGCTTTTACCGACTCTCCGCTCAATGAACTGGTTCTATATCATCTATATTGTTTTTGAATTTGATGAAAAATGAAGTTTTCTAAGTTACAGGAACTCGTCGAAGATCTTCACTTTGACCTCCTTGGCGTAGCAGAAGCCGCCCTTTTAGAGAAGGAGCTTGAAGATTTCAAAGAGTGGCTGGCTAACAAGTATCATGGTGATATGAAATGGTTGGAAAAGGATCCCCAACGACGTTGCGATCCCTCTCGAGTCGTTGATGATTGCCAGAGTTTGATCATAACCGGGATTTCTTATCATATAGATTCGCAAGCTATACCATCACTTCTCAAGCCGGGTGAAGGACGCATCAGCAAGTATGCACAGTTCAGAGACTATCACCGAGTCTTTGAGAAGAAACTTAAGAGTGCAGCACGTCTATTGCAGCAGCGGTATCCTGAAAACACCTTTCGCTATTATGTTGATTATGGGCCGGTGATGGAACGAGCCTGGGCAGAGAGGGCACGACTTGGGTTTCGTGGAAAACACACCCTGCTCATCCACCCAGACAAAGGAAGCTATTTTTTGCTGGGATGCATTCTGTCCGATCTTCCGATTGAAAATGATATGTCAGCTGAATTTCCAGATATAACTGCTTCATGTGGGAACTGCAGACGTTGCATTGACGCTTGTCCAACGGATGCAATAACAGCCCCCTATCAACTGGATGCCACTAGATGTCTTTCCTACCTCACAATTGAAAAAGATGGGCCAATCAAGAATGAATTCTGGGACAGATTTGCTGGGAATTTCTTTGGATGCGATATATGTCAAGACGTCTGTCCTTATAATCAGTCAAGATCAAGACCAAAAGATGTCACTGAGCTTGGAGAACCGATTGTCGGTGAAAAGGTCAAGCTGGCAGACTGGATTCGCAACCCAGAGAAGGAACTCGAGAAATTTGACCATATTTCGTCGCCATTAAAGCGTGCCGGAGCTCACAATCTTGCCCGCAATGCAGCTATTCTTTCCCTCTACAACGGCAGTGAGGATACGCTCTCTGCCCTGAGAGAGGCCATGGAAGATCAAAAGCTTCCTGACTGGCTTCGCCTCATATACCAAGTGATTGTTGACCAAAACACTGCTTAAGCATCAATTAACTGGTTTTTGATAAATCGCTCAGAACTTCCAGCGTATAATCAATTTCCTCTTTCGTGTTGTAAGGAGCAAGTCCGATACGGGACATACCTCCCTTATCACTGAGGCCCAGTGTTTTCATGAGCTGCACAACGTAAAAGCTTCCGGCCCAGGTGAAAATTCCTTTCCTGGCAAGATGGGCAGACACGGTATCAGGCTGCTTGTCTCGAAGACGAAAGGAGATTGTCGAGGTTGAAGGAATATTATCGGGAGGCGTATATAAATGCAGTCCATTAATCTGTGCGAGCTCCTTCTTGAAGTATTCAGCCAATGGCTTTTCATACTGTTCAATAGCGCTCATCCCGTTGACGATATTTCTCCGACGGTTTGATGATAGTTCGTCCTCCGGACTCATGACATCAGGACAATTCCTGCCAAGGTCTGCAAGGAACTCTACCGCCTCGGCTGCACCCGCAATTCCCTCGTGATTCAGAGTTCCTGTTTCGAATTTGTTCGGAGGAACAGGTTTTTGGGCGCTCACACTCAGGGTTCTTAACCGCTCGAAGCATTCGTGTTTCCCATAGAGAATCCCCACATGGGGTCCGAAAAACTTATAGGCTGAACAATATAGAAAATCTACGTTCAGTGAACTCACGTCTATCACGCCGTGAAGAGCATAATGAACAGCATCTGCAATCGTAATCGCGCCAGCATCATGTGCCAGTGAGATAATTCGCTTTGCGTCGCTGATGGTCCCCACAGCGTTGGAAGCATAATTGAATGCTACGATTCTCGTCTTTTCACTCAGGAGGCTTTCAAGGTGATCATAGTCAAGGGACAGACTCTCGGGATTTACACGTACATTTCGTATAACGATCCCTCTTTCTGCGAGAACTTCCCATGGCCCCCGGTTTGCCTCGTGATCAAGATCTGTTAAAATGACCTCATCACCTGGATTCATGTCACGGACTAAGGCATGAGACAGCTTATAGCTGATTGTTGTCGCATTGTGACAGAAAGCAACTTCTTCCGGTGAGCATCGGAAAAAGTCGGAAAAAGCTTCACGCGCCTGGAGGAGCATTTCATCATTCCTCCTGCTCGTGATAAAACGGCCTCCGGTATTTGCGTTTTCTTCAATATAGTATCGAGTGATTCTATCTATCACTCGCTTGGGAGTTTGTGTTCCTCCTGGTGCATCTAGAAAAACAGCTTTGCCCCCATTATCACGAATTTTCAGGGAAGGGAACTGACTTCGAACATCCTTGATATTGTACATAAGATCACAACATGACTCAGGTATATATTTCTGCATGGTCCAGATAAATCAGTGTCTAACTGGTTCTAAGATTAAATGTCAATAGAAGGAAAAGTAAAAGTCCTTCCTTGCTCTATATTTCAGGACCAGATCTTCACTCACTGATCAAATCAATGGTAAGCTGCATTACTATTCATCTACCCTGAATGGCTTCCCACACGAATCCACATATTCTCATGCCCAGGTTCTAACTCAGGGGGAATGTTAAGAGAATGAGAGTGATCTTCAGAAATCCTGCTCAATACCTGTTGGCTGCGAGCAGTAGCTCTGGGGCCTGAAGGCCTCGAAGTAGGACCACTATTCCTGCGTTTCCAAGCACACAGATCCACCCCTCTCGCTCACCATCTATACGGACATTCATTGTGGCAGCTATTCTGTATGGTTTTTGAAGTTGAGGAAGAATGAAATTTTTCGAGTTTCAGGAACACGTCGAAGGTCTTCTTTCTGATCTACTTAGGGGAACAGAAGCCGCCGCTCTTCTTAGAGAACTTGAAGCAGGCCGTTGAAATGATTAGACGTTGACATCATCTCCGATCTTTGAAGAGCTAGCCCCTTCGTTTCCAGAATTATATTGAATTAAATTTAGAAGTACAACGCAGAGGTGCTCAAAATGTCTTTGAATCCTGTCCAGGAATATCTCGCAGTTCTAAAGAAAGGCCTTCAGTTTGAAGGGCGCTCAAGGCGCCGAGAAGCAGCGGTATTTATTGTTACTAACATTTGCTTAGGTTTCCTTGCAGGTGCTATCTCAGGGATCCTCGCTGTCATGTTGGGTGAAGAGTCGGTGATCGCTCTGATTCCTCAACTCCTCTTTTTCCTCTTCGCATTGGTCATCTTCATCCCCGCTCTTTCTCTTAATGTCCGACGACTCCACGACTGGAATCAATCGGGCATTCTCGTTCTTATTCTCTTCGTTCCTTGTATAGGTGCTATTTTCGCACTGATCAATCTAGTGGTAGAAGGCACCCAGGGTGACAATAAATACGGCCCCGACCCGAAGAGTCCCGTCAATAATGCCCAATACCCTCAAGACTCTCCTGGATCTGGACCCTTCATCGGATAAGAAAACGATGATGGAAGTTTAGTTCGGTTCTATGATTCAAAAACGGTCGATTCTCAATCTTCCTGCTTTCCCCCTGCTTTCTGCCTGCATTCTAGCTGCTTCTCAGAGCAGGTGGAATGCAGGTAGGTTTTAACTTAGAAGGTACTTGTCGCTGGCACCAGTACATGAATTACGGTCAAGTTAGGTTCGAGGGGTTAAGTTTAGATAAATCAAAGCTTTGCGCCTCTCTTCTATAGTCTGCCTTTGTTCTGGCTTTTTCATTTCTCTGTTCATTAGGCCCAATATTTGGTGTCCTTTATCAGAGATCATTCATCTTTCTTCATTTGCGGCTTGGCTTTCCACATGAAAATGTTACATACTTAGAAAGTTTTCGAATACTTGAAAAAGATAAGAAAGGGCTCCCCACCATGACCTGGAGAATTTTAACCGTTGATGATGAAGAGGACGTTCGTATGATCGTACGAACAACTCTCCAGGATAAATACGAGGTCGTCGAAGCTCACGACGGACTGGATGCGCTCGAAAAACTTGAACGCTACGATCCTGACTTCATCGTGATGGATGTCATGATGCCGCTGATGAACGGCTTCGAGGCATGTAAAGCTATTCGAAACAATCCTAAGTTCAAGAATGTACCCGTGCTGTTTCTTTCCGCGCTCAGCAGTAAGGATGACATGATGAAGGGATACGACTCTGGAGCTGACCTCTATCTAACCAAGCCCTTCGAGCCTGCAAGGCTGCTTAAGAATATAGATGTCTTTTTTGAGCGCACACCTCCTCCAAAGAAACAGAATCGCAAGTCGATCGATGAGATCAAGAAGGCAGAGAAAGAAGGCAAGGTACCTGCCGCCCCAGGAGCTTCGAGTTGGGAAACAGATACGCCTTCTACGCCTCCGCCAAGAGCTGCTCCGGCACCCAAAACTGCACCAGAATCGGCGAAAGCTCCGCAGCAGAAAGCTACACCGGACAAAATCGAAAGAACAGAGGCAGGCGAATTAAAACCGCGTGTACTCGTTGTCGATGATGACCAGGAAATCAGCTCGTTGATGCGGATGACTCTGATGGACGTCTACGAGACGGTCTTCGCTGTCGATGGCATGGATGCGATTGAAAAGCTGGTGAAGTATCAGCCGGACCTTCTGATTATAGACGTCATGCTGCCAAAAATGAATGGGTATCAGCTTGTTCAGTCCTTGCGGTCTAATCGCGCCTTTTCACGGATGCCTATTCTCATGTGCTCGGCCAAAAGCTCAGATAAAGATATTAATATGGCCAAGCGACTGGGAGCGGATGACTATCTCACAAAGCCATTCAGCGCGACTGAGTTGCTGAGTCGAATGGAAAATTTGCGTAATGCCAGCAGCTTTCGGGTCCGTCCCAAGTCCCTCTCGTATGATCAAATACTTGAGATGGAGAATCCCGATGCTGGCGAAGATGTCTTTCAACAGGATGACGGTGCACGTCATGCCGCGGCACAGAATAATAAGGAGATGAAGAAATTTCTCGCGGAGCAGGGCAAGAAGGGTGCCCTCGATCGAGAAAAGCCCGAAGAGAAGAAGAAAAAACGCTTCTTTGGATTCGGGAGATAATTCATCGAAGTGAAGGAGGAGAGAAGGAAATGGCATCATGCCAAACGCCTGTTTGAGTATCTTTTACCGCCCTGTTGCTTGTCATGCAACAGGGCTCTTCCATTTCAGGAAGTCAGCTTCCACATTCCACTCAGTGCGCTTTGTATAGACTGTCAGGTTTTCTTGAGGCCTTTGAAAGAGTTGGAATGCTGCCCAAATTGCGGAATTCCATCGCCCAGGAATCTTGATGCCGATGGCTGCGAGAATTGTCTCGAGGGAGGTCTCGGGATCAACAGAGTCAGAAGCGCTTTTCACTATCAATCTTCTGCCGGGCAGATCGTGAGGAAAATGAAATACCAAAGAATGCCTTACGCTGCGCAGTGGTTGATTGGTCTGGCGAAGTCTTATCACCCCGATTACTTTTCACATCTAGCCGAGAAAAAACCCTTACTTGTATCTATACCGGTTTCCTTAAGGCGAAAGTTCAGTCGTGGCTATAATCAGTCATGGCTGCTGGCTGAGCGCCTTGCCAAAGACCAAGAATGGGACATCGCTCCAGCAGCAGCTCTATCGCGAAAGCGGAGTGGCTCGCCCCAGGCTCGCTATCATACAAAGGAAGAGCGAATCAATAATGCACGGGAACTGTTCAGGGTAGAGAGAGCTGATGTATTTCGAAAACGAAATGTACTTATCGTGGATGACGTCATTACAACGGGATCAACCGTAAGTGCAGTGGCTGAGATCGTCAAAGAGGCAGGTGCTCTGGATGTTCAGGCATTTTCAATCCTGAGGGCAAGATTGAGAGAGGGCAGAGGAGAAGAATAACTTCCTCACCTCAGCCTTCTTCTCTAAATGCATGTTTGATAAGAGTTCTTACAACGTCGATATTCTGCTGGAGGGCTTCAAGGTCTGGATGTTTCTTGCTGGAATCAAGACCGCTGCGACAGTAGACCGAGAGCTGACCGGCAGCAATCTCAGCATCACTGATCATGTCCATGGCAAGCGCGAGGTTGCCCTTAACTGGTCCATATTGAGTCTTGTAATCATCTAATTTATCTGTCAGTTGTGCTGGGATCGGTTTCGTCATGGGATACCTCCGAATAAATACTAGTTAAATCTAAGGAAGCGTAACTCATGCCGGGTTTAGCTGTCTACATCACTCCCAGCAATTCGTGCCGGGCTTTTCGCAACAAATCCAGGGGCCGTGGGATCATCTTCGAGCCCACCTATAGACCAGGACTTACTTTTCCTTTGATAAGAAGGAATGGCAAGAGCTGCTAAAAGAGAAACGATCGCGACTTCAACCTGGTGAGCATTTGGTTCGCGCGTTGTCAGTTTCTGGAGTATATACCCAGGCCATAGAATGATTTTGGACCATGCCTTATGGCTGTTTCTTGAAGCAGCCTTGATTGTTTCGAAAGTCAGGATAAGAACAAAAGGAAGAATGGCAAGATGCATGGAAATCTGGATGATTTTACGAAACAGCAAAGGCCAGCCGGGATACCCGCTTAAATACAGACTCAGGCATGAGTTGATCACTGCATACACAGGTATAAGAAGAATCATCGCCAGGGCAAGGAAGGTTGTCCCGCAGCGTGGGTGAAACCGAGGCATATTCATCGCCTTGGCGACGGTGACATCTCCACCTCTCTCCAAAGCATGAACTGCTTTGTGTTCTGCGCCATGGTTCTGAAAAACTTCTCTGATTTCTCGATCAAGCCCAATGAAAAAGACGTATAGAACAAAGAGAGAAAGGCGAACGATTCCGGAAACTAAACTAAAGGTGAAAGGGAAATCAGACTCGTTGTATGATTCAGCAAGGAAGACATTGAAGACAGAAGTCGTAAGGAAGTCTGGGACAAAGATAATAAAGAACAGCATCAGGATCAATGAGAGTGACAAGACCTTGCGTCGCCGTTTCTTCTTTTCTGTCTTGCTGGTTTTCTCTTTGTCCGCATTCCCATGCACCAGCTCGGAGGAGAGGTTCAAAGAATGAGTTCCAATAGTCATCATCTCCCAAAGCGAAACCAGTGGAGAGAGCAAAGGAATCCCTCGCTTTTTTGTTTTCTCTTTTAGCCGATGAAATGGAACCTGTCTCAGGTAAATTTCACCATCGCTCTTTCTAATAGCCAGGGCAAAGCCCGTTCTGGACTTCATCATCACGCCTGAAAAGAGTGCGAGGCCGCCCATTTCGTTTCTGGGAGTCCGACTCGAATTCACGATGGTCCCGTGAAGCACAGTCTCCGGTTTTTGAGTTTCGTCAAGGGCCATGAATTGCCTTAAGTCGATCGTGTTTCGTTATAGACAGAGGTTACCGAGATTCCTTTTTGAAAAGGTCGCCAATCGAAACTCCGCCACCGTTGGCAAAGTCAAAAGCTCCCATCTCGGGTTTTCCTGATGGTTTGACGCGGGTCACTAGAACAAACTCCTGATCTCCTCCAGCTTTAACGGCTATACCTCGGTTCTTAAGGATGTCCACCACTGTCCCTGGTTCAACTTTTTCTTTCTTCGCTGAGGGAGGAACCCACTCTGCACTACATCCTTCAGCACCAGTGATTATTACTTCTTTCCCGTCGAGGAATGTATATGCTTTGGGCCAGGCAACGAATCCCCTGATCAGACAAATGACTTGATCGCGGCTGGAAGTCCAGTCGATTAAGGCGTCCTCCCTGTTGATCAATGGTGCATAGGTCGAGGCTTCGTCATCCTGAGGAGTCAGTTCAAGATTCCCTTTTTCTTCGATCATTTGCAGAGTTGTGGCCATCGCCTCAGCACCGACGAGCGACAGCATATTTGCCAGAGAAATGGCATCGTCGTCTTCAAGAATGTCAACTTCACGTATGAGAGCAATATCACCGGTATCGAGTCCTTCGTCCATTTTCATGATAGTAACGCCGGTTTTGGTCTCCCCCTTCGCGATTGCCCATTGAATCGGTGCGGCACCTCGGTACTTGGGAAGAATCGATGCGTGAACATTGAAGGATCCGAGTTCAGGCAGATCCAAAACTGCCTTTGGTAAAATCTTTCCGTAGGCGATAACCACAGCAACATCTGGCTTGTAGTTATCAATCTCTTTAAGAAACTCCTCTTTCTTTACCGACTTTGGCTGAAGAACGGGGATCCCATTCTCTTCCGCCAGCACTTTAACAGGTGGGGGAGCCAGCTTTCGACCTCGGCCTTTCGGTTTATCCGGCTGGGTGACAACAGCAACGACTTCATGAGGCCCTTCAATCAGGCGCGTTAAAGTAGGGATAGCAAAGTCTGGTGTTCCATAGAAGAGGACGCGAAGCATAGAGGTTCCTTGTCAGTGTTATTCAGGGAGTAAGAGGCCGCTTCAGACTCTTATTCGAAGTGCCGATGTTGTTGTCTTAAAGCGTGTGGCTGTCAATGACTGGGATGGAGCAATAAACTTTCAAGCCTGAAAGGTTAAGGGCGGGACGATTCTTGCCTGTAACTTCTGGAACATTATCGTTACTCGGGTAAGAGCATCAGCTTGACCCACTTTCAAGGGCAGGTCGTAACTTACCTTTACGATGATGTAATCTTTATCAGGAGAAAAGACATTTGTCTCTCATAGTTCAAAAATATGGTGGGGACGCCCTGGGAGATAAGGGCAAAGGCAAAGAACGTGATGAGAATGCTCCTATCTTCGGCGCAGAGTTCATAGACGACAAAATCAAACATGTTGCTCAAATCGTGAAGAAGAATCGCGATGCGGGACATCAGGTTGTGGTGGTCGTTTCTGCGATGGGTGATGCAACGAACCGCCTGATTGCCATGGCTTCGAAACTCATGCAGAATCCTCCAGCAAGAGAAATGGATATGCTGATGGCTACCGGCGAGCAGCAGTCTATTGCGTTGCTGGCAATTGCACTCGAATCACTTGGAATTAAGGCGCAGAGTTTCACCGGTCACCAGGTAGGAATCATCACTGAGAATATCTTTGGAAAAGCACGCATTAAGGATATACGCACAGATCGACTTCAGGCTGCCATCGATCAGGGTGTTGTCCCCGTGGTTGCTGGCTTCCAGGGTGCTACGGAAGAAAGCGAATATACAACGCTCGGTCGCGGTGGATCTGATATTACAGCAGTTGCTCTCGCAGCTGCCATCAAAGCGGATGTGTGTGAGTTCTACAAAGATGTCGACGGAATATTCACAACTGACCCAAGAATTTGTCCATCAGCCGAGAAAATCGAACGCATCAGCTACGATGAAATGCTGGAGCTGGCTTCTCTTGGAGCAGGCGTCCTGCAATCTAGAAGCGTTGAATTTGCCAAAAATTACGAGGTGCCTCTGCATGTCAGAAGTTTCCTCCACGATGAAACTGGAACCATGGTTGTCCCAGAGGAGAAAGATATGGAAGACGTTGTTGTAAGTGGAGTCGCATTTAACCGCGGCGAAGCAAAAATCACTATGGAGCATGTTCCTGATAACCCGGGTATTGCTTCAGGTATCTTTACGAAGATCGGCGAAGCAGGTATCATCGTCGACATGATTATTCAGAATGCCGCCTCAGAAGGGCAGAATGATATCAGCTTCACAGTCTCACGAGCTGACTTTGAGAATGCTCTCGAAATGACCAAAGCAATGGCCAAAGATATTGGTGCAGGTCCCGTCATCGGTGACAGCAGTATCGCTAAGATCAGCGCTGTTGGCGTTGGGATGCGGTCACACGCGAATGTTGCCTCAAAGATGTTCCAGGCACTCGCTGAAAAGAATATTAACATACAGATGATCAGCACTTCGGAGATTAAAGTCTCTTGTGTGATTGACGAAAAAGATCTGGATGACGCTGTGAGAGCTGTTCATGATGCCTTCAAAGAGCATCGCAAATCAGTGAGTTCCTGAAGCACATCGTCATGAATGATAATCAGATGCTGAAACGGGAAGCTATTCTCTTTGCCGAATATTTCGGCTTGGGAGAGCTTCCTGACAGCATTCTCGAGAGATATATCTCTGCCAATGAAAAGCTTTTCACTGGCCAGTCACTCAGTCCTTCCCTTTCAAAGGCCATTAGATCGAGACTTCTCCTCTCGCTATTAGATGCAGGGCTTCCTCTGATGAATCCCCAGCATTTGCTGAGACAGAAACTCATCGCTTTTACCGCCATCCTCGAGGCCAGCCCCTTCTATACAGACCTTTTCCTGCCCGCAAAACAAGGACTTGTTAATGTCCTGTTTACCCTTTTGATGAATAGCGTTTTCGCTGGCTTTAAGATCCTCGCTGGTATTCCGGTTTGTTGGGTGCTTGCAAGAAAATGAGAAAAGTCATCGTTGTCGGTTCTGGGGCAGGCTCTGTTCATGCCACCTATACGCTTGCCGAGGCAGGTGTTCATGTGACGATGCTGGATGTTGCCAACACCGATACAATATATAAGGACAGAATACCGGAGAAGGATTTCCTCAAAGTTCGTCAGAGCGACGTGGACCAGTGGAAGTACTTTCTTGGAGAAAACTTCGAAGGTGTTCCCTTCGGTCCAGTCCGCGTTGGCGCACAATTAACTCCACCAAGACAGTTTATCAGCAAAGATTTTGATGCGCATCAAATGATAGCAACTGAGGGGTTTCATGCTTTGCAGAGCCTCGCGCTCGGTGGTCTTGCCGCGGGGTGGGGCGCAGCGACTCCTGCATATATAGATTCTGATATTCAAAGTTGGCCCATCAATCGGAGTGATCTCGAGGAAGCCTACGATGTCGTGGGGAAGAGAGTCGGGATTGCTGGTACGGACAATGATGACCTCGCCGATTACTTCGGCTTATCAGATTATTTGCTCCCGCCTGCGTGCATGGATGGAAATGGGCAGGCGATCTATAGAAACTACCTTCGTAAGAAGTCTGCTCTGGCTGAGGCGGGCATAGCCCTCGGAGCTCCAAGGATCGCCCTGGCCACGAAAGAATTCCGGGGGAGAGGGCCGGCTTCATACCATGATATGGACTTCTGGTCCGATCATGAAAGAGCTGTCTATCGTCCTGTATACACCGTGGAGGAATTAAAGAGGTTCTCGAACTTCGAGTTCAAAGGTGGATATTTTGTAAAGTCCTTTTCTGAAGATGAAAACGGAGTCTCGATTTCCACACTCAACACTAACACGGGTGAAAAAGAAAACTTCCAGGCAGACTCTGTCTTTCTGGGTGCAGGCAACATTGGATCAACTCGTATTGTGCTTCAGTCACTGGATATGCCTGATGCGGAAGTTCCCATTCTCTCTAACCCTTATACCTATTACCCCTGCATTCTTCCTTCGAGACTTGGTAAATCCTCACGGAGGCCTCGTCACAGTCTGACGCAGCTCATGGGATACTTCAATGATCCAGAAAACAGATCTCCAACAGTTCAGATTCAGGCGTACTCTTATCGTTCCCTCTTGAACTTTAAACTTCTGAAGGAAGCACCTCTTCCGATCAAGGAGGCGATCCCTATCTTCAGACTATTGCAATCAAGCTTCACGATTCTTGGTATTCACCATGAAGATTGTCCTTCCTCCAACAAGGCCATGAGGTTGGTGAATCGCTCCGACAATAAAGAGAATTCGCTGGAAGTGAAGTACGAACTTGATCAAAGACAAGAACAGCAGATTGCGGAATCCGAGAAAAAGATTACACGAGCCTTCCGGAAATTAGGATGCTATGCGCTGAAGCGGATTTACCCAGGACACGGATCGAGTATCCATTATGGCGGAAGTCTTCCCATGTCTAAGGACGAAGAAACTCTAACGTCACGAGTCGATGGATCAATCAGCGGAACGAAGAATGTTTATGTGGTCGATGGGAGTGGTTTTCCGACGTTACCCGCGAAGGGCCTGACCTTTACTATCATGGCGAACGCTCATCGTATAGCGAAAGAATATACTAAGAAGTCTCTTCAATAGACTCGATCAAATCGAGATAAGAGATATATCGTCGTTCGTCTATTTCCCCTTGTTCAACGGCTTGAACCACCGCACACCCTTCGATGGATTCTTCATGAGTGCAATCATCGTAGCGACAGTCGCTTGCAAAGGGTTGGAATTCCGGGAACCCTTTGATGACCTGCTCTTTTGTGACACCGATAAATCCGAATTTCTTAATTCCAGGAGTGTCTATAATGAGTGTATCCTCAAACTCATAGGCCTCAGCGGCGGTTGTTGTATGACGTCCGCGTAGAGTAGCACCGCTCACTTCCTGAGTTGGTATTTCTTCATCCAGCAGCGTATTGATAAGGGTTGATTTTCCAACCCCTGACAGACCAGACAGCACCGTGATACCACGTTCAAGTACCTCACAAAGGTCATCCATCCCTTCACCGGTGATGGCAGATATCCGGACGATTTCGATTCCAGCTTTCTCGAATGGATCTAACCGTTCCTGAAACCCTTCTATCTCCTCATCAATCTTATTCGCGATAATGATGAGAGGCAATTCAACGATTCGACAATAGACCAGGTAGCGATCAACAAAGCCTTCATGGAGAGGAGGGAGTGAAGCGCTCACAACAAGACCTACCTGATCCAATTGTGAGGCAATCAACCTGACTCCACCTTCGTCTGCAAATCGAGCCAGGACTTTTCCCCGTGGTTTAATTCCTTCAACAGTCTTGCCATCAGTATAGACCAGGTCACCAGCGACAGTGGGAAGTCCCCGCCTGTTTGCGAGTCTGATCAGCTCACCGTCTAGATTAACGCCACTCTCAATTCCATAGTTGACGTAAACACGAGCGACCTTCAGGTCGTCGGCTTTTTCCGGGACGTGTGTCGCCCAGTCTGAGGCCTTCATCAGACTTCTTGGTTTCCGAGGTTTCTTGCCGCGGTTGTAGTAACTGCCTTTTCGTTTCTTTTCTGCCATAAGATTATGCTCGCCTATTCGTCACCTCTTCATCCAAGATAAGTGCAGGCTTGGATTCAAGCCTTTACTCAAGATTCTGATTCAGGAAGAGAAATTTATGGCTATTACTGATTTGAGAGACAGGGAACTCGCAAAGGTCCTCGTCAAACACTCAACACGTGTCAAAAAAGGCGAGACAGTATATATCAATGCTATTGGCGTGGAAACTCTAGGCCTTGTAGAGGCCGTTTACGAGGAAGTCATCAAGGCTGGCGCAGCGCCTTACCTAAACTTTGTCGAGCCTGAAATCATGCGCAAACTCCTTCATGGAGCCAATGAGACAATTCTCAAGAACCTCTACAAGCTTGAGTTCCCTCAGATTAAGGAAACAGATTGTTATATCGGTATTCGAGGCAGCCAGAACATCTTCGAGAACTCTGACATTCCCCAAAAGCAGATGGACCTCTATGGTAAGTTTCTTGGCAATCCCGTGCGAGATAAGCGCGTGAATGAAACTCGCTGGGTTGTTCTGCGCTATCCGACGCCGTCGATGGCTCAACTGGCTTCTCAACCTCGAGAAGTCTTTGCTGACTTCTACTATCGCGTCTGTACAGTCGATTACGCCGCCATGGAGCGGGCTATCAAGCCTCTGAAGAAACTCATGGAGAAAACAGATAAGGTTGAAATCAAAGGCCCGGGCACTGACTTAACGCTCTCGATTAAGAAGATTCCCGTGGTACCCTGCAGCGGCGGGCACAACATTCCCGACGGCGAGTGCTTTACCGCACCCGTGAAGAAGTCTGTCGAGGGCGAAGTCCTGTTTAACGTTCCCACTGTCTGGTCAGGATCACCCTTTGAGAATATTCAGCTGACATTTGAAAAGGGCAAGATTGTGGACGCAAAGGCCGCCAATAAGGACCAGACAAGGAAGCTGAACAAGATACTCGACCAGGATCCCGGTGCGCGCTATGTCGGTGAATTCTCAATCGCCTTTAATCCACACATTCTCCATCCCATGCGCGATATACTTTTCGACGAAAAGATTGCTGGCAGCTTCCATATGGCGATGGGACAGGCTTATGGTGAAGCGAATAATGGAAACAACTCGGCTCTCCATTGGGATATGGTGAATATACAGCGCAAAGATTATGGCGGGGGAGAGATCTACTTTGATGGTAAATTGATTCGTAAGGACGGGCTCTTTATTCCTGCTTCATTGAAGAAGCTGAACCCTAAAGAGCTTGGCAAGAAGAAGTAATCTTAAGCAAAGTATTTCAAAACAAAAAAAGGGCGGCACCTGTGGTGTCGCCCTGCTCAGTCGCTTTAAGAACTCAAAAACGAGTTCTTAAATCTCCATGATTTCCTTTTCTTTCTTTTCAAGAACCTGGTCTACTTTCTTGACCCACTTGTCTGTGATCTTCTGTAGCTCATCCTGAGCATCGTGAGCAAGATCATCGCTAAGTGAGATATCTTTCTTCAGCTTATCGATCCCATCTTTCGTGTGCTTGCGAACGTTACGAATTGCTACTCGTGCGTCTTCAGCCATCTGGTGAGCAATCTTCACAAGTTCCTTACGTCTTTCCTCTGTCAGTGGAGGAATCGAAAGGCGGAGCAGCTTGCCATCGTTCTGGGGATTGAGTCCAAGATCTGAAGTTAGAAGAGCCTTCTCAATTGCACCAAGCTGGTTTTTGTCCCATGGTGTGATGACAATGGTACGCGCGTCTGGCGTGGCGATGTTGGCCACCTGGTTAACAGGAACTTCCTGTCCGTACGAATCAACGCGTATATCATCAAGCAGGGCGGTTGATGCGCGCCCTGTTCTCAAGGTATTGAAATGGTGCTCCATTGCTTCAATAGCATGGTGCATTTTCGATTCAGCTGTTTTAAAGAGTTCTTTTGTTTCTTGCATATCAGTTCGATTCTCCTGTTACTCGCGTGCCCACGGACTCATCACAAACCACTTTGGCCGTGTTGCCTTTAACTCCTAAATTATACACAATCAAGGGGACATCGTTACTGCGACAGAGGTCGATAGCGGCTGCATCCATTACCTTCAGATTTTCCTGGAGGACACGCTGATAGGTACAGTTGGAAAGCAACTCGGCATCGGGGTTCTTCTTAGGGTCTGAGGTATACACGCCGTCCACCTTCGTTCCCTTCAGCAGAACATTACAGCCAAGCTCGGCTGCCCTCAGTGCTGCAGCACTGTCTGTCGTGAAGAAAGGGTTTCCTGTTCCTCCGCCGAAGATCACGACACGCCCTTTTTCCATGTGGCGTAAAGCGCGTCGCCGAATGTATGTCTCCGCAACGGTCTGAATGGGAAGTGCCGTCATGGTCCGGGTAGGAACACCCATCCCTTCGAGAGCGTCCTGCAGCATTAATGCATTGATGATCGTCGCCAGCATACCGATTTGATCGGCAACGGCCTGCATCATGTGTGCAGCAGCTTCGCTGGTTCCCCGAAAGATGTTTCCACCGCCGATCACCACGCCCACTTCTGTGCCGAGGTCATAGACAGACTTAATTTCCTCTGCTATAAAAAGAACGGAGGCCCGGTCTAAACCGAAGGCCTCCTTACCTTTCATCATCTCGCCGCTGAGCTTCAGAAGAACTCGATCGTAGCAGGATTTTTTTCCTTCAACAGATCCTTCTGATTTCGATGGGGATGTTTCCGCACTCATGCAGCAGCTCCTAAACGACGAATGATGTTGAATCTAACTCAGGTTACTACAGCGGGTTGCTTACTCTTCTGGCTTTTCAGCCTTTTCACCAACAGCAAAACGGTGAAAACCAGTGATTTCAATCTTACCGCCAGCCTCTTTTGCTGCTTCATCAAGAACCTGCTTAACAGTTTTCTTGTTATCCATCACGTGGAGCTGAGCAACAAGACAGTGGTCTTTGTAGAACGACTTCATCTTTCCATCAACGATTTTGTCGACGATATTTTCAGGTTTGCCTTCTTTAAGAGCAATATTACGATAGATTTCACGCTCGTTGTCCATCGTTGCCTGGTCAACTTCGTCTTCCTTGAGGAAGCGAGGCGCAGAAGCAGCAATGTGCATTGCCGCATCTCTAAGAGCACCTTTGATCGTGTCATTCTTCTCAGCGCCATCAAGTTTCGCGGCGATAATAACACCTATTTTTCCAGGAGGGTGTATATAACCGGTTACGACATCGCCTTCAAGATAACCAGCTGCAGAAAGCTCAATCTTCTCACCAATGCGCGCAACGAGGTCCGTTACCACATCGTTGATTGTCTTGCCGCTAGTGGGAGCTGTCTTTGCCGCCAGTGCTTCAGCACTTTCTGTCTTTTCAGCGAGAGCGACCTCCGCAAATTCCTTCACGCAAGCCTGAAACTCGTCGTTACGAGCAACGAAGTCTGTCTCTGAGTTAAGCTCTGCAAGAGCACCAGCAGTCTGGTTGTCATTAAGAGCAAAACTAACAAGACCTTCAGCTGCAACACGGTCAGCGCGCTTCTCTCCCTTTGCGATACCCTTTTCGCGAAGAGCTTTCATCGCTGCGTCCATGTCGCCGTTTGCTTCAGTCAGTGCTTTTTTACAATCCATCATTCCTGCGCCTGACTTCTCGCGCAGTTCTTTTACCATTCCTGCAGAAATTGTGGCTGCCATAATCTCTGATTCCTTGTACTGGAGTATTCGTCTATATGTATGGTTCGGTTTAAAGCCGGAGTGCACCTGGCACTCCGGCGTTATATTTATGAACTCTGTGGTTCTTCAGATGGTTTCTCTTCAGCAGCAGGGGCTGTCGCTTCGGCAGGAGCCGCTGCTGGAGCCTCTTCACCTGGCTTCTTGTCCGCATCGTAAACTTCGAAGTGCTGGTTCAGCTCTTCAGCAGACATCGGAACGCCGATCATTGCTTCGCCATCTTCATCATCCTGAACAACTGCCTCAAGAGTCTGACGGCCTTCTATACAAGCGTCTGACATTTGAGTAACCATCAGTTTGATTGAGCGAATCGCATCGTCGTTTGCTGGAATAACGTGCGTAATCGGATCAGGATCGCAGTTCGTATCTACAACACCAACGATCGGGATATTCAGCTTGGTTGCTTCTTTAACAGCAATGTGCTCTTTAGACGGATCGATAACGAAAACGATGTCCGGAAGACGATCCATTGCCTTGATACCACCAAGGTTCTTATCGAGAGACTGACGCTCCCGGTTCAGCATTGCCTGTTCCTTCTTCTTGTACTGCTCGATGCTGCCGTCTTCGAACATCTTCTCAAGTTCGATAAGACGAAGAACTGATTTGCGAACTGTCTGGAAGTTGGTCAAAAGACCCCCAAGCCAGCGGTTGTTAATGTAATACATGTTAGCTGCCTGGGCACCGTCGCGAACGATGTCTTTCGCCTGCTTCTTTGTGCCGACGAAAAGGACAGTCTTGCCCTGGGCTGCTTCGTCACGGACATACTTGATCGCATCTCGGAGAAGACGAAGAGTCTTCTTCAGGTCGATAATGTAGATCCCGTTACGATCCGTGTAGATGTAGGGTTTCATTTTTGGATTCCAACGACGGCTTTGGTGGCCGAAGTGGACCCCAGCTTCGAGAAGCTGTTTCATAGTAACGTTAGACATGCGGAACCTCCGCTATTTGGTTTAATCCTCCGCATTGACTCATGTCTGCAACTCCGACCCTAACTTGAGCGTCAAATCAGGGAACCGCGGAACGCCTGAGAATGCGTGTGGAATGGCTGGGGCCGTGAAACGCTGCACAACCCGCAAGCGCCCAAAGAGAAAAGGCCCCACCCCTCCGAATGCAAGCAAAAAGGCCGGAAAATCAGCTTTTCCTGATAATTAGTTCATAAATTTAAGTGGCGAAGGCCAGGAGTGGGATACTCCTTGTCATCAATCACCTGCAAATCAGACTTATAAACTCTTCCGATTCATTCACAAATCACTGAAAAACATGGGCTTAAACCCCATGATCGACGTCTCTACTACAACTGTTCTACCTCTGACGGACGTCTCGAGTCGTAGGTAAGACGTAGATAAGACGTCGAACAGACGTCCGTCACCGGGTGAGGAGGGAGTAAGGATAAGTGCAGACGTATGAAGGATGAATCCGGAAGTGTGAAAAGTGAAGATGAGGTATGAAACTGGAAGAATGAAGTGAAGTGTCAATTCGCGGCTTAAAGTTGACTCGTTATTTTCTCATCAGCCCTCTCTCTGATAGTTCCGAAGATCACTGCTAACCGCCGACAAGGACAACGCTCAAAGACAACGATTCAGCACCATATGGTATTCATCCTTCTGCCTTCATCCTTATTATGTCCTCGTTCATCCTTCTGCACTCATCCTTTACTTTGATTCTCCTTGACTGAGGCGCGGCGACTCACATTTACTCTTTCTTCCTCGGGATAGGTATGCCTACCTGAGATGATCTTCTATGACCCGAAAGGGGGTGTCACCCCTAGTGAGTGAAATCGTCCTTCAAGATGACGAGGCTATTGATCGCGCTCTCAAGCGCTTCAAGAAAGAATGCCAGAAAGCTGGTATCCTTGCCGAAGTAAGACGTCGCGAATTTTACGAAAAACCTTCTGTGAAGAAGAAGAGAAAAGAAGAAGCTTCTCTGAGAAAACTTCGCCGTCGTATGCTGAAACAGAAAAAGCGCATGGAAAACATGTAAGATCTAACACTGTTTTTCGTGTTCCTATAATTGCCCGGCCTTCAGGTCGGGCATCTTTATTCCCTCCTCATCCTCATTGACTATGACCAAAAGAACCGTCGGCTGGCCTTACAAGAAAGAGTTTCAATGTCACCGCTGCGGCAACTGCTGCCGGGGCGACGGCTTCGTTGAGCTCACCGAAACAGACATTGATCAAATCTCCTCTTTTCTTGGTATAGACAGAGAAGAGTTTCTTGATGAATATTGCGACGATAGCGGAGCAGACACTCATCTTCTTGATCAAAAAGACGAAGAGCAGTCGTGTATATTTTTGGAGGTCGATGAAAAAGGCCTGGCTGGTTGCCGCATTCAAAAAGTCAAACCAGAGCAATGCCGCGGCTTCCCCTTTCAATGGCGCCCGAAGAACGCACTGAAATACTGCGACGGCCTGAGGGCCCTCGAAGGCCTCCCGCCCGTAGGAAAGAAAACCATCTCGGGGTAGGGGAGGTATGATGTAAACACGTGATGAAGTTGTTGATTCTAGACTTGGATGAGACGCTCATTTATGCAACGGATGAAACGGTTTCCGGGGCAAAAGAAGATTTTTGCGTTGGCTCTTATGCGGTGTACAGGAGACCTGGTCTTGAAGAGTTCCTCGATCTGTGCTTTAGGTACTTCAAGGTTGCAGTTTGGACTTCTTCTTCAAAGAGCTATGCGGAAGAGGTTGTTGGTGAGGTATTCAAAGGACGGACGCTGGAGTTTGTCTTTTCTCGCGGTCGTTGTGTGAGAAGTTTTGATCATGAATTACTCGAGCCTATCTGGATTAAAGATCTGAAGAAGGTCAAAAGGAAGGGCTATTCATTGCAGGATATCATCGTTGTCGACGATACGCCTGCAAAGCTTAGAAGAAACTACGGGAACCTGGTGCGAATTCGGCCGTTTGAAGGGGACTATGAAGATCAGGAATTAAAGTACCTAAGTCGCTACCTTCTCGATCTCAGGGAGGCAAAGAACATCAGAAGAATTGAAAAGAGGGGCTGGCGAAACAAATACAAGAATTCATGATTATTCATGCCCCTTCACTTGATGTATGTCTATATCTCGCCTTTGCCCAATCTCTCAGTCGAGTTCAGTGCCGACGAACACGGGGGCAAATGGGCTAGATGGTCCCGAATGGCGATGTCGGGAAAAGACGTTGGGCAATACTTCTTTCTTTGGGACTATCTGATAAACTCTTGAGCAATTTCAAGACTTGCACGCCGCGCCTCATACTCTATTATATCATGATCAAAGAGACTTTAGAATAACTTATTATCTCTCGTTTGATCTTACATAGGGTTGCCATTCGGTGACTACGATATAGCATCAAGTAATCTAGCATCAATGTTCGACGTCGAAGTCCTATCATATGTGCCCGTGAGAGAGATGAACAGAGCTATTGGAGACACATGGATGGATCTATGCGTTGACTCATGGGTGTTTTGCGTCGGACGAAAATACGCGATTTCATAGAGTATGATTCTTCGGAGTCGAATCAGTTTACCTGTCAGGAATTGAGAGCTGAAGTGATGAATCCCGATTGTGAAAAAAGTAGCGCCTTAATTTCTCTTGTTTATTTCAGGAGCGCTTCGATAAAACCTCGTTCGGACATTCGCACAAAAGAAACTTTTTTAAAGGAGGGCAGTACGCTATCGCTTCTTTTTCCTCCGAACGAAGCGGTATCCGATAGTAAGATGAAATCACTTCAAGATATCATTCAAGATCATACTCAATGGGATCTAGACAAGCTGATCCCTTTTTGTAAAGATAATAGCGTTAATTGTAAGAGACAGGGGCACCTGGTAATTCTAGACTATAATGATGATATCCCCCATGAGTTATGGAATGACTTTAATCGCCAATGTCGAGGGGCGGTTATTGACACCGTAGAAAAAAAGTTAATCGCTCACCCTTTTGACAAGTTCTTCAATTTGGATAGCCATCCAGAAGCGATGTTTAGATCTCTACCAATCGCATCTGGCTACGAAATATCCACGAAATTCGATGGATCTATGGTTACTGCTTTCTCATATGAGGCTAAGGTGTGTTTCTCTACACGATCATCTTTCGACAATGATCAGACCCGACAGGCCCAGATTATTTATCGTGAGAGATATCGAAACCTGGACTCTTTAGACTGGGAGCGGTATACTCTGATCTTCGAATTGATAAAGCCAGATAGTGGCCTGATCGTTGAGTATGGGGACACGGATTTGATTCTCATCGGAGTTCGTGACCATCGCGAGTCTAAGCTGCTGAGTTATTCTGAAGTTTCGGATTTTGCTAAAGAGTACGGGGTGACGTCGGTAAATGTTCAACCCATTGACTTTGAAGACCTCGTGAAAATTGCAGAGAATGGTAATTCAGATGCTGTTGAAGAAGGCTGGGTTGTTCGTTTTGGAAATGGTCTTTTCATAAAGGTTAAAACATGGCAATATCTAGCCGTTAGATATATTGGGTTACTCGGTTTGTCTAATAGGCAGTTGATACAGAAAATCTGTACATATGGTAATGATGATTGGAACCATTTCCTGGAATCCATACCCGAAGAGGTTCGGGAATCGGTTCGAGACTTTGCTTCCCAAGTTGAAAATAGAGTTTCTGAGATCTCTCAAAGGATACGTAATATCTATCAGAGATTTGAAAAAATCGAATCTCAAAAGGATTTTGCAATCACCATTAATCGTGAAGGTCCTAAAGAATTGGTCAGTGGGCTTTTTTGCCTTCGTTCCAATAAGTCTCTAGAGGAAATGATTAAGAAAAAGCATCGGAATGATTTAATTCAATACTTCAAGAAGGAAGTGGTAACTCCCGACCTGATGAAAGATTGGTCATACCGAAAGAAAGACTAAATACTTGAAGGTACTGGAAAGTCGAGAGCGCTATCACCTAAGCGACGCTCTAGTGCGGCTACTCTTTTGCTTCGGTATTATGAGAAATCATCCCTTTAATGATGGCAATCTGCAAACAGAATTCGTCGCAGGAGTCCTTTTCCTGGAACTCAATGGATATACATTTAATGCTAAGGAAATGGAGCCTGTCGAAGTCATATTGGCAGTCGCTTCAGGTGAAATGAATGAAGATCAAGTAGCGGAATGGTTTCGACTGAATATTTCCACTAAATGAGAATTTAGAATATTGCACTCTATCTTCCGCTTGTCGTCATGGGAGGAGTATTGCCAGACTCTAGGAGATACAAGGAACAAATAACACAATCCAGGTCCTATGTAATACTAGAGGAATGAGGAATAGACATGAAGTGTCAGAGATGCAGTTTTGAAAATGAGAACGGACTGAGCATCTGTTCTAATTGTGGATCAAACCTTGTCAATCAACCCGAGCTGCCGCAAGAAGTCGTCGAACAGGGTGATGCGACTGGAGGGGTGATTCCCTACAAGAACCCGTTGGCCTTGACTTCATATTATCTCGGTATCTTCTCCATTATCCCCTGTCTTGGAGTCTTTCTTGGATTCGTGGCTGTTATATTGGGAATCCTGGGTCTGAAAGCAAAGCGGGAGAATCCACATATCAAAGGATCGGTGCATGCAATCGTTGGTATTGTATGCGGTGGAATTTTCGGCCTGATCTGGTTTGTCTTCGGAGTGCTACCTTTTATCACTCTTTTTCTTTAGAATTTCTCGATCGACTGGATCGCTTCTCGATGAGTGGAGGAACTCAGATGACACAAGTTGCTGTTTCCTCGCAAGAGGTGGTTAACTGAATGCTTCATTTCTCGCCCGAGTCGTCTTTGCCAGTTTCTCAACGGATCTTTTTTCGATGATTTCCATCTTCGCAAAGTAGGTATATGCGCCTGCAAGCATAGCAGGTCCTACCGTCAGCAGGATGAATGCTCTCAGGCTGTCAGCCATGGGGATGGCCCGCAACGACATGCCAAACACTGCCATGACTGCGATAACTATCCATGAAGCCTTTGAAAAAACATGCTTGATGTTGGAGGGAATCGGTAAGCGACTGATTCTTGTCAGGTTCTTAATCGCTAGACCAACGAAGACGTGTTTCCCTTTTATATACGCGAAATAAGTGGCCGCCAACAGGACAATAATTGCCGTGAGGTTAGAGTCCAGTTCGAAGTAATACTGGACTCCTCTTTTGGTAAGAAAAATCCCGAGCAGGAGCCAAAAGGCTGCGGCAATAATAGCCAGAGGTCGTGGTCCCAGAGAAAAGGGAGTTTCTTCTCCTCTTAAAATAGGAGGTTCGGGGCGAATATATTTTTTATTACCTTCACCGACAGTTTTCCACGAGGCTTCTGGTCCCTCAAGAACTTCAATGGCTTTGTGGCAAACGGCTTTGAGTACTTCTTTGTCATCGTTGGGGCAGGGAATATCGAGTCGGTTCTCCCATTCATACTCATCCAGCTGATCCTGGCCCTCTAGCATCGATTCTCCATTATCGCCGATAAAGCCGAATGGAAAGTATATAACGTTCCTCAGATCTTTCTCTTCTTGAGCTTCTTTTGCTGCTTCTTCGACAGATGGAGTCGTCCACATGCCACCCAGGGTATGGTTCAGCCAGCCGATACGCATCCAGCCAAACTTATCTTTCAGTCTTTTACGTAAGAGGCGAAAGTGGTTGCCTGTTTCCTGAGCGCCACTGTTCATGCCGGGAGGAATGGTCACAACGGTTCCATGGGCACCAAGAATAAGTGCTGCGTTTTTCCGCTGTTCTTCAGTCCATCCAGCTTCATCACATTTTCTCAAGATGTAATCGGCTATCGCATCTGCATAGACATCCTCGAAGCCAAGGCCGACCGTATATTTCGGAGCAGGCAGGTGGTGTTTGCCGCGTTTTTTTTTGTGCCATTGTTCGAAGTCGGTGCGGCTGATCCCTGAGGTGAAGTCGCTCTCCGCAACGTATAGAGGGATAACAAGAATTTCATCGGGAGGGTCGTGCTCGAGGACATCGAGATATTTATCAAGAAGGGGCGGGCGAAACTCTGTCACCATCTGACATTCAAAGTCGCAGTCTGGACGCATCTCAGAGAGGAGCTCATCTATTTGCTCAACCTGTTTGAGGGTAATTTCTTCAAGAGGTGAGTTCCACTCTTTCTCAATAAATGTCCGGCAGCGTTCTCTTGCCCGGCGTGCCGCGAGCAGTGGAGTGACGAATTTAGGTATTGGGGCCACCCGACGCGTCAAACGGTTCAATATCAGGTGAGAGTATTCAAATTGTGGAGGAAATGTATTTTCGGCGGGTTCACCATAGGTCAGGCAAAATACCTGTACTTTTTTGCGCTTTTTCTCAGTCATCATCTCTTTTTCGATTCTTCCGAAGGAGTTTTTCTGCGAGGTCAAAACCTTCCCTTACGCGATCAGGAACAGAAACCTTGCCAACATAGTTTCCAGCGAGGTGCATCCCTTCCGGAAGCTGCGAAACAAGCTTTTTCATACGGCGAGCATGGCCAGGGCGAAGAAGAGGCAGCGCCGGCGTCCATCTTGTCACTTCGAACAGGTCCAGTTCCTTTCCTCTCCATTTCATGGCTTTCATCAGGTCACGCTTAACGGTCTTTTCCAGGGTATCATGGTCAAGGTGAGTAGCCTCGGGATCGATGGCTCCTCCATAAAAGCAAGTCATGAGGCGATGTCCTTCTGGTGCTCTGTTCTTGAAAATCGAACTGTTCCAGATCATCCCCAGCGCGCGCACATTCTCGTTACGTTTTGTGAGAAAGCCGAATCCGTCACGCGTCTCTCCGACCTCTTTACTCTTTAGTCCAACATGAAGTACATTCAAGTTCGCATGGGGTATTTCAGAGAGTTGTGCTGCAAGAGTCTTTTTGATATCACCCAGGTAGCCTTCAGCTTCGAAGGAAGGTGTTGCCAGAACAAGGTTTTTTGAAGATGCTACCAGGTTTTCAAACTTCACGGACCAGCGGTTTTCGCTATTGATGTAGCTGAGAATAGGAGTCGTTGAGAGCTTTATTTCTGTGCGACCTGAAGCACGGAGAGTTTCTGCCATTGCTGTGGGAAGCTCTTCCAGCCCGTTCTGATAGGTCGTCAGGTATTTGGGCGTTCGCTTCTGACCAGTACTTGGGTCTTTCTTTTTTCGCCGCCGCAGTTCCAGCATGGTTCCAAGAAGGGAATTTGAACTCTTAGCCGCATCATAGAATTTACCAAGAGTGGTCTCCATGCTGACTTCGTCAGCGTCTGCGGCATATATACCTGCGAAGCCAGGTTTGAGAAGTGTCTCAACAAACTCGTCCCCAAAAACTTCTCGAAAGAAGGCCCCGAGGGAGGGATCGCTTCGCTTCAGGTGAAAAGGTTTTACAAGTCCACGCAATATGGAGAGCTTCGCACTGGGGGAGAGCAGTGAGCTGGATAGAAAAGAGAGTGGAGAGAAGGAAACCTGGTGGAGGTTGCCGCTGTGCCATATATACCGATCGGTCTTTCTGATATCCTTGCGCAGACGTCTATTCTGAAGACCAAGATCCTTTAGAAGATCTTCTTCCTGCTGGCCAAAGCTTGAGTAGCTGTTTGGACCTCGCTCCAGAAGATAGCCGTTCCTCTGTTCACTCTGAATGACTCCTCCAGCGCGATTTGTCTTCTCGAAAAGTAGCACACGGGCACCAAGTTGTTGTGCTCTCAAGGCGACGCTGAGGCCTGTGATTCCTGCACCGATGATGATAAGGTCGTATTCTGAGGAAGTCTCCTCAATACAATCCATTGTCAGACTGCCTTAGAAAAGAGTGTTTGCTTAGCCTGCTCAGGATAGTAGGCATCAAAGAGAACAGCAATATTCCTCAGGAAAACGCGTCCTTTGAGCGTGGCAGCAAGGATTTCATCGCTCAGGTTGATGAGCCCTTCAGACTCGAGCGTTTCGAATACCTCCCGGTTTTCTTCAATGATTGCTCTCGTGCGTTTATCCACCAGGGGAAGCTTCCCACTACACATAATTGTTTCTATACATTCTCGACGATGAAGATCATCATCGCTCAGCTTCATGCCCCGCTCAACGGGGAGTTTGTTCTCAGAAATCGCTTTTTCCTGAACAGTGATCTTCTTGGAGTTCTGTGCGAACGCGCCTTTATAGTCGCTGATTGCTGATACGCCAAAGGAAAGCATATCAGTTCCGCGAAGTGTTGTATAGCCCATGAAATTCCTTCGCATGCTCCCCTGGTCGACCGCTTCGGTCAGCGTATCATCGAGTCGTGCATAGTGGTCCATTCCTATAAACGCCCAGCCATTTTCTGTTAAGGCATCATGTGCCATCATGAACATCTCTACTTTCTGCTCTGCTTCAGGGAGGTTCGTGTCCTCAATAGCGCGCTGATGTGCCAGTTTAGAGGGAAGAAATGCAAAGTTATAAAGAGCTATACGATCTGGCTGAAGGCTAAGTACTCCTTCAATCGTTGTCTTCCAGCTGGAAAGTGTTTGTTCAGGAAGACCGTAGATAAGGTCGATGTTGACACTCTCAAAGCCAGAGCTGCGAGCAGCCTCAACGTTTGTAAAGGTGATGTCGCGTGTTTGTTCCCTTCCAATAGCCTGCTGGGTAGCGTCATGGAGGTCTTGTACACCGAAGGAAATACGGTTAAAGTGGTTCTTGTTTTTGAGATTATTAATATATTCCGGGTCTGCAGTCCGAGGGTCAACTTCGATGCTTCGCTCGGCATTGTCATCGAAGTCGAATTTGCTTTCAAGAAAGTTGATCAGTCGCTGCATTTGTTCAGAATTAAGATAGTTTGGGGTGCCTCCGCCCAAGTGAAGCTGGATAACTTTGCCTGCTTTCTGCAGCTGATCTCTAATGAGAGTAATTTCTTTTTCCAGCGTATCCAGATAACGGTCGGCTATCCCTTGCTTTTGTGTAATGATAACATTACATGCGCAGAACAGACAATGTTTCTTGCAGAATGGTATGTGTATATAGAGGGAAAGGGGGTCTTCGTTTGTAGAAGTCTCCCGCAAATGCTTTAGCCACGTTGCTGAATCGAACTCATCGCTCCAGGAAGGAACCGTTGGGTAACTTGTATAGCGTGGAATGCGCTTGTTGTATTTTTCGAGGGTCTTGTAGTCGATCCCAAGGTCTACTAGTCTACTCTTTTCGTTCATGATAGTGTGGCTTCTACTTTCCAAGATCCTTGATGGCCCGAACGTATGCGATAGCGCCTTCTTCCGTGGCCTGTGGAGTAATACCATGACCGAGGTTTGCAATCCACCCTTTTCTCCAGTCGAACCCGTCAAGGGTCTTGAGAAGCTGTTCTCTCACAATTGATGGGCTGGCGAGGGCCATCGGGTCGAGGTTGCCTTGAAGGGGCTTTTCCGTTCTGGATCTTGCCTCTGCCAGTGGAAGGGTCCAGTCAATACTCAGAACATCTGCTCCTGAGGATTCCATAAAATCGAGCGTGCTCAGCCCACCCTTACAGTAAAGAATGACCGGTGTGTCCGGACAGGACTCTTTGAACTTACCAATGACTCTTCGTAAGTAGGGTAGAGCAAACTCGTTCAATTGAAGTAGTGAAAGAGTACTTCCCAGAGACTCAAAGAGTTGAACGCCATCAGCTTTCCCCTGTTCAACCTGCGCAATGAGATAGCGAACAATGACGGTGGTCAGCATCTCAAGAAACTGATGGGCAAGCTTTGGCTCTTCAAATAGAAGCTTCTTGATGTACTCATGGTTCTTTGTCATTTTTCCCTCTGCAGCGAAGGCAAGAAGGGTAAATGGAGCGCCGGCAAACCCCAGGATTCCAGGTTCGTCTTTCATCGCATTTCGTATAGCTCTGAGGTTTCGGGCAACGGCGGGGTCATCGAACTGTGGAGAATTTAATGACTCCAAAACCGGAGCGCTCCGGAGCTGCGGTTCAATCTGTGGACCACCGGTCGGGAATTCGACGCTCAGTCCCATCGCTTCAAGAGGAGTGAGTATATCATTGAAAACAATCAAAAGGTCCGGGTCTAAGAGTTTCTGTGGCAAGAGACTTACCTCAACACAGAGTTCCTCCTGCTCGCATATCGCTTTGAACCCTTCACGTTGGGCGATTTCTTTGTAGGCTGGCATATATCGTCCTGCCTGACGCATGATCCAAACTGGGGGACGATCCAGCTCCTCCCCTTTGATAGCTGCTAGAAACCGTTCTTTTCCACTAATTGTCATATCGCTTTTCACCAAATCCAGGTTACTCACCACTGATTATTTTCGAGATTTTCTTCATACGTTCAGATCGATCTTTGCTTGATTCTTCAACTTCTTCCCCGTTGCTCTGGATTTCTTCACCAGGGGCAAGCAGGTACTCTTCATCCAGGTGATGCTGGCGTGTATACATGGAATGGTATTTACCACGCTTAACCAGAAGCTCTTCATGGTTCCCGCTTTCGATGATTTCGCCACCGTCCAGAACAAGGATCTGGTATGCTTTTCTGATCGTAGAAAGGCGATGGGCAATCACGAAGGTTGTCCTGCCCTCCATGAGCTGAGATAAACCTTCTTGGATATAAGCTTCCGACTCTGAATCCAGTGCACTTGTCGCTTCATCGAGAATGAGTATTTTAGGATCTGCCAGAATTGCGCGAGCGATCGTAAGCCTCTGTCTTTGACCACCAGAAAGTTTCACCCCTCTCTCGCCAATCACCGTATCTATCCTCTCAGGGAGATCATCAATGAATTCTTTCGAGTGAGAGAGTTTCATCGCATTCTCCAGGTCCTCTTCACTGCAATCAGGCGAGACGTACATAAGGTTTTCCTTCACTGTTCCATCAAAGAGGAAGTCATCCTGAAGAACGACACCGAGTATATCTCGATAAGAAGCCAGAGAAAACTCTTTGAGATCTGTTCCATCGAGTGTTATCTTTCCCTCTTTGACAGGATAAAACCTTGCCAGGAGACTGATCAAAGTTGACTTGCCACTACCTGAAGCGCCCACAAGTGCTGTCACTGTTCCCGCCCTGGCAACGAGATTGATATTCTTGAGAACTTCTTCTCCTTCATCATAGGAGAAGCTGACATCATGAAATTCTATCCTTCCAGTTACTGCCTCTGTCGATTTCCCTTCGTCGGCACCTTCTTCTGTTTGTATATCCAAAACCTCTTTCATACGTTCGATGCCGGCGAAGACTTCGCTCATCTGCGTTCCAATCATCATAATCGAGCTTAAAGGAGCGATCATGAAACCCAGGTAAAGCAGGTAACTGATGAATTCTCCTGTGGTCAAATCCCCGTTCATCAGTTGTGAGCCACCCAAATACAATATCGATGCGCCGAGAATGCCTAAGAGTACGGAAGAAGAAAGCGCAACAAAACTGACGGCATTGATGGTTTTGAAGAGAGCATTGAGCAGGCGATTTACCCCATCCGCAAAGATGGTGCGTTCCGTCTCTTCTTTGTTATAAGATTTGACTATACGTATCCCTGATATACTCTCATGTAGACGTCCATTGAGTTTCGCCATTTCCTCCTGTCGCTCTTTAAAGATAGGGCGGAGGATTCCAAAGGTCTTCATGAGAATAATAAGGAAGACTCCCAGGAAGATCAAAATCGCTATGGTCATCTGCCAGCTGAGGAAAAAGAGAATGCCAAGAGCAAGGCCTGCTGTAATGATTCCTCCGATAAGCTCGACCATTCCAGTTCCGACAAGGTTTCTGACCCCTTCTACATCATTGATAACACGGCTTGTAATTTCGCCTATCTTGTGATTGTCGAAATAGGATACAGAAAGTCGAGAAACATGATTATGCATCTTCTTCCTGAGTTCTGCAATCATCCTCTGACCAGCTTTACTGATCGTTTGCGTCAGGGCAAAGTTGCAGGTCCCCTGAATGATCGCAGCAAGTATAACTGCACCGACGATGATATTCAGGCCATCAAGGTTGCCAGATGGAAGGATACTGTCGATCAGGTATTTAGGAGCGGCGGGCAGAACGAGTCCGGCTATACGTGCACAGAGAAGAAGAGCAAGCCCGACAACCCAGAGCTTTGCCTGGGGACGAGCGATCTCGATCGCGTCAGGAAGAGTGCGCTTGAATAACTCCCATTTTTCTTTTCGACTAAGCCGCTCGTTTTTTTTCCGCATCACACAGTAGGACCAAAGCCCCTAGCTCCCATCAACTTCAATGAGTACCGCCATCCCTTGACCGCCCCCGACACAAAGAGAAGCAACACCGCGCTTCAGCCCCAGTCGATTCAAATGGCCGATCAAAGTGGTCATCAACCTCATACCTGTTGCTCCGAGTGGGTGCCCGATAGCGATAGCCCCGCCACCAATGTTCAGTTTCTCTTCCGGAATATTGAGGACTTTATTTACTGCCAGGATCTGTGCTGCGAAGGCTTCGTTTATTTCGTATAGATCGATGTCGTCCTGTTTCAACCCGTTGCGTTCAAGCAAAGCTGGAATTGCAAGGGCGGGACCCATACCCATCGTTTTCGGATCGAGTCCTACTGTTACGATATCTTTCAAACAGGCAGCAGGCTTAATGCCCTTCTTTTCACAATACTTCATGCTGGCCATGACCGCTGAAGAAGCTCCGTCGTTGATCGGTGATGAATTACCAGCTGTCACCCGTCCGTCTTTTCGAAATACCGGTCTAAGTTTACCTAATATCTCTTCTGTCGAGTCCGCACGGATACACTCATCCGTATTAATCAAAACAGGATCGCCTTTGCGTTGAGGAATCGATACAGGAAGGAGCTCATTATTGAAGAAGCCTTTCGAGACAGCTTCACCTGCCCGTTGATGGCTCTGCGCAGAAAACCTGTCCATTTCTTCACGTGTGATCTTGTACTCATCAGCAAGTATCTCTGCCGTTTCCCCCATCGGAGGGTCGCCAATTTCTTCTGTGGAAAAGCGCACCTTGTATGGTTTGGGAGGACTATAGCTATACGGACGGTCTGTTTTTTCAAACAACCACGGAGCCTGACTTGCACTTTCAACTCCACCCGCAAGTACGGCCTCAGCCAGTCCTGCTGCTATCTTTGTTGCAGCTATCGATGCCGCCTCCATACTCGAGGCACACTGTCTATCCACGGTAATGGCTGGAACCTCTTGGGGGATATTGGCTTCAAGCGCAGCGACTCTACCGATATTACCGATTGCATTGAGCACATTGCCAATCACCACTTCCTGAAGATCAGAGGCGTCTATTTTTCCTTCTCCTAGTGTGGCCTTTATCGATGAAGCCATCAAGTCTTTCGGGTGCACAGGAGCCAGTGACCCCGCGACTTTCCCGATCGCTGTACGTTTAGGAGCTATAATCGCAACTGACTGATTAAGTTTCATTATTTCTTCCTCTTCTCGATTCCGCACCATTCCTTAATGAAATGTGCCATGACTTTTGTAACATTGACCATTGATTCGATATTTACACATTCATCGACACCATGGATGTCTTTTGCCCAGGGTCCGTAACAGGTTGCCGGAGTGTTATAATAGAGTTCGAAAAACCGTGCATCTGTCGTACAGGTTGCTATAAGATCTTTTGCCTCTGACTTCATGCACTCTTTGTGTGAAGCGTAAAGCTGTTCAGAGAAATTACCCCCATGAGTAAACTCATATCCTTCCGCCTGGAAGCCTACGTATTCGACGATCGGTGGAAAGTTCTTGAGCCAGGGGTCATTCGCTGCTGCATCTGCAACGGTCTTCTCTATTCGCGCTCTTAACTCCTCGAGTCTTTCACCGGGAAAAAGTCCAAGGCGAAACCTCGTGACGCATTCTCCCGCGACTGTACTTGCCCAGTCGCCTCCACTGATAATCCCTACATTGAGGTTTATCGGGTGCGTAACGTCTTTATAGCTGGCAGGGATGTTCTCTGAGCGATTGATCTCAACCTCCAATTCACGGAGTGCCTGAATCACAACCCAGGACTTCTCGATCGCATTTACCCCTGTGCCGGCTCCGAGCACATGAGTCGTCTTTCCAAGGATTCGAACCTGAAACCACATCACACCGACCTGCCTTCTCAGGACAGTTTGATTAAACGGCTCCGGTATGATACAGGCATCTCCAACGTAACCATCGGCACAGGCAGCCAGGGCGCCATTTCCCGTACATTCCTCTTCAATGACTGATTGGCAGATAATTGGTGAGGAAGATGTATATCCAGCATCTTGCAAAGCCTTCAATGCCCACATGTAACAGACCGAGCCGGCTTTCATATCACCTGCACCACGACCACGCATCCACTCACCATCGTCGTCGTTGAACACCACCGGTTCAAAGGGAGGTGTTTTCCACAGGGAGACAGGCTCTGGGCTGACAACGTCTATATGGCCATTAAAGACCAGCGAATTTCTGGCATTTTCCAAAGAAGTTGGTTCGTACCTACCGATAACATTTGTTCTACCGTCGTAAGTCCAGTCGACAGGACTGAATCCAGGAAGTGACTTTATTTTGTCGACATCGATTTTCTGAAGAGATGTTTCAAGGCCTATTTCCTCAAAAATACCTGCAACATATTCCTGGGCTGGTTGTTCTTTCCCAAGTTCACTCCCGTAGCTGGTCATCTTTGCCAGATGATCAACTGCCCACTTGCGATTCTCGGTTATGGACTGTTCTATTTCTTTGAATATCTCTTCACTCATCCTATTCATTCCTTCAACGCGTCGATTGTTGGTAGCATTGGCACAGCATTGGTCCTGGTCCAAGGAAAAACGCCTTGGCCGGGAGTTAATCTCGAAGCGAATTCAGATATGATTCTGACCATGCGGCAAGCTCAGGAAAGAACTGCTGGAAATCCTGCTCAATCTGCACTTCGACCTCAAGCAAGTCATCGATCGCTTCCTCAAGAGGAATGGGTTTTCTCATCCGTTTCATCACCCGTCTGAATGCAGAGCCCACACCATCGATCGTTGTGTAAGCAATAAATCGGTCCGTGGTGATCATCTTGTCGATGGGATAGCGGATGTCCTCGGGTAAGTTGTCCTCATATTGAGAGAAATCGTTATAGAACCCATTCAGGAAATCTCTAAGGTCAGCATCACTGTAAGATTCCCACTTCTTTCCCAGTTCATAATCGTACCAGATGTCCATGATGATGGGTGAGTAGCGCCCCCATTTTGACGAAATCCGCTCTACGCTTTTTCGAAATGCTTCGTGCTGGTCGGTGTATCGATCTATTTCACGATGGTGGAAGATGCCATCTCTGATTCCCGGGGAGAGATCGTAAATACGCTTCCCTCGAATAAAATCGGCGAGAACATTGCCAAGCCGATGCTCCACATCGGGTTTCGCTAAAAGCAGGTGCGCGAGAAAGTTCACTCGACTCCGAGCTTCTTCAGAATTGCCGGACGAACTTCTGATGGATCAGCTTTGCCTTGGGTCTTCTTCATAACCTGTCCCATCAGAGCACCAACAGCCTTGAGCTTCCCATTACGTATATCATCGGCAATCTTCTCATTAGCCGCGATTACCTCTTCAATGATGGGGTCGAGACTGCTTGAATCAATCGGCTTAAGACCCTTCTCTTCAACGATCACTTCCGGGCTCTCGCCGGTTTCGAGCATGATCGGAAAAACCTGCTTTGCAATCTTGCCGGTAATCTTCTTGTCATCAATCAGCCCAACAAGTTTTGCAATACTTTCAGAGGTAACAGGGAATTCTTTGATGGTAGTATCCTCACCCTGTTTATTGACCCAACCCAGTCCTTCGGTCATGATCCAGTTAGAGATACCCTTCGGATTATTGTGCACTTTAACAGCTAACTCAAAATAATCCGCGGTGTGTATATGCTGGGTAAGTACTGTTGCGTCATATTCCGGAAGCTTGTACTCATCGATGAAACGTTGGCGTCTTATAAGTGGGAGCTCGGGTAATTCTCGCTTGATTTCTTCGAGGAGGTTCGCAGTCACGTCTATCTCTACAAGATCAGGATCTGGGAAATAGCGATAGTCATTTGCCTCTTCTTTGGTACGCATCGCTCGTGTCTCTGACTTCACATCATCCCAAAGGCGAGTCTCGCTTGCGATACGCTTCCCTTCAGTGATCATATCCGACTGTCTGTAATACTCGTGCTCGATGCACTTCAGAACAGTAGCGATAGAGTTCAGGTTTTTCACTTCAACTTTCTGCCCGTATTCTTCTGATCCCTTTGGTCGGAGCGACATGTTAAGCTCAAAGCGCAAGCTGCCTTCCTGCATCTTGCAATCGCTGACATCCAGGTACTGCAGGAAACTTCTCATCGATTGCATAAAGATCTCGGCTTCTTCTTTCGAGCGTATGTCGGGGTTTGTAACAATTTCCAGAAGGGGAGTGCCGGCTCGATTCAAGTCGACCAGAGAGTAATCGACCGCCTTATCTTCCGGGTGGATATTCTTTCCAGCATCTTCTTCCAGGTGGATATTGTGCATCGTGATCTTCTTGAATGAACCATCGGAGAGCTGAATCTCAAGGTAACCGCCTGTCCCCACAAACTTATCATTCTGACTGATTTGATAGTTCTTCGGCAGATCGGGGTAATAGTAGTTCTTTCGATCAAAGGACGCTACTTCAGGCAGGTCACAGTGAAGTGCCATCGCTGTTTTGACAGACGACTTGAATGCCTCTTTGTTGAGGACAGGGAGCGATCCCGGCATCCCTAGACATACAGGGCAGACATTTGTATTCGGAGCTGAGCCGAATGTGACCGGGCAGCCACACCACACCTTGCTTTTAGTCTTCAGTTCGCAGTGAACTTCAAATCCGATAACGATCTCAAAATCCATAGTTTAACCTGTTCTAACCGCTTTGTTCGCAATTATCTGCCCGAAATCTGGCTGTCCCGCAAAGTGAGGTCAAACCAAAGAGCGAGGTTTCTTCTTTTCATTCGCCTTGAGTCTTTCCAACGGGCATCCTTAATTTTCCACTCAACAAAAATATTAAGGTTTGTTGCATGAACTTCTACCACAAGACGATTCTAATCCCCACCGTAATTTGCGCACTTTTTGCCTCATCTCTCCCCTTATCTGCTCAGGTTCCAGAATTTGTCGCGCAACCGCTCGGTGACCTGAATACATCCACCCGAAACTCCAGCCCACGCGATTTCGCAGTGACTGATGATTATCTCTTTTTCACGGCTCTGGGAACCGGTGACGAGCTTCGGGAGATATGGGGAATCGGAAGAAATAGTGAAGAAACAGTCAAGGCGACCAACTTTAATTTCTCGAATGGATTCAATCTTCCGAGCATCAGTCAGATTACCCGCTTCAAATCCAGCATCATCTTCACAGCCTCCGGGGATCAGGGAACAGAGGTTTATCGACTAAACCTGCCTGACTGGGAAACGGAGTCCATCATAAAGGACGTCCAGCCAGAATCGAGTTTCTTTACGCCTCAGATTCTGGCCAATGAAACGGATGACCTTGGTTTTGATGTCGCCTTCTATTTCGTGGCTGAGACTGTAGCGAATGGGCGCGAGCTGTGGAGATCAGATGGTACCGAAGTAGGAACTGAACTTGCCGTCGACTTTATCCCGGGCCAAGACAGTGGATTTGAATTTGATACAGAAGCGATTTTCGCCGATGGTAAGCTCTTCGTAACCTGCAATGACGGAGTAATCGGCAATGAGCTATACGTTTTAGAAGGGAATGCTCTCTTGCCAGTGGCTGATCTCAGTCCAGGCAATGGAAGCTCAGATCCAAGAGACCTTGTCTCCTACCGTAATTCTGAAAATGAAGATGAAGTCTACTTTACGGCTCTTGATCAGAATGGACAACGCCAGCTGTACTCAACGGATGGCACAACCGTAGGTACAGGTAACGTCACGAACTTTGATCTCTCCAATGGGAACACTAATATCGAGCAGGTTACCGTAGCAGGCGACTGCATCATATTCCTCGCTTATGGTAATGAAGTCTGGAAATACGATCTGGAAGTTCGATCACTGACGAAGGTTATCGACCTTTCAGGCGAGGGAGGGATCACTCCTTCCCCTTTTATCTCTGATATCGCCCTCGGCAAGGATGGCAATATATACGCAACCTTTGAAACAGCAACAGACGGAACAGAGCTCTGGAAGGCTGACCCTTTGGGAAATCAGGAAAAGATCCGCGAGGGTGTTCCTGGCGTTGACCGGCTTTCTCCGCGCTTTCTCACACCATTCGGCGATGCTGTCTCTTTTTTCGCTTATGACGATTCTGTTGGCTTTGAGCTAAATCACTCAGACGGTACGCCCGAAGGAACAGAACCGATTGGAGACTTTACTCCTGGTTTGAATTATCAGAACAGGACGAATAACTTCCTGAGCGTTGGAGACATCATTTACTATGATCTCGATGATGGGGAAGCCGGCCGTGAAGTTTGGAGCTCTGACGGAACCCCTGAAGGTACTAAACGGGAAGCAGATATAAACACGGAGTCTGCCAGCAGTGGGCCAGAGGACTTTATTCAGTTCGGCAATGGAAGCCTTTTCTCAGCAGATGTTGGGGTTTTTGGCAGGGAAATATGGTTCACGGACGGTACCCCAGAAGGAACGCATCTTGTCAAAGATATATACCCTGGAATTGAAGATAGTTCGCCCAAGAGTTTCGTTAAGTTAGAGAACCTGGTTTACTTCAGTGCTTTAGCACCGGGCTCTGGTCGCGAGCTTTGGGTCACGGATGGAACAGAACAAGGTACGAACATGGTCAGAGATCTCTTCCCGGGTGCAGGTTCCGGGATTCCTTCAACGTCTGCTGAGATTTTCGGTGCGAGCGATGGTAGGCTCTACATGCCTTATCGTGACGAATCAGGCTTCAATACCGAACTAGCTGTTATAGATCCCGCAAACCAGGCCAATGATGATTTTCATGAGCTGGTTCCTGGTACGACCGCGTCATCTCCTGAATACTTCGGTGAAGTGGGAGGAAAAGTCTTCTTCACTGCTGGAACTCCCACATATCCCAGTGCAAACTCCTTGTGGGAATATGACTTTAACTCTGGACCGTCTATATTTCTGGAAGCCAATAATAATTTCTCCAGTGATGGAGTAAACGATGTCGAGTATAACGATGATCAGGGTGTCTCCTTTTCCTACACTGATGTCATCGCAGGACAAGGAAAAGAGTTCTGGCATTCCGATGGGACCCAGCAGAATACAGGTAACATAAACGATCTCACTGTGGGCCCTGACGGCCTTCCCGAAGGTGCTGAAGTGATTCACTCTACCTTTGCCGGGACGTATTACAAGGTTGAAGTAAATGGCGTCGAAGAAGTTTGGCTCTTCAGTATTACGGGAGCCTACCAACTCTTTAAGATTTTCGAAGATGAAGACTACAGCGTTGAGAATCTGATTACGGCTGAACAGTACGTCCTTCTTAGCATGATTTCTGATATTGCTTTGGGTCGAAAAGCGGTTGTTCTAGACGAAAATTTCGAGGCAACAGATATACCGTTGTTGGATATTGCTGATGAGGAATTACCTAACGACCTGGAACCTGGCGTCACGCCTCGCGTTAACCGACTTGTTTTGCCTACCTTGGATGAATTCATTTTCAATCCTGCGCTCTGGGCGGTGCTCTTGATGACGGTTGAGTTTGAAGAGACAAATCCTCCTGGAGCATCATCCACCAAAGGACCTGTGCTCCCGGAGCGAGTTGACTTGATTATCATGTTCAACCCCGAGCTTTTCGAGGGTGATGTGGAACGATCTCCGGGACCCGTTCTGAATTTCGCACAAGTGGGAGAAGTTGAACAAGATGTCCTCATTACCATCATACGGGACCCAGATATTGGAGATGAACCCTGGCTGCTGCTCTTCGGTGATCAAATCCCGGCAGCCGGAGGAACCTCCTGGTTCGTTGAATAGCCAAATTGTCGTGGTTTAATTGAAGAAAACCACTGATTCATACGGATAGACACGGATAGACACGGATAGACACGGATAAAATTTGCTGAGTGACATCGGTTCTTGGATTATTCTTGTTGAGCGGATAACGATCTGTCACAGAGTCAAAAATCTTCGGCCCTTCTCATTCTCCAGCGGCGAGCATGTCACGGTGTCCACATATCATGAAAATCGTTTTGTCTATCCGAACGAAGAGAGGCCATAGCGAAGCCGCAGGTTTTAACCTGCGGTGATGATGAAAAGACATTAGATAACCGTTTCAACGGTTTACCTGGACTTTCACCCCGGACCCCAAGACATACTGTGATAGGAATGCTGCCGGAGACGCTAATTAGGAAGGTAAGATATGATCAATCCCCGGTTACATCGGACAATAGTCAGGGTATCTACTTTTATTGTTGTTTTTGTCTTAACAAGTGTTCTGCTGGCCTACTTGATGGTCTTCTTTGCAGGGTACGGGATTGATTCCGTTGAAATGGTGAACGAACCAGAAGCTTCAGGGTCGCTGGAGTTTGTAGCTGCTCCGGTGGAGCTAAGAACTTTCACTATCCCAGAAGGTGTTCAGTTCCCTGATCTCGCTCACGAAACGTGGGCGTATACAGAAGACAATGGCATTTCTGAACTCTACGCAGACGACTTTGCTTTTTCTTTCGAAAGAGGTAGTTTTAGTCCTGAAAAATCAAAAACCGTGAGCGAGGAAACAGGACGTTTTCATATTAAAATCAAAACCACTCAATTTGTTTTATTCGTAAATGGACCTATTGAGCGTTTTCAAGAATCTGATCAATTGCTTGAGAAATTCTTGCTGCAAGAGGAAGTTAGTAACTGAGATGAGCTTCAGAAATCGTGAGGATGTCTATTTATTTAGGCAGCAGGTTTACCGCTTGCGAATTCAGCTAAATTCAATTGCCGTCTCTTCAGGATCACCTTAATGTCTCCCTTAAAATCAAGAGCATTAAGCCGATTGTTTTTCCTTTAGCGTCCTTCAAACCAGGAACCATTCACTTGAAGATTAACGATTTTGCAGAGTTTCAAACAATAATACGATTTGAGGCAGGAAGAGATCGCCATGATAGGTATTCAGGGAATAGCTATTGTGTTTATTGGAAAGATCTTCCCAATGCTCACCCTGAGCTTCATGATGTCGTTTTCATTGGTGACTATCCAGATGTTGATGAAGAAGATGATTGCGAGGAAATCTTCCCGAAAGAAGTCCGAGCAAAAGGATGGTGGCTTTGCTATCGCGATGAACTTATCCAAGACGCAATAGACAATACACTCTCTCAAATCCCAGAAGCTTCAATGTCTCAGTTACTCGAAGCTATTGTTTATTTCGATAGAAATGATTCCTTCAAAGAATTCTGAAATTCTATATATCTCGAACTGTAACCATAAAGAAACATAACATACTACGAAAACTCCATGCGTTCGTTCGGGTCTTCTTGAATCACAGGAAATCGTTTTTCGTTCCACATCCGTTTGGCTTCTACAATCTGGTCTTTGTCCGAGGAGACAAAGTTCCAGAAGATATATCTCGGTCCATCCATGACCGCTCCGCCGAGGATCATGAGCTGACCCGCAGACTTACCTTGAACGGTCACATCTTTGCCGGGTCGGAGCACAAGCATCTGACCCGACGGATACTCCGTTCCATCGATGATGATCGTGCCCGTCAGCGTATAGATCGCTCGCTCTTCTGTTGTGGCCGGTATTTTGAAGATACTGCCTTCCGTGAACGTAAGATCAACATAGAGTGTATCCCACTGTGTCGGTGTAGGAGAAGTCGTTCCACAGTAATCCCCAAAGATGACTCTCCCATGTATTCCCTTGTCTTCAAACGTTGGGAGTTCCTTTTTCTTGATCTGTTTAAAGTCTGGCGAGCCACCTTCGAATTTCTTTGGCTGGGCAAGCCAGCTTTGAATGCCGAATAGACGGGAAGGGGCTTCCCGCACATCCTGCCCGGTTCTCTCCGAATGAACGATGCCTGATCCTGCGGTCATCAGGTTTACGTCACCCGGAAAGATTCTTTCTTTGAATCCCAGAGAGTCTCTGTGATCTATACTTCCATCCAAAAGATACGTGACCGTTGAGAGGCCGATGTGAGGATGAGGTCGGACGTCGAGTCCCTGGTTTGTGAGAAATTCTCCAGGGCCCATCTGGTCCCAGAAGATGAAAGGACCCACCATGCGCTTTTTCCGGAAGGGGAGAACTCGTTGCACTTCGAAATTTCCGATGTCACTTGTTCTGGGCAAAATCGCCATTTCGATCGAGTCAGGGCAGTTTTCGTTACAGGTGGGGTCGGCGCCCGGGAGGTAGCTCATGAAGAGAGAACCTTTCTGGTAATTAGAGTCATCCGTCGACATCAGATTCACTGGCTGCCGGTCCAATGCGCAATCTTTTGCTATCGGAGGATCACAGTAACAATCCGCTTTGTGCGGCAGTATCGTTCCAACCTCGGACCAATCACAGATGAGGTTCAGACCATTGCGATGGTCCGAGTATCGAGCGAGCATGGTCCGAGCATGGTCCGAGCTCCTGGGTCGGCGCCCTAAATTCAAAATATCTGCTCCATCTCCACACGTCTCCTCTTAAACCGCGGAACCTTGACCCCACAAGAGTTGTCAAAACCAGTGAACTATCCTGACTGTTTCCTGAATGTGAGTCAGTGCATGTTGGATCGTGTTGGAAACAAATGCGCGCCGAGATCTTGTGAATCAACGCCACTTGACCTCAGAGATCAGGCTCCTTCACGATTCCAATCTCTTGACTGATTCCGAGGGGAGACCTCCAAGAAAGATGAACATGAGATTTAAATTCAATATACCCAGTACTTTAGCGGTACTACTTTGTTTTTTCATGGTGAATGAAAGCTTTTCAGATGTCCATGTTTCTGTAACAGGCGATGACGAGTCAGGGAATGGTTCCGAGGCGAGTCCGTTTAAGACGCTAACAAGAGCTTTTCAGGTCCCAGACGATATCATTCTGATGGAGAGCGGTGAATACATCCTCCCAGCAGGACTTCAAGTTCCTCAGAATAAAATCATCATCGGTGGGTTCAAGAGGGTTGCAGGGGAGTATTTGAAGGATTCTTCCCCAACGCTACTTCTGGCCGTTGGAACTCCGGGCGCTCCAGCACTTGTCCTGAAGGAGAATGCGCGCCTTGAGTGGGTTACATTCATCGGTGGATTTTACAGCGTTGAATTAAGTGCCGGCAGTCAGATGACTGAATGCAAAATGTTGGGAGGTCAGCTGGCTGCTGTTTATGCGCGGTTTGGTTCCGAGAATAACCCTGCTATTGTCGACCGTTGTCAGATTCTCGGTGGTGGAAGTGGTATTCGAGTTGAAGGGGATGCGAATGTGACGGTTCGTCATTCAGTTATCCGCGACACACAGAGTCGAGGAATCTATGTGAGCGGTTCAGGAGAAGTTCTCGTCGAGAACTCTTCGATATACAGCACTAATAGCGACGGTATCACAATTGTCGGCAACGACTCTGTCCTGATCTCAAACTCACTTGTTCGTGATAATGTTGGAGATGGCATCAGGGTTACTCAGGCGAGTCCTACGATACGAGGCTGTGTCGTTGAACGCAACCGTGATGGTCTCAACCTGAACCAGGTGGATGGTCTCGTGTCGATCCACAATACGATTGTCAATAATAGGGAAAACGGTATATACTTGTCACAGGGGCAGTGCGATTTTCTTCGAAATGTCATCTCGCACAATGGGGGATACGGAATTTTTGAAGACAAACCGGAGGATATTGTTGAGTTTAACGAAGACGGAACAAGCTTTACGATCACTTTTCCCATTCATACGAACGCCCTGACAGACAATTTGTTCTTTGGAAACTCAACGGCGAACTATCTTGATGAGGGCCAGGATGTCTATAATTCAGAGAACGAAATCAATGCTTTCGTGCTGAATAGTTCTGTCGCAGAAGGAAACCGTGTCGCTGACCCCATGTATCTGGACCGCAGTGGATCACGCTATACACCCCGGGAAGGGTCTCCTCTCATTGATCAAGTGGATGTGATCGTTGGATATGATCGAGATGTACTGGGGAATGAGCGAGCAATTGATATCGAATCAACAGGTGAAGCCGGTGTTGATGTGGTTGATCTCGGTGCCGTGGAGTATGATACACGCTCAATCTGGAACTTTGGAGGGCAGTGGAGCCGTTTGAATTCAGTTCCACAACCTGCTGCTCCTGGCGGATTTACGGACAGGTATTCATCGGGTGAGTTTGAGCACGTTGAATCCCCCTTCTTCTTTCCGATTGAAGCAGAATTCCTCCCCGGAAAAATCCGGATGACGTCTAGAATCAATGGCTCTTTCGGGTTTGTTGAAAGGTATATCGACGACCTTCATCAGTTTGCAAATAAGATCATCGTTATCCGCTCCGAATTTGCCGCATTTGATCCCACCGGGAACCCGTTTGTCAGGACACGCGTAAACGGTCCTGCAACGCTGGATCTTGCAGTTGCCAATGGGTACGCAGGTGATGATCTTCGACCGGAAAGTACAGGAGAAGAATGGGAACTGGTGCTTGATCTCAGACAGGGTGGCTATAAGAATATCCCTCAAGACCAGATCACCTCTTATTCTGTCAATCTCGCCTATGACCTTGTCGACTTTCTTGGGGCCAACACACATAACCCTCAGGACCTGACACGTCTGGAGATCGAAGAGTACGACCGAGCTATTTTCGAGGCTCAATATACTCAGCTGGAAAAGAGCTGGACATTTGGAACAAGTGATCCGATTGATTGGCGAGCCGAGTTTATCTCTGGCGGCATATTTGCCAACCCAAGAATGCGATATAATCCCACGAGAGAAGCACTGGAAATACAACAACAGGTAGATAACTCATTTGCCTGGTGGGTTTCACCGGACTTTGAAATGGGAATTGGCGAGGCCTTTGTGGTCGAGCTCCACGTTTCCTCAGGCCAACCTCTTGAACTCTCGACGGGATTCCGCGCTCGTATTAGCTCCAAAGGCTTTGAATTTACCACAGACCTGATCTCACAGCCCTTTGTCGGCAGTTTTGCTGGGCCCGATGATGAAACATTGATCTACAATCTATACGGTCGGATTCCAGAAGCTTTCACAGGCACTGATGCCGATAAGGGTGGAGTGATAGATTGTAATATCTATTTTGATCTCTGGGGATTCGGCTTTGATGGCAGGCCAAAGACGGCGAACTTGTTTCTCGAAGAAGTGAATGTGAGGGTAGCGGAGAACCCAATCTACTAATCGCGAGTCTGAAGTGATGACAAAAAATATACAAGGCGCAGAGCTGTTTGCCCCTCAACCAGCTCCGGGCCATAAAGACTGGTATGCCTTTGAAGCTCTTCGAGGGCTTCCCAGGCTTATCCTCATGGTTGACAAGAATCCATATAGCAAGACCTATGGATGTTTTGATCGAAGCTTCTGGCATTATCGTACCATGGACTTCCCCTGTGGAATGAATCAGGAATTTGTTCTTCCGCTCGCCCTTGCCTATAAATACGATCTCCCGCACAATCGATACAAAGGCAAGCTGCGCTTAAAGGAACTGGCTCTCGCGGGAGTTGACTATGCCATTAAGAGTTCCTATCCGAACGGGACAACAGATGACTATTTCCCCTTCGAACGAGCTATGGGTGCCCTCGTTTTCTCGCTTTACGCCATGACTGAGACATGTCTCGAGCTTGATGAAGTGACTGATCGTCAGCTTGAGTTCTTCGCAACAAGGGGAGACTGGCTCCTCAATCACAACGAAACGGGGAAACTTGCCAATCATCAGGCATTCGCAGCCCTTGCACTTTACAATGTCTACCTTCTCACCGGTGACGAGAAGTATAGACAAGGGGCTGATGATTTCAGGGATTTGACGCTCAGTTGGGGTAAGAAGGAGGGCTGGTTCCAGGAGTATGAAGGTGCAGACCCCGGATATCATTCCTGCAGTATCGCATTCTTTGGAAAGCTCTGGGCAAAGAGTCAGGACCCTGTCATTAAAGAGGTGCTCCTGAAGGCCGTTGATTTTGCCCATTATTTCATGCACCCTGACGGGTCGTACGCAGGTGAATACGGCAGCAGAAATACCTATCACTTTTATCCACACGGGTTCGAGCTGATGGCGCCCTTTTCAACTAAGGCAGCCGAGATTGCCGATTCTTTTCTCTATAAGGGGATGCCGAATCGTAAGCGATATTTTAATGACGATGATCGGATGTGCGCACACTATATATACGACTGGATTCATGCCTGGAGAGATTACGCAGAAATAGATCGGCCCGGGCCTGTCCAGCTTCCGAAAAAACCCGAATACAAATGGTTTCCGGAAGCGAAGATGCTTTCCGCAAGAACGCCAGGTTATCACTTGAATCTGAATGCCTCGAAAGGTGGTGCCTTCAAAGCCATTACAGAGGAAGGGATGGAAGCGGGTGATACCGGGCTTATCGGTGAGCTTGAAGATGGACGTGTTGTTGTTACTCACATCGTTTCGGATGCAAAGGTTAAAGTATCTGATGACGCTCAGCAAGTCTCGATGCGTGGCGTTTTTCAGCAGCGGAAATACCCTCTGCCGACGCCATTCAAACAAATCTTATTTCGCTGCTTTATGCTGACCGTCGGACGATTCCATGCAAATCTTGTGAGATCTATACTACAGAAAGTACTGATCGTTGGTAAATCACCGCTGGGGATCAAGTTTGAGCGCACCTTCAAGCTGGCGGATTCAGAGTTCGTTATTACCGATAAGGTCTATCTTTCAGGGGATCTGAGATTTAAGAGACTTTCTGCCGGTACGGATGCTACCAGTATTTACGTAGCCAACTCCAATACATACCAGGAGAGCACATTGAACGAGTGGACCCACTTTACAAACGAAGAGGTCGCCGAGTTAAATGAAAAACGTAAGCTTAAAAAGGTGCGGAAATTTCAGATTCGATAATAAGTACAAGTGAGAATGATTAGATTATAGATAGGGTAGCGCTCCATCGTAACCAACGAGCTCCACGTACCCCTTCCCACTTGTTTCTTCTCCCTGCCAGGTGCCTTCAACACGAACGGCACCTTCCCAGTAGGTAGTGCCTGTATAGCGCTGAACCTGCATTTCCTGAGACTTCAAAGGGGTCGTCACATTTAGTTTCGTTTTATACTCAGGTAGTTCAAGCTCCCATCTGATTGGATACTCAGCCCCTGATGTTGGGCTTTTCCATGATTCTAATGGTTTGATCGCGAATTGTGACTGATCGACCTCTACGAGACGCCCATCAGGAAAGACAATGCTTCCTGAACTCTTGTTTGTAAAGGATCCAGACTTTTCACGTAGCATATAGACCATCAGCTCAACGTCATTTTCGAGTTGGATAGCAAACCAGTCCCAGCCAACCTGGTCGTCAGAAAGCTGGTTTGTTCCAAATTCGTGATCCATCCAGCTCTTGCCTTTGACCTGGTGCTGTTCGTTATCCCATGTGATTTTTCCGACTGTTGAAAGGTTTGTATAGCTGATATAATGGGAGGCCTGGCCTGGATCGTCAGCCTTCTGATGAACTCCATCTTCTCCGTGAAGTACGAAAGGCTTATCCGGCCTGAGTTCCAGCTCCAGCTGGAAGGTTCCTTCCTGGACGTGGATTTGAATCGTTTCGGTGCCGTCCATCTCCATTTTCCAAGGGCCCACGGAGGCGGAAAGTCTCTCCTCAGAAGCTCCTGCGAGATTGAAGGCGGGGCGTCCAATCCTTTCCCAGCTGCGGTGTTTCTCGTCCGTCAGGTTAGAGAGGGCAAAGTGCCCGAGATAGAGTTGGTTCGAAGAAAGTGTGGATTTGCTTCCAACTTCGGCTGGTGGGGGAGCAACGGCGGACCGGAAAATCGTGAACATAAATCCAAACTCATGATCCTCTGAATCAAGATTGCCCGTAAAATACCACCATTCATTCTGAAACTCAGGGTGTGACCCGTGATCCCGTGGAAACTGAAAATCATAGCCTGGTAAAGCTTTTCGAAATTCAGAATCCGGCTCTTCAGCTCTTAATCCAGAAAGGAATGAGATCGTGATCAGGGTGAAAAGTAGATAAAGGTGTATGCGCACAGCTAGTTTGACTCCAGTCTAACATATCCGCAGGAGAGTGCACGAATCTTGCCATTTCAGTATAAGAAGAATTCGCGGAATAAGGTGCTGACAAAAAAAGTTCCCCAGGCCGCCTGAAAAGAGAAGCTACCTGGGGAGGTTGTAGTCATGACCTGATTGAAAACAGCGTCCAAACAGTGCTGACAGATTAGATATACTCGTTTAGAATATTCTCGAGCATTTCCTGGCGACCGCTTTGTACCTCGGGTTCACCATTCTTAAGTATATACTTTTCCAGGTCTTCGAATCCGGCTTTACCCTTTTCAATATCCTGCCCAATGCCACTGTCCCACTTACTGTAGCGCTGTTTTGTAAAGTCTTCGAATCGTTTATCTTCGATGATCTTTGCGGCTATTTTAAGTCCTCGAGCAAAGGCGTCCATTGCACCGATGTGTGCATGGAAGAGGTCCTCAGGATCGATGGATTGTCGACGAAGTTTTGCATCAAAGTTTAGACCGCCTGTGGTGAATCCTCCGCCCTTTAGAATCGTATGCATGGCGAGGGTTGTTTCGTAGATATTCGTCGGGAACTGATCGGTATCCCAGCCGAGGAGAGTGTCGCCTCGGTTTGCATCAACAGAACCGAGAAGGTCGTTCGCGACACAATATTCAAGCTCATGGACAAAACTGTGGGCAGCGAGGGTAGCGTGGTTTGCCTCAATATTAAGTTTAAGGTGTTTGTCGAGACCATACTTTTGAAGGAAAGCGTGGCAGTTGCCTGCGTCGAAATCATACTGATGCTTGGTGGGTTCCTTGGGTTTTGGCTCGATGTATAGCTGACCTTCAAAGCCGATTTTCTTCTTATAATCAACGGCTCGATTAAGGAAAATTCCAAGGTGGTCCATCTCGCGTTTCATGTCTGTGTTCAGGAGTGTTTCATAACCTTCACGACCACCCCAGAATACATAACCAGCTCCGCCGAGTTCGTGCGTACACTCCATCGCTTTCTTCACCTGCGCTGCAGCATAAGCAAAGATCTCGGGTGAGGGGTTTGTTGAGGCTCCAGCGAGGAACCTGGGGTTCGAGAAGGCGTTGGTCGTCCCCCAGAGAAGAGAAATCCCATTCTCATCCTGAAGTTTCTTTGCAAGCGAGACGATCTGATCGAGGCGTTTGTTTGTTTCAGAAAGGTTGTCAGCTTCCGGGGAAATATCTCGATCATGAAAACACCAGAACTTCACCCCAAGTTTTGTGAAGAATTCGAAAGCGGCGTGCATGGTTTCTTCGGCGACCTTCATCGGGTCAGAGAAATCATTGTAGCTGCGGGTCATTGTTGGCAGGCCAAAGGGATCGTTGCCGAGAAACTTGAAGGTATGCCAGTAGCAGACGGCAAAGCGGAGGTGTTCTTCCATGGTTTTACCCAGGACTTTCTCAGCTGGGTTGTAATGGCGAAAGGCAAAGGGATTTTTCGTATCAGGTCCTTCGTATTGGACCTTTGAGATCTTAGGGAAATATTGCTGACTCATATGTGTCCTCCTGGTGTGTACCAGTATGTATTAAATTAGAGGATGAAATTGGTGGATGGCGAGATAGTGGGGCAAACATTTCCTTGAGCGGGGTAAATGAAACCGCTTACATTTTTTCCTGAGCCAAGCTGAAAAGACTTTACTTCAGCCCACAGTCATGGCCATTGTTTACCAATAAGAGCCAAGAATTGTAAAAAAAGACTGATTTAGAGCGATTCTTGCCGAAAATGTGACACTTCAAGAAGCAAAGGAACACAAATGCTGACCCAAACAATTCTGCCAACAAAAGAGGATATCTCGTTCTGGAATGAGAACGGTTACTGGATTTCCGATAAAGTCCTGGATGACGATTTTCTCGAGAGACTTCGCAATGCCATGTATCGGATCTGGGCAGCAGAGTTTGAAACCGGCAAAGAACCCTGGGGAGGACCATGGCGCCTCGGTGATAATCCACTCTCCATAAGAAAGATGGATCAGGCCCACTGGACTAATAATACCATGAGAGAACTCGTCACGAATGAGGTCATCGGAGAAATGGCCGCCAAATTATCTGGAGAGTCCTCGATTAAACTTTGGCACGATCAACTGCTCTACAAACCAGGGCAGGGGAGCCAGGCTGCTGGAGCAAATGTTGGCTGGCATCAGGACAATAATTACTGGAAATGCGCCGACGATCGCTTGCTGACGGCGTGGGTTGCCTTCGACGATGTTTCGGTTGAGAATGGCTGCATGCAGGTTGTCCCAAAAAGTCATAAATGGGGGCGTATCGAAGGAAACTTCTTCGATCAGGATATGGATAACTATAAAAAGAACGTAGAAGAACAGACAGGTCATGAATTCAAAACCGTTCCCCTCGAAATGAAGGCTGGTTGTGTTAGTTTCCATCATTGTCTCACCATTCACGGTAGCGGACCAAACATGACAAACAGGCCTCGGCGGTCTCTCGTTCTACATCTGATGCCTGGTGATGCGACATACATCGCAGGAACGGATAACGACAATCATATGAATGCGATACTGATGCGTGAGCTGGGGAAGAAAGATGGGGATGTTTATGAAGGTGAGTACTGGCCCTATCTATTCAAATGAAGAATTTTGAAGGCAATCTAAGCAAGGTTAAATAACATTGTCGGAACCTATCTATACGCTGGACCTTTCAAGTGAACACGAACTTGATCTAAGGAATAAAGAGGAGGTTTATGGACTGTGGGAAGTTATACATTGTATTTCCTGCCTCCAGGGTCTCGTGAATAAAGATAAACCTCGTCTCTTCCTGAGAGTGAATTCAAAGGTTGATGATTTCTGGTTGTCCGTGATGAAAGAGGAGCTCGATTGGCCAGCTGGGAGAGAGTATATAGAGCTCAGGGATTTCAGGGAAGCTTTGAGTGTTTTCCGGGATTACTATAAGGGCTTTGTTCTATACGACCTCAATGTTCCTGCAACGTCAAACCTCGCGTCGACAATATGTGGAGTTGAAAAGCTCCTTCCTCTTCCTTTTCGAAAAGAAAAGGGCTCTTTGTGCTCGTTGCTTGAGGAAAAGGAATTCGAGGATTTACCTGTAAAGTATCTGCTCAATGAAGATGGAACATCGATTTTTACTGGAAAAGGCACGATTCCCGAAAGCACCATCCCTTCTACGGGGAGTGCTAAGAATGATGCTTATCGCTGGTTGATTGAAAAGTATATATTGTCTGGGAAAGTCAATCCCGGACGAGTGGGGTACTACATTGATTCTTTCTGGTGTGAGTGCGCGTTTGCTGGATGGTCAGTAAACCATACTTTAACGAACCATGATTACGTCGTTTCTGAGGGAGGTGTTTTCTTCGATTTGAATGTTTGGGATGATGAGGCCTGCGTGGACGAGCCTGATCAGCCAAAAGGAGAAGATGCGCGAACACTCCGAGCTTTGTTCCATGCCTTGAATGAACAAACAGCCGAAAAAGAGATGATTCATGTCGCGGGATATGTACCTTGGAGATATAAATACACAAATTGTCACGAAAACGGATGGCACGCTGGAAGTCAGTATGGCGCTGTTCCTGCCGAGTGGAAGTGCACTGAGATCCTTTCCTGTTTTAATGCTTTTCTGGACGCCGATGCTCTCGATTATTCATCAATGGTGAATGCTTCATTTTTCAAGCATTTCGAACTGGCTCCGATCTTACCTCAAAAAGCACCTGTCCCAACGGAGAGTTCTTTGATTGAAGAGGGGATTCTGGATGCCAGCGGAGAGATCATACCACGTATATACTATGCTCATTTTGTCGGTGACTATGATTCTGCGGCCTGGTTATATTGGAACCTGCCTGAATTCTGGACCGATGATAGAAGGGGAGAGGTTCCCTTAAGTTGGGGGTATAACCCCAATCTTGCTGATCGCTTTGGACTTGGACTGCACTGGGTACGCCAAATTGCTACGGAAAAAGACCTTTTTGTAGCTGGTGATTCAGGTGCTGGATATGTCAACCCTCGGAATCTGACTGTGCCACGACCTTATTCGAACCTGGATTGTGGATTGAAAATCTGGAGTGAGCATTGTCGGAAGCACTTTAAACAATGGGACATTGATACGATTGCCTTTGTGTTGGACGGAAATTGCGAATCCATGGCGGATGAAGCTCTTGATGTTTACTTTGAGCTGGCCCCGGCCGGGCTTGTCTTTCATCGCTATCATGAGAAGTGTGGACTTTGGAAAGGCCAGCCGTTCATTGCCATGGACGGTGATCTGCCCCGCGAAGCGGCAAAAGAAGGAGCGAAAGCGATTTTGGAACGAGTCGATGGCCATGACCTCCCAGAGTTTCGTTGCTTTCGGTCGGTATTGATGCCTCCGACCTGGTACGCTGATGTAGACGGTTTGGTGAAAAAAGAATTAGGAGAAAAAGTCCGAGCTGTTGATATACGGACACTTCTTTACCTGATCATACGTGTCTATAGTGAGGTGGATACAATTCAGTCAGTCGGAGAAAAGGCCAGGAAATGAAAGTTTTTTTTCTTATATCTGGTGTGTCTGTTCTCCTGATGTGGTTTGGTGCTATGTTGATGGTTCCAGAAGAGCCTTTCCCTGACAGGACTGCGCTTTACTGGTCAACGGATCCCAACCCAGCCAGAGAAGACCAGATTGCTCCCTTCATGAAACTTCACGGTGATATTGCCGTGATTGTTGAACCCAATACCTTTGATAAGACTATCGTCCAGTGCAGTAGCGGCGTTGGACCCGATCTTATTGAGGTCTATTCTGTTCCGGATATGGTTGCCTACGTTGACGCAGGGATTCTTCTCGATCTTACTCCCTATGCGGAGGAATATGGTTTTTCGCTGGATACGACATATCCACGTCTTGCGGGAAACGTTGAGGTAAATGGTAAACAGTATAGATACCCTGCGAATGCCGCATCTCAGGTCTTGTTCTATAACAAGAAGCAGTTTAGAGAAGCCGGCGTTGAGTATCCGAAAGATAACATGCACTGGGATGAGTTTATCGAGCTTATGAAGCCCCTGACCCTTAAGCGTGATTCAGGAGCGGGATATAAGCAATTCGCCATGGTCATGGGCCGACATTATGCAAGAGATTTGCATATACAGCATGGCGCTCGTTTCTTTTCGGAAGATCTGACAAGATGTGTTCTGGACAGTGATGAGTCAATTGCAGCAGTTCAGTTTTACAAAGACCTTATGAAGACTCATGAAGTCATTCCCAGCCCGGACACAGCAGCGGCCATGTCTGGCGAAGGTGGCTGGGGGAGCGGCGAAATCAGGTGGTTTGCAACAGGAAGAGCGGCAAGCATCTGGGGAAGTCGCTGGATGATGGTACAGTTTCGTCAATACCCAGAACTGGAAAAGGAGATTGGCTGCGCCTTATTGCCGGCATTTGATCCCTCCCTGCCAACAAACTTTTCCGGAGCGAGGGGCCCTGGCATAAATGTAAACAGTCCGAATATTGAAGAAGCGCTTGAATTTCTTGGATATCTCGCGGGTGAAGAGTACGGTACGGTGATCGCCCAAAGTTCTGATGCACTTCCTCCAAGCCGAGATTATGAAAACAAGATTGATGAATTGATCAACCCGGAATACCCTTGGGAAACATTTCAGGAAAAGTTTATTCAGTCGATGAATAATGCCACTTCCGATGAAGTGAGCCCATTCGTCAGTCCCAAGTTTGTTGATCGTCTCTGGATAGAAACACTCGACATCATTGAAAACGATATCATGAGTGTTGAAGAAGCGTTAAAGCGGATGACTCGTCAGGTGAACGATCAGATTCGCAGAAATCTAGATAATCAGCCAGAACTCAAAGAGAAGTATGAAGAGCTGATCTCCTGAACGAATCAACCACAAAGTTTTTCTAAGAGATTCCTCTTTCCACGGCCCTGTTCTCGAAACAGGGTTTCTTTATCGTAATCTTCAATCGGAAGACTGAAAGAATGACTCAAGACTTGTCTATACTTTATGTCGTAGCCACCTCACACCTTGATACGCAATGGCGATGGACATTTCAGGATACTATCAAACGTTATCTGCCTCTCACCCTAAGGGAAAACTTCACTCTCTTTGAAGAGTTCCCAGACTATGTGTTCAGCTTTGAAGGTGCCTTTCGTTACATGATGGCGAAGGAGTATTATCCAGAAGAGCATGAAGTGCTCAAGAAGTACATTCAGAGGGGCAACTGGCGCGTTTGTGGGTCTTCCATCGATGCAGGAGACGTCAATACAGTCTCGCCCGAAAGCCTTATACGTCAGATTCTTTACGGTAATGGCTTTTTCAAGCATGAGTATGGTAAAGTTTCCTCGGATATCTTCCTTCCTGACTGTTTTGGTTTTGGCTGGGCGCTACCTTCGATTGCCTTCCATTGTGGATTGAAGGGCTTTTCAACATCAAAACTGGAATGGGGTTCTTCGGAAGGAATTCCCTTTAACGTTGGTTTTTGGGAAGGAGTTAACGGTGATGGACTTATTGCAGCTATAAACCCGGGGCAATACTCGTTTCCTATCAAGACCGGATGGTTTGAGGAAGAAAAGTGGCTCGAACGAATTGCCAGAAACAAGGACTTGTTCGGTGCAGGTATAGACTTTAAATACTTTGGTTTGGGCGATACCGGTGGAGCCCCAGATAGAGACTCCGTACAAAACCTCTTTAGAGAAAAGAATAGTAATGAAAAGGTTGAAATTCGAAGCTCGGGAGCTGATCAGCTTTTTGATGACCTGTCAGAGGATACCGTTTCCAGGTTGCCGCGACATTCCACCGAATTTCTGCTGATTGAGCACGGGGCAGGAACCTTTACTTCTCATGGTGAATTGAAACGGTGGAACAGAAAGAATGAGCTGTTGGCAAAGGCCGCCGAAGCAGCCGCGGTAATGGCAGATATACAAGGCGTTGTCGATTACCCTCATGAGTTGCTCAAGAAGGCATGGATTCTCTTTCTCGCGAACCAGATGCATGATATACTTCCTGGAACATCGATTCCCGAAGCTTACCCCTTCACATGGAATGATCATGCTGTCGCATCGAATATCTTCTACTCTACATTGAAGACCTCTCTTCAGCAACTTGTGTCAGGTATGAAGACAGATGAATTCAAGACTCCATTTGTAGCCTTTAACCCATCCGGACTTCCCTATGAAGGGGTCGTTGAGCTCCCTCTTTGCTCTCGAAAAGAAATCGTATCCGATAAAATTCAAATTGTTCATGATAGTCAGCAAAACCTCTCTGCTCTCGCTTCTGTAAAGTTGAAGCCTCTCGAGCTGCGTGCTTTTGGCCTTGAAGAAAGTCAGTACGTTGCTGATCATGAAGAGTTAAAGATAGACAATACGGGGCTCGAGAATGGTCGCTACAAAGTTTCAATCAATGAAGCAGGCGATATCTCACAGATCTTCGACAAGACTCTGGAGCGCAATCTCATGAAAGAGCCCATACGCATCGAGATGCTCGATCAGGCGCCTCAAGAATGGCCAGCATGGACGATTGAATACGGGGACTTGATGAAGGACCCGCTCGGAAGTCTTTCGTCAAAACCGGAAATAGAAATCAAGGATTCTGGGCCTCTGCGTATATCACTTCAGATTGTCAGGAGAGAGGAAGGCTTTACCCTCGAACAACTGATCTCACTGGAACCGGCACAATTTTCACCATTGGTCCGAGTATACAATAAGCTGACCTGGGAGAGAAAGGGAACTCTCCTGAAAGCCCGCTTTTCACTTTCTCCAGGTAATGAAAAAGCAACATATGACCTTGGGCTTGGTGTTATTCAGCGAGGCAACAATCACGAAAAACTCCATGAAGTTCCCGCTCAAGGTTGGGTCAGTCTTGTTGACGATTCTGAGGAATATGGAGTCGCTGTACTGTCTGATTGTAAATACGGATGGGATAAGCCCGATGACCACACACTCCGCCTGACACTGATTCACACTCCAAGATTACATGATTTTCACGTTCACCTGGGAGGAGCAGATTTCACCGATTACTTCTCAGAACAGGCCGAGCTCGATTTTGGAGTCCATGAGTTTTCTTTTGCTGTCATGGGTCATTCTGGGGATTGGAAGTCTGGGCAGGTGCCAGACCACTCGGTCCACTTTGAAGAAACGCCCGTTTGCAGTCTTGTGCCCAGACACTCCGGTGAGCTGGGGGACTCGCTCAAACTTATAGACAGTATTGATAGCTCCGCAAAGCTGACCGCAGTGAAAAAGTCAGAGGACTCTGAAGGTTATATCTTCAGGCTATTCGAGAAATATGGAAAACAAAATATTCCGTTTAGCATCAAACTAGACAGACCGGTTCATTCCGTTGAAGACTTGAATGGATTCGAGGAAAAGAATGAGACGTCGAGTGTTGACTCGATCAAGAATTCTCTTTCAGGTCAACTTTCCGCCTATGAAATTAAAACTGCAAAGCTACATATCCCGAAAGTGAAGCAAGTCTCTCTTCTTACGAAGTCCATGGATCTACCTTGGAATTGCCGTGGCTACAGCCCCAACAAAAACCGCCAGGACGGTGATCTCACGGGTTCAGGGATAAGTTTTCCTGCGGAACTTGTTCCTGAGGTCATCCATTGGAATGGTGTACCCTTTCAAACTGGACCGAGAGCTTACCATGAAAACAACGTTTTGGTTCCGAATGGGCAGAGAATCAAACTCCCAGAAGGAGATTGGAAAGCTTTGCACCTTCTGGTTGGTTCAGTGAATGGTGATACACTTTATAAGATTGGCATGTCTGGATCCGAGGTTGAATTCAAAGCCCACGATCTGACCGCTCCTGTTGGCAAGTGGTATAATAGATTTGTAGATGGTACTTATGTTAATTCAATAGATGAATGCGCGAAACCTTATTTGAACGAGGTTGATATCGCTCATTTCGTGACCCACTTACATTGCAAATCTTCCAATTCTGATCTGGCCTATCAATATGGGTATTTTTTCTGTGAGAGTTTTTCCATTGAGTCAAATGTGAAGGAAATTACTCTGCCGAAGAATTCCAGAATACGGGTATTCGCTTTGAGTTTATCCAGCCTTCAGCTGGATTTTAAGATGAAGCGACCCATTTCGAATTCATTGTAAGCCTAATTGGTAAGATAATGGTTACAATTATAATTAGTACTAAAATGATGATGAAATCTAATAAGGGTACCCAATGGCCAGCGTATCAGATCAGAATTACCTGAATGACATATTTGAAAAGATCGACAATGACTACCAGTTCTTCATGCAATGCCTTCATGAAGTGCTTAACGAAATCGGAGATGAAGAGCTCGCTGACTTTGTAGAGCGACTGGAGGAAGAGCCTGCAGAAGCTTCCAAGGTAAAGCAGGTAGATCCTTCGCGCGAGATGCATGTTCTGTCTGTCGTGTTTCAGCTCTTAAATCTTGTTGAAGAAAATGCATCCGCCCAGATGCGTCGTGTTCGAGAGGCACAGGGAAACGGAAGCAAAGAGCCAGGACTCTGGCTTCAGAATATTAAACAACTTTTGTCCGGAGGGTTTGAAGCTCAGGAAATTGCCGACGCAATCTCAAGAGTTGAAGTTGAACCCGTCCTCACGGCACACCCCACAGAAGCAAAACGCCCAACTATCCTGCATATACACAGGGCTTTGTACCTCTATCTGGTTCAACTTGAAAACCAGATGTGGACACCAACAGAACGTGAGGATATCAAGTCCAGTATCAAGGCTCACCTTGAACGTCTTCTGCGAACAGGAGAAGTCCTCTATAAAAAGCCTGATGTGATCTCTGAAATTGAAAACGTCCTTCACTACCTTAAGGAAGTTTTTCCACAAGTTCTGGAGAAGCTTGATCTCAGGCTCAGAGACAGCTGGGCCGCTTCCGGTCTAGACCCATTGTATATCAATGATCCCAAAGCATTCCCCGAGCTGAAGTTTGGTAGCTGGGTTGGTGGTGACCGGGATGGTCATCCCCTGGTGACGGCACCGCTGACACGAAAAACCCTGAGAATGCTGCGCAAGACTGCACTCGATGTTATTTTCGAACAACTTCAGCTGCTCTATCACCGATTGAGCCTTTCCTCAGAACTCCAGAACCCTTCCTGGGAGCTAATTACGAGAATCGACCAACTCAAGGACTCTGTTGGAACACCTGATGATGAACCTTTTCATCGTTCTCCTCCAGAGCATTGGAGGCAGTTTGTCTCCCTTGTCATGCGCAAGCTATGCAACACGAAGAAGTTTGAGCCCAACGGATATACTTCGCCTCAGGAACTATCAGAAGATCTGGAAATTCTGAGACGCTCCCTTGAGTCCGTCGGCGCAGAACGCCTCGCTAAACATGACCTCTTCCCCGTCGAACGTGCCGTTCATGTCTTCGGTTTTCATATGGCCAGACTGGATATTCGACAGAATAGTCATATGCACGACCTGGCCGTTGGTCAGCTGCTCGAAGAAGCAGGGTTCGAGGACCATGACTTTGTGAATTGGGATGAGGAAAAGAGACAGAAGTTCCTTCTGAAAGAACTTGAATCACCTCGACCGTTCACCTCGGGGAGAACGGCTCTTAAAGATGAAGCAGAAACAGTATTAAGCTGTTATCGTGCACTTGTAGAACATATAGACAAATGTGGCAAAGAGGGGTTGGGGTCGCTTATTATCAGCATGACACGAAGTCTCTCTGATCTTCTTGTTGTTTACCTGCTTGCAAGAGAGGTCGGCCTTGTGACTAGGACTGGAACCCAGTGCGGATGTATCCTGCCGATCGTTCCTCTTTTCGAGACCGTTGATGATTTAAAGCGCGCACCGAATATACTTCGGGAATTCATTCGTCATCCAATGACTCAGGAAAGTTATCGAATTCGTTTTGCCGCTGCTCGTCCGGTCCAGCAAGTGATGGTAGGGTATAGCGACAGCAGCAAGGATGGTGGCTATCTCGCAAGTCAGTGGAACTTGAATCGCGCCCAGGATGCGATGGCAAAAGTCGTCGAACAGGAAGGCGTAAATATCAGTTTCTTCCACGGCAGAGGAGGAACTCCCAGCCGTGGTGCTGGTCCGACTCACCGCTTCCTCGAAGCACTTCCGCACGGCAGTCTCAAAGGTGTCTTTCGCATGACTGAGCAGGGAGAAACGATTGCTCAGAAATATGCAAACCAGATTACGGCGACTTACAATCTTGAGCTCCTCATTGCGGGCGTCACGGCCACAACACTGAAGCATTCTAAGAAGGTTGAGGAAGATACACGGTTCAACGACATCATGGACCGTTTATCAGAGTTGAGCAAAGACTCCTATGTTGATCTGCTGGAGTCCGATGGATTCATTGAGTACTGGGCGGAAGCAACGCCGATCGATGTTCTCGAAGAGAGCGCCATCGGGTCGCGTCCTGCAAAAAGAAGAAAAGGCACGCGTTCTATTGAAAATATACGCGCCATTCCATGGGTCTTCAGTTGGAACCAGGCCCGGCATTACCTTCCTGGATGGTATGGCATAGGGACAGCATTGAAGACTTTGCAGGATGAGTCTGCTGAGGACTTCGAGTATCTTAAAGAGTATGCCTTCGAAAGACCCATCCTCAGAAATTCACTCTACAATGTTGAGACGAGTATCGCATCGGCAGACCCCGACCTCATGACGCGCTATGCGAGCCTCGTCAATAAGGCCGAGACCAGGAATCGTATCCTTTCCAGGATTCTCGATGAACACAGTCTCACTCAAGAGATGATCGATACTATCTTTCAGTCACCCCGCGATGAAAGACGGCCACGTATGATCAAGACTCTACAGCTCCGGGAAGCAGGGCTGAAGAAGCTTCATCTGCAGCAGATTGAATTCTTGAGGCAGTGGCGAACCGCTTCTTCCTACCACGACGACAGTGCTCATACACGAGAGTACCTTATTCCGCTCCTGATTTCAGTAAATGCGATCGCTGCAGGACTGAGGGTGACCGGCTAGCGTCCAAGCTCCTCACGTCACAGTTCTATTTCCCAGCAAGTCTTTGAACCATGGGACAGGGCATTCAATGAATCGTTCATTGGATGCCTGCATCCCGGTTAGAAGGCTACATAGAATAACCTTGTTTTCACCTGCCTGACTCCTGATACCAACCTGCTTCGAAAAGCTACCAGAAAGCAGCCGGAAAGCAGGCAGAAAGCAGGTAGGTTTGCTTTTCGTGGAAGGAAATCCGGTGGTAGCGTTCTAAAAATCTCACTTTGCAGAGCCCATGGCTTGACATCCTTCTTCCTCTTGGTTATCCGGATGGGTCTAAAAGATACAACAGATCTTCGAAAGGCTCTCTATTTCAGTAAATCGAGAGTTCTTTGGAAAGGCCGGCAATGATTAACTGGTTGAAAGATAAGCCTGTAGTTCTTCCCCTCGATTTCACGCCTGATTCACTGAAAGCTTTGAAAACGGCACTCGAGATCGTAGAGGGAGATGCTAAGCGTGTTCACGTACTTCATATTCTCCCGGAGCTTTCTCCTCTGGAGCCCGGCGTCGTCTCTGGAGATATCACGGCTGAATCACGAACAATGCATGTGAAGAAAGAGATCCTGAAGAGGTTTGGCGATGATGCAGAATACAAGGACGTTGAGATCAAAGTCCTGATCGGTTCTGTTCCGAAGAAGACGGTCAGCTACGCTAAAGAGATCGGCGCAGGTCTTATTGTCCTGGCCGAGCATCATCATTCAGAAGCTCATCGACTCCTTGTTGGGTCACGTGCGGAGCGTATCGTCCACCTCGCAACCTGCCCTGTTCTTGTTGTTAAAGGTAACTGACCGATTGTATATCCCAAGAATTAAGCGTCAAAAACTCATATTGGAGATAGTTATATGACCTACTGTAAAGATCGCTTTACGGTCATCATGCTTTTTATGCTGTTGATCGGAGCCATCTCGTTCACGGCCCACGCACAGGATACTGATCCTGAAGCGACCGATCCTGCTAACATTGAGGAGGTCGTCGAGGTCGAGGCAGAAGATGTCGCTCCTGAAGATGCTGATCCTGCTGGTGAAGGAACTGCAGAGCCTGAGGGGTTTGTGGCCAACTTGAACGCCTTTCTGGATTCCTCCTTGGGAAGCGTAAATGATGTCCTTGATAAGACTTTGTTTTTGAAGATCGGAGGAGCTCCGCTTGTTGTTATTATACTGATATTTGGCGGTGTCTTCTTCACAATTTTCTTTGGATTCAAGAATATCTTCTGGTTTAAGCATGCCATTGATGTTGTGCGCGGCAAATTTGATGATCCAGAAGATGAGGGAGAAGTTTCCCATTTTCGTGCCTTAACAAGTGCGCTTTCCGCCACAGTTGGACTTGGTAATATCGCTGGAGTGGCCATCGCAATCAGCATGGGTGGTCCTGGTGCAGTCTTCTGGATGACACTTGCCGGGTTCTTCGGTATGTCTGCCAAGTTTGTGGAATGTACACTGGGACAGATGTATAGAAAAGTGAACCCTGACGGCACTATTTCTGGCGGGGGTATGTATTATCTGCAAAAGGGTTTTGCTGAATTTAACCATCCAATAATGGCAGTGATCGGAAAAGTGCTCGCTGTCATCTTTGCTGTTTTCATTATGGGGGCTGCACTTGGTGGTGGGAACATGTTCCAGGCCAATCAGTCTTTTGAGGTCTTTCGGTTTGTTTTTGATGTCAGTCCAAAGTTTGCCTTCATCTATGGGATCATCCTGGCGATACTGGTCGCTCTAGTTGTCGTTGGTGGAATCAAGAGAATTGGGGCTGCGACGTCTAAGCTTGTTCCCGCAATGGCTGCGATATACGTCCTGGCTGCACTCTTCATCATGATTACCAATATAACGGAAGTCCCCGGGGCTATCATCACAATCTTCACGTCGGCATTCGATAGCGGAGCCGTTGAAGGGGGCATCATTGGTATTATCGTCATCGGAGTTCAAAGAGCTTCCTTCTCAAGTGAAGCCGGGCTTGGTAGTGCCGCTATCGCTCACTCTGCGGCAAAGACTGATGAACCAGCCAGAGAAGGCGCAGTTGCCTTGCTGGAACCATTCATCGATACGATTATTATCTGTAACATGACCGCAATTGTGATTGTTCTATCAGGAATAGATTCGAGCCAGATCGAAGGTATAGCCCCTGGTGTTCAGGAAGGTGCCGTACTTACAAAGTTGGCGTTCGAACAGGCGATATCATGGTTTCCCTATGTTCTTGCTATCTGTGTAATCCTTTTTGCTTATTCAACGATGATTTCATGGTGCTACTACGGTGAGAGGGCCTGGATCTACTTGCTCGATCACTTGGGAGAAGGAACCGGTATTCGGAGCCTCATCGTCTTTAGAATCATCTTCGTCTTCTTTGTCTATATTGGTGCGGTTCTGAAGCTAAACGCAGTCCTTGGGTTCTCTGACTATCTTCTTCTCAGTCTCGCCTTTCCAAACGTCATCGGGTGTATTATTTTAGCGCCTAAAGTTAAGAGGGCCGTTGATGACTATTGGAGAAAAGTTCAATCGGGTGAAGCCTGATCGATCTCATTGATAAATACGCCGGCAAGCGTTCATAGAAAAAGGCAGGGTCTGATAGAGACCCTGCCTTCTGATTTTTAGGGCTTCATGTATAGCAAAACCGGAGATCAGGACATGATGCCGCCCTTGGTCATCTTTGCTGGATCAAGGAGCTTCTCCAGCTCCTCCATGCTCAGGTCAGTTTGTTCTTTGGCAACATCTTTAAGAGCGCGTCCCTCAGCGTACGCCTGCTTTGCGATCTTGGCGGCCTTCTCGTAGCCAATGACGGGGTTCAGGGTTGTTACAAGAATGGGGTTCTTGTCGATAAGCGAGGCAATGTGATCAGTCCTCACGTCAAAATCCTTTATGGCTTTGTCTGCCAACATGACCGATGCGTTTCCGAGAATCCGTATAGACTCCAGAAGATTCCGTGCGATGACGGGCATCATCACATTAAGCTGGAAGTTTCCGCGTTCGTTCCCGATCGATACAACAAGATCGTTCCCCATCACCTGGGCACAAACCATCATCATCGATTCACAGATAACAGGGTTTACTTTGCCGGGCATGATCGAAGAGCCAGGCTGCAGTGAAGGGAGTGCAATCTCGCCCAGGCCGGCGATAGGACCAGAGTTCATCCAGCGAAGATCATTGGCAATCTTCATGAACGCCGTTGCTGTCGTCTTTAACTGGCCGCTCAGTTCAACCAGACTGTCCAGGGCTGCCTGAGAAGCGAAGTGGTTGTCCGTTTCTACGAAAGGTATTCCTGTCTGCTTTTTGAGCTCTTCGGCGACCTTCTTGCCAAACTCAGGATGGGCATTGATTCCGGAGCCCACTGCAGTACCGCCCTGAGGAAGTTTACATGCCCGTGGCTCAGTTGCCTTCACACGTTCCTTCGCCTGATCTACCTGCCATGCCCACGCCGTTAATTCTTGAGACAATGTAAGTGGCATCGCATCCATCAGGTGAGTTCTGCCTGTCTTTGTGACTCCTTCAACAGCCTTTGCCTTTTCCTTTAAAGTCTTGGAAAGGTGTTCAAGTCCGGGGAAGAGGACTTCTTTCACTTCAAGCATGGCCGCGACATGGATCGCAGTTGGAAAGATATCGTTGGAGGACTGTCCCATGTTCACGTGGTCGTTGGGGTGAACAGCTTTGTCCTTTCCTGGCAGATGCGAGGTTGCGAGGGTGGCAATGACCTCGTTTGTATTCATGTTGCTGGAGGTGCCGGAACCAGTCTGATAGACATCAACGGGAAAATGCTGATCGTGTTTTCCTTCGATCACCTCATCGGCAGCTTTGGTAATTGCTTCTGCAAGATCGCTATCCAGGAGCCCGAGATCTTTATTCACAATGGCTGCAGACTTCTTAACAAGGCCAAGAGCCTTGATGAGGGTTCTTGGCAGCGGAATGCCTGAGACAGGGAAGTTTTCCACAGCTCGTTGTGTTTGTGCTTTGTAGAGAGCCTTTGCAGGCACCTTTACTTCACCAAGAGAGTCTTTCTCGATACGGAATTCACTCATGGTATCCATCCTTTAATGTAGGTATTTATAAACCAGCAGGCTGGTTGTGGGCATCAAAAGTTAACGGTCGGGCGTCATGGACTGTTGGGGCAACGTGTTTCGTCGGATAATGATCGCTAATGGGTTGCTGATGTGGAGGCCAAGGATGTGGGTGATCGCCAAATATAAAATTCTCATTGTAAAACATTTCTATGTCTAATAAACTCCCAATTGAGGTTCATAGAGTTACAAACTTTGAGACCAAAAAATAAAGCTTACCTATCGCAACAACCATTAAGTTCAATCATGCAAGCGAGAAGACTTGCCATTGGGAGCAAGAGGTATTGTCAGAAAACTTAGAACATCAGGCCTCTGAGGGGGAGTTCTTCAGAAGAACAGTAGAACAGGCCAATGTCGCCATTTGTCACGCAGACCCGGAGGGGAATTTTATCTACGTGAATGATTTTTTCTGTGACTGGATCGGTTACCGCCGGGAGCAGCTATTGGAGATGGGATACAGCGATATTACTCACCCGGAAGATCTTGAGAAGGACATGAAACTCCACAAACAACTTCTTGAGACTGACAAAGCGTACCATTTACAGAAGAGATATATACGAGAAGATCAGTCGATCATCTGGGGTGATCTTTCTGTAAAGCTCATCAGGGACGATGAGGGAAACCCTCATTACAATGTAGCTATTGTCAAAGACATTACGGAACTTAAGAACACAGAGCATGCATTGGCCAAAGCAAAGTCCTCATGGGAACAGACCTTTAACTCTATTCACGATATGGTGGCGGTTGTTGATGGAGAATCGAAAGTCGTTCGAATGAACGATGCCATGTACAATTATTTCAGCAAGAGAGAAAACGACCCCGGAGAGGGAAGCCATTGTAGCGAATTCTTTCCTGGGCTGGGCTGTCTCGAGGGAAACTGCCCCCACGCCAAAGTATTGGAAGGTGGCGATACTCATAGTGTGGAGTTCTACGATGAAAATAGAAAAGCTAATCTCAAACTAACATGTTCTCCATACAGGAACAAGCGTGGTGAAGTCGTAGGTTCTGTTCACCTTGTTCAGGATATATCTCAACTTGTGTCCAGAAGCCTGCTCGAAAAGCAGCAGAGTGTCGAAGCGAAAAACCGCGAGAAGCTGGAGAGCCTCTCAACCATGGCAGCTGGAATCTCTCACGACTTTAATAATATCTTTACAGGAGTCGTAGGAAACCTGGATCTGCTTGAGGATACGCTCCGATCACAAGAAGAAAGAACTCTTCTTGAGGAGATAAGAGCTCAGGTCGACCGGGCGACTGGTTTGTGTCGGCAGATGCTGGCCTATGCTGGTCAGGGAGCCTACGAAAAGAAAGAGATTGATACAAATCAGTATATAAGGAATAACTTTGATTTTTTCGAAAAGATTGCTGGTCCTGAGAACCGCCTCAAACTGGATCTGACCCAGGAACCGTATTACATCAAGGCTGATCTCAATCAATTGACTGACGCACTCAGCGAACTACTGGTAAATGCGCGAGAAGCAACAACCGATAAAGTTGGCTTGATTGTCATAAAGACTCGCGACCTCTGGATTGCCCGTCACGAGTTGAAGCAATGGGATTTCAGGGAATCGATCTCTCCTGGTCCGCATATCAGAATATCAGTCGTAGATAACGGGGTCGGGATGGACCAGCAGGTTCTCTCCAAGTCGATCGAGCCTTTCTATACGACGAAGTTTCTTGGGCGTGGACTGGGGCTTTCAAGTGCCGATGGTATCGCGAGGGCAAACGGTGGATGCCTGTACATTGAGAGCGAGCCTGGATCAGGGACAGAGTGTTCCCTGATAATACCATATAGTCAGGAACAAATCGAAGAGTACTCCACGACAAAAAAACTCCTCTTGGAGTTTCGCGGGTCTGGACGTATACTTATTATTGATGACGAGATTATCGTCAGAAAAATTACTGGTAGACATCTGCAAAAAGCGGGCTTTGAGGTCAGCGAGGTTGAATCGGGTCTTCTTGCCGTAGACCTCGTTCAAAAGTCTCCCCACGCTTTCAAGGTCATTGTTCTTGATATGTTGATGGAAGGGATGAATGGTTTTGAAGCCTTTCAAGCGATTAGAGAAATAAACCCCACTCAGCCGATTCTAGTCAGTACTGGTCTGGACAAAGCAGATGGCGTCGATGAACTTGTCAAACTTCCCAACGTCGCTTATCTGAAAAAACCGTATCGACGACGCGAACTGCTCACAAAAATCAAAGACCTTCTTAAAGATAAGGAAAGGTCCTAGGTTTTTCAAAGCAGGCTTCAAAGCCCGTCATCTTGATAGAGAAATGTTCTTGCGATCTCTAGCCGCCTTGTCATTCTTCCTGTATTAGTTTGATGAGAGGAAAATATCGGAATGAAATTTCGTTTTTTTGACAAGATCGGTGAAGGGATGAGAACTCTCCTTTGTATATTACTTATTGCAGCTGCATCCCAGCATTCATCTGCTGCGGAGATGAATGATAAAGAACGTGCAGTGAGATTTGTTGTCCTCGGGGACACGCAATTTGGTTATCGGGGAGTCTTCGAGAGAATGACTCATGAGATTAATATGCTTCAACCTGACTTTGTCATACAGGTAGGAGATTTAATCAATGGCTATACGTATGACAAAGAAAAGCTCTACGATGAATGGGATCAATACAAGTCCCAGATCGAGCCCCTGAGTATGCCGTTTTATCCTGTTCCAGGTAACCATGACGTTGTGACGCCTGAGTCAGAAGAGGTCTACGGCGATGTATGGGGAACAGATAAGTATTACTACAGCTTTGATGCTGGTCCCGTTCATTGCATTGTTCTGGATACCTACTGGCAGGAAGAAGACGATCGTATTGCCGAATGGCAAGTCGAATGGCTGATCAATGATCTTGAAGCTTTTGCTGAGAAGAACGGTGGAATAGGGAGTCCAGAGTTAGAAAGCAAATCTATCTTTCTATTCATGCATGCTCCTGTCTGGAGGTACTCCAAGGATAAGCAGGGGAGACAAGACTGGGATACGATTCATTCATTCCTCGTTGATTACCCAGTGAAGCTCGTTGTCGGAGGACACACACATGAATATGTTTGGGAAGATAGGGACGGCATTCAATATCTTGTGCTCAACAGCTCGGGTGGAATGAGCCAGCGAAACGAGCGTGGGGGCTTTTTTCACTGCTATTTGCAAGCGACAGTAAAGCATGATGAAGAGCCCGTTTTCGGTGTTATCAAAGCTGGGTCTGTCCTTCCTATCGACACGGTCAATTCGGAAGAAAGATCGCAATTGCCAGCATATTCCTTGCGCGGAGGGACATTACGAATCCCGAACTGGGAATCAGGGAAACCACTGGAAACTGTTGTCGAGGTTCCAATCTCGAACAGAACGAACGAAGAGAGAACCTACGAACTTAAATGGAATGTTGATCTTGATGCAAATGTTGATATCTCTCCCATGCTCCTTAAGCGCAAATTGGGACCAAAGGAAAGCGATGTTATCGCGTTTCAGATCTCCTCTGATGCGGCTCCAACCGCCTCGAAACACCCCTATCTGACTATGACATCTCATGATAGGCTACGATCCGGCTACGTCTCTCGTGATTGGGAAAAGGTCTATAAGGAGCGTCTTGAAGAAGCAGAAAATGGTGCAGATATATACCGAACGAATATTCCCCTCGAAGACACTTTTAAGTATGAGGCTGACTTTAGAATTTTCGTTCCCCGTTCCATTACGGTCAAAAGGCTCGAAGGTGATATCTCTATCGATGGGAAACTTGATGACCCAGCATGGAGTCAGGCTAACACTGCTACTGACTTCAACGATACCAATGGCAATCGTGAGAAATATCAGACGGAAGTGAAGATGCTATATGATGATGAGTATCTCTATATTGGAACTCATATGGTCGAACCGAACCCAGAAGGTATGGTTGCGAATGCTGAAGGTGATATTCCACTAACCTGGAATGATGATGACATAGAGTTCTTTTTTGATCCCGGTGATACTCAAAGTCAGTACTCACGTCTCTTCCAGAATATGGCTGGAACTCGATTCAATTCTATGCCCAGACATATCGATGACAAATATTTTGACAGTGCTTATACCAGCGAAATTCAGATCAATGAAGATAATTGGGTACTTGAGATGCAGATACCGTGGAGTGATATCTATAATGCAAAGCCACCCAAGTCTGGTGAAGTTTGGGGACTGAACATCGGCCGCCATCGATCACAGAATGATGTCAAACAGTCTCAGTGGTCTGGGACAGGTATATATGATGTTACTCGTTATGGTGCGATGATATTTGAATAAGAGTGGAGCGTCGCTCAGTTTAATCAGAGTGCATCAAGAACTTTGAGGGCGTGAGGGGCAAGTCTACGGCGCGTTTCTCCCGTCAGAGCCTCTGCCTGATTCGTTTGCTGGTCGTGCTCTTCAGCACAGAAGTAGCAGTGAAGAGCACGCCTCTTATTCCCCGATGTATTCAAGGTGCCTCCATGCCAAAGGTGACTGTTAAAGATAATGACAGAGCCTGCTTTCGCCTGAACAATCACTTCATCTGGATGAGCTTCCATGGGGTCGAGATCGCATTGATGGGGTCCTTTCCCCCATCGATGAGAGCCCGGGACAACGCGCGTTGCCCCATTGTCGAGTTCAAAATCATCGAGGAGCCAGACAGAATTGACCACGTGATAGGGACCTTCAGGGGGAGGTGCATCTCCCCAGTCTACGTGGAGAGGCTGTTGCCCTTCGCCAGGAATAGCATCACGTCCGTTTAAAGAACTGAGCTTAAAGGGTCTTTGCAGGACATAGTGTACAGCCGATAATACCAGGGGGTTCGTATATATGGCATCAAAGATTTGTCCCTTGTTCACGAGGTTGCTCAGTCTGCGGGCTCCGTCTTCCGCTTCGAAGTCTTCTCTCTTTCTTCCTCTTTCCTGTTCAATCAGCTGTTCAAACCTCTGAACCAGCTCTTCTCGCCATTCTGGTGAAATCATATCCTTGAGTATAAGAAATCCATCCTCATCCAGACATCGTTTTTGTGATGAACTCAATGGGTCGAAGTTGATATCAAGTGATTGAAGGAATGAAAGTGTCATGCTCGTCGAATCCAGTGAATTTATTATTCTACATCTTTACAAGAGTGACGAAAATCACTGGTCTCCTCAAGGTCAATTCCACGCGTTGTCGAGATGATAACCACGGTGATCAGGAACAGATCAGTCAGAAGGGTGAGGTATTGCATCCACTCTCCTCCAAATGCTTCCATTAAAGGAAGTTGTGCCATACCGATCAGAAAACTGCCTGCAATCAATGAGAACCCCAACCAAAGTCCACGAGATAGCGTCAGACAAAACAAGGGGATAAGAACGGCTACACTGTTTGTCGCGTGATGAGGTTCGAGAAAAGGACTGGCGAGGTGGGCGAAGGCTACGCCACATGAAAGCATGAGAATCCAGCTTGCTTTCTTCCATTTCATCCAGAGTCCTACTATCGCGTAGCACAACAGAATAAGGAATTGGATTCCAGTAGTCATCCAATTCCCATAATAGCCATCTGTAAGAATATTGTATTTTCCAAAGAGCTTGAACGCAAAAAGGTGATATACGGAATTTGAGGCGAATCCAATACGGTATTTATGATACGAGATTTGCTCCGTTAAATAATAGACTTCTTCATCACCATAACCTCCAAAGATAAGGACGAGTGTATAGACTCCCAAAACACTCAAAACTCCAAGGAGGAATTGCCAACCTAGAACAAGTATAAGAGGAGGCAGGATCAAGAGTGGCGACATTTTCATAATAATTGAGATCCCCAGCAAACCACCGGCGATGACCTTATGCTTTTGAGGATCAATAAGAATGAAAGCAGCAAGAATGAAGAAAAGGAAAATATCTGTCTGTCCTAATCGGTGGCCAAACCAGGTAGGGGAGAAACCAAGGGCGAATGATACAATCAGGCAGGGGAGAAGGGCTTCAGGGGCACTGGACAGGCTCCTGAAGTCAATTGTATATCTCTTTAAGGACCAGCGGGTGAGAAATAATACGCCTGCTATATAGGCAATGAATGATGTGTACCACCAGATCTTCGACGCTGTCTCCCGGGAGAAGTAAAGCAGAGGCTGGAGAGCCATGGCGAAGCCCTGCGGATAAACGTAGCGGCGTGAAGCCTCGTACTCTCCCCGGTAAGGGGACTTGCCTTGAGAAACAGCTTCTGCTGCGAAATAGTAATCACCGAAATCGATCATCTCTCTCGAATCGAAGAGCGTCCCTTTCGCGATCACCCAGAGAGAAAGCAGTGATATCAGTACCAGGCTGGTCCAGATGAGGCCAGGAGAGATTCTATCGCGTTGAGAAACGGTGCTCAAGACCACCTGTCCTTACTGTTGCCAGGGAGTATCAGTTGATGGCGAGTAACTGGCGTGTTGCCTGAAGAACTTCAGGTTGTCTCATGAGTGATTCACCAACGAGAATAGCAGTTGCTCCTGCTTTTTTGAGTCGTTTGACATCATCAGGTGTATAGATACCAGATTCGGCGACGAGTGTTGCTCCTGATTTTGCAATCTCAGGCGAGAGGCGTTCAAAGGTCTCAAGAGATACGGAAAAGTCATGAAGGTTGCGATTGTTCACTCCAACCAGTTTGGGGGCCGAGATTGATTCGGCTACCTTTATCCACTCCTCTTCCGTGTGAACTTCGATCAGGGTGTCCAAACCAATATCGTCGGCGATTTCGTGGAACTCTGCTAACTCATCTTTTTGGAGACAAGCCGCGATGAGAAGTATCGCGTCTGCTCCAGACAGACGTGCTTCAAAGATTTGAATTGGATCGATGATGAAGTCTTTACGAATAATCGGAAGTGAGGAAAACTCTCTCACACTCTTCAGATAGTTCAGTGATCCCTGAAAGAAATCCTGGTCTGTAAGTATAGACAGGCAACTGGCTCCGCCTTCTTCATACGCTCTTGCAATCGAATCGGGGTCGAAGTCCGCACGGATAACACCTTTGCTGGGAGAAGCTTTTTTGATTTCCGCAATGAGGGAAACGCCTAGTGGAGAACGCTCTATTCCCGACTTTAGCGCCTTATGAAAACCGAGACAATCTGGCAAATCTGAGATCTCCTCCGGGGAGATTTCCCCTGAGGACTTGAGGGCTTCAACTTCCTCTTTCTTGCGCGCAACGATTGTCTTCAGAATGTCCGGCGTATCCTTCATCAGCTATTCGTTCCTTCAATAACTTGATTGAGAAGTTCGATTCCTTTACCGCTTTGCTGAACCTCCCTGGCCTGCATAAATGCCTGCTCGATGCTTGTGGCTCTTCCTGCCAGCCAGAACACGGCCGCTACGTTCGCGTTAATTTCATTGGCGATAGAGCTATCTTCGCCCTTCAGGACGTTCTTGATCTTTTCTGCGCTTTCCTCTGCCGAGTTAATAACAAGATCTGCCAGTTCGATCATCTCTACACCAAAATCTGACGGATCGAGCACGAAATCATCTATATGTCCATCTTCATGAACGTATAGACCTTCGGTAACTTGAGCCAGACTGATTTCATCCATGCCGTTTCTGCCATGAACAACCAGAGCCCTCTTCCGCTTCAGGAGTTTCAGCGTTTCTGCATAGGGTTCCATCAGTTCTCTTTTTCCCACTCCGACCAGTTGGTGAGTTGGCATCGCAGGGTTCGACAGCGGACCGGCCAAATTGAAGATCGAGCGGATCTTTATTTCTTTTCTAACGGGACCGGCATGGCGCATAGACGGGTGATATTTGGGAGCAAAAAGGAAGCAGAAATTGGTCTCCTTGAAGACCTTGCTCATCACTTCCGGTTCGCAGTCTATCTTAATGCCGAGTTTCTCAAGTACATCGGCACTGCCGGATCTTGAACTCACAGACCGATTACCGTGTTTGGCGACAGCGATCCCTCCTGTTGCCGCAAGAAGTGCCGTCGCGGTGGAAATATTGATCGTGCTCCTACCAACTCCACCCGGACCGCACGTATCAAAAATCTGAGTATGTCCATGGTCCTTAGGGAAACTCGTAGCATGTTCGAGCATCACTTTCACGACAGATACGAGGTGCTCAGGTTTTTCTCCGCGACAACGAAGTCCCATCAGAAGGGCTGCAATCTGTTCAGGTTTGGCCTCTCCTCGCATGATAACCTGCATCGCTCCTTCGAGAAGTGATGGGTCGGGGCAAATTTCATCGCGGTCGCTGGGACCATCTGCAAGGTCGTTCAATATGTGACTCAGCATCTTTACTCAACTCCTGGTAACTATCGTTGGGTTTTCTTATTCATAGATTTCTATATGGAGCAAAGGGAAAGGGCATCTAATCACTCTTTTTGAGTGAGTACACCTCAAGTTCTGGCTTTCTTCCAGATGGGAACTTTCTTTTTCAATTCATCGATGAGGAACCGTGCTGCTTCAAACGATTCGGCCCGGTGTCCGGCTGCAACCACGACGAGAACTGATGACTCGCCTTTGGGTACACTGCCTGTCCGGTGTACAAGTCCGACTGCCTTTAGTGGCCATTTCTTCCCTGCTGAATCGACCAGCTTTTCCATCTCCTTTTCGGCCATCTCTGCATAGGCTTCGTACTCGAGGCTTTCAAGAGAATGGTCCCCCTCTTGTTCTCTGACGATCCCGCTGAAGGTAACAAGTGCTCCGATGTTTGGGTCGCACCAATCCTCAGCGTGGGTGTTCTCAGAAACCGAGAGGGCCTGGAGAAGTTTGATGAGGGAAAGAGGCTCCGTTGTAATGGCGATGATCTTTTTAAGACTCATAATAGAACCATTAAAGCCAGGATAGGCCAGATCATCATCAGCAGAATTTCCTGTCGAGAGAGCTTCACGATTACCTCCATTTAGGGTGATCTTCAAAATCCCTGATTATTAGGTGCTGATTACCAGCAGTATTTTCGAACGCCTGAATGCCTTACAATGTTGCCTTAGGTTATTGCACTTAGAATTTTCAGTCAGTTGGAAGGTGTATGTCAATGAGCTGGGTTGCGAGAGAATGAAAACAAAAGAAAAATCCCCACTGAAATGAAGCAGCGGGGATTGAGTTCACAGATTCAGGAGACCGAGGTTGATTTAAAGTACTGGAACCTTGCGGGCAGCGTTCTTATCTTTGCTTGTTTCAAGTGCTTTGCGAGCACGTTCAACAATTGCTGTAAACGCTTCGGGGTCCTGAATTGCCAGTTCACTGAGCATTTTGCGGTCGAGCTCGATGCCGGCAATCTTGAGTCCGTTGATGAGACGGCTATAGCTCATGCCGTTGATGCGGCAGGCAGCGTTTATACGAGTAATCCAGATCATACGAATGTTACGTTTTTTCTGGCGACGATCACGATAGGCGTACTGCAGGGCACGCTTGACAGTTTCTTTGGCATTCTGAAAGAGACGATGGCGTCCCTGGTAAGCACCGCGTGCTGCTTTTAAGACTTTCTTGCGACGACGTCTAGATGCGACATTATTGATAGCTCTCATGTTATTCTACCTTGCTTTGAGTGAAATCTTAGCCCTCTGGCGGGCTGGTGGGGGAGCAATCCCGGGGGGTAAGTTATTTAGAAACCAGTGGCACGATGCGCTTCATGTCTGCTTTATCGACGACTGTTGGCTTGCGAAGACGTCTCTTACGGTCCTGAGCCTTCTTGGTCAGAATGTGTCTTTTGTTCTGCTTACGTCTTTTAAGTTTGCCTGATGCTGTGAAAGTGAATCGCTTTGAGCATCCGCGGTGTGATTTCATCTTTGGCATAATACTCTGCCTTTCTTCCTCGTATATTTTGGTAAAGGTCGTCAAAACTTCACAGAAGTTGAACGACAACCTCTTCATACCCGTTTTCAGGTTATCTCCATTGAAGGAGATGTTAATTGTTAGGAGACCAGTCCTTGCGTCTGGACATAATAAAGGAGATCTGTTTTCCCATCTTAGAGGGTGATTGTTCAACCTCACCGATATCGCTCAGTTGTTCTTTTACCTGGCCGATCAGTTCTTCACCCATCTCAGGTCGAGTGATTTCCCTTCCGCGGAAGATGATAGTGAATTTAACTTTATCACCTTTCTCAAGAAACTTACGTGCTTTCTTGAGTTTGAAATCTCGGTCATGAGAATCGATTGCTACACGCAGCTTGACTTCTTTCAGGTGCGTAACAGATGCCTTTTTCTTTGATTCCTTAAGTTTCTTCTTTTTCTCATAAAGAACCTTCTTGTAGTCGAAGATCCGGCAGACAACGGGCTTAGCCTCGGGAGCCACTTCAACGAGATCTAGTCCTGCGGTCTCTGCGCGCTTGAGAGCATCATCAATGGACACGATACCAACCTGTGAACCATCTTCTGCAATCAATCGCACTTCAGACTCTTCAATCTGAGAATTAATGCGGGTTTGGGAATCTTTGTAAGCTATGGCTAAGGGCCTCCTGTGGGATAAAAAACAAAATCTCGGCAGATGATCCGCCGAGCCCAGTAGGGTAGAAACCCTGTACCAACAAATCGAAAACGTTTGTGGGGGAACCTGTTTGTCACCAGAAGGCACTTGCAGGTGAGAGACGGAATCTCTGCTTCGGCGAGAACCTGCAAATAATTAGTGTCCCAAGTCAAGGGATTATTGCGTGAAAATTGACATCAATGAACCGGAACATGGGGCTTTTCGGCAAAGCTCCCTCCGTCACCGTGCGAAACAAGCAGGGTCTAGAGTGATTTTCAGAAGTCCTGCTTATTATATGCTGGCTGCGAGCAGTAGCTCTGAGCGCTTGAAAGCCTCGAAATAGCACCACTCTTTCTGCGTTTCCAAGCGCCCATATCCACCCCTCTCGCTCACCATCTATCTAATCATTACTTCTGAAGATCACTCTAACAGGGCGAACGATATCTTCCCTGCCACTGTTCGAGGTCTGACGGACGACTCAAGTCAATGATAAGACGTAGATAAGACGTCGGACAGACGTCCTTCATCCGGTGAGGATGCCAGTCATTGGTACACCACAGGGCTTTCTCAACTGTTCGTGACCTTTGAACGATATTGTGAAGGAAACACGCGATGAAGGAGGTAGATGTTCTACTTTCCACGCTTCATAATGCCGGTGGCCAAAACTCTTATCGGCCATCCATAGAAGAGCTGAATCAAAACATGGTGTGCCTTCCATCTCCTCGGCTCTGGAACAAAAGCGAGCAGCCTTTGAGAGTACAATCCGATGATCAGAAATAGAGCGAAGACGACTGTGTAGGTATTCAGTGAAGAGTTTTGTCCCTGATCCAGCCACACATTCAGTTGGTCTGCGATGAGTCCAAAAATAAAGGGAGCCGAGCCGCTTGAAACAGCCACGATAACCTGGAAAAGCGCCATACCGAAGGTTGTTTCCGATTTGGGGATGCATCCAAGGGTTAGTTTTGTCTGGCCAATTGCATGGGCTGATATGAATGCGCCACCAAGAAAGAAGACGAGGTAGAGGACGTATATATTGGGGGGGAACACCTGCATCGCACATAGAAGCCAGAACAAAAAGGTAGAAAAAACTCCCAGGTCGGCCAGACGGATAAATGGACGGCTTCCGTAGCGATCCGTCAGCTTTCCCCAGGTAACTGCCGTTAGAAAAACACCGACCGTCGCTGCGGATTGTATGGCCATGATCTTCCCTTCAGGGATGAATAATCTTTCTTTAAGGAACAGAATGAGAAACATGGGCTGGGCCATGACAGCGAAAGTAAAGAAAACGGCGTAGGAAAGCAGACGCCTGAAGGGGGCTCCCTTCCAGACTCTCACCATGCCGCTTTTCATCTCGAGGAAGCTCCGTGTTTCCTGTCTCATTCGGACTTCCTTCGGGATTTTCGGTACTCGACGAAGGAACTGAGCACTGATTACGCCGCAAACAGCAGCAAAGCCGAATAGGGCCGAGTACTTCCACGCAGGTGGATCATCACCAAGAAAATACCCTCCTCCAACCAGTGTCATGAAGGCAGTCAGGTTCATGACCCGTTGCTCCAGGCCCAGGAAGTGTCCCCGTTGGTTGGGTGAGAGCAGTGAAGATAACCAGGGGAGCCAGGCAGTGCTGGCATAGCCCCGCACAACGGTAAACAGAAGAATCGAGATAAACATGGTGGAGGCGAGAAGCGTCGAACTGTACATTCCAACCATAAATGGAAGGGGGACGATCAGCAGCAACATCAGGGAGCGTATTGTCCAGCCGTAAAACATAATGCTCCGACTGCCATATTTCTGAACGGCGTTGGTTGCTGTAAGCTGTAGAACCACCATAAAGGGTGCGAGGGCATTGATGAGGCCGATATATCCTTCGCTTGCATCAAGGTATCTTGCGAGGAGCGTCAGGGGAGCACCGAGAATGATCGTAAAGTTGATGGCATTGAAGGATTGGAACGCGAGGAGCCAGTAGATCTCCTTCGGAAGGTCTCCCATCTGGTGCTTCTTGATTTTTGCGAGAGATTTTCTCAAATGAATAACCTATCCTATTCATTGTAATCCTTGTGAAGGAGTATATGGGGTGACGAGGGAAAATTCCTGGAAACCCACTTTCGTGATATTCGTTTGACCTCATCGCGTTTGAAAAGAATGTTGGCAGCAGAAAACTCTTCTGGAAATGTGAATGAAATATGCCGAATAATTTAGGTTTAAGAATACTTCTCGGTTTAGCATGTATATTCATCATCATTGGTGGATTGAAGCTGTCTCAATCTATCGTGGTTCCGTTTATACTCTCTATCTTCATCTCGATCCTTGTCTCGCCCGCGATTTACTGGCTGAACAGGAAAGGGGTACCTACCGGTCTGGGGATCCTGTTGGTCATCGGTTTCGTAGCTGTTTCTCTCTATGGGATAACCGTTGTTGTCACGAATTCAGTTCGTGAACTGACGCGAAATATGCCCACCTATCAGCAAAACCTGGAGTCTCAGCTGACCATCGTGTATGAAAAAATGGATGAGTGGGGGATGGAGTTGCCATGGAATACGGAGGATGAAGAGGATGAGGGCGACGGCGAAGAAACCGCAGAGGGGGAAGGTGGGGTAGAAGAACTTTCTGATGAATTGGCGAGTTCTGCGCTTGGAATGTCCGAGGAAGATCAGGTTACGACCGAAACGCTCGATGGCGATACTTCCTCTGGTCTTTCTCCACCAAGTTCCGATGACGAGATTTCTTTGCAACAGGAACGGTTTGCCGATGCCTTTGCTCAAACAAGCAGCCGCGCAAAGTCTGCTGCTTCTAGGAAAACCGGCCAGGGCAGTACCGATACAGAAGAGGGAGCAGGTCTCTTTCAAATCATTAATCCGGGAACTGTGCTGGACCTTGTCTCGAACGTTTTTACATCACTGGCGACTATACTGACCAATGGATTTCTGATCCTCTTGATGGTCGTTTTTATTCTTCTGGAGGCGTCGTCCTTTCCCGACAAATTACGAGCGATCATGCCGAATGCTGAAACGTCTCTTTCGAGTATTGAGGAATTTGCCCAGACCGTTTTCAGTTATTTTGCGATCAAGTCATTGACCAGTGCCGCCACGGGGGCAGGGGTTGCTCTATGGTTGGCGCTCTACAAAATTGACTTCGCGATTATTCTGGGCTTGCTTGCATTCTTTCTGAACTACATTCCAAATATTGGGTCATTGATCGCAGCGGTTCCTGCCGTGCTTCTTGCCTTTGTTCAGTACGGACCTGCCGGAGCCATCTATACCATCGTTGGGTATCTGATTTTCAACAACGTTGTTGGGAACTTTCTAGAGCCTAAGCTGATGGGTCAGGGACTGGGACTTTCCACCCTGGTCGTGTTTCTGTCACTCGTTTTCTGGGGGTGGGTGCTTGGTCCTGTTGGGATGCTTCTGTCAGCTCCTCTGACGATGATGGTAAAGATAGCGCTTCAGTCTCATCCAGATACCAACTGGGTGGCAGTGCTTCTGAGTTCTGGTAAGTCGGCACGATCTATACGAAAAAAAGGGAAGGGGAAGTCGAAGGAAAAGAATGAGGAAGAGGCGGAAGAGAAGGAAGCGTAAGGGTGCGTTTTTCGATGCCAGAATTCATTAACCACGGTTTCACATGGAGGTATTGAGTTGAATCTCAAAACCTCCGTGGGTTTATTTCCACAATAAGCAACCAAAGTTTGTAAAGATCTTTATTCGGTTTGTGTGGTCGCAATCATCAGTTTGCTCTAGTGATGATGACTCTCCGGGTAGTCTTGTAGAGTTGCTGCGATTAATCTGACTCATGAATTCTGATAAATTCGAGCGATTCGTTGCATATACCCATCAGTGTTCTTGACCTACGATTGTACCTTAAATCATAGCATTCAGTTTTAAAGGAATTCAGATACTGAGCTTCCTCAAAACTCGTCCATGGGTCAAAGATGAATAGGTTCCTGCCATCGAGACATACGAAGCCATTCAAGTCCTTGACCCAGAGACTCTTTCGGAACTTAGGAAGCGAATTGGACTTGAAGTAGTTTCCGTTTGTTGACCTTTGATACAGCTCCGTTCTTGTTGATAGGCCCATAAGCAGCCACTCATTGTCATCTGAAATCGACACCCATTCCATTTGTCTATCGGCACTAAGAGTTTGTAGAACTTAAAAATCATTATTGAGTATACATACCTCTCTGCTGCCAATTAAACATAACCTATTTTTTCCTGCAAAACCTATTTCAGTTAGAAGAGTTTCCCCTGGAATTGTAATTTGATCGACCTGCTTAAAATCCATGTCAAGTTTCCTAAGTACCCGGCTACTTCCAAGTATGAGCAGATGGCCCTCAACGCTGCAGAGATCTTTCACTGTCTCCTCTATCAACACTTCCTCGACGGATGGAACACTTTGCACCACTTTTCCCAGATCAGATATCAGGACTTTATTGTCATCCAGGACTTCCATTCTATGTGCTGAGTCTGACTCCCATAATGTCACCTGTTGCATGTCAGATAATTCGACGCTGATCAATTTCGCTTTCGGAGGATTGTTTGATGAATCATAGAGGGAGCCTCCTGTGAGAACGAATACCTGTCCCACCCCATTGGCTGAAAATGATGCATCAACTATTTGGCTCTCATTGTTCAGAATGAGAATATTCTCAGTCTCATTTACCGAGTATATAATGACAATTGGAATGATCAGGAAGCAGATAAATGTTGCTATGATCAGAAACTGTTTGCCAGTAGTCGCCATTCTCAGAGCTTTGAAACTCATAGCTCAGATATCCTCATTCATAAGGTCGTTACTATCTTCCGATGCTTCTTCGTAGATCAACAGGAGGGGAATCGATAAGTAAATAAGAAGCGCAAGCACTACCAGTATCAGAGAAATCGCATCTGTTGGGACGTGTTTTAAGGAAATCAAGTACAGTGATCCGTAGATGACAGCAATATAGAATCCAACCTTTGGGATTGTGAGAATAATTGACATTGGAATGTATAGCAGTGCAACGGTCGTGATGTATACCATGACAGAATCTGACTCGCCAAAACTATCGCCTAAGACAACAAGAATCGAAGTGAAAAGGATACTCATGGTCGCGCTTCGTATATGATCCATTGAATGTAATATGAAATACATAGCTATGGCGTTGCATATAAGATAGAAAAACTCTGGAGCTGAAATCAGATTGATTTCTGGATAATTCTCATGTCCTAGATAACCTCCCATTGCCATCAGTAAAAACAGCGGGAGGCATATTCCAGGACAAACGTAAAATAGAGTCCTCTTTCTCTCGAAGAGTTTGATCGACGGGTTGCTGTTGCCTACTAGAAGGATTGAAAGTAATGTATATGTTATCAGCTTCGGGGAGTTGAACTGTAAACCATAGCTATCCGATAGAATTATAGCGATTAAGCCCAGTATAAGCGAACATAGCAAATACCAAAGGACATGCTTTAAGTTTATCTTTCCCGTAGTGCTAAGTGCTAGAAACAGGATGATCGTGGTAGCGGCAAACCGCAAAATATCCGGAAGCAACGGAACCAGCGACACTAATTGCATTTTTCCTCTTTCACAATGAGCTTCCATTTCTGCGAAGAATACAAAGACGTCTTCTAGTTAGGAATCAGGACTTCACGTTATCGAAGTAACGGCTTCAGGTGTTTGCCCAATTTATCCGGCTCTTCAGAAATACAATCCTGAATCCCTTCCTGATTGCTAACGACTAGATCTTTGACTTCTTTCTTCATTCTCTTCAGCAGGGTTCCTGCATGTTTCCGAGCTGTCAATTGATCAATACCAAATCCCTGGGAGATATAGTCGGCAGTTCGTTGAGCATCAGATCGTCCTGTTTTATAGAGTACGTAAAGACGATCCATCGCTTTCTGCGTCTCGCCGACTGTTGTTGAGTATATTAACGGGGCAGTAAGATCGAATAGATTCTCTCCAAGTGACTCTAAGAGCTCAGGGTAATTATAGGCCATGCGGAATCCCCAGTCGATGAATTTCGGCCATTCTGATTGAAGGCACTCCAAAACACGACGAGCGATAATATCTGTGCGTTTGCCTTCGCGCGCCAGCAATTGCAACTGGGCGGCTTGAGCGGGCAATGCACCATAGCCTTGATATGTCCATTTCTTGATGAAGCTGACGTATAGGCGAGAATACTTTTCTTTAACGCCGATTGTCTGCCATATGAGTGTTGTGTTTCCACTATCCCCAAAACGATTCAAAAAATCAGAGAGCTGCTGCGAGTCATTTTCAAGAGGGTCTTTGGCTAAAGAATAGCCATTGTGGTTGCCGAGTAGTTCCTGGTACTCTTTTTTTGTGTAGACAGGGGGCTCAAGGTCTGGGTGGAGCTCTGTCATTGCAAAGATGATATCTTTTCTTCCGTGGTAATCATTGATTGCACGGTGCATGAGGTTGCGATCATTCAGCGCCAGTCCTGACTCTGGATTCCCGATATGTTTTAGCTGTTCGATGGATTTCTCGTAGCCAAAGTTGTCATGAAGTCGTTTTGCGATTCCTTTCGCGCTTTCGCGCTTCTTCCATTCAAAGGTTTCCCCCGTATGCCATTGAACCAGCTCAGTCGCGAAGTCTGATTCTCCCTTGGATGAACCTGCCTCAGGGTTTATGTTTTTCTGACTCTTCGTCGGTTTCCTTAAATTCGATTTGATTTCTTCAGATGGGGTCTTCTTAATCTGTGTGTATACGAAATTCTTTTCCTGTTCCTTGTAATTAGGGGTTGTCAGGCGATAGAAAACATGTGCACCAGGGTGTGTTGTGGGGTTGCCGCGCAACAACAAGGAAAGTCCTCCAAAGGTTGCTGGAAATAGGTCGCGAGCCTTTTGTAGATAAGTTCGAAAGGATTCAGAAGGAGGAAACTTGTCTTCAGGGAATTCTCCCTCGTTCAGTCCCTCTTTCGAGACCTTCTCATTCAGCCATTTGAGATAACCTGCCAGATCTCTTGCAAAGCCTCCTCTTTGAGAATCTTCATCTATAATGTACTTCTTCTTTGGATCATAAACATTGTATTTATCTGTCCCCTTCGCTTCTGTATTTGTTGTCCTTAGTCTTAGCAAATATTGCTCTGTGAGTTTAAAATCGATTTCTCTTATTTTTTCTTCATTACTTGAGAAATGAGTCGATGGTCCTACTCCTTTAGGAGCCAAATGCTTTAGGATAAGATAGCAACAGTGTTTCTCAGCAGGATTGACTTTCCACTTCAAGCCTCGGCAGATCAGATGGTTGGGAAATTCCTTCAATTCGTCCACTATCGAAGATGCAAACCACTTTTGCAGTTCTGACGGGCCGAAGAACCCATCCTCGACCATGATGTTTTTGCTTAGCTCTACTTTCAGCTGCTGATGTATCTTCTTCATGTGGCCGGTGGATATTTTCAACCCGTCCTTTTTTCGATACTTCCCAAGTTGATAGATTGCTTCTGCGAGTTTCCCTTTGGCTGCGATGTTGGTTATTTGATCAAATGTTTTTTGATCGATTGCAGGCACTTCATGTTCAGGGAAATCGATCCAGCCTAGCTTCTCGCAATCATCCTCAAGTTTAAGTAAAGGTCCTCCAGGACATTCTGATATAAGGAGCGAATTCACTCGTGGCATGAAGGCACAGAATCGCTGAGGATTAATCTTACGAGCGATGTTCACCATCAGGACGATCTTGTCCTTATCCTCCCTATCGAGATAAACTGTTGCATGATTTGGGAAGCTGGTTTGTGTCAGTAAACGCATCCGTCGTTCTCTCTCCTCGGCCTCCCAGGCATTCTTTTCAAGGGCGATCTCGAAGATCGCATCATGGAGTTTCTCAACGGGGAAATCAGGGACAGATTTAAGTATCATATATGCGAAACGCGTTACAGCAATATGATTGTGGCCAAGACCTTGGATCAAACTATCCTGTAACTTTTCATCCGCCTGAACCTCTTCAATGAAGTCTTGCAGGATCTTCTTATTGGCGGGCTTGAAGTCACTTTCTTTGGTGGCAGATTGACGGATCAAGAACTGGATGGTTGCATCCCACCCCTTCTCACCCAGCGTATCGTACAATTTCGTTCGATTGGTGGAATTGAGTGGCATCTTTTCTCAGGTCTCTTTCAATGCATTTTTGATGATTGAAGTGCGTATCACTAGATTAAATAAGTATTAAGATTCTTCATTGAAAAAAGTTACTGCGAGGTCAAGTAGGTTTAGGTCAGTCCATTGGCGGCATTGGGTTTCATTCTTTCAGATCTGGTCCATTTTCAGTTTGGACTAACCACCGATTCGCAAGGGTGGTCCCCGATTCTATTGAATTGAACCTTACATTCGTTTCTATGGTTTAAGAGAGGTGTTGATGAGGTTGGGAGTCGTGTTGAGGTCTATGTGCTCTGTATAGACAAACCTCGAATCTGAGCCTGATAACTAATAGACGAAAAACAATATGGCGAAGAAACCGTATGATTTGGTGGGCATCCGTGGTTCTTATTCCGAAGATAGTACAAGCCAACCCCTATCGAACAAGTTACCATGGACCAGATTGAACATAACTGTAAAGTATCCTGAGATCGTAGCTGAAATAATGCAAGGTTGGGAATGGGAATTGTGCCTACTGTTTCGCGGAGGGATCCATTCAACACTTCGCTGCTCGATTCCGATCGTGGATACAGCAGCGGGGTGGCTTATTAACGTTAAGATTGTGTGAAGAGAAAGTTGAGTGGCACGCCCAACGGGATTTGAACCCGTGTCTCCACCGTGAAAGGGTGGTGTCCTGGACCAGGCTAGACGATGGGCGCGCAGCCTGCGTTCGTTCCCGAACGAGGGCGAGAGTCAACTCGGAGAAGGGGTGCGCTGTCAAGAGTGCATTTCAGGTTTTTTCAAAAAAAATGAACTCACCAGATGAGCAATGATGGTTCACCCTCATTCTACTATTTTGCTGAGATACTCTTCACGAATTTGATCTCGCTATCCGAGTAACGAACAGGGTCGTGATCATAGTACCACAAATAAACATCAGCGCCATCATCGCTGTACGTCATGAAGAGAGTGCTGCGTCCGAGATAGTAAACCCCCGGCGTTGAATCCCCGGGTAGGTTCGCCGCGGCCTGCGTGACAAAAGGCGGAGCAGCAGTGCGCGGAGAAGGCGGCCACATTAAGGCGATAGCGTTTAGTATGAGGCCGAGTCCAAGCAGACTGACTGCGCCGACGATGAGGTTTCGACTCTTCATTGATCTTTAGCCTTTCTGAAGCGGAAGTGAATAGAGAAAGGCTAAACGATTTGGTTTCCTCAAGCTATCGATTTATTCAGTAGACGATTGCTCATTTTCGGGACCTCTGCTGGGAGATGTGAGTTCGAACAGTTCTGAAGGTTCAGGAACAGTTCCAACGTGACTTCGGACTAGTTGTCCATCGGCGTCCATCAGCAGGTAGGCGGGAGTACTTGTGATTCCATATTGAGAGAGAACCTCTTTCCCAGCGTTCCCCTTAAGGTATGTTGATTGGATGTTCATGGTCATGTAGCGATATTGATTTGATTGCATGTTGAGCCGGACATTGAAGTCTTCCATTTTTTCGTCTTCTGCCACAACTACCAGAGCGAGTTGGTTCATCGCTTTTGCATCTTCTTTGACCTCTTCAAGACTCACCTGTCTAGGCTTTGGGAGCATCTTCTGGTATTTCTCAAAGAGAACCTGGTCTTCTGACTTTGGTCTGACGTTGATGTATTTTGGAACATCTGCGGAAACGATTTGATACTGACCGTTTTCTGTCAAATCCGCTGGTTTTGTCAGGATCAGCAACTTACTGTGTCCCGGATCAATACTGAGGGAAATGATTTCGGTGGCTGGATATTTGATCCTGTTCTCGATCCAGAGAGAGTATTCACCTTCGAATCTCTCGACTGATGAATATAAGGTCATGGATGTTGTTTGATCCTTGGGCGTTGTTGGGTTTTCCTGGGAAGCTTTGGCAAGATAAAATCCGGCGCCGTATTGTGTCCCAAGGGCTTTGTCTATAAAAGGCGGCGTGGGGACTTGCCGTTCACTCCACGCAGACATATTTAGACCATCGAATGGACAGTGATAGGCCTTTCGAGTCGGCGATCCGTTCACTGGGTCAGTTCCCCCTGTGATGAAAACTCCATCAGAACCTGTAAAGACTGCTGTGTTCGTGAGCCGTGGCGGGGCAGGAATATCGAGCCATTGAAAAGACTCTTCATCTGAAAGAAGATTCCCAAAATAACCGCCCGCAAAGACCTCAGGAGAATCCTCCTCATACATCCCGAGAAATGTTTGTTCTCCCAGCGCATAAATTCCATAGAATCCACTGAAATCAGTTTCAGGAAGTTCAGGCCCGGGCTTGAAGGTCAGTTCGGCAGGGACATCTGAAAGACGAGCGACATAGATGACAGGCAATTGATTCAGTTGCCCAGCTGCAACAACGCGCTCAAGGAAGCGATTGTAGCCCAGTGCTTCGAGCTGAAAATCTTCTGGTAGATCATGGGGCAAGGTTTCAAAGCTTATTCCATTATCCAGTGAATCGGGGACTTTTCCGATGAGAAGCTTTAGTTCACCATCGCCATTGTCACCTGCATAGTAGAGGCGCAGCTTGTGGACGAATGAGTTGATGGGAGGAAGTATCCCGAGATCAGCAGATGCAACTTCTGCGTTTTCGATAAATGTGAGCAGGTCTTCATCGGCCTGCGTTCGAACGGGGGAGAATACTGCTATCAGTACCATTGAAAATACGAGAAAATAACTCGATGTCTGTCTCATGATGATATCCTGTCTAGATTCCTCTTACAGTGACTGCATTCGAGTCGGGAGGTTTGTTTTTGCGTGTGTTCAGCTCAATGAAAAAGCGTGTTTTCTGGTCAGGAATCGGTAATCTATGAAAATATTCCCTAATAAGGATGAAGCAATGCTTGACCCGTTTGGAGCGTGGGAGAAAGTTTCTCACTGAGCAGTAACCACCTTAGTTTGAGAGAGGGTAACGTCTATGATAGTAGGTGTCCCGAAAGAAGTTAAAGATCAGGAATACAGGGTTGCTCTGGACCCGGCGGGAGTGAAGGAACTGGTAAAGCGGGGGCACAGAGTCATTGTCCAGACCCAGGCTGGTGCGGGAATAGGAATCGGAGATGATGAGTACAAAGGAGTTGGCGCAGAGATCGCCGATTCTGCAGAAGAAGTTTTCGATAAGTCGAAACTGATTGTGAAAGTAAAAGAGCCCATAAAGTCTGAATACAAGCTCATCAAAGAAGATCACCTTCTTTTCGAATACTTTCATTTTGCTTCGAGTCAGGAACTTACCGAAGCAATGATCGCCAGCAAGGCGACTTGTATCGCCTACGAGACGGTGACAGGTCCGGGCGGGCATCCTTTGTTAACTCCAATGAGTGAAATTGCAGGACGTCTATCGATTCAGCAGGGTGCAAAATATCTTGAGAAGCCAATGGGCGGGCGCGGTACTCTTATGGGCGGTGTCCCAGGGGTTAAGCCAGCCCGAGTTGTTGTCGTTGGGGCCGGTGTTGTCGGAACCAATGCCGCTAAGATGGCAGCAGGTCTTGGTGCACGGGTTACAATGATGGATATTGATCTTGAGCGGCTGCGCTATCTGGATGATGTGATGCCCAAGAACGTTGCCACACTCTATTCGAATGAGCAGAATATCATCGATCAACTTTCTCGTGTGGATGTTGTAGTCGGTGGTGTCTATATCTCTGGTTCACGCGCTCCCCATATCATTCGAAAAGAGCACTTGAAGGTCATGCCTAAAGGCGCGGTCATGGTTGACGTAGCAATCGACCAGGGAGGTTGTTTCGAAACTTCGCGGCCAACTACCCATAGTAACCCGATATATGAAGAGGAAGGTGTCATCCACTACTGCGTAACGAATATGCCTGGAGCCGTTGCCCGAACTTCAACGTTCGCTCTGACGAATGCCACTCTCAGATACGTAATCAAGATTGCAGATCAGGGGTGGCCAGACTGCGTGATCAATGACAACAATCTGTTAAATGGTGTCAACATCGCCAAGGGTAAGGTCACCCACCCGGGGGTAGCTGAGGCATTTGGTTTGAAACTGGAAGACTATAACGCGGTTCTTTGAAGTCGAGCTATAAAGAATCCATCGGTATTATGCAGGGACGGCAAGAGAACAACACTCGAACCGTCTCTGCTTCGTGTTTTTACGAAGGCATCGGTCTGGAAGACAGCCGGCAATACTTCAGGACGAAAATTATGATGCGAGCTGAGGAAGGCTTGAATCTGCTCGTCGGTTTCCTCTTTTTCAAAACTGCATGTTGCGTAGACGAGCGTTCCACCAGGTTTTAAGAGACGTGCATAGTCATGAAGGCATTGCTTCTGGATGAGTGCGAATTCACTCAGCCTTTCTCGGAGGTCAGGCTTGCAACTGAGAGACGGATCCCGTCGAAGGCGCCCAAGACCGAGGCAGGGTGCATCAATGAGGATTTGGTCGAAGAATTCTACTTTTTCACTCAGCTCTGCAGTCGTCATCGTTCTTATAGATCTATATCCTGACTCTTTAACCCGCTCAGTGAGCTTCTCCAGCCTTTCACGATCTATGTCATGGGCATAGACTTTGGCCTGATCTCCAGTTAAAGCGGCTATGTTTAAGGTTTTTCCACCGGCACCTGCGCAAGCATCCAATATGGTCGAATCTGGCTTTGGTTCCAGTGCTTCGCAAATTAACTGACTGCCAAAATCCTGAACTTCATAAGAACCTTTCGGAAGGTCATTGAAGCTCTTGAGATTATACTTTCTATTCAGTCTGAAGCCGAGCCTGACTGATTTAAGCGGTTCCACTTCAATCTCGTGCTCCCGAAGAACTTCGGAAACTGAAACCGTACTGAAATGTGGTGTATTTACTCTGATATCAAGAGGAGCTGGACGATGAAGGGACAGTGCAAGCTCGTCGACTATTTCTGAACCGAACTTTTCGTCCCATCTTTCCAGAAGGAAATCGGGCAGAGAAAACCTCATTACTCTGTTAAGCATGGAATGATCGGATGATGAATCACGGTTGTTTTGAAGCCAAAGAGCGTAGTCCGAGAGGCCATTCCTGAGCGTATCGGCAAAGAGATTCAAGTCCAGCGTGTTGGGGAAGAACTTCTCATTCTTCCATTGCTGGAGGTGACTGATCATTCGCTCACATTCCAGCTTGGCCTCTTTCTGAGTTACCTCCAGGTCCTCGGTGAGCCACCTGATCATGGCGGCGGCGGCTTCAATGGAGGGAAGAATCTTTTTCTGCATCTCCTGAACGCTGATGCCAGTCGCTTTAGGATCATTAGCTAAAGTGTATGATGCAATGGTTCTGACACGCATTCTAAGCATTCCGTAGAGTGCAGCCCCCAGAAACCTTCTGCCTCCACCGACTACCTTCTTATTTATTCGGCAATAAGCCGCGTAGATTTGGTCCGTGGGCTTACTGGAGATAATAGACTGGAAATAGAGGAGAGCGAGATGGGCCCTCAGGTGTTCTCTTGCTGTTCCTCCCGGTAGGCTTGATGACATTCTTTTCTTTCTCATTGATTTAATTGAACTTACTGCTGAGCAAATTCACTTCCGGGGAAACTAAAAACTGGACTCTCTTGTGCTTAGTCACCCTTATAGGTGTATTTGTCACATGGGACAAATCTAGAAAAACCTGATTAACTGGTAAATGTAACTTGTCTGACTCTCTTATTCTCAACGATCCCGCTCCCGATTTTGTCCTCAGCTCCGAAGACGGCTCCGAAGTAAACTTATCTTCATTTAAAGGTAAGAGCCACGTTCTTATATTCTTCTATCCAGGCGATTTCACACCCGTTTGCACCGCGGAAGTATGCGCCTTTCGTGATGACTATAAACTTTTTCAAGAGCGAGAAATATCAATTGTTGGAATCAGTTCAGATCCTGTCGAAAAGCACATGCGCTTTGCAAAAGAGTGCAAGATTCCTTTCAAGCTCTTAAGTGACCCGCAATTTGAGGTCGCAAAACTTTATGGGGCCAGGGGTCTCCTTGGGATGAGGCGCGCCTACTACCTTGTTTCGATTGAAGGGAGGTTGATCTGGCAACATTCCGAAGTGCTGCCGATCTTCAAACTGAGTAATCAAAGAATGATTGCGGAGATTGATCAGATTTTGCCTCAAGACTTCCGCCCTGGCTCAGATCATGACACGAACGATCAGATTATGGCAAGCCAGGGCGGCTGAGGTTTTACCTAAAGCTTTTTTTCTCCCTTTACTTCCTTTACATCTTTATATCTCCTATCCTGCCGGAGCTCTTTGCGCCGCGAGGACTCAACATACTGAACCTGATACCAGTATAACGCACCGATCACAGGAAGAAACAAAACACAAATGACCCAGAGAAAACGCTCTGTAGAGCCTTCCAGTTTCTTCAGTATATCTTTGATAACAACTATATCGATGATGATGATTGCAACGTATATCAAATCGAGCATGAGGCTTATTCTATGTTCGCCGTCTGTTCGCGCAAACTTTCATTTAAGTTCTTAAGTTGAAGGACGTAGCCGGTAATTTCGAGGTCGCGTGCTTTACTGCCAATCGTATTTATTTCTCTCATAATTTCCTGGTTTAAGAATTCGATCTTCTTGCCGCGAACAGGTTTATCGGTATCGCTGAGTATCTTGTCCAGATGCTGAAGATGAGTTCGGAGTCTGATAACTTCCTCAGTGATGTCGGCTTTGTCTGCGAAAAAGGCAACCTCCTGCTCCAGGCGCCCTGGATCTAGAGAGGATGCTTTTGGTCCGAGTAGCTCTTCAAGCCTCTCTAGAAGTTTTTGCTGATACTTTTGTGTGACAGCACCTCTCGCGGCATCCACTTTCTCGAGGTTCTCGAGCATCTCATGAGCGATTTCAAGCATCGCAGATCTGAGGCTTTGTCCTTCACGCTCTCGTTCCTGGATCAGTCCTTTCATAGACTCCTCCAGAGCTTTCATGAAGGTGCTTTCGAGCAACTCTTTCTTGCTGTCGTCTGGTGCAACGGTGATGACGCCTGACACTTGGAGTAGCTGGTCTAAAGAGGGTTCTTGACCCTTTCTGGATGTAAACTCCTCCAACGCCTGCAGCAATGCTTCATTTACTCTGTATTCCTCGACAGACCCGGGAATCGCATGGAATTTTACTTCAACCGTGACTTTTCCACGGTGGAGCTGGCCTTGTATATAACTTCGTATAATGGGATCAAAAGTTGAGAGTTCATTCGGAAGTCGAAGATAGATCTCCAAATAGCGGCTGTTTACACTTCTAAGGTCTATTTGCAACGAGCCTAACTCCTCAGATTCGCACTTTCCTGCTCCGTACCCTGTCATACTTTTTAGCATATTAACTTCTCATTCTTATCTGATTGAATTATAGCCATTGATTGGCTCGGTACCATTTCATTGTTTCTTCAAGTCCTTCCGGTAGCTGATAAGCTGGTTTCCAAAGCAGCTCTCTTCGGATTAACGAGGAGTCGGCAGCCCACAAACTTTCTCTCAGCTCATTAACCTTATCTCGATTGAGCGGGCTAAGAGGTTTTCTAAAGATATACCCAGCAAAATCATAGAGTGTTGCCAGTGCAGAAGCAGACCAGTAGGGAAGAGGTATAATTCGAATACGACGGTTCAGCTGTTCTTCTAATAGAGCCACGATCTTAGTGAATGACCATACATCTTCATCATTTACGAAATATGTTTTTCCCGCCGCCTTCTGATTAAAAGCCGAAAGTAGCAAAGCATTCACGACATCCTCAACATGAGTCATCTGTGTAGATGTCCCCTGTCCAAAGTTTATTGCGAGACCCAGTTTGTTCATTACTTTTAATATTTCATATATCTCGTGTTCGCGTGGCCCGTATATCGCCCCGGGTCGCAGGATCGTATAGGTACAATTTGGTGGGAGTTTGCTCTTAACTGCTTTTTCCGCTCTGAGCTTGCTCTTACCATAGCTGCTGACAGGGCGAGACTTGTCAGTCTCAATCCTGAGGTGAGTTGATGGTTCACTGGGACCTGATGCAGCCAGACTGCTCAACAGGACGAAGCGCCCACGGAATCCTCCACGACGCAATCCCTCAAGCAGACTAAGGGTTCCATCCACATTGATAGAATAGAAATCCTGATCTTTGATCGCTTTGGTGACTGCGGCCAGATGAAAAACAACGTCAAGTTCTTCGGCGTAATGAGCAAATTTATTCTTCGAATCGAGATCGCCCTCGATCACGCGGTAATTATGCTGGTCCGGCAACCTCGACAGACTCGAGGGTCTCGTAAGCGCATAGACATGATGATTCTCTTTTTCCAGACTTTCGCACAAATGACTTCCCACGAATCCAGTTGCACCTGTTACAAGACAGTTCATTTCTGCAATTCAATCTCCAGACGGTAGCTTGAAAACGATCCTGAACAAGGCTTATCGGGGCACAAGGAGGAAATGGTAATCACTCTAGCTGGGAAAGGAAGTCTTCTTTGTCCGTTGTAGGCTGCCTGCAGCTGAAATTCTGGCACACATATGCCTTAAAGTCCTTCTCATTGATCTGATAGTCTTTCAGAAATGGTGCAAGTCGGACTAACTGCTCTCGGCTTTTTTGCTCACTAAATCCCGCGAATACAGTGTCAGGAATGAATTTCTTTCGTGCCTTCATTAACGTTGGAACTATGTCCTTACCGGTCAAAATGATTTCCTGTCCAGGACCGATCAAAAAGTCCTGAGCGATCAGCATGAATGAAAAATTTGATGGGGAGCTGTCAATGACACCGGAAAATGCATCGATAGTTTTCTGGGCAGTCTCAGTATACGACTCGTCACCAGTTAGTTTGCCTAATTTAGCAAAAACCAGCGCTGAAACCGAGTTCCCTGAAGGCGTTGCTCCGTCATAGGCTTCTTTAGCTCTGACGATTAGTTCTTCTCCTGAGTTGGAAGTTTGAAAGAACGCATCTTTCTCACTGTCCCAGAAGTTCTGGAGTAACTTATCAGAGAGCTTTGTCGCCTCTTCGAGGTATTTAGAGGCTAAGGTGCTTTGATAGAGCTCGACCAGACCAAAGGTAAAGAATGAATAGTCATTCAAATGAGCAGGTAAACCTGCATTACCAGTTCTGTATCGTTTCAAGAGGTCTCCATTTTCAGCACGCATTTTGTCGAGAATGAAATCTGCAGCGTTTCGGGCGGCATCAATCAGTCTCGGATCATTCAGTGCCGCACCTGCCATCGACAATGCGCCAATCATGAGGCCATTCCAGTCAGTGAGGATCTTATCGTCTTTCAGAGGATGAATTCGCTTCTCCCTCTCTTTGTATAGCAGGATTCTACTTTGATTCAAATCACTTTTAAGGTCATTGGGATCGATTCCTCTTTGCTTAGCGATCTCATTGAGTGTTTCTTCCAGGTGAGGAATATTAGCAGGAATTAATTCACCTGTGCTCTCTTCACGAAAGTTGCCTTCTTCTTTCAGGTTATATATTTTACAAAATGTCTGAGCCTTTTCTTCTCCCAGAATGGCCGTGACTTCATCTACAGTCCAGATATAGAATTTGCCTTCTACGCCTTCGCTGTCTGCGTCCTCCGCACTATAGAAACCTCCTTCTGGATGGGTCATGTCTCTTAGAACATAATCTGCTATCTCCTCAACTGTCTGGCGATATAATTCATTACCAGTGACCTGGTAGGCTTCTGTATAGGCAATCATGAGTAATGCCTGATCATAGAGCATCTTTTCAAAGTGGGGTAGAAGCCAGTCTTCGTCGGTGGAGTACCGGTGGAAGCCAAAACCTACCTGGTCAAATATCCCACCCTTACGCATCTCAGTAAGGGTCTTTTCCACCATCCTGAGCGCTTCTTCCTTCTCGTACTTTTTATAGATACGCAGGAGGAGCGAAAGATTGTGTGGCACCGGAAATTTAGGCCTCGAGCCAAAGCCACCTTTCTCTCGGTCGAACCTTGCCTTGAAGGAATCAAGTGCAGATAGGTAGATTTCTTCATTCAGGCGATTCCCCGGGAAGGTTCCGGACATTTTTTGAATGTGAGAAGCAATTTCACTGGTCGCTTCGCTTACTTTTTCCCGATCATCTTTCCAAAGAGTGTCTATATGACGGACGAGATCCCTTATTCCTGGACGCCCGTATTTGCTCTCCTTTGGAAAATAAGTTCCAGCAAAGAATGGCTTTTTCTCAGGTGTCAGGATGACTGTCATCGGCCAGCCACCGCTTCCAGTCAGAGCCTGAGTTACTGTCATATATACATGGTCGATGTCAGGTCTTTCTTCTCGATCGACTTTGATACAAACGAAGTGATCACTCAGCAATTTTCCAATTTCAGCATCTTCAAAACTTTCGTGCTCCATCACATGGCACCAGTGACAGGTGGCGTAACCCACAGAAAGGAAAACGGGAACATCTCTCCTCTTTGCTTCAGCGAATGCCTCCTCGCCCCAAGGGTACCAATCAACAGGATTAGCTGCATGTTGAAGCAGGTAGGGACTACTTTCGAATATCAGGCGGTTCCAATCTTCACCCCCATCGGAGGGTAATTTGGCTATCTCGCTCTGAGGAGGGAGATTATTCGCAATATCAATTGTATTGTCTCTTGATTCCATGAAGCAGACCTTTAATAAATTTGCCCAAGCCAGAATACTTAGCTCTGATCAAGGGCCCATATAGAGTTGTGTGACGCCGATCTATCCTCATACGTTAGGGGCTTTTCACACACTTGAAGCTCTCCAAGTAGAGTGAGCACATGCTATACCGTCGTGGAGGTCGGCGCTGGAACCGATGAGTCTAACCATGTCTGAATACTTGAAACGCCCTCCTTTTACAGCATTATTAAGCCTGTTGGCGGGTTCATTCGTTGGCATCGGCACTCGTGAAGTCCACATAGTTTGGGGTTTACTTCTCACTCTGGGCCCTCTGGTAATAATCACAATCTTCCAACCCCGATTGAGAAAAAGCTGTTTCCTTATTCTCTTTATTATCATTTTCATCGCAATTGGCTTTACACAGCAAGCTGTCATAACAGCACAGAATGAAGTGGGAATAGAGCTGATCGATAGTATCGGTCTTCACGAAATGGAGTATGTTTCTGTCACGGGCGAGATCGATGGGTTTCCGCGCCGGACCGCTGCTGGCTGGACTCTCTACCTGAAATCAGGGGGAGTGCTTGAGTACTCAGGGAAAAGAGATGTGATTCCGGCACCATTGGCTGTTCGAATATCAGCGCCTGATAGTGTGAAAAACAACAGCTTCGTAAATGTCCCTGGGGATACAATAAAGTGTGTCGGGAAACTCTACGAGCTGCCACACAATCTCTATTCTGGCGAGCCTTACTCGTGGCTCAGGCAGAACGGTGCGATCGCCTTTCTACATGTTTCAAGCAGTCTTTCTGGTTTGGAAGAAGTGGAGAAGTCCAATTCTGTCCTCAGTACGATTTACAGAGGTGGAGCAAGAACCTCTCATGCTTTACAAAATGAAATTGATGAAGGGATGAGTACGCAATCAGCTGCGCTTCTGAAATCCCTGATGCTTGGAAAAACTTACGACCTGTCGCAGACTCAGAGAGATGTATATAGACGTGCTGGTCTTCTCCATCTATTCGCTGTCAGTGGTCTCCATACACTTCTGATGGGATCAATTCTTCTTATCCTGTTAAGAGTCCTGCAGGTTCCTGTCGCCTCTAGATTGATCTTGCTGGCCATTTTCCTTTTTCTTTTCGCTCTTTTGATTGGTTTTCGAGCAAGTGTTGTCAGAGCAAGTATTCTTCTTCTCCTCTATGAGAGTACCCATCTGCTCAAGAGGCCTGTAGAACCAGTTGGGTCCTTATCAACTCTTGCCGTATTTTACCTCCTGCTGTCTCCGGAGTCACTGTGGAAATTGGATTTTCAAATGTCTTTTCTCTGCACGTTCACCCTCGTCTTCATAGCTCCAATGCTCATCAGGTTGGAGGAGGTGCTGGGGCCGAGACTTGGGTGGTCAATATGGGCTTCGCTCGCTATTAAAGTTATTCAGTTGTTCTTTGTGTCAGTATTTATACAGATTGCACTATCTCCCCTTGTCTTCTATCATTTTGGAGAATTCTCTCTGCTTGCTCCTTTTGCCAATGCATTGCTTGTACCATTCATTGTTCTGATTGTTAAAGTGGCATATACACTCTTGTTGGTTGGCGCTCTATTTCCTGCACTCATGAAGATAGGACTGACTCTACTCGAGCTTCCTCTACTACTGTGTGACGAGGCTGCACTGATCTTCGGGGGTGAAGGAGTTCCTTTTCTCGTGCTGGGTAAATGGCATGTAATTCTTCCGATTGCCTTATATATGATAGCCTTGGGGTCCACGTGGATTTTGAATCGTCGATTCGTTTATCCAATAAGAACCTGGCACGAGTACCTGTCTCCTCTTCTTCTTGCGGTACTGCTCTTTACTATAATTCCGGTATTCTATATTGGCACAAGTTCACTGAAAGTTTCATTTCTTGATGTGTCACAAGGGGATGCTATACTTCTGGAAGCACCTGGTAATAGACGGATTTTAATCGATACTGGTCCTGAGTTTGCCTCCTGGTATTTTCCCGATTTCTTCCGATCAAGGGGCATTAACAAACTTGAGGCAGTGATACTTACGCACCCGGACGCTGACCATCTGGGTGGGTATATTGAGTTGCTTGAGGTTGTAAAAGTTGGTAAGGTCTATACGAATGGTGACTCTGCCGAAACCACAGAGTTTCAAGAGATACTGGAGATTATCGAGCGAAAAGATATAGAGTTCCAAAGACTTTCACGGGGAGATTCCGTGGCTGACTTAGGAAGAAGAGTTTCAATTGAAGTGCTGCACCCAAGTGAATTTTCAGTGGGCGAGGAGCGAAATGAAGCTTCTATCGTGCTCATGATTGAATTTGCCGGAAAGAGACTTCTTCTGACTGGTGACACGGGTATCCCTACGGAACAAACTTTGATATCTCTCTATGGTGATAGGCTTCAGGCAGACTTACTGAAGGCAGGTCATCACGGATCAAAGACTTCAACCAGCCAGGAATTCTTGAATGTTGTTCAACCAGATATTGTCACCTTAAATTGTGGGCGATTTAACAGGTATGGTCACCCGTCCAACGTGGTTCTGAGAAGGCTGGATCAACACGGGCCAATGATTTTAAGAACTGATGAAGATGGGACAATCGAAGTAAAAATCTCGGGTGACGGACATTTAACTTGGAGGACCCTTCGATAATGAATTGCACTCTAACCACCAAGGGTGTGCGGTCCGTTAACCTCTGTATAGTCTTTCCCGTGGAGTTTTTCATCTACACTAATCATGAGTGAACGGATTGGAATATTGTACTGACAACTTGCCTGGCAGTACCCGGTACAACTCGAACAACCTGAGGCTAACTCATTTTTATTCAGGTTTGCATAAGCTTCAATGGCGCGGTCGGTATGCCCGTATTCATTATAATACATTCCAAACCTGAGGATATCAGTGATTCTGACTTCGTCGTTGCAGGTTTCTTCACAAGCCCCACAGTATCTGCAAACCTGTTCATTGAACTCTTTCTGGTATTCAAGGAGTAATGCCTGATCATTGTCCGATAAATCATTTCCGGAGGCGGCTATATATTCATCAACGTTTGATTTATTTGAAATCGAGATTACAAGGTTTGAAATCTTCTTATTAGAAAGAGCCCACTTTAATGCAGCCTGTTTGTAAGAGGTATACTTCCCTTTGAATTGGTCTAAATCCGCTCCTTTGGCTCCAGCAAGTGTCTTCATTGCCACAAAACCCACACCATTGGCGTGAGCCTTTTCAATAAGATTATCTTGCTCCGGGTAATCAAGGAAGCTGTACCGGCAAAGCAGAACGTCAAAGTTACCAGAGTCCACACAATAGTGCATGATCTCCATCAGGTCAGTGTTATGACCGCTGGCTCCAAGGAAACTTACCTTCCCGGCAGTCTTTGCCACCTCGAATGCTTCAAGCATCTCTGGGTCTTTTAGTCTGTCTATACCTAGTCCATCCTCTCTCTTTGAGCAGGCATGGTTGAGCACTATGTCTACATGATCTACCTGAAGGCGTTTTAAACTGATATCCAACTGCTCCAAATAGTGTTCCTTCTTGAAAGATTTCCCAATATGATGAGGACACCATTTAGTAGTCAGGACAACCTGGTCTCTTTTGCCCTTAAGGGCTCTGCCCATGGATCTCTCGCTATTTCCACCGCCATAGCAGTGTGCCGTATCGAAGTAATTGATTCCCTGGTCCAGCGCGTAAGCCACTGTCTCTGCATCATTGATCATCGCTCCACCAAATCCAACCTCAGAAACCACAAGGCCCGTTCTCCCAAGCGTTCTATACTTCATCTCAGAACCGTTCGTAGACGAAGACCCCTTTTTCTCTGGCGAGTCGACCTGACTCTTGTCATAATTCCTCGAGTCACTAGATATGGAGACTCCAGCCGCCACTCCCAGCCCTGCCGTCGCAGAACCAAGTAAGAAAGCTCTTCTCTTGATTTGTTCTTTCTTTTTTTTGATTTCCTCTGCAGAGTCTTCCTGTTTCATGATGAGCTCCTTTCAAACTGTTTCTTGAATAAGCCCTTTGGGATATAGATGCCTTTTGATGAGAGATAATTCAAGTACGGCCGGTGAACACAGAATGCTGTAAGTAGCATGAAGATCACAAGTACATAAACCTTGTTTGTAAACCAGAGCAGTCTCCAGACTGAATCTTCTGGTTCGAGAGCAAAGAAAAAGAACTTGGTAATGACAATAATTACTTCAATCAAAGAGATCAGAGCTGCAGCAACCCACGCATCTCGTCTGTAATTCCAGAGAGCCCAGGCAAGATATAGATGGGCAACCCACCAGAAATCCCACATGATGGGAAGTTCAGCACTTCCTTCAAAAGTAGAACTAGATGTACTATAGAGGAGAGGTGTCACGAATTTAATCACAATCGTCCAGGTAGCCATGACGACCAGAGAAAAGACAAAAAAGGTATTCCACCAGGCATTGTCACGTAACCACTTCACGCTGATTGTAACTCCTCGTTCTGAGCAATAGACTTGTATTGTGAAAAAAGCAGTCCAAACAGCAAGAGGCTGCAGCAAATGAGAATCATGAAGAATCGGAACGTATAGAAACTTTGACTTGAAGAAGAATAGTAGGCTGCAGGATAAAAATTAGTATTTACGTCACTCACAATCAGGACGGAAAGAAAGAGAATGACTCCTCGATGAATTCCGGTTATAAGTATTCCTGAACCGCCTCGTACGATTACCGTATAGGTCATCTCTAGAAAGAATAATCCTACTATTTCGAGAGGGAAAACAAAGTTGGATCCAAAGGCCAGGAAATTTGAGTATAAAGGTAGCCAGCAGAGTACTCCGATTACTGAAGTTACAAGTAGAGCAGGATAATCTCCCAACCGGTTTTGTAACTCTCTGTCAATAACAAGGCGCAAACCGCTTTCATAGCCATAGACAGAGAGAAACGCTAGAACAGGTATGCCGATGACACAGGAAATGATCAAATAATTGAATCTTGTATGGTCAGCAAATGTAAAGTATATCGCTTGAGTTGCAAATGCGATTCCAAGGATTCCCATATAGACAATGAGGGAGACGACGATCATCACAAGCCAGAGGAACGAGCTTGTCTTGGGTCTGAAAGACTCTCTTATCTTATTGTTTCCAAGTTGAAAGAATGCCAAAAGCGACAAGAGAATAGGAAAGAATAGAATTGAGACCCACACTTTAAGTATCGGGTAGGCAGGTGAAAACTCCTGCCAGGCAAGAAGACCAAGAGTGCCACCCAATATACAGATGATAGAGCTTAAGGTAAGAAGATTCACAATAACCAGAAAAGTTAGAATTCAGTGGAAAGTTAAATGCCACTCTTAGAAGTTTATGGAATCACTTTGTTATGTCAAACATTCTCGAGTTGGTGAACTATTGTTCTGCAGGTTTAGATTCCCTAGAGACAAGTTCAGTTCTCAGCTTGAGATTCATTTCTCCCTTCTAGCTTCCTGTCTCTTCAGTAAATAAACCGTATCTTACCATCTTATTGTGAAGGCTTTTTCGGCTGATGCCGAGCAAGTCCGCGCTGTCTTGTCGATGACCGTTTGTTTTTTTAAGAGCTGCTCGAATAATATATTTCTCGATATGGTCCGAAATCGACTGAAGTCTATCGGCCAGCGTCCTTTCAAAATTCTCGGTATCCAATAGCTCCTGAAGATCAAGGTCAGCGAAAACTTCATTCTCAGCTTCAGAGTCCTTCGCTGAAATTGATCGCGCGAGAGGGTGTTCAGCCCGAAGCGTTGGCGGCAAATCCTCAGCTTGAAGAGTATTGCCTTCTGACATCAACATACTTCTTTGAATCGTATTCTCCAGTTCCCTAATGTTACCAGGCCACGGATAGTTTAACAGTTTCCGCAAAGCATTTTCCGTTACGGACGTAATTGATTTTTTAAGACGAGGGTTATATTCCTGAACAAAGTGATCAACGAGGAGTGGTATATCGTCCTGACGTTTTCTTAGAGGGGGGAGGTGAATAGGCAATACATTTAATCTGTAGTATAGATCTTCACGAAACTCACCCTTTTCAACCATCTTGCCCAAGTCGCGATTCGTAGCTGCGATGACACGTATATCTACTTTGAAAGTCTTCGTCGAACCTACGCGTTCGATCTCACGTTCTTGTAATACTCTTAAAAGCTTTGATTGAAGGGGCAGGGACATGTCACCTATTTCATCAAGGAAGAGCGTTCCATTGTTGGCTAATTCTATTTTTCCCGGCTTTTGAGCAATAGCTCCCGTGAACGCACCTCTTTCATGGCCGAACAGTTCGCTCTCAAGAAGAGCTTCCGGTATAGCGACGGTATTTACTTTGATCAAAGGTTCGTCTTTTCGGAGACTATTGTTATGAATAGCAGTCGCTACGAGCTCTTTACCTGTCCCACTCTCACCAGTAATCAAAACCGTTACATCGTTATCGAGAACGCGCTCCAGAAGCTTAAACACCTCCTGCATTGCTGAACTTTGACCGATCAGCTGATCCAGGGAGTAGCGTGCCATCTCTTGCTCTCGCATGAATTCAATCTGTCGCTGCAGATTTGCCTTCTCTACAGCCCGTCGGACAACGATACGCACTTCAGTCAGGTCAAAAGGCTTGCTGAAATAGTCATAGGCTCCAGCCTGAATTGCTTCGATTGCTGTTTTTTGCGTTCCGTGAGCACTAATAAGAACGACAATGAGCTCGGGATTCACTCTCTTCATTTCCTGGAGAGCCTGCATTCCATCCAAACGAGGCATTCTGAGATCCATAAGGACGAGAGAATAACGAGTTTTCTTGACCATCTCAACTGCTTCCTGGCCGTCAGCAGCTTCGTCTATGTGATAGGATTGGTTTTCCCTTCTCAGAAGCTCTCTGAGTGTGAACCGAATATTTTCTTCATCATCGACGATTAAAATATGAGACATGTGATCTCGCTATCTGTGGATCTCTCAGCTCGGGAAACTGTAGTCGGGTGAGCCTATTTTACGGACTCTTCACCAGTTACAGGGTGTTCTCAAGTGCAAAGATGATCTTCTTAAGCGAGGGAACAGCGAGTATTAAAATCAATATTCTCTATCTGAAACGGTTCGATTGCTCTCAGGCCAATATCTTTTGACACAGGCGCAATGATTCGTTTCCCTCATTGAAACTGGATGATTCTACCAAAAGCGTAGATTCTGGAAAGATTACGAATGCCGAGCGAACAAACGAGTCAGGAAAAAGTTCTTACTGTCAGAGACCTTAAAAAGCACTTCCCAATCCGCGCGGGACTGTTCTCAAAGCAGGTGGCCTCTGTAAAAGCTGTCGACGGTGTCAGTTTTGACCTGAAAAAGGGTGAAACACTTGGATTAGTGGGGGAGTCAGGGTGTGGTAAGACCACAACCGGTCGACTGATCCTAAAACTGATCGACCCAACTGCAGGCGATGTTCGTCTTAAAGATTCACCCAATCTTGCTACTCTGCCCAATCGTCAATGGATGCCTTATCGACGTCGCATTCAAATGATTTTTCAGGATCCCTTCAGTTCGCTTAATCCCCGTATGCCTGTTGGATCCATTATCGGAGAACCGTTGGCTATCCATGGGCTCGTACCCAAAGGGGACGCACGGCGCCAGCGTGTTGCTGAACTTCTCGAACATGTAGGCCTCCCCGGAGATGCTGCAAAAAGATTTCCCCACGAATTCTCTGGTGGTCAAAGACAGCGTATAGGCATTGCGCGTGCCCTGGCCGTCGAACCAGACATCATCATCGCTGATGAGCCCGTTTCGGCTCTGGATGTTTCCGTACAGGCGCAGGTAATTAACTTGATGGAGGATCTACAAAGAGAGATGGGGATCTCGATGATCTTCATCAGCCACGACCTCTCTGTCGTAGGGCACCTCTGTCATTCTGTCGCCGTGATGTATCTCGGAAAGATCGTTGAGCAGGGACCAAACATCGAAATTATGGAACGCCCACGACATCCATATACACAGGCACTCTTAAGTGCTGTGCCGATTATCGAGAAAGAACAGAGAAGAAAAAGAATTATCCTTCAGGGAGATGTCCCTTCACCAGTAGACCCTCCAAATGGTTGTCACTTCCACCCACGCTGCCGCTTCAAGTTTGGACCCTGCGATAAAGAATATCCTTCACTACAGGATGTTGGATGTGGTGTGAAGGTGGCCTGCCATCTGTTCGACCCGAGGTTCGAAAACGAACGTCCAGAACTCTCCGAAGATTTCACCAGTCTAACTAATGATGGTATAGATCAGAAAAAGAACAACGAATCCTTGCTGGACGAAGTACCCGCAACCACCGGGGCAAAAGAAAATTCTGAGTAAAGAAAGGAGAGAGAAATGGGTTTAGTTCGTGTTAAATGTAAACTGGATGACTGTGCTTACTACCATGCAGTGAAGGAAAATAATGATGAGTGTGACTGCTCGCATCCCGATAAGAGTTATTACATGAAAAACCCTTGTCCTCTTTACCGGAAAGATTGGCAAAGATCTAAAGTTGATAAGGCTGAAGAAATACGCGCCAAAATAATGAAGAAAAGAAAGCTGTAGATGCTACACATAGTTTGAATCAGCCAGGATGATGTTTACCCCAGGCAACAATTCTCTGATCTCTTTTTCTGCACTATCTGTCAAATCACAGCCACTCAGATCCAGCCTCCTAAGAGACTTGAGATCTTTCAGTTTTCTCCACCCGGTCATCGTTGTTTTTGTTCCTGCAATGTCTATATCTTCCAAGAGCGGACAATCCAGTAAGGATCCTATGTTTCGGTCGAGAAAGTTTGAGTTCCTGAACGAAACCTTCTGCAAAGACTGATACTGACCGAGAGAGTCATAGAATTCCTCGTTATGTTTCCCTACTCTCGCTTCAATAGACCGGAGATTCCTGAAGCCTGTCAGTATTTCGACATGATCTGCCTCGACAGAAATTCCCTCAACTTTGAACTCGACAACGCTGCTCGCCTTTGCCTCGCAAAGCGACTGCAAGTCACTAATATTCCATGAGAGGGGGCGATAACTGATTTGCATCTCGATCGGAATACAGGCATGCTGCCCAACCACAGAAAAGGGTGTCCACCGTTCAGAAGAATCACTGTCTGAGTGGCGACCATACAGCTCTTTTTTGAGTGAATAGGAAGACATCGGGAGCAATAGCGGAGCATGAGTCACCCGGCAGTTTCCCATATGAGGCAAGAACCCCAGAAAACCACTCGAAGAAAAATCCGAGCTGCATAGATGCAGGCTCTCGAGATGTTTCAAATCAAAGAACTTCCATGCATTACTTTCATTTACTCTTGGTATATCAATACGAAGGTGTTTGAGAGACTTCAGATGCTTCAATTCACAGATATGAGTCAGGTCAGTTGCATGGTTGTTTAAACTAAGACGCTCAAGCGCAGGTGCAAGCGAGAGCATCTGTATATGCTCAAGCTCGACAGGGCACCATAAGTGAAGTTCTTTGAGGTTTTCCATTTTCTCAAGGGCTGCAAAAGAAGGTGCTTCCAGTGAGCGACTCAGGATTAACAGCGTCTTCAGCTTCATCCACTGAGCACACTGCCAGAGATCCTCTTCATTCGCATATTCAGGCAGTTCAAGCCATTCAATGTTCTCCAGTTTCTTTAATAGAAAGAGAGAAATAGCGGTATAGTCGCAGGCTTCAAAAGATAAGAACTTGAGTTTATGAAGAGATTCCAGATTCTTCACTGAGTTGTCTGAAACCCTTGTCGGAAGAGACAGATCTCTCAGGTCGCTGAAATCCTGGAGAAAATCCAGGTCAATATCCTGAATATCCGTATTTGTCAGTCGCAGGCATTTGAGCTGGCTAAACTTGTTCAGCGATGCTGTTCCCTCTTCATCAAGCTCGAGGTGATTAAGAATCAGGGCTTCTAATCCAGGTTTCCCTTCGATAGCGGCAAAGCCTTTCCCCGTAACTTGTGTTGCCGACAGGTCAAGCGCAGACAGCTTCGGATATCTTGACAGCTCTCCCAGTGATGCATCACTGATTCTGGTGTCCCTCAACGAAAGAATCTTAAGATTCGGCCACTCACCGAGGGAGCGGAGATCATCATCGTGTAATCCTGTGCGATTCAGATCGAGCCTTGTAATGCGCTGACGTGTCTCGTCACTGATGTTATCGAGGTTTCGCAAGAATGATTCATTTGCAACAAGCCGGAATTCTGCACCTTCAGATGCTTCTATTTCTCCAGTCGCATATCCTGAAGATTTGTATTGGGACCCCTCAGAGTGTTCACTTAAATAGCCAACCGCAACATGATCTGGGAACTTCAATCGTCAGATTCCTCGTTATCTACCTTTGATTCTGCCAGGTGATTTGCACATTCATCATAGCGAGTAACTTTAAATGGCACTTTCCAGGGAAGGCAAACAAGGATTTTCGATTCGAGCCGCTTTACCAGAAGATTCAGAAAACATCTGCGACATGATCTATGAGCTCGCAGTCTATGAAAAAGCCCCCGAGGAATGCCAGGCTACTCCTGAACTCATCAGACAGCATCTTTTTGGACTGGACTCTCGCACGGATTGTCTTCTGGCCGAGGCCGATGGAGTACCTGTTGCCTATGCTATTTACTTTCGATCTTACTCTACCTGGCTTGCTGTTCCTGGGATCTATCTCGAGGACTTATATGTGAAGCCAGAGTACCGCCAGAAAGGTATTGGTACCGCCCTTCTCGCCCGACTTGCTCACCAGTGTAAGGAAAACGGGTATGGTCGTCTTGAGTGGTCGTGTCTTGAATGGAATGAATTGGCGAAGAAGCGCTATCGCTCTTTAGGAGCCCAACCCCTCGAAGAGTGGCGAGTCTGGCGCATGACTGGCGATTCTCTTGCTGATCTGGCAAACAGGAATATCAACGAAGAAGAGAATAAGACAGATGAGTTTGATGATCTTTTCTCTCATACAGATATTGTAGAAATCTATACCGATGGTGGCTGTCAACCGAACCCGGGAACAGGCGCCTGGGCAGCTGTGCTCCTCTTTAATGGTCATACGAAGGAACTTGTTGGTGGAGAACTTAATACGACAAACAACAGGATGGAACTCACAGCAGCGATAGAATCACTCAAAGCTCTCAAGAAAAAATCTAAGGTTATCCTGCATACAGATTCGCAGTACCTGAAGAATGGTATTACAACCTGGATCAAGAACTGGAAGAAGAAAAACTGGCTACGCGGACCGAAAGGTGATCCGGTCAAGAATGTGGATCTCTGGAAACCATTAGATGAACTGATTCAAAAGCATGATGTCGAATGGAAGTGGGTCAAAGGTCATGCTGGCGACGAATATAATGAAGTCTGCGACGAGTTGTGCCAGGCTGAAATTGCCCGTCTAAAGTCTGTTTCCTGATCTATACAGCAGGCTGCTGTTGTGTTACGCAATGGCATGCACCAAGCCCCCAGACGAGATCTTCGGCGAACACGGGGTGTATCTTTCGATCCGGGAACAAGTCTCTCAGTATTCCTTCCGCCTGCTTGTCTTTCTTCTGATTGAAGACGGGGAGCAGAATACAGGAATTCCCGATATAGAAATTAGCATAGCTGGCTGGCAATCGATGTCCTTCGTGATATACAGGGTCAGGCATTGGAAAATCGATGATTTCAAAAGCTGAGCCTGCTCTATCTTTGAAAGTCTTGAGAGCCTCTTTGTTTTCTCTCAGGGCTTTGAAGTTCTCGTCTTCCTCCTTCTCCTCGATGGCAGTGAGGATTCTGCCTTTGGCAACAAACCTTGTAATGTCATCAACATGCCCATCGGTGTCGTCGCCGACTATCCCATCGCCCAACCAGTAAATCTCATCCACACCGAGAAAGTCCTTCAAGCGATGCTCGATTTCTTCCTGAGACATGGAAGGATTTCTATTAGGATTAAGTAGACAGCTTGTTGTGGTCAGTAAATGCCCAGCGCCGTCGGTATCGATCGATCCACCTTCCAGCACCATTTCTGCACTGACGATGGGAATATTAAGTTCTCCCCCGATCCACGAAGGAATCCTGTTGTCTTTATCGAAGGGAGGGTACTTTCCTCCCCAGGCATTATATTCCCAATTGAGTCCGATAATCGGTGATTGTGATTTCTCATTCTTGACAAAGATTGCACCTGAATCTCTCATCCAGGAATCGTCGGTTTCATGTATATAAATTTCCAGGTCTTTGGAATCAATCTTTGCTTCTTTAACAAGGTGAAGGACAACCGCTTCCATCTCCTGATTATCAACGAGAAGTCTAACCTTCTCTCCTTCCAGAAGTCCTTTCATCATGTTAATCCAGACCGGGGGGATTTTCTCGATCTTACCTGGCCAGGAATCAGCCTTCTTCGGCCAGGTTAACCATGTTGCCTCATGTTCCTCCCACTCGGCTGGCATTCTATAACCAGCTTCCTTCAACGACTGACCTTCAAAATCTAAATGTGCCAAGAGACTCTCTCCAGATTGTATATCTCACGAAACCAGTTGAAAAGAATGTTCTGCATCCGCGTTATGGTGTCACGGAAATTTAACACAGCAGTGAGCGGAATTCGCAAGACTGCACTTGCGACAGTCTTTTCTGTTCTTATTCTCACACTTCGATCCAAGGAAAAAGAGGACCTCACGCTATGGATTCAAACACGCCCGATGAAATGGAATTCATCGACGAACTCCCCGAGACACTGGGAAAAATCCAGAGACAGTTCGACGCCTATCAAAAAGCCTGTTTTATGGAGAGGCCTGCTGAATTCTTTGCTCTGGAACTTAATGGTGAAGCTGGTGAGCTCGCAAATGATGAAAAGAAGCTTTGGAAGGGAAAGACAATCGCTTCATCAAAACTGGAGGATGAGGCAGCCGATGTGTTTATCGCTCTCATGAATTATTGCAATGCCAGGGGATTAAATATAGGAGCGGCTGTCGCGAGGAAAGTCGCCGTTATTGAAAAACGTCGGCAGGATGGTACGTTTTAAATAATAGCTACCGGGTTTCTGGAAGATCGATTTGGTCTGAAAATTTCATCGTTTGAATCTGAGTCGTTACATTCAAATTCTGAGAAGGATCGATAAAGAACCGACCGCCGGAACCCATTACTGCCAGCTTATCAAGTTCTTGTCGCTGTTGTTCGATCTGGAGTCGATTTCCGCCAGTCCTTGAAATCCATTGGGTTTGAGCCGTCCGAAAATTGATCGCTGCAACAGCTGCTCGAGCCCGGTTAGTAGGGGAGAACGAGGCATTCTGGCCGGTCGGAGCAACGGTACCCATGTACGTTTGGCCGAGAATGCCAACGATGACAAGAGCCATGAGTAAACTCAAAAGAGTAAAAGCTCGGCGACTCGGTTTCTTTCGAATTGGATACAGCATAGTCAAAGCACCCCCAAATAACAATTAAAGTATAGGACATTTCACTGGATTATCAAGAGTTTGTTGGCCTCCAAATTCTTCCCAAAATCATTTTCACTCGTTGTCATGTTTACAACGACAACGATCGCAATTCAGACTTTGACCACCAAAACATGAATCGACTGCTAATGGATGAACCACATTCCCCTAAAGCGCGAACCAGAATTCAATGGGCTTGTGGTCGCTCTCACCTCCATCAAGAACCGAAAAGCTTACAATCTCAAGGTCCTCGTTGTAGAAAACGTAGTCCAGCTGGAGCACAGAAACAGGGAACGTTGGCCAGGTGGCCAGGTAGGTTTTCTCTGAACTGGTCAATGAAGCATCCTGCAGTTTCCGTGTTGCTCTCTTCAGATGGTAACTTCCACGAGGAGTATTCATGTCCCCAAGAACCACGATCGGCCCTTCCTGAATTTTAATAGTCGACCACAAACGATCAAAAACGACTCGATCATCACGACGATACGGCGGTTGTATATCTACCAGAAGAAAAGATACTCTTTTCCCATCAACATTAAGAGTGGCCTCAAATAGAAGAATTCCCTGGTCCTGGTAAATTTGCTGACTCTCAAGAATTGGGTAGGTGCTCGCGATACTTAATCGCGTTCCCACCGCCCAGAAATATTCGCTCCCAAGAGCTCGCTTCACCTTGTCTGGGGCCCGACCGGCAAAGGTCCCTTCAACAAGGCAAAGAATATCAGGAGATAGATCCTTAATTCTATCAACTACAGCTTCTTCACCATAGCTGTACGAACGAACGTTCCACAGGAGAACGCTCGAGGCATCACTCGATACTGATTCTCGACTTTCCCTACTCTTGAAGAGAAAAGGTTGCTCTATAGATAGAGAATGAACGGAAAGGATCATGAGAATAAGACTGCAAGGAACCCAGAATTTCCATCTCATCCAGCTCAGCAGTAGAAGGAAACAAAGAACAGGTGCATAGACCATTGCAGGGGTGTAGAAAATATATCGGGTAAGCCAGAATTGATCGCGACATACAATCTTCACCAGAAAGAGAAGGAATACGACGAAGAAAAGAAGGCGTGAAAAAAATCTCAACCGCTTCAACCACTTCCGAGGTGAATTGTCACTTCCAGCTTCTGTTTCTCGTCCGGAATCTCGAACGTCAGAAGCCCCCCTTGTGTTTCGCTTTTTACTTCGTTCCCCGCGCATTCAACAGAGGTAACTTTCTCGTTCAGTCCGTGGACACGAACTGTCCAGGTTTTTCTAGCCGATCTGTACGGACCTTGCGGAGCACCAATGCACAGTCTCAAGACTTTTGCATCCATCTCACCGGAAAAGAGTATACGCGACTCTTCACCCTGCTGATACGCGAAAGAATCACCATCGTCCTCGATCAATTTACCACTGATTCTGCGGCCGGGAAAAACATCAAGATAGGTGGTTTCCGGCTCTTTCTCTTTGGTGTGCTGACGCACCGGGTGCATCGGAACCACAGACCCTTCTCGAAAGAACACAGCTGGCTGACCATAAGGAGCTGATTGTAACGCCCATTTGCCACCGTCTATGTATTGATTCGACCACAGGTGATACCAGCCGCCGGGTGGAAAATAAACTGCCCGATGATCGCACCCTGGTTGCAGGATCGGTGCGATCAGAATATCGGAACCCAGAAGGAACTGATTCCCAATTGAATAGACAGTAGCATCGAATGGATATTCCAAAACGAGAGGTCGATTGACAGGCATCCCGGACTCCTCGCTCTCGATAAAGCATGTATAGATGTAGGGCAGCAGACGATAGCGCCATTCAATCAGGCGTCGAAGAACCTGTTCTGTCGCAGGTCCGAACTCCCAGGGTTCGTGCGGGTCTGAACCATGGGCAGAGTGACTTCTACAGAAGGGCTGGAAGACGCCCCATTCAAACCACCGTGCCATCAGCTCAGGCGTTGCGTTATCAAAGAAACCTCCGATGTCACAGCCCACGAAGGGAACACCGGACATCCCCATGTTCAAGTTCAAAGAAATGTCTAAAGGCATCGTCGTGAAAGCCGAACGATTATCGCCTGTCCAAACGGCCGAATACTTCTGTATGCCTGCCCATCCCGATCTCGTAAGGGTGAATGGGCGTTTCTCTGGCCGGTATTCCATCTGGCCGAGGGTACTGGTCCGCACCATCTCCAAGCCGTATATATTGTGTACCTCTTTATGGCTGCGATAAATACCCTTGTCAAAGTGTACCGCGTCGGCGGGGTATTCCTTTCTTTCTGGCGGCTCGATCAATGCTGGCTCATTCATGTCATTCCAGATGCCAGCAACTCCATAATCGAGAAGGTGATCCTTCTGCCACCTTGCCCAGGTCTCCTTCACGATCGGGTTTGTAAAGTCCGGGTGATGAGTCTTACCGGGCCAGACATGACGAATGATCTCCCCTCCATCCGCATGCTTCAGAAAGAAACCAGTGACCGACTTGGAATCTTCATAGGCGTGGTAGCCGTCTGTGATGCCGACCCCAGGATCCACTATACAGACTGTGGAAAAGCCTTCCGCACTGAGATCCTGAATCAATTTATGTGGATCAGAAAATGCCTCCTTGTCCCAGGTAAAGACAAGATAGTCCTGCATGTAATCAATGTCGAAATAGATCACATCGCAGGGAATACGTTTCTCTCGAAGCTGTTCGGTGATACTTCTGATCTTCTCCTCGTTTTCATAAGACCAGCGACATTGCTGATAGCCAAGAGCCCACATCGGAGGCCGGGGAGTCCTGCCTGTCAATTCTGTATAGCTGGATAGAATATCTTTTATCTCATTTGAAGGGAAAATCCAGAGGTCAATGTCACCAGTCTCGCAGGACATCTGGAGCTGCTCCTTCTCTGTCGAGGCGATGTCAAAATGGAGCTCTCCCGGATTATCCATAAAAAAGCCATGTTGAGACAGGGAAACCGGACTCATGCACACGGCAAAGGGGATATGACAATAATAACGTCGGAAAGGTTGATGATTAAAGTCGTCCGTATTCCAGATGCGGTATCGCCCGGGGTTGCGATTAAAGGTCTCACCGTGCTCGCCTAAACCGTAAACGGCTTCCTGTTCCCGCAGCTTTCTTGAAAGTGAGAGCCCTCGTAAGCCTCTTGTTTGTATATCCGTTACCTGCAGGACCGTTGTGCCTGCATGGTCACGAATGTGGGGAAGACCTTTGGAAGATTCAATTTCTACCTGAAGACTTCCACAGCTGAGTTTTTTTGTGTCATCATCCCACTGGTAGTCTTTTAAAAGTGGGGGAAGTTTCTCGATTGCATAGCTTTGTAGAGCCTGAAACTGAGCGGCGCGGGTTACTTGAAGTCGAACCACATGCCCTTCGTATAGCGTGATCTGTGCAGTCAGATCTTTTATTTTCCAGGAAACCTGCGGTGAATCTTGAGGAAGGACTAGAAACACAATTGTTTACCGTGCTGGTGGGGTTTGAACCTTAAGACCATGAGTTTGTGCTGAGGAGTTGGAAATGAAAAGGGAAAAATGCTGCGAAGGATGATTATCGTCGCTGGTATTTCAACGTGGCTGTGGCGAACTCGGAATCTTCTTCGATCCAGATCAAATGAGTGAAGGACTGGGTGCCGGCAACCTGTGGCGACGTTGATTCACTGGACACTGTCACACCAAAAGTATCGCCATTGATCGAATCGGCTGAAAGAGTCGTTCCTTCATTTACTTCTTCGAGCCAGCATTTAAGCCCATAGCCGTCCCCCGAAACATACGGTTGCCTCACGGTAGCTTCACCAGAACCAAGTTGAGAAATCTGTCCATCAAGATCCTGACGTGGGTCAAAACTGATGTACGACTCACCCTCTTCGGTGACTTCGATCCAGACTGCTCCGAGCATGCCCTCAGATCCAACAGGATAGAGCATGGGGAGGCGGTTGGTCGGCATATCTCCAAAATCAAGCGTGTCGATCGTCTTCACTTCGTCTTCAAGCACGGCGCGATACACAATGACATCACTATCGGAAATTGAGTACCAATATATATCAGCATGGGACTCGGCTGCAAAAACCTGTGGTAGAATGTCGTAAGGACGTTCCGTGGCGGTGAGAGCTCCCTTTTCCCAAATCGCTTCAGGATCATTCAAATCTCTATCGGCGACCCATGTTCGTGATGTGCCACCCTTCACTTCCGTCCAGACAAGATAGGCGGTGCCAGAAGTGGAAATGTCGATTCCAGGAAGCTCAATGAGCGACTCTGATTCGTGGATAAGGACGTTCGGGCTGCCAGGTGTTTGAACCATCAGTCTATACGAACTATTTTCCTGATCACTGCTGATCCAGGCGACAACAGGCGAAGAAGTGCCGGGGATTACTGTCGAGGTCGCTTCATGTATTGTGGCTGAGGGAGGGGAAACGTAGGCGGTGTGGGTGTTGGAAGAAAGCTGATCCAGAGGAGTCTCATCGGAAACGACCGTATACTTCAGAACATCTCCAGAGCCTTCAGAGGTTTCAATCCAGCTGACACAAGCGGTAGAACCTGCAGCTGAAAGCTGTGGCGAACTGATGAATGCTTTCTTTTCCGCCAGGTTCTCGGCATTTGCTCTACTCGAAAGCCCACACATAAATCCTGCTGCTGTGATGAACAGCAGGGTTTTGGAAAGTGAAAATGTGGCGCTTCGCTTTAACAATGGAGAGCCCTCGATAGTCTTGTATTCGATACTAGGAGCTGTTGGGATGAGAATCAACGTCAAATAAGGTGAATTTTCGATGAAATCTAAGCTCCCTCTAATCAGTCATTCATGGCCCGTATGGGCCAGATGAATGGCTCCTCTTAAAATGATAATCCAAATCAGGGCAATTGTCAGCGGGTTGAGATGATTTCGAGGGCAGAGTGGCGAGATTTCAAGATTTCTTAGAGTCAGTTAACTCGAATTTTCCAGTGCCGGGATATCGCCAGCGATAACCCAACATTGTCACTAAAGGAGATTAGAAGGGCATTCTTGATGAGGTAGGAATAATAGCAATTTTCCACAGGATCAACTATATCCTGGGCCTCAGGTTGAATGTAACGCACATCTGGAGGCCAGGTTAACCGATCTCTTCCCTCCTTCGAATTCGGTCGAGAGAATGTTAGAGTTTCCGTCAGAATTCCTATCTGATTCAAGCTGGCTACTAGCACTTCCTCCAGCATCACGAAAGCCTCGTAATAGCACCACTGTGCCTATGTTTTCAGAATATTGAATGCTCCTTTCTCGCTCACCATCTATTCAGACATTAATTTGGGCAACCACTCCAGAGTTTTTATTCATCGCCGATCGGGACAGGCTGTCTCAAATACCTTATTTGGGGACAGCCTCGGGAGATCCACTATTCCAGGATACCAGGCCCGCCCTCCTGGCCTGCAGAAAATCAATGACAAACACGATCCAACTGGCGACCGGCGCTCCAAGGGCAGGGGTAACCACCTGCGAAAAAGCTCACTCAACCCGGGGGATGCTACCAGTATGGATGCATGTTCGATGCATGATCGAACCACTGCAATGCTTCGAACCTCCTTCGAAAGTTCTCCGATCCTGGATCGATGCTACTCTTCGATTACGAGCGCGAAACCCTGATAGAGATACTCAAGAGCAGACGCCTGCCACGACTCCAAACCAAAGTCGGGATCCGCAATGAGCACATGTCCTTCACGCTCGCTATCGGGTCCCAGATACACCACATCGTGGAAAATTCCGATATCCCAGTTGTACTTTCGACCGAATTCCACCGCCTCTGGAGAATCTTCGCCTTTCGGCAACCCCACAGTAACCACAGCCGGACTTGATCGATCCATCAATTCCTTTATATTCAGATGCAATAGCCGGGGTGTTTCTGTCCGATTTGTTTCAGCGAGTTTCAGTTTAACCGCTCGATAAAGCCCCAGGTGATTGGTTCCGACGCGATCCTTTGTATCAGCGAGAGTAATCATCTCCTCCTCTGTCGCGTCTATATCATGGCGGTGAAGAAAAGTCACCAGAGCCGCTGCTGAACAGGTCGACATGCTGGACTGACGGCATACCAGATCTTCGTCAATTTCGTTCTGCGTTGAGGTTGCCAGTGGTCGGAAATAGGCGCGATAATCGGCCAGGGAAAAGGTGAAAAGGATCAGGCCGAGGACCGCACAACGAATCTTGACCCATTTCTTGTCATCAAGAAACGCGTAGGTGCAGGGGAGAAACAAGGCGACGGCGAAGGGAAACCAGTTGGAGTAATAATAAAGGTGCGTGAAAGGTAAGAACTTGAGAAACAAGTCAGGACGTTTCATCATGCCGACTCCGAGAAGTCCGATAATAACACTCAGAATAATCCCGGTGATCGCCGTCGACTTTCGCGATTTGAGCAGAATTCCAATCGCGAGAAACCCAGCGATGAGCACGACGTTCATGAAAAGATGATTCAGCGGCATCAGCCCCTCCTACCCCGTGATAGTGCACATCGTAAAAGACTCCGCAATCTTTGAAATAGTTGGGGCGATTGATGAGTGCGTCTTCGCACAGTCCGCCGAAAGCAAGTGAGCCCAAAATACGGTACGTTATTTACTCTATTGGGATATTGGAATATTGGGATTGCCTTCGCGCTTCACTTCTGTTCCCTTTGACGGTGAAGAACAGGATGAGAGTTCTTGGAAATCCGTCATGAGATCGATTGATCAGAGCAGGAGAATCTTTGATGAACCAGAAGATGATTGTCGTGGATGGAAATGAAGCGGCCGCCTCGGTTGCTTTTCGTCTCAACGACATTGCTGCGATATATCCCATTACACCGTCATCCCCAATGGGTGAACTGGCAGATGCCTGGAGTGCACAGGGAAGGCGGAATATCTGGGGAGGAGTTCCACAAATTACAGAGATGCAGTCTGAAGCCGGAGCCGCCGGTGCCGTTCATGGGGCACTTCAGGGTGGAGCACTGGCAACGACGTTCACATCATCCCAGGGGCTCCTGTTGATGATTCCCAATCTATACAAGATCGCGGGCGAGCTCACATCATACTGTATGCATGTGGCGGCTCGATCACTGGCGACCCATGCACTTTCGATTTTTGGTGATCACAGTGATGTCATGGCGTGTCGTCAAACCGGGTTTGCGCTTCTTTCTTCAGGCACGGTTCAGGAGGCTCATGATTTTGCAGCGATTGGTCAGCTGGCATCGCTTCGCTCACGCATACCCTTTATGCATTTTTTCGATGGTTTCAGAACCTCTCATGAACTGAATAAGATATTTGAGCTGAGCGATGAACAACTTCTTGAATTTATTGATCAGGATGCTATCGAGGAACACCGGGAGCGAGCCCTGAACCCTGACGCACCTGTTTTGCGTGGTGCGGCTCAAAACCCGGACACGTTCTTCCAGGCGCGTGAAGCTTCGAACAGCTTTTACCTGAAGTGTCCTGATATTCTTGAAAGAACGATGCGTGAATTTGAAAAGCTCACAGGTCGAAAGTACGAGCTATACGAATACTCGGGGTGCTCCGACCCAAGAACTCTCTTTGTCGTCATGGGATCAGGGGCAACGGCGATCAAGTCAGCTGTTGACCATTTGAACAGCAGGGGAGAAAAGACCGGTTTGCTGACGGTAAGGCTCTATCGGCCTTTTGATCTGCAGCGCTTTTTGGAGAAAGTTCCAACCTCTGTTGATCATATTATTGTTCTGGACCGGACAAAAGAAAATGGATCGATTGGCGAGCCACTCTATCTTGATGTTGTGTCGGCGCTGCATGAAGACTCAACGCCACGGCAGGTTCTTCCCAAGGTCTATGGTGGACGGTACGGTCTATCAAGCAAGGAATTCACGCCATCGATGGTGGTCGGTATATATGAAGCACTTCAGCAGGGGAGTTTGAAGCGCCATTTCACAATTGGGATTAATGATGATCTCACTCAGCTTTCAGTGGAATGGGACGAAAATACCATCAGTCATCAAGGGGATGTATTTGAATCACTGTTCTTTGGGCTAGGGTCAGATGGAACTGTTGGCGCCAACAAGAACTCTATTAAAATCATCGCCAGCGAGGAGGGAAACCACGCCCAGGGGTATTTTGTCTATGACTCGAAGAAGTCAGGAGCGTTGACAGTTTCTCATTTGCGGTTTTCTCAGCAACCGATTGAGGCACCCTGGCTGATCAACGAAGCGCAGTTTGTCGCCTGTCACCAGTTTTCTTTCCTTGAGAAGTATGATATGCTCGACCGTATAGCTGAGGGTGGAACCTTTCTTTTGAATGCGCCTTATGATAAAGAGATGATCTGGAGTCAGCTACCCGATAAGGTGCGGAAAATCATCCAGGAAAAAGGTCTGAACCTTTTTGTGATTGATGCGAATAAACTGGCGCGAGAGTTAGGGCTTGGAAATCGTATCAACACGATCATGCAAACCTGCTTTTTTCTTCTGTCGAATGTCATGCCTGAAGAGAAGGCTCTTCTTAAGATCAAGGAGTCCATCTCAGCAACCTATTCGAAAAAAGGGGAAGCTATTGTTCAGAGGAATTGTGCGGCCGTCGACGTCGCCAAGGGTGGGCTTCAGAAAGTCGACATACCTACTGAGGATGTTCCTGTCATTGATTCTCCCAATATTCCCAATGGAAATGGAGAGACTTTTATAGACCGCGTGACACGTGTGATGCTCGCTGGCAAAGGCGACCTGTTGCCGGTAAGTGCTTTTCCTGTGGATGGAACCTGGCCGACAGGGACGACTCAGATTGAAAAAAGACGTATAGCACAGGAAGTTCCTATCTGGGATAAAGAAACCTGCATACAATGTAACAAGTGTGCGATGGTCTGTCCGCACGCCGCGATACGCGCCAAGGTATACGATCCAAAAGAGCTTGAGAGTGCTCCTGAAGAGTTTCGTTCTAACGATTACAGGGGGAAAGAGTTCGAAGGAATGAAGTATACAATCCAGGTTGCTCCTGAGGATTGCACCGGCTGCCGATTGTGCGTGCAGGTTTGCCCGGCAAAAAACAAGGCTGCTCCTCGTTTAAAGGCGATCAATATGTCGCCGCTGACAGATCATTTGAAGTCCGAGCGTAAAAACTTTGATTTCTTCCGTTCCATTCCAGAGATTGATCGTGAAAAGATTGAAGTAAACAGTGTGAAGATGTCACAGTTTCTTCAACCACTGATGGAGTTTTCCGGAGCCTGTGCAGGATGTGGAGAGACCCCATATATCAAACTGGCGACACAGCTTTTCGGTGACCGCATGGTAATCGCAAATGCAACAGGCTGTTCCTCGATATACGGGGGAAACCTGCCAACCACTCCCTACACAACAAACGAGTGTGGTCGTGGCCCTGCCTGGTCCAATTCGCTTTTTGAGGATAATGCCGAGTTCGGACTCGGTATATCTCTCGCCAGCCGTGCTCAGAAGAAACTGGCAGAAACACTCTTAAAGGTACATGGTGCTGAGCTCGGGTCGAATTATTCAGAAAAGCTTTTGTCGCCTCTGAAGAAAACGCAAGCGGCGGCGGATGAGAGGCGGAAGGTGATTGGTGAGTTGCGTCATCATTTGAAAAATCTCAATCCTGCCTACGGCCCGGTTCTGAATTCGGTTCTGGACTATTTGATTCCCCGCAGCATCTGGCTATTTGGTGGTGATGGTTGGGCTTTCGATATTGGATATGGTGGGCTTGATCACGTCTTGTCTCTGGATCATGATATCAACATTTTGGTTTTGGACACAGAAGTCTATAGTAATACGGGAGGACAGGCATCTAAAGCTACGCCAATTGGAGCCGCCGCGAAATTTGCGGCTCTTGGTAAAGCAACGGATAAGAAAGATCTGGGTCTCATGGCTATGAATTATGGTCATGTCTATGTGGCCAGTATCGCTTTCGGAGCTAAGGACTCACAAACGGTTAAGGCGTTACAGGAAGCGGAATCCTATCCTGGTCCTTCACTTGTGATCGCCTACAGTCACTGTATTGCGCATGGCTACGATATGTCTTTTGGTGCGGAACAGCAGAAGCGCGCCGTTGATAGTGGGGTGTGGCCATTGTATAGATATGATCCAAGAAGGGCAGGACGTGGGGAACCACCTCTGACCATAGACGCCAGGCCCGGAAGAATTCCTGTCCACGAGTATATGAAGAACGAAACTCGTTTCAGGATGATCGAGTCGCTTGATGCGGATCGCTTCCGTCGATTCACAGAAGAGGCCCAGCAGTCTGCTCGACGACGCATCGCGCTGTATGAACATATGGCACAGTTGAGAATTCCGACCAATGGCATGGAACAGGAGATCTGATCATGAACCTCAATGTTAGCTATCTCGGTCTTCAACTTCCTCACCCCTTTATTGCGGGAGCATCTCCTCTTTCAGATACACCGGATACGGCGGTAAAGCTTGAAGAGGCTGGTTGCTCAGCTATTGTGCTCAGGTCGCTTTTCGAGGAGCAGGTGGATGAGGAGTTGATGGCAAGCAATTACTCAACGGAATCGCATGAAGATGCATTCGGAGAAGCCCTGTCCTACTTCCCTCCTGTTGAACTGTACTCACTCGGCCCAGACCAGTATATAGACAGGGTCAGGAAAATCTGCCGGGAAGTCAATGTCCCCGTTATCGCTTCTTTGAATGGGACCAATCTTGGGGGCTGGCTGAAATATTCACGCATGATGGAAGAGGCAGGTGCGAGTGCGCTTGAACTGAATCTTTATTCTGTTCCCTCAGACCCGCAGATTGATTCAAATACATTGGAGCAGCGCTCCGTCGATGTTGTTCGGGAATTGAAGAATGAGTGTGGAATTCCTGTTTCCGTCAAGCTTTCACCTTTCTATACATCGCTTCCAAACTTCTGCGAGAGGTTGCAGGAAGCGGGTGCTGATGGTCTAGTGCTCTTTAATCGCTTCTATGAGCCAGATATTGATATCGATGAACTTGATATTGTCACCCACCTCACACTTTCGAACAGCCATGAGCTTTTATTGAGGCTGCGCTGGCTGGCCATTCTTTCGCCTCAACTCAAGATGGATATGTCTGTATCTGGCGGGGTTCATACGTGGAAGGATGCTGTTAAGGCGTTGATGAGTGGTGCCCAGACAATTCAACTGGTTTCCATTCTATTGAAACAAGGCCCCGACCATTTAAAGGTCATTCAGAAAAGGTTGAAAGAGTGGCTTGAAGAACAGGAGTACAGCAGGCTGAGTGATCTGGTCGGGTGTATGAATCGGGAGCGATGCCCTGATCCTCTTTCACTGGAGAGAGCGAACTACATGAGAATGCTTGATACCTGGGAAGGGCTTGATTGATCGTAGCAGCAGCGGGGGAGCAGGAATAAAGTCTGCCAATGTGCATTTGAATTTCTATATACATAACAGGATTTTCGTCTATGTCTGCAACTTCAAACAAGTACTCAAATCTTCCTTTTGAACTTCCGAAGGTTACCTTTGGAGCCTGGCCTCTTGGAGGATGGGATTGGGGTGGCTGCAGCGATGACGAAGGTATCTCCGCTGTGCATGGTGCGATAGATGAAGGTATCACTTGCATCGATACAGCGCCGGTCTATGGGCTCGGTCATAGCGAAGAAGTCGTTGGAAAAGCACTTGAGGGTAAGCGTGATAAAGTGATTCTGGCGACGAAATGCGGGTTCAGGTGGGATGAAGGTGAAGGTAAGTCCTGGGATAAGATTTCTCCCGCTGGTGAGAAAGCAACGATTCGTCATCGTCTGACAGAGAAGAGTATTCGCTTAGAGATAGAGGAGAGCCTTCGGAGATTGCAGACAGAGTATATCGATCTCTATCAATGTCATGCACCAGATCCTGATACACCTCTTGAAGAAACGATGAGTGTCCTGATGGATCTCAAGGGGGAAGGAAAGATTCGTGCTTTTGGTGTCAGTAATTTTTCGATAGAACAGATGAAGAGATGTTGCGAACTTGCTCCTGTCGCCACATCGCAGTCGATGTATAATCTGATTCTCAGAGATATCGATCAGGATATCCGCCCATTCTGTATCGAGCAAGGAGTTGGTATTCTGACTTATACCTCAATGTTACTTGGCTTATTGACCGGCAAGGTATCGATGGAGCGAGAGTTTCCTGAGGGAGACTTGAGGAAGGGTCATCATCTCTTCACACCTGAATGGAGACGGGGAGTGCTTGATATGCTCGAATCTTTCCGTGACATTGCGGATAAACACCAAGCCAGTTTCGCTCAGCTTGTGGTTGCCTGGGTGTTTCACACGCCGGGAATTTCATCAGCGCTTGTGGGGATTCGCAGTCCAGCACAGGCAAAGGAAAATGCCCATGCGATGCGGATTTCTCTGACTGATGAAGAGTATACGACCATGACCAGCGGAGCCGATCGGTTGAGAGACAAGCTTCTCAAGTAAGATATACAGTCAGAACAGGCTAGCCTTCCAGTTTACATCAGAGGTGCATCTTTAAATCTTCTGCACACGGAAAGAGGATCTTTCCTTGCACTTATGCGATACTGCTCTTTAAGAGAGGGAGTTGTTTCGCATGAAATTTGTTCGATGATTCTCTTCGAGCATCATTCTTTATGAAGCAGGCCTCTTCCCGTATGACACGATACCTCCACCGTTACTGGCTCGTCCTTGTTGATTTAGTTCTCTTCACCGTCTGTCTCATTCTCGCTTACTCACTTCGGTTTGGGCTGTCTATTCCTTCCGATGATAGCCTTGTAGCGGGTAATAATTACGCGTTGCAGCTCCAGCTTCTGCTTCCGTGGATCATTCTCACTCATGTACTTCTCTATGCAGCCTTCAAAGTTTACGGAGGCATACTCAAGTATTCAGGTATTCGTGACCTGACGCTCCTGTTTGTAGCGAACTTCGTTCAACTGGTGCTTTGGTCACTGGTTAATGTCTTTCTCGACGCTCAGTCTGAATTGGGCTCCATGCCCCAACGTCTTATAGGAGAGAGTGGGGAAACCGAGGTTCTTCGAGTTCCCTGGATCATCATTGTTTGTTATGTTCTATTGGCGGCACTGACGACTTCTCTCATTCGATTTCTTCCGAGAGCTTTTTCTGAACAGGTTGGTCGTCCAAAGGGTTCTGAAGAGTTTCCCAGAACTCTCATTATTGGCGCTGGGAATTCTGCTGATGCGTTGCTTCGGGATCTGGCGCGCTCAGGTGCAATGCCCCTCAAACCAGTGTGTGCCGTTTCTTCTACCACATCAAATGTGGGATTAAGGCTTCATGGTGTACCAGTTGTGGGGACTCTTGATAAGATCAGTGCTGTCCTGGAAGAGAATGATATTGAGCAGGTCTTGATCGCCCTTGATAATCCTGAACCGGCTGTTCTTCGTCAGGTAGTAGGCGAGTGTGAGTCCGCCGGGATTACCTTCCGCGTTGTCCCGAGTTTGAACGAACTTTCTGAAGGGCGCTACGAGGTCAGTTCTGTACGCACTATCAATATAGAAGACTTGCTTGGAAGAGAGCCTGTTCTTCTTGATCTACCTGAAAATGAGAATTACCTGAAGGGGAAAAGGATCGTTCTTACGGGTGCTGGTGGGTCCATTGGGAGCGAGCTTTCCAGGCAGGTGGCTTCAGCTGAACCAAAGGAAATGATCCTTTTCGGCAAAGGTGAGAACTCCATCTTCGATATAACCGAAGAGCTTCGATTAGAGTTTAAAGACTTAAAGATAACTCCATTTATAGGAGATGTCAGGGACCGTACGCGTGTAGATCTGCTATTCCGCGAAACTCGTCCTGATATTGTTTTTCATGCTGCGGCTCATAAACATGTTCCCTTGATGGAAGATGCACCCGATGAGGCCGTAAAGAACAACATTCTGGGAACAGCGAACCTCGCAACTGCGGCCGATGCTACCGGAGTTGAGCATTTTGTGTTTATCTCGAGCGACAAAGCTGTTTCGCCTGTAAGTGTTATGGGAGCGACCAAGCGCTATGCAGAGCGTTACCTGCAGTCGATGGCTCAGGTAACGTCGATGCATATCTCCATCGTTCGATTCGGAAATGTCATGGGGAGTCGTGGTTCGGTTATTCCTGCTTTTCGTCGTCAGATTGCTGCAGGAGGTCCAGTGAAAGTCACGCACCCTGATGCGATGCGCTATTTCATGACAATTCCCGAGGCGGCCTCGCTTGTTATACAGTCGGGACGTTTCAGGGATACCTCGGGTTCCATTTTTCTGCTGGAGATGGGAGACGCCGTAAAGATTGGTGATCTTGCGAGAAATATGATCACTCTTTCCGGATTTCGGCCGGAGGTCGATATTGCTATCGAATATACGGGGCTTCGACCAGGGGAGAAGCTTGTTGAAGAGCTTCTGGTTAAGGGAGAGAATCTGGCTCAGACTTCGGTGAGTAAGATCTATGTCGCGCCTGAGGACAAAGCTCGCTCATGGGATGATGTGGCCAACGACCTACTCATCTTTGAGGATATCCTTGAAGATGAAGATGATCTTGTGCTGCTGGGCTATCTGTCAAAAGTTGTTCCCGGCTATAATCCATCGGTCATCGAGGGAGAAGATATCGAGATTCCTCAGGCTCCCAGGGCTCGCGAGACTTTCGTTGAAGATAGCTGGGATCCGGAAAGTCTGGATGTCGTCGCCAAGGATCTAGAAGAAGAGATTAAGATTCTGAAAGTCTCTGACATTGAAGATGAGATGGACCGAGAAGGTCGAATCATCGGTCCCGAAGATCAGGACGATTCTTTTTCTGAATCTGATGCGACTCAAGAATCGAATGAAGAGGAGTCTTCCTCTCCTTTAGCAGAAGAGGGGGAGAAAGATGATGAGCCGATCTCAGAGGTGATTGAGTCAGATCTGTTCGAGCAGGCTGAAGATGGAGACGAAGAACCCCCTTCACCTGATGATGAGGTTGAGGATTTCATTTCTGACCATGAGGACTCAAAGACCGATGAACCAGTCGAGAATCCCGAAATTCAAGAGAATGAAGTGGCAGAGTCAGCGGATGAACCGGCTGATCTGAAGCAGGAAGATGTGAAGAATGAAGTCGATGATGAAAGAAATATTTCTCATGAGGAGAAATTCACGGTTGAACCCTCCGATTCCAATGAAGAAGGTCCGACAGAACCAGAAATGGATGAAGTTCTAAATCTGGATCCCAAGTCGAAGGAAGAAGAGAATATAATGTCTGAGAGAGATGTTTCCAACAACAACGCCGTACTCATTATGAGAGTGACTCCAGGAATTGAGAAAGAGACGCTCGAGCTCCTGGTATCACAACTGAAGGAAAAAGTACTGAGAGAGAGCGATTCCCTGATTCTCCTTGCTGAGAAAGAATCCGCGTCTGCACTGCCCGAAGGTGTAGAAACCGTCTTTTTTGATGATCGCGCCCAGGGTGCTATTATGAATGAGGCTGTCAGCAAAGCTCCTGAAGCAGGAATTCTGATCACTCTTACCTCTGAATCACTTCTCAAAGAGGGTGCAATCGAGGCGATTATTGAAGGTCTTGATGCAGAAACACCTCTCGTTTACACAAACTTTGAAGAGAATCAGGACGGAGAAGTTACTCTTGTAGAGCCTCACGACCATGATGGCTGTCCTCATGAGCGCTTCGAATTCGGTACCGTCATTGCCTATCGCATGTCTTGGATTAAGGATGTTGGTGGCATTCGTGATGACCTCTCTTTTGCGTGGGAATATGACCTCCACCTGAAGCTGATGGAGCAGGGCGCCTTCAAACCGATCCGTCAGGTATTATATACAAAGTTTCTTCCAAGCAAGAAAGCAGGAAAAGGCGATGCCGTATACTCTCCAGGGATGGGGCCCCTCGGTGGTTTCAGCTATGTCTTCTATCCAGAGGACATGGAGAAAGAAGTGACCTCGGTTTTTGAAGAGGCACTCAAGCGTCGTAATGCCTGGCTTGATCATCCAACTGCTGAAGTTGATCACAAGGGGCGGGACTATGAGGTAATGGTTACAGTTGTAACTCCTATCCTCAATCGTATCAAATATATAGAGAACGCAATTCGCAAGGTTCAGGCGAATGATTTCGATAGTTGGGAACTGATCGTCGTTGATAATGGCTCAACAGATGGAACGATCGAAAAGGTTGAAGAGCTTGCGAAAGAAGATGATCGCATCAGGTTGATTCATGGAACCGGTGGAACGATTGCTTCTGCGCTCAATGAGGGCATCCGTAACGCTCGCGGCAAATATATTGGTCAGATGGATAGTGATGACGAATATGCAACTGATTGTTTGAAGGAGATGGTTAATAAACTCGAATCCAATCCAAAGTGCGGTCTTGCAATCAGCTATTATCGCCTGATGGATGAAAACGGTGTGATCATCGAGGATATTCCTCCGGTAACTCACAAAGGTTACTCTCGTAACCAGATTGTTCGTCGTGATGGAGCTGGTGCGACACGTTTCTTTGCCCGCGCCGTGCTCGAGGAGTTTGGTCTGTACGATGAGGAACACTATGGTAACTTCGGCGAAGACTACGATATGGTTGTAAAGACTGGTGAGAAGTATGATGTAGAGCGAGTTCACAAGGTGCTCTACCACTATCGTCGTCATGCTGATAACACGGATGTTACTCGCGATCCAGCGATGAAGTATCATAACAAGAACCACGCACGTCAGCAGGCTCTGAAGCGCAGAATTGCAATCAATAAAGAGCTGAACAAAGTATAATTCTACTATGGCAAACTTTTCGCCACGGGTTCAGCTATGATGAAGAAGAACCCGAACCAAATAACTTTAACTGGCGCCTGCCTCCTTCTATTGGTGGGCGCCCTTTTATTTTCCGTTGGGTGCGAAAGCAGTCAGTCGATCGAGCCCTCTGATATTGTCACCGTCGCGAAAAAAGATGTCCAGGTAGAGATCACGGAAGTGGGTGTGATCGAATCGACGAAAGTGGGTGGAATCGTTGCCCCTTTTCGCGGTCGATTAATCCGCATCCTTGATGATGGCAGTGAGGTGAAAAAAGGGGAAGTCGTCGCTGTCTTGGAAACAGAAGATCTCGAGGACGACCTCGATAGTGAGATTGAGGAACTTAAGGACGTCAAAAAGCAACTCGAAGAAACTATCGAGAATCTGATGATCGACATGCGTTCCGGGATCCTTGATGTGTCCTCATCGATGGCTCAACTTGATCTTGCACGGGTTGAGCTTGCTGATGTGAACTCCAACCTTGCAGAGCTCCAGTATCTTAGCAGCAGAAACGTTGTTGAGGAGGACCAGGTACGCGAAGCTCGCTATCAATTATCAAGTTCTGAGCTGGGAACTTTTCAGCGCGATATGAACTTGAGAAGTCTCATGACAGGATCTCAAAGCAGAGAAACATCAAATGAAATCAGTCTGGAGAGACTCGAGCTTCGGGGAAAAGAACAACTGAAGCGTATAGAAGAAGCACAGGAACAAATCAGAAAAGCTGAAATAAGAGCAATGACGGATGGTTTATTCATTCGAGAAAAACGTTGGAACTGGCAAATGAGGCGGCGCGTTGAACGCAAAGCGGGAGAAGAAGTCAGAGAAGATGAATTACTCGGAACGATTCCTGATCTTTCAACTTTGATCATCCGGTCACAGATACCGGAGGCTGCAATGCTTAGAGTCGATAAGGGGACTCGTGCGGACCTTGTGTTTGAATCGCTGGGAAATCTCGAGCAGGTCGGTGAAGTTGTGATGATTGCTCCGGTGGCAATCGAAAGAGAGACTTCAGCAGGCGGTCAAGTCACAGCATCTGGTCAGGAGCTGACGGGCGAGAAGGTTTTTGAGGTCTTGATAGAAATGGAAAACAATGATCCCAGGATGAAGCCAGGGCTTACCGTGCGTGCGAATATCATTCTGGATGAATCATCTGACACGCTGGCCATACCTGTTGAGGCAGTATCCACTCGAAATGGCAGCCATTACGTGAGGAAGCTCAACGGTCAGAAAACGACTGAAGAGATCGAGGTAGACCTCGGTATATCAAATGGTTCCGAGGTTGAGGTTCTATCTGGACTTTCTGAGGGCGAACGCGTCGTCTTGCCGACGAGCGGTTGACCTTCAGAATCTTTCAAATTAGACCTCGACCTGCACTTTTCCCACCCTTTTCCGACCTTGAAATCAGTCGAAAAACTTCTTCAGCATTCTCATGAACAACCATAACCTGTGGCTCACCATGGGGAGCCAGGCCGGCATCTCCGTGCAAATAGATAAGTGTTCCTTCTCCTGAAGGATTTGGAATAAACCTCACGATGTGCTCCGGGTTCAGGTAAACATCCTTTTCAGTCTCGTTGTCCGTGAGCTTTAGAAACATAAGTCCCATCTCCAGCTATAGTAGAATAGTACAAGATCCACTTTCAGATCGAAGAGGTGATCGTTGTTTGAATTTCACGATTAAACTTGGAGCATTCTGTTGGACCGTGACAACATGAAATAGGGATAACTTCATAAATACCAAGGATTTCCCAGATTATTTTCTGCTCTAGGGAAACTTTCATTGATTTCCGATCGGGAACACCAGCAATTGACTCTTGAAGAGAGCTGGGCAGTCGCTGGTCTGTCGGTAACGACAGACGAGAGGAAAGTCCGGACATCACAGGGTGGAGTGCCGGCTAACGGCCGGGCGGGGTAACCCGACGGAAAGTGGAACAGAAAATATACCGCCGATGGATTTCTCCGGAAATCACAGGCAAGGTTGAAATGGTGCGGTAAGAGCGCACCGGCGTTCTGGCGACAGGACGGCCTGCTAAACCCCACTCGATGCAATGTCGAATAGGCGGAGAGGACCGACCCGGTCCGCGTTGCCTCGGCAACACATTCGCGGGTAGACAGCTCGAGCTTCCATGTAAATCGAAGCCTAGACGAATGACTGCCACTTTCGAAAGAAAGCACAGAATCCGGCTTAAAGGCTCTCTTCACTTTTTTATTCTTCAATTCCATTCCGCAGCCGATCGACCTCAAGCCCGTTCAGAATTGTCATCACCAATATAGCTCCGGTGATTGTCATCCACTGAATAGTGACATAGTCACTGCTCGGAATATCGAGACCAACCCTCAACATGTAATTCAGGCAAAACAAGATCATCGTTACCGCAACTGTGCATAACCATTGATAGAGAAGAGGATGAGCAGTCAGTTTCCAGTGAACAAGAAACATGAGCTGTAAACTCCGAAGAATACTGTACAGAAAGAAAACTCCAAGGATTGACACGCCGCAGTAAAGTATATCTGAACCAATTGGCAGATATTCCATGGATGCAACTGGGAGCGGGAGCGCTGTCTCTCTCGAAGGAAGCAAAAAGAACAGCGAAACAATGAAGATGGAAATCGCCGTTCTTGCAAACCCCCAATCTGAAAGATAAAGCAATCTCTGACGTGGAGAAAGAGGTGTATTGACCATCTCTTCACGCCAGGGATGGCTCCAGCGGTTCAGTCTGAAGAGGGGACAAAATAGAATCTCGCAGAAGAGAAAGAAGAAGAGGACCGAAACCACAGCCAGATGTCCCAACTGCGCCAGAACTTCAAAGGCTTCCTGACTGTATTCAAACCTCTGCAATGATCCGCTTACTTCCATCAAGCGGTGATTATAGACTTCACTTTCGTGGAAAGCTTCGGGGAACATTTGAAGATACTGGTTGGCTAGAATAAAAACGTATAGTCTGAAGATAGATAGAATTCCGCATAGCAGAATCAACAATGTAAGCAAGCACAAATAGAGTTGCTCTTTGAGACTCCTCTCAAGTCTCCATTTCAACACAGGGTGCAAATTGATGGAAAGTCTTCGACTAATCTGAGAGACCCTCCTTCTCTTTGTGCTCAATAATGTCCAGGAACTCACCAAGGTGTATTACTTCATTTATGTCTGGCGTCAGATGAAGAAGGTATTCTCCTCCCGAATACAGGTAACGACCTTCCAACCGCTCAAGCAACTCGCCGGTCTTCAATCGATAGACAAGTGTCTCAGTCTTCTTGCTCGGAAGCGAATTTGGCATCAGTACAAGGTCATTCATCGGAAGAAAATAGAGGTTGGGAAGGTCTAAAGGTGCGGGTAGTGTTCTCTCGAATTGAGGTATTTCCATCGCATCAGATTCGAGAGTTCTCAGGTCGAGTTCAACGATCATCTCTCTCCTCCTGCCAGTACTTGTATCTAGTCCCTTTAAGTAGAGTCTTCGTGCACTTTCCACGACTGTATTCAAAGGGTCTGGCTGGAATTCTGGGGTGAGACCTCCCTTGTGATCCAGTATCCGTTCTATACGGCCTTTCTTGAAGTCATAAATGAGAGAATTTCCATTCCGGGCTGCAAAGAGCAGGTTGTCTGTGGAAAAATGAAATGAGAGACCTAGTAGATGATGCTCATTTACCTTTTCTTTGGCTACATTCAGTATCGCCAACTGGGACATTTCTTGAAAGAAAAGTGCATCAGGGTAGTCCTGAACCCCAAGTGTCCCTGAGATATCTGCATAGACAGAGGCTGATAGACTTTCTCCATCCTCATGAATATCCCATGGCATAAAGAAGAAATCATATGTCACTGCTCTTGAAAAGTTTCCCGAGTCGAGGTCCAAACGATAGACACGCGTCTCACATCCAGGTTCGAGTAGAAAACTCAGTAACCCCCACCTGGACCGAAGCCTCTGGCGGACATTATTGACATAGCCAAAGTGAAAAATGTAGATTCGATCATTCTCGTGGTCATAAAGTGGAGTGTGGAAGCCACCTCCAGTTACCTTCAGATTCAGCAATGTGCGACTTGTGCTGAGATCATAGATTGCCAAGGCATCGTGAGGCCAGGCACGTTTTCCCAGCCCCTGAACTGCTGTTGTTCCCTTTGTCTGATTATAAAGGATCGGTATATACCGGTGGTCAGGGTCTATCGACTTCCGCACAGTCCCTCTCATTGAACTGAAATCAAAGTCATCAGGGCTCAGGATTTCCATTTCTGAAACCACGAGGCCTTCAGGCAAGGAATCTGCCTTGGATACAAGGAACGTCATGGATAAAGCGAGCGTGAGAAGAACAACCGCAATGATCAGGACTAACCAACGAAGAAATTTCAATCTGGCCCCTCCTTATGGTTTGATTTCTCCAGTGAATGGTTCACTTCGCTCCTGGTGTCATAAATCTGTTTCAGCTGGAGTGAGGTTCAAGAGTAATGGTTAGAAAGGTGGTGGGTGAGGATGGTAGGAATCTGGATGGATGAAATCGCAGTCATCATGGTGCTGATTCGAGGTCTAACGGCGTTCAGGTATGCTGCTCGCACCCAGCATATACTTAGCAGAACTTTTGCATGCGACTCTAACCTCGATAAAGTTCCCGCACAATGTAATTATCCTGTTGAATCGACTCGGCAAATAGATGTCTAATTTCTTCAACCTAAAGGCGTTCTGCCATGAACCTGCATCAGCGAAAGACGTACTCCAAAATAGACCTGACGAACCACCTGTGCCAGGCAGGCTTGAAACAGGGCGATACCGTCCTTGTCCATTCCTCTTTGAGAAGTGTTGGTTGGATCCTTGGAGGTATCAGAGAATTAATCAATGCCTTCAAAGACGTGATCGGCGAGCAGGGAACTCTGGTCATGCCCACTTTTACCTTCAGTCTGAAGGTTTGGAATCAGCCAGTCTTTGATGCTCGATATACCCCAAGCCGAGTTGGCCTCCTTACAGAAGTCTTTCGAAGAACTTCAGGTGTTGAAAGAACCAATCATCCCACCCACAGCGTCGCTGCTTATGGTCGCTATGCGAGCGATATTGTATCGGGCCCTCTGGAATATTCTCCTCTCGGAATAGGGTCACCCCTCGACACAGTGCGAAAGCTTGATGGGAAGATTCTCTTGATGGGAGTGGGGCAGAGCAGGAACTCTACGGTTCATCTCGCCGAGTCACTTGCTCAATCTCCCTACCTGAAGGTCATGTTCAGTGAGGGAGCGAAAACTGAAGAAGCGTGGTATTACGATCCAGAATCCAGAAAGCCCACCTGTTGTTCCATCGATGAGATGCCTGGCTCTTCAGAGGGATTCGAAGTGCTTGATGAGCTATTACTGAGTGAGGGACTTTCACAAACCTGTAAGATTGGTGACGCAACCAGCCAGATCATGAACTCTAGACAGCTCTGTGACCGTGTCGTATCCCTTCTTCAAGACAATCCTACAGCACTTCTTGACCATCATAGCCCATCGGTCATCACCCAGCGCCGTCTTGCCTTTATGGAAACACAGCTTGCGAGAGGCGAATCCCATTGAGTCTGGAACAATCCAAGCAAGATAACTTATCCCCCTCCCCTTCTTTACTAAGCGAGTCAGTGGAGGAACTGGTAGATCGCTACATTGATCAGGTTAGTGACGAAGCCACATCATTGCCTCCTAACCACTCGGCAAAAGTTGCCCGAAAAGCACGTAAGCGATCACAGGCCATAAAGACAAAGCAGGAAGAGCTTTTTCGCGATCTTGCGGGGATAACTGATCGTGAGCGAATGACTAAAGCCGCAAAAGCTGAAAATCTTCTGAATCTGATGGGGGTCGAATTACGTTTCATTGAACAGACTCAAGTGATTGGAAATGAGGGTCTTTCGTCAGACGATTCTGAGTTTGAAACGGTTCTGATTCCTTCTTCAACCCTTCACTCACTCGTAGAGTTAATTAAAAGTCGTACCCATCCCCATAGTTCTGTGGAGCATGAAGCTCGGATGATTCTTCTTTATCGGGAGGTTTACGCTCGAATATCCTGCAAATTAGGAAGAGAGCCCTCTGAACTTGTGATCGATACGGTTGCTCGAGAGCTTTTCATTCAAGATGCTCTTGGGTTGAATTATTGCCCGATTATACTTTTAATTCAATCACGTGGTTAATCTGCCGGAGTCCCGAACTTCCTGCTTGCTCCATCCTTTTTGGCCGTCGGTATGCTATTCGCTTCCCTAGACATTAGAATCGACTTTGGTTGGGAATATCCATGTCCATAAAATAAACGAAAGTCGAGCATATCGAATCACAGGAGATAAAACATATGGGCCTCAAGCTCCCCATTTACATGGATAACCACGCAACCACCCGATGCGATCCGCGCGTGGTCGATGCAATGATTCCCTACTTTACTGATACTTTCGGCAACGCTGCCTCCAGAAACCACAGTTTCGGATGGGAAGCAGAAGAAGCCGTTGAAAATGCCCGTAAGGTAATTGCTAAGGCAATTAACGCCGATTCAAAAGAAATCGTCTTTACCAGTGGTTCAACCGAGTCCAACAACCTGGCGATCAAAGGCATCGCTGAGATGTATAAAGAAAAAGGTAATCACATTATTACATGTGTTACCGAGCATAAGGCGGTCATCGACCCTTGCAAGCGACTGGAGCGTCAGGGCTACGACGTTACCTGGTTGCCAGTTAAAGAAGATGGCCTCATAGATCTCGATCAACTGAAAGATGCTATCACAGATAAAACTATTCTCGTAACCATCATGCACGCGAACAACGAGATTGGTGTTATCCAGCCCATCCGTGAAATCGGTGCCATCTGTCAGGAAAAGGGTATATACTTCCACACTGATGCCACACAAACCGTTGGAAAGATTCCTGTCGACGTAAAAGAAGATAACATCCACCTGCTCTCAATGTCAGGTCATAAAATATACGGACCGAACGGCGTCGGCATTCTTTATGTACGCCGTAGAAAACCAAGAGTACGTGTTACGCCTCAGATTGATGGTGGCGGACATGAAAGAGGTATGCGTTCAGGTACATTGAACGTTCCCGGCATCGTAGGTCTCGGTAAAGCAGTGGAGCTATGCATGGAAGAAATGGAGTCGGAAGGTAAGCGCCTTCGCGAGCTCCGTGACTACCTCAGAAGACGTCTCTTCGATAACATTCCAGAGATTGTTGAAAACGGTCATCCAGAGCACAAGCTTCCTCACTCACTCAATGTATCGTTCTCGTTTGTCGAAGGCGAATCGCTTCTGATGGGTATCAGTGATGTCGCTGTCAGTTCCGGCTCAGCCTGTACCAGTGCCAGCCTTGAACCAAGCTACGTCTTAAAGAGCCTTGGAATCGGAGATGAGCTTGCTCATAGTTCACTACGATTCGGACTCGGTAGAGATAGCACAAAGGAAGAGGTTGATTACGTGGTTGATAAACTCACCTCTGTTGTTGAACATCTTCGCAAGATGTCACCCCTCTTCGAAATGCATCAGCAGGGTGTCGATATCAGCAAAGTTGAATGGGCTCATCATTAATAGAAGAAAATTACCTCACTTGCACATAATCTAAACTGAAACAGGAGATTTTTCAATGGCTTACAGTGACAAAGTGTTAGATCACTATAACAACCCAAGAAATGTTGGGTCTTTCGATAAAGAAGCTCAAAACGTTGGTACTGGACTTGTCGGCGCTCCCGAATGTGGCGACGTTATGAAGCTGCAAATCCAGGTAGATGCCGAAGGTAATATCACGGATGCCAAGTTCAAAACATTTGGTTGTGGTTCTGCGATTGCCTCCAGCTCGCTTGCAACAGAGTGGCTAAAGGGAAAAAGTGTAGAGCAGGCCATGGAAATTAAAAATACAGCGATCGTTGAAGAACTGAATCTTCCCCCCATTAAGATTCACTGTTCTGTACTCGCTGAAGATGCTATCAAAGCAGCGATTAAGGATTATCTTGAAAAGAACGAAAAAGATGTCCCTGAGAAACTCGCCGCTCACTAAAGCAAGACTCTGAAGGGAAGTGATGTCTGCATGATCGAATTGACTGATCCAGCTATCGAAGAAGTTAAACGACTGCTGAAACAGGAAAAAAAAGAAAACTGGGGACTCCGCGTCGGAGTCACCGGAGGTGGATGTTCAGGCCTCAGCTACACCCTCGCATTTGATGAGAAGCCAGGAGATAACGACCAGGTATTCGATATAGACGGAGTTCCGATCTTTATCGATCCCAAAAGCTACCTGTTCTTAAATGGTCTTCAGCTTGATTTCTCAAATGAACTCCTGACAGGAGGCTTCAAGTTTGTGAATCCAAATGCTTCACGTAGCTGCTCCTGTGGAACTTCGTTCTCGGCTTAGAATTGTTCATTCCTCAAACTTGCTCTATCACGGGCGGTGACTCACCAACAGTCATCGCCCTGTTTCATGTCTGGATGACTCTTACTAAAATGTTAAAATGGGAGAATCAGTGATGCTCGTGAAACCAGACGAGTCCAAAATCGAAGAGGTTCACTTCAAAGGCGAAGGTGAGAATATTCAACTCATCCCTACCCGAAAGCTGGATTATTACCAGGTATATGCACTGCCGTATCGTCTTTGTATCGACCAGGATTCTCTTCGCAACGCCTTCCTGAAGATGGCTAGAAAAGCGCACCCTGATTACTATGCCGCCCAGGGTGAAGAGGCGCAGAAGGAAAGTCTGAAGAAGTCGTCCCTCTTTAATAACGCCTATAAGACATTAAGAAATGATCAGCTTCGAGCTGAATATCTGATGGGACTGTCAGATCTGGATATACAATCAAATAAGCAGGCGATTCCCCCAACCTTGCTGGAAGAAATCTTTGAAATCCAAGAGGCAGGGGAGCATCTCAAACAGGCACGTCTTTCCTCCGATTCTGAAAAACTGGAAAAAGCCGAAAAAGAGGTCGCCGAGTATCGCAAAATGGTGAAAGAAGAGCGTGAAAAAATAGTAGAATCTCTCCAGAAACTCTTCCAAGAGCATGACAAACTAGCAGAAGAAGGTTCTGAACTGAAAGAGATCTATGGAAAAATCCGTCTAGCTCTGGACCAGAATAATTATCTGCGAACCGTCTATCGAAACTTAAAGTAACGATAAGATCACTCTAATTCTTCGCTAGAAACACATGATACTGCCACCACTCCTGAGGGCCATTGAAGTTATCATCGCTGGATCCGGATTTCGTCAGCTGCCAGTCGTGGCGAACTATCCCCGCCTCGACCGCCTGATTAATAGTTAACGGACCTGAATCCTTCGGGTTCGACCGATCCTGCGTAATCGTTACCATCAGGTTACCTCCGCCCTGATCCAGATACTGCATAAGGACGCCCCCATGACCCTTCGCAATCACATCAAGACGCTCTTTCGGCGTCATGGCTGCTACACTCTTCGCTGCGGATGGTTCATACTGGTTGAGACAATAGAGTCCGATCGTGATTCCCGAGACAGCAAATAGAACGAAAAGAACGAACTTCATGGAGGCAATCCTCGGATTTCTTTGGTTTCATTAAGTATAGGACTGATGACGCATCATGCCTCTCACTTTTCATTGATCGCACTCTTCTTCCTGAGGAGATAAAGCCATTAGAGCGATATAGATGATGCCGCGGCGATCCTGGACCTATCTCGGTCCGATCGCCATCGGACCTGGATCGCTCCGGCATCGCTCCGGCATCGTCCCTAAAGGGGGTTGGAAGCGAATTTTTACCGAGGAGGGAAGAAGAGGAACTTTCCCTGGGATGAGCGACCGCCGTTTCGTCGCATTTGGCTGCATTCCCCTTCACCTAAGCGCGATTTGGAAATTAATCAGATAGGGAAGGCTTTTCACACATCGGCGCGCTCGCCCGGTTTTACTGGAGGGGGAATCCATCGGTTTCCTACTGAAGTCTCAACGTTCCGACATCCTTTGAGGCAACTACGCCGAATCGGCGAGGCTGTCCCAGAACGAGGTATTTGAAACAATTGTAATGCTGCCTTTTTGTTAC
>CAYTGM010000005.1:0-243864 GCA_964437365.1 uncultured Candidatus Sumerlaeota bacterium | reverse complement strand
GTTATAATCGTAATATTCAATATCTTCATTGAAAGCTGGCAGGACAGGAGGAAGAGGGCCTTTAGCTGGATCGCCCACGCCAAAGAACATGTGCTCGACCATTGCTTCCTTATTCACAGCGTAATTTGCTGCCTGTCGAACAAGCTTATTATCAAAAGGTGGCTTTTGCGTATTGAAACCAATATATCGTATTGCGAGCTTATTCGTAGTCTGGATTTCCAGATCATCAGTCTTCTTTGCAGCCTGAACATGAGCAAAGAAGATATCTGCTATATCGATAACTCCCTGTTCAAGGAGGATCAGTCTTGTTGTATTCTCAGGTACTGGCTTAAACTCCAGACGCTCGATAAAGTAATTTTCGGCATTCCAGTAATTCTGGTTCTTCTTCAACCTCAGAACTGTGTCAGGTATCCATTCAACGAATTCGAAAGGTCCAGTACCGACCGGATTGCGACTGAACTCGTCTCCTCTTTCCTTAAGGGCGGTTGGGCTGGGTATAGACGCCCAGGCAGCTGAAAGGTTATCGACAAAAACACAGTTCGGTTCTTTCATGCGGAAGATCAGTGTATGTTCGTCGGGAGCTTCAACCCTTTCCACGCCCGACATATACTTGGCTCTGGTCGCCGCGGTTGCCGGATCCATGATCCGCTCAAAGTGACTCTTTGCAGCAGCTGCGTTGAACGGTGTCCCATCATGAAACTCGACGTTTTCTCTTAATTGGAAAACCCACGTGTAGCAGTCATCCTGGGATTCCCAGTGTGTGGCAAGTCTTGGAGTCAACTCCAGATCATTATTGAAGATGACTAGGGGTTCAAGGACCTGTTGAATGATCGCCGTTTCCTGCGCATACACCTGGCGCGCGGGATCGAAAGTTTTGAAGACATCATTATAGCCATAAACCAGTGTGTCTTTTTTTTCTTCTGCGGTTCTCTGGTCTACACACCCCGACAGTATCACGATCATTGGCAACAAAGCCAAATATCGATGAATCTTCGAGAGGATTCGCAGCGAAACCGAATTGTCGAGCTTCATAGATGTCATTATCCCTGCATTCTTTCCGTTACCTTCTGGCTGCTCTCCTGAATCGCAAGTCCTAATTCGGTCCAAATCAAGTTCTGGGATCTTTTTTCGGTGTATTCTGAAAACTGCTGGCACGACTCAAGTACTTAAAGCCATGTTTCTCTCTGATATGGTCTACTGCACGGGAGAGCTCTTCACGCTGATCTTCTACTTCTGAATCCAGTAAATCTAATTGAGCATTCGATTCGACAAGGCCGGCAATCCCAACTCCAAGAAGCCTGATTGGATTTCCATTCCATTTTTCATGAAAGAGTTCTTTGACTTCAGAAAGTATCCTTAAATCATCGGAAGTGGCAGAGCTTAAAGTACGACTGGCAGTATGAGTCTCAAGACCTTTGTAGCGATATTTAAGTACCACTGTCCTCCCTTTCTTACCCGATTCACGGAGACGCCAGGCAACCTTTTCACTCAGTATAGACAGGACCTGACTCAGTCCGTCTACTTCATTTGAATCCTCTTCAAAGGTTGTTTCTGCACTGATTGATTTAGCTTCACGCGACGGAAAAACTTGAGATGAAGCAATGCCCGAAGCACGCTCCTGCATTTCCAGCCCATGTGTACCAAAGTGTCTGGTGAGAACATTCTGATCAGCTTTCTGGAGCTGTCCCAGGGTGGTGATGCCAAGGCTGTGCATTCCTTTCAAAGTTGCAGGGCCAATGCCGGGAAGCCTCTTTGCATCAAGGCGCGCAAGAAAGGTTTTCTCGCTTCCATGCGGGATATACAAGAGTGCTCTCGGTTTGCACAAGGCACTTGCTATCTTGGCTACCGTTCGGTTCGCTCCAAGACCGATGGAGCAGGGTAGTTGAGTTAACCTGAAGATCTCTTCTCTCAGACTTTGAGCCAGCACAAGGGGTGGGCCAAACAGCCGTTCCGTTCCTGATAAATCAAGATAGGCCTCATCCTGACTGGCCATTTCCACGAGGGGAGTAAAGGATTCCATGACAGATTTGATCTTCGCAGAGTACTCGCTGTATAGTCCAAAGCTGCTGGAGACGATTGTCAGGTTTGGGCACTTTCTGAGTGCTTCCGCCATGGGCATTGCAGAACGGACACCATATATACGCGCTTCATAGCTCGCGGAAGAAACAACGCCACGGCCCTCAGGAGTACCGCCAACAGCTACCGGTTTGCCGATGAGCGTCGGGTTAGCGAGACGCTCAACAGAAACATAGAAAGAGTCCATGTCCACGTGGACAATGGTTGGTGCTGGATGATGTTTGGCTGTATGTACAGAGCTCGCCACTGGTTCACCTGCCTGATAAGTCAGAAAAATAAACCAGTGTCTCGGGCTGCTGTCATTGCCAATTTATTAGAAGATAAAAGGTGCGAGGTTGCTCATCCATCAATTAAGGGCGAGCAGGCGTTCTTCCAGCTCGGGAGCAAGCGACGTCTCTATCGTTTCATGTCGGCTGGTCGAAGGATGATCATCAATCAGCAGAGAAGTTCCAGCTTCGTCGTGAGAAACCACCAGAAGCACTTCTCCGGGCTTCACAAGGGGTAGAGATTCACGGATCTCTTTCTCCAGCGCCTCGGGACTAGAAGAGATCAGGGCGAGTTCTTCCAGTGTTTGATCGTGGTTCTGCTTTTCCCTCAGAAATTTCTGCTGCGCAGAATTGTAAGTGAGAGCCTCTTCCTGTGCAGTCTGATTTAAGGCAAAGATCTGAACAATCAGGGCGGCAACCAGCAGGTTTCCGGAGAGAAAGATTAATAGGCCACTGAAGAGAGTTATCTTATTCACGTTCCTGCAAATCCTTTGAATGAGAACAATTATCCTTACATCCACTTCCAGAGCCTAAGAACGTCAAGAAATAACTCAAAAATAAAAGTACTATCTCTTGATGCTTCAGTGGTCTGGGATGCCGTTCAAAGAAATCCAGGAATTTGAGTAACGTTCATCGAGTGTTACTTCTTTCCAGGAGACCCCTTCGGGAGGGTCGATGGAAGAACCGTCTTCTGATTCGAATTCTGCCAGGATAAGCCCTTCATGTCTGCCCATAAAGACATCCAGTTCTATCCCTCCAGGTAGATCGTATCGCACCTTCTCGATCTTCCTTGGGGTAGCAGAAATAATCTCCTCTGCGTCGGCATAGGGAATATCGTACTCAAATTCATTCTTAATGGGCACACCGGTTTTTGTGCTCTGGCCCGACAGGAATTTGATGGTCATGACACTTCTCTCTCCAATGATGCGAGCTCGAATCGTGAAGTCCCCAGATGAAAGATATCCCTGATAGATGCGCGTTCCCTCTGGCAGCTTAAAGCCTGCTGGCAGCTTTTCTATGAGATATTTGCGTTCGATTTCCTGGGCCATATTGGAGGATCCTTTATCTAAAATTCCGTGCGGATCATGATCCTTAGATCAAGAGTCGGTTGACGGGCCATGGGAATTCGCCAACGCTTGATATTATTAAGTTTTGGAGGACCAGCTTGAACCTCGACTTACTCGAAGCCATTCTCATTGGAAATGCACTCGGAAGACCTTTCAACGGATTGAAGAAAGGTCATGTGGCCCAACTCGTTGGCCACGAGTTCTCGACTTATCTAACAGATCCAGTCATCTTTCCTGATAAGCCTGATAGGAACTGCCTCCCAGGCCTGCACGATGCCTATGCTCAGCAGCTGCTCCTCACTGTCTCAACGATTCTTGAAGATTCAGAAATGCTGCGCGAGCCTGCAGCTGTCTACGGTGCGAGCCTCATTGAGTTGGCAGCGGATGAGGAAGAAGGGAGACTTGGAATCGGGCTAAGAGATCCAGGTAAGCCTCTCTCGAGAGCATTGAACAACTGGAGTCGGTCCTATCCCTGGACCACGGAGGATTACTTCAGTGATGAAGAGGACAGCGAGGGACTGGGAGGTCTTCTGCTTGGTTTTAGTAAACCTGTCTTTGGACATGATGTTTCCTCGCCTTTGACTCGTTTCACCCATGCCCGTCCGATTGCCGTCGGGGCCGAGGTCTATGTAGGGATTCTGGCAGAAGAATTAAGCAGGAACAAGGTGAAGAAGGGCACACTTGAAGACGCGTTGGATGCAGCGCTTGAACAGCTTCTAGAGTGGGAGGAGTCCTACTGCGAATCCATGAAGAAGCATTGGCGAGAAATTGGGTGGGGGAGCCCGCGGTTCCTGCTCTCGCACTATCTAAAGCCGGTAAAGTCTCTGGTTCTTGAAGGCGATGATCGGCTTACTGAGCGTACCCTCACGAAAGGGGTTTCTGACACATCTCCACGATTCAAAGCGACTCATATGCAACATGGATTTGCAGGGATGTCTATCCCCTGGTTAACCTATCTTGCATGTACGAGAGAATCTCCCGAAGCAGTTGCTGAAGAGGTCATTAATCGCGGAGGTGAGTGTTCGAGAATCCTTGGTGCCCTTCTTGGATTGATGCATATACGTTTTGGTATTGATCGCTTTCCGGACGAGTGGCGCACGGGATTGCTTGCAGGCAATCAGATTCGCTTGTTGAAAAGCTATCATGTTACAGATGATGTCAAAAAGTTATTGGGCGAGGAGTATAGATGGAGTCTTGAGGAGAAGGAGTTTCGCGAGGATCTTCGCCAAAAACTCGAGAAGAAGAGGCAAAAGGATATCGCGAAGGGCAAAGTGGTTGAGAAGAAGAAGCCAAAGAAGAAAGAAGAGCACGACTTTGTCCCTCCTCCCTCTTACTGGATGGGGGTTGATGATGAGGACGAACTTGATCCGAAGAAGAAAAAGGTCCTGAAGGCTCAAAGGGGGAAAAAGAGAATTGGCTGGAAAGAAGAGCGTCGCAAAAAAAATCAGGACTCAGGCTGATGAGGGTTCAAACCTGAGTCCTTTAAATTATCCCGCTCCGCCGTCGGTGTGGATCGTCTCTTGAAACCCAGGGTCTCAAGGTGGGTGCCCGCAACACGACATCAGGCTGATCCGCGGATGCAGATTGTGCCGCCGTCGTATAATTAGGGCTCCCGTAATACCAAACATCGGCTCCAGGACGATATGACCTAACGAACGTCGCAGGAAAGCTTAGTCGCTTATTACCTCTACCGCCTCAGGCGATAGGGGATCTATAATAGGGATTTTAATTCGTCGCGCAAGTAGATTCGGATGTGCGAGTTTTCCTTGACTTTGAAAGAGTTCGTTATGGGGTCCGATTGGGAAAATAATGGGATATACACATAGTCAGGACGACTTGTGCGGATCCCCTTCAGTCTTGCGTTTCACAACAGGTTTCACTTTGCGTTTCTCTTTACCATCAGAGCTCACTGCTTCGATGGGAAACTCAAGAGTTGAATCGGGTAGAACCATTCGAATGCGAAAAGTTCCATCCTGGGTCAGGTTTACTTTCTGTCCCATAATTGTAACATGAGCATCCGGCTGAGTCGCACCGTAAACAACAACGTCTACTCCTACCTCAAGCCAGAAAGAGTCATCGTGGTGTGCGGGTTTCTTGAGAGTATCTTCTCCACCTGCAGCTGGTTGAGCCATGTAGGTTGATGTCATCCCTGAGCTGCTGGAGCCTCCGAGGACCCCACTGGATAGACCAAAGATGGAGCCGGAAGAGTAGAGCCCTCCACTGGAGAATGGACCTTCGTAAAGAGTTTCAACAATTCTTCGCTGAGCAGCGCTGATTGCATCCCGCTCTTCGGAGGACGATTGTTTTTGCACACCTGACAACTTGACGATCTGATGATAAACCTCATCATTGATCTCTGCAAACTCAGCATCTTCTTCTTTCGAAAAACCAAGCCTTGGTATTGAAATTTCATTTGAAAGGCATAACTCGAGGAAAGCCCCTGATTTATCATAGAGTCCGAGAGCTACCTGAACAAGAGTCGCGGAACTTCTCTTCTTAAGGTACCAGGATGATGTATAGTCATTTACTTCAATATCGTAGTGAACGGGATTTGATTGACCTTCGATTTTCTCGAAGACTCTTAGAATGAGAGGTTTATTATGACGACCTCGTCTGAGCTGATGTTTCTTCCGGGTTTCTGAATTAATTTCCCAGTAGGCAAATAGAGTTTCCGGATCACGTGTCATGAGTGTAATTTTTGTTACACCATACTCGTGGGGGAGTTCCCTTGTATCAAGATCGAGTGCCTCGATCTCCTTCCTGATTGTCTTCGCTTCTTTACTGGGTGAAATAGCGTTCGTTTTCTGTGAACTCTTCTTTGTTTTTGCCTTTGCCGGTTTTTTCGAGCTGGTCGTTGTTTTCCGGGTGGCCGTCTTCGAAGCCGTCTTGGTAGCGGTCTTCGATGCCGTCGACTTTTTGGCTGAAGACTTCTTCGGTGTTGTTTTTTTTGCCGATGAAGATTTGGACTTTGCAGAAGTAGTAGACTTTTTAGTCACTTTTTCCTTTTTCTCTTCATCCTTATTGGTTGCTCGTTTTGCCATCAGATCTCTTTATCCTGAAGCCCGTGTATTTTCTCTCACTCTATTTAAAAACGTGATTGGTAACAGCTGTCTGCTCTCATGCTAACAACGATGATAGCTGCTTGCCTAAGGGCGAAAAGATTAAAGGTGGAAACCTCCGCAATGATCTATCGTTTTCTTATCCCTCCTCTCTCCATCTTGCCTTGTTTACAGAAGAAAAACCGATTTATACGCCTACTAAAAGGCTTGTCAATTGTGTGCGATTTTCAACCGGGAACATGCAAAAGAAGACCGCCCTATCTGGGCGATAAGGCGGTCTAAAGTCATCAATATCATTGTGAGAACGAACAAATGGTCCAGCGGGCTGGTATCTTATCAGCGCTCATCTTCCGACGGTAAAAGCACAGGGTTGAACTCAGCTTCGAGACTCGCAAGACTATCTCGACGAAATTCCTCCACAAAGGCTCGCTGTTTCATTCGAAGAAGTGACTGTTCAATGTCTCTCATACCCTTAACAAACTCACTGATTTCAGGTTGGTTAATTTCCTCAACAAAAAGCACAACGACGCCTGTCGCAAAATCCGCTGTGCCAGAGCGATTGATAATGACGTCACCTTCCTGAGCAATCACAAGGTCCTGAATTAGATCCTGAGAAGTCTGTAAGGCTGTAGGGATCGAGTTGCGTGTGAACGGATCTGGCGACTCAACGATATAGTCCATGGTTAAGGCAGCTGAAGTGAACGAATCGCCATTTGCCATCAATGTTTTCACTTCTTCAGCTTCCTCGAGTCTCATTTCTACCGCCTTCTGTCGTTTTTCTCGATTCTCCACAATAGAACGAACTTCTTCCAGAGACTTGATTCTCTCTGGATAGACTTCAACAATTTTGACGACTGCGACCGTTCCATCAGAGGTCTGAAGAACGGGACTAACCTCCTGAGGTTTCAAGAACTCAAGGGCTTCTCTTTCCTGTCCAAGGTTGCCAAGCCCTTGTATATAAGCGCTGGTGCTTAACGTCGGTGAAGTTGTTTTGACATCTGTTCCAAGGTCCTGGGCAATGCCTTCCATGGTTGTTCTTGTCGCAGAGGCTTCTCTCAGTTTGCCAATATTATTGGCGATGATCTCAAGTCGTTCCTCTTCTTGACCAGACCGTTTCTGATTTTTCACGCGGCTCTCAAGAATTGAGCGAACCTCTTCGAATTCTTTCTTTCCTGGCTCGTTTCTCTCAATAACCTGCATGACAGAATATCCCAGTGGTGTTTCGATAACCTCTGAAATCTCGTTTAGATCCGCTTCGTTTGCGTAGCTGATCCATTGGTCACCCCATACGTCCACCTCAGTGCCGACGATCGAGGAGGGGAGAATACCGCCTCGCAGGGTAGGTGTTGTCCCAACATCGTTAAAGCTCTGGTTGCGTATATCATCAGAAACTTCATTTGCGACTGCAGCGAAGTCTTCACCATCAATGATTCTCTGGCGAGCCGCTTCGGCCTCTTCTCTTGCAGATGCTTTGTCTTCTTCCGCAGCCTGAGGACTCACGCTCACAAGAACGTGCTGCACTGTCATGCCGCCTTCGTCCCATAGCTCTGCGTCGTCCTCTGCTTCGCTATACAACGTCATCAGTTCTTCTTCTGTTACTGTTGGTGCAGGCAGGCGAGGGGAAGGGAGGGAAACGAACTCATAGATACGCTTTTCCCTGTCTATAACCATTGGGCTTCGACTCTCGGTTAGTTCGTCATATTCTACCTGTACTTCTTCTTCGGTCACTTCGATATCGCCCAGGGAGGGCATCGGCATGTTAAAATACTTTGTGACGAATTCTTCGTTCTGAAGTCTGTATTGGTCCCAGATCTCCAGGAGTGAGGTTTTCGAGACTTTCTGTATCGTTCGAATCGCCAGTTCGTTGCGGATTGCACGTCGTTCACTTGCGATGAACTCAGCCTCGGACATTCCTGTCTGATCCAGGTAATTTCTAAGCTGCTCTTGAGTCATGTTACTTTCTGCAAGCTTCATCTCTACCTGTGCAACTGTTGGCCTTAAGTCCTGTTCCCGGAGCCTTTGCGCGAGCGCAACCTCGCTCACGGCAAAATCAGCTTTTTCTTTTGCAGAGAGTGCTCGACTAATCGTTTGCGCGATCTGCATTCTCTGTCGGGGAGAGATATTCTGAGTAATGAAGCTCGTGTAATACTCGCCGGCGGCTCTTTCGGCATTCACAAGATCCCGTCTTTCGAGCTTCACTTCTCCATCATTGGTCTTCACTGTCACCAGTGTTCCCTGCAGCTGGTCGACAGGCTGGTTCGGGGAAAATCCGTAAAAGAGCACGAAAGCCGGAATTGTAAGCCCTATAATCATATAGAGACCCCACTTCATTACATGGGGGTTTCTCAGTTTCTGAATGGAAAGCACGCTGGAAAATCCTCAATTATTAGAGATAATACATGTCCCAAGAGATGCAATCAGCATCCCAAATTCGGACTTAGCGCTGGAAAAAGCCTCAATTCGCGAATGCCGTCAATGGAGAAGCCGCTGATTCGATGAATATTGTTCATTGGCTTCCGACTTGAAACCCTGTCAATCCGGGGTAGCCACGAGTTAAACGGTGCTCCAACGCCCGACTTTGCAGTCGGAAACCTGACTGGGCGCTCAAACGTAAGAAGGATTTTTCTCATCAAGACGCCGGAAAATCGGTATGCGGGAATCTGGTTCGAAGAATTCTGAACCTGGGTGGAAGGAAATGCCTGTTTCGCGCACGTTTCGAAAATCCAGCAATCTGGGCACAGCTTAAGCCTGATACTTAGGGGCCGATACAGGGGGCGAGAGAACACTCTGGCGGGTTTCGAGGACTACAGGTCCAGGTTTCAGGATCGTTCTTCGTCCAATACCGAGACCCCAGCCTGGGTCACCTCTATTTCTGGTTAGTGTCTGCTCTATGTCTGCTGCTTGTCTGGTGCATGAGCAAGCACCAGAATATTATGGGGCACCGAGCAGACACGAACTAAATAAGCAGGGGAGTCTGTCTGGCTCCAGATTCAGCTATTTAGAGCCATTCCCAAAATTCCCTGCCGTTACCCGAAGACTGCAACAGGCACTTTCGACTATGCTCAAGCCTCGATACAACACCACGATGACTTTGTTTTCAGGCACACAGGTCCGCTCCTCTCGCTCACCCTCGTAAGGCACCACTTGACAGAGACATGGCAATCGGCCGAGGAGAGAACAATTCACAAGGTTATGCCTTACAAGGACATCCCTTCCATATGGATACCGTTCTCATCGCAATCGGATCATTCATTCTGTATATCATCGCCTATAATACTTACGGAAGATGGCTGTCGCAGAAAATCTTCGATCTGAATCCAGATAATAAGACCCCTTCCCAAGTCCGAAATGATGGTAAAGATTACGTACCCAGTAAGAAAGAAATGGTCTTTGGTCATCATTTCACCAGTATCGCGGGTACAGGACCTATCGTTGGGCCGGCGATCGCCGTTATCTGGGGGTGGTTGCCCGCTTTAATATGGGTGTTAATCGGAAGCATCTTTATCGGTGCTGTGCATGATTTTGCGGCGCTGGTGATGAGTCTTCGCAACCAGGGGAGGACCATCGGGGATTATTGCGGAGACATTATCAACAAGCGTGTTAAAGTTCTCTTTCTAACAATCATTCTCTTTGCGCTGTGGATTGTGATCGCGATCTTCGGTCTGGTAATCGCCTCGGTATTTGCGGCCTTCCCGCAGTCCGTCCTCGCCGTCTGGTTCCAGATTCCCATCGCGGTGGCGCTTGGCTGGTGGGTCTATAAGAAGAGCGGACACCTTCTGGCAGGTTCTCTCCTGTCTTTGGGAGCCCTCTACCTGTCGATCTATCTTTGCAGTCACTTCGAGGTTCTCCAGCTTGTGTTTGTCAGCAGCGAGGAGGCTCGGGCAGCTGCCGGAAACAAGACAACGATTCTTGTTTCGTGGATATCGCCGGTAGCGCTTTGGACCTTCATTCTGCTTGTCTATTGCTTCATTGCGAGCACGCTTCCCGTCCAGGTTCTTCTCCAGCCAAGGGATTACATCAATTCTCATCAACTGTTTCTGGCAATGGCGCTTCTTGTTCTGGGGATCCTGTGGGCGCGACCAGAAATCGTGGCTCCCGCTGTCAACAAGGCAGACATTGGAGCTCCATTTGCCCTGTTTCCGTTTCTGTTCATCACCATCGCATGTGGTGCCTGCAGCGGGTTCCATTGTCTGGTGAGTAGTGGTGTGAGTTCGAAGCAGCTAACCAGCGAAGGAGATGCACAGTACGTTGGCTATGGCGCGATGCTTCTGGAGGGGTTTCTCGCTGTGATTATTATCCTGGCCTGTTGCGCTGGTCTGGGAATGAACTATAATGGTCTATCAGGGGTGGAAGCCTGGCAGTCAAAATATGCCAGCTGGGGGAGCGCAAATGGTCTGGGGAACGTCATTCCAGCCGTTGTTACCGGTGGAGGAAACCTGATTTCAAGTATCGGTATACCGCAGGACTTTGCACTGGGTATCATCGGTGTCTTCATTGCCAGTTTTGCTGCAACGACACTTGACAGTTCCACGCGTTTGCAGCGCTACGTGCTTTCTGAACTGGGTCAGGCAATCAACTTCAAGCCGCTGATGAATATGTATATCGCAACTGGTGTCGCTGTTCTCTCGGGTTTTCTTCTGGCGATGTTCGATGTCTTTCAGGCCGACTCGATCCGTGAAGGGTTGAAAGTGGGAGGAAAAGGAGCCATCAATCTTTGGCCCTTGTTCGGGGCCACGAATCAGCTCCTCGCAGGGCTGGCTCTTCTGGTTGCAACTGTTTGGCTTTACAGAAAACAAAAGCCTATCTGGATTACCGGGCTTCCCATGGTTTTCATGCTCTTTATGACAGGGTACGGTTTGATCGAGCTCCTCAAGTCGTTCGCGTCCTCAGGAGATGGAGGTGGAATGAAGAATCCGATGCTGTTCTTCATCGGTGTTGTCATTCTTGTCCTTGAGATCTGGATGATCATTGAAGCCTTCAATTATATACGAAAGCTCCGTGAACTCAAGTTGTCCGGCAGGGCACTCCCTGAACTTGTCGAATCACCTTGAACCAGGAAAACTATCAACCAACGAGAAACTTTCGGATACTTTGGTTTGACCGCCGAATCCGATCAGATATACAGAGAATTCATAATCTATTTTCGAGGATTAAACCATGAAGACTGAAACTCCAGGAAAAGACGGAGCATTCGCGATCATTACATCAGTTGGTGAAGACAGAACAGGAATTGTCGCTTCTCTCTCTGGCTGGATTCTTGAAAATGATGGCAATATTGAAGATAGTCGCATGTCTCAACTGGGAGGTGAGTTTGCAACCTTGATTCTTGTTCAAGGTGACAGTGGTCTTGTCGGTCGCCTCGAAAAGAGCAAACAGCCTCTCGAAAAGAGGCAGGGTCTCAGTATTACTGTTAAAGAGGTAAAGAGTCAGTCCTCTGCCTACAGCGATTCTCCAGTGATTCGCTATACACTTTCAGCAACCTCGATGGATCATGCTGGTATTATTCATCAGGTTTCGCTGCTGTTGAGTAAGCATGGGATTAATATCGTCTCTGCAAATACGAAAAATACTCCCGCTCCCTTTTCAGGGGCTCCCGTATTTCAATTTCAAATGACCATTGATATTCCATCAGCCTGTCCGGTTCGAAACCTCAGGGCAGAACTCAATCAACTTTGCGAACAGCTGGATATCGATTATCAGCTTCAGGCTTCTTAAGAAAATAAAGAGGCGGAGACCCGAAAGTCTCCGCCTGAATGTTTATCATCTATACTTGACCGAACTCAGTCGATCACTTTGTTGAGTGGGTATTCGATAATTCCACGCGCTCCTGCTCTCCTCAAAGCAGGTATGATACGCTTCACGGTGGATTCTTCAATAATAACTTCCAGCGCAAGCCAGCCTTCCTCACTCAACTGAGATACAGTGGGAGAGGTCAAACTCGTGAGCATGGCGCAGACTTCCTTGAATTTATCCTGATGAACATTCATCTTCAGCCCAACTTTACCCTCTGCTTCCATTGCAGCCTTCAAAAGAAGTGCAATGTTCTCGAGCTTTTCTCGCTTCTTCTTGTTTTTCCAGGAATCAGGATTTGCAATTAACTGATTCCACGTTTCCATGAGGGTCGCGATGATTTTGAGTTTGTTGGCTCGCAGGCTGCTGCCCGTCTCTGTAATATCAACAATCGCATCAACAAACTCGCGGGCCTTGATTTCTGTGGCGCCCCAGCTGAATTCCACGTGGGCCTTCACCCCGTTCTTTTTGAGGAACTTCTTGGTAACGTTCACCAGTTCTGTTGAAATACGCTTTCCTTCAAGGTCCTTGACATCTTTGAACTTTGAAGTTTCTGGCACACAGAGCACCCAGCGAGGTTTGGTACGGCTGGCCTTTGCATAGACAAGGTCACAGACATTATGCACTTTCGCGTTATTCTCTTCGATCCAGTCGAGACCGGTCAGCCCAGCATCGATCACGCCTTCATCGACGTATCTGGGTATTTCCTGAGCTCTCAGTAGCAGGGCTCGAATCTCAGGATCGTCGCTGCTGACATGATAGGAACGCGAGGAGGTACCAAAACTGAACCCGGCTTTCCGAAAAAGCTCGAGAGTGGCTTCCTGCAGACTTCCCTTTGGAAGACCCAGCGTAATAATATGCGATTCAGAACTCGATTTCGGTGACATGAGAAACTACCCAACTTTATTAAATAAATAGGATTCGAGGCGAACGATCAGCCCTTTACCGACCCCAGTGTCATTCCTCCGATAAAGAATCGTTGGAGAAAGAAAAACATCACCACGATCGGAAGAACGGCGATAACGGAACCGGCGGCGAGTGTCTGGGTTTTGTCGACGAAGGCGCCAGACATTTTTGAGATAGAGATCGGTAGAGTGTACAATGATTCAGAATCAATGACGATGAGAGGCCAGAGGAAGTTACTCCAGCTGAAAACGAAAACAAAAATTCCCAATGCAGCCACAACCGGCTTGGTTAGAGGGAACATGATCAACGCCCAAATCTGGAACTCGTTGGCACCATCGATTCTGGCAGCCTCTTCGAGGTCCATCGGAATCGTTTGATAAAATTGTCGGACGAGAAAGATCCCGAAGGCTCCGACAGAGGTGGGAAGAACAATTCCAATCAACGTATTAAACAGGTTCAGTTTAACGCTCAGAACGAAAAGAGGAATCATGTAGAGTTGAAAGGGAATCATCAACGTACTCAGAATGAGAAGAAAAACAATCTTCTTTCCTGGGAAATTCATGCGAGCCAGTGGATAAGCAGCAAGAGAGCAAAAGAGAATATTCGAAATAACACTGAGGATTGAGACAATAACGCTGTTGAAGAAAGAAGTACTGAGATTGAAACCTTCCCAGGCTTCTGTGAAGTTTGCAAAAGTAGGCTGATCAGGAATCAGCTCCATGCTGTAGATGTTGCCTGCTCCACGAAATGAAAGAGAAAGCATCCATATAAAGGGGCCGACGAAAATAACCAGGAGCAGAATCATCGTCACATAACGGAGAAGGAGCTCAATGGCTCCTCTTTCAGTTCCACTTAATCGCCTTGTTTTCTTATAGTTTACATTCGCCATCGTTTAATCCGTATACGCCTTTTCCATAGTCTTGATAGAAAGCGCCGTGAAGACGAAGAGAAGAAGGAAAAGCACAACTCCCACAGCGGATGCATAGCCCATGTCGGAATCCATGCCACTGAACCCTTCTTCGTAGATCATATAGACGAGTGTCGCAGTGCCTATTCTGCCAGATGTCAAAACATAAATCTCGTCGAAAACCTGTAAAGCAGCTATCGAGGAAAGAATTGCAATGAGGCTGATTGTCGGCCATAAGCAGGGAACTGTCACGTTCATGAATATCTGAAATTTCCGAGCCCCATCTATACGGGCCGCCTCAACAAGAGTCGGAGGAATTGCTTTGAGCCCGACGATAAACATCACCATATAATAGCCGAGGCCCTTCCACATGGTTACTGTCATGATCGACCAAAGCGCCATCTTTTCACTGGTCAACCACGGAATTCCATCGGAGATGACACCTGTACCTATCAGTGCCTGGTTGATGACTCCATTGTCGGTGTTGAAGAGAACTTTCCAGATGAAGGCGACAACAACCATCATGGTGACCACTGGCACATAATAGCAGGCTCGGAAGAAACCTATTCCAGGGAGATTGGGCTCCACCAGCATCGCCAGTCCTAAAGACGTCGCGATGATGACAGGGACCACGAGGAGATAGAGAATGGAGTTCTTCAAGGCTTCCCAGAATAAATCATCGGAAAACAACCGCGTGAAGTTGTCGAAACCGATGAATTCATTGTTCGGTGACATAGGGAAATAATCCCACATGGACAGGAACAAGGCATGAACCATCGGATAGAATTGAAACAAGCCCAGAACAACCAGCGTTGGCAGGAGGAAGCTATACGCTGTGAGTGTCTGTTTGTAATTATTCCTGGAGGATTTCATTCCACTTTCTTTCCGCCTCTGCTATACCTTCCTCGGCGCTGATCTTACCCAGGGCAATGTTTTCTGTTGTACGGTCCATGATTGTTTGAAGTGCTTTTCCACCTTTGAGGGGACGAAACACCGCACCTTTTCGGACTTGCTTTGCACTCATTAATCGCGCGCGCCCCTCAAGTGTATCCTCAGGGTCAGAGAAATAAGGGTCGTCCAGCGCCTCAATGACCGTGGGGATAATTGTCGTCAGCTTGCAGAACTCCAACTGGTTCTGTGCGTTGGTGACGTAAGCAGCAAAGTCTGCTGCCTCCTGGGGGTGAGCCGCCTGAGAAGAAATACATATTGTGTGTAATGCCGTCTGGTATTTCTCTTGTCCCTTCCAGGAAAGCAATGGCCAGACACGCGTATTTGCATAGACATCGGGAGCGTCCGACTCAACTTTGCGCATGAGCTGAGCTCCTGTTTCCATCATGAGTAGATTGCCTGTCTTGTAGAGTTCCATAGGGCGCTGATGTGTTGCTGTAAGAGCCTCGTCGGGGACAAGTCCAGAGTTATAGAGGTCCGTCCAGAATTTGATCGTCTCAACAGCTTTCTCTGTATTGAAGGTCGCTTCTGTACCTTCTCTGTTTGTAATCGGAACTCCCGCAGCCCAGAGCAGCAGACGTAAAGTTCCATTTTCTGTATAGATGGGAAAGGACGCAAACTTACCCGTTTTCTCTTTGATTGATTTTGCGAACTCTGGAAGGTCTGAAAAGTGTTCCGGAACATCCTCAAGGCTCAGTCCTGCTTCTTCAAGAATACCAATGTTGATGAAGTTCACGGAGGAAGATGCATACCAGGGGAGCGCATAGACATTCTCTCCGTATCTTCCCCCATCCTCCAGGATTGTGGGAACGTAACTCTCGAATGTGTCTTCGGAGAGATATTGGTTGAGTGGGAGCACGAAGCCTCTCTTCTGAAAATCCTGGACATAGTCAGAAGGCAAGTTAATCACATGAGGAGCTCTACCACCGATGTAGGCAGTCATCAGCTTTGTTTCATAATTCTGGTATGGAAAGTCGATCCATTCGATCTTAACGTCAGGGTTTTCCTCCTCATACTGCGCAAAGAGATCAAAGAAGTACTCGTCAAACGTTGGCCTCAGCTGCATTGTCAGGAAGATGATCCGCTTCTTTCCATCCTCAGTGTACGGTGACTGAGTGTTGTCAGCGCAGGAGAGGAGGAAAACGGGAAGGATCGCAAGGATGCTGAGAATAAAGGATCGGGTCATCGTGCTCTTGAGCGAATGAGGCTGATTTCTTTTCGCTTATCAGGGTATGGGATACATCTTGGGCGTAACGCGCACCTTCAGCCGGCATCTGTTGATGCACAACCGGAATTTACACAGGGGGGATATAGGTATACAATATTTGTTGTTGCTCTTTGGGGCGTCAAAAAAATGTTTTCAGGAACCCCTTGCCAGCGACAAACAAGCGAAGCAGATTTTGACATGATCGTGAGTGAAAATGATCGGTCTAATACCCAGGAGAGAAAGAAAGAAATGAGAAAAAATTTCAAGCCGTTCAGTGGTTTCACACTGATTGAACTCTTAATTGTCGTGGCTATTATTGCTATCCTCGCGGCAATTGCCGTCCCTAACTTCCTTGAGGCCCAGACGCGCTCCAAAGTCAGCCGTATGCAGGCAGATATGCGCTCTTTGGCCACAGCGGTTGAATCCTATCAAATCGATTATAACCGTCTTTTCAAAACGTCCAGAGCGGTCGGACAAACGCGTGAGTTTTTGTGGTCGAAGGTCACAACACCCATCGCCTACATGACATCGATCCCCAAGGATGTTTTCAACAATGTAGATCCGAATCCTGGCGACCGAACAGTTGTGATCTGGGGTCCGGATTATATTCACGGGGGATCCCACGGAATTGCCGAGTCACCGGCTCTTGCAACAAGATCTGCCGTCTTCTTCGAGCCCTTCCAGAACTACTCAGATGGAACAAATCTCTTGAAGAGAGAATTCTGGGTGATGTTCAGCCTTGGACCAGATAGAGCATATGACATTCTTAACCCAACCTTCCCATCTCCTATGACTCCGTATGATCCAACAAACGGAACTGTCAGTAATGGTGACGTGGTACGCTTCAAGTCATAAGTATTCCAACTTAACGCTCTAAAAAACTCTCGACCCACCTTCCCGGTGGGTCGTTTCCTTTTTATAAATCAACTTTCTAGAGAAAGCCTCCTATATGGCAAAGAAGGAACGACTCGAATCGCTCGACGTATTTCGAGGACTCACGATCGCCGGAATGGTCCTCGTCAACAACCCTGGAAGCTGGGGAGCCATTTATAAGCCTCTAGGTCACGCGAAATGGGACGGATGGACGCCCACCGACTTTATCTTCCCATTCTTCCTGTTCATCGTTGGCGTCGCCATGACGCTTTCGCTGGACAAAAAGCTGGCTGCGGGCGCCGACAAAACATTGATCATGATTCAAGTTATTCGAAGGACGATTCTTCTGATCCTTCTTGGACTCATTTTGGGTGGATTTCCTAACCTTCGTCTCACCCTCCCGTTCATTGCAATGGCGTTCGGAGTGCATTATTTCTGTGAAGGCTATTCTGCCAAACTGAAAGAAGGTATTAAAGGAGCACGAATCCCCGCTGGTGCTGGCCTGTTAGGACTCGGGTTTCTGTGGTGGATTATCGATTTCGGACATTTCAGCGGTCCTGTGCGCACGTTCACTTTCAGTGGTATGTTCCCAAGATCCAATGAGTTAGACGGTGGAGGCATTCTTCGTATTCCAGGCGTGCTCCAAAGAATTGGCCTCTGCTACTTCTTCGCCTCTCTTATTTTGCTCTATACAAAGACACTTGGACGAGTCATTTGGGCACTCATTTTCCTCAACCTGTACTGGATTCTCCTCAAGTATATCTCGCCTCCTGCAGATTACGTTCTCGGAGCTATCGAAGGAACGATCCGCGATGCACCAGAGGGTGCGCCTTATCCTGGCGGCCTCATAGACTGGATTGATTCCAACCTTTTTGGGTCTCACCTGTACAGGTATAGACCAGACCCCGAGGGTCTTCTCAGTACTATTCCTGCCATTGGAACAGTGATCTTTGGAATGCTGGCAGGGACGTGGTTTCAAGTAGAGAAAAGTGGTAAAGAGAAAGTCATGTGGGCTCTTCTAGCCGGCAACGTGCTGATTATCATTGGCGCCTGCATGGATACGTATTTCCCCATCAACAAGAAGAACTGGAGCAGCAGCTATGTTGTCTTTACAGCTGGCTGGGCGTCTGTCATCTTCGCGATTACCTATTATTTGAATGATGTGCTGAAGTGGCGTAAATGGTCCTTCCCCTTCGTTGTCTTTGGTACGAACCCGATCTATGTCTTCTTTGCCTCCGGCATTCTTGCGAGAATTATGTACATGATTAAAATTCCTACAGACGAAGTCGCCTCAGGTTTTGTTGAAAAGGTCAAGTTTATGGTCAGCAACCCGAATGCGACAGAAGGAGTCGACAACCTCAAGACCTGGATCTATGAGAATGTTTTCCAGGCGATCTTCTACGCAAACCCCGAAGTACAAACTGAGCATCTCGCCTCCTTTGCGTTCGCGCTGACATATATTATTTTCTGGTTCCTGATTACCTGGCCTCTTTATCACAAAAAGTGGTTTCTCAAGGTGTAGGAGTCCTTCCTCCACTCTCCATCAATTTATGAACGAGTCCAGACCGACTTCTTCCCTCGACAGGAAGAAGTCGGCTTTCTATAAAGGCACAGTTGACCTGTTCACAACGGCCAACCCAATTCCTTAAATTGATGAAGACCAATGAAACACCTTCTGCTACTTCTCCTTGTATTCTTCCCTTCCATAGTGAGCGCTCAAGCGCGGGCTATTCAGTTCCAGGGCGCTCTCTATATATCTCTCGAAGACCTTCTTTCCGAGGACTTTCTCGATGCCTCCGTAGAAATGACTTACTGGGGGAGAAACCTTGTCATCGATTACGACGATAAACGCGTCATCTACGAGAACGGCGGCGATCAGCTTCGTGATGCCGATGGAAAAACACACTATCTCAGTAATCCGGTACTCGTCATCGAAGATAAACACTATGTTCCAGTCGACGAGTCTGCTGAGCCCCTTGGCTATACAATTAAACAGAACAAACTTGAATATCAGGGGAAGTCACTTACTTTCAAGGCTAAGCCTCTTCTCAACGATTACCCCTATCGCTCCATTTCTAAGATGAGCGTCACAAGTGAGCCTCGTACAGTCAGCGAGCCACTCTCCGCCTACACAATGCTTCCGCCGGAAGAAGTGGTCGTTGAGTTGCAGGTTGGCACTGAAATCTATATACGTCGAACCTTTCTTCTGGAAGGTGAGGAATGGGTGCTTGCGGCGATCAACGGACCAGCGAACTATTCTATCGCCATCCGTAGGGAGGATCTCGACGAAAGTAGTGATATTTCATCGTTCGACGGTACACACCTCGACCGGCTCTTCAAGCGGGCACACGAACTTGCCGAACTTGAGCAGGGATATTGCCACGGCGACCGTGAGCAGCTGAAGGGGAAGGTATCACTTACCTCTGATTTGTGTTGGTCTATACGACCATACGAAAAGGAGTTCTATTACGAGTTACCAAATAGAAGTGCAGACGGATCGCAGACTGTCTATTGCACGCAGTTCATATCAGGGCGCTGGCTTCAGCAACAGCCTCTCGCAATGGCAGATCTGCTTGAGCTGGAGAAAGAACCCAGCATCGATTTCATCTGGGGGCTCCATTCCTGGGATCATCCAAAGTCGGGGATATTCATGAATGCTTATGCTCCGGAGTCCTTGCGTGGCGATACTCTCCACCTGGAAAAGATTCTTCTGGAGTGGGGTGTCGTTCCAGAACACTTCTACCGTTTTCCTGGTCTCAAGCACGACGAAACCAGATTGAATGAAATCCTCGCGATGAGTTTGCTACCGGTGGATTGCGACTCATGGGTGAGTGGAATGCATCTGGACAGACCACCGCACCGCGTTCCCGCAACCAACGGAAGCATCCTGCTTGTCCATGGAAACGGAAACGAAGCGCGTGGAATCTCCCGATTCTTCGAGTGGCTGGAGGAGGAACCGGATTGGGAGTTTGCCCCCATCTGGGAATTTGTTAATGCGGATGTTGATCAGTCTGCTCTTTTTGTGGAAGACGAGGAAGAATAGGACCGCTTTTCCTTGTGATCTTCATGGTCAGCGACTCGAGGAGAAAACTTTTATCCAGTCCAACTTGCTTCCTTCCTGCATTCAGGCTGCTTTCCGCCTGCATTCAGATGCAGGTTGAAAACTCGTTAGAATGAAGTTAAATCAAGGTTATTCACTCCTCGCACAGAGTAACGGTAGCTCAGACCTGGTTGTACTGATCTGTTCAGGCTAATTGCCTTGTCAGGGTTACTCGTCTTCGCCGAGCGGAAAATCAGCGATGCCACTGGAGGGATTCATTGATAAAGAAAGGAAAGTGTAGAGGCTTACTCACTCTTGCGGATGCCGTCGCGCGTCCCCTTGACGATTTCGATCTCCTGGTTATTCTCGCGCTCACGTTGATAGCGACGATACATCAAGCGATCATAGAAGGCATCATATCCGCTAGCAATCAAGACGCTGAGAAACGCGACGAGCAGAATGGGGAACAAGGCAACGTTGATAAATTTGTTCTCGGCTGCATAATACTGAGTGGCATAATACACAACCACCAGCAGTGCAAGAAACACCAGGTTTGAAACCACGTAGGCCCAAATTGGCAAAAGTTGTATTTTGCTGCGCTTCTTCATAGAAAACGTTCCTCACGTACGAATGTGAAGAAGTCGCCGGATCGACGACAAGAGAAAAGGCAGATGAGCACATTGGATCGCAATCAGGGACAATTTCGAATCGTATCAGATTTCAAACCCTCTGGAGATCAACCAGAAGCCATCAAGAGCCTCGTGGCTGGAATTCGCAATGATCTTCCTGCCCAGGTTCTTCTCGGTGTTACTGGGTCAGGAAAGACCTTCACCATGGCTCATGTTGTTGCAGAGCTCAATGTTCCAACGCTTGTTCTCGCTCCAAATAAGGTTCTCGCTGCCCAACTCTACCACGAATTCAAAGATATCTTTCCAGATAACGCGGTCGAGTATTTCGTCTCCTATTATGATTATTACCAGCCAGAAGCCTACATCCCTTCTTCCGACACCTATATAGAGAAAGATGCCTCGATCAATGATGAGCTCGATAAGCTGAGGCTCAGCGCGACGCGCTCTTTGCTGGAGCGGCGGGATGTTCTTGTGGTCGCCTCTGTTTCTTCTATCTATGGGATTGGAGCTCCTGATGCCTTCTTCAATATGATCGTGTATCTCGAGCCAGGGATGGAGATGGAGCGCGAGGATCTCATGAAGCGACTTGTAGAGTTGCTCTACGAACGAAGTGACATGGACTTCTACCGCGGCACATTCCGTGTTCGAGGTGATGTGATCGATATCTTTCCCGCCTATGAAGAACGACGCGCACTCAGGGTCGAGTTTTTTGGTGATGAGATTGATTCTTTAACAGAGATCGATCCACTCACAGGGCAAAAAATACGTAAGGTAAGGCGCGGAGCGATCTTTCCTGCTTCTGTCTATGCAACGCGAAAGGACCAGATGAAAGTAGCCATTAAGGGTATCGAGGCTGAGTTGCAGGAGCGCCTGAAGGAGCTGGAGGATCTTGGTAAGTTGCAGGAGTATATGCGTCTCAAGCAGCGGACAGAGTACGATATAGAACTCATGAAGGAGATGGGGACCTGTCCTGGAATTGAGAACTATTCACGCCATTTGTCGGGAAGAGCTCCTGGGGAAGCTCCGTATACACTCATGGATTATTTTCCTGAGGACTACCTGCTTTTTGTGGATGAAAGCCATATTGCTGTACCCCAGGTGAGAGCGATGTACTCAGGCGACAGAAGTCGAAAAACGAATCTGGTGGAATATGGTTTCAGACTTCCATGCGCTCTTGATAACCGTCCCTTGCAGTTTGAAGAGTGGGAAAAGAAGATTAACCAGATTGTCTTCGTCAGTGCAACACCAGAGCAATACGAGTTGGAAAAGTCTGGTGGGGCAGTGGCGGAACAAATTATACGCCCGACAGGTCTGATCGACCCAGAGATCGAGGTAAGGCCCGTAGGCAGTCAGGTTCAGGATCTTCTGGAAGAAATCCGACTGAGAGAGGAACGCGGCGAACGTGTTCTGGTCACAACTCTGACGAAACGGTTCTCTGAGGAGTTAACAGAGTACTATAATGAAATAGGATTTCGCGTGCGTTATATGCATAGTGATATTGATGTGCTTGAACGCGCCAAGATTATCCGTGAGCTTCGTGAAGGTAAGTTTGATGTCTTAATTGGAATTAACCTTCTCCGGGAAGGGCTTGATATTCCTGAATGCTCTCTGGTTGGCATTCTCGATGCGGATAAAGAAGGGTATCTCCGCTCCTCTCGTTCTTTGATCCAGACGGTAGGTCGAGCAGCAAGAAATGAAAATGGACGCGTTCTCATGTATGCGGACAGAATCACTGACTCGATGAAGGTTTGTATAGAGGAAACGGAGCGTCGTCGTAAGATCCAGAAAGAGCACAATAAGAAGATGGGGATTACGCCCAAAAGTATCAAAAAGCGAATCGCTAATATTATTGAGATCAGTTATGATGAGGAGCAGCAGGTTCTTCTGTCGGTTGCGGAAGAGGAGACGGGGTATGTCTCAAAGAATGAGCTCAAGAAAAAGATCGACAAGCTTCGTAAGGAAATGCTGGAGGCTGCAAAAGCTTTGGAGTTTGAAAAAGCAGCAGAGCTTCGCGATCAAATTTCGAAACTTGAGAAGAAGGGTCTGGCCCTGTAAGACTGGATTAAAAGAACTTCGGTTTTGTGTGGCAAATACTCTAATTCACGCTCAGCTCAAGTATATCCAGGTTCTCATTATAGACGAGACGCCCTTCAATTGAGACTTCACCCTTTTTCGCTTTCGAGTCATCCAGCCCAAGAACCGTTATAAAACCTGAACCATCATTAAGAAGATAGAAGGTTTCTCCGCTACTGCGCTTTAAGGGAGCGGAAAGTGTTCCGTTTACTTTGACGGTCTCCTGATCATTTCCAGGAGCCAGTTTTTCAGGGGAATAAGTCTCAGCTTCATCGATTTTCAGGGTGCGGGCCAGAGTATTGAGGCTCTTTCCCGGCCAGCCTTCTGCTGTGCTTGTAGATGGCTTGATCTCAACCAGAGATCCTGCGACTCGGTCAGATGGGAGAGGGGCAGTGGAAAGATTCTCCAAGTCTCTTACCGCAAGCTGAAGACGACCCTGGTAGTCCTGGAAGGTGCCCGTTGCATAGACGATATTGCCTGTCTCCTGAAGCTTGGAATCGATCGTGGAAAGCTCTGCCCAAAAAACGACTTCTATCTCCTGTCCGTCCTCGCCAATCTTGATGATATTAGGAGCGCGTTCATTCCAGGCCTCACGAAAAGAAAGAACTGGGCCTTTCATGGAGAGGTCCCGACCCTGGAAGTCTTTCAGCGCTGCTATGTCTGCGGGGCTGTAATAGCCGTCTGCGTTTGCCTCTGGTGGGGTGCTTGAACTTGAAATGTCAGCGTTGGGTGTATCAAGGTTTAGAAACGCAATCTGTTCGGAAGAACGGATTCTAATTTGTAAAGTTCCGCGATAGTCAGAAAGTTCTCCCTTCGCCGTCATCATGGTGCCCGCTGGCGGGAGCTGGTTTTGGGGAAGTATTGATGCCTGTATATCTGGCCAGAAGATCACAGCAAGATTATCAGCTTCTCGATCAGTGACAAAGAGAGAGTGCGGTACTCTATCCCCCCTGGAAGGGGAGAGAGACTTGATCTCACCGTAAATTGTTACGGTTTTCCCCAAATCACCCCGGGTGATTTCCTCTGCTGAAACGGATCCGGGAAAAGCTCCCTCTGGAGTCGCTGCATTGGAACTCATGAAAGTCAGCGGGAAGATTAAACCAAGGATAATGAGGAGACGAGTGAGACTCATGGAACATACCTGTTGAGTAGATTTCATACGATAAACCAACACGGCATCATGGGATGAGAAGGAGTTCGCGCAACGGAAAAGTCTTCACTTTGCAGTTGTGAATCTCACGGAATGGAGTAATAAACATAGAATTAGTTTCAATGCCTTCAATTTGTCAGGAAAGGTTCACCTTCTTCCGCTTATGACTTCTCCGAACTCCGATGATGCCACACGGATCATTCCCAAAGGAATGTCCGACGACAGTCTTCAGACTTTCGATCCAACACGACTCGATGAGACTAAAGTTGTCGAAACGGAGGTCGAAAGTACTTCCAGTCGCAGTTATAGTGTCTGGAATCTGGTAGGTATGGAGCAGCAGGAAGGGGCCTTCAGTCCATCTGGCAATACATACACCCTTGAAGAGGTGATCGGTAAAGGCGGTTTTGGAGAGGTCTGGCGAGCTCGCCAGCATGCACTCGGACGAGAAGTCGCGATTAAAAGGTTCAAAGAAGAGATTCGGGAAGACTGCAAAGACAGCGCTAAGTTCTCTAAATTCATGACCTTTAACTTTGAAATGGAAGCACTCACAACCGCGGCTCTTGATCATCCAAATATTGTAACGATCCATGACCTGGGAGCAGACCAGGATGGGTCTCCTTTAATCGCTATGAAACTGGTCAGAGGGCAAAGTTGGTCAGACGCGATCAAGAAGGACTTTCAAGGCCTGCCCTTGCGAGAGTATCTGCAAAAACATCTTTCGATCTTTATCGATATATGCCAGGCAACAGCATATGCACATAGCCGAGGGATTCTTCATCGAGATATTAAGCCAGCTCAGGTGATGATCGGAGAGTTTGGCGAGGTTCAGTTGATGGACTGGGGGCTTGCCGTAATTTTCGATACAGAAAAGTTCAAGCAACAGTTTGATAAGTTTGAGAAATTTCCAGTTCCAACGGTTGGGGATGCACAAAACCCTGCAGGTACGCCGGCCTTTATGGCTCCTGAGCAAACGGATAAGACTTCGGACCGTCTTGGTCCCTGGACCGATGTCTATCTTCTTGGCGCAACACTTTATCATCTTCTGACTTTAAAAGCACCTCATATGGGGAAGACTCCCTTAGCCTTTGCGGAAGCTAAAGAAGGTGAATACACAAAGCTCGAAGATCTTCCAGAGGCGGAAAGAGTTCCTCAGGAGCTGAAAGATCTGGTTGAAGTCTGCCTTGAGGCGGATATCGAAGAACGAAAGAAGATCTCTCCTCTAGATATAGTTCAATGGGTTCAGGACTACTTGAGCTGTGCAGGAGAACGAGATAAGGCAGAAAAGCTTGTTCATGAATTCGAAGAAGTCTTCGAGAAGATAAAGGGTAAGGGTAGTTACGAAAAATTAGATCGCTGTCAGGATATACTCCGCCGGGCTCGAGAGGCATGGAATCAGCACCCAAAGTATCCGCAACTTCAAAACCGGCTCTATGAAGAGATTTCAAAGACAGCAATACGCTCTGGTGACCTTGCTCTGGCAGAGATGTATGTACGTCAAATAATCGACTCTGAACTTCGCGAAAAACTTAAGGGTGAGATAGAAGAGAAATGGACTGCTGAAGAGGCAATCAAGCGCCAGAGAAAAGTGTTTCTTGGGTCAGCGTTTTTTCTCGTGGCTGTCGTGATCTTAACGATGGTGTATTACAATGCTCAGGTGGCAGCTGAAAGAGAAAAACTCCAAGAGTCGCTCGAAGTTCAGGAGCAACTCAGTTATGATATGGGAGAACGTGTCAAGGAACTGACCTGTCTGTATGGGGTCAGTGACTCTCTACAACACCATGACAATTTCGAAGACGTTTTTGAAGATACTGTTCGTTTGATTCCCCCTGCCTGGCAGTTCCCTGGTGTTACAACCGCGCGTATTACCTTTGATGGAGAAGAGTTTACCAGCGATCCCTTCCAGGCCAGTGATTGGCGTCAGGCACAGCCGATCTCTGTTCTTGGGGAAGAACGAGGAATGATCGAAGTGTTCTATACAGAAGAAAGACCCGAATCTGACGAAGGTCCTTTCTTAAGTGAGGAACGTGATTTAATTAATGCTCTTTCCAAACTGCTTGGGGAGGCGATCGAAGCTAACGAACTTTCGAACAAAGCTGCTTCACTTGATTATGATATAGGGGAAAGGCGAAAAGAGTTGAAGGGTATCTATACAGCCATTAAATCGGTTGCAACCGAATCCTCATTAGAAGCCGTGGTCGAAGATTATCTGGAACTGATTCCACCAGCATGGCAGTTCCCGGAGATTACTGCGGTCAGAGTTACTATAGGGGAGCAAACCTGGACCACTAATGATTTCAAAGAAACCCCATGGGTTCAGAAGGCACATGTCGAAAAGGATGGTGTCGTGAAAGGCAGTATTGAGGTTGTCTATCTCGAGGAGAAGCCAGAGTCAGCTGAAGGACCATTCCTGTCCGAAGAAAGGGACTTGATAGACGCTCTTGCTGATGTGCTGGCGAATTTCTAGCCTGCTCAAAAATAACGCAGACAGGACACTTTTCTATCTATAGTGTTCAGGATAAGATTATGTTTTCTGTGCAGACGGTCTTCTTGCAAGAAAATAGTAGTCCTGGTTTCCAAAAAGAAACTTGTTTAGCTTTTCGATGTTTTCCTTGTTATCTTTATCGCCGGCAACTTTAAGCTGATTCTCCGGTGAGACGGTATTGATACCTTCAAAGCTGAGCGTCTGAAATCCGGCTGTCTCCGCAAGGAGCTGCATCATCTCTGGGAAAATCAGTCTCTCGTGTGAAAGGTCAAAATAGAACCAGTGGAGAGCCTTCATGGTATGGGGGTTGATTGTTTCAATCAATATCAAACCATTCGGTTTCAGGGCTCTATAGACATCTTTCAGAATCTTCATCAGGACAGGAGGCGGCAGGTGTTCGACAAACTGAAGCATCGATACCACGTCCAGAGACTTTGGCTCAACTCTGGAAAGATAAGCGACCGCATCTGCTGACTCAATATTGAGTCCACGGGCTTTGCCTTGTTTTACCATGGCGTCATTGACGTCGATACCGATCGCATCCCAGCCCTTCTTGTTTAGAATGTCTATAAAGACTCCATCTCCACAAGCTACATCGAGAAGTCGAGGTTTTTCGTCCTTTTTCAGTTCCGTTTGAAGATTTTCAAGAAGAAGCTCATTGTAGCTGGACTGTCTTTCTCGAAGTTCTTTCTCATCGCCTCGGTATTGGCGCTGGAAGCGGAGGTAGGCAAGGTCGAGCTGACGTGTAATGAGAGGGTCACTTTCGACCTGTGAGCTCTGGGCGGCGAAGAAGTGCGAATCTTTTCGAGGTGTTTGCGTTACTTCCTCGGCATCATGCCCTCTTGTCTCTCTTGTGGTGTCGCCTGCTGGTCTGGGTTCACTTCGCCTTCTGGATGGTGGTGAATCAGACAGTTCTTCCCTGACATTCTCGAGCATTTCCTGATGAATGGCAAGCTGCTCACCAAGAACGAGAAGTCGAGCTCTCAATTCTTTCGAGTGGGCTTCAATAGACCCCACCTGGCCATGGAGCGACTGAGTCGCTTCGGTATTAACGCTCAGTTGAACGTCTCTTTCATGGAGACCTGTCCAAAGGTCTTCTGCGCGTTGGTCTATACTTTCATACACAAGTCCCAGTTCAGTCCACAATCGACTGATTTCAGTCCGTGTAGAGGAGACTTCATTCTTAGTGTCGAACTGGCTGACATTCATCGTATTGACCCGACCTGAAACAGCACTGATATTGTCAACGATGGTTCCAAGTGATGAAGACATTTCTCCGAGGTTCCGGGTCAAGTAATCAAGGTTTCTTTGTACCGCCTGAAGGTGTTGGTTAACCAGATCGTAATGGCGTTTATCTTCCGCTGATTCCATTTCACCAACAGCTCCGAAGGGGCGGGTCGGTCCGTCTTCGAGCTTTTGTACCTGTTGCCTGAGCTTGTCTATCTCGTTCGAGAGGGTTAAAACAGCTTCCAGGTTTGAATAATTATAGGCTGCCTGAGGAGCGGTAAACATTCTGAATACTCGGCTGAAAACCTGCTTGAAGAGTCTGAAACGGGAGCCTGGAGGAACACGATCAACTGACTGGAATTCCCTCATTCGGGGAAGGACTTCTTTTTCGAGCCTACGGAATACAGAGCGTTTCTTTTCTTGAAGTCGCTTCGTGCGAAAACGACTTTGCTGTTCTTTCTCACTGAGCTCCGAGGAGCTTCCCTTTATCTCTTCAAGTTTGTCCTCGATATTCTGGACTATCTCACTTGCGTCGTAATGGGCCATTGAGGGTCTTCCTTAAGTTCTTCCATAGAATCGATGGATACAATGTGAAAAGGGACTGGAGCTGAAGCACAATGAGAAACCACGTGCCAAAGATGAAATTGGTTCGTCTCATTCTGGTTGAGTTCCAAAACAACGGAGAATTGTTCCCCTGCGGGGGAGAAGTCCATGCGTGAGGCCCCGTTCTCAACTGGACGGGTAAAATGCAGCTCGGCCGGTTTATTTTCTTTCTGGGGTCCAGAGACAATTTTGATGATTGTATACCTTGCAGGATGGTGATAGACAAAGCTTCCTTCACCGGCACAAAAAATCCCTCTGGTATTTCGGATTGTTTGAACTTCTCTAAACCCGTACACAAATGGAGATATGGGAGTCGTTCCGGGCAGGATCTGAGTGGGGAGGTCTTCAAAACGTTCTTTCAAAGATTCTGCAATTTGAGAGGATTGAACCGTGCTCTCCTTGTGGGTAATGCTCACAGGTAATTTTAAGACGCCGGTCCAATTGGGTTTATCCTGATGCCTGATGTGGAAGAATGCTGCATTTTCTGTCCATTCGTAACAGGCTTCAAGGTGGGTCTCATCGTCGTGGACAGCAACGGTAAGGCTGTATGTACCATAGCCTATGTTAAGAGGAATTGTGAACTCAACTTGTTGTGCATCACCGGGTTTGCAGGGAGGAAGTTTAATGTTCTGAAGGGTCGTGTTTGTCCCGTATAGATGGAGTCCAAGTCTGTCCTTGATGAGAACTCCAATACTGGGTTGATTGACAGGGCTTAGAAAGACAATCGTCAGAGAAATAGTCATTTCTTCACCAGGAGTATAAGTATCTGATGGTACTCCCGAGGCGTTCAATAGTGTTAGATCTGAAATAATGGCCTCAAATGTACCGTGTCGGTTCAATGTCTGGCCATCCTGGGAAGAACGCGAAATACGCATGGAAACATTGCCTTGTCCCATAGCGGCTAACCGCGCGTTATATTCGTCCAGAACATCACGAGGAGTACCACGTGTGGTTAGAGAGCCCTGTTCAAGCAGGACTGCTTCATCGCAAAGGCTCATGACCGCACCGGGGTCGTGGCTGACAAATAGTATCGTCTTCTTCTCTTCTCGGAACTGCTGTATTTTTCGGATACACTTCTGAGAAAATCGAGCATCACCAACCGAGAGTGCCTCGTCTATAATAAGCACGTCAGGGTTGACTGAAGCTGCGATGGAGAAACCAAGGCGGACAACCATACCTGATGAATAGGTTCGAATCGGCTGGTCGATGAAGGAGCCCAATTCTGAAAACTCGATGATTTCCTGCTCAAGACCTTGGAGGTCCTGTTCTGTAAGGCCGAGAAGTTGGCCATTGATATAGATATTCTGGCGTCCTGTGAAGTCAGGGTGGAAGCCAGTTCCAAGTTCAAGTAGAGCCGCTATTCTACCACGGACTTTGATTTGGCCGGTGCTTGGCAAGAGGGTTCCTGCAATCATCTTGAGAAGAGTGCTTTTCCCGGCACCATTGCCACCGATTAATCCCATGGTCCGGCCATCTGGAACATGGAGCGTCACGTCTCGAACTGCATAGAATTCCTGGTGCAGTCGGCGGCGGCTTATCCATTCAGCGATGCGATGTACAGGAGCATTGTAGAGTCTGAAGCGCTTTGATACGGATTCAAGTTCGATCATAGGTGGTCAAAGAAGAGGGCAACAGGTGTTACTTTTTCTCCTGATCATACCCTCCTTCGGGCCAGTCTTTTCTGCGTTCCTCACCATTTCTTCTTCCCTTGCCGAATCTTCTGTTTTTGAAGACAATATCTACTGCCTTCCTGCGATCAGGAAATCGACGACGTTCCTTGCCACTTCTTCTTTCAACTTCGGGAAATGACCCAGAGGGATCCCAGCTCTTTTCCTCATGCCAGGGTCTGGAACCTTCAGGGATTTCATCCTTTTTGGGTGCTGGTGCCTTGAAGAGTTCTCCGATGGGAAACCCCTCTTCATCTGTTTTGTCATATGCTGAGGGTCTACCGCTGGTCTCAGGTTTCTCCAGTTTTCTCGGAACAGAAGTGGGGGATTGGTCTCCGTTCTTAAGAACCATCTTTATTTCTTTGGGTGATTCCTGTGTGTCCTCGTCTTCTTCGGCAGAATGAAACTCAACTTTTCTTCTGACTTTCAGACTTTCTCTTTCTGGTCCCGTCGCAGTGTCGCTATCCTCTTCTCGATGACCGGCCCCTTTCTTGACAATAATTGGTGGGGTATGGGTATCAGAGATACTGCTGTCGATATAGTTACTCGGATTCTCATGGGTCTCTTTGGAACTCAGTCTGTCTTTGACGTCTCTGATAAATTTCTCGCAACCATGCCGTCGAAAGTACTGCAGCAGCATAATATATTGCATTTTGCTGTCTTCTTCATAGGGAATGCGAAGATGTTCAAAGAGTTTTCTCATCCCTTTGAGTTCATGAAGCATGATGTATAATGAATCGGCGAGTTCCTCTGGAAATTCATAGAAGTACTGTCGAAGTGATTCTCTTAATTTATGAGACACAGGTATAATCCAAATTGTACAAAACTGCGTACAAGCTTTCTAAATTCCTTCTGCCGGGGTCAATAAATAGTCGTGTCATATCCCTGGTGGAACATGGGAACATCCTCTATCAATCTGTCCTACAAACTTAAATGAAGGAAAAGTGGTTGACCATGCGGTAACAGGATTCCGTAAGTTGTTGCATATCAAATATTGAAATGGATCTTAAGAGAGACTTATTTGTTTTTACCGATGTGCAAAATGGCCACCTGTGATGATTCCTGGCAAATGGTGAGTTTTGAGAGAGGGGCTAAAAATGTCTCAGGTCTTTGATCCTGCCTGGTGGGTTACCTATCTACCCTTGGCACTCCCTTGGTTAATCTTTTTGCTTTTGTGTCAGGTGTCGATGCTTCCAATTTGCTTCAGGGTTTTCCGCCTGCTTCCAGATCGAGCTGTCGGCGCGAGCTTCCCGCTTGGCTTTCTCATCGTTGGTGCTGTCAGTTGGCTGTTGTCTCTGCAATGGTTCTTTGAAGACCATCGATCCACTTTCTTTCGCCTGCTGCTCCTCGGTATTGCTTCCCTTTTTTTTGGAATTGGATTTATAGCCGCCCGCCAGCCTGGACTCAACCCGTGGCAAAGAAGAACCCGATGGTTTCCATTCGTCCTATTTACCATAGCAGGCGGACTCTATCTTCCCTTCTCAGGGTTTAGTGTCTATACGGCTCTCTTTCTGGTTCTTTTAAGCGGCTCCATGGTTGCATTGTTAGACATCAACAAGTTTCTTCAAGACCTGAGAAGATTTTCAGGACCCCTTATTCTCTCTTACTTGCTTTTTTTCCTTTCTTTTCTATTCTTTTTGAATGTCCGATCATATATACCATACGCGACTTTCGAGCTGAGTCTTTACCCAGCCGAGAAGTGGGGGAACCTGACGCATATCGGTTCCATCATGAACAGTTCATCCTTCCCTCCGAAAGATCTCTGGTTTAATGAGTATCCGCTGAATTATTACTATGGTGGCCACATGCTTACTTCAGTTGCGGCGAAGGCCTCAGGAATGCCCCCCTCGTACGCCTTTAACTTAGGATTGGCGACCATCTTCGCGATGACTGTGGTTTCCGGCTTCAGCTTTTCCACTGCACTCGTCCAGCTGATTTCAAGAAAATTCCGAGTGTCGAGAAACATAACCTGGCACAGGGGATTCTGCTGGGGACTCTTCGGAGCGCTGGCTATTGCATTATTCGGTAACCTGGACCCATGGCGTCAGTTCTTTACGCGCGGTCTCGATGGGGGAGTCCGGCAGCGATGGGTTCATCAGCAGGAGCTTGCAGCGGGTTCCTGGAAAGTGATGACAGGATTTTCTCCTGTCAGCCTTCAGGACATCCATAATCGAGTCAAAGGATCTGAACTGGAATTAAGGATAAGTACATTCGAATCGGAGTTGGATCAGTTAGAGGTTGCACTTTCGAAAGTGCCAGAACGGTTTGAACAGCTTAGAGATTCGTTTCAAAGCAATGCTTCCTCACTCTCTGAACAGGATATAAAACAGCCGCAGAAAACAGAACTGTATGGTTTAGTCAATGGTCCCGCCTACACAAGAGCATGGGACGAACAAAATGCATTGAACGGCGTTGTTGCTCGAGAAAAGATATATCATCTGATTCAGAGAGAAGAGTTTGACTCTGTGTTAGAGGTGCTAAATGAAGTCATCGAAAACCATCAAGTTCCCGAGTCAGATTTAGAGATTTTCAGAGCTCTTCTTGAAAAGAGAAAAGCAGAACTTCTGGATTCGAATGACTTGGTTTTGATTATTGAAGAACTGCAGTCCGCGAAACAATCTGGTAGCTATCAGGCACTTTTCCAGAATTCACCCGAACGTATCGTTTCAGAGATTATTGAGGCGAAGAGTGAGAAAGATTTACAGAAGCTTCTTCAAGTTCTTCGTCAGTACGAGTTCACCGCAAGGCAATACAAGAAGGATCTGAGTAGTAATCAGCTGGCTGTGCTTAATGGAATGAGAACGATTCTTCGGATGGGCGCTCTTCTTCCGGGCGAGCTTTTTTCGATGTATTTTGGTCAACCGGTCCCTTCGGTAAATCGAAGCCCCTCAATCGAAGATCTTAGGTATAGCTGGGAAAACTTTTCATTTATTAACTTTTGGGATTCGAGTAGAGCGATCAAGAGCTCACCTCCTGGAGAGAAAAACTCAGGTACCATAACGGAGTTTCCTTATTTCAGTGCGATACTTGGTGATCATCATCCTCATCACTATGCCCTTCCTTTTTCTATCGTGCTGTTGACCGTTTGTCTATCTCTGCTCAGGAAAAACGCTCGGCGACGCCGCTCTGAAAAACAGTTTTGGAGATCTTGTGCGTGTGAGCTACTGCTCATTGCGTTCCTGATGGGAAGTTTGTTCCCGATCAACATCTGGGACGCAGTTGTCATGTCTCCGCTGGTTGGGCTTGTGATCATTATATCGAGGATTGGTGTTGTTCCTTCGTTTGAATGGAAATGGATTGGATTTGCAGGATACGGTATTCTGGTGGCTATGGTCGTTGGAATATTTTTTAACTCGATGCCGGACACAACACCTCTCTTCCAGATGTTTCCAGCTTTTCTAGCAGGCGTCTTTATTCTCGCGGCAGGGTTTCCACTGGCAACGTTTGTTAAGCCTGAGGTAAACCGATGGGTCCTGTTTGCGCTGAGTGCGTCTCTGTCTATACTCATTGTCGGGCTCGGTCCATTCCTTTCTTTGGGTAAGGGAACGGAGTCACCTACACCTGCTCTAACGATCGCTATTCGCGATGTGTTCTTTTTCATGGTCATCATGAGCTTGGCTGCATTGTGGTCCTTACGTTCTGTCCCAGAGTCACACCTGTGGTGGTATAGTTGCGGGGGAGTTTACGCTGCTGTTGGATTTTTGGCTGTCCTTATCATTTTACCATTCAAATTATATTTTGAATCTCCACTACAACCTTCTCGTGAAATGCTGGCAAGCCTGCTGCCTCCGGTCCTATCCTATGAGCTGACATCGGCTCCACGGTTTTGGAATGCATTCTGGGCTGCCTCTCCGGTCAATCCATTCCCGGAGAATCTACGGACAGAAGTAAAAGACTTCGTTATGCACTGGGGACTTTTTGTGGTTCCAATCTTTGTATTGATGATCTCTCGATTTTTCAAATCATTAAAGGGAAGGCCACCAGGTTTTTCATTCATGATCTCAATGGCTGCTTTGGCCTTGATTGCTCTCGCAAGGAATTACTTGGGCTATTGGGTTGGAGCTTTGTGCCTTGGGGGAGTTGCATATTGCGTTTATTACGCTGTTCTCTTCAGAAAGCGATCAGAAGGTGCGATCTGGGTTTTTCTGTCTGTTGGATTCTTCTGGTGCTGGTTTGTCGAGGCGCTTCACTTTGACGATGACTATGCCGGGTATCTGGAGAGATATAATACTCCATTCAAGATTTATTATCCACTCTGGCCAATATTTGCAGGTGGGATGGTTGTGGCCGTGCGAGAACTGTTTTCTTGTGCGAGCCTCATCAAGATTGATCCAGGAGAAGTTCTCTATAAACCCGCATTTTGGTTTGTTGCTTTGATTGGAGGAGTCATCTTGCCATGGGGGCTTGCATATAGTGGTCTGTCCTCTATTGGTGAACCCCTCTTTATCCTGTTCTGGATTGTCATGATTCCGATCGTCCTTTTCTTAATCTTTACCACTCCAAATAGTACTTATGGCAGGAATAGACTGAGCCTGATTGCGTCGATGATATCCAGTGTTGCAAGTCGCTGGAAAGCGCTCGTTGTTTCAGGTTTCATCTTACTTCTTGGTTGTTACTATCCTCTCGCTTCGACAGCGACTCGGACTCGGGGTTTCTTCAGCTGGCCAATTGCTGATTCCTATGAGTCAAGGCTTCCGCAAGAGGCTATTTTCCGCACACGCACCCTGGATGGTCTTCATCACCTGAGGGAGTTCCCCAAGTATGAAGATGATTATTGGGCAATGAAGTGGGTTTCAGAGAATGTTGCCCCCGAGCAGAAGATTCTGGAAAGAGTTGGGGATGTCGCGTACTCTCATATAGGAAGAATTTCTACTGGCGGGAGTGCTAGAACGATTCTTGGTTGGAAACATCATGAACACCAGTGGAGGGGAAGAGCGAAAGCGGCTCCCGGCTATCTTAAGGAAGATTATATATCCAGAATAAACGCACTTCCAGATCTGAACACAATTCTGAGTCCATTAGTTGGCAGTCAAAAGCACCAATTAACAAGTGATGAACAAAGATCCCTCAGGTTTGCAGAAGGGGATGCTCGCCTTCAAATGCTTGCCAAGTTCTATCCAAAGGCTACTCTGGCAGATCTTTATCGTATGGAAACTCTGATATCCAGGAATGACCTGACGGTACAGCGTGTGATGGATCAAATGATGGCGGATGCCAGAGAGATATATACAACAGATGACGAGGAGCTTCTTGAAGCCCTGCTTATAGAATATGCTATCGACTATGTTGTTGTCGGAAAATTGGAGAGAGATGAATTTGGAAGTAATCTTGACGAGGTTATGAGCGAGAGAGGGTATGAAAAAGTCTTTACCAGCGGCATTGCAACCAGGAGCTCTGCAGGCGATGTAACCAATATCTACAAAATAACGTGGGATTTGAGCAATGAACAATAAAGAAGTCGATGCTCAACAACACTCTTCATTCAGAGAGTTTCACGAGGCTCCTTTCGATAAAGGATACAGAACCTTCCTGTTTTTTGCACTTCTGGTAGTGTGTGCGTTCATACGACTATGGAACCTTTCTTATAAGACGATGATGCACGATGAGTTGCTTTTCACAAACTATACATACAATCAACTCTATTTGGAATTCAACTACTACTATCAACCAATTCTGCATGGACCACTTATGTTGCACTTGCAGAATTTCGTCTTTCACATATTTGGTGTGAGTGATTATACCGTTAGACTCGGCGTGGCCCTGCTGGGTATCGGGGGCTTTTTCTGGATATGGAAGCTGAGGTATTGGTTGCAGGAGGCTGGCACCTGGTATGCACTCGCCTTTTATTCTATTTCTCCCGGAATCGTTTTCTTCCAGCGGTTCTTTCACCAGGACGCGCTGTACCTGTTCTGTACCCTCTGGATTATTGCGAGTTTTCTAAACTGGTGGAGAACAGGAGACGGCAGGTGGCTGGCCTCAGCAATTCTTGGTGTTACAGCGTTGTTTACAAATAAGGCAAGTGCCGTTTTTCTATACTTCACGTTGATAACCTTTCTGGTTTTCTACATTATACACGACCTTGTAAGCTATATTGAACGAGGAAAAGCTTTCGAGAAAAAAGATAAAGAGTATAGACTAAAATCATTGCCTTCACCTTTCGTCTACGCAGTTGGAATAGTCCTTGTCCTTGTTCTTATAACGACACAGGTCTTTGAAGGAATCCGCTACGAACGTTCAGTTGTTCAAACATTGCAACACGACTGGGTTTTAAAGGATATCAGGTCCCTTCCTCTATTGCTTGGCTGGCAAGGCGATATGGAACAGGCCCATGGTTCAGTTGGTACAGCAAAGTTCTGGTTGCTCTTTTATGGTGGTGCTTTTTTTTGTGTTTTGTTCTTAGGGTCTTTTTTAAATCAATGTGTCAAACAGCAAGTTGGTAGAATACAGTTGCTCAATGGACTTTTTGGAAGAATCTATACAGGGCGCTGGTATCTGTTTGGTGCTCTAGCAGCCTCCGTTGTCTTCTATTTGGCGATTTATACAACTTTTTTCAAACATTCTATCGGTTTTTTTCAGATCTATAAGAATACGTGGCAGTATTGGGGAGGGCAGCATGAAATAGGTCGTATCCAGGGGCCATTTCACCAGCATCTTCTAAATACCATTGTCTATGAAACGGCATCGTTCTTCCTGATCTTAGCCTTTTGGCTCGTCTCTCTCTTCAAGGGTATTCGACTGTTCGGCCTTGGTGGAGCTTTCCTTCTACTGGCTATTCCGGCCGCTCTTTTTCATAAGCTTCTCTTCAGCGGAATAGAGGTTATCTATCCGGGGAGTACGAATACAAGCTCCGTAGATATTGCGTGGCTAAAAGGACTTGTTGCTGTCTATTGTTTTGCAGGCATTGCCCTGCTTACTCGACCAAAGTGGGGTAAGGTTCTTGTTCCATTGACTTTCCTTTATACTGTTATGAGCGGTGTACTACTCTTTCTGAGTTCAAAATGGCAGTCTATTATTAATCTTCAAGTCTATAAAGACGGTCTTCCGATTAGAATGGTTCGCGACCATGTGACGATGAAAGAGTTCATGGAAATTCAGTACAATTTCGATGGAGGGTGGAGTCTACTTATTGTCATTACTCTGGTTTTTTTCGCGACTATATATACATGGGCATTGCTTTCAGAGAGGAAAAGATTCCTCGCCTTTTCTGTATGGTGGTTTGTAACGATGTTGGGTTCCGCATCATACGCAAGGGAGGCAGTTCCACAGGTTGGGATTCATGTGATGCTCGCTTCGATCATCCTGTCTGCGGCAATATTTCAGTCATTGTGGGTACATTCTCTATCTGGTTCCAGACCACTGAAGCGTATCGCACTAGTGCTTTTGGCGATTGGACTCATCTGGGGGTTCAAGTCCTCAGTGATTCTTAATTTTCGCTACCCGGGCGATCCAAGAGAAAGGATGGCTTACGGGCCCAGTTCTCGTGACGTAAAGAATCATATGGAGATGATCAGGGACTATGCAAAGATTGCCTCTCTTAAGATGGATGAGAGCCGCAATCGCCCGGTTTTTCTTGATCGGTACAATGAAAGAAAAGAACATAAGGACGTCTCCATTTATCTGAAGACTCTCGATCAGGTTACCTGGCCAGCGAAATGGTACCTCCGAGACGTCGCTTATGAAGAAGGCAATAATCCTCAAAATGCTATAGATCAAGGCTACGATTTTGTTTTTGCATCTGTTGAAGATGCTGAACGACTGAAGAGCCTCGATGAATATAATGTTGTTCGTGGCAGGGGAACCATGTTTTGGACGCCCGACCCTATAGATACATCGAGGATACTCGATATCTGGAAAGCTCAGATCCCTGGTCATTACCTTGACAATACTTCTGATGCTTCTGCTGCGTACAATGCGAAACAAGAATGGGGACTGGTCCGTGACTATCTAATCTATCGCCATGCTTTTGATGGGACAGGACGCCCCGTCCCAGCCCTCAGTAGTTTTGACTATATATTCTGCTACCGGAAAGATTTATACTGAAAATCAAATGTTCTGGTCTGCACTCATAGACAAAGATTCCAATTCACAATGGCGAGTTTGGCTACAGGCTTTTGCTTGGGCTCTTCTCTCTCTTTGCATTTTTCTCAGGCTTTACAATTTGGGTTGGAAAGCTATCATGCACGATGAAGGGTTGTTTGTCTATTATACCTGGGATCAACTTTACTTAAAGTGGAATTATCAATACCTGCCCATCCTCCATGGACCAGCGATGCTACAACTTCAAGCGATGGTATTTCATTTGTTTGGGCCATCAGATTTCACGATGAGACTTGGATGCGCTCTTCTTGGGATTGGTGGGTTCTTCTGGGTGTACAATCTCCACCCATGGCTGGGTAGAACAGGAACGTGGGTTGCCTTGTTGTTCTATACAATTTCTCCCGGTATTACCTACTATCAGAGATTTTTCCGAAATGATTCTCTCTACTTATTTCTGTCTCTCGGTATCGTCACAAGTTTCTCCTATTGGTGGTACAAGAAGCAACCGTGGTGGGGAGTCTCTGCTCTCATTGGGATGGTATTATTGTTTACGAATAAAGAGAGTAGTCTTTTTCTCTACTTCTCACTCGGTACTTTCCTTATTCTCTATTTAGTATACGATCTATATTCAGGAATTCTGCAAAGCAAATGGAGGTTGAAAGCAATCAAGTCTCTATCCCTTCCAGGTTTCAGAGATGTTTCCTGGCTCAGCTTGATACCTGTGATGATCTTTACACTGATCCTGACACAAACCTTTGAAGGGCTTGTTTATGATCGAGATGTTGTTGGGGCTATCGGGCACGATTGGGTCTTGAAGGATGAAAGGTCCCTCGCGACGATTCTGGGCTGGCGAAGCCCTGGCAAGATACCCTGGGCAGCTGTTTATTCCGGTCTTACAGTACTCTCTATTGCCGTCGCATTGATGTTGTCCTTTATCAAAAAGAATGGATTGGGGGAAAGGGCATGTTTGAATAGTCTCTCAAGCCGTATCGCTATAAGCCGCTGGCACTTAACAGGAGCGATTCTATTGGGTCTCGTTGTTTACCTCTGGATCTTTACAACAGGCTTCAAGTATGAAACAGGATTTTTTGAAATCTATACAAAGACATGGTCCTATTGGGGGGGACAGCACGAGTGGGGAAGAATTGGAGGACCTTTTCATCAGCATCTTTTGAACATGCTTGTCTACGAACTTCCTGCCATTCTTATCGTTTTCTCTTGCTGGATTGTCGCTGTATTCAGGTTCCCGGTTTTTAGAAGTTCATCACTGGTGTTTCTACTTCTGACGATTCCTTTCCTCTTGTTTCACAAATTGCTCTTTTCAGGGTTGTCATTTCAGTCCACATCCGGAGTTATATCACAGGTCCCTTTTGAGTTCCTGAAGTACCTTGCGGTCGTTTTCTTTACGTTTTTCGCTCTGATCTTGATATTCCCTCGTTCCTCAAGGTGGGTGTTTTCTCTATCCATTGCCTTGGTCTTCGTCGCGTGTGTCATCAGTTTTGGTTCTGGTGAATGGGAAAGCTTGCGTTATGCTTCACTTTATAAGAACGGGCAGCCTGTTATCCTCGCGAATAAGCATGTCAATTTTCTGCAATTTCTCGAGATCAAGTTCAACTTTGACAATGGAATAAGCCTTCTCATCGTCTTGAGTCTGATCTTTTTCGCAACTTCCCTTTCAGTATTGGAGCTATACAGAAGAAATGTTTTCAGAGCGTTTCTTATCTGGTGGTTTGTCACAGCCACTGGAGCTGCCTGTTATGCACGAGAAGCTGTTCCACAAGTGGGTATTCATGCGATGTTGCCGCTGATTCTGTTGGCTTCATCATATTCTGACTCACTCTTTAAAGGCTTACAAAGCCAGGCATCCAAAATCCTGTTCTTGATTGTCCTTGGTTCATTGGCATTTTGGAATCTGAAGGCATGCATCACCCTTAACTTTTACTATCCTGATGATCCGAGAGAGCGCATGGTCTATGGTCCAGTTCCTCAGGACTTGAAGAACCATTGCGATTTCATTTTGGAGTATCAGTCTATCGCTTCCGTGAGAATGAATCGCGACGTTGGGATATGGCTCCAAAATCCCAATCAACCGAGGCTTCATAAGGATGTACGAGTAGGCGTTTCAGCTCCAATTGTGGTTTGGCCGGTCCGCTGGTACCTGCGTGACGTGGAATGGATCGAGAAGCCAGAGCCCGATGAGTTCTTCACTAAAGAATTTGAGTTCATTTTTCTCGAACCCAACGAGCTTAAGAATTTGCCTGATCTTGAATCCTCTTATCATGTATATAGAGGAAGTGGTCTTCTTTTTTGGCTTCCATCAGCCATCCCTATGGAGCGACTCACAGGCATCTGGAAAGTCATGATCCCCGGACACTACCTTGACAATACTACCGCCGCATCTGCAGCCTGGGAATCAAAGGAAGAATGGAAAAAAATATGGAGTTATCTGATATATCGAGAAACTTTTGATGGTGGACGCCCGGGGCAGGGCAATGTTAGTTCCACCGATTATATCTTCTGTGTGAGAAAAGATTTGTATTAAACCTTCCCGTGCAAATCACTCCAGGTTTTCCTGAACGTACTTCTCGAAAGCACGAACGATTCGAGGATCAAAATGCTTTCCACTTAGCTCTTGGATTTTTGATAAGGCTTCTGAGAACGATAACGGGTTATTGTAGCTCCGTTGACTGGTCATGGCATCAAATACATCTGCGATCGCAATTATCCTTGCTTCAAGTGGACAATCCTCGCCGACAAGCCCGTCAGGATAACCACTTCCATCCCACTTTTCATGATGGCCTCTGATGAATGGTAAAATATCCCGAAGATGAGCAATGGGTCGTAGTATCTTCTCTCCCATTTCCACGTGGTCTTTAATACTCATATACTCCGTGTCAGTCAGTTTCCCGGGCTTATTAATTAAACCTTCTCTCACCCCAATTTTACCTATATCATGGAGGTCAGCCGCCAGCTTGATCTTGTCGATTCTCTCCGGCGGAAGACCATAAGCTTTAGCAGTCCCAACCGAGTATTTGCTGACACGTGCTGTATGCCCTTTCGTATATTCATCTCTTGCTTCTATTGCGTTTACCAAAGTTTGCAGGGTTTGATGGTAATGCTCCTGAAGGGTATCACATAGCCTTGCATTCTCGATCGCTACAGCACATTGGTTGGCAAAAGCAGTCACCAGTTCTGCGTCCAGTTCATCCACTTGAACATTAGCTTTTCTATTGTCCAGGTATATGACTCCAATGACATTCTCGCCGGCAACCAGGGGTGCGCAGATGATAGACTTAACTGAACTATCAATGATTGATTCGCTCATTTTAAATGCACTGTCCGCCATCACATCGCTTGCCGTTAGTGTTACTTTTTCCTTAATTGCTCGATCAAGTACTGTTTGACTGATATTAAGCCTGGCATCTCCTTCACCAGACCTTGATGATGCAAAGCAGGGTAACATCTTCCCCTTTTTTTCATCGTATAACAGGATCGCCAGGTTCTCCGTTCCCTGAAACACATCGAAAATGCATTCTGCAACTCTTGGCAAAAGCTCTTTGAGTGGGATCAATTCTGTGATCGATTGAGACATTGTATAGATGGAACGAAGGCCGTTCAGCAACCTTTGGGTACGGACAAGTTCATACTTCTCAGCATCACTTGATTCCGGCTGGTGTTCTTTATAGTATTCGAAAATCTCAGAAAACTTCTCTGCAAGCGCGTCGACCTGGACAGACTTCGTATTCAAAACTCCAGTTACCATTGATTCGCTCATCACAAAATTGATGGTATTATAATCTGTATCATCAATAACCGCGAATTCGCTCGTACCGATTCTTATTACATCGCCTGTCTTCAGAACAGCGCGACTAACCTTGTTCCCATTAACAAGAGAGCCATTTGTGGAGCCATTATCTGTATAGTTCAGGTAGCCATCCTGAACTTGAAAAACGCCATGAACGCGTGAGACCTTTGGATCGTCAAGCACGAGGTCGCAGGAGCTCTCGCGACCAACGGTTAGCTCAGAAGATATCTTAATGGTTGAGCCGGGGATTTTCCCCTTTTTGCAAAATATCTGGTATGCAGTGTCCAAGCCAATGTCTCCGATATGATAAACATCTGATCATGTCCCATTGAGTAGGCTTTCTGGGCACAATCGTCAAGGTGGAGTTGGTACATGGAGAGTACGAAGTGCCCTTGTCATGTGACATATTCGTTGACTTGATACAAACCCATTGATCTCATCCTTTGTTTCGCTTCAAAGGAAAAATACAGAAGACAGAGATATCTTAGTCAGGAAGATAGAGTACAAAATTAAATGGAATCAGAGAAGAATGAGAAGTTTGAAGTAAGACTCTCTTCAGGAGAAGTCAGGCAGGTTGATTCTGGAACATCTGTTTCCAAACTTGCCCCAGCGACCACAGATAAAGGGCTGAAGCCCATCGCTGTTTTGTTTAACAATAAAGTCGCATCAATGGAGAGACCAGTAGATCGCGATGGCATGGTCTCGTTCATTGACTTATCAAGTCGAGATGGAGGGCTTATCTACAGGCGAAGCTTAACCTTTGTCCTGATTCGCTCCGTGGCGGAATTGTTTCCAGACTTGAAGGTGTATATCAATCACTCACTTAACCGTGGATACTATGGAGAGGTGTACAATGAGCTCTTGAGCGACGACACCCCCATGAATCTTTCCAGTACAGATATCAGTCGAATAAAAGAAAGAATGAAAAGTATTATTGAAGCAGATGAGCCTTTTCATCGAGAGGAGATCTCAATTAAGAAAGCCAGCCAGCTCTTCGCGGAAGCTGGAATGACTGACAAGGTAGAGCTTCTTCGCTATCGTGATGACGATGTAATTAGCGTGTATCGATGTGGTGATCATATCAACCACTTCTATGGACAACTGCTCCCATCTACCGGGTACCTCACATCTTTTGACATCAAGCAGTGTGATCCTGGTTTCGTTCTCCTTTTCCCTCCTCATGGAAAGCCAGATGAGATGCCTCAGTATCATCATGAAGAAAAGCTTTTCAAAGTCTATCAGGAGTACGAAAACTGGTCGCGCATTCTTGGGATCAGAACTGTGGCTCACCTCAATACCCTCGTAGATACCAATAAAATCAACGAATATATACTGGTTGCTGAGGCACTGCAGGAGAAGAAACTTTCAAGTCTTGCTGATGAGATCACGCATCATCCCTCGCGCCCGCGAATCATTCTTTTAAGTGGGCCCTCAGCATCGGGAAAAACGACAACAGTCAAACGACTTTCCGTACAGCTTCGAGTGAATGGTTTGAGGCCTCTCGTTGTAGGTCTCGATGATTTCTTTGTGGAAAGGGAAAAAACTCCCAAAGATGAAAACGGTGAGTTCGATTTTGAATCATTCGGAGCGATCGATGTAGAGCTGCTTCAGGCATGCGTTCGAGAACTGATGAGCGGTAAGACCGTTGCACTTCCAAAGTTTGACTTCATTAAAGGAAAACCTGTGCCCGGTAAAAAAGTCCGTCTGGAATCTGGACAACCACTGATTCTTGAGGGCATACATGCACTCAACCCTGGTTTACTTCCGACCTTTCCTGATGGACTCAAGTTTAAGGTCTATATCAGCCCGCTGACTCATCTGAACATTGATGACCATAACCGTATCGCGAGTAGTGACGCACGATTAATCAGAAGATTGGTTAGAGATTCCCGGTACCGAGGGTATAGCGGGGTAGAAACTATTACTCGTTGGCCAAGTGTCCGGAGGGGAGAAGAACGTAACATTTTCCCTTACCAGAATAACGCCCAGTATATATTTAACTCATCTCTTCCATACGAAGTATGCATACTCCGCAAGTTTGCCCTCCAGGTGCTTCAAGAAGTTCCTCGCGAAGCATCCGCTTATTCGGAAGCCGCACGACTTATGAAATTCATGTCCTATTACAGAAACATCAAGCAGGAGATGGTGCCGCGGCATTCGCTCCTTCGTGAGTTTATTGGTGGGTCCAGCTTCAAATACTAATCTCTTATGATCTGAAGAGTGTTTCTTCGCGGTTGAATTGAAAAATACAGAAGGCTAGACATAGTGCTGCCAGGAGAATACATGAAAGAAAGGTTGTCACGAAATATAGATTTTCCCAATAGCCAGTAAGAATTTCTTTTGAAAGCAAGCTGATGTTCACCAGGGGAATGAGCGATGTATAAGCATCGAGCTCGATCCCCGGTATCATCGCAGCACCTGCAGGAATGATTAAGAAGATCGGCAAGGGAGAGAGATAGTTTTGGGCTTCTTTGAAACTCCTCGAGTATATAGATATGGCCAGAAAGAGCCCCGCGAACGCAGCAGCAGGTGGGATACAAAGCAATAGAAGGTGAATGAATTGAGACGCTGAAAGATTCAAGTCAATCTGGGAAGTCAGGACCGGCGGCGCGAAATAAAAAAACGAGAACGCCATAGAGGCAAAACCCGCGAGAGCTGCTGTTGCTGACGTTGTAAAAATAACAAGGAACTTACCTAAAGCAACATGAACCCGCGAAACAGGTGTCGCCAGAAGAGTTTCGAGCGTCTGTCTTTCTTTTTCCCCTGATCCAATATCAATGGCCGGGTGGATTCCACCCAGAAAAGCAAAAGTGATAATCAAGTAGGGGAGAATACCACCAATAATCGCAACGATGAAGTCTGAGGATGTTGCGATGTCTCCTTCCTTCGTTACTCGAAGTGGTCTCAGCAGCTGTTCATTGTAACCTAGCGCATTGATCCGAGACTCTGCAAACTCTTGGTTCATGGCTTGAATGGAGGAGTTCATTCTCATGTATGCCTGCAAAGAAAGAGGGCGGCTTTTATCTCTGACAATCGTGATATTCTCCAGAATCAACGCCGTTCTTTCTTCAAGGTTAACCTCACCTTTTATATCGAGTACAGCTTGAATCTCTTTATTCTGGAAAGCGCTGTATATATCACTCGCTCTCTCAAAGTCGGCAAGTAAAGCTGGTACTTCTGTTTCCTCCTGGTCCTGATACTCTTCCAGATCTTCAAGTTCAATGAAGTCGATCAGGACATATCCCTGGACAAGAACGGTCGCAAAGTCGTTCATTGCTCCTAACTCGAACGGAACCTCAGTTGATGGTGATGATCCAGATAACTCACCCATGTTAGTTAAGCTTTTCTCGATGAATTCCTCGTCGAGGACCTTGCGAATTGCTCTCGCGAATTGTTCGAGGTCTTCTGGCTTCTTAGGGAGTTCAAGTGAAGAATCCCCAACATTCTTAAGTCCGGGGATTCCTGATTCGGCAAGAGTCAGTAGCTTTCCAACATCGCTCTCCTTGTAATACTTAAAAATCAGCTCCTCATATTTCTCTTTCGATCCTTCTGTAGCCAGGACCTTTACCGGTTTAACAGCTTGCTCTTTGGCAACATTAAATGCAAATCTGCCAATTCCAATCATCACCAGTGGTGTCAGGACAACGGGGATTACGAGCATCATCAGAAGCGTTCTCTTGTCCCGGATGATTTCCAGCCATTCCTTGAAATAGATCAGGAGTATATACTTCAAATTTTATTCTCCGTGGATATACAATTCACAAATCCTTCTTCAAGGTTCTCTCCGAACTCGGTCTTGAAATGCTTGAGTGTATCACTAAAGTATATCTTTCCCTTATAAATTATAGATATTTTGTCGCAAAGATCTTCAATTTCATTCATTAGATGCGACGAAAGAAGAACAGTTTTGCCTGATTCCCTTGAATCACGTATAAAGTCCAGTATAACTCTTCGGCTCATCACATCAAGGCCCGTTGTTGGTTCATCCAGGATAATCACTTCAGGGTTGTGAAGTAACACACGGGCAATGTTTGTCTTTTGCTTCATTCCAAGAGACAACTTGTCGCATCTCTTATTCAGATAGTCTCCCATATCGAGCATCTTTGACATTTCATTAATACGTGACTCTGTGTACTTCGTCGACATTCCATAGAGTCTTCCAAAGAACATTAAGTTTTCATGTGCCGTCAGCCTTCCATAGAGCGCGCTGGTTGTCGTCATGAACCCAACTTTTCTCCTAACGGCTATTGAATCAGTACATATATCAAAACCAGCAATCTCTGCTGTCCCGGAAGTTGGTTTTAAGGCTGTAGAAAGAATGCGCAGGAGTGTTGTTTTGCCTGCACCGTTGGGCCCTACAAGTCCAGTGACGCCCGATGACTCGCAGGAGAATGAAACATCATCCAGCACCGTGGTAGTGCTGAACAGACCCGTTTTGAATTGTTTGCTAATTCTCTTGATGCTTATCAAATCTGACCTGTGATTCCTCGAAAGATGACCGAACATGACCTTCGGAAAAAAACATAAGAGGGTAAATACTATTCAACACTTCCCATGCGGGCACGAGGAGAATAGCGGTATAGGGGAACTCCTCTGATAAGAGACTCGTCAATTGGCCCAAACTCTTCGCTATCAAGACTTTTTGCCCGATTATCACCCATGACAAAATACTCTCCAGGGGCCAGATTATAAGTCGCATATTTCAGGTCATGGCTGACAGCCCGTCCGTCGGGCGGCGGCGATATTTCCCCATTTACATAGAGAAGGCCGCTACGAAATTCCACCTTGTCCCCTGGAACTGCTACGATTCGTTTGATAAAGTCCGGGCCCGATTCCCCATTAGGAGGAGAAATAATCACAATTTCGTTTCTATGATACGGACCTTTAGTATTGAACTTCACAATGAGACGGTCATGGACCGCCAAAGTAGGTTCCATAGAGGAGCTATCTATTTCCATCGCTCTCAGGGAACCCCGCATAAAAAGTCCCCAGGTCAGGGCAAGAACCAGAAGTATAATGGTCGATACTATAAGTCGGAAGGCAGTGATCTTCTTCCTGTTTTCATAATCGTTCGCCATTTTTACAATTCCCTCGAGTCGTTCTCTATTCTATCCACAGCAGAATCTTTACCATTTGAATCAACTAATTACCCTCACCCTGTTTGATGGTTCTAAATTGGAGTCTCCTCTTTTTCTGATCCTGGTCATCTTTTCGCCAGGGGAGCCAGCCAACAGGATCTACCTCCAAAAAGATCGGGCGATTTTCGAGTTCATATTCCACGCGATACTCCTCTCCAGGATCCATCATAATCTCATCCCTGACCTCACCCCCTTCAGTCAGAAGAACGAAAGGTAATACGAAGCTTTCAACGCTGGTGTTTTTCAGCTTCACAGCTGTGATATATTTGACGGTATTCTCTTCTTCATTCCTCAAGAGCGTTGCTTCACCCTCAACTATTTCCACGGATGGAATGAATCCCTTCTCCAGCCAGCTCTCGAATAGCGATGAAAGGTCCTTTCCTGATAACTCAGTCGCTATCTCCTCGTAGAGTTTTACATTTATCACCGGTGAATCATCTTCCTGATTATATAGACGCCAGATTGTTTTCGACCATTCTTCATCACCTATTACATAACGCAGATGGTGATGAAAGGCAACTCCTCTTCGAGTCTTTACCTCTGCAATGTTACTGAGAGAGTTCTCCTCATTGTAGGAAGAATTCCAGTAGTTCTCCTCACCAGGATTGATGGCAAGGTAATCATCCAGATCACGATAGTTGGTTGCAGGTAATAAATAAAGGTCTCTTCTCAAGTTTCTTCTTTGATTCCATCGACCCGTATCGCCAAGGGCATGTTCATTGAGATAGACGATGAGTGATTCCCCGAAAAGAAATTTGTCTTCATAGAGGTGACTGTGTCTTTCGAAGAACTTCCTCAAAATAGCATTTTGAAAAACGGAAAACTTTTCAAGAAACTTCTCTCTTGTTGGGTTCTCGTAATTGTCCAGGTCGTCCACGAGTAAATCCAGCTCATCCATCAGGGTTGTGCTTAATGCAAGATCCGAGAATTGGTTACCAAGGGGAACTTCATAGAAAACATAAGGTCGATTTCCACCTCCAATAATTCTCGATATTCTTTCAAATGCCGAGCCGTAAACCTGGTGGAAAGCAGAGTTCAACCTTGTTCGATCTCCAAGAAATGAAAACTGAACACCCATCTCTCTATATGTCTTCGAGGCTTCAATTGTGTATTGTGTTCCGATAAGCGCTGCAGGATGAACTGCATAACCTTTGATCACCTGCCCCTTTGAATCTGAACGTGAAGCTGCAATGATGCCATCGCATATCCATGTTTTCCCCTCTGCCAGTTGAGGCAAATATATCTCTGTATAAACTTCCTCTTCATTTCCATCATAGTCAAACCCTATACCGTACCAACTTCCAAGTCGGTCAAATCTGATCAGTGCTGGGTTGAGTGCGACCTGCCATTGCCGGAGTCCATCACTTGCAGGGGTCAGTCTATACTTCACACCACTTGAAGAAGCGGGGGCGTCCCCTAATCGAACGCCTTCAGAAAAGATACCAAACTGCCACTTCTGTACCGAGTGTGCTGGTCTTTCAGGTGTGAATTCTAGGTCTATCACTTTGTTGTCAATCACCCGAGAAAGGTCGTAGCTTCTCCTCTCAAGCTGGCCCTTCCGGTCTTTCAGCGTGACTTGGTCGAAAGTATTGTTGCTTTTGAAAAGCTTTCTTTCCAATGTCTCAAAATTCTTTCTTTGCGCGAGATTCACGGGATTGAGTGTCAGAATCAGAAGTCCTGCCAGTATCAATGCTGAACCAGGCCTGACTCCTAATGTCCTGATATTCCTCATCGATCGGAAATCTACCGAGACCAGTGTCAGCCCAAGGGAGAGAAACCCAGGTGCAGCAAGTCGAATCGTGTCCTCAAACATCACTTCGAAAGGTATAGGAGACTTTGTGATCGGATGATATTCATAGAGTATCAGATAAACCTGAGCGTAAAGAGCCTGGTAGATATATAATGACGTTGTGGTTATCAGACTCAATAAAATGGAAGTCGCATAAGACCGGAGCAACACGGTAAATAAGAGAGAGAGGGCACTGACTGTGAATAGAAAAGGAATCCAGTAAAGGATTGTTATAATAATATTTGGTGCGAAAAGGACCTCAAAGCCACCCCGGTATGCTCCCAGTGGCGACCAGAAAATGGCTACGAGCATGACCGGAAGATAGGCCAGGAATACAGAAATTACAGTAGTGAGAATCCACTTGATTGGAGAGCACAGACTACAGCTGTAAATCTTTCTGATTTCTTTCTTTTCAACTTCGTGAACAATATCTACGGTACTTATAATGAGAGCCAGGGCAATAATTGCCTGGACCAGTAGAAACCCCGGCTCCTTTCCTGCAAACCAGACAGCTCCTCCAGTCTTCAGCAATGCCGACCGACCCAACCAGTACACAAGCACGAGCACCAGTGCGTTGAAGATACGCCAGCGCCAGCTGCGTAAGAGTTTCAAAAGGTTCAGTCGGATTAAAGACAGCATGAAATGGCAAACCTGCACTCAAACTAATTTCAGGAATCTTTGTAGGGAATGACGCCAGCGCTTTTCGCCAGCCAGGCCATAATCCCTTTCTGTATATGAAGGCGGTGTTCGGCCTGTTCGTAAACTATCGAATTCTCTCCATCGATGACTTCATCGGTAATCTCTTCACCTCGTCTTGCGGGCAGGTCATGCATGACAAAGGCACCCGGAGCGGCCGCATTCATCAGCTCTTTATTGACCTGGTAGGGGAGAAAGACTTTCACTCTCTCCCGGTGCTCATGTTCCTGACCCATGCTCGCCCAAATATCTGTATAGACTGCTCTTGCCCCTTTGACTGCCTCATAGGGGTCGCTGAATATAGTAACCGATCCTCCAGCAGCCCTGGCTTCGTCTTGTGCCCATTTGATGTAGGTCGCTTTCGGCTCATACGTATCGGGAGAGGCTATCCGTATATCCATTCCGAGAAGAGCTCCAAGGCACATCAGTGAGTGGCACACATTATTGCCATCTCCCACATAAGCAAGTGGGAAGTTTTTCAAATCTTTGTTTCCTGTGACAGAAAGGATGGTCATGAAATCTCCGAGTGCCTGGCAGGGATGCTCTTCGTCTGTCAGAGCATTGATCACAGGTGCCTTTGTCTCTTTGGCGACCGTTTCCGCGCGGTGTTGTGCGAAGGTACGGATCATAATCAGGTCGCACCAGCGATCAAGGTTCCTTGCGATGTCTTCAACAGACTCCCGCGTTCCCATACCAATATTCAGATTACTGAGATCGATAGACATCCCCCCCAGTTGAAAAATCCCGATTTCGAAGGTTGAGCGAGTCCGCAAAGATGCCTTTTCAAATATCATGGCGAGAGTCGTGCCCTTCAATACCGGCGTTAGTTCTCTGTTCTCCCATTTTCGTTTCAAGTCGAACGAGAGAGAAAAGATCTCCTGGATATCTGCTGAATCCAGGTCCATGATTGACAATAGATCTCGCTTTTCAAAATCTGAATATTTTGACATTCCAAATTTTCCTTTTGCATGAATAGGTGCGCATCTAGGTTCTCATGATTCTGCTGAGAAGCAATGAGCATGTTTCTTGACCATGAGTAAAAAATCCCCACCCGAATTTCGGGTGGGGAGAGCATTTTATTCGTTTGGGAGGATCGAATTAAAAGGAGCGGCCAATCCAATCTTTCGCATCGAATGAAGAACCACTGACGCCTTTGGAAACGTCACATCCAAGGTATATAAATGGATTGGTGATTTCTTCTGCCTTGGGCAGAGTCTCAGGATCTTCTTTAGGAAAAGCTTCGGCTCTCATGGAGGTAGCAGTAGGACCAGGGTTCACAGCATTCACACGAATGTTGTAAGTGGCGACTTCTTCTGCGAGAACTTCGGTCAGGTTCACAACCGCAGCTTTAGAAACGCTGTAGGCTCCCCAGTTCGCCCGGCCTTTGTAAGCCACGCCACTGATCACGTTAATAATTGAACCCGTGTTTTCTGGAATCATGCTGCCAAGTGCAGCTTTTGACATCCAGAATACAACGTCAGTATTCGTCCTCATCACTTTATCCCATTCGTCTACGGGGTACTTGAGTATAGACTCTCTCGGTCCAAGAACTGCCGCATTATTGACGAGAATATCAACCTTGCCATAAGTACGAATAGCACCGGTATGAAGACCTTTGCAGGAATCCCAGCTGTTAAGATTAACTTTTGTGCCCGTTGCGTCTGCACCAAGTTCTTTCAGTTCACCTAAAGCGGTCTTCAATTCGGAGGAAGTACGCGATGCGATGATAACTTTGGCGCCTTCAAGAGCATAAGCTTTGGCGATGGCCAGTCCGATTCCTCGGGTGCCTCCGGTAATCAAAGCCACTTTGCCTTTCAGGCGATCTGCCGGAGCAACAACCGGCCTTGTATTTGTTTTTTCTGCAGTAGTTGACATGAAACGAGCTCTTATACTCCTGTATATATTAGGTACCTTTTCAGGCTGACTTCAGTGCATTCAATGCTGAATCGTAATCAGGTTCCTCGGCAACCTCTCCAACAAGCTGAGTATACTTGACTTTGCCAGTTGGATCTAACACGTAAACAGCACGGGCAAGAACGCCCAGTTCTTTGATGAGCAGACCAAATTTGTCTCCAAATTCATGATGCTTGTAATCTGAAGCCGTCACAATTGCATCAGCTGAGTTGGCTTCGCACCAGCGCTTTTGAGCAACTGGAAGGTCAACGCTAATCGTCAGAATCACCACATCATCTCCCAGTGCGGCTGCTTCCTTATTGAATCGAGCCGTTTGGATGGAACAAATTCCAGTATCAAGTGAGGGAACAACGTTCAGAATAACTTTCTTCCCTTTATAATCAGAAATCTTCACATCATCAACAAGGGTCGTAGACACGGTGAATTCAGGAACTGTGTCCCCTTCTTTCACTTCTCCCGACCCGCTGAGAGTCATTCCATTCCCTTTAAATGTAACTAATCCTGTGCGTTCTGCCATGATTTATTCTCTCCTGTTCAGGGATAAATGTCCTGGATCTGGTCTTACAATATCTTGCATCAGTAGCGGCGGCATTAACGGCTTCCGCTGTGGCTCGGGCAAGAGAAATAAGGGTGAGCGAGGTTCAGGCCGAGGCAAACTCGTCTCTTATTTCCATCTCTCCGGTACAGTTAAGGGCTTTGCATTAACATCAAAGCCCGCCTCGTCGAAGAGTTCCAGAACGGTCTTGCAAGGCAATCCAACCACATTATAATAATCGCCCTCAATTCTCTTCACAAGGTTGCCTCCTTCGCCCTGAATACCGTAAGCTCCTGCCTTGTCATAAGGTTCACCAGTTTCCAGGTAAGGCAGGATATCGGACTCGGTCAGGTCTCGAAAGTAGACCAGGGTCTTCTCAGCTGCCAGGAAGCACGTCTGACTTCCCCCTTTTGCCAGCGCCACGCCAGTAATCACTTCGTGGCAAGAGCCGGAAAACCGCTCCAGCATTTTACGAGCATCCACTTCATCTCTTGGTTTCCCAAAAAGACGCATCTGCTGGGTGACCACGGTATCGGCCGCGAGAATCCATGTATCTGATTCGTAATTCTTTCCAACATCCAGCGCCTTGAGATAAGCTGCTCTTAGAGCAAAAGTTCGTGGGTGATCGGCGGTGATTGAAGACTCATCCACCTCACTTGGAACAACATCAATCGCAAGTCCCATTTCTTCGAGGATTTCTCTGCGCCTCGGCGATCCTGAAGCGAGAATTAACTTATCAAGTTTCAATTGATGACCTCATTTTCTTGTTGGTTACGTGCATCTTTCAAGTCTGCGCGCGCCTCTTCCAACAACGGTGAGATATCAACTTCCATCCTCGTTCTCCAGACATTCCGTCCAGTTTTTGTCGTTGTCTGAGAACTGCTGATCATCTGTGCATCCCGGAGTGCTTCCATCAGTCGCTCGCTCGCATCCGGCTTTGCCTGTGCCCATGTGTTCAGTGCAATCCCGTCAATCTGCTTATTCAGTGCTTTTTCCAGAAGTTCCTGGGTTGCTCTATCCAGGGCTTCTTTCCGGGCTCTCGACCGTGCGTTTAATTCTTTCGCAATGGTATCGGTCTCAGAAAACCCCCCGCCACTTTCAAGAATAGCCTGGGCAATCCTGTTGAGCGAAAGGGAGACAATAACTTGATGGGTCGCTCCATCATGCTGTATGCGTGATTCCCACTGGTCCCGCAGATGGTCCTCAACCACGCGCCTGGCGGCAGGGTTGGTTTCAATGAAGGCTTCTACATCGGGCCTGTCTATATTTCCCGGCGCCGGCTCTGCTGCTGGAAGTTGATATAGACGGTCTCTAATACTGGAGATTGCCTTATCCCGAGCTGAAAGCTGTGCCTTTGCTGTGGCCAGCCCGATAGAAAGGCCGTTCTCCTGATAGCTTCGAACTGTATCCAGGGAATAGGAAGAGCGTTCACTCATTACCAGCTGATCCCAGGGAAGAATTCTCTTTTGCTCTCCTGGACTTGTGAGCTGCTCTTCGATCGGTACTTCGACCTCAACTTGAATTAAGCCATCGAGAGGTTCTTTCGTACTGCAGCCTACCGAGATGATCAAAGGCAAAAGTACGATCAGAAAACATAAGGTCGTTCGAAAATTCCGCGAAGCTTTACACAGCATCAACCGCTGGGATTACCCTTCTTTGGTTTCTTTTTCACGAGGAAAGTCTCGAAGTACCCTGTCGAGGACGCCGTTGACCAGTTTAGGTGATTCATCGGTGCCATACTTTCGACTCAGTTCGATGTATTCATTGAGTATCACCTTTGGTGGAACGTCTTCGAAGAACAGAAGTTCAGTCACACCTAACCGTAAAGCTGCACTGTCCTCTAGCGTGAGTCGTCGTACCTTCCACCCTTCAAGGCACCTTTGAAGAACATCCTTCACTCGCTCCTGACGTCGATCATAAGTCTGAATAAGTCGGACGGTAAAGCCATCACTATCGAATAGAGCACTGGTCTTATGAACGACCTGCGTCAAATTCTGGAGTGCTTCGATAAGCTGACCGCGGCTTGCGGCGACCTGTTCGACCGAAGAAACAGCCGAGTCACTTACCGGCCTGCTCTTACGCTCTTCAGCGGGTTTCACAACTACTTCAAGAGCTTCTGAGGCCTTCTCCAGCACACGAATCGTGCGCGTGGCAGCCGCAATGTGCTCATTGAGAGCTTTGCGTGTATCTTGAAAAGATTCAATGGTTTGCGAAATCTCGACCCCGGCAATGGCTCGAGCCATCTGCTGGTCCGAAAAGTATTCTGCAAAAAGAATCTGGAGCGCCGCTTCACGACACTCCGATCTCTTAATTTTCTTGGAATTCACGAAAGATTGACTCCTGATCGATGGCCCCATGACAGGCCAGAACTCCATCTATCCCGATGGAAGGGAAGTGGTTTTGTAGATCAGATGGTTCCGCGTCAAGCAGGGTCTTGTTGGTCAGGCTGCTGGAATGAATCAGTTATTACTCACCGGACGGTAGGGATAAACCCAACTCGCCATAGGTCCAACCTTCTTTGTCTGAATCCAGACCTTGCCAGATCCACTGAATCGGCAGACCAGTCCTTCTCCTGAAAGGAACAACGACTTGTAGCCTCCAACCCGCTGAACATTATATTCAAGGCCTTCTGTAAACGCCACGATATGTCCTGTGTCCACAACGTAATCACTTGTTACATCGACTTCGATCATCGCACCAAAAGTATTGAACCAGAGGTCACCCTGGCCAGAGCAACGAATCAGGAATAATGATTCACCAGAGAAGAAGCCTTTCATCATCCCTTGCCACTTTGACTCGACAGAGACGTTTGGTGTTGAGGCAACGTAGGCACTGTTCTGAAGAAAAATGGTATTTCCGTTTAGGTAGACGTGTTCAAGATCACCCGGAGCCCCTGGAGCGATACCGATTTCACCGGGTGCACCTTCCGCCGTAAAGTCATTGATGAAAAGAGACTCACCAGTTAGAAAGCGTCCGAGCCCACCCTTCATCTTTGTCTTCATGTTAATGTTGGTATCCATGGTCGCCATGGCAGAAGCTTCAACCTTCAACATCTGGTTAGCAGGAATCTGTACCGTCAGGTAACTGAAGTCTGGGCGGCCCTGGATATTGTATTGATATTCACACTGCTGATCTGCGCTCATCTTATATACTCCATCTGCGAAAGTCGTTCATCGTTCAAAGTTTTATCTAGGTCGAAGGTTCGGGCCGAGGACTTTGCCAAAACCAGAAGCGTTGTGAGACTGACACCAGACCGTTCCCTGTCCTTCAAACCGGCATACCAGGCCTTCACCGCCAAGGATGGAAGAAAGCCAGCTCTTACCCGCTTTGGACAGCTTGAAGTCCAGCGTCTCATTGAAGGCAACGATATGCCCCGTATCTACAATGTGCGCTCCGTTCAATTGGATCGGATAAATGGTCCCGAAGGAATTCAGAAGTACCTTGCCCTGGCCGCTCAGCTTCACCCAGAAAACACTCTCGCCGGAAAAGAACGACTTGAAGCCCTGCCATCCGGTGTCTATATCAACGTTCGGTTCAGAAGCGACGTATGATCCCGACTGAACAATCAGTGTTTCATTATTAAGATCGTACTCCATCATGTCGCCAGCCAGTGCCGTTGCCAGAAAAACTTCGCCTCCGCCAGCACCTGCAGTGTAGTGGTTCAGGAAAAAACTTTCACCACTGAGAAGGCGCTTCGCGGCTTTCAAAAGCCCCCCCGAGCCTTTCTTCATCGTTGTTGTTTCTATTTGCATATCACCGCTCATGGCAATCATGGAGCCACCCTCCGCCGTAAAGTGCTCGTTCGGCTGAAGGGTCACTTTCGCTGCCGTATTGCCAGGCCGGTGTAAGAGTTCAATCTGCATGAATGATCTTCCTTTCTAATACGATCAGCTTAATCTATACTCTTGGGTTCAGCCAACCGGCCAAACCACTGATACTTCTTGTTTGAATCACAATCTTCCCTTTTCCTTCAACGCGGGTTACAAGGCCTTCACCACCGAAGAAACTGGAAAAGATGCCACCTGCCAGCTGAACCTTCAATTTAATCTGAGGTTCGTAGGCAACAAGATGACTCGTGTCGACAATGAATTCACCGTCAATCTCCCGCTCGAGCAAGGCACCATAAGCACCATACCAGACAGTTCCCGAGCTGCCTGTCGCGGTCAGTTTGAAAAGCCCCTCACGTCCGATAAGTGAGCTGAATCCTGCCCACTTCACGCCGAGCTTTACGTCAGGTGTCGAACAGATATATGCACCGGGTTGAAAGCAAAGTGGTCCGTCGGCCACATTGTGCTGGCGGATCTCACCAGGTGTGCCCTGAACCAGTGTAACTTTTTTGGGTTCCTGTGTGTTATTCGTGAAGTGATTCACAAAAAAGGACTCGCCACCAAGGAACTTCTTCGCAAGGCCGCCAAGAAAACCACCGTTCGCTTTGGCCACCATATCCAGGTCAGCGTCCATTGATGCCATGGCATCTGCTTCAGCGATAATTGTTTCGCCCGGATTCAATTCCACATGTATATGCGAAAAGGACGGGCCACCATCAAGTACTGCGTTCATTCATCAGTCTCCTTCACAGGACTTTCATTGATTTGCTGTCGAATATGATCTTGAAGGGCTTCCAGGTCGTATTCGACAGGAGAAATCTGAGACAAATCTGTCTCGCGCAATTTCTCGGATAATCGATCAATGCGCTCCTGCGTTGCGGGATGTGTACTAAGCATACTTAAGCTTTCCTCAGCTGAAGACGCCAGAGTTTTTTCACCCATTTCTATTTTTAATTTCTCGAAAAATGATATCATCCCTTTCGGGTTGATTCCTGCCGAAACCAGATACTCCCACCCCCGTTCATCTGCTTCACGCTCGTGATCTCGCGAATAATCCAAGGTCGTTAAACTCGCGCCCCCCTCAATTAATACGGCCTGAATTCCCGTTACATCACCGAAAAATAACTGTAGCAGCGTAAATAATCCCAAGGTCCCCACGATCTGACGCATGCTGTGCCTGCACGTCACATGCGATATTTCATGACTTACAACACCCAGGATCTCCTCCGGCGACTCCGCTCTCAGAATTAAGCCGGAATGCAGTACCATGTTACCTCCCGGTACCGCGTAGGCATTAATCGTTGGGTCATGAAGCACATGGAATTGAAAAGTAAACTGGTCTTTCTCAGGAATATTCTCGACCAGGGGAGCAACCAACTCATCGATCATACTTTGTGTTTTGGCATCATCCAGCATTGTCTGCTGTGACGCCATCCCTTTGAACAAAGCATTGCCAACCTCCACCTCTAGAGAAGGAGGAATCTTTCCCGTTACAGCACTTGCCAGAGGATCCAGAAGTTGCAGTAAACCATATATACAAAGGAAGATAAATGCAAAAACCCCCGCCGTATAAAGACGGGCATTCCTTTTTTTCTGATGAACAGACTTCACCTGCGACAGGATGTCCTCGCGTTCCAGAAAAATACTGTCTTTCAGGATTGATTGATCCGTAGTGAAAAAAGACTTCTCGGGTTGGCGCTCATGGGAGAAAAAGACAATGCGGTCGCTGGCACCTCCGAGCCACATCTTCAAACCGTTCAAAGGGAGCTCGATCGTCAGGTCCTCCGAGACGAAAAGCAAAGAATCAGGCATAATTGTCAGATTCCCCGACGTTCTTTTACTGGAGGAAGATTCCAGGTAGGCAGCAGCCTTGTAGGTTCTGCCGAAACCAGAAGAAATCGGCTGTTCTTGGTTCATAGATATCGATCCACTTGAAGTATGTGATCATTGAATCTTCAGAGCTGAAGCAAATCAAGAGGTTGTTTAACGCTATGGTCCAGATTAATCTCGTTACAACGTAGTTCGAAGTTGATTGCATCATGTATCAGAATGCAGGAGGAATGCAGGTTGAAAGCAACCAGCAAGCAGGTTGATTGGGAGATTTCCATCGCCTGGATTCATGTGGAACGACGGTTCCAGGGTGACTTTCCCAAAGTCGTTTATTGTGCTTATTGACATCTTATCGTCCTTACAGGCTCAGGTTGGCGGCCCCGATTTGTGCAGGCCTTCGAAGGAAAGAAACAGCAGGGATCAAGTTGCAGAAAGTGAAAGAACCCTTTTTCTCATCGATGCAGGGCACGACCTTCCCATTCTCTTTTCTCTAGCTCATATCCTTTTCGATCACGAGCATATCTGTCCTTGACCCGTCTATCTCTCCATCAATACGCTCTGACCAAGTCAATTTTTGGAATTAACTGATGTACGATCTTCTTTCATGTAGTCTCTTATGTTCATTCTCGATCACCGGCGGTGGAGTTTCATAGACTATGACCTGAAAGAATTTAAATAGGTATAGATCTCAACGGCTCCGTTTCTGCGGGGCCGTTTTTTTTGATTTGTGCAGGCGTAGCAGAGTTGGTTCATGCACTGGACTGCAAATCCGGAGACGAGGGTTCGATCCCCTCCGCCTGCTCCACATATTCGGAAGGTAAACCAGACAGGGTAATGGGCCTACCCGCTAAGCAGTGTGCACTTTTGAGTGTGGGTTTCGATTCCTCTGCCTTCTGCCAATCTAAAATAGCCTGCGAGAGTCCAACCGTTTCAAACGGATATTTCCAGATAAACAGAGTTCCTGAGAATGTCATGTCTATAAAATAGCGAACGGAGGCAGACAGTTCATGCCGGCCTCCGTTCAGTTTTAAAGAGTAATCAGTTCAGGTAGTGTGCCTGGCTTAGAACAGTGACCAGTCATCAACTGATGTGTTGAGTTCTTCGATCGTAACACGATCAACATAAGTTGGTGAGCCACCAGCTCCAATGCTACCGCTCAGGTAGTTGAAGAGTGCAATGCGTCCACTTGTGTAATCTGAACCAATGGTGTCGCCGAATGTCGTGCTGTTGTAAACTTCTACACCATCGAAATAGGCGCGGATTTCTGTTCCTTCAGCTTCGACTGACATTTCATGCCACGCACCTGTTGTGTATGTGTCTGGCAGAAGTTGAACAGTTGAGTATGAACCACCGTCACGCTTGGATACTCGCATGAAGTCGTCCCCGTCAGAATCTACCTGAAAATAGATACAATCGGGAGTGAATGCCACAGAGTCCGCACGTACGATGATGCCGAAACGGCTCCAGCTTGTGGTATTGTCAGCGACATAGATCTGTGCTGTGACGCGATAGTCGCTCAGAGAACCGTCATCATCGGCGAGGAAGAGTAGCTGATAGCCAGAACCATCATTGATGTTCATGGCGAAGCCATCTCCACCTGGTGCTGTTGGTGCGAAGGCCTCAACCTCTGTGTAGGCTCCGTTGGGGTCGATCCAGCTCTGGTCTGGACTTCCTACCGTAGAGAATGTATCCGTGATGGGCAGGGTGAGCTGTGCGCTGGCAGCAGTAGCCATGGCTGCAAATGCACCAGCTGCTAAAAAAGTTTTCTTTTTGATCATATTGATCTCCTTTTAAGTATAAGTAAACGATTTCTCATAATTATGAGATGATCAAGGCCTTTTTGAAGGATGCGCTCCAAAATTCGGCAAATTGCCATTTGTTACATCCAAAGTTGTAGAAAAGCGCTATAATTAAAGCAGGATGTTGGGAACCGACGCTAGCGCCCTACGAATAAAAATCGCGTGCCCGGCTGAGAAGTTCCAGTTTACCGTGCATGAGAGAGTTACCAGTCCATGTGAGTCGATTTTCAATTCACTTAGGCCTCTAAATTGGCGTATTGCCGATGATGAATACGCGATTAATGCTCGATACGCGGAATTCTGGTCAGCCTGGAAAGCCACAAATCATTGATATATTTGAAGTTGTGTAAGTCAAAGAAAATGCCCAGGCAAGGACTTGGAAAATCAATATCATGATCCCCATAAATCAAGTAATACGAGTGCTCTACAAGGCCATTGGCGAAAACCACTGCTTGTCGGTTCTTTTTACGCCTGACCTTGGGTCTTTCGGGGGCGAGCACGCAAGGCACAGCCTCAGACAATCCGATTCAAGCCGCTGAAGATCGGTGTGCTCTTTGAGAGGAGTCGCCACAGGTTCCTTTTCTCTTCTGCCAGTGATTATCATTACCAGAAAATTTTCCTGAACTGTTTAAACCGAATCACGCAGTCAAGACCTGGATAGCAGTACAGCTTTATGGGCGTGTCCCGAAAGCTCTGAACGTTGATCCTGGCGAGGAGCCGTCTCTTCAAGAAACACCTGACAAACGAGCTCCTTTTCGATGAGTGCCAACAGGCACTTTGGAGCTACGTGCCATCCGGAAAAATTACCACCGAATATGAATCAAGGGTAGAGGAACCTAAACGGTCGAGAGAAATGCGGGCTGGAGTTTGAGCCCAGAAAACAGATCGATGCGGCTTCTAAGGCACCTTGCGAAAGAGGAGAGAACACTGTTGTCGATGCTGATATACGACAAGTCTGGCAGATCGATTGCAGCAGTGTCTGTATAAAGAATCCAACTTGGAGCTCCTTTCTCGACGAAGTTTGCTCATTTGTAAGAGAAGGTTTTGCCATCGAAGATGAAATTTCTGCAGATTTATATGAGCTACTCATCTACGAAAAGGGAGGGGGGTGAGAAATGTGCTTGCTGATACCTTCTTGCCTCGCGCTAAATTAAAGGGTGTGATCAAGGAGACACCACTGGCAGCGCCATGGTCACCATTGTTCCTTCTTCAACCCTGACTGCCTTGGGCAAAGAGCGGTTCAAGACACGAAATAACTGAAAGAATTACGAAAATGTATTCAATTCGACTCTTGTTGTCTCTGTCAGCTATAATGTTCGCTCAGATTCTCTCCGCTCAGATCAGTATAGACGCGCCAATGATGGCTCCAACTGAAATCTATGAAACTCAAATGCCAGAAGTCCGCGCCCTCGCATTCAGCCCTGATGGCACAGAGCTCGCCGTTGGCGCTTATACTGACGTTCTGCTTATTGATTTGGCTACCCGAGAGACAGTCAAAACCCTCAAGTCTGAAAGTCGCGATATCTTTCAGCTTGAATATACATTGGATGGAAAGACTCTTCTCGGAGTTGGTGGAAAGAGGCTCAGCGCCTGGAAGACAGAAAGCGGAGAATCGCTCTATTCAATTGATACGGGACAGTATATCTATTCTTTCGCTTATGCCCCCTCACAGGGCCTCATGGCCGCACCGACCAACCCCTTGACGCTCTATAACGCCAAGGATGGGGCACTTGTCTCAACGATTGAAGGGGAAGGGAAAGAGGTTCAGTCGTTTGCTTTTCTCGATGGAGGAAATGAATTAGTTGTTGGCTATAAATGGGGAGAGAATTTACGTGTATTTGACATGACAACGAATAGCCTCAAGAATTCATTTGATACTCTGGATCGGGCACGATCCATGAAAGCATTTGCCGGCGGAGAGAATATTGCCGTTGTCCATGATGTGGGGTGGCAGTTTGCTATCCTGTCGTCCGATGGAAGCGAAGTGATGAAAGATCAGGCGCAAGGTATCGGGAAAGCGATAGAGGTTTTCAATGGCGACCGCACACTCGCTCTGGGAACTTGGATCTCCGGTCAGGATGAGTGGGTCTATATTTACAATCTTGAATCAAAACGCTTCACGAAGAAACTCGGCCCTATGCCAAACCCGATCTTCGATATTGCCATCAACCCGGATGAGAGCACGCTGATTGTTGGAACAAAAGGCTCTTCGATTTACTTCTACGATATACAGTCACTTCGCTATTGATTTCAGAGCATTCCATGGGTAGCGTAATGCGACTGTCCGTATGACGGGTCTGTTAACTCTGCACCATACTTGCACTGAGGCTCATCCACAAAAGTGTCCGCTGATCATCAGATTCAATCTCTTATTCAGAAAGCAACCGGAGCCTCGCGCATTGGAAGTCCCGGAATTGTCCAACAGCTTTGGAGTGGCTATGGCAGTATTTGTCGTTATACCCTGAGGGGTGCTGAGAGACCCTCGGTCATTTTAAAGCGAATTCGACTCCACGAAAGCGGAGATCACCCACGCGGATGGAATTCAGATCGATCTCACCAGCGAAAACTCAAGTCATACGAAGTCGAAAGCCACTGGTACCGGAGTTGGAGCTCAATGTGTAACGATGAATGCCGTGTCCCACATATTCTTGCCGTGTGTGATGCGGGGGAGGAAACGTATATCCTTCTTGAAGATCTTGATGCATCAGGGTTTTCTGGAAGGCCACGCAATATAGACGATAAGGGGCTGTTTGCGTGTATTCATTGGCTGGCTAATTTTCATGCTACATTTCTGCACAACAAACCAGAGGGTCTGTGGAAGACAGGCACCTACTGGCATCTTGATACACGCCCGGATGAACTTGAAATCCTTGATGATCACGGATTGAAGGCTGTTGCATCTGAGATCGATCGTCTTTTGTCAGATTGTCCTTATCAAACCTTTGTTCATGGAGACGCAAAACTGGCTAATTTCTGTTTTTCCACTGATCGAACAAGAGTCGCTGCTGTTGATTTTCAATACGTCGGAGGGGGATGTGGAATGAAAGATCTTGTCTACTTCCTCGGAAGTTGTCTATCGGAATGCGAGTGTGAGATACGGGAGAGCGAACTGCTCGATTATTACTTTCTCGAATTTCAAAATGCTCTTGAACTGAAGACTAAAGCCGTCTCTGGAGCGGCAGTTGAGGCTTCGTGGAGACCTCTCTATCCCGTCGCCTGGACAGACTTCCACCGGTTTCTAAAAGGGTGGAGTCCGGGCCACTGGAAGATTAACGATTATAGCGAACGGTTGAAAAACGATGTTATTCGACAGCTGTCAGTGAAGGACGAAACGTAATATGAACCTTGGTACCACTGATCTATATATACTTTCTCAATGCGCTATTTCTGCAGCCACTCAGGCTGGCATGACAATTATCAAGAACTCGGATCGACGCAAGAATGCCGAGCTGAAAGAAGGTGGCTCCAGTCTCTCTTCTCAGATTGTCACTGAGGTAGATCACCTATCCCAAGAGGTTATTCTCCAAAGTCTCTACCCAACACTGGATCTTTATGATCTTGCACTTCTTGCAGAGGAAAGCACGGATGACCGATCACGATTCGAAAAGGATTACTTCTGGTCGATCGATCCGATAGACGGGACACTCCCGTTCGTCGAAGGTACACCCGGCTATTCAGTATCTATCGCTCTTGTGTCGCAGGCGGGGGAGTCTGTCATCGGAGTTGTTTTCGACCCATTTAACCAGAATCTATATTATGCGATTAAGGGAGGTGGTTGCTTTCGGAATGGTACTGAATGGGTGCCAAAGTCTGAAGGAGCTTCGCATAGCAGCAACCTTCCGACCTTCTTTTTTGATAGGAGTTTCCTCCAACACCCACTCTTTACCACGACGGTAGAGATGTTGAAGAAGAAAGTGAAGGATGCCGGTCTTGGTCAGAAAATCCACACGGTCGCCCAGGGTGGGGCCGTGATGCAGGCGCTGTGGGCATTAGAAAAACCGCTTGGGTGTTATTTCAAGTTTCCAAAAAGAAAAGGTGGTGGTAGTGTCTGGGACTACGCAGCTACATCTTGTATATATAATGAGGCTCGGGCAATTGCAAGTGACATCTATGGTAATTCCATGGAATTGAATAGAGAACCTTCTACTTTCATGAACCACAATGGTATCCTCTTCGCAGCGGAACCGCGGATAGCAGAAGCGGTAAGGGATATTCACGAAACTCTGAAAGACAGAAACCCTGACGCGGACTCATGAGCGAAAAAAGAAGATTCATACATAAAGCAATGAAAGCTTCCCGATGCTCGATTCGATTCTAATCTTCGAGACTGGATTCGAGCATAACATGAATTTCTTCCACAATGCTTTGTGGACTCCTCGGTCTTCGGCAAAGAGAGGCTATCTTCCTGACTTGGAAAAATATCAATCTTGCAGGCAAATATCTCGTTATCGATAATGAGAAAGATCATAAGACTAAGAATGAGTATTCGCTCAGAAAACTACCACTTCCATGTATCCTTATCAAGGAGCTGGGAAGACTTATGCGTTGCAGAATAGACGATCGACTCTTCCCGATCTACGAACAAAAACTATATCATAGAACAAAGGAGAAGAATGAAGATTATCACTTCGCACACTATTTCAGGGGTCGGTTGAATGAGGAATTAAAGGCCTGGAAACCTGGTACTGATTCATGTGCGAAAGACTTACGCAACACGCTTCAAACCTTTGCAATTGATCATCCCGAGCTACTGAATGTGCATTTGGTAGATCGGTTTTGTGGCCATGCTCCACGGAGTACGATGGAAAGGCATTATTATGCCGACCAAGGTTCTCGTCTCTACGATAAGTATGAGAAGGAAGTTCTTCCAGTTCTCGAAGCGCAGATAGTCTCCGCTCAGTTGAGCAATTGGCAGAAAAGTGCACATAAGTGCAATCGGTCAAATTCTCAGGAGATTGAAGGCTTTCAAGTGATTGATTTAGCTGAAGTTATACAAGAAACGTATGGTGCCCAGGAGAGGACTTGAACCTCCACGCCCGCAATGGGCACAGGATCCTTAATCCTGCGCGTCTGCCAGTTCCGCCACCTGGGCACAGGTAACAAGAGAAAGGAACAAAAGGCCTTCCTCGGCAGGGGAGCGAGATCAAATAAGAACCAGCCTCCTACCCGCAATAGAAAAATGCACAGCAATATGAACTTTTATTTTAAAGGAGATAACTTAAAGTATATCAATGGTCAGGATCAGTGGTTGGCACGTTGAGGTGCTACTTTGAAGCGAGTTTCTTGAGTTCTTCAATCAGCTTTAAAGTCTCTGGGTGAGCCTTGCCATAGAGTTTAATCGCTCTGCTGCCCAGCAAATGGTCTGAGATCTGGGTCGCCAAGTCCCTCATTCCACGAAGTTCGGACTGGTTGTCACTCGCCTCGAGAAACTTCTTTTGAAGCTCATGTAGAGGGTTCTCCACTTCGCCATGAACCCTGTCGGGAGCAATTTGGGGTTCTTTTACCCATTTCGAGAAGCTCTTGAAGAAGACCGAAGGGGACCACTTCTGGAGGAGCTTTTGGTGGATAACTTCAAGCTCTGCTCCATCGGCCCGGCCTCGTTGCGCCTGCTTGACAAGGAGGTTGGCAAGCTCATCGGCATTTCCTTCCCGAAAGGCATGAGCAAAGTTCTGATCGATCAGATCTCGTGTTGGATCGCTGGTTACCGTTGTAACGACTCGCAAACCAGCCCAGAGCCATCCAAAGAGTCGGTTACGGCAGCCCAGCTCACCCTCCAATGACCACCGGTCACAATTTACGGCCACATCGCTGAGAAGCATCGCATCAAACAGCTCGTGATGAGGAATCCAGCCGAGCAGGTGAAAGCGGTCTTTTACGGAACTCTTGTCTATGCGGTCACAGAACTTCTCAAAGATGATTTCAACATGTCCTTCGATGGCTCCACCTGTTGAGACGAAATGGATGTTCTCATCTTCCATGAGTGCCTTTTCAATCCCGTTGAAGAGTGTCTCTTCATCGACCCAGGTGTTATAACCACCAGAGGCAAAGATGATCTTTGCATCGGCAGGAATACGCTTTTCAACAAGGTAAGATTGGTTCTTCAGTTCCAGTGCTTCTTTGAAGGGAAGGGAAGGTGGAACAATTTCCACAAACTCATGAGAGCACGTATATCTATTAAGTCGACCTGCAACTCCGAGCTCGCCGGTCAGCGCAAGGCGTTGTGAGTTGCTGCAGGTTGAGAACCTGTCTGCTCTCAGCAAGACAGGAAGGACGTCGAGCCACTGACCCGCCAGGGCAGAATCGTTTTCAAAAACCGAGGCCATCTGTTGTCGTTCAGCCATAGGGTGCCCGAAGTAATCACAATGAATCGGGCCATCGTAATCTGAATTAGCAACAGCGAGGCATCCAATATCGGTTAAAGCAATGATGCAGTCAGGTGAGACTTTCTTCAGCCACTGATTGAGTTCATTTGTGATGTCAGTGACATGGCCACCTGCTCCGCCCAGCAGGCGATGTTCTTGAATGCCTTCGCCAACCTGAGGCTGAAAGTCTTCACCTTCGATACCGGCGAAGTAGATCTCGCCCAGTAGAACCTGCGAGCCAGCGCGCAGAGTTGCGTCAACGAACGATTGAAGTCTTAAGCCAGGTGCATAGATTCTCTGTCTATTGGGGCCGGGGAGTGGACCGACCCCAACAAGCAGGACAAGACTCATTGAAGAATCCCTTTGGCGCGTTCGATGAGCTCTTCAACGCCTTCAGAGGTTGGAGCTTCTGCCATAATTCGAACGATCGGTTCCGTATTGCTTGCTCTGACATGAAGCCAGCTGTCTGACAGAATGACTTTCACTCCGTCTGTTGTATCGATCTTCTCTTTGCGGAAGGATTGTTTGATTTTGCCCAGAGCTTTAGAAACTGAAAGTCCGCCAAGAGGAACACTGGTTTTCTTCATGACGTAGTCAGGAATGCTCGCGTTCCACTCAGAAAGAGTTCCACCTCTGAGTTGGATACCGATTAGAATCAAGGCAATCGCTACCGCCGTGTCACGTCCGGGTTGTACCTGGGGGACAATGACTCCACCGTTTCCTTCGCCACCAATCCGTGCTTTGTGTTTCTTCATGCCCGCAAGAACGTTTGCTTCTCCTACAGCGGTTCTATACAGGCTTACTTTGTGTTTCTTCGCAACATCCTCAATGGCACGTGAGGTAGACAGATTGACAACAATGGGTGACTTCTTCTTGGCGATAGACATATAGGCGTCGGCAGCAAGGACAAGTGTTCTTTCCTCGCCAATGGCGCGGCCAAGTTCGTCAACCAGCGCAAGCCGATCTGCATCCGGGTCGATGGCGAAACCTATATCCGCTTCTTCTTTGATGACGGCCCGTCTTAATTGTGTGATATTTTCAGGTGTTGGTTCTGCTCCACGAGGGAAACTGAGTTTCTTAATGTCTGAATTGATCAGCTGGAATACAGCTCCGTAAGCATCTGAGACATCGGGGGCCAGAATCGCTCCCGCGCTGTTGCAGCAGTCGAGAATCACTTTGGGGGCTTTTGATGCGCGGCGTCTTTCTGGAGGTGGAAAAGCTTCGATCAATGTTTCCAGGTGGAGTTCCGCTGCGTCGGGCCAATCCTCTGATTTTCCAACTCGTTCAACTTCCTGGGGAGCGGGTCTTTTGTCTGCGAGGATCTTCAGCTCTGAAAGCATCTCAGCGGTAAAGAACTCACCGGCGGAATGGAAAAACTTCAGTCCGTTGTACTCGATCGGGTTATGGCTGGCGGTGACGTTGATACCACCCGTTGCTTTCAGCTTCCGCACAAGAAGGCCAAGTGTTGGAGTGGCGCACAGGCCAATTTTGATCACATCAATCCCGTGGGAGGTGAGAATTCCATCGATGAAAGGAATCACCCAGCGCGAAGAGGGGCGTGCATCGTGGCCGAGGACAACTCGCTTCCCTTTCATCATTTCTGCAAAGGCTTCTACGTAGGGGAAAATCGTTTCTGCCCGGAAGGAAAGTCCGGCGATCCCTCTAATGCCCGAAATGGAAACGATCAGAGGTGCTTTAGAATCGGTTGTCGACTTTTTCTTTGGTGTGGATTTCTTCGCTGTTGCCTTACGTCTTGTGGTCGCCTTCCCAGTGGTCGATTTTCTTGTAGAAGTTGAGCGACGTTTTGCCATGACTCTTATAATCCCTTTATTATTTAGCGTTTGAAAACAGTGTGCTGATGATCAATTTAATGACATTGAAAGGAGCGTGGGGCAACGAATTTCGCTGAGCTGAAAAATCTCTCATGAGGGCTTGCCTCCCGGTCTGAACTTGGGGAGATTCTTCTTTAACGCCTTGTCCGTGACGAAGGAGTCTACACGTTGAACCTGCCAAAAGAGCTGTGGCCAGACAGCCATAATCTCATGATGATCGAAGATCTAATCATGATGTTTGATGACAAACCACTCATCCTGACTGATGAGCTGGCAAACAGCGTCTACCTGAATGAACACGCAGAAATTCTTCTGGGAGATCGTGCGGAAGCGCTGGTAAATCGCCTGTCCTTTTCTCTGTTAGGTTTTGGCAAGGCTGCCAGAGTCCCTGAATCTCTTGCAAATGCCTTGGCAGGGGAGGCGGCACCCTGGCGTGGTGTGGTTAATCTCTCTGCCGACCCGACAAAGTCGAAGTATCATTTTGCCGAGATCAGTGCTATCAAGTCGCCAGAGAAAACGTTGTGTGGGGTTATTCGTTTGTCTGCTGAGGAGTCCGTGAAACGATGAAGGTTGCAAAGATCCCTGAAAGTAATCCCTCAAAAAAGCGTACTGCTGTTTTGGCCAGCGGACGAGGATCAAATTTTGAAGCCCTGCTTAAACAGCAGAAAGCCGGAAAGCTTCCTTTCGTGGAGTTTGCGCTTTGCCTCTCGAATAAACCGTCTGCTCCGGTCCTTGAGCTCGCCAGCAACCATGATATACCAACCGAGGTCGTTGATCATCGTGAATTTAATGGGCGCCGCGCCGATCACGACAGAGCAATTCTTGATGTGCTCAAAAAGTACGAGATAGACTTTGTTGTTCTTGCGGGATATATGCGTGTCCTCAGTCCATTTCTCGCTGAGGCATTCGAAGGGAGAATGATCAATATACATCCATCTTTGCTGCCCTCATTCCCTGGATTGGATGCTCAGGGGCAGGCTCTTGCCTACGCTGTGAAGTATTCAGGATGTACAGTTCACTACGTTAATGCAACGATGGATGACGGACCCATCATCGCCCAGAGTATTGTCCCCGTTTTGCCTAATGATACTCATGATACACTCGCAGAGCGAATATTGGAAAAAGAACATGTGACCCTCCCCTTTGTTGTCGACTTGCACAGTCGAGAGCGTCTCATTATAGACGACCGAGCTGTCAGAGTTCTCCCAGGAGAAAGCTCTTACCCGGAACTGGCGAAAGACCTGAATATTTCCTTTCCCATACTCGTCGCTACAGGTAATGCACACAAGGTCATCGAAATTTCAGAGATACTTCAAGATGTACCTCTTTTCCTGCAGCCTGCTGCCGTGACTGGAATTGAAGAAGAACCCGAAGAAGATGCGGATGATTATCTAGGCAATGCCCAGATAAAAGCGCGCTTCTGGATGCAGAAAACCGGTGCCTGGACTATGGCGGATGACAGTGGTCTTGAAGTGGATGCACTGGATGGTCGACCAGGTCTTCTTAGTAGTCGCTACGCCGAGACTTCTCGACAGAGAAATGAGAAACTTCTCACAGAGCTGAAAGGCGTTTCAGAGGAAAAGCGCACTGCACGGTTTGTCTGTACTGTTGTTCTATGCAGTCCTGACGGGGAAGTTTACCATGCCACTGGAAAATGTGAAGGAAAGATCGCTATGGAAGAAAAAGGGGATCAAGGATTCGGGTATGACCCTGTCTTCATCCCTGATGGCTTCGACGGCAAGCATCTCGCTGAACTTTCACCAGAGGTTAAGAATGGCATTAGTCACAGGTCGAACGCTCTCAAAGGGTTAAGGGAAAAGCTTCTCAAAATTATCAGCTAAGGAATCTTGTCTATGCGCGCCGTTTTGAATCGTGATCAGCTTGAGTTTGTTCCCGATTATCCCACACCTGGGCTCGCGGCTGGTGAGGCGCTTGTGCGCCCCCTCATAACTGGCATATGCAATACAGACATAGAGATTACTAAAGGGTATTTCGGATTTAAAGGGGTTACTGGTCACGAAGTTGTTGGAATTGTGGAAGAATGTCCTGACGATCCTGGATGGGTTGGAAAGCGTGTTGTCACAGAGATAAATGCCTCATGCGAAAAGTGTCCGACGTGCCTGAAAGGGCGGTCGACGCACTGTCCAAACAGATCCACGCTTGGTATATTTAATCGCGACGGAGCAATGGCAGATCTCTATACGATTCCAATCCATTGTCTCCTTGAAGTGCCTGAAAATGTGAGTGACGAAGAGGCGGTTTTCGTGGAGCCTCTGGCTGCCGCCTGCGAAATTCTTGAGCAGGTTAAGATCAAGTGTACTGACCGCGTCGTTCTTTTTGGAGATGGAAAACTTGGACTACTGATTGCCCAGGTCTTACAATTGACCGCCTGTGATCTCCTGGTTGTCGGACGAAATGCGAACAAGCTTTCTATCCTCGAAAAGCGAGGAATTCATTGTACAACAGATGTGTCTCAAGTCGTACCAGGAGCTGATATCGTCGTGGAAGCTACCGGTAGTGCTCAGGGGTTTGCTTCTGCCAGATCTGTTGTTCGCCCTAAAGGAACAATGGTGATGAAGAGTACCTTTCATGGCGATGTGGAACTTGATTTAAGCATGCTCGTGGTCGATGAAATTACGATGGTCGGTTCTCGCTGTGGCCCATTTGCACCTGCGTTACGACTTCTTGAGCAAAGGCTTATAGACGTCAAATCAATGATACATGGTCGTTATTCTTTAGATGATGCAATCGATGCTTTCGCCCATGCCGAGAAAAAGGGCGTTCTGAAAATCCTGTTGGACGTTTCGGAGGCATAAAGCATGTGCGGACGGTTTTCACAAGCAACGAGTCTTGATGAACTCGCTGAGATATACGGCTTCGATCCAGGTGACCTCAGCCTTGAGGAGCGCTACAACGTAGCACCGATGCAATACGCTCCTGTCATGGTTTTACGTGATAAGCGGGAACTCAAGATGATGAAATGGGGTCTTGTTCCGCACTGGGCGAAAGACACTTCCATTGGAAACAAGATGATCAACGCAAGGGCAGAGACTCTGTCTGAGAAACCTTCCTTCAGAAACGCATTCAAGAAGCGACGTTGCGCTGTTCTGGTTGATGGGTTTTACGAGTGGTTCAAGGAGGACGGAGAGAAAAAGAAAACACCCGTCAGGATTGTTCGCAAGGACCGACGCCCTTTTGCTCTCGCAGGGCTATGGGAGAAGTGGACAAAGGGTAACGAGCTCCTCGAGACCTTTACGATCGTGACGGCCAGGCCTAATGATCTGGTGGCAAAGGTTCATCATCGCATGGCGGTGATTCTTCCGGATGAAAAAATCGATCAATGGCTTGATCCTCAAAATGAGGATGTTGCTCAACTTCAGGATTTACTGGTCCCATATCCTTCAAACCTGCTGGAGATGTACCCTGTTTCAACGGCGGTTAACTCTCCTACAAACGACCGAGTCGAGGTTATCGAGCAGCAGGGTGACCTCTTCAGCTGAATTCTTGCTGATTATCAGTTGCCCGTCCAAACGGCTCCTGCTTCGCTTCCAGCCAAACAAATGACCCAAAGATTCGCAAAGGAACCAACATGTCTAAAGTAACTATGGAAACAACGAAGGGCACGATTACCATCGAACTCTTCGACGATAAAACCCCGAAAACCACTCAAAACTTTAAAGACCTCATTAATAAAGGTTATTACGATGGACTGACCTTTCATCGTGTTATTCAAGGCTTCATGCTGCAAGGTGGATGCCCCAATGGAGACGGACGCGGCGGTCCGGGCTATAAGTTTGAGGATGAATTCCATCCTGAACTTAAACACGATAAACCAGGAATTCTTTCCATGGCAAATGCAGGACCCAATACAAACGGTTCACAGTTTTTCATCACTACCGTTCCAACTCCGCATCTCGATAACAGACATTCGGTATTCGGTCAGGTTATAGATGGAATGGACGTCGTGAAAGCGATTGAAACTTCACCAACTGGCCCGATGGATCGACCCAACCCTGAGATTAAGATGGTCAAGGTTACTGTCGAAGAAGGTTAACTGGAAAGGTGAGGGAGGAATTCGGAGGGTTTCGTGAAGGACTATTCCAGGATGTAATGAAGAATACAAATGTATACACTCAAAGATAAGCTGGCTTTTAAATCGTCTATAATCTGGGCGGCAAGTATAGGCTGGGCGGTTGACTTCTATTACGTCCTTGGCTATCCGAAGTCTGCCACAACCTGGCTGACTCGCATGTTTTCAGAATGTATCGACATGCCTCACGATGTGCCCTTGCCTCATTTCAAACCCTGGTTGATTCATACGCACCGATTCACAGATCTACCATGGGTACGTAAGAATACTTTGTATATGCTTCGGGATGGACGCGACGTCATGGTGTCTTTCTATCTCGCCTATGCTCGAAAGTTTGACAAGCCAGAAGAGCGAGAAAGTCCTGACTATCAATACGTGATGAAGAGCATGGGTGTCGATTCAATCCGTGAAGACAATATCCACGAGAATCTTCCCAGGTTTATCAAGCATACGTTCACGACTAAGCATACAGCGATTGGCTACCATGAACATGTGCGTAAAGCATATAAAGATGGATATGTCATTGTTCGCTTTGAAGACTTGAAGGCTGATCCCGTGATGGCAATGGCTCAGGCTTTGAAAGACGTCACAGGCAAGGATCCTGACCTCGAAAAGGTTAAGAAGGCCGTGGAGAATAATTCCTTCAGTCGACTTAAGAAGAGTCTGCAAAAATCTGATGGGATGAGGAAAGGTGAAGTAGGGGACTGGAAGAATCACTTCACGCCAAAGGCTGCCAAGCTCTTTGATAAGTATGCCGGTGATACCCTCGTTCTCGGTGGGTATGAAGAAGACCGGAACTGGGCTGAGCGTTTTGCGGATGAGTATAAAGACTCAAAGAATCAGAAGTGATAACCAAGGTTCCCTGGTCTATATTGCATTTAGAAATGCCGCGTCTTGATTCAAGACGCGGCATTCGATTTCAATAGTTCCCGTTTGTATAGATATTACGGCTGTTCGAGGTCGGCAGAATCAATCAGATCGTCCATGTTTTTATCGGCAGCAGGATCTGAATTAATTTCCCCGAGAATCATCCTCAAGACATCAGCATCTGCTACAGGAGTAGGTGACGGGGTAGGAGTCGGTGTCGGTGTGGGTGTTGGAGTAGGGCAAAAGCCATTGGCCTCACCTGCAGTCGTCGGATATTGTTCATAAGTATCTGTGTTTCTTAATCCACCGCCGCCATTAGGGCAACGCTGGTTCGATTGCGCCTGTATGTCACCTCCATCGGCTTCGTTGATAACGGGCTGTCCTGGGTTGAGAAGATTAATCAGAGGTGAGCCTGCCCCGATCGATTCTGCACCTGCCTCATAGACAAGAGCATCAACAAGGCTGGCGGTCGTCACACCGCTACCTGCTGGAAAGTCATCAGCGTCGGCAAAGTAAAGAGCAACTGCTGCAGGTCTGTTTGGTAATGTATTGCTTGTTAACTCTGTATCGGCAGCTGGCACCAGCCCTGGCCCGCCAAGAGTAAAGTATCCGTTCAGGTCAGTAAAGAATCCATCCAGGTCTATAGACGTTGTGACAATCGGTGAAGTCGCTTCGTCATATACGACGACAGCGAACCCATCAAGTGGAGTAGAAGGAAATCCACCATTGAAGAGTTCTATCAGCTCCGCTTCATCAACCGCCCCGATTGTGTCAGCATCTACTTCGTTAATGAGAAGCTGAGGAGTAGGTGCAGGTGTCGGAGTCGGTGTAGGAGTTGGTGTTGGAGTCGGAATAATTCCAGTTCCGTTGAGGGCAATAAAGCTGGGAGACGTCAGCAAGTCTTGAGGTCTGACCTCTAGAACGGCAGTCTTGAGTCCTGTCGTATCTGGGTCGAAATTCAGACTTACACTCAAAATATCACCGGGGTTGAATGCCGCAGGAAGAGCGACAAAAGACTGCAGGTTGAATTGATCCGGGTTCGCCCCTGTAATAACGATCTCGTCTACGATTGTTGCATTACAATAGGCAAGGGTCACGTCCTGGGTAATTGTTGGTCCTGCGTTTACATCCTGTGCACCAAAATCTAATAAGTCAGTGGAGGTTGTATCGCAAACCTGCGTTCCGTTACCAATGAGCATGACAGAAGTTAGAGGATCAGGAGTTGGAAATACATCACTTGTGATGACAAGTTCGGCTTCCTTCGGGCCCAGGGAATCAGGATCAAACTCAACACCGATAACGAGAACAACACCAGGATCGATGGGACCTGTATTGTTGTTAAGAATCGTAAACTCGCTGGCATCAGGACCGACAATTTCAAGTTCTTGTATATCGAGGGGTAAGATACCTATATTCTCAATATTGACACCAAGTTGCTTGGTCGGGTTACTGTTCGTACCCACAGCATCTACATCACCGAAGTCTACTATTGCGGGTGTTGCCTCTATCTCTTGAGCGCCTCCCGTCCCTTCGAGAAGTATCTCTGTTGTTTCTTCAATCGCACTGTCTGTTGTTATTGTAAGGACCGCTTTCTGAATGCCTTTACCGACTGCCGGGTTTGCATCAGGTGAGAAACTGACATCTATACCAGTCTGTTGGCCATTGGATAAGACGATTGGAAGAGGGTTTTCGAATGTGAGGTTAAATTGCGCCTGGTTCGGTCCACTAAGTTCAGCACTCTCTATTGTAACTGTCCCTGAGGTTGCAGATATATTCGTTCGAACAGGAGGGGCTGTTGTTGTCCCAATCGGGACAAGACCAAAGCCTATCAGTCCGCTTTTGGATAAATCGTAGTCACTATCATAAACAACTTTCATCGAGACATGGTTCACATTCATCTCTTTGCCAATACTTGAATTGATTCGTTGAACATAGACACCCCAACGGATGGCTCCTGTTTCTGAGTCAATGAAGTCTGAAAAATCTGTAAACGCAGGCATGTCCTGAGGCATAATTCGCAAGAGAGATTCAGGGGTCTGTCGGCTCATAACTAAATTCGGCTCTAATGGGAGCCAGCTGTTTGCGGAGAATACATCCGGCTGCCCTGTCTTCTGTACCCAGATCTGATGGGGACGGTTTTGATTGCCGGAAGAATACCCTTCGAAAAGAAATTCGATCGAGGTGATTCGATCAACCGGCTCTTTGATCCGCATGTCCAGTTGAAGAAATGTTGCCTCGGGAGGTGTTGGATCTGTCGTCACCCATTCGTTGTCATTGTTCAGCAGGGGTGAGGAAATCGCGATATATTCTTCCAATGTTGCTTCAACGAAACTTTTTCGATCGTTGGGAGAAGTGTAGGGAAAGGTCAGAACCCGGCTTTCATGAGCCTGGATGGTTCCTTCGGGTGTAATACCTTGAAATGTGTAGAGAGTGGAGGCTTCTGCTGCGAAGGCGCCTCCTTGAAAATTCAGCAATATGAGCGCCGAAAATAGTGTAAAAAGTTTGTGTGAGAAAGTCATGCTGGGGGGCAAGTCCTGTACTTGGGATTCTTGTTACTCGTTAATCCCTGTTTTTGTAAACGAGCCGATGATTAATGTAAACCCAAAAATAGAGATTCAGTCTGTCACTGAATGTATATGAGAAGAGTGAAAATCACTCCTGACTGGAACTGCCTTTTGATGTATCAACTGAAACAGGAATCGGATCTGTCACACTTCCCTTATAGATCGATAGATGAGGGAATGGGATTTCTATACCCTCTTCATCGAATCGCTTTTTAATCGTCTCAAAGACCGCATTCTTAACAGCCAGAAAATCTGTTTTCTGAACCCAGACAACAAAGAGCATGTCTATGGAAGAAGACCCAAACCCCTGCATGATGATTAAGGCGGGAGGGTTCTCGAGTACAAGTGGGTTGTCAGAGGCAATCCCATTTAAGATTTCCTTCACTCGTGTTAGGTCTTCTTTGTAAGCAACCGAGACCATTGTATCAACACGGCGAATAGGGAATTTGGTAATTGTCGTAACCTGACTCTTTAGAAGTGTTTCATTTGGTATGCGTACATACTTATTGTCAAACAGACGAATCTTTACCGAGAGTGTATCGATCGACAAAACCTCACCGGTTACGTCGTTTACTGTGATGACGTCTCCAACAACGAAAGGTTTTTCTCCCATCAGAAAGAACCCGCTAATGACATTGGAAAGACTGGTCTGCGAAGCAAAGCCGATGGCAACACCAGCGATGCCGGCTGCTCCCAATAATGTCGTGAGTGAAAAGCCCAGTTCCTTGAGAACAGTTAGTGAGATAAGAATCGTGCCACCGTATAGAACTATTTTTTGAACGATCAGGGCTTTCTGACCATCGAATTTCTGAGTGATCCTCTTCCTGAGTAATTTGCTAAGCCAATAGATGATTGGGAAACCGATAATGACAACAAAGAGCGGTCGAATAAAGGAAGCGATCTGCTCGAGAGTGATTTCAAAATCCAAAATAGACAAGGTTGAAGTAATCTCCTAGTGGTGATCACCGAATCCTGAGAAGCTCAGGAAAGATGCGAAAGTTTTTGCAGCAAAGCTTTTGTTACCTTCTCTTGGCTCACTAATCAATACTGCGTCTTTAATTTCCTTTGGGGGTCCAGACTCGAATTGAAGCTTTGCAATATTGTTTTTACCACGGTAAGCCACTTTAGTTTCACTCGCCCAATATGCTGCTTTTCCCTGGAAGAGTGTCAGCTCGCCGACCCGCAGGCAAATATTCTCAACCAGAAGCTCTTCATCAGAAGTATTCTTTAGATGAATCGGGCAGATCGCCATATGAGGTTTAGTTTCATCAACCAGCGGGGTGCGCCTTGCTCCCGTCTTTAACCGATAGCCAACAAGACCCTCAGCAAAACTTCCGAACCAGGTGCTGGACAAAACAAAAGAAGGAACTTCCAGAAGCGTTACCTCATCTTTACCTTTAACGCTCAGCCTAAGCCAGAGAGGGCAGCGTGTATATATCTGAGCCCTGTTTCCTTTCGACAGGATCAGTTTCTTCTCTGGAGTCAAAACGACTGGACGGTCTGGAAAGACAGGCTTGATGATGAGCTCTTTGTCACTTTTGTCGAACGTAAATCTTTGCCAGTCATCATCTTCTGGATCAGGTTTTTCCGGCTTCTCACTGGTTGTTTGATCAGGATAGCCCCAGGCCACCCACAGCTCTCCATATTGACAGATCAGCCAGAGGGTCAGCGGTCCAAAGTTCAGTTCCTGTTCAAAGGATTCTTGTAATTTGTAGGTCGAACTTACACTTGTCTTGAGCATCGCGGACTCTCTTGCATCAGTTTCATGTACCTATTTCAATTGAAGGTCAAGACACCTCAAGTGGAAACTTCTTTAGCCAGAGCATTATGAATAGAACGAAAACTGCCCCGACATCGAATCAGATGGCGAGGCAGTGTCTAGATCAGTTTCTGGACGCGTTCGGCAAGACCAGAGGAATCGCCGGCGATTAAGGTCAGGTTGGTATTCTTAACGACCTTTTCCAGGGTTTCGAGTTCACGCAGCCTCATCAGTGTCGGGTTGGATTCCAACACCTTCGCGGTGTTCAACTGCGACCTCATTGCTGCGGTTTCTTCTTTTCTGGTGATCAGAGATGCTTCTGCAGCCTGCTTCGTCCTGATCATTTCCGCTTCGGCGGCTTTCCGTGCTTCAACAACCCTGTTCAACAGTGTTTTCATTTCGCCAGGGAGGATGATATCCCTGACGCCGAATTCAAGGACCTTGATACCCAGTTCAGCTGCCCTTGCTTTCAGATCACTCATGAGCTCATCAGAGACGGTGTTCCTGTCTTCAAGGAGTTCATCGAGAGTACGCGTTGCCACGATGGACCTGAGAGCAAGCTGTGCCGCAACGTATAGCGCATTGTTTTCGTCGCGTGTTACAGACGCTGCAAGCAGAGGATCAGTGATCCTGTATGTGGCCATTGCGTTCAGCCTGAGAGTCACACGGTCCTTCGTCATGAGTTCCTGTCCGGTCACAGGCATCTGGGTTTCACCGAGTTCATAGACGAGCAACTCATAGTTACCTGCTGATACCCAGAAGGCATAAGTTCCTGGTGACAGCAGGACTGGCTCTTTTCCTGACTCAATATAGACATAAGCCTTTTCCCTGGATACCTCAACAAACTTGATGGTTCTTTCCACAAGCCTGTAAGCCATCTTGAAACCGACCATGTCTTCTACTTCGATCATCGGAGTCTTCATATCAAGGACTTCGATCTCCGGCCTGACTTTAGTTGTCATCACAACGTAGACACCGGGATTGAGAATGGACTGATAAGACCCATCAACTCTGACGAGCGCCCTTTCAGAGCCCTTGACTGTCAAGACATAGCCAAACTCTTCTGAGAATCGGCCAGAACGTGCAATCTGAGCTTTGTTCGGGTGTTCAAGAATCGGATTGAGTGCATCAACCGTCTCAATCTTCTCTTTCCTGAACAGGGTCCTCTCCCTGTAGCTTCCGGGAGACAAGGCCTTCTGGAATTCGCCGTCTGCAAACAGCAAACCGATTTCGCTTTCTTTCACTTTCTTCCTGGCAAACATGTTACGACACCTCCTGTCTATTTTAGATTGTCCTGGAAAAATTATCTCTTAATCGACGATTTTCTTGTCTTCGGGAAACCGTGATCTAGTCCGAGCTGATTCGAGAGCGGACTCAACCTTGAGTAAAGCTTGTACACTATCAGATCATGATGTTCGTCGTCCTTCTCTCCTTCCCCTGTGGACATCTCACATCATTCACTGGATCGTATACGCGCTATACGGTATCCGGTTGCGTGCAGGCTTTCTCATCAGTGTCTAACGCCGGAGTGTTAAGACCACGAACGAGACCAGCGGTTTCCTTCAGACGAGTCATTTTTGAGGCTTCTGGTGCCTTTTTGAAGAAGAGGGGAATCGAACCCCTAACCCTCGGATCCGTAGTCCGATGCTCTACCATTTGAGCTACTTTATCCTGGTGACCACTATCAGATAAAAGGTTCAGAATCCACTTGGGAACGCCCGCAGAGACAGGACACCTGTCTTTGGTACGCCTGTGGCCTTAAATCGTGATATCGTCAAAATCGTCTGAGTTATCAATCGCTCCTTTCCGGCGACTATACGCCTGGTCAAGTGTATAGCTCTTCTATTAGAAAACAGCGTTCGTTGAGTTGCTGCATTCCCTGAAAGAGAAAGTTCATGCTGCTGTGAGGATTCTTAAAAATAAAGAAGCCGGGCAGCGTTTAATTCGTGCCCGGCTTGCTTCAAGCTGATGTAAGCGTACTTACAGGATAAGCAGCAAACAAGGCACCGTGTGTTCATCTGGATTCAAGGACATCTCGGGTCGCTTTATCCATCCACAATCATTATGTTGTTGTTGCTTTAGTGCCATTGTGCTTTCCTTGAGATAGACATTCTTTTGTCGTTGGCGAAAAGGAGTGAAGGGGAATCGATCTCAGATGGCAACACAAGAATGATTTGTCTAGACATGAATTAAATAAAGCGTATGCGTTTCGTGGGTGAATGGTTAACTGTGGTTTACTCGAAATAGCTCTTCAAAAAGCTTCCTGAAGCTGTTGTCTCTTAGAATCATCAGGAGATGTCTCTGCAATGGCTTTAAGAACTTTCTGGTGAAAGTGATTAATTCTTATTGAGGATTCGTGATGCCTGACGATTGCTGAAGAAGATCAAAGACGAATCCCTATCACTGACTGGCTTATTCCACTTGGTCTTAGGATACTGAAAGGAAAGACCGATGGAAACCTACGTAGTCGACTGGCTTCCCGAACCGGAAACGATCATTAAGCGTACAAAAGGAGCAGCAGCCGCAGATGTGCTTCTCTCCCCAGACCCCGATCTCAGGCAGTTTCATTTTCAGGACACCTGGAAGGACAGTATTTCCCTCGCCTGGCACCACGATGGAGCTGGCTCGTATTATTATATACTCTTCTCTGGTTCATCCATGGCCATCAAAGTTTGCGCCTTGAGAAGCTCACTCTCCCCAGATGCTTTGGCCAGATTTCAACGACAACCTACAGCACCCATCTCACCACTCGCAACGACGCTTATTAATGAGCCAGAGTTCCGTTACCAGGAGCTTTCCTTCCTCGCTTGGAAAGAGGGGGATCAACCGTGGCAGGGTCTTTCCTTCCGAGTTGATAACATCCCGAGCGATGAAATGGGTCAGCAGCGCCTGGAACCTGTAGTTACCGGACCAAAGAGCTATTACATCAACGCGATGAGCTACCACGAGGTCACTCTGGACCCCCCAGCCTTAAAAGAGGTCTTTACCTTAACACCCATGACTCAGGATCTGGTATCTCGATTCTCACCGAAAAGACAGCTGTCCTCCTGCGAGGCAGACCTTCGCGTGATTGGTTATCCCATCGCTTGAGGTCTTGAAGCCGGGCAAATCGATCTTCATGACAGGGGATACGCCCTCTCACCGGGTGACGGACGTCTGTCCGACGTCTTATCTACGTCTTACCTACGACTTGAGACGTCCGTCAGTGGTAGGGCAGAGGTCGGGATGATGTTGGTGGTGCGGAGGGACATGGTACGGATGACAGAAAATCAAGGATGAAGGATGATGTCTCTTGTCAAGTCTTGGCCTTAAGTTGACTCTTTATCGTTCTTCCGATCTGCATGCCCGAACCAGCGGTGGTATTTCTGCTTCGTATTAAAGTATTTTTCCTTCATCAAATCGACGACTGAATCCACAGACTTTTCTTCAGGAACAGCCCACTCTTCAATGTCGGGAAATTCAACAACGCACTTCTTGCACTTGGAAGGATTCTGGAATCGCACAGGGCACCAGAAGCTCTCAACATTTCTCAGCATCTCACCGGCCATAGAATAGACGCCAGTCATCCAATCGCAGTAGAGGCACCAGATCAGGTCCATGCCGACCAGGCCGTCATACTTATGACGTGATACGTTCACCCATTCTGATTGATCGTACTTGGGAAGTCTAACAAGGCGGGTCAGGATAGGATAGATAAAGATCTCTGCAAGTCGCAGATGAAGAAAGCAGGGAACGGCGATCGCTGTTCCCAGCAGCGCAAGGTGGTTGTTCAAAGTTCCAACCTTACTATTGATCAGTCCGTTGATCGTATTCCTTCCCTGAGGACGCACTTTGGGGTCGATGAAGCAGAAAACGTAGAGGGCGACCACTGAGCCGACAATGGCGGCGATAAGACCTGCCCATCCGTAATAATATGTGTAATAGATGGCGGGGAAGGTAAGATAAGAAAAGACGCAAAGGTCGAGTCCGTATCCCTTTTCCACAAAGCGTCTTACGGGTGGGAGAGCCACGATGAGTAACGTTTGCACCATGATGTAGGCGACCGTCCAGAAAATGACGTACAAAAACAGGTAGAGCATGGGAGTGACTCCTGAACTTGAATTTCCGGGGGGTGGACCCACGGCTGGTTGAAAGGCGCTGCGAGTAGTAATCTAATTCCAGCGGGTTCATGGATGAAAGCCCAATCAGAAACCTCATGCAATCTTCATTCATTTGGGGTCATGACGGTTCATTGCGTCCTCCATCATTGAAACGGGAGAAATCTTTTCCACAGGAACGGCTCCTTTTGCTTCTGGTTGAATCTGGAGGAAGGCCTGAATTTATCAGAAATTCTGGTGAATTTGGACCCATGGTTATCCACAGCCCCTGTTTTTATGGCAACAGGCTATTTTTAAGTGCGATCCACGTCTTCGGCCCCTGAGAATAATACTCGTAGAATATTGATAATAGTATCTTTAGTGTGGTTTTCCTGAGGAGACGTTTACGGCGTGAAAGGTTTTTCATTTTGTCATCACGTTGACATATTAGAGAGGTTTTTCCCCTGATTGTCCACAGGAGGATTTACGGTCTAAATCTTGAACTTTCAATGTTTTAACAGGCTGCCTAACAGGAATCTCACAAAGTTATCCACAGCTTCACACTTTCTGACAATTATCATTGATTCTCTTCATTGGGTCCTATCACAGTTCCTTAACGGTTAATTACAGCCAAGTATGCGTGGCTCTTTGAGCCAGAGATTACCAGAACTGGTGGACGGCATTGTTTCTTAAAAGACTCGAACTTCACGGCTTTAAATCCTTCGGACACAAAACAGCGATCGAATTCATGGATGGAGTGACAATCGTTGTTGGGCCCAATGGATGTGGTAAATCGAACGTCCTTGATTCTATTAAATGGGTACTGGGAGAGACCAGTGCGAAATCCCTGCGTGGAGCGAAAATGGGAGACGTGGTCTTCCGTGGTTCAGCATCTCTTAAACCCGCGAACTTCGCCCAGGTGAATCTGATCGTTAATAATGATGCTCGAAACCTTCAAATGGACCACAGTGAAGTGATGGTAACTCGCCGTCTCTTTTCCAATGGCGATTCAGAATACCTTATTAATAAGCATAAGTCGAGAATGCGCGACATTCACGAGCTCTTTCTTGATACAGGACTCGGAGCTGATGGTTATTCGATCATCGAGCAGGGTCAGATAGGACAAATGGTTCAGGCAAAGCCTAAAGAGCGTCGTGATCTTTTCGAAGAAGCAGCCGGTATATCCCGCTATAAAGCTCGTCGTGAGGAAACGCTTCGTAAGCTGATTCGTACTGAGGAAGATCTGATCCGCCTCTTCGATATTGTTTCAGAAGTTCAGAGAAGTTGCAATTCGCTCTATCGCCAGGCTCGAAAAGCAATCCGCCACCGCAAGTATACAAAGCGCCTCACTCGTCTTCAGAAGCGATTGCTCGTTGTTCGGCACGGTCTTCTGAAAGAGAAACTGGAGAGAGTCAGCGAAAGGCTGGAAGTTGCGCAAAAAGATTTCGAGGAAGCGAACTCAAAGCTCGCGACAGCAGAAGCGAAACGAGCCGAAGCCTCGCGTCTCATAGAAGAACATCAGAAGAATGTTCAGTCACTCCAGCAACAGCGTTACGATCTGCAGCAGGCCATTCACAGGGAACAGCGCAGGAGTGAGTCGGCAACGCAAGCTATTGGAGCTGTCAAAGAACGTATAGAACTTATCGATCGTGAGATGGACTCTTCCACGAATCGTGTCCAGGTCCTCTCAAGGACAATTCAGGTTCTGGAAATCGATCTAGAGAAAGAACGTGCCGAGCTGCAGAACGCCATCAACTCAATGGATTCTGATACACAACGGCTGGATGCCTTGAAGCTGCAGTACGAGAGTCTGAATGGTGAAGTCTTAAAGCTTCGCCAGGAGCTGCAGACAGAGCGCTCGAAGGTTAGTAAAGTCGAGCAGGATAAGGCCCTTGCCGAATCCAATGTTGAGCGACTTACTCAAGAGCTGGCGAATCATGGGGAAATGATGCAGGAGCTTCGCCAGAAAGCAGAAGAGGCTGAGAAGGAACAGGCAGCAGCACGTGCAGACCTTGAAGCACAGAAGAGCAAGCTCGCATCGCTTAAAGAGGAATCTGCAGCGATCAAAGATCTGATCGATCAGCAGGCTCGGGAAAAGGGCGAGCTGGCTCGCAAGTACGAAGAAACAACACAGAAATATAATAAGATGCATTCGCGACTTAACGCACTCGAAGAAGTTGAATCCAGCTATGAAGGATTCTTCCGAGGTGTTCAGGTCGTCATGAAAGCTTCCCAGGCGGGTGAACTATCAGGGATACAGGGTGTCTTGACGAACCTTGTCATTGTTCCGAGCAAGTATGAAGTGGCGATCGAAGTCGCCATGGGGTCGTCTCTGCAGGACATTGTTGTTGCGAGTGAGAAAGATGCTCAGAGGGCCATTGAGTATCTGAAGTCTCGTCGTCAAGGTCGGGCGACTTTCCTACCGCTTGATCTGCTACATACAAATGTCCGCACTGATCATCTTGAGCGGATTCTGAATCGCCCCGGTGTGCTTGGCCTGGCGAAAGATCTGGTCGAGTACGATTCGAATATCGAGAAGGCGATCGCACGACGACTCGGTAATACGGTAATCGTTGAACAGCTTCAAACAGCTATACAGTTAGAGCGCGAAGGGGTAAGAAACCGCTACGTGTCTCTGGAAGGCGAACTGGTCGATCCTTCTGGTGTGCTCACAGGAGGGTCACATCAGTCACGCGGTTTCCTTTCTCGTGGTCGTGAAATTCGTGATCTGAGAGATCAGGTCGAAGCATTGGATCGCGAAAAGACACAGATCCATGATGAGTTAGCCGCAGCGAATGACTCACTTTCTCAGGCACATGCTCGTGCCGGCGAATTGCAGTCTCTCACCCATGAAGTTCAAATGGCCGAAGCCCGCGCGGAGAAAGATACTCATTCCGCCGAGCAAAGAGCCAAAGAGCGCCGAAATGCTCTGGCGACCGGTGAAGCTCGTGAAGTTCAGCAGCGCCATGATTTGCAGATGTACAAAGAGCGACTGGATGCATGTGATGAAGGTCTTGAAGGGCTTGCTGGTGGACTGAAGGTTAAAGAGGAGCGCATTCAGAAGCTTGAAGAAGATCTCGGGGGCAGCACGAGCGAGCTTGATGTCTATAATGAGAAGGTCTCCGCGGGCCGCGAAAAACTCTCTGGATTAAGGGAACGCGTGAATGCTCTTTCCTCAAAACTCGATGAGATCAGGACAGAACGCGATAGCGCGGGAACAGATCAAATCTCACGCGTTGAAGAAAAAGAGCGCCTTCAGAAGACAATGGAAGAGTCTGAGGAAACCGTTAAGGATGCAGAGAAGCTTCTCGGTGACCTGATTCTTCAGCGGGATAAACTTGAAAGTGAGTTCTCACAGCTCGAACAGGAAAGTGAAGTTCGCCTCAAAGATGCAAAGGCGGGTGTGGCAGAGCTTCAAACACTGCAGCGTGATCGCAATGTGAAAGAGAATGCGCTGAGAGAAGTAGAGCTTTCATCCACGGATCTGAAAGCACAGATCAAAGTTCTCAATGAAGAAGCTCGTGATGAGTTTGAGGGTACTATACAAAGCATCACTGAAGACCTTGAAACGGAACTCAATCAGGAACAGGAAGATCTGGGTGTTCCAGAGCAGGCTGAATCTGAGGATAATTCCGAAGAATCAGAAGAGCAAAGAAGCGAAGAAGCCGATAGTGATGCTGGTCTCTTTGAAGAAGATGATCAAGTTACCAATCCTTCAGAGCTGCGCAAGCTTGTCAGTGAAATGCGTGACAAGATCTCTCGCATGGGCGCCGTCAATGAAACAGCAATTGAAGAGTACAAGGAACAGAAAGAGCGCCTGGACTTCCTTTCTGGACAGCGTGATGACCTCATCAAGGCGAAGGATTCTCTTCAGGAAACAATCACAAACCTGGATGAAACCACGAAGCGTCTCTTTGACGAGGCCTATACCGCAATTCAGAAAAACTTCCAGGATAACTTCCGTCGTCTATTCAATGGCGGTAAGGGGGATCTGCTCCTCGTAGAAGAAGAAAACCAGCCCGAGCCTGGTATTGAAATCTTTGCACAGCCTCCTGGAAAGAATATTGGTGGTTCCATTCAGCTGATGTCAGGTGGTGAGAAGGCGATGACGGCAATCGCGCTGATGCTGGCCCTCTTCCAGTATAAGCCTTCGCCGATCTGTATTCTCGATGAAATCGACGCACCTCTCGATGACGTAAATTGTAACCGTCTATGCGACGCTTTGAAAGAATATGCTAAGACGACCCAATTCCTGATTATTACGCATAATAAGATTACCATGTCACTCGCAGATACGATCTATGGTGTGACCATGCAGGAGCCAGGGATCAGTAAAATGGTGAGCGTGAAGTTTGACAATATTGAAGAAAGTGGTCTTCTGGAGAATGCCAGTTAAGTAGAGTGTAACTTGACCGATCTGGAAAATCATTCACCGAATCTTCCCCTGAGTCGCCTTTGCTGGTTTCTCGGGGGATTTTTTCTTTTTCTCGGATTATTCTGCAGCCTGATGACAGGAGTACAATCTCCTGTGGAACAGCTCGTCCAATTCCAAAGTGGAACAAGAGCTATACAAGGTTTTCTCGTTGCCACAGGCCTCTTCATATTCGCCCTGCGCAACTCGGGTAGACTGACGAAAGAACGTTGGTTTCTGGGAGCTTTAATATGCTTCGGAGCTGCTTTGAGACTCACAACTCTTCATGACTTCGCTATCAATCCGGATGAAGCGATGTTTGTGCAGACAGCCGCCATCCCTGACTTGAAGGGCTTGTGGGAGACCTCGCTGTATCACGCCCACCCGCCAGGAAGCTACCTCGTCTATCACTATATGATGGTAATCAGTGATCATGTCACCTGGTTGAGACTTCCATCCTTCCTGAGTGGACTCTATTTGATCATTCCGGCTTTTTATCTCGGTCGGAGACTACTGGGGGAGGGCGGAGCCGTCATGTTCGCAGTTTTCGTCTGTTTCTCTCCAGCACTCATTGAACTCTCATCTGTTTGTCGGAACTACACGATGATGTTCGCCTTTCTCCTGACGGGGTTGTGGATGTTTGTCCGCTATCTTGAACAAGGACAGAGAAGAGATCTCCTTCTATTCAGCCTTTGCTTTTTTTGCACATTGTTCTATTTGTACAGTGCAGTCGTGCCATTCACTGGGCTGTATATCTGGTGGGGAGTAAAATGGCTGGTAGAAAGCAGAAAGCCAAAAGAACTCATAGTCATCATCCTTACAGCTCTCCCTTTTGGCCTCATGGCTATTCTCATGTACACGCTACACGTGAAGCCATTCAGTGATATGCGAGCAGGATCATATGCCACCAGCTGGATGGAAGCTCAGTTTGATGCTTCACCTGTGCGCTTCATTTCAAATACTGTTGATCTTTACCAGTACCAGTTTTCGGAAGCTCTGGGTCAGGTCTTTGCCGTCATGGGTTTTCTTGGTCTGTTCGAACTCATAAGAAAAAGAAGTTGGAATGTTTTGGCTTTTTTGGTTCTTCCCTTTGCAATCGCCTATCTGCTCCAGACGATTCAAAAACTTCCCTATGGTGGTACCAGGCACACAACATATCTCTTCCCCTATTCAATGGCATTGGCTGGCTATGGATTGCGTGGGTTTGTCCCCGCGGTGTCACAAATGTTGAGCAGGTGGAAAGAGCTCAATCTCCAGCGCACAAATCGATTCTTTGTTCTACTCCTGCTTTCTGTCTATGCCATCATTGCCTCGATTCAGGAGTTTACCCTCTCGGAACGTCAGGAGCTGCCTGTCAGGCTGAATGAATTAAGGCAAGCTGTTGAAATACTTCAGCTCGAGGCTTACCCTGATGATATTGTTGTTCTCGATGAGCAAAGCTCACTCGTCCTCTCTTGCCACTTTGATGAACTCTCTGAATGGTATTGGAACACAGAACCAGTACGCTTTGAAGGGAAGCAGGTCGACTATTATTACATTCCCCATACTCGATGGTATTTCAAGCCGGCTCAGTTTATCTATGCGGCCGAGCAATCTGTGGAGGCCTTTGAACTTTCCGATGTTCGCAAAGTGTGGACGATCCATGCAGGCTGGGAGGAGCAGAAGAAGCTCCGCCAGATGATCCGCGAAGAGGTTGATGGCTATACAGTAGAGAGAACTGGTTTTCAGGAGACCAGCCTTCCTGGGTCTCGCCAACTCCTGTTTCTTGAGGATTACGATTTACTCGTTGAGAAGAAAGATCTCTTCGGTGATCCGACGTACTGAGTCAGTTCAGTATCTCATCGAATCAAAGACTCTCTTCACATTCCAATGATGACAGGAATAAAGATCTGGGACCACAGCTTTACCTTCAGCGGTGGCAGCCCAACTTTAGATGAGCAACAGCTTCGAATGTGTCTCTGAAATAAAGTGGTGGAGGTAAGCGGACTCGAACCGCTGACACCCAGACTGCCAGCCTAGTGCTCTACCAACTGAGCTATACCCCCACAAGGACGCCGAAATAAGCGCAATCACGCCGTGTCAGTCAAGCCCGAATATTATCTTTTGAAGGCACCGAAGACCCGCTTTAAAAAGGGCCTGCGCAGGATTTTCGTCTCAAGGTCGCGGGCAGGTCGAAAATCAGGTTTGAGCTGAAGGCACCTCTTAACCGCATCGGAGGCCCGGTCTGTGTAACTCATCTCCATCAAAGTGTCTGCGTAAGCATACCAGATGAAGAAGGCCTTGGAGTTTCTCTCGAGTGCCTTTCGGTGAAACTCTTCCGCTGATGCCCACTGGTGCTTTCGGGCGTAAGCGAGAGCAGCCAGGTGGGGGACTTTCCAGTCCTCTGCATCTGCCATTTCCAGAGCCTTTTCAAAGCAAAAAAGAGAGTTCCCATCCTTTGCTTCAAGTAGAACTTCTCCTCGAGCCAGCCATGACCACTTAGTAGCGCCCTTGCTCATGGCAAAGTCGCTCGAACCGATAGCTCTCTTCACGTTTCCGGTGAGAGCCAGAACTCTGGCCCGCTGACTTAAAAGCGAGCTGTCTTCGGGGAATTGTTCCAGGGCCTTGTTCGACCAGAGCTCCGCTTCCCTGTACTGCTTCATCGCAATCAGTGCTGAAATCTGCCCGATCCAGGGATAAATATGTGTGTTGTCTTCCTGCAGTGCGCGGCTGAAATGACGGAGTGCATCCTTGTAGTCTCCGGCAAAAAAGGAGTCGTCTGCCATTTCGATAAATGTAGGGTAGTGATGGTCGGCGTATGGATCACTTGGATTGGCTTCAGAAGCCTTAGACCCCTTTGGGTCGCGGTTTCCGTGAATATCCACCGTCCCTTCAGGCGGTTGAAGCTTCGATGGATCGATCTGATTATTCTTTGTTTCAAGCTTTGAAAAGCGGCCCTGTGCCATAAATTAAGTGGGATTACTCCTTAGGATCCTGAGACTCGACCTGGGAAAAGATCATGTCCAGCGTTTGACCTTCAACTTGATCACGTTATCTTCGGTGACTTCTTCTTCAACAACCTCTGCATTGAGCCTTTCAAGTGCTTCAACGGCCCGATTTTGTGCAAACAGCTGTGCCATCTCTTGAGCAAATTCCTCGCCCTTTCGCCGTAATTCTTCGCGGTCTGCATCTACGGGTCCGATCACCTGAATCTTGAGCTTCCCTCTCTCATCCTTAATCAGGGTTAGAACCGTATCATCTTTCTCAAAGTTCAGAACCTCGGCGCGCCCAACCTCCAGTTCGATGGATTCCAGGACCGTTTCCTCCAGGTTGAGCTCCACAGTTGTCTGATTATGGAGCGCATTCATCAACTCTTTATTGATATCACCACCGATGTCACTGGACTTTGTAAGCTGGCGATACCCAAGAGCTGCTGCAGCTCCGAGGATGATCGGTGCGATGGCAGGAAAACCAGAAGCGACGACGGGTATGAAAGCGTAGATAAACAGTTGAATCTCTCCTTAGATAAACAATGAAGCATCCTGCCTAAATAAGACAAGAGGATTGTCATCTCTCTCACTTCTGCTGTTGCACTCATTCAGCCAAGGAATAATTGTCCTGCAGAAGTGCCCATGAGAAACCGGTACCAGCAGAGTACTAACCAGAAAGCGAAACCCGTTGATCAATCCAGCCGAACAGTTCGAGCCTCTCTCCATCTGGTCGGAGCCCTTCTATCCCTTCTGGGCATTCGTTGCCTTCCTCTTTGGCCTCATCTTTGGCTCCTTTTTTAACGTCTGCATTTACCGCGTCCCGGCGGGTCTATCAATCTTCAACCCGAAAAGAAGTTTCTGCTTCCGCTGCGGGAGTATGGTAGACGCCCTGGACAACATTCCTGTGCTCAGTTATTTTATCCTGAAGGGGAGATGCCGGCAGTGCGGTGCTTCTTTCAGTCCTCGATATATGATCGTCGAGCTATTAACTGGATTTGCCTTTCTCTTCGTCTTCATCGGAACGAATCCCTATGGCTCAGAGGCGTTTCAATGGGCCACATTCTGGTACCTTGCCTTTACCGGTTTGTTGATTATCGGAACTTTTACGGATCTTGACTCATGGATTATCCCAGACGGCATTACGATCTGGGGAACCGCAGTCGCCCTCGTGTCGGCTTTAATAATCGGACTTCTGGACTCCATGCCTATCCTGACCCAGGCAGGGCCGTTTCCAGTCATTCGCATAGACAGTAATACAGACCCTTTCGTTCTTTTCTCGAATCTGATTACCGGAGCCAAGGTCTTGAACTATGAAGGCCTCTGGTGGGAACCTTTTGTGAATGCTGTTATTGGCAGTGCCTTCGGCTTCTTTCTTCTCTGGGGGATATCGATCGCCGGTAAAGTCGTTTTTCAGAAAGAGGCGATGGGTTTCGGTGATGTTAAGCTGTTTGCTCTCATCGGAGCCACACTGGGAGTGACGGGGTCCATGATGACCCTGTTCCTGGCCTGCTTTATCGGAGCCTTCGTCGGAGGCTTCGGGCTTCTCCTTGGAAGGTTGAAACCAAATCGTGCTGAAGACTTGAGAAGAGCTCCATTACCTGATTATGCTAAAGCAGATTCGACAGCTCTTTCACCTGACCAGTTAGCCGACATGACTGCTGATGAAGACTCTGAAGAGTCCCATGATGAAGAGAACAGTCCAATGGCTCCCAAAGACGATTTGACATTGAAGCTCCTTGAGGCCGGAGGCAGATCACCAGGCGTTTCCAAGGTGCACCACGTTCCTTTCGGACCATCGATTGCCCTTGCTGCAATTCTGATTCTGATTTTTCAGGATTTTATTTTTTCAGAGGTTCTCGTTCTTCTCTACTGATGAAAGCTGTCACCGGAAAAACTCAACTGGTCGGAGTGATGGGTTACCCCGTCTCACATACCCTCTCGCCCCCGATGCAGAATGCCGCGATAGAAGCGGCCGGACTTGATGCTGTATATATTCCGCTCTGTGTTAAGCCGGAGCTCGTAAGTCAAGCCGTGAGAGGTTTGCCCGCCCTCGGGTTTCGTGGCGCAAACGTCACGATCCCGCACAAGATCAGCGCTTTCGAGCAGATGGACCATTTGACAGACGAGGCTCGGATTATCGGAGCTGTGAACACTATACGGGTCGAAGAAGACGGATCTCTGACGGGTCACAATACAGATTGTCTGGGAGCGATATGGGCTGTTGAGAACGCGGGAGCAACCGTCAAGAAATCCAAAGTTCTGGTCCTGGGCGCAGGCGGAGCCGGGAGAGCTGTGGCGGCTGGTGCTGCGATGTCAGGAGCTTCCAGCATCACCCTCTTGAATAGAACGGTCGAGAAGGCCGAGGAAGTTGTCCAGGAACTTCGGAAGAACCTTCCAGCTGGAGACAAAGTTTCCTGGAAGACGGGACCGCTCGCCGGTGATTTTGGTGGCGTGAATTTCAGTGAATTCGACGTCCTCTTTCAGATGACTTCCCTGGGAATGAAAGGGAAAAAAGAACTGGAATTCCCGGTCGACAGACTCTCCTCACATTGTCACCTTCTCGACGCAGTTTACTCTCCGCTCGAGACGGACCTTATGAAAACAGGAAAGAATCTGGGCCTGCCAGTGACCGATGGCCTTGCAATGTTGATCGGTCAGGGAGTAGAAAGTTTCAAATTCTGGTTCGGAGTCGAAACTGATCCAGAGACAATGCGAACTGCACTGATGAGAACACTTAATTTATAAACGAACTGAAAAGGTATGAAGGAGTAATTTATGTCTCAACGTTGTGTCATTCTTTATGGAACGATGGGAGCCGGCAAAACCACCGTTGGTGAACAGCTTGCCGATATCCTTGGATATGAGTTCATCGACACAGACGCTTTAATCGAAGAAAAAGAGGGTAAGTCGATCACACAAATCTTTGAGGAAAAGGGAGAAGAAGGATTTCGTGCGATTGAATCAGAGGTCATTGCATCGCTTGCAGATAGTGAAGCCAAGGTAATTGCCACTGGCGGGGGAGCGATCATGGATCCTCAGAACCGTCATGTCCTGGCATCTCTTGGATCCACCGTCTATCTCAAGGCTTCACCGCGCGAACTCTATCAGCGTATCAAGAACGATACAAACCGTCCACTCTTGCAGAATGCTGAAGACCCTAAAGCGGAAATTGCCTCGCTTCTTAAGAAACGTGAAATCCATTACGAGAATTCAACTATTGTTATCGATACAGAGGTCTTAAGTACAGAGGAAGTCGCCGATCAGCTTATAGACGAGCTTGCTAAACACACGGTGGACGATACTGTATGACCCAGGCTGCACAGCAGAACGGATCTTCTATCAAGCCCATTCGACGAAAACTCTCGAGTGGGCTTGAGGTTATATATATCCCGGAAAAAAATATTCCCATCGTTACAGTAGACCTCTGGGTTGCTGTCGGCAGCGGAGACGAGATTCCTGAACGCGCTGGCATCAGTCATTTTCTTGAGCACATGCTCTTTAAAGGCACTGAGAAACTGTCAGTGGGGGAGTATGAAAGGAAGATCGAGAACCTGGGCGGATATTTGAATGCCGCCACATCTTTCGATTATACCCACTACTTTATCAACGTGCCCACCGACTGTCTTCACCAAGGGCTTGAGGATTTCGCTGACGTCGTACTGAACAGCAAACTTGTTGAGGAAGAAGTTGAGAGTGAGCGATCAGTCATTCTTGAAGAAATTCGCAGAAAGATCGACTCGCCTTTTGGGTTTCTTTTTGACGAAGCGATTCCCTCCCTCTACTCATCAGGTCCCTATCAACACCCTATTATTGGTTATAAGGACTCCGTCAGCTCCTTTACGCGAGCTGAGTTGCTGGATCACTATCGGCGATTCTATACCGCTGAGAATATGTACCTGATTCTGTCAGGGGATTTTGACCTTGAATCCACCCACGAAAAACTCGAAGCGCTTTTCCAGAACACTCAGAAGAGCAAGAACCCTTATCGCGAAAGCGACCCGCCAACGGCATTTCTCAGCTCACAGGATCGTTATTTGCCCATGCCATGGCAGCAGGCCTACTTTATCGCTTCGCTTACTACGCCTGTCCCTGAAAATGATTTGAAGAATTCTATCCTGTCTGAACTTTCAGACACTTATCTTTCTTCCGGAAGAACTTCACCACTGCGCAGCGAGATCGTTGAGAAGAGACGACTGGCTCACACCATCGGAAGCTGGTCCCCTTCAGGGAAAAGACCCCTCCCATTTCTGATCTATGGCATGTCAGATATAGACAAGATTGACGACTTGAAGAGCATTCTCAACGGGTTCATCAGAGGCCTTCAGGATCATCCACTTGATGAGAGTCGTTTCACACGAGCAAAACGCCAGATCAGAAACTCCTTCATTTATGGTGTTGAAGGTGTCTCGGCGCGTGCCCGACTGGCTGGTGATTCATTGATCAATTTCGGAGATGTGAGCGTCTTCGAAGATTTTCTCACCACACTGGAAAAGATCACCTTTCAGGAGTTCTCAGACTTCTTCCTTAAGATGACATCCCACGGCAACCTTTCGTGGTTTATCTCTCATGCTGAATCCAAGGACCCAGAGGAAGTTGAATCCTGAATCCAAACGGTTGCTAAGTCGATTAACACTTCCGGCATCAATCACCCTTGTGCTTATCCTTTTAACCGGTTGCCAGGTCTGGCAAACGACGGAAGCGAGAACCTACGCTGCTACATCAGAGGAGAACTTTGTGACAGAAATCGTTAATGATAAGAGCTTTACGAGATTTTCAAATGGCTTGAACCTGGTGGTTCAGGAAACCGATCAGTCAGATGTCGTTGGTATTGCGATCTATATCGATTCAGGTGTTGCAGAAGAAGACCCCGAGAAAGCAGGGGCTGCCTATATGCTGATGCGTATGCTTCCCCAGGGAACCAGTCACCGCAATGCTGATGAGATTTCCGATGAACTCGCTGCCCTGGGAACCAGCCTGACTCCTGTCACCTCTTATGATTATTCCGCTATTAAAATGAAGTGTGTTCGAGACGATTTTGAAGAGTCATTTGAGCTTCTCTCCGATGTCCTAATGAACCCCTCATTACCGATCGATAATTTTGATATCGAACTGGATAAGACAATCTCTTCGATCAAAGCAAACGATGACCAGCCAGGGTCTTATGCCGCCAAGTATTTCAGGCAGGCACTTTTCGGAGAACACCCCTATGGTCGTCCTGTAACGGGGTATATAGAAACCTTAAGTAAGCTGACACCTGTTGATCTTTATGAGATTCACCAGAATCGCTTTGTTCCAACAAACTTTACTGTCGTCGTCGTAGGCAAAGTGGATGCTGAAGATGTTCGACAGATTGTCGAGAAACACCTTGGAAAGCTCGAGATGACCGGTAAAGAGCGTTATAATATCGACAAGATTGTCTATCCGGGGGGAGCTAGAAAGGTCCTCTTTAAGGATTCTCAGCAAGGCTATGTCCTGATGGGAAACCTTGTAAGCGAAGCGGGACACGAAGACGCGGCTGCTGTTGAAGTCGCAGCCACGATTCTGGGCGGAGGGATGAGCTCACGTCTCTTCAGTGACCTGAGAGACGAACAGGGGCTCGCCTATGCCCTCGGCACTTCCACTTCCTACTACCGGCACAAAGGTTACATCATGTCGTATATCGGTACGGCACCGGAAAATCTCCATCCGGCACCAAGCCATCCGAGCGACTCAAAGTCAGAGAACGAACTCTGGAAGAAGATCGACCAGCTTCGCTCTGATCCTGTCTCCGAAGAAGAGTTAATCCGTGCCAAGAATTACATCGCGGGTAGTTACCTCCGTTCTCAGGAGAAAAACCTCCAGAAAGCCTCAACGATCGGTTACTGGGAGATCATGGGGCTCGGGTTGGATCATGGTGACAAATACCTGGAAGAGATTCAACAGGTCACCAGCCGTGACATTATGAAGGTAGCCAACAAGTATTTTCTCGAACCAACGGTCGTTGTGCTTTATCCTCCTGATGCGATCGTGAATGAGAGAAATCGTGAGAAAGAGCGGGAATTCAAGAGCGCGGAAGACTTTAAAGGACCGGAATAGGTCGTTGTGGAAGATCAGAGGGGGCCGTGATCTCCTTGACAGAGTGCTTGAATTACGGCGTAGTCCCCTCAGAAACAATGAGTTAGATCAAACGATTATTTTCTGGATGAACTAAGAAACGTTCAATGGCGCATCGAAGTCTCAGCACACTTGTTTTTGCCGGATTTGATTCCTCTATGGCGGCAACGGTCATTTCTCTCCTGGGAGATGACAACCTGCCTCAGGAGATCCGTCTTTTCGGAGCCCTGACTGTCGAACCCTGGCAGACCTCCCGTTCAGGTCTCATGATCATCAGCATGGATCCCACCACCGACTTCGTGCGCGTCTCACAACTCATTCAAAACCGAACCACCTATTGGGACGTTGCCGTATGTATTCCTGATGTTCTTTCTTATTATGCGGTCGCTTTGATGGCTCAGGGAGCGGTTAAGATCCTCACCCATCCTGAAGAAAACCTGGAAGCAACAAAGCGTGAATTGCGGTCCCTGCTTCGAAGTCTTTCCGGTTTTCAATCGGACTCCTTCGGACTCGAGGTTTCAGACCTCATCCAGCTCTACGGTGAAAAGCGTGTTGCCAAAACCATCCGTATTACCGGGGGAGGAACCGCTGGCTCCATCTTTATGAACAACGGCAATGTTGCTCACTGCGAAACCATGGACGACGTAGAAGGTATGCCCGCGCTGCAGAAACTTCTGGCGATAGACAAACCGGAAATTCGTATTCACAAAGGCTGCCTGACCGAAAAGAAAAGCCTTGGTATACCTGCCATGGGTGCGCTCCTTGAAGGGTCACGACAGATGGACGAGTCATCGCGAGATGATAACGCCCTTGGTAGTAGAGACGCCATGGACATTCGAAACAGCAGTTCGCTTGATGGCATTCCCATGCTCGATATGTTCGGAGATGATCAAAGCTCTGGAAGCGGTGAACATCCAAAGAGCGATAATAGTGATGACGTCATTGAGCAGCTCTTCAACGAAGAAGAAGAGAAGAAGAAAGAGGAGAAGCAAGCTCCTGTTTCTGTTGAAGACGAAGACCTTGATCTGGATCTCGACGATCTCGATCTTTAGGATGATGTTTGTATATAATCTCACACGTCAGCCTTAACCCTCTGTTAAGCAATCGAGACACCCCTTAAATACAAGAATTCATCATCGTGGTCAGGCGATTCTGCATCCTGACCGAGAACAAAGACCATCGCTTGTGGTCGTGATCGTGGTCGTGGTCGACTCCGGAGGGCAGAATGCTATTGAGCAACCTTCCTTCTGTTTCCATGAGAGCGACTGAAATAAGCTTTCTGATTCCGAACATAAACGTGTCTGCTGATTGAATCCTCTCACTTCGCTCAACCAATCCATAACCCCTCCTATCACGTAACCGCTTACGGATGCAGCTCTTCTGGTATACATTCTCTCAACTTCCTTATAACAAGGCTGGAACGTGCATTCGGATGCATGTTCCATGCAAGGTCCAAGCAGGGTAATAGCATGTTACTACAGCGAGAATCCGTGGTCGCTTTTGTGGTTTCGGAGTAATATGCAAGCGGTTACGAGAGACCTACTTCCAATATACATGAGGACATACGATCTGACAGCAACCGAGCCATACTGGCGTTCAGTGCTCCCAGGTGCTGGTCACACTATGGAGTGCAGTGGTCCTAACACCGCTTTAAGCTTCGAGGCCCTGACTCGAAGTAATCGTGGTCCTAATGATCTCGATCGAACCGATGATAGAAACTCGGTTTTGATTAAATAGTCGTTATACCAACCCCTTAAAGATCGGTTTGTATTTACTATCTTTCTCGATCAGTTCCTGAACTCGTTCAGGGTTTCGGATCTTTAGCGACATATTTGTTTTCTGCATTTTCTTGAGGTAGCCTGCTGCTGTTTTCCACAGGACAGGATCATCGAACCGGAAAACTTCTTCAATGGCTTCGAAGGCTTCCTGATCGCCACAGCGGTCATGTTTCGCCATCATGTATAGTCGTCGGACGGTTTTCTCAGGCATCTGTTTTTCCTCGGTGAACCAGAGGAGCGGTCGCGTCAGATCGATAAGCGAGTTGCCAGTCGGGGAGATTCGCTCAGGCTTCATGAAGATCCAGGGAAACGCCCAGTCGATTTCTTCACCATGCTCTGATTCCATACAGGCAACAAGACGTTCTGCAACGATGTCGGAAAACTCGGGGTCGTTCATGTAGAGTTCCATGACATCCATCTGTGGAGCGGTGACGAACCAGTCGTCTTCCATTTTCGAATCCCATTTCTTCAAATATTTCCTGAGAGCAGCCCTGTTTGATTTATGGTACTTGAGTAAGGTCTTCCAGTCAGGAGTATCTCCCAGGTATTCTAAAGGCTTGCGATCAAAGTGTTCTGGGTAGATCTCTTTAATATCTTTCCACTCCACGCTATCATCGATTAGAATGTCTTGGTATTCTGAGTAATATTCAATTATATACATATGCATTTTCTGCAAAGCAAAGCAATGTGGGCGGCGCAAAATTCTATACTTTTTCATCATCTTTCGCAGCACCCCGAAGTTTTCGAGATCGGGTGATGAAACAGCTAATCCTTTGATAAAGCTTTCAACTAAGGCAGCGGATAAGCACGTTTTGAATATTTCTTTCTCGAGAATCTCTATAAAGTCCCAGTGACCAATTCTTCCGGCATGCCAATAGAGTCTCCTGTAGCAATCACCTTTGATGTAGCCCACAACCTCTCCATCAGATTGGATTGTTTCAAGCATGTTCCTGAGAGAAGAGCATAGTGTCTCCCTTTCAAGCGAGAGGAGGATATAGTCTGATAAGGAGTATTCATTCTGATGATTGGATGTAAAATGGTGTACTAGACTTTCATGAAAGCGGGTTTGCTTAGAAACCTCTTCATTGATCAATTCGCTAGTCCTTCTATTGAAGGGGTTCGAGGTCTTGAGCCTTACTCCATAGTAAGGTTTTATCCAGTCTTAGCACTTTTCAAGTTGTTTTGATTGAACCCTTTCTTGTAACTCCTTCATTAAGCTTTTATTCCAAACCTTACTGTCTTGTTTTTCTCTTTTAACTCTATTATGGTATTCCTTTTCCAGTTCTTCCACTCTAGACGGAAGTCTCAATATTCGGAATAAACGATCATGGTAAATCAAAGTTGGGAAGTAAAGGTTTGTATGAAAGCTGTCTATAATATTGTCCATATATCTAAGTATGTCGTAGAAGTGATAATCCTTTTTGTCTTCAAAATCTTTTTCTTCGATGTGATCCGGTTCTGCTCCTTTCCAGTATTCCATCTCTTCCGGAGTTAAGTTGGGATTTAACTTCAATCGCTGTTTCACTTGGTCCTTTATAATACAGTGGAACTCTTTGAAGAGTATCTGTGAATCCTTTAATGTATATGTAGCGTCGTTCTCATGATTTTCTGAATCAGCCTCTTCCCAGAAGATAGACATCCCTTCATTCTTTCTCAATTGATCAAAGTTCCTAAAGAAACTCAAATAGCCTGCTGCGATATTCGGGAACATTCTTTTCTCCCAGAAGTCCGTCACAGGTTTTAGAAAAGCTACAGCTTCTTCATAGGAATAGTCGTCACTTGTCACGTCAAATTTAGCTTCATAGTTGTTTGCGACTTTCATGATCTTCTCGAATTCAGCACAGGTTATCGCTTTTGGTTTACCTCGTTTTGAAGCTTTCTTCTTAGCTTTTACGACAGGTGCTTTTGGTGGAGATTCTACTTCTCTTGCCAATAACTCCGCCCAATCTTCGTGAAAATCGGCCAACCCCGAATATTCGTTCTTTACCTTGCTATATCCCCAAAAGATCTTAAATTCCTTTGGCATCCGTCTCATGTATTTTCTGAGGCAGCCGTCTTGATCTCCATGTTTCTTGAGAATTGCAAATACAGACTTGAGTATTTCGCGATATACTTTACCTGCACCCATCCCTGGATAAGTTAGAATCCTATCAGCAGGCAGGCTTCGTAGCTTTTCGTACGAAATCTTGAGTCCCATATAGGCAAGTCGCTGTGCTTCCTTTCTGAGAATTGAATCATCATTTACAATGAGGGAAGGATATCCTTCTACCACTGTGATCAGGCATTCACCTCTAACATTCTTCCCTTGGGTAAGTATGAGATGTCCCACTTTGCGAACAGCTGGGGATTCATGGTAGAGCATCTTCGCAGCACTATTCTGGATTTCGAAGTCAATTTTCCAGAGATCACTAATGGATTGAATCGCGGTTTTGTCCAAAGGGCGAAAATCGTTCTGCTTAAGACCCTGATTCGGTGCGACTAATTCAACGGCTTCAGTAATCTTCCCCTCGCAGATGAGTCGATACATCTCTTCACGAGAATGTCCTGTCCACTCAACTACTTCTTGCTTTTTTGCCATGTTCTCTCCATCCGTATATATCAATTTACTTTTTGGCTATTTCTCGATTTTTCGACTCTTCTTGTTCATCACTTTTTCTCTTAGCGCCAGGAGATGCTTACAGGGGCCTCCTTTAAGTGACTGACTGTTTTTAGTCATCCACATACAACTACAGGAGGCATTCTGGAATGTCCCATTCTCTGATAAAGTTGCTTCAAGCTCATAGGTGTCAGCTGTACCGGTACACTTTCCTTTGGCTACCGTTTGTCCTTCGTGTGTTTGTACTTCAATAACTTGAAGGTTTTTGTCATTGATGATTCTGCGTGCATTGTCTTCCCGCGTAGACCCGTCGCCAAGACTGCCCAGTTCAGCAAATGGCAAATGCTGTATAGGCCTCCAGCGGATACCTCCCTGGCCCGGTTCACAGACGGCAAGACCCTGTCGGCAAAGCGCCATGCCTACACCAAGAGCTTGTTCCTCGGAAAGATCAAGATGACTGGATAGTTCATCATAGGTCATGACCGTTTCATCAGAAAGAAGTCTGGCTGCTTTCTGAACGGTTTCATCATCGACCAGAGCTGCGGGGCCCCTTAGAGACTCTGATATAGACTTGGTAAACTTTCTATTCGTCCATGACGAGAGGGCCAGAATGAACCGTGCTCCTCCCATCTGCATTTCCCAGAAGTGAGGGCGTGAGCCCCCGCATAGATGCAGCGTGAAGGATTTTGCATGTGGAATGAGCTTCTCGAGTTTCTCAAGACGTCTCCTTCCGTATAGCTTGATGGAGACTTCTTCGCTGATATCCGGGGGAGGACCTTGCAATCGCACGACAGTATTGAACGGCTGAATGATGGCACGACCTTTCTTTCCGGGTTCAAACTCGAAGATCAGTGCGCGGCCTTTCAGGCTTCCTGGTGCCTTTTTCTTAATCGCTTTTACGATGCTAAAGATATCAGGTTTCGATAAGGGAACGCGCAGGGTTGCGGAAGCAAGTGCCGCATGCAACTCACCAAATCCCCGTACCCAACCATCTGGAAGCTCTATTTTCTTTTCGACATGCTTCTCTGTCTTCTGCTCCAGTTGGATTCCCTCTTTCGCACCGATTCTCAGTGTTACATCAGAAAGTCCGGTCATGGCGTTGAGGAATTTCTCAAAATTCGGTGAGAAATCGATGCTTGTGCAGCCAGGCTCTTGAACCTTTACATCCTTGAAGACTTCATTCGAAAAGTGTACCCAGCCCAGAGTGGAGCCATCGAGGGTAAACCCTTCAAAAGAAAGTCCATCGGGATGAATGCCAACGACTGGGTCTTTAACTCGCTCGAGGAACTCCTCAATGCTTTCTTCTACATACTCATGCGTCACGATGTTTCCCAAGGCCAGCATGCACATCTTGAAGAGCCTTGGGTTAGCGATTTGTCCCTCAAACCGGCCTGTGTGAGGAACCACAGCACAGCCAAGCTGAAGATCAGAGTTGGAATGATTCGTTTTTGAATCGTATTGTAATTGAATTGTGTTCATGAGACGAACTTATTTCATCTCGCCGGTGAATCAACCTGTTATTCATATCTGAGAGCCGATTTGTTCAGTATATGATTTCAGGTTAATCTTGTGATCTCGAGGACTTGATAATGTCTTCAATATTCGGAGGTGTATAGTTCTGTGACTTCACCACTTTGCCGTCCTCGCGGTGGATGGGTTTGCCGTCGTCGTCGAGCTTTGACATGTTCGACCGATGGACTTCCTCTATGATTTGATCAAGCGGCAAGCCATACTCGAGAGCTGTTCCGTATATCACATAAACCATATCCGCCAGGGCATCTGCAACCTCAACGAGATCATCGCTTTCTTCAGCAGCAAGATATTCCTGCAACTCTTCCTTCAAGATTCGGATGCGCATGTCGCGTCGGTCTTGGGCGGGGAGAGTTGGCTTCCCTTCGATCGGTACATCAAAGGCTTTGTGGAACTCTTCGACGAAATCGTGAGGTGAAGGCATTGTTTGGTCCTTAAATCAGAAAGCCGGCTATACAGGCATTGATGCAGGAAACGAGAAGCCCTGTAATCATGGCCCGAAAGCCAAGTTGGGTGAGCTCTTTTCTCTTCTTAGGAGCAATGGTGCCGATGCCACCGATCTGAATACCAATCGAAGCGAGATTCGCAAAGCCACACAACGCGTAGGTAGCAATGACTTGCGAGCGTTCGGAGATGGCAGAAACACCCTGATCATTAACGGCCATCAGTTCAGACAAGCTCAGGTAAGCGACGAACTCATTCAGGCAAAGCTTCTGACCCAACAGGTTTCCCACCTCAAGCACATCCTCTTGCGGGACCCCGAGAATAAATGCCAGTGGGGCAAAAACATAGCCAAACAGGGTTCTAAGGCTTCCCGGCACAATTCCGATATACTCTGTACTACCACCGACATCTTTGGTTCCTGTAAATCCCATCAGCTTATTGTCTATAAGAATGTCTACATAGCCGAGAACCCAGTCGGCGACCGCGATCAGGGCAATAAAGGAGATCAGCATGGCGCACACATTCAGACTGAGCATCAGTCCATCGGTGGTCCCTTTGGAGGCTGCGTCGAGCATGTTGTCGCCTGCGTCGATTTCAGGGAAGTCGGTGTTGCCGGATGTCTGTGATTCCTCAGTTTCAGGAACGACAATCTTGGCCAATGCTAATGCTCCTGGTGCAGCCATGACACTTGCAACAATCAAGTGAGATGCCGGTATGCCAAAACTGATATACGCCGCAAGCACTCCGCCGGCCACCGTTGCAAAGCCTCCGACCATAATGGCATTCAGTTCTGATCGAGTGACGTTATCAAGATAAGGTTTAATCAGGAGGGGGGCCTCAGTCTGACCGACAAAGATATTCGCTGAACAGGAAAAGGTTTCGCTCCCGCTGGTACCCATCGCTTTGCGGACGACTTTCGCAATGACGATGATGATCTTTTGCACAATGCCAAAATAGTAGAGTATAGATATAAAGGCAGAGAAGAAAATAATCGTTGGAATGACCTGGACAAAGAATATCCATCCATTCTCCTCAGGGTCTGCTAAGGGACCAAAAATGAACTTTCCTCCTTCCATGGATAGAGCCAGAAACTCGGCCACCTTGTTTGATAGCTGCTTAAAGAGGGCCGCCGTATTGGGCTCCTTCAGAAGAAGGATACCTAGAAAGAACTGAATGGAAATTCCGGCGATCACCGTGCGCCAGTTGATCGCTTTGCGGTTTGTGGACATGACATAGCACAGACCGATGATTACGAAGATGCCAATGAAGCTGATGAATCGTTCCATGGAGGAAGGGTGCGCCTTTCAAACTGATCAGTCAAAACAACATGATAATTGAAAGGTGAAGATCAAAAACCGCAAGGATAAGATTGTATCAATCGCGGTCTAATCCATCCAGAAGGTTCATCATTCGCACAACTTCACTGGATTCCCGGATATCATGGACACGAAGCCAGTCGACTTTCTTGAGCGCACACCAGGAGGCGATCGCCAGCGAACCAGCAAAGCGGTCCTCTGACTTTTCGATATTCAGAAGCTTACCTATAAACGATTTTCTGGATGCTCCAATGAGGAGCGGACAGCCTTGTGTTTCAAGTTGATCTAGTTTCTGAAGAACTTCGAGATCCCATTTTTCCCAGGACACCTTCTGGCTTCGGAAGAATCCGATCCCTGGGTCGAGAATGATCTTCTCTTTGTGAATGCCTGCCTTGGCAGCATTCGTGAGTATACGTTCAAAAAGCTGATTCGTGGTAGAGATGACATCATCAGAAGGAAGGCCTGACAGTTGGCTCTCATTGGCCATGAGAATTACACCGCACTCTTTCTCTGCGCAGAGGGGAGCGAGTGCTTCGTCTGATAAGAGCCCAGACACATCATTAATGAGATGAGCTCCCAGTTCCAGTCCGCGTCTGGCCACGGCTGTTCGTTGTGTATCGATACTTACCTTTGCACTCCCGCAATTTTCGAGAGCAATCTTTGTTGCCCAGGATATACGGTTGACTTCTTCCTCTTCAGAAATCTGCGTTTCTTTGTAAGGTGCTGTGGACATGGCACCGATGTCGATGAGTTCGGCACCGTTGCTGACGGCTCTACGGACAGCTTTGGCCAGTTCCTGCTCGTCAGAGGCCACGGAACCTTTGAAGAATGATTCGGGGCTGACATTGATGGCGGCCATGATGCGTGTTACTGACAACTCTTCCTGCTCCTATCTGATTCGCTCGAGAACTTTCTGTGCGAACGTGTTGTGTCCCTGCTGATTCATGTGAATGCCGTCGACGGTCATTCTCCGATCAGTAAAGATTCCTCTGAGTGCGCGAGAGTTCATGATATAGACATTCTCGTGTTGTGAAGCAAGATCATCCCAGATACTTGAATATTCGTCTCCGAGGATTCCTCCCGGCACAGAGATCAGGAGGACTGTTTTCACGCGAGGAGCCACATTATCAAGAATGACATCGAGCTCTTCAAAGGCCTTTTCAGGCGCCTCTTTCCTGAGCATATTATTTCCACCAAGCAGGACAATGGCAAAGTCCGGATTCCACTCTTCAGAGCCTGTGCCCCAGTCCCCACTTTGGACAGCGGATTCCCAGCGCCTCCATGAATCACCGGCGGTATCTCCGGGATAGGCAAGGTTGGATAGCTCCAGGCCGAGTTCATCGGAAACAATCTCTGGCCACAAGTTGCGGACGTTATCGTTTGGTATGCCTGCACTCAGGCTATCTCCGAAGACAACAATACGACTGGCACCACGAAGGTCCAAAGGAGCAGAAGTGGCGCTTCCCGATAAGTAGGCAGGGGAGCAGATCGCGAGAAAAGAAGTGAGGATAATTCCACTGTATAGAACCACTTTGTTCTCTTTCGAATTGAACGAAAAAATAGAAATAAGATATATGACAACGATTAACATCATTGTGGGAATGATAGCGATGGAGGCGAAAATAAAGCCTGCCACCAGGACTCCAAGTGGTGAAAGGATGCCGAATGATTTAGCTTTGGCGTCATCGTCGGCACCAAATGACAAACCAGCGCAGAGAACATTTATAGCTGCAAGGTACGGAACCATACTGGTTTCTATGAGAAAGCAAAGTAAACTGCTGATAATTGCTAAAACTGGAAAGATCCCCATCATATTCATATCCCCTCCAAGGTTGAAATATGTACTACTTTAATTATAAAAGAGTGGATCACATAGAGGGTCCTCGTCAACCTTTGCGGGCTAAGAGATAACGGTTCAAACCAGCATAGTCTTTCTCTATCTGGATCTTATCGAAGAGTTCAGTGGACCTATAGACTTCACGGGCCTCTTCCAGGTGATCTTCACCGAGCTCAAGGACGCACCATCCTCCAGTAATCATCAGGCTTCCTCCCTGGGAAGCAAGAGTACGTACGACGTCTAGACCATCTGCGCCACCATCCAGGGCTCGCATGGGATCAAATTTCCTGACTTCAGGATCAAGGCCAGGTATGTCCCCCGATTTAATGTATGGAGGATTGCTTACAAGCAGTGCGATAGAGCCCTCAAACCCGGTAAAGTCAGCACCGCAGCGGAAGTCGATACGGTTTCCAACCTTGTGGTGGTCAGCGTTCTTCTTTGCAATGTTGAGGGTTTCAGGAGAAATCTCACTGGCGATATAGTGATGATGATCACTCTCAAGCGCGATGCTGATAATAATACATCCGGTGCCTGTTCCTACTTCGAAGATAGCTCCTCGACTTTCTTTTAAAGCACTTTCCGTTTCAAGTAGTCTGAGAGCTCTCTCGACAACCCCCTCAGTCTCTGGTCGGGGAGAGAAGGTATCGGGTGTGACAATGAAGTCTCGACCATAGAACTCGCGTTTTCCCAGAATGCGGGATACGGGCTCTCGGTCTTCCCCTCTGCGCCTGATAAACTCGCGGTAAGCAGCGATTTCAAGATCATGGAGTGGCTTCTTCCAGTCCATGTATAGATGAAGTCGATCGCAGTTTAATATCTGGCAGAGCAGGATTTCACCGTCAAGTCGAGGCGAGTCGACACCTTTACGTTTCAGATAATCGGCTGATTTAAGGACAGCGTCACCGACCGTCAGCATATACAATCTCCCTGCCAGTGATCCAGCCAGAGCTTCAAGCTTATGAGTCCAGAGGAAGTAATCTGATAGGGGTCCTGGGTTTCCGGATCAGAGTGTGTTTTTGAATTCAAGTCCTCAAAACTTATCCAGCGTAAGTCGTCGATTTCATCCTGATCATGTGAGAAGGGACCGGTGCTCTCTACTTCGTAAATATGGACAAACTCAAATCCGCTTAATTCAGAGGCTGAGCGTCTGTCGACATACACAGGAGTCTCTTCGATTCCCAATTCTTCTTTCATTTCCCGCACAGCCGCGGACTTGTAGGACTCATCTACGTCGACGTGCCCACCAACGCTGATATCCCACCAGCCCGGATAGCTGTCCTTCTGCAGGCTGCGCTTTTGCAGAAGGACTCCTTTTTCCGGATCAAACACGACGATATGTACAGCGCGATGAAGGAGTTTCTTTTCATGCACCTCTTTCCTCGTGGCGGTACCGACCTGTTCGTCTGCCTCGTTTACTACAGGCAAAAGATCATCGTCGGTGGGACTGGGAAAGTAGCTCATTTCAATGAAAAGACCTCTTAAAGATGAGTTTCATTTCCTACAGCAAACTCTCTGCCCGCAATCGCTTCTTGCATTCCTTTCGGTCTATGTAGAAATAATCTCTTAGAACTATGTGAAAGGACTTCTTCTTGTCAGATCAATCAAGGTTTCAACCTCCCTTCCTGCACCCGAGAAAAGATCCCTACTTGAAAAAAGCGACAAGTACAGCGGCGTTTCTGTTATCTACTGCACAAGCCCTCTGGCTGCTGGTCTTCGTTCTTGGCATCATGTGGGGAAAAGAGCTCAGTATAGAGATGATCATTCTGGGCATTCTTGGTATGGTGCTGATCACCATTAAGTCGAAGCCGGCGGGTCATATAGCGCTCGGATATTTTGATTATAAATATGGACTTCAGCTCGCGCCCAGTCTCAAAGATATCGTGAGAAGAGTCACCTACGAATTAATCTTTCCGGCCACACTCCTCTTCCTGGGTTTTTCTTCGTGGGGACAAACCTGGCTTGTCTGGCTTTCAATCGCAGCTGTGATCATTGCCGAGGTGCTGATAGTGCTGGGTGGTCATGGTCAGTGGAAGTCTCATCCTGTTCCTCCATCTATCATTGTCAAGTTGATGAGGGGTAAGCCTGAGGAAGCTCTTGAAATACTTGAGAAGAATGTTTTTACAAACCCAAACAGGTTAGAACTCACCTGCCTTGCAATCGCCGGGGTAGCGGTAAAGGATCAGCGACGCGATATACTTGAGTCTATTCTTGAGATTGTCGAAAAGAAACCACTGGAGGATAGCAATACGGAACTTCGGAAGGCGGCAGTGCGAGTTACCAATGTTGTGAAAGCTGATATCGCTCGGATGGAGAACCCTGAAACCGCAGGCCCAGCTGAGGCGATAGCTTTGAGAGACCTTCCTGCTTCGCACCCAAGGCGTCTCTCTCTATCACTTTTTGTGGCTACCAGTGCTCTTGAGTCAGAGGATTATGAAAGTGCCGAGAAAGCTCTGATGCTGCTACATAGTCGCGACGTGATGCAGGCGTCCCCCAGACTACTGGCAAATTATCTCCTGCTAGTCGCCTCTGATACTCTCAAAGAAAAAGATCTCTCAGATAAGATTAGAGAGTCCTTTCGCTCTTTCAGGATTAATACGCATATAGACGGGCTAAAGCTTGATCGATCTCGTCAGTTGGAGGACCCATACACCAGATGGGTTGTCAAGGCCTGTACTGATCTTCAGGATGGAAAGTACAAGACAGACTTAGACGTGAAGCAGAATGCGGTTGAGCATTCTGAAGATACAAGCCGTGAGGACTCATAAAAAATCCCCCGGCAGTCTGACTGACGGGGGATAGGGCTCTTTGTTTCGTTAAGGAAGATCAGTTCTTCTTCGCTTTGCCTTCAGAAGCAGTTTTTTTCTCTGCGCTCTTGTCTGTTGCTGCTGGTTCAGCGTTATCCTCTTTAGGCGAGATCACCCAGAAGTTCTTCAACTCCTTGTCCCAGTTGTCGAGGATCCTTTTCGCGACAGAAGAGTCTGTTCTTTCAAGGTGCGCTGTAACCATCACCTTGAGTGTGTGGATGTCCTCTTCTTTGGCGAGACGATTGTGAAGCACAGTGTCATCGTTGCAACGAGGAGAGAAAGTGCCATCCTTATCATAAACGAATGAACAACCTCCTGTCATGCCCGCACCGAAGTTTCGCCCTGTTGTGCCGAGAACGACAACAACTCCGCCGGTCATGTATTCACATCCATGATCTCCTATTCCTTCAACAACTGCCTTCGCGCCGGAGTTTCTAACAGCGAAGCGTTCACCTGCGCGACCTCTAACGAAGAGAGTTCCTCCCGTTGCTCCGTATAGAACGGTGTTCCCAACAATGACGTTCTCTTCTGCTTTAAACGGAGCGTTGGCAGGTGGATGAACAATGATCTCACCTCCAGCCATCATTTTTCCAATATAGTCGTTTGCTTCACCAATGAGTCGTAACTTCATTCCATGAATAGCAAATGCGCCGAAGGACTGTCCTGCGGTTCCGTTGAAGTTAACTTCAATTTCACCGTCACCAAGGCCCTCGTCCCCGTGAAGGAAGGCAATCTCGCCGGCGAGCTTCGCACCAACGGTTCGGTCGATACTTGTGATCTCAGCGGACAGAGTCTTATGTCCTCTGCGGTGAATGATAACGTCTTGCGCGTCTTGAATCAACGCATCGTCTATATTGGTGTGAGCCTGACTATTATTGTTTCTGGCACGAATTCGACGTTGAGCGCGTTTGCGATCAGGGTCTACCACTGCAAGGAGGGGCTTGAGATCAAGTGTTGAGCTTCGCACACAATCATCTCGATCAACCTGCTTCAACAGGTCCACGCGTCCGATCAGCTCATTCAGGTTGTCATAGCCAAGCTTCGCCATCAGCTCACGCACTTCCTGTGCAACAAACTGGAAGTAAGCAACAAGATGTTCGGGCTTTCCGGGATACTTGTCTCGGAGGTTTTGCTTTTGAGTCGCAACGCCAACCGGGCAAGTGTTTGCGTGACACTGACGAGCCATGACACATCCGGTTGCAATCAGTGCGGCAGTTCCAAATATATACTCTTCCGCGCCCAATAGAGCAGCAACGAGGATATCGCGGCCTGTTCTCAGCCCACCGTCAGTACGGAGTGTCACGTGTCCGCGCATATTATTGAGAACAAGGACCTGATGAGCTTCTGCAAGTCCAAGCTCCCACGCACTTCCAGCATGTTTGATAGAAGAAAGTGGTGAAGCACCGGTACCGCCGTCATGTCCAGAAATGTGAATGAGGTCAGCCCCAGCTTTAGCTACACCGGCAGAGATCGTACCGACGCCGGCTTCAGCAACGAGCTTCACACAGACCTTTGAACGCGGGTTAACGGCTTTCAGATCAGAGATCAACTGTGCGAGATCTTCAATCGAGTAAATATCATGATGTGGCGGAGGAGAAATGAGAGTAACACCCGGGATACTGTGACGAATACGAGCGATCTCTTCACTTACTTTAATGCCGGGAATCTGTCCACCTTCGCCTGGCTTACTTCCCTGAGCCATCTTGATCTCAAGGACTTTTGCACTCGCAACGTAACTTGGAGTCACACCGAAACGTGCCGAGGCAATTTGCTTCACTGCGCTATTGCGTGAATCCCCATTCTCATCCGGGTGAAAACGCGCCGGATCTTCGCCACCCTCACCACTGTTCGACTTACCGCCGATGCGGTTCATGGCAATGGCGAGAGCCTCATGAGCTTCTTTCGAAAGAGCTCCTAAACTCATCGCCGCCGTTGAGAATCGTTTCATGATGGATTCGATTGGCTCAACGTAGTCCATGTCGAGTGGTTCGCGTTGACTTTGAAATTCCAGCAGGTCCCTCAAAGAAGTGGGAGGCTGCGAGTTGACTGCTTCGGCGAATATTTTGTATTCCTTTGTTCCTCGGTCGCGAACTGATTTGTGTAGTTGCTTGACGACTTTCGGATTGAAGGCGTGATGTTCGCCCTTAGACTTGAACATGTATATACCAACATTGTTCAGCCTGTTGTCTTCTTCTGTTTCAAATGCATGGTTGTGGAAATCGCAGTAGTTCTCACTGATTTCTTTGAGGCCAACTCCTGATACAACTGAAGGGGTTCCCGTGAAGTATTCGTCAATCAACTCCTGGTCGAGCCCAATTGCTTCGAAGATTTGAGCTCCAACGTAACTTGAAAGGGTAGAGATGCCCATCTTCGACATGATTTTCATCAGTCCAGCATCCATCGCTTTTCCGAAGTTCTCGTATGCGCCCTGACGATCAATGCCGTCAAGGAGCTGAGGAGTTTTCTCAATGAGATTGTCGATTTCTTTATAGACAAGATATGGGTAAACTGCAGAAGCACCGTAGCCCAGAAGGGTCGCAAAAAGATGTGTGTCGCGACACTCTCCAGATTCAACGACAATAGAAGTGCTTAGCCTTCTGCCTTCTCGAGTCAGGAAGTGATGCAGGCATCCTGTTGCAAGGAGTGAAGGAATAGGAGCTTTGTTTGGACCTACATTGCGATCCGTCAGGATGATAATGCCCGCGCCTTGATCCAGTAGCTCGAGCCCTTTTTTGCACATCTCATCAAGTGCTTTTTTGAGTCCCTCGCCTCCCTGTTTCGGATCAAAGGTCATTTCCAGACGAGCCGGCTTGAGAATCCCATCCCCAATTTGATCAATCCATTCCATATCCGCCGGTGTCAGCAATGGAGAATCGAGACGGATGAGTTGTGCATGTTCAGGAGAATCCTTAAACATCGACTTTCTCGGTCCAAGATTCACATAGAGAGACATGACACTTTCTTCACGAATTGGATCGATCGGGGGGTTTGTCACCTGAGCGAACCGCTGTTTGAAGAAGTGATGGAGAGGTTTGGCGTGTGAACTCAAGACTGCCAGCGGGGTATCGTCACCCATTGAGCCGATAGCTTCTTTTCCGCTTTTGAACATGGAGAAAAGAACTCGGCGCACGTCCTCATATGTATATCCGAAGAGCTTCTGAAGTGTAACCAGAGTCAAATCCTCTGAAACAGGGTCTTCCTTCGGAGCACTTTCGAAATATTTCGTCAGCAGGGTAGAGCGCTCGGGAACTTCCTTAAGTTGCTCAGAAAGCCATTCGGCGTAAGGGTGCTCGGCTGCGAGCTGTGACTTGAGTTCATCATCTTTGTATAGCTTCGCTTCCTGTGTATCGACGGCGAGCATCTTGCCCGGACCAAGGCGACCTTTCTCCAGAACTTCAGAGTCAGGAAGACTGATCGTGCCAACTTCAGAACCAAACACAATGATACCGTCTTTACTGATCTTATAGCGGGCTGGTCGAAGCCCATTTCGATCGAGTGTCGCGCCGACAAAGCGCCCGTCTGTATAGCATACAGCTGCAGGGCCGTCCCACGGGGACATCAGGCAACTGAGATACTTGAAGAGGTCGCGCTGTTCAGCAGGCATCTCTTTGTTGTGTTCCCACGCTGGGGGCATCATCATGGTCACCCCTTTCACCATGGGTCGACCAGTGCGAACGATTCCCTCCAGCGTATTGTCCAGAGCAGCTGAGTCTGAACCTCCCGGCTGGATGATCGGCATCAGGCGACGAAGTTCTTTGTCACTCCGATTACTCTTTAGAACTTGTGATTCAAGCGAGCGAACCCAGTTCTTATTTCCCTGGAGAGTATTGATCTCTCCGTTGTGACAAAGCATTCTGAAAGGCTGTGCCAGACGCCACTGGGGAAAGGTGTTCGTTGAGTAGCGCTGGTGGAAAACGGCAATTGCTGTTTCATAGTCTTCCGAGGCAAGGTCCTGATAGAAGAAAGGTATTTGAGGGGCGACGAACATGCCTTTATAGACAATCGTTTTGCTCGACATTGAGCAGATATAGAAGCCCTTGATGCCTCTTTTAGTTACTGAGTTTTCAACAACCTTGCGGCACTTATAGATGGTATCCTCGTAAACATCTGAAGCCATTCCTTCTGGGCGTTTAAAGAGGACTTGTTCGATGGCAGGTCGCGAGGAGTCGGCTTTGTCACCAATAGCAGTTCTATCAACGGGTACTTTTCTCCAACCGAGAAAAATGAGGTCGTAGTGATAGAGTGCTTCTTCGATAATAAGGCGACATTTCTCGCGAGCGACTTCATCCTCGCGAGGAAGAAAAATCATACCGACACCCAGATCTGAATTGCGATCCAGCCGTTCGCCCATCTGCTCGATGTCTTTTCGGAATATCTTGTAGGGTATTTGGGTTAGGATTCCAGCACCGTCACCGGTTTTGGCATCCATATCAATCGCACCTCGGTGAGTCAGGTTAATTACCGATTTAATCGCGAGTGACAATATTCTGTGTGATCGATTTCCAGCGATATCTGCAATAAAGCCGATCCCGCAGGAGTCCTGCTCAAATTCTGGATTATAAAGTCCCTGTTTTGGAGGGAGTTCTGACACTTCTGTCGAATTCATATGTTACATTCCTCATTCATTAATTAGCGAGATAATCTCTCTCTTCTCCGATCCTTCGTCGAGCACAAATTGCTTAGACCCTCAGGAATTGGAGCGCCAAGACCCCCTCCCCGCTAGGGTGAAAGGATTTATTTCACAACTTTTAGAAAGGATCTGAGAAGGTCTCAGATGTCATTCTTTCAGCCAACAGGGCTGTCTTTTCGAAAATAAGTTGCTCGGCTCAACACGCCGGAGTTCAATTCTTCTCGGAAAAGCCTCTTACATCTTAATATTGCGTCTCTATCAAATCCTCACGACTGATCTTTCCATGCGTGATAAACTCCACACTTTGTTCAACCATCCAGCATTCCAGAGTCTTCTGGGTCTATTGCTTGTTTATGCTGTGTTTCTTCCGGTCCGTCTCGAGCGAGCCTCGTGGGAAGACAGCCTGTGGGTGGATGAAATCTTCTCGCTGATGGTCGTCAGCCGACCCGTCGAATACATCATAGGAATCACCACCTTTGATGCACATCCGCCGGGTTTTTATCTGATCGTGAAAGCGTGGGTTGAGTTTGGGAAGTTGTTTTCTCCCGAAAACCCTCTTCTTTGGGCTCGGCTACCAAGTGTTTTCGCCTGGATTGTGACTGCTGCTGCAAGCTGGTTCGCAGGTCGCAAGCTCCTCGGGAGTACCGCCGGCTCACTCTTCTGCATCGCCCTGGTTGGAGGCGCTCAAATGGCCTACATCGCGAGGGATATCAGAAACTATTCTCTCGCCGTTATGTGCACCACCATTGCCTTCTACGTGGTTCTTCTGCTTTACCAGCAGGAAAAGGAAGGGGGGCTGACCAGGCAAAAAGCTCTCATCGGGTGGGGTCTATATTCGATCGTAACCAGCGCCGTTCTGTGGTTACATCTTCTCTCGGCAGTCATCCTGTTTGTTATTGGAGTCCTGTGGGTGTTACTTTCTCTCAATCTTGGACGAATACGATCTCTATACGTTTGGCCAGGGATTATTGCCAATGCCATCGCTCCGTTACTCTTCGTTCCCTGGTTACTTGTTCTCACTCATCAATTGGAGTACCTTGCGCGAACACCGACGACCTGGATGACCCCAGCGAACTTTACCAATTTTATGGCAGTGTTCTATCTGTGGTTTCCTTTTGGAAGAATCGGCGGGATTGAGAACTATTTCTTGAACGACATGCTGCTTGCGGCATCCTTTCTTTCTCCTCTTCCTGTATATGCACTGGCTATCAGCTACCTACGGAAGAAGAAACATCAGGTTCTTCCGCTTGAAAAGACTCTACTGCTCTCCGCTTTCTTTGTCGCGGTCAGTTTTGTTGGGCTCCTTTGGTTGTTACGCTTTCATGATATTGCCAAGGTTTTTCATGGTTCCCGGTATACTGTCTTTGCACTTCCCATGTATGTATTCGCGCTTGCGTTATGTGGCAAAATCGCCTGTGAGCGCCTGAGTTTGCCGAAATTCTGGCAAGCTTTACTTCTAGCTCCTTTTTTTGCATCAGGCCTGATTGGTCAGTCTATTTCCCAGATTTTCGAGCTTCAGGTGGGTGTCCAGTATGCCCTCCGAACAACGGAAAAGTCGCTGCTACCTGAAGAGGAAACCGTACTCTATACCTTTCCTTCTGAAGTGATACCATACTTTCAGTTGCCTGTTCATAATTACGATTTGAGACCCATTTCAGAACTCGATCCGAATGAAGAAGTTGTCCACGTCCTGCATGCAGATTCGTGGCTTCATATTCAGAATCCCGAGGAGAGAATAGTCTACGGTCTTATCAAAGGCGAAGAACTGGCTGACTCCACCAGAACCCAGCGTTTGCCAGAGTTCAAAGAAAATTCACCTTATGTTCTATATACGCTGCGTAATGTGCGGTCCGAAGTCTACCAGCGAATGATGGACCGACTTAACCGCGTGAATTTACCGATGATGGAGGCTGCCGTTTCAATTGCGCTGCCAGAGCAACAACTCTTCTACGAAGGTTTTTCTGTTCTTGAGATCAGCAGCGATGGCACTCCATTTATCTGGGGGAGCCAACCAACGGCGCGTATCTATTTTGACAAACCTTTGGAACCAGGCGAATATGATCTTAAAGTACGTATATTCCGCCATCCTTATCCGGAAGAGCGAGTTAATATGGAGGTCAATATTGCTGGAACGCATGAACCCATTTCGACGGAAACAACTCCGGGCACTCATGTATACACTTACCCCGTTACGATTTCTTCATCGCTACAGGAGCCAAGTGTCGCCATCTCTATGGAGAGTTGGCAACCGATCGATTTTCTCGAAGGCAGTGAGGATGAACGTAACCTGACATTCCTTTTTGAAGGTGCCTGGTTCGAACCCCGGGACCGTTAATCCTGAAAGGTTACATTTCTCGTACCCGTTGCCGGGTTTGCATTGCTCATCTCAGCGGCTGAGATCAGTCCGTTTTCCGCAACTTTCCAGACGAAGATCTTAGATGTCTCCTCGTCGCCACGAACGATCAGGTAGTTCCCGAGTTTATTCGTTCCAAGAACCACCATGTTGCCAGGTGGAACGCTTAAAGGGATCTCAGGCGCTTCGTGGAAGGTCGCCACAGTCGTTTTGCTCGCCCCGGTATTAGAATAGTTCTGCTGCGCGTGGGCAGAAGAGATCGTCTGGTAGCCCAGAGTCGCTGTCGAAAAGATACCCAATCCAGCTGCCAGCTGATAGAGACGGACTTTCATATTCTCGGTTTGAAACATCATTTATCTCCAGTTTAATAGAAGTTAAGTAACTAGACATCAATCAACACCCCTAAGTTTGCTCAATGAAACTTTTGCCCTCAATAAAAATGAAAACGGCTCCAGGCTAACCTGGAGCCGCCGGATCGTATTGTCCTGATTGCCTAAACTACATTCTTGTTATTCTGATCCAGTCGATATCAACCGCACCTTTGTTGCCGCCACCGGGATCAATTCGGAAGAATTCCATGTTGCCGGTTACCTTGATCTGGTTGCTGAAGGTATTCCAGGAAGTGTCCGAAGCCTGGAAAGGTATCCCGATGAAACTGCCCTGGTTACCTATCGCTATTTCATCTGTATGCCAGTAGTAAACAATCGGTGCATCAACTCCATTGAGCCTGATCTTTAGCTCTACCTTATAGTCACCCGTTCCGATGTCCAACGGATGCGTGATGAACGGATCGACTCCTGTTGTCTTTACCTTCAGGACTCCGCCTTCAGTCTCGAACTCACAGTGATTGGCGGCTTCCCAACCTTCAGCTCCATCGTTGAAGGTCCAAAAACCTACAATACCATCCAGAATGCTCTGCACCTGTTGAGAGCTCTGAACCAGTTGCTTCGCAATCGATTCTGGCAATTCTGAATTATCTATCGCGTCGAGACTTGCTTTGATCTGTGGATATTCGTAGGCTAGTTTCGGTGCGAGCTGGGCAATCGCTTGTATAGCTTCCAGCCTTGAGTCTTCTGATTCGAGATGCTTTTGAATAACTTCTACTGCTTCAATGGACTCAATATTGCCGAGTCCAGAGAGAAACAATGCCTTATCTCCCTGATCTTCCAGACGGTCTTCCAGGTTTATATACATATCAAGCTTTGTCTTTGCAGGCGTTTCGTCAGGTTGTTGGAGCACTTTCAGTAAACTGCGCAACGCCAGTTTCTCTTCTCTTGTAGAATCGGCAGACTCCATGAAATCCATAAGAGGATCATATGCAGCCAGGTCTGGCCAATCTCCAAGAACACGAATGGCCTCCAATCGAGTGGAATCATCCACTTCCGCTTTGATCAGAATGGAGCTCAGGGCTGCATCGGATCCCATTTTCCCGATGAGTTGCAGGAGGAATGGCCGTGTGTCGCTATCCGCCTTTGACCATGTGGCTTCATAGTGGGAGAGAACAGAACTGTCGCCCATCTGTTCTGCAATGGTTCCAATAAGGTTCGCGATCTTACTCTTATCTGATTTTCTCTCTGCTTCCAGCAGAATATTGAAGAGCCTGACAAGATCATCGTCCTTTACAACACCAGGAAGGACGTCTATGGCAGCACTCCGAATTTTTCTCTCTGTATACGTTGACAGAGGTATCAGGTAGTCTATCAAACCATTCAGGTCTCGCATCGAAGCAGTATATATCGCTGCTGGAGCTATTTTTTCGTGATCGCCCGGGGCTTCAAGGACATCAACAAGGAATGCATCCAGACCCTCTGCCTCCATAATGGAAAGGCTGAACATTGATGGGCTGTCCATGTTTTCAACATCCGCTATTTGAAGTAGAATCTTCGCTGCTTCCAGATCACCAGAGTAGCCCATTGCTCTCAAAGCGGCCGTCTGAAGCGATTCGTCTTCGCTGTTAATGGTGGCCTTAGCCAATCTCAGAACTGCCGGGTTGTCTCTCATATAAAGTGCATTCAATAGTTTGGTTTGAGCACGCTGAGAGAGTTGCGTTCCTAGTTCAGTGAGTTGTTTCGTTTGTTCTGAGGAAGTAAGGTACTTGATCGCCGCAACAGCTTCGTTCCCGAGGAGTTCGGCATCAGACTTGAGATGCTCCTCGATATGCTCCATTGCAGAGTTTGGGTTAAGCCGGGCGAGGCCAATCAAGGCACCTCCGCGCACAACAGGTGATTCCGATTCGTAAAGTATGCTGTATAGTTTTGAGGCAAGTGCAAGATCACTTTCCCTCTCGAGATGACGTGCATTTTCAAGCAATGCGAGTTCAATATATTCCATTTGTTTCATTTTCTGTAAGACTTTGGCTGACTCGCTTGTCCCGATGGCTCCGAGAGCTCTCGCAACAGCTGATTGGGTTCGCTCATCGATTGTTCTTGTATAGATTTCACTTAGGGGCTGAACAGCGTTCTTTACTCTCATTCTTCCCAGAGAATCTACAATACCCAGTCTCACTTCACCGGAAGTCTTCGGTAGTGCCGCCAGTAGTTCTTGCTCAGCATATGCACCACCTGTCGCTTCGAAGACTCTACGAGCCCACAAACTCCATTTTTCATCAGTTAAATAGCCAGCTACGAAGGGAAGGTTCTCTCTTGCAGCGATCCGTTCAAGTTGCCGGAAGGCAAAAGCTTTGGCCTCATTGTTATCTTTTTCACCCGCTTCAGCGTCCACTGAAGAGGTACTGATCACACGGCGAAACTCCTGACTCAATTTCGCTTCTAAGGCAGGGTAGTCAGATGATATACGTGTTAACATCTCAATCTTCTTGAGTGGAGTGCGATCTACCCCAAAAGTGTAATGCTCAAGGCTGTCTGTGTTCTCATCCAATTGGAAAAGAAAGTAGTCCTCAATTTCGCCAGCAGACCAGAAGATAGATCGAGCAAGCAATTCCTGAAAACCCTCATTGAGCATCGCACCAGCATCATGCCCCCCTTGAAGGGATATGACACGTGTATTCTCCAGCTCCTGATACCATACAAGTGGTCCGTCACTTGGTTCGTGGTCTGAAGACACAAGTACTACGTTTCCAGGAGATCCTTTACCGTAGAAGTTTGTATAAGTTTCATCGTTGATCTGAAAGTCAGAAAGCCCGATGGTTACAGGATGATCGGCGACGTCGATTTCATACCAGAAGTCTTGATTCAAATGAAACCCGAATGGTTGTCCTTCAATGGGAAAGTCAACTCCGTATAGTTCTTTTGGTCCGGGGTGGGATATCCAACTCAATGTTCCGTGGTGCAGCGGAACAAGGCCAACCCCTTGATCCAGAAGTTTCTGAAAGTTTTGAAACCGTGACTCGGTCATTGTTTGAGTCATATTGTATAGAACAATCGTGTCGAACTTCCAGTTTGTAATATCATCGAAGAGTTCCGCTTCGTCCTGAAGATCAAACTGCGTAATGTTTGCACCTCTAATCGAATCCAACATTTGATCGAACGCATTTTCATCATAGGGGTGCCCACCGGTGACGACCACAACTTCCAGAGGTTCAGGAGAGATTCTTACACTGTAATCAGGCGGTGCCGTCATTGTCTTTCTTTCAATTTGACTACACCCTGAAAAAATCAAGGTTGTGGCTATAAAAATAGATGGATAAAATCGATTAGACATTTATTCTTCCTTCTTCCATTATGAGTAAAGGTTCCAGGGCGCGCGGCGTGCTGTGTCCAGTAGACTGTTTGCTTCACTACTGTTGAGAAAGCGATCGGTCTTGTAATCCCACTGGAGCTTCTTACCAGGAACTTTCCATGCAATATTTCCGAGATGTGGGAGGGTCGTTGATCGATGACCCACTTCATGATTGATTGCTGTGTTTGGGTTACGTGTCTTTACACAATTAATGAATGTCGCCCAGTGATTCTCGCTTCGATTAAGGTGTATTTCATTCGAACCAATCTCTGATCTCAAAATACGGGGATCACTTGCCGTGATCGGATCAAGTGGCAGTGGGTGGCGCATTGGAATGAAGATCCAGCCCTCATCGCCTTCAAAGGTCAGTCCCAACTTGTATCGTGTTGAACAGTCATAGACAATTCCATCTTCGAATGTCATCTTGAAATCGCCATGCATCGCCGCATCGAAAAGGCCGCTTTCTGGCCAGCTGGCATGGCCGACTATTTCTTTGGGGCCGATAAGGTCATGACCCGTTCCCCACTGAGCAACATCCAGATAATGAGTTCCCAAATCAGTGATCGGGCCATCTGAGTAATCCATAATCCACCGAAACCAGAAATGGCAGCGCTTCGGTGTATATGGTTTCCAGGGCGCAGGACCTAACCAGAAGTCATAATCGAATCCTTCCGGTACTTTCTCTTCTTTATAGTCGGTCAAAGTATTTCCTGCTGGAATTCCTATTTTGACTGTGTGGACTTTTCCGATACGACCATTGCGAACCCGCTCCAATGCTCTCCTTACGGGCGCATGAGAGCGCGTCATTGTGCCCATCTGAAATATACGACCGTACTTATTTACCGCATTGACAAGCCGACGTCCTCCCTTGATCGTATGTGTCATCGGCTTCTCACCATAGATGTCTTTTCCAGCTTGTGCGGCAGCAATCCCGATCTGTTCATGCCAGTGGTCCGGCGTAACAATATACACGGCATCGATGTCATCACGATCTAAGACTTCACGAAAGTCTCTATATGCATCGACCGAATTGTACTTCCAGTCTGGGAAGCGATTTCGATAATCGCGTTGAATTACCTTTTGAGCTTCATTGACATGTGCTTCATCAACGTCGCAAACGGCGACAATTTGACAATCTCCAATCCCGAGGAAATTGCCCGAATTGATCATTCCCATACCCCCAAGGCCTATGCCAGCGATCGTAACACGTTCACTGGGAGCCGGTCTTCCCGCTCTTCCAAGAGCTGAAGCAGGAATGAAAATCGGAGCCGCAATAGCACCGGCAGCAATTGCACTCTTCTTCAGGAAACTGCGTCTTTCCGGTTTTTCCGCGCTCTTTTTATTTTTCACGCGACTACTCCTTATAATGTATACAGGTTTGCCCATTCGGGTCGTTTGGCCCGATCCAGATGTTTGTTCAGCTCTGGCTTGTCTGTGATCTGTTCTTTAACAGGATCCCACTGAAAAGAAGTCTGTGCCTCTAGCAGCACACTTCCCAGATGAGGTAAGGTTGTCGAGCGACAGGCGATTTCTTCATGAGCAACCGGCTTTTGTCGTGTCTTGACACAATCGATAAAATTCTTCCAGTGGTTATTACTGACATAAATATCCGATCGAGCCCTGGAATTCCCCCTCAGAATAGATGGATTGCTTGCCGTGATTGGTTCTTCCGGGAGAGGGTGACGTAAAGGCATATAGATCCATCCCTCATCCCCAATAACTTTAATTCCCTGTGGATGCCTCGACGAGCAGTCGTATACTATGCCATCGGCAAATTCCAATTTAAAATGATAGCTGTTGGGGGTGTTGAAAAGACCCGATTTGGGGAAGGTTCCAGAACCAATTACCCTGACTGGTCCCGTAAGATCATGACCACACACCCATTGAGATATATCCAGATAGTGTGTCCCAAGGTCTGTAATTACACCTGCTGAATACTCGAGATAATAACGGAAATTTCCATGTACCCGCTCTGGAATATAAGGCTCGAGGGGTGCAGGTCCTAACCACAGGTCATAGTGGAGCTCTTTCGGCACTGGTTTGGGGTGATATTCATCTGAGGTTGGCGAACCTGGAATTCCAACTTCGATTCTTCTGACTTGACCGATAAACCCATTTCGAACGCGCTGTACTGCGTCGCGTACAGGTTGATGAGAACGTGTCTGAGTCCCATGTTGAAACACTCGCCCCAGCTTTTTGGCTGTGTCAGCCATGAGTCGACAGTCTCGAATTGTTCGAGCCATTGGTTTTTCGCCATAAACATCTTTGCCCTGCATCATCGCATAGACACCCAGCATCGCATGTGTGTGCGGGGGAGTGGCGATGTAAACCGCATCAATATCTGAGCGCGCAAGAAGCTCTCGAAAGTCAACATAGGTTTTGATATGTCCATCACTACTAAGCTGAGCAATACGCCGCTGGTGGCCTTCAATGTGCCCTTGAGCAATTTCAAGATGACGCTCATCTGCGTCACAAATTGCGATGATCTGAGCTTCGGGTATACCAAGAAAGTTTTTCGAATCGGTTAACCCCATCCCTCCTACTCCAATGGCACCGAGCAAAACACGTTCTGATGGTGGGACATGACCATCGCGACCCAGTGCGGATGCAGGAATAAAAAGTGGTACTGCCGAGAGTGTCAGGGCTGTCGAACCAGCTTTTTTTAGGAAATTACGCCGAGATCTCTTGTGCTGGTCTATATTTTTCTCGATGCCCATTGAATACCTCGATGCAAGACTCTTCGAAAATTCTCATTATCCCAGGTCAGGTGATCATGACCCGACTGAAAGCAGAAGATGCGGGCCTTTCCAACTTCTCGAGTCCAGGCGAGAACACTCATGGATGGATCATGTTCGGTTGTGAGAAGAATGTTAGAACCATCTGCTTCCGCCGTATCTTTCATCGTATAGGTTTCATCTTCCATTTCCCAGTCGTTCAATCCCTGGGTGATGGGGTGATCAGAGTTAGCAACCTTAACGGTGAACCTCTGGTTTGGGTGATACCCAAATTCGCGATCATCTATACCGACCAATTCTGACCATTTGCTGTTTTCCGGGATGGAAAGAATCGAATGATGAAGAAGTACAATCCCCTGTTCTGTGTCTCCGAGGTGCTGAACACTCTTCTCGACGGCTTCCTTGAACCCATCCTCGGCAGGCATCTCAATATTCATATTGTAGAAAAGAAGAGCGTCATACTGACTATATTGATCTGGCCCATTGCAGGCCCAGTTTTCCCAGAATTGCATATAATAATCGACGTCAGAATATGATCTGAGAAGAGAATGGAAATGTTGAATCTCGTAAGGGTGCCAGCCGTCAATTACGGCTACTTTAAGCTGATGACTCATTTTGTCACCTCGCGTCTCGCCTTGATTTCTGTAAAGCGACGCGTTTGATCCGTGATAGCACGCTCTGTTGGAAGGCGTTCCATGGAGCTCGCACCGTAGAAACCATTGATGTCTTTGCAACCCGAAAGGGCCTTTGCAGCGTCTTCAGGTTCTGCAATCGGTCCACCATGACAGAGAATAATAATATCATCTCGTATAGCGCGGGCTGCTGCCGTAATCTCATCAATCAGTTGAATGCATTGATCCATACTTTTGGCGGTGTGAGCACCAATGCTTCCCGATGTCGTTAATCCCATATGGGCTACGAGAATATCGGCCCCCGCTTCGGTCATGTTTCTCGCATCTTCAACGTTGAAGACATAAGGCGTTGTCAGGAGGTCAAGCTCATGGGCGAGGCGAATCATCTCAACTTCTTTTACATAACCCATATTGGTTTCTTCCAGGTTGGCGCGAAAGGTTCCGTCTATAAGACCAACCGTGGGAAAATTCTGAACACCCGCGAACCCTGCATCTTTGACCTGTTTAAGAAAATGTGGCATAAGACGCATCGGGTCTGTTCCGCACACTCCCGCAAGAACGGGAGATTTCTTCACAACAGGAAGAACCTCATTCGCCATTTCGAGAACGATGCCATTGGCATCACCGAAAGGCATCAGGCCGGCCAGCGAACCGTGTCCTGCCATTCTGAAGCGTCCGCTGTTGTAGATGACGATCAGATCTATACCACCTGCCTCTTCACATTTGGCGCTAATTCCTGTTCCGGCTCCTCCGCCAACGATGATGCCACCTTCTGCAATTTTCGCCCGGAATCGAGCCAGGATATCATTTCTTTTTTCAGCCATTTTGTTTTCTCCAAAGAGTATAGAATGTTCTTTATTTAAGTAGATTTAAGAGTTCTTCCGCACAGGATCCCGAGAACTCCTCATCGTTGACGTTTGCGTCTACCTCGATCAGTTTAACGTGATCGTTCTTATTTGCCTTGAAGGCTTTTAGAAAGGCCTCGTTCGCCTCTGGGAACCAGAACTTTCCTCCTGGCGCATCGATCATACTCCAACCTTTCTTCGGATAGAGGAAAGTGACCGGGCCTTTGCTTTCGTTGAGTCTTTCGGCGAAAATCTTCCCCAACTCGGCACATTCTTCCTTGTTTGTACGCATCAGTGTTACATTCGGATTGTGCGGATAGAAAGTTCGACCAGCAAATTTGTCTGGAACCGTATCAGGAGCCCAGAAGTTGACCATGTCTAGACAGGAGGGTGTCACGATCGTTGGGATACCTGCCCTGGCAGAGGCGGTAAGTCGATCCGGTCCCGCAGCGAAAACTCCGCCGACGAGTTCGTCAGCCCATTCCGTGGTTGTCAGGTCGAAATTCCCTGCTATACGTCCTTCAGTGATGAGACTCTCCATTGTCTTCCCTCCATTTCCAGTGCAGTGAAAGACAAGAACCTCATAGCCGGCTTTTTCGAAAATGCCACGAGCGTGGTCTACCGCTGGCGTTGTATTGCCAAACATTGAAGCCGTTATTAAAGGTTTGTCGTCTCCAGCTGGAACCTTGGCTGATGCCATTCCGAAGACAGCTCCCGCAGCTTTTGCAAAGACCTCGCGGCTGATACTGTTAACTCCGGCTACGTCGACGATACTGGGGATCATCGTGATATCAGAAACGCCAACGTAGCCAGATACATCAGAGCCAGCTACTGTAGAAACCATTACTTTCGGAACGCCCAGGGGGAGAGCTCGCATACCTGCGCAGGCGACAGCTGTTCCGCCAGTTCCCCCAAGAGCGATGACTGCGTCGAATTTCCCTTCCTTCTGAGCATTCACGAGAACTTTCGTGATTCCGCAGCTCATGGCGGCTGTGGCTGCTCCTCGATCCTTTTCACTAATGAGCGCCTTGAGATCAGCTCCGCCTGCTCTGGCAACCTCTTCTCGAGTAATGTCAGGTTCAAGAGAGGGTGAGCCCAGTACTCCGACATCGATGATGAAGATCTTTGCCCCGAGGGTCTTTAAGCATGTCGCAAGGAAAGAGTATTCGGCACCTTTTGTATCGAGGGCTCCAAGTAAACATATTGTAGGTGACATGGCGTATCCTCATGGAATTTTGAAAGACGAAAAGGCACGGATTGTACCTAAGCTCCTGTGAAATAGGAGTATGTGTTTAAAGCTAATAAAAACAGTAGTGTATGAAAGTATTTTCTTTCGCTTTGAACCGGACTTAATTGTTTAATACCGGATGAATATGATTAGCAAACGTTTAGGCAAGTGTATACTGTATACTGTTTCGGGTGATCCTGCACTATCCTCAAGAGAGCGATTGGTGGGATGCCGCGGCGATCCTGGAGCGTTGTCGGTCCGATGCCCATCGGACCGGCATCGTTCCGACATCGTTCCGACATCGCTCCGGCATCGTTCCTGGCAGGGAAAATAACAGCGCCGTCTACCTCCCGGCAACACTTTCAGGTTAAGCGCCATTATCAACGTTCCCAGAAAGGTGTTCTCGAAGTGCTTCTACTCTTCCGCTTCCCCTGATTGCCCCTGTATGCCGTTAACCTGGCTTCCCAGACCTGGTTTCTTCAAGGGCTCTCCCCGCGATCCTAAGCATTCACAAAATCTCAGGTAGACTTTGCAAACTGTCACCAAACTACGAGCGTTATCGCTCCAGCGGGGGAGGCTGAACTTTTAGATTCTGTTGGGAATCTCGATGTTCCACTCAAGCACCCGTCTTCATTAGAAAACCATTCTCACGATGTGCCCTTTGGCGGGTCTGGGTTCCTTTATTTCCCATTCTAATTCCGTGGTTGGATACTTCTTTTTGATTCTCTCTACCAGTTCCAGAAAGGGCCATCGACCGGGGTCGGTCAGAATGACTTCAATAGGGGAGTATTTTGAGGCTCTTTGAACGAGTTTGTCCAGTTCATGAATCAGGTCTTCACTGTAGCAGGAGTCAGAGAGAATCAGCAGGTCTGTCCATGCTAAATCTCTGCTGTCTATATTGCTGTATCCATCGGGTTTAAAACGGACTTTCGTATTGTTCTGCTGGCAATTCAGTTCAAGAAATGGTTCTACCTGTGGATCGATGTCTGTTGCCAAAACTTCACAGTTATATATCCTGGCAAGAAAGAGGGAGGGGATAGCCCAACCGCAGCCGGCTTCGACAACTTTCTTACTGAAGAGGTCTTTCCTCGAGTTCAGGTAATCGATAATAAGCCAGGAGTTGTCCCAGACTTTGTGACCATGTTCAGTCGGTCTTATGGTCCGTTTCAACCGACGCATGTCCGGGTGGAGGCCGTTCAGTATCGTTATCCCAAAGTGTTCCATGCTTGGCTTTGCCATTGCCTGATTGTCCTGTTCGCTGGGAAAGAAGTGCGGCTTTGCCTCTTGTTAAGTGCTTGAACCAAACGGATGTTTCAAGGTGATGATCGGAGAATCATCTGCTGTAAAGTGATGTGAAGTCACTTGGTTTCTTCTGAGTCAGAGGAATTTTCCCTCTGGGGTGGTACCTGATTCGAAGCTGGAGTGATCTTCAGAAGCCTCGCTCAGTGTCTGCTGGCTGTGAGGAGTAGCTCTGAGCGCCCGAAAGCCTCGAAACAGCACCATTATGACGACGTTTCCAAGCACACGGATCTACCCCTTTGGCTCACCCTCTATCCAGCCAATACTTCTGACAGTCACTCCAAATCCCCCTAATGTGACAGATGTGTGACGGTCCGGTTTCATTCAGTTTACGTGTCACTCATCGAATTAATGGAAAGTGGGAGTTTTCTCTTCTGTCTAAGTTCTTTCAGAGAAAGTTACATTTCTGTTATGTGGAGCTCTCAATTTACTCGATTTTTTGATGAAATTCGAGTAAATCAACCTGTGAGCTGCATGTGTCATTGTTCGGAATGCCTCGGTGATATCACATAGTGATCCGTCATGGTAAAAGGTCGCTAGATGGTGTATGTGACAAACTCATGAACGGCCTACTTGCTTGTTGCGCGTCCAATTGGACTCTTGGTTCCGTTTGCCCCGCAAAACAGTGATCGATTCGACGATCAACCCATAAACCTTGAAAAGGGAAGTAAGTATGAAATTAAAATCTTTTTCATCTTTGCTCGCACTTGCTGGCTTCGCTGCAGCAGGCAGTCATGCTCAGGCTGCTGAAGTCATTGTCAACTCTGACATTGCCTCCTCAACAGTCTGGACAGCAGACAATACATACAATCTGTCTACACAGATTTATGTTCTTCCAGGTGCAACGCTTACCATCGAGCCTGGTACTCGTATCGCCTCAACACCATCTGCGAATGGATCTGGTAGCCTTGCAGTAACAAACGGCGCTCAGATTTTCGTCAACGGTACAGCAAATAACCCAGTCGTTTTCACTTCGACAAATGACAACGGCACATGGCGTGAAGCTGCTAACGAATGGGGCAACCTGACGATCATGGGCGACGCCTACATTTCGAACACATCAAACGGACCTGTTGCTGGAAACGTTCCTACTCCCAGTGGCTCCAACATTGCCAACATGGAAGGCCTTGTTTCTCCAGGAAACGCCTCGCTAATCCAGTACGGTGGCTCTGACGACGAGTATGATGCAGGTTCAGTCACCTATGCATCTATCCGTTATGCTGGTCGCGTAGTTGGTCTCGCTAACGAGCTGAATGGTCTTTCACTCGGTGGTCTTGGCCGCGGAACAGATATCAGCCACATTGAGATCATGAACAATGTTGACGATGGTATTGAAATCTGGGGTGGTACGGTAAACATCAAGAACTTCAGCATTTGGAATGTTGGTGACGATAGCTTTGACGTTGACCAGGGATGGCGTGGAAAAGCTCAGTTCGGTCTCATCGTTCAGGGATACTCTGTAGATGCTTCACAGGGTTCAGGTGTTGGCGACAACATGTTCGAAGTTGACGGCGCGGAAGATTCAGATGCACAGCCGGTTACAACAGCAACTCTGTATAACATGACTGCGATCGGGCAGCCCCTTGACGGAGACGGATCTACTGCATGGCGCGATGGTGCACGCGTACAGTATCGTCAGTCCATCTTCATGGATGGTGGCGAGAATGTTGTCCGTGCGGACGGTGATGACGGTGACGGATCCTCTGGTTACGGCCATAACGGAACTCTTGATTTCGCTTCAGTGTGGACAACACCTTTTACATCAACTTCATCTGTAAACGCTGGTGGTGTAAACCCTGCAGACCTCTATCAGGCACAGTCTGCTGGTAACGCTTCTGGACAGGGCTTTCTTGCTGAAATTACAGACAGTGTGTTCTCACGTAACTTTGCTTCTGGTGCGTATGATAACGCTGATCTCTACGGTGTTACTGTTGCCGGCGGAAGCAACCCCGCAAAGGCTAACGTTGTTAACGATACTGATCTTCCCATCACACTGGTTACTCGTGGTCCTCAGGTCACTCGAGGCGGCAAAGAAATGCTTCCCGTTATCAGTCTTGATCCAACACCAGCTAACGACGCTTTGATCAGTGAAGGCACTCCTCCTCAGGACGGTTTCTTCAGCTATACAACATATCGCGGTGCTTTCAGTCCAACTGGCCCGAACTGGCTTCTTGGATGGACTGCCGCTGACGAGTTCGGGTTCCTTGTATCCGATCCAAACGAGCTCGCTTCTTTCGACTTCGACGCAGACGCTGAGGGCTGGGTTGATGCGAAAACGATCCCTTCAATCACAGACGGTTCTTCAGCATTCGTTGCAAGCCGTGGACTTCAAGTAACCCCTGATGGTGCTTCTACCGCTTATATCACATGGACAAGCCCAGCAGTAAATGTTATACCAGGAACACAGATTGAAGTTCTTTGGGACATTTCTACAGACGCTCCTTCACAGGCTGATTCGCTCGCTTTCCGCCTTCGTCTTAACGACTCTGCCTTCACAGGCGGTGGCGACAAGACAGTTGAAAGTGTTGGATCTGCTGCTGAGTCTCCAGGACCAAATGGATCTACTCGTTACTCTCAGATCTATAACGTCCCTGCTTCAACAACAAGCATTACACTTTCTTTCGACCTTTTCGGTTTCGATCCAGCAAACGATCTGAGCTCATCACTCTATCTTGATGGTGTTCGTGTTCGCCAGCTTAACTAAGTAATGCTCTGGTTGGGGTTGGATGTCATACATCCCTCCCCAATCTCTCTCTTTATAGACGTCAGTCTATAAGGGAAATTAAAAGACTAATTAGTTCCGAACGATGGCAGTGATGATCTCACTGCCATCAACCTATGTCTAAGTAGTGAGAATTTTAATGATTAGAATAAAGTTGCTCTCCCTTCTATTGCTTTCATTTAGCCCTGTCTACTTAACCAATTTCTCCTACGGATCTGAAACGGTTGAAGCCAATCATTCAGCAGAATCTGTCAGTGCTCCAGATCAAGGTGTGGACACCTCTCTTGTTGTTCGCAACTTCCAGCTGGAATTGCTCAAAATTGCGATGTCCGGAGCCTCAAAGTTTCCCCTCGAGCCTCATATTAAGAATCGTTCCAGAGCACAGGAGAAGGTGATCGACGCTTTGATAGATCTTGAACAGATCAGCTTGGCACAACGATACACCGAGGAAGTCGCTAATTGGAGAAGAGGGCTTCTATATGCGAAAATCGCTCTTTTTTATGCCGAGAAGAAAGATTCTGAGAAGGCTGTTCATTATCTTGAAAGTGCAAAGCCTTTTATTGAAGACGCTGAGGACTGGCGTCGTGATCGGATCAGAAGGACGATTTCGCAGACTTATAAAATGCTGGGTGATGAGAGTTCAGCATCGAGTTTCAGCTCTGGTCTGGAGCCCTCAGAGGCAAGAAAATTAGTCAAAACGGATCTCATGATCTCTTCTGACCGTGATTTTGATGAACAATTCAGCCAGATGTCGGCGCTCATCGATACGAAGAATTTTGATGATATGCTGGGTGGGCTCGACGGACTTCGGTACCTGTATTCAGAAAACTGCTCAAGCGCTGAACGACGGAAACTAATTGAAAATAAGGTTGAGGTCGCTGTTGAGAATTTTCCAGTTTTCCTCCGACTTGAACAATGGACGGAGTTGGCACGAATTGCAAAACAGCAAGGCCAACTAGAAGCAGCAAGGAATCTGGCCAGAAAGAATCTGGAGATTTTCGAAAAGTATACCTGGAAGCCCGATGATGAAATAAAGTGGCTCGGACGTATTAGCGCCCTCTATGCTGAAGTTGAGAATATAAGTGAGGCGCGAGAACTGGCTGATAGAGCGATGATCTTCTATAGCAAAAACGTCTCGGACATTTATGACATTTTTAGAGCCGACGCATTAATTGAAGTTGCTGAAGCCTACGCTGAAACAGGTGACCGTGAAGAGAGTCTGGAAGTTTATCGTGAAGCCCTGAAGCAGTCAGTTCAAAATCCTAACGCCAGGCCCACGACAGACGACCTTGTAGCAATATGTGTTTCATTGTCTATAAATAACATAGAGCCAGATCAGGAGATGCTGGCAGAGATTAAAGAAATAGAGAGCAGCTTGAGTGACCCATGGTAAAAGGTCTCCACTTCCTTCTTTTTGTTAGTTTATTTACAGTTATTCTCACTCCTGGATATACTCAATCTGCCGGCGGTATTCGTGGTGTTGTTTATGACCAGGACTTTGATGTTCCCCTTCCTGCCGCCAGAGTTCAAATTGCTGAAACGGGACAGGAAGTTGAGACATCGGATGAAGGGAACTACGTTTTTAATGAACTCGAACCAGGAACTTATACACTCGTCTTCTTTAAGATCGGGTACACGCGACAGGTAGATGCCGATGTGGTGGTTTCGGCAGGGGCACTTACGGAAGTAAATGCATCACTCTCCGGTGACTTCACAGATATGGAAGAGTTTGTTGTTCAGGAGGTTCAGTTTGGTGCGGGTACAGAGGTTGGGCTTCTTGAGTTGAAAATCGGCAGTGCTACTTTTCTCGATACGGTCAGTTCGGAACTGATGAGTCAGGCGGGTGCAAGTGATGCGGCCGCGGCGCTTACACTCGTTTCAGGCGCGACGGTTGAGGATGGTAAATTTCCTGTCATTCGTGGGCTTCCTGATAGATATGTCAATACACAGCTGAACGGTATTCGCCTGCCCACAGCGGATGCAGAGAAGCGTGCTGTTGAGCTTGACCAATTCCCAGCGTCAGCGATTGACAGTATTCAAGTCAGCAAGACTTTCACTCCGGATCAGCAGGGAGATGCCTCCGGTGGTGCGGTTAATGTTATTTTAAAGAGTGTCCCTGATGAGAACTTCCTTAAATTCTCTCTTTCAAGTACATATAATACAGAGACCAGTGGTAATGATGACTTTCTGACTTACAGGGGCGGTGGCGTTTCTACATGGGGACTTGATGAAGGGGAGCGTGATATACAGGAAGAAAACATCGGAAGCAGCTGGGATGGGGCTGTTGGTGTTAAGCGCGATGACGCTCCGATAGATTACAAAGTTTCGATAGCAGCTGGAGGAAGATACGAATTCGACAATGATGTTACCATCGGTGCCCTGGGTTCATTCTATTACGAACGTGATAGTCAGTATATTGAGGACGCTGTAGATGACAAGTGGTGGGTGGAAAACCCGGGAGATGAAATGACTCCTCAGTACAGTCAGGGAACCCCTGATGAGGGCGACTTTGTCACTTCTCTCTATGATGTCGATCGAGGAGAACAGCAGGTAAATTGGGGGGCTCTTGGCGTCCTTGGAGTTGAAACAGAAAACCATTCACTGACACTCACAGGCCTATACACTAGAAATACATCTGATGAGGCTATTTTAGCGGAGAATACGAGAGGCAAAGAGTACTATTATCCGGGTTATGATCCCGACAACCAGAGTACCCCCGGGCATGAAGACCGTTTCGGTTCACCCTATCTCCGACTTCAGACTCTTGCCTATACAGAGCGGGAAACTCAAACCATCCAACTTGCAGGAAAACACAAGCTTCCCGATCCAGGTCTTAAGCTGGATGGTTTCCTTGAACTTCTTGGGCCGGAAGTTGACTGGAGTATCTCAAGAAGCAAGGCGAGCTACTACCAGCCAGACAAGGTGCAGTTCGGTTCCCTTTGGGTTCCACAGGAAAACAACCCTGGGCGCCCCCCCTTCAGTCCACCATTTACAAGGCCAGAATCTTACTTCCAGTTTAAACCAGCGGCAAACTTCACACTGGGGAACCTCCAGAGGTCCTATCGTGAAATTGTGGAAATCAGCGATCAGCACCAGGTAAATATCAAATTCCCATTCACCCAGTGGACTGACAGTGAAGGTTATGTCAAGTTCGGTATCTTCAATGATCAGGTACGAAGAGAATACGACCAGGAATCATTCAGTAACTTCAGTGATAACGGAGAATTTTATCAGGCACCATGGGATGAGTTGTGGAGTGATGTCTTCGGTGATGAAACCAATGATGTGGGCCTCTCTGATCACCCGATCAAAGAGGGTAATGTTGATGTCGATTACAAGGGTGAACAGGAAATCGAAGCCTGGTATTACATGGTTGATCTTCCTCTGACTTCTTTCTTGAATATCATTGGTGGAATGAGATACGAGACAACGGTTTTGAGTATTGTCAATACTCCCGAAGAAGATGTGTTTTGGATACCTCCTGACGAAGGTGTTCTCACACAGCTGAAAGAAGGCGATGCGGACGTCGATTTCAAACGCAAGGATATGCTCCCTTCCATCGGATTCAAGCTGCAGCCGATCGAGCAGATTACCCTTCGAGGATCGTACAGCGAGACGGTTGCACGCCAGACTTTCCGGGAACTGTCACCAATTATTCAGCAGGAATTTCTGGGCGGTGATGTCTTTATCGGAAACCCAAATCTTCAAATGAGTGATGTGGAAAACTATGACCTGAGGCTGGATTACAACCCCTACCCAGGGGGACTTGTCTCTGTTTCGTGGTTTAAGAAAGACATCACAAACCCCATTGAATATGTCCAAAGAGTTGTTGACTTTGGCTATACAACACCTGTGAACTACCCCGAAGGTGAGCTGAGTGGCTGGGAGTTTGAGCTGAAGCAGCAGATGGGCGAGTTGCTTGGGTTTCTGGAGGGACTTACTCTAGGTGGAAACGCGACATTTATTGAGTCAGAAGTTACTGTTTCTCCCGAGGAACAGGAATTGTTTGCATCCACGCAGATTCAGGCTCCGATCGAGAAGCGTGATATGACCAACGCACCTGAACATCTTTATAATGTCTATTTTGTTTATGCGATGGACAAGATTGGGTTGAAAGGGACCAAGGCCTCACTCTTCTATACCGTAAGGGGCGACACGCTTGTTGCAGGGGCTGGTGCCGCTGATGGTCGATTCGTTCCCAGTGTCTACGAGACAGAGTTCGGGACGCTGAACGCCACGTTGAGTCAGAAGATTGGCGAGGCTGTCGAGATTAAATTTCAGGCCAAGAATATTCTCAATCCGGATATTGAAACTGTATATCGCTCCGAATTCATTGAAAGCGATGTCGTGAAAACATCATATAAGAAGGGGATCGATTTCTCTCTTGGAGTGAGCGCAACCTTCTGATGGATTTCTTCAAAATCGGCTCATTGGTCAGTTCCTCCCCGTCTCTGACTGTTCATTTTAAACTCTACTTGATTTCAGTCTTGTTTCTTCTCTGTTTCCTTGGGGTTTCAAATAGGGCGGTTTCAGCTGAACCTGAGACTTACCTCAGAGATATTGTAATCACAGGTCTCGATGAAGAAGAGTGGACAAGAGCCAGGCGTGTTATTCAGGTAGAGTCCGGTGACATCATCACGAAATATCAGGTCCAACGAATTCAGGCTCTCATCAATGACCTCGAGTTGAGTATGAACCTGTATTCAATCGGAATGAACCCGATTTCGTACCGGCTTGGAAAAAATGGTCAGTCGGGTCGTATCTCTGCTCGACTCGTCGACCTTGTTCTTGAGTTCCGTCCTCCACCCATAATCGAAGAGATTCAGTTTTTTCCACTTCTCGCCATAGATCCCCAGTTTCTTGAATTCTCGAACCCTGTTCGACCCGGTGATGTCTATAACAAACCGAATATCGAGGCTCTAACTGAAGCAATGAGAACAGAGGCGAAGATGTTTGGATACGACGAGATCTTTATCCGTCCTCACCACTTTAAGCTCTCAGAAGAGAGTATATCGCTTGGGTTCATTATCGAAGGTCCTGAACCGGCAACTTTGCGTAGGTTCCGATACAGAGATGCGGGATGGGGAAATCCAGCGAAGATTCGGGGATACTTGAAACAGTCCGAAACGTATGAGCTGGACAAGGGGTCATCTGTATCTGCGGCACAGCTGCTGGAAGTAGAACAGGTGAGTCAGGAAATTATGCTGGCACTTGGCTATCTTGATGCTGTTGTCCGCCTGGACGAAACCATCGTCACCGACAAAGGTGTGACAGTCTATTATGCCGTAGAAAAGAATGAGAGATATAGATTTGGTGAACGTACCGTAGAAGCGCAGGTTCTGCAGAGTCCTCTCCACTGGAGACGTTCAGTGGAGCGTTATAGAAACAAGTATTTCACATCGAGTCGTCTTAAGGAGTTTGAAGAGTCGATCGAGAGGAAAGCACAGGTAAATGGCTATCTCGATCCATCCATCGATTTAAACTTCAGGCCCGATGAGGAGAAAAAAAGAGTTCATGTTGTTGCGAATGTCGATGAAGGTACAACCAGCAGTCTCGGAAACATCCTTGTTGAGAAGGACGAACCGAAGCGAGGGTACGGTTCCACTCTTTACCACAAGTATATAGCACCTCCACTAAAGGATGAAGTCATTCGATCTAGAGTGCGTGCACGAGAAGGTGATTCATTAAACTTGCGGGTTCTGGAAGATACAGAACGCAGGCTTTGGTCTCTGGGGACGTTTGATGAAGTAAATGTAGATACGCGTCCAACTTCTCAGACCATGGTCCGTGATCTCGTCATGAAGGTACGGGAAGCGAGAACAGCCGGAGTATCAGGGTCCATTGGATGGAACGATCAGTATGGCGCTATTGCCCGACTCTCCTTCCTTGAACGCAACGTGGGAGGTCGTGGAGACCAGATCAGTTTAAGTACATGGGTTAGTATTGAAGATACAGGATTCGGCGGGGAAGTGAGCTACCTCGACCGAAACTGGAAACTGGGGGAGAAGCTTATCGGCAAGGAGAGAGAGCCTTCCTTACTCTATAACTTTCGCTATACGGATTTCGGATTTCGTGAGTATTCAGAATCGAGGCTCGGAGGTAGCTTGCAGCTCTCGTATCTGACAAAGGAACCCTACACCAACTGGTCGCGATCGTGGAGAGCTCGACTGGAGCAGATTTCCTATGACCCTTTCCGTGATGAAAGTGCATATGCAGAAGACTTTAATTCTTACACGGCCGCCACTCTTGCTCATTATGTGACCTATGACACAAGAAACCGAGGGGACATGGACTCTACCGAAGGCGTGCTGTTTGATACGGGGGTAGAATCCGGAGCTGCCGATGGTTTTTTGCTGAAGTGGCTGGCAAATGCCGAGTTACGACGCTCGCTTTCGAGCCGATTCGGGTGGATTACAAGGGCCAACCTTGGTCTCATGCCTTTTGAAGCGACAGAAGTTGGGATAACGGATCGGTTCCAGATCGGTGGCTTAGGAAGTATTCGTGGCTTTGACTACCGCGGAGTGGGTCCCGTGGATGACTTGAATGACAACCTCCATATTGGTGGCGCAACGATGGCGACGCTGCAGAATGAGCTTCGACTATCGGTTTCAGATAACATTGAAATACCTTTCTTTGTTGATATGGGAACTCTATCGGAGAATCCCTTTGATCTTGGAGATCCAAGAGTCAGCGCGGGGCTTGGGTTGAGGATGAAGCTGCCGGACACAAACCAGACGGCTTATATTTACTTTTCCCGTGCTCTTATTAAAGAGGACACAGATGACGAGCGGTCCGTACATTTCGGGGTGCGGCTTGGGCTCTAGCGGGTTAAAAGAGATTCCTTTTCTTTGAAGATCACTCTAAACTTTATAAAGACATCATTTTGACAAATTTGTGACACGCTTGTTGAGGGCAAGTTTCGCGTTGATTTGGAGGGTTAGTGGCGCATGAGTAGGCGCGCGCAGGATGGCCATGGAACGTACAATCTGTGTCCATCATTTAAAGATTGAATCAACATGAGCTCTATTGCTCTAGCGAACTGACCGAAAACCGAAACCAATAAACTCTTTAACGTTCAGGAATCTGTAAAGGTCCAAGATGATTAAACTAAAGATGATGAATGCAAGCTGCAAGGGCATTCTAGCTGCCTCAATACTTGCACTTACTCCGATGCTATACGGACAAACCGAGACTTCTGTGGAAATTCAGGATGCCAGGTCGGCTCTTGAAGAGTGGGTTGAAACGAAGCGGGTTATCTCAAAAGAAAAGCGTGACCTCCAGCTTGCGAAGGAAATGCTGAGTGAGCGTATCCGTCTTGTCGAGCGTGAGATCGAATCTCTTCAGGCAAAGATGAAAGAAGCTGAAGGCAGCATCCAGGAAGCGGATAAAAAGAAAGCGGAACTTGAGGAGGAGCGTGATCAACTTAAGAATGCATCAAGTTCTCTTGAAGATGTACTTGGAGCATATGAATCACAACTGAAAGCGCTCTTGAAAAGACTTCCTGATCCCATCAGGGACCGCGTTAAGCCTCTAACCCAGAGGTTACCGAAGGATGGAGAGGAAATTAAACTGTCACTGTCTGAGAGGTTTCAGAACGTTGTCGGTATACTTAATGAAATCGAGAAGTTTAATCGTGATATAACTGTCACCAGTGAGCTGAGGAACTTCGATGATGGCACTTCTGCTGAAGTAACAACTCTGTATATCGGTCTTGGGCAGGCGTTCTATACGGGAAGCAATGGAAAGCTTGCCGGGCGAGGTCGTGCCACGAATGAGGGCTGGGTGTGGGAATCAATTGATGATCCAGAAGCAGGGAAGGAGATAGCCAACGCTATTGCCATCCTGAATAATGAACAAGTGGCTTCTTTCGTTCAACTACCAGCAAAATTAGACTAATATAATATGGATTTGATTACCGTGAATCTTAAAAAACTATTTCAAATATTTCTGTTCACAGTTGCTTCAACCAGCGTTCTTTACGCTCAAAAAGCTGAAGAAGGAAAACAAAACTTCAATAAGGCAACTCTCTCTGTTCAAGAGAAACTGGAGAAGAGTATTGAAGAGCTTAATGCGGTTAGGGAACAGGCGGCAGAAGAAACGATCCCCTTGTCGAGAAAACTCAGCAAGCTTGAAAGTGATCTCGTTGATGTGCGCCTTGAATATCAAAATACAACTCGGATGCTGGATACGAGGACACTTGATCTCACAAACCTTAACAATGAGATCAAAACCCGCACGCAGGAAGCGACTTACCTATCGAACCTGTTGGGTGAATATATTCGTAAGTTTGAGTCACGTCTTCATATAACAGAACTCAAGAGATATGATGCAGAGCTTGAAGTGGCGAAACTTGCTCCGGAGAACGATACTCTTTCTGAAGAAGAGGTCTTTGCTGCTCAGGCTCAATTGATCGATGTTTCCATGAAGCGGCTTGAGGAAGCCTTGGGCGGAACAACTTTCACAGGAACGGCGGTTGATCCCGAAGGGATGGTAACCGTTGGTGATTTTGCCCTGATGGGGCCGACTGCTATTTTCAGATCTGAAGATGGCTCGATCGTCGGTTCTGCTGAACAGCGTTTGGGCTCACTGGAACCGACGGTGATTCCTTACAATTCAGCTCGTGATACTCTTGCGGCAGCGAAAATCATCCTGGAAGGGGAGGGGTTCTTCCCGGTCGATCCGACGCTTGGTAACGCCCACAAGATTGAAGAAACTGAGGAAACCTTTCTTGAGCATGTCAAAAAAGGTGGCCCTGTTATGTATCCGATTTTTGGAATGGCAGGCGCCGCGCTTCTGGTTGCTCTTTTCAAGTGGCTGGGCTTCTCGCTCGTGAGGCAGCCAACGCAGGCGCGAATCAAATCAATACTCAAGTCTCTCTCTGAACATGACGATGAAACATTGCAGAAGCACGCGAGAGAAATGCGTCAGCCTGATCATTCGAGAGACTGGATTGGTGGCGCGATTGCAGGTGTCATCTTCGGTCTTCTCCTTCATACTATTCTACAATTCCAGATTGCCGCTCCCGTGGCTGGTTGGCTTGGGCAGTATATCCCTGTCAATTCAAGCTTCCTGGTATACATGGCTGTCTTCGGTATCCTGTGCGCCGGCATACAGTATATTCTGAGATTCGCTTTTGGTTATTCACCGGTTGGAACAATGCTGGCCGCTGCCATCGATCATACGAGGGAACCTTCAGAGTTGATTGAAGAGGTTATGTACGAAAAGGTTCTAGCAACTCGTCTTCGGTTAGAGAGATTTCTTCCCTTTATCGCGATCAGTGCCGCTGCTGCTCCTCTACTTGGACTCCTTGGAACTGTTACGGGTATCATCAACACCTTCAAACTCATCACCGTTTTTGGGTCAGGGGATGTAAAGACTCTTTCCTCTGGTATTTCAGAAGCTCTGGTGACTACAGAATTTGGGCTTATTGTAGCAATCCCCTCTCTTCTCATCCACGCTTTCCTTTCTCGCAAAGCACGGAGTATCATCAATGACATGGAGCAGGCAGCGGTGGCTTTCCTCAATCAGCTTGGAAAGACTCCTTACAGGGAAAACAAGTCTCTTCAAGTTGGAAAGTTAAAGGAGCCTGTGTCACGGGATGATGAAAGAATCAGTACGATCTCTTCTGAAGTAACAGAAAAAACTGAAGCAAGTGAATCAAACGGCCGGTCTGATGTTAAAGCCGTTCCGGTTCCAGAATAACTAAGATTTAAGACTCATGGATCAAGAGAAAGAATCTCTCACAGCACTTCAGGGGCTTTGGGTACAAGCCACCGAGATCTGGCTGTCCGGCGGTTGGGCAATGATTGCTATCGCCTTGCTTGCTCTTTGCATGTTTGGACTCGGTCTACATATCTATATGAAACTGTCTGGCAAAGGTTATAGCTGGATCGGCGAAAAGACCTGGCGAAGATGGATTGATCAGCCTGAGGAGAGAAAAGGGCAGATCGGAGCCATGCTGGATTTTGTGACCGGTGGCAGATCGATCAAGGATACGGGGATTTTCTTTGAAGAGTTACGGTCCAAGGAAATTGCTCCATTCGAACGTGACCTTAAAGTGATGAAGATGTGTGTGACAGCTGCACCATTACTCGGTCTTTTAGGAACAGTGACGGGTATGCTGGCAACGTTTGCGGCGCTAGCCTCTGGAAGCGGGGGAGATAAGACCATGGAGATGGTGGCCTCCGGGATATCAGAAGCCTTGATAACAACGGAAACGGGACTGGTCATCGCGCTTCCCGGATTGTTCTTTCAGTATCAGCTGCAAAGGAAGCTGTCTTCATACAAGACATTTCTTGCTCACCTGGAAACTGTATGTACGCAACGTCTGTATCGAAAGCTCGCTAAAGCTGCTGGAACAGAAGACCCTGCGCCAAGTATTGAGGAAATCGGAAAGCTCTAATCCGAAAGAACCTGAACTTTTAATGAAATACGAGAGATAAAGATACAATGGGCCGATTTAGTCAGATGTCACAGGATGATGGAAATGAATCGGGGATAGACATGTCCCCACTCATCGACTGTGTATTTATCCTTTTGATTTTCTTTATTGTTACAACAGTTTTTGTCGAAGAGACTGGTGTTGAGGTCGATAAGCCACAGGCTGCTTCCTCAGTACAGCTTGAAAAGAATAGTATTCTTATAGCCCTAACCAATAAAGGTGAAATCGTTTATGGAGGGCGAGAGATCGGGATCAGTGGTGTACAACCTCTTGTAAAGAGAATGCTTCAAAAAGAAGAGATGCCTGTTATCGTGCAGGTCGATTCGGAAGCTCAAACGGGACTCCTCGTCAGAATTATAGACGAAGCCAAACTTGGTGGTGCCATCAAGGTCAGCCTGGCGACGAATCCGACAAAGGGCTAGAAATGAAACCTCCCAGTTTGATTTTCGGCGCGTTTAAGGCCACCCTTCACTATTTGGTCGTTATCGTTGGTGCGATATCGCTGACCTTGGGATGTTTTCTCGTTCTTCCATTAATTCAGAGTCTGAGCAAGCCCCCTAAGACTGACCTGATGGTTCAGTCTATAGATACGGCGCTTTTGGAGCCTCCTCCACCACCACCGGAAGAGGAAGAACCAGAGGAGCCAGAGGAAGAGCCCGAACCACCAGAACTCAATGAAGAAACTCCTCCTTTAGACCTGTCACAGTTGGAACTTGCTCTGAATCCAGGCATGGGAGCGGGTGGTCTTGCTGGAGACTTCAGTGTGAATCTGACTAATGTTGGCGGTGGAGATAAGGATGTTGATTCCCTGTTCAATATATCTGACCTCGATCAGAAGCCACGGGTTATTTATCAGCCAGGGCCAAAAATAACCGGCGAAGTAAGAAAAAGGGCTCCCGGCACTGTCTATATTATTTTTGTGGTAGATGGTGAAGGGCGTGTTACCAACCCTATTATTCAGAAGTCATCCGATCCCATATTTGAGAAACCGGCACTTGATGCCATAAAGAAGTGGAAGTTTGAGCCAGGAAAGAGAAACGGTAAATCTGTTCGTTTCCGTATGCGTGTTCCCTTTACATTTCCAGAAGGACTATAAGAATGAGAAGTACCATGAAGCGCCACTTTATAAAAAGATCACTCAAGCTTACCGGGAAAGTCTGTCTGATTACAGCAGTTATTCTGTTTGCTGGTCGTACCTGTGTCTATGCACAGGGTGGACCTTTGCCAGGTGAAGCATCGGGTTCCAGTCTTTCCAGAACCGAGTTAGAAATCTGGAACAGCCCCTCTTTCCAGAAACAGTTCGCCCAGAGTTATATTGCTGAAACCGAAATCGAACCTCGCATTACCGAGGAAGAGCGGGAAACAATGCTTGAAATTATGGAATTGATTTCAGCAGATAGTATGGATAAAGCCCTCGCCATGTTGGATAAGGCTTTGAAGAACGATCAAGCCGCCTCAGCAGTATTTGACTTCACCAAGGCAAATATACATTTTCAAAGAGAAGAACTCGACCTTGCAGCACCCGTCTATCAAAGTGCCGTCGAGAAGTATCCGAAATTTAGACGCGCATGGAAAAACCTTGGACTCATTAAGGTGAGGCAGAGCCAATTTGCGGATGCTATTCCTGCTTTGCAGAAGGTTATAGAGCTTGGTGGTTCCGATTCAATCACTTACGGACTCCTTGGTTTTGCATATTCCAATGAAGAGAATTTTCTGTCGGCGGAGTCTGCCTATCGCATGGCGATCCTGATGGATCCAGAAACTATGGACTGGCAGCTGGGCCTTGCGAGAAGCTTATTCAAGCAGGCAAGGTATGCGGAAGCAGTTGCCTTATGTGGAAAGCTGATTGAAAAGAATCCAGATCGAACTGACCTTTGGCTTCTTCAGGCGAATGCATATATCGGACTCAATCAGCCTATGGAAGCCGCGGAAATATATGAGATGGTTGATGCCCTTGGAGGATCTACGGGCGATAGTTTGAATATACTCGGTGATATATATATCAATGAAGAATTGTTCGATCTCGCTGCTGAAAGCTATGCCAAGGCCATCGATACCGAAGCTGATGGTAACCTGGAGCGCGCTGTACGCTCGGCAAAGATTCTCGCGGCCCGCGGTGCTTTCGATGAAACTAAAAATATGATCTCAAAGATTGAAGATGTCTACGCAGACGAAATCGCTAACGAAGATCGTAAGGACTTGCTGAAGCTCCGCGCACGCCTGGCTGTTGCCGATGGAGCCGACGACGAAGAAGTTAAGGTGCTTCAGGAGATCGTCAAAATTGATCCTCTTGATGGAGAAGCACTGATTCTTCTTGGTCAGCACAGTAAGCGACAGGGAGACTCAGAGCAGGCTGCGTTTTACTTCGAAAGAGCTTCCTCAGTTGAGGGATTTGAAGCTGACGCGAAAGTTCGTCATGCCCAGCTTCTCGTTTCGAATGGTAACTATACTGATGCACTTCCGCTGCTTCGTCGAGCACAACAGGTGAATTACCGTGAGAATGTACAAGAGTACCTGGAGCAAGTCGAGCGAGTAGCAAAGACTCGCTAAAGTAGATTTTCAATGTTTAAGTTCCAACTGGCTAAACCTTATAACCACCTTCGGGAAGTATTTCTCTTACTGGTCCTACTGTCCTGCTGTTCGTTTCAGGCTTTCTCCGAGTCTTACCCCGGATGGGAGGCGTTTGAAAAAGGGAATTTTTCGGAGGCCTACGATGAGGCGCAGCCGAAAGCGGAAAAAGGAGATAAAGAGTCATGTTTTCTTCTCGGTTTAATGTACTCAGAAGGGGCAGGTCTCCCCAGAAGTTATGCGAAGGCTGTTGAATGGTATATGAAAGCAGCGGAGAAGGGTTATGCTCCTGCGCAGCTCAACCTCGGTTTGATATACATGACAGGCCAAGAAGGCGTGGCGCAGGATGGAGAAGAGGCTCGTGTGTGGTTGAGGCTGGCGGCAGATCAAGATCTTGTCCAAGCTCAGTATGCACTCGGAAGTATGTATTTGCGCGGCGAAGGAGCTCCAAAGGACTTTCAGGAAGCTCTCAGATGGCTTGAAAAAGCGGCTTCGAATGAATTTGCTCCAGCTCAGACAGATCTCGGGACGGTATATCTTGAGGGTGAAGGTGTCCAACAGGATCCAAAACAGGCAAGGAAGTGGTTCACAAAGGCTGCTCAACAAGGCAATGCAACGGCTCAAACGAATCTTGGATTAATTTATGCCAACGGTATAGGCGTTGAAGCGGATTCTTATGAGGCTTCCAAGTGGATATGGAGCGCCGCTCAGCAGGGCGTCACTAGCGCACAGGCAGAAATGGGACTCAGGTTTATTCGCGGGGAAGGAATAGATCAAAATTATGAAGAAGGATTTAAGCTGCTTCTGGCGGCTGCAGAGAAAGGCCATCCTTCTGCTCAAAGTAACCTCGGCTTGCTTTACTTTAAAGGACAGGGAGCTGAACAGAGTGATGAAGCAGCTTTCATGTGGTATGAAAGGGCTGCGAAGCAGGGTCTGGTAACTGCACAGTCCAGACTTGCAAAGATGTATGAACACGGGAAAGGTGTCACAGCTAACCGTGTTAAAGCCTATCAATGGTATAAGAAAGCTGCAGATTCTGGCGACCGTTCATCTCAGCTGCAGCTTGAGGTATTGTTTGATCAGATGAATGAAGAAGAAATCGAAAGCCTGGTGGATAGCATAAAAAGTGAGCTTGAAAAGGCAGATGCCCCGAGATAGGTTCCTCTCGGCCGTATTCGACTGAGGGGCAGAATTGTTCCTCGCTCTCTGCGAACATCTCTTCAATCGTCCATTCAAAATTCAAGAAGCGGCTGTATCCTGTACTCCAAATCAGTATAGGTTGATGGGGTTTTCTGGCGCTAGATTGATTTTCTGTAGTACTGCTCAGTAAATGCTGGCTGTGAGCAGTAGCTCTGAGCGCCTGAAAGACTTGAAATAGCGCCACTATTTCTATGTCCTCTGTATACCGTATGCCCCACTCTCGCTCACCATCTAACCGGACATTAATTTTGGCAACCACTCTAACGTTGTCATAATGTGTCAAAGGACTGTATAGACGCTGATTTACACTCAGGTCCGGTGGAGCGATATTTTCAGATGAGAACAATCACCTTGACTCTGGCAATGCCCCCTTTGAAATCTTGAATGTACTGAATTATTGAAAGACCTCTTAACAATAGCAATATAGTGCCCCTATATTCTTTGAACAATCAGCTTCACGGTATGGTAATCACATGGCAAAGAAATCACCAAAAATGCTCAATCTTGAGGGCCCTTCATTCATCGGTGTTGGTCCTGAAAAGACGGGGACAACATGGATTGACAGACAATTGAGGGTCCACTCTCAAGTCTGGATGCCACCAATTAAAGAACTTCGCTACTTTTGGGAAAAAGAAAATTTTCCTGAGGAGAGTTTCTGGCAGCGGTTGGATACCGCGAAAAGCTGGCATCGGGAACAGTATAAGAAGTATGCAAAGTTGAGATTAAAAGCCGCCATCAAACATCCCATCAATACTCTGACAAGTGAACGAGATCGGCTTTGCTGGGACCTCAAGTACATTTTCTCCAAACATGATGATGAATGGTACAAGAGCAGTTTTAAATATGCAACGAAAGAGGTGCGTGGAGAAATCAGCCCACAATACTTTTTCTTCAAAGAGGAACATATAAAGGATATCTCGAATCTTGTCCCAAAAGCGAAAATCATTGTCAGCCTGAGACGGCCTGTTGACTGGATATGGTCCTTTGCTAGAATGCATATACGTCATGGGATCATTGAGTCTAAGTTTGGATCGCTAGACGGATTCATAAATATGAAGCTCGAGACCTGTCACTTTACAAGAAGCTTGGAAGCATGGAGGCGACACTTTTCTGAGGATCAGGTTCTCGTCATGATCTACGATGACTTGGTGAATGACCCGTGGGCATACTACGCAAGGATATGTGACTTCATAGGTATTGTGCCAGACGAAAGTCGTAGGCCTGAGCTCGCTGAGCGTGTATATTCAGGTTCCAACAAAGAAGAAATCCCAGACGAGGTTGAGGAGAAAGTCAGAAGTGGATGGAGAGAGGATATGAAGAGCTTGGCAGAAATACTACCGGATGTCCCTGACTCCTGGCTTGCTTAAATTCAAGAGACGGAATTAATTCTTTTTCTTTAAGTATTTTCCAATTAATGGAAGCTTCTGTAGCTTTCGGAGAACAGCAGATTTGTCTGGTGATCCGACAGCAGCGTAAAGATTGCTGAATGAGTAATAACTGCATGCAGCAAATATCAAAGTACAAATTACTATAGACCACCATGTTTGAAAAATAACAGTTATTAAAAAGACTGATCCAACAGCAGGAAGAAGATAGAGCCAATGCCTTTTATTCTCTGAACTCCACCTGAAATCAGAGAGCTTTCTCGCGGCAAAGTTTGTCGCTACGATGTGAAAAAGGTAAAGTGAAGATAGGGCAATTCCAATACCTATAAGTCCAAAATAAGCAACGAATATGATGATCAATGAGGCTCGGACAAAGTTCGCCCACAATACCAAGCCCATCGCCCAACTTTTTCGCCCTTTTGCAAGAGCAATAATCCCTAGTGGCCATGAAATGACCTGTCCAAAGACTCCGAGGATTTGCCATTGAAGAATCCGAGAGGCTCCAATAAACTCACTTGAGTAGATTATATAGAGGATTAACGGTGACAAAAGAATAGTCGCAATAACACCCGGCGCAGCAATCAGGATCGCAACTTCAGCCTGCTCATTCACCAGAGTGTTTACCTTTTCGTTGTCATCAGAAACTGCGGTGAGTCGGGGATAGTAGTCCGCAGCCATTGCTTGTAAAACCATACCGACATAGAGTGAAGACAAAGCTGAAGATGCCTGGTAGAGTCCTAATGCGTCTAAACCAAGGACTCTGGATACGAAAGTACGTTCGAATAAGAATACAGCTGAGGCCACAAATCCATTCCAGGCCATTACAAGACCAAATGATATCAGAGTTTTGGATTCTTCATAGAGAGTTCTAAATGGTACCCATCTGGTCGTAACCTTAACCCGACGAGCGAACCAGAAATGCACGATAGCAACTACCAATGCTCCAAACATCATCGAGTAAGGAATTCCCTTCTCTCCAAAAAAATAAATGATTGGAACACCGACGATCACGGAAGAAATTGCTCCAATGATACGTGAAGCGGCCAGATCGCCAATTCGTCGAAATCCCTGGATGATAACGGAATATCCTCTCGAAAATAGACGGATGAAGATCATCACTGACAGCACTTGGAATGCCCATGCATGATCTTCAGAATTGAATAGTGACCTGCTAAAAGTGTTACTTAGAAAGAAGGTGGCAATTGCTCCCAGGGCCCCCGTTGCAAAAACGATTTGTTGAACCGTAGAAACAGTTACGATGATTTTCTCCTCATCTCCTTTCCCACGAGCCTCAGCTACCTGCCTGACACCACTCTGGTCTATACCTAAATTTGCTCCTCTTAGTACAACGTTAGTGGCCGTTTGATACAGGCCGTAGATACCAATCCCTGCAGGCCCCAGAATCAATGCCTGAGCCTTCGTGCGGATCAGTCCGATCATGATCTCCAGAACTTTCGATCCGCCTATCAGTCCAGCGGACTTCAAACTTTCACGGTAACTTGCTTGTTGGTTGGCCATTGAGTTGGGCTTCTTAGGGAATGTCTGTGTATTTTTCTTTTAAATGATTATAATACTCTATATCTACATGAAGTAATTCTTGGAGGGTGTTCTTCTCTTCCTCGTCTATATCTCTCGCTGTTCTCTTGCGAGGTGCTGACATTTTCTTGCCGAAGCGATAAACAAGCGGATTCTTCTTCAGGAGATCAGCAAAAGAGTCAGGGATTTTGTTCCTTACAGCGCGAAGAGTAGGGGAGAAGCCTAGCTGGTCACTTGTCTTATTAGCAGAGATGGATTCCACTGCAGGGAGCGGTTCAAGCTCAAGAAACTTTACAATTGAGTTTACGACCTCGCGAGGATGGGTCTTCAGCTCGTCTGTAAATACAACATGCACGTTTTCATTGCCAAAGTGCTCCTGCCAGAGGGGAACATACTTTGAATATTGGCTGAACTGTAAATAACTCTTATAGTTTCCACTGTAATGGTGATCGGGATGGAAAGAAAAGCCATCATTTTTCACCGCTTTCAGAACTCTTCTGTTTTCATGTCCCAGCGCATACATCCATTTGTAGTGAGAAACCAGTCTGTTTAGGGGGTCTCTAAGGAGCAGGATGATTTTCGGAGAGTTTAAGTCGGCTTTAATTCTTTCGAGAGCACGTTCACAGATACAGTATGTTGTACTGCATTCCCCGAAGTATAGTTCATTGCCTGCCTTGTGTGAAAATAGGTCGTTGTGAAAATCCACGCCTTCTTCATATTTCTTGTCCAGGGTGAAAAAGTGTGGCTCTTTCGTGCTCGACATACAGATCTTCTCATGAAGATTCAAATATTCATGAAGGCTGCTTGTTCCAGATTTAGGCCATCCGGGGACAACAAGGTTGCATAAATAGTCCGACACTAGTTACTCCTCAACCAGCTATTAATCTGGTCAATTACCTGATAGACGCTCTCGCCTGAAAGATGTGGACCGATTGGAAGACTAAGAGTCGTCTTTGCGATCTCTGTTGCTATCGGAAGTGATCCCCAGTCCTGGTCCTCTTTATAGGCATCCGATAGATGCGGCGGGATAGGATAATGAATCATCGATCCTATTTGCTTTTCTGACAAAAACTCTTGCAGTTTGTCACGCTTCGGATGGCGGATGGTGAAGAGGTGCCAAACTGGAACAGCACCCGAGGCTATCTCGGGAAGCTGAAGGCCTTGTTCCTGGTTGATCCCCTTCAGGTATGCCTCAGCAAGACTTTTTCGCCTCTCATTCCATTCATCCAGACAGCTCAATTTGACTCTGAGAAAGGCAGCTTGAAGTCCATCTATCCGGAAGTTATATCCTTTAACCTCATTGTAATATTTCTTCTTAGACCCATAGTTTCGAAGTAATCTCACTTTCTCTGCCAGGTCAGGGTCAGACGTTGTAACAGCCCCACCTTCTCCAAAGGCGCCAAGATTTTTACCCGGGTAAAAACTATGTGCTGCTGCATGGCCCAGAGATCCGGTTCTTCGGCCTTCCCACAAGGCACCTTGCGACTGGGCGTTATCTTCGAGCACGAACAGGCGGTGTTTCTCCGCTATCTTCATGATCTCTGTCATGTCTGCAGGTTGACCGTAGAGATGCACAGGGATGATTGCTGTTGTCTTATCCGTGATACATTCTTTCGCCTTTAAAGGGTCTATATTACAAGTTCCCTCAACTGGTTCGACCGGAACTGGCGTCGCCCCTAACCTTGAAACTGCAAGCCAGGTCGCTATATACGTATTGGAGGGGACGATGACTTCATCACCACACTTTATACCAGCCGCTTCAAGCGCGAGGCTCAAGGCATCCAGTCCCGTTGCAACTCCCACGCATTCCCTGGAGCCGCAGTATGATGCATATTCAGATTCGAAGCCATCAACTTCCTGACCCAGGACATACCATCCAGAATCCATAAATCTGTGGTAGGCTTCGTCCAGCTGATCTTTGAGTTCGAGATATCCTGGCTTTAACTCGAGAAAAGGAATGTTCACGGCTTTTCCTTAATTTCTTGAAGAAATGTATCGTAGTTTCGTATATAATCATCGGCGTCATAGCGATGTGAGGCAAACACGGCAAGAACAGCGTCTTGAGAGTAGCGATACTGAATTCCCCAGACGTAAGGCGGAAGATAGACACCATAGGTTGGAGAGTCCAGTTTGAATTCCTGTCGGGCCGTGCCATCATCCGCCACAAGAGACAGCTCACCGTTCAAAGCTACAAGGAACTGCTTGCATTCACGGTGCGCATGTTCTCCACGCACTTTGGATGAAGGGACTCCATAAACGAAAAAGACGCGCTCTGGTACAAATGGTATATCTTTCTCCCACTCGGCCACTGTCAGGTCCCCCCGCAAGTCTCTGGCAGTTGTTAGTTTATGGCACGAGACTCCTTTAACCCGAATATCTTTTTCATCGAAAGGTTTCTCATCAGAGAGAAGTGTCTTTCCAACGACTTTTGGAGTATCCAGGTAGCCAACGATTCTGGCAGGGTTGCCCACTACTTTCGCATTGGGAGGAACGTTTTGTGTCACGACAGCCCCTGCACCTACCATCGCATTCTTTCCAATCCTAAGACCAGGAAGTATTGTTGCCTGGGCCCCAATACTCGCACCTCTTTCCACGATGGTCTTTGGGTACTCTTTTAAATATTGCTTGCTGCGGGGATAAGGGTCGTTCGTAAAAGTTACATTGGGACCAATGAAAACATCGTCTTCAAGTTCAATCCCATCCCAGATATAGACGCCACACTTAATGGTGACACGGTCACCAAGCAGAACATCATTCTCGATGAAGGTATGGTCACATATGTTGCAATTCCGGCCAATTCTTGCGCCTGGAAGTATATGGGCAAAGGCCCAGACTTTCGTATCTTCTCCAATACTGGCGCCGCTTTCAACGCGCGAGTCTGGATGGAAAAAGGGGTCAGTCATCTGTTTATCCGTTTTCGGTATGCGTGCTCCGATACAACTATCTGCTGCTCTCGAACCTGATCAGCATGACACACGGTATCAACCATTTACCCCTCATATGCTCCTGAGAGTCAGCAAAAACACTTTATTGCCTGAAATCTTGAATATTAGGAAAATTTAAGTTCTGCTCTGGCTTAGCGCCCGGAATAGTTGCGTTCGTAATAGTCTTGGTAAGCGCCGGAACGGCATGACTCAATCCAATCGCTGTTATCAAGGTACCATTGGACGGTCTTTCTGATAGCCTCATCAAAACTGTTCTGAGGGGACCAATGGAGTTCTTTCTCCGCCTTGTCAGAAGCAATTGCATATCTTCTGTCATGGCCTGGTCGATCCTTGACAAAAGTAATCAACCTCCTCCTTTGGCCCTCTGCCTGCTCCCCGAGATACTCATCCAGGACATCACAGAGCGTATTCACCATCTCAATGTTAGTCAGTTCTGTTCCTCCACCGATGCAGTAGACCTCTCCTGAGCGACCTTTCTCAAATGCCGAGAGTATCGCTGAGCAATGATCCTCCACATACAACCAGTCACGAACATTCATTCCGTCACCATAAACAGGCAAAGGTTTCCCTTCCGCTGCATTCAGTACCATGACGGGAATCAGCTTCTCAGGGAACTGGAAAGGTCCAAAATTGTTTGAGCAGTTTGTTGTCACAACGTCCAGACCATAGGTCTTATGCCAGGCTCTTACAAGCATATCGCTCGCCGCTTTACTTGCGCTGTAAGGTGAATTCGGAGCGTAGGGTGTCGTCTCGCAGAATGGTGCATCGTCTGGTCCAAGTGAGCCATAGACTTCATCTGTTGAAACATGCAGAAATCTGCCTCCGCTTGACCCCCAGATATCACGTGCTGCCTGCAGGAGATTATGAGTTCCGTTGATATTCGTCTCCAGAAAAGCGCTTGAATCGTGAATTGACCGGTCAACATGGCTTTCTGCTGCAAGGTGCATGACACCATCCGGTTTAATTTCTCTGAAGACCTCCTGAACCTTTTCCATGTCGGTTATGTCAGCACGAATGAATTCAAAGGCATCATCACCCTCAAAGTCTTTCAGGTTGGCCATATTTCCAGCATAAGTCAGGGCATCAAGAACGACGAGTTTGAGCTCAGGTCTCTCGCGTCGCAGGTAGTGGACAAGGTTGGAACCGATGAAACCGGCGCCGCCAGTGATAAGGATTGTCTTAGACATTGCAGGGGTCCTTGTTGGGAGATCGTGAGGAAGAGAGTCTTTGCTGTGGCTGACGCGCCGGAGATTAGTCTTGACCCAATCTAAAGCAAGGGAAAAGTCTGCGCCCGTTTTGGAGAAGGAAATTAGATCCCACTTCGCAACGTAAAGGTGCCCCTCACGTGAACACCCGGCCGCTCAAAGGAATCATCCTGGCAGGAGGTGCAGGCTCGCGCTTGTATCCTCTTACCCTCACCGCAAGTAAACAGCTCATGCCAGTTTACGATAAGCCGATGATCTATTACCCACTCAGTCATCTCATTCTCCTTGGTATTCGCGATTTTCTTCTCATCTCCACCCCTCATGACACACCTCGTTTTCAAAACTTACTTGGAGACGGTTCGCGTTTCGGAGTCTCCATCGACTATGCTGTTCAGGAAAGTCCTGATGGAATCGCTCAAGCATTCATTATCGGCGATGAATTCATCGGTGATGATCGTGTTTGCCTCATGCTCGGTGACAACCTCTTCTATGGACGCCAAAACGACTTTCGCGCTGCAACCAGCTTTGAAGAGGGGGGCGTTGTCTATGCATACCCGGTCGGCGATCCTGAACGGTATGGGGTTGTTGAATTCGACAAAGAAGGTGTCGCACTGTCTATAGAAGAAAAGCCCGCGAAGCCCAAAAGTCGCTATGCCGTCCCAGGTCTATACTTCTATGATAATCGCGTCGTCGAAATAGCGAAAAACCTTAAACCATCAGCTCGTGGCGAACTGGAAATAACCGATGTGAATCTCCAGTATCTATCTGAAAAGAAACTCATGGTTCAAAAACTCGGTCGCGGTGTAGCATGGCTTGATACCGGCACTCATGAAAGTATGATTGAGGCATCCAACTTTATCGAGACCATCGAGAGACGACAGGGGCTGAAAGTAGGCTGTCCGGAAGAAGCATCATGGAGACAGGGCTTTCTCAATGACCGCGAGTTTAAAGCCTTGATCGACCAGATGCCATCAGGTTCTACCTACACCAGGTATCTCGTTCAGTTGCTCGAAGACCCAGGCTAATTCAGAATCATCCTCAGGAAAAACGTTGTTGAATCCGATCAAAGATCAAGAATCTGAAACAAAGCCGCGGCCTGTTCTCACACTCGCGATTATCTCTTATAATCAGGAAAAATTTATTGAGGAAGCCATCTCGGGGGCCCTCAGCCAGACCTATCAGCCTTTGCAGATTATCATGTCCGATGATTGCTCAAGTGATCGAACCTTCGAGATCATGGAGAAACGCGCAAAGGAATACGATGGGCCTCATGAAATTGTCCTGAACAGGAACAGTAAAAACGTTGGCTTAGGTGAGCATGTGAACCAGGTTTTCGAAAAAGCTGCCGGTGACCTGGTGATGCTGGCGGCGGGTGACGACGTTTCGCTTCCTGAAAGAGCCAGTGAAAGTTACAGACTCTGGAAAAAAAGTAAGCGTCCCCTTGCCGTATTCGTTGGGACCAGAAAAATTTCCGAGGAAGGGGAAAAGCTGGAGGATTTTGAACTGAAAAAGGCAGCGTTGAAAAACCTGGAGAAGAATAACTATCATTCGCGAATCAGGGATTGTGCCCTATTCAAGTATAGATTTCTCCTCCCGGCTGGCTGTGCAGCTGCCTATGATCGATCCTTGTTCGATGAATTGGGAAGGATTTCTCCAAGAATTCGAAACGAAGATGAAGCTTTTCTCTTTCGAGCTATTCTGAAGGGCACGATTGCCTGCTCAGATTCAGTTCAAGTCCTGTGGAGACAGCACTCTCAGAATTTGTCTAATCGCAGGGGGGAGCTTATCGATGAAAGTCGCAAAGATCCTGATCAGGAGGAGTCATTTGTCGCACAGAACAAGAAAAATTATATTCCACTTTTTCAAGGGTATATAACAGACTTTATTAAAGTGCAGAGCGGATCACGGGAGGATATTGAGACACTTGGTTTTCTCTATCAGCGAGTTCAGGAATTGGCGGTGAAAGCTTACTGGTGGGACCTTCCAACAGCTGAAAGGGTAAAGCTTTCACTTCGAGAGTTTCCGCATCTTGGAAAAGTCGTCAGGGGGTTATTGAGATGTCTTCCCAGGGCCAGTTATGTTCGCATTAAACGCAGGCTTAGAAAATGATCAGCTTCTATACATTGAGGTTTCACAATAACCATGAACTGTAAAATCTCCGTCTGTATTCCTACTTACCGCCGCCCGGATATGCTGATTGAATGCCTGGAGTCTTGTCTCAATCAAACGTCGCTTCCGCACGAGATCCTCATCGGCGATGATTCACCTGATACCAGCACAAGAGATGCGGTGCGGTCCTATGTGGAATCAACGAAAGTGAAAGTCAGATATTTCAGCAACCAACCTTCTCTTGGACAAAGCCTTAATGTTGATTCCCTTTTTCAGAAAGCAGAGGGTGATTATGTTACACTCATTCACGATGATGATCTTTACCACAAGAATGCTTTCGAAATCTTCCAGAGAGAAGTTCTGAAAACAGGAGCACGCCTCATTTATGGACAGAATACGTATATCACTAATGATGGCGAGGTTCTTGAATATGATACAAAACACTTTAACCGGAAACAGTTTAGAACGGAAAAGTATGAAAAGGCTCCCATCAGTTTCTTTAAGGCCGCCCTCATCGGACAGGTAGCCATGAATGGATACTTACTTCACCGAGAAGAAGCGAAGGAACAGCGTTATGCCGAAGCGGGGGAGCAGTTTTCAGACGCGTGCGATCGTGGCTATTTCATACTCATGGCTCTCAAAAAACCAAACCTGAAGACCTCTTATGTCAACCAGCCCATCAGCTACTATCGCCTTTCGAACGAATCTATAGACAGAAGCGGAAACACAGATGCTCCCATGTCACTATATAAGTATTTATCCGGTCTTAACGTGGAGGGCGAACAGAAGAAAGAAGTCGATTTCACATTGAGACGTATCTCTCTCTCAGCCATCCGTTGCGCCATCCGCCATGGTCAAAGGGGACTTGCCTTAAAGTGGACTTTCGGGCCCTATCATAGAAAGAAGCTAATGAGCCCACGTGGTCCGCTCTACCTTCTCGAGTTTACTAATCCAGATAAGGTGATGCAGTTCACCAGAAAACTGCGCCGGCAATAGTCACCCGGAAGCATGAAGCAATCTGCTCAGTAACTCTTCCAGGAATCAACTGAGGTTAAGAGGTCGATTTCGACATGTCGTAAAGTTGAAGATCCATCAACGATGAAATACTCGAGGTCCTGCCAGTGAACAAGGCGTGCCTCATATCCTGGCGCCAAAACCTCATAGAGCTTCTCACCCGAGGAAGAGTAGCCAATGAATAGAGGAACCTCGGAATTGGAATAGGTTACCCAATACAAGTCATTGTCCTCATCATAGTCCAGCCCTCGTATATTTGACCAACTGGTAAGACTTTCCGCCCCTGCTAGTGTGAGTTGGTACGTATAAGTTGGATTCACTCCATCAGATGTGAATTTGACGATTTCCAGGAATTCCTCTGAATCTAAGCATGGATTCATGATCGTTCCTGCCATGAGGAGAATCTCTCCAGAGCTATTAGTCGTCACTCCCCATATTTCGCGATTATAATCGAATTGAGGACCATTCCCGAAGTATAAGCTAGTTCCCCCCCAACCGTTGTGGTAATAAATTCCATCCGGACAAAAGTCTGCCCACCCCGTATATGCCATGTCATAGGCTATAAAAGTTCCGGCATTATTGTCCCAGGCGACCTCTCCACTGCCTAACCCATAGTATGCATTGCTGTCTTCAATGGAGAATCCCTCTGTGGCAGGATCAAACGAAAGATGTTTATCAAATCCGACAGAGGACGTTACCAGGACCAGCGTGTCGCTCGAAGTCTTATCAATCAGATATAAGTATGCATTGTTGGGTGCCTCGTAAGTCTCGATCAGGCGGGGAATGATAATTTGCGCAGTCACAGGACTGCACAGTGAAATCAGAAACAATAAAAGCCAGGATAATCTAAAAAAGTTCATCATGACAAGTCTCCCCAAGAGCATGGATTTTAGCAGATGGGGAGAATCCTAGCTGACACTGATCAGAATACAAGTGGATTTACGCTAAAATAAAAGATTGTTACTTCCCGGCATCATTTATTTGCCCACAGGAAGTTTAACAGCTTATTAGTTGGAACCAAGTGTGGACTCCTTGCTCTTTCCTTCAGAGCTTGCCTGGGTCCTGATAATATCTCCGAGAGAAAGGGTACCGTTCGTCGGATCATAGACTCGCCTGCCAATAGAGCCGAAATACTCGTTGTCAGGTCCGATACTGTCTAGACGCCATGCGCCGTACTCGGCGAGATCTCTTTCATCAAAACCAAAGCCGGGGAGTTTCGTGAGTTGGGAAATATTGTCGTAGCGATAGTGAAAAGTAGTTCTATCTTCGATAACCACAACTGGAATGGGATTCGGAGCTCCTGAACTTGAGAAGCGCTGTGATGAAGGATTCTTGAAGGGGTCGATGGGGACGCTTGTCATATAGGCGATCGGCGTTGTCAGTTCCAGTGGGATTGTAGCCTGGTTAAACCGACGAGGAGAGCCGTTCTCCAAAAAGTCGTCCGGCTGTCTGGGTGGAAACTGACCAGGAACATTCAGTCGCATCAGCGAATAGACTTCTCCTTCACCCCCTTGAGTATCAACCGCTCGGGCTTCAAGAGCCGTCGCAACCGACCTCAAGTCAGAGCGAACTCTAGATATTTTTGCTCGAGTCTGTGCCTCGAGAAAGTTGGGAACAGCGATTGCCGCAAGAATCGCAATGATCGCTACCACAATCAGGAGCTCGATGAGCGTAAATGCTTTCCATTTTTTCTGTTTCAGGTCTTTCATCTCTAAATCTCCAGGGATAAGATTCCCCTCATCTTCCAATAGTGGGTTCTCGAATTCCTGTTGTCCACGAAAATCTTAAAGTCAACGATTCAAAACCTTCTCTTAAACTCATCAAGACCCGATTAACACGACTAGCTACTATGTTGATGAAAGAAGATTGTTCTGGTGTAAGGCGATCCAGGGGAGAACTCTCCCAACACTTTCTACCCCTGTTTGTGATTCTCCTCCTTCAAGTCATTCTCATCGCCCAGCTCTTTCCACCTCATCGACTTCATTCTCATTTGTTCTATGGGGATACTCTCCATACAGCATATCTCGTAAATTGGGGACAGCAAACTCTCCTTACAAGGCCGTTGGCCTATTATGACATCCCCCTGTTTGGAGGTCTCGAAGGGCTAAAGGCGTGCACAGCCACAAACCCCTTAATGGAGCTTCTAACAGCTCCACTTAGATTGTTTAGACAACCCGTACTTTCTTATAATTTAATGATGATTCTCAATGTGATCTTCTCTGGTATCACAATGTATATATGTGCAGTCAGTCTGACTCATTCTCGAGTGGGAGGTGTTCTAGCGGCCATCATCTTCTCCATGAACCCCTGGATGCAATGGCACCTCATGGGGCACCCTAATATTTCGTGTCCGATATTCATACCTCTCAGTTTTATTTTCTACGTCAGGTTCCGAAAAGAGAAAAAACTACTCTGGGGTATATTCGCATCCGGTTTCCTTTTTCTCCAATTTACTGCGAGCATCTACCTCGGAGTCATCCTGCTCATTGGACTCCTTGCAATGTATCTTGTAGATACAGGATTTAATTTTAAGGGCATTAAGTTATCCGTTGAAGGGTGTTTTCTGTTCAGTGTTTTGACGGTACTATGTCTCGTCTACATATTTGCCATGCCGTATAAATATCTTTCTGATGTTGCCGGGCAAACTCGAGGTTTGAATCAGACGACGCTCTTTTCACTGGGGCTATCAGAGTATATATTGCCCCCTCGATGGGACGTTCGGCCCATGTCTATCTTAGGGAGGGCGTTCGAAGGAGTCGGCCCTCTACCCAGGATCGAAAATGTTGGCTTCGCTGGGTATACGACCATACTGCTCGCCACTTTTTCCCTTTTAACCCTGTTTCTCAAAAAGCCTTCAGGCAATGAATCAATGCTTTCTAATGAGCGGAGGTACCTGCTTCTGGCCGGAGTTCTTGCTCTCGTTGGTGTCATCTTTTCCCTGGGACCGCTTTTATGGATTGGAGATCAGCCTTCCGCCATCAAGCTCCCGTTCTGGATCGTGTATGAGTATATTTCTCCCCTCAGGTTTCTTAGAGCCCCTGCGAGATTCGTCGTGCTCTATTTGTTCTTTATGGCGATCTCTTCTGCATGGGCTCTGATGAATCTGAGAACAATCCTGAAATCCTCAAGGTCTTACTGGGTTGCATGCTCATTCATATTTATACTCCTGCTTCTGGAATACTTCCCTATGCAAACTCCATCTCTCCATGAGGTCTCTAGCGAAGGAAGCAAAGCTCTTGCTGAGCTTCCTGAAGGTTCCTCCGTAGCCCCACTTCCTTTTGGGAGCGAAGAGTGGCTGCCGGAAGCAGCATTGAGTTTCCCCTCTTCACCTTCCGGGTTTGACGGAGGAATCTATCTCTACCCGTATCAGACCCTGAAAGGAAATCTGGATTCTTTACCACTTACCGAGCAGGTTGCTTATCTGAAATCTATTGGGACGGATCATCTCTATCTTAGTGACCTGTCGCTTCTGGCTGATATTAAATCTATACCTGGTATATCGGTAGTCTCAGCTTGGAGTAGGGGAGCGATCGTCGATATCTCAGAAACGAAAGGCCTTGAGGGACCCACCCGGTCTCTCAAGGACTTACCGTGGCGCCCCCTTATTGAAAGAGAGCCGCCTCTTGAGGATTCAATCCCCTGGACTCCTATCCGAATTATCCACCGAGACTCATCTGGCGAGTGGAAAGAGGTTCTTGGCCCTTCTCAAGAATTAGAACTTATATACAATGATATCGATGATTCGTACGGGCTTGTTGCCGGTGGCGTCCCTTTGGCAGAATTTGCAGAGATTGCTTTTCGATTTCGACATAGCAAACGTGGTGTCGACTACGACTATGCTAAGCTCACGTGGATTACAGACAGAAACCCTGATATCAGATCCGCCTATGTTCGTCGAACCTTTGTCCACGGGGGAAACGACTGGCAGTGGGTGGTTTTTAAACTCAAAGAGGATCTGGAATATGCCCCCGACGAAGCCGTAAAAGCGTTCTTTATTTCCTTTCCGGGCGGTACTTACCCAGGACTCGAATGCGAGGTGTCCAAAATCGTTCGGAAACCTCTTGTGAGCGAATAGGTTGATGAATCGAATTGTAGTATAGACCTATTCAGTACGTTCTCGGTTGTTTTCAATTGACCTGAAAGAGTTTCTTCTTGATTCTTTGAAATATGTTCGTAAAGTTGAATATACTCAGGTTAGGTTTGTGATCACGGGAGAAGAGAGCAGGCTATACAATGACTGACGTACAAACTCATGATTACGACAAGATTTATGATCGCTTTCGAGTCGCTATACGCGACAATAAATTGTCCATCCTTTGTGGAGATGGATTTGATGAGAATCAACAGAAAGCGATTCTAAAGGAAATCAGGGCTCTATTGAATTCTAAACTTGAGCCATCAGATTTTGGTCTGTTTCGAAAAGGGATTAGGAGTTCAGGGGTTGAACCCTGGCAAGTATCCGCCATCGTCCATGGTGTTACGCGTGGTGTTTTTGAACATGAGCGAAGTATGCGGAAACGTGAAGGTAATTTTCTATTCTTAGTCGTCTTTTCCTTTCTCTTATCGTCGTGTCTCTCGTTTCTCTATCTTACTATGTGGCACTCCCAATTGCCTTTATTGAACCAAGCGCCTGTCACCGTCTTTTCAGGCCTATTCACTGCTGCACTCGTGACTCTGGGGGAATCTCTTACTGAAGATATTGTAAAGACAGCAGGTGTGGCCGTTCTGTTCATAATGATCGGTGTGATAACCGGTTCCGTTGTTGATGTTCTGAGTGTCTGGATGATACCGATATGTTTGTCATTTGTATTAAGAGTAACCATTGGTTTGGTCGTAGAAAGGTCTTAAAAACACTCTGGGGGTAAACGTACGAGATATCTATATACATATAATACAAGGATTCCGTTACCTGCTCTTCAGGTTATGACTTAAGTATATGTTCGCCGCTACCAGATTGAAATCTTTTGGATTGAAGATTCGATTTCCTTACCACTCGAGCATGGTTGAATGGTAAGGGTGTTTGGGATCCTTCATGGTCTGGCAGAATTCCTGAAAACCATAGTTTCCGCCACAGGCTTCCGGTGGACAGTCCCCTCTTACTTGAATTGATTGTAGAGCTTATTTCCTCACCTTCCAATAGACGAGAGACAAATTAAACACTTTCTTCCATAGGTAAAGGGCCTTGCCAGGGCATGAGCTTAACCTCCAGGGGAAATTGTCCTGAAAGGTTTTCAAGTGTTACCTATGTGTCGGGTCGCTCAGTAACGCTCGTCCAGGATGTGAAATTCATACAAATGGCAATCATTCCATCCCATAGAACCCTGAATCACGCGGAGGAGACTTTCAAGTGTACAACCCGGAGGTAATTCAACACCTCGCCACATTAGGGGCTTCGTGCGTTTCAAATTGATTCTTGTCATGTATCCATTTGCCTCGTTCGATGTACACTCCTAATTGCTATATTTCTGCTCTTTTAAGCGACATAGAGTTGAGGATCAATTGCTCTTAGCTGAGAGGTGCCGCCCCTCTCAGGTAACGCTTGCCGAAAATGCAGTTTTCAACAAGTCGGCAGAACTTTTTGCTCGCTATTCTGAGGCCTTGCGACAAATAAAGTGTCGTAAGAGAGGGCCTCGCGACACAAAAAAACCCTTGGCGCGACAAATAAAGTGTCGTTTGAGGCTGCTCCGCGACAAATAAAGCCTGCACCGCGACAAATAAACGGACCACTGAGTTATGCCAAAGAGGATCCATCAAGAAGAATTAGATCTCATCCTTGATATTATTAAACAAGCTGGGGAGTTTGGTTTCACAAGAGATGAAATCGAAGCTAGGCTCGATCTGAACATGAATCGAAGAACCCTTCAGAGGCGTCTTTCCAAACTCCAGGAAAAGTGCCTCGTTGTATCCAAGGGATCAGGGTCATCACGTCGATACGCCTTTATGGAAGATCAAGATGCCGTCGATGATATGGGAGAAATCCCATTGTCCAGCGGTGCCAAAGAGATCGAGCTAGAGGTACGAAAACCTGTTCATCTCAGGAAGCCGGTATCATACAACCTGCCGTTCTTCACTGAGTATCAACCGAACAAGTCCAGCTATTTAACAGACAGGATTACAAGAGACCTTAGAGAGCTGGGAAGTATCCCCAAGGAGAGTCTACCCACTGGTACATACACTCGAAAGATCTATGACAGGCTTCTGATAGATCTATCGTGGAATTCAAGTCGCCTTGAAGGTAACACCTATTCTCTTCTGGAAACCGAGAGACTTATATCATATGGTGAAGAAGCAGAAGGGAAGGACGCGAGAGAGGCACAGATGATCTTGAACCATAAGGCGGCCATTGAGCTCCTTGTGGAAAAAAGTCCGGAGGTGGGACTGAATAGACACACTATTTTGAACCTTCACGCTCTACTTTCTGATAACTTGCTTCCAAACTCCGCGGATTGCGGACGACTTCGAGCTGCCCCCGTTAAGATTGGAGGAACCCAATATCTCCCGCTGGATATACCTCAGCAGATCGAGGAAATCTTCATTGGTATTCTTGCAAAGGCTGAGAAAATCAATGACCCGTTTGAACAGTCGTTCTTCCTGATGGTGCATTTACCTTACCTCCAACCATTCATGGACGTGAATAAGAGAGTCTCGCGATTGGCTGCGAATATTCCACTAATTCAGGCCAACTATTGCCCGCTCTCCTTCATCGAGGTACCACAGCAAATCTATGTGAATGGGATGCTTGGGGTTTACGAAATGAATCGGATAGAACTACTCAGAGATGTATATATTTGGGCGTATAAACAATCTTGTCTCCGGTACGGTGCGATCCGGCAATCTTTGGGCGAGCCTGACCCCTTCCGAATGAAGTATCGAGTGCAGTTAATGGAAACGGTGAGAGAAATCGTGAGAGCGAATATGAAGAGGGCATCGGCTGTTTCCTATGCTGAGACTAAGTGCACTGAGATTCCAATGGAAGATCGAAACACTTTTAAAGAAGCTGTGATGTCTGAACTCGACACTTTACATGAGGGGAACTTCGCGCGATACCGGCTGAGACCTTCAGAGTTTCAAGAATGGAAGTCGACGTGGGACTTGAGTTGAATGTATGCCTGATTAGATCAGCGTAAGACTATACTTTCAGATAACTTTCGACTCATTATTAAGGCAATTCTCATCGTGCTCCAATTGTCGGAGATACCTGTGATCTTTTCAGACACTCTATCGCTGGTTGACTATTATCTTCCTTAGCTGAGAGGGGCGGCACCTCTCAGCTAAGGTTCTTCCACGGCGATCACCTCGGCACGACGCGCCAGCTGACCGATGCCTCAGGCTCCGCTCTTCTTTCTTCTGCTGCTGACTATTCCCCCTTCGGGTTTCCGCTGACTGCTGCGGGAGGTTCGGCTCTTTCTGAAGAGACCGCTCTTCAATTCACCGGACAATATCGCGACTCAGGACTTCACGCCACAAACCTCCAATGGCACCGGGCGAGATGGCTGAACACGGAGCAGGGAAGATGGCTCAGCCAGGACCCGGTGTTCGATTGGCCAGGGAATTTGGGGAATGCTTTTTCCTATGCTGGAAATGAAGGTATTAACAGTCATGATCCAACTGGACAATTTACTCTTTTGGAGTTAGCTTTCGTGGTAGGCCTTGAATCTAGTATGAGAATTCAAGAGGTAGGAATAAAGATGTTCATCGCGGACATGGTTTTACTAGCAATTACCGCGGTTTTTACTTTATATCAAGGTGTAGCTTTCATATTTAGTGCAGGAATCGGAAGCTTTCGCAAAAAGTGGCAATCCGATCGAATGCTTAGGTGGCTTGAAATCTATCGTAGTGATTTTTCGAAGGTTTTGGATTATGATGTGTCCTTTGATAAATCGGGCAGAAATAGTCGCTCTCCTAAGTACCTTATGGACATAAAGCCTGGTGATGTTATTTTTCAAGGAGGGCACGTAAGTATTGTGATTACGACTTACTACAGCATGATTAAGCGGAGAGATGTGGTACTCACTGCCGAAGCACTTCCAGCCGATGACTTTTGGGTTTATTTGGGGGGGCTACGAGATTCACCAGCTGAATACGCAGAGATTGATTTTCGCAACTCAAAATACGGACCAATAGAGTATATAATAAGGCCAAATTATCCACACCCACCAAGTGTCGAAGAAGTTGCTGAAGCTGCTGCTATTAGGGCCCCAGGAAATTACTTGAATTGGTTTTACTTTGCGGGGGGGAAGGCTAACGCGAACTGCTCAACATATGTAGCTCGAATTCTTGATGAACTAGGAGCTAGAAAAATGGGCTCAATCGATGATGAGTTTAATGTTGGGTTATCAACATTACAGGATGACTTAAGTTGGCAGAAAGAAAGATTGAGCCTCAGACCCTTGTACGAGGAGTAAGTGCATGAAAGTAATCATCAATAAACTAATCAATTTGAGCTATGGATATAGCGGATTCGCATTTCTGATTTCATTGATAAGTATCCTGATTAATCTTCGCGAGTTTCGCGTTATTCTGATAATGGCCGGTATTTCGATGACACCAGCTATAGTCATTTGTTGGTGCATTTCAGTTATAAAGGACTTCTCAGATGAAAGAACAAACTGCGCACGTGCAACTGCACTTCTGCTCTTTTCACTTACACTTATAATTTTGGCCCACAACCTAGGAGAATCGAACTAGATAGTCTTCGATTTGCGATGTCGCAGATGAGGAAACTATGGTCTAATCATCATGCTTAGACAATGTTGACGGTTGTCTATCGTAAGCGTCGTTTCATGGCCATCCGTTAGTTGTTGACGTGAGGTCAAGGTGTTGTCTATCTCCGTTGTTTTCTAAACTTTCTCTGGAGATTCTCACGATGGCCAACAGAAGCAAAGGCGCCGAGTTCTGGCGCGAACAGTTTCAACTCATGCAGCAATCTGGGAAGTCCATGAAGAAGCACTGCGAAAAAATGGACTGACCTATTCAACCTTTCAGCTCTGGAAGATTTCTATGAACTGCGAAGGCCCATTGAGAATCTATTGTGCAATAATCTTTACCTGAGAGGGGCGGCACCTCTCAGCTTAGGTTCTTTCACGGCGATCATCTCGGCACCACGCGTCAGCTCACCGACGCTTCAGGCGCAGCCCTTCTTACATCCGCTGCCGACTATTCCCCCTTCGGCTCTCCGCTGATTCAAGCGGGAGGCGCCGCTCTTTCTCAAGAGACCGCTCTTCAATTCACAGGACAGTACAGAGACTCTGGACCTCACGCCACGAACCTTCGATGGCACCGAGCGAGATGGTTGAACACGGAGCAGGGAAGATGGCTCAGCCAGGACCCGGTGTTTGATTGGCCGGGGAATTTTGGAAGTATGTATACATATACAGGATCAACACCCACTATTAGACTTGATTTGAACGGAGAGTTCACATTTACTGAACTCGCTATATCTGCACTTATCGTCGGTGCATTGGCTGGTATAGGGCAGTTCTATGCAATTAGAACGTATACAAATGGAAAAGCATCGGTCTCGCATTCCCTAAAGGTTTCCATCGCAGCCGCGCTTGTTGCAGCACTCTTGACGGCATTGATAATGAGCGGTTTGATTGCTCCTATATTAGCAGCCTCTAGCCAAGCCGCTATTCTGGGAGGAGTAACGACGAGTCAAGCCTTTGTGGCGTCGATACCATGGTGGAGGGTTATAGTAGATGCTATAGGTTTTGCTCTTATTTCAATAATTCTTGAAGGTATTCTAAATAACTATCACTTTTACAGGTATTACAATTCGTCGAGAGCTCCTACTATACAAGAAAAACGAAGGATTAATGCTGCAATAATCCTCGTGAATGAATACAATTCAAAGGCAGGCGGAAAACTATCGGAGATGATGGAAAGAGGTGATATTAAAGTAATCGATGAATTTGAACATTTTGCGATAGCGCATCAAAGCGACAAAAAAATCGGACTCGCTGATGACAGTCTTGACCCCACCGTGCTGGGCGTGGAATTTCTAGCAAGTCTATTGTACCATGAATATTTTCATACCCTACAGGGACATCCTATTAAGTCGACTGGACCTTTCGGTTTGCTTATTACAGCTCTTTTCACAGAAACTGAGCCGTATGCGGAACAGTTTGAGTTTGGCAAATCAACTGGCCTATGGGCTCGACCTGTAAGCTCCCAGGAAAATGTGATGCGTCACATGGTATTGGAATCCCAGCGCTCATTGGGAACAATTCACAAAAATGACGAAATCGTCGTAGAATACTTGAATAGTCTAAAGAAGAAGGAGGAAGAATAAATTATCATGGACCATGAGCAGAAAAGGAAATTGCTACTCAAAGTATTCGTCGTCATTGTATTCGCATCTGTCGGCTTTGTCTTGTACCCGGATTTGCGAACTAATCGAGAGCTAAGCGGTCATCGCTTCGATGTTGCCATGGGCCTTTGGCTATTTTTCCTGATATCAGTTATTGTTTTGCTCATTGATTATTATCGGAGCTTTAGATGATAGTACTGTAGCCAGCCAAGCTGTGCGACACCCTTACCTGCCAATAAAGATTTAAACACTTGGCGCACGAGTTTAGTGAGTAGGGTCGAGAAGTGGCAGGTAGTCGATGATGACTGCAAGCGTCGTTTTATTACCATCCGTTAGTTGTTGACGCGCGGTCAAGTTGATGTCTATCTCCTGTATTTGTAAAACCTTCTCTGGAGATGATAACGATGACCAACAGAAGTGAAGGCGCGGATTTATGACCGAAACAGTTTCACGACATACACATGGCAGTATCCTCATTTCAGTTCTTCAGTTTCCATTCCCTTACCTGAGAGGGGCGGCACCACTCAGCTAAGCAAGGGAACGCGGTATACACTGCATGAAATCATTCTTATTAAAAAGCATTAACAAGAGTTTGTATATCAATTACTCCAGTGGATTAAAGTTACTATATTCGTAGCCATTTCCAACCTTCATGACTCCGATATATATTCCGTCTTCACGGTACCCTTCGAATATAGAATTCCAAAGATTTAGTCTATTTGCCATAAAAGCCTCAGGGTGATCATCTTCAAGTGAGGAGAATTGAGATCGTATAGTAGCTGCTATCGATGAGACATCAAGTCCCGCCTCCTTTGCATCACCGTGTTCAACGACCAGGATATAGTCTTCCGAAATATTTTCGATTTCTAATCGAAACAGATAGCTAGTCAACTGCTGATTAGTTCGCATTGGGCCAATCTCTTTCAGTGCTCTTTGTAGTGATTGTGTATCAGATTCTGGGTTGTCGTTCAAAATAGATATAATAGCTTCAAATAGATGACGTCTATTCATGCTGTCAAATGCACCACTTTTTGCTTTTTTTGTGGCTCCAAATTCCAATTGGGGGTTTGGACTAACCTTAGTTTCATCGAACACACTCGAAACCAAAATTCCAGCGAATAGCCCAAGAAAAGCAGCAATTATTAACATCAAGACCAAGGGTTTAGCACCGATCTGGTTCTTGCTACTCATTATTCGACCTTCCATCTTGAGTTTCGTCGTAAATATAGGTCTTTTGGTCACCTTCGAAATAAAGACTGGAATAAGTCGTGCCAAAAACAGACTTTGCTGTTTTAACTACCGTATTCCCCGTATATCCGATGACAAGGTTTCCTCCAAAGTACCTTGAAAGTGCAGGCCCATAATCTGACTCCCAGGTCAATGGCCTTTTCGACCCATCCTTGAACAAATGATCTCCAAGTCCATCATGACATGAATGACACGTGAATATATGAACAATGATTCCTTCAGGGAAGTCAATAGGCTTGAGTTTTTCTTCGGAGGGTACACCTGAGCCTGAAGCAGGAACAGATTGAATGTAGTCTAATTGCTGGTAAGAAAAGCTGGAGTCGTCCCTTATGCTAAAGGAGCCTAAGTGACCGTGACCATGGATTTCCAGGACGTCACCTTTCTTCATGGAGACTGCAATATTTCTTAATTGGGCATCTAAATCAAGGTCATCCGCAGGCTCATAATAAGACCTTATCCTTGGCCCTTGCTTCACTGTAGGAGCCGGAAAATCTTTTGGATCAAGGTTCACCAAGTGTCTATCCCCCTTTACATTCAGTTTCTTTAGGAACCAATCAAGATCCTTTAATGGAAGATTGCCTGGAGGTGGCGGCGTCATTCTTACTTGAAAATAGGGTTTCAGTTGAAGTGTGATTAAAAATAGGATCGCAAAGACGGCAATAACCAGAGCTGCGCCAGCAAGAAAACCCAGTAATCCAGATTGGTCGCTTAAGTTATTCACCTTGGACGCAATATAGTTGAAGCGGTTGCCAAAATTCCCTGGCCAATCGAACACCGGATCCTGGCTCAGCCATCTACCTTGCTGAGTGTTCAGCCATCTCGCCCGGTGCCATTGGAGGTTCGTGGCGTGAGGTCCAGAGTCTCGGTACTGTCCGGTGAATTGAAGAGCGGTCTCTTCAGAAAGAGCAGAGCCTCCGGCAGCACTAAGCGGAGAGCCGAAGGGGGAATAGTCAGCAGCAGAAGCAAGAAGAGACGCGCCTGTGGCGTCGGTCAGCTGGCGCGTGGTGCCCAGATGATCGCCGTGAAAGAACCTTAGCTGAGAGGTGCCGCCCCTCTCAGTTAAGGAATACGATAACACTCCTCTTCGCATTCAAGAAAGAGTAGCTTAGAAATCATTGTAGCTTCAAATGTGAACTTCAATTTATGAGGATGGTGATTGTTTGCACCTTCAAATTCGTTCCATTTCTCAAAACAGATGTTCCGAAGGCACAAAAGTTCGTGAATCGTTGTTTCTGTGCTCAACAAAAAGTCGCTCCCCCAAAGCTCTCTACCACCTGAAATTATAGCTTGAATCTGATTCAGATTAAAAGCTCTAGAATACCTAAGATCTGAATCTTTATCTCCGGAGCAAATCACCTGGAGTTCTCCAGATTCTATTTCCAAGATTTTTGCGCAATTGGTATTTTGAATTCTCGGGAACTCGAATCCTGGCGGGTAAATAGATTCACTGTTCGACATGAGACCACATATTACCGTATATATACCACGAGCATTGCACGTTGAGTATATTATTCTCAGAAGCTTCTGCTCGTTTACTGGCCGACCACAAAATAAAGTGTTGGTAGGATAAACCGCCCCTATTTCACGAACCCAGTCCTTAGTCAGCAAGCAGGGATTTATGAGTCGAAAGTAAATTGGTACATACCAAACATGTTCTACTTCATAGATGGCTGTAATTTCATACTCGTAATCTCTTATTTGGTCGATTTCTTCAATTTTGAAATTTCCGGGATAAATAATATCAGTTTCCATCTGTCACTCCACAATCTCCAAATGTGCATTGGTTAAATATTCGCCTTTCGGCTCTGGTCGCGATTCAAAGTTCGCCAAGATCTTTTTGGTATTGGGTTTATATCTTGGACGTCTATACTGTCTTAAACCGTCTGCACTCACAAATTTGTAACCATCTTTATCTTTCTTGTGTCTTCGAAAACCGGGGCCTAACCAAGCTTTTCCCATTCGATCTGCTTCCTTAGTTGTTGCTGTTCCTCTAATGTCCCAAAAAAGTTGTTTAGGATTTCTAACTCCTTGATTCACGTTTGTTCCTAGATTTGGATCCGCTGCTTGTTTCAGCATATCCTCCAATTCTAAAGTGCGCTTGGACTGCGCAGCTCTCATCCTCTTTAGGCCGTCATTGTATTGTTTCTCAGCCCTGATTATTTCATTATTAATTTTTTCCCATTCAAGCTTTCTCTGAGCTTCTATTTCTTGCCAATATTTCCCTTTTGCGTATCCTTTGGCAAGACCGAAAGTTATCGTTATAACCGATAACATCAAATACAATAATGCTAATTGTTTCTCTCTTGGGTGGGGCTCTCTCTGGAAGTCTACCCCTGCACTCACAATAGCGAATGGTGACAGTAAGACTCCCAAAACCAAACTTGATTCCAGCATCCCAAAGCCAGCTGCACCAGTTGCTGTGGCTCCATAGGCTAAAGCACCTGCTGCACCAGCGAATGCAAGTGTTACTAATACTGCTGTAAGAGCTCCAATAGCAGCGACTGTCAAAGCATGCCCAAGACTAGTCCAGCCATTGGCATATGTATCATGTGCAACTGCCCCCAATCCTCCGATAATAGCTGCGACTGCAACCATGACAACAAGGGTCTTCAGTCCGCTTATGTCTATTGAATTAGGAGCGTAGAAACTGTAGTTATACTTCCCCCCCAAATTCCCCGGCCAGTCAAACACCGGATCCTGGCTCAGCCAGCGGCCGTGGTCGGTATTCAGCCACCTCGCCCGATGCCACTGGAGGTTCGTCGCGTGATGCCCTGAGTCGCGGTGTTGTCCGGTGAATTGTAGAGCCGTCTCTTGAGAGAGAGCGGCGCCTCCGGCAGCAGTCAGCGGAGAGCCGAAGGGTGAATAGTCGACAGCAGAGGCAAGAAGAGCAGATCCTGAGGCGTCGGTCAGCTGACGCATGGTTCCCAGATGATCGCCGTGAAAGAACCTTAGCTGAGAGGTGCCGCCCCTCTCAGCCAAGGCGAGAACCAGTCACTCTGGAATAACCTTGTTTTAACTTCCTTTCAGGCTGCTGCTAACCTGCTTCGGAATGCAGGCAGAAAGCAGGCTGAATGCAGGAAGGAAGCAGGTTGGTTGGGTTTTGAAAATCGATAAAGAAATGCATGAGATTCCGATCCTCTAAGACGCTGAAATCGACTTCTGAAAGGACTGCAAAGGCTGTTATTTGCTTTGTAACCGGTTACTTTTATTGAACCGGAAAAGAATAGAGATGGATTGTTGATTTATGAATTGACAGGTCTTAGAGCCCGGTGGTTTTCATGAAATCACACATTGAAACTCATAGATGAACCACTATACCGAAGGAAGGTATTCTGATGCTCCGTTCTGTCTATTTCCAACTCGCGATTTTCCTGTCACTTCTATGCGTTTTTCCGTCTGTGCTTCAGGCACAGCAGCGCGGAGGCATCCCGGTCACACAGGCCACTGATGTCCATGGAGCCATCCCCTTCACGAACGGGTGCAGTATCAGCGAAATCGAGCTGCTGGTGATGATGAATTCGAATCTGCCGCTGGACCAGCTTGGGTCCGTGGTCTTTGTACATACGCAGCCTTTCGGCGGCGACTTCCTGGATACCTTTTCCAATTTTCCAAATGTCACAACGATCGCCGTGTCTCCTGAAGGGGAGCTTCCTGTACTCGGTGGAGCTCATACCGCTGCCGCACAGAACCTGGTCTTCGGAGCGGACTATGATGTGTCGGCCTATCACACGGATATTGTCGCTGGTAAAGATCCAGCCGAAACGGTCCCCGCCTTTACCGGACCCAACGCCAGCCTTGCTCCTTCAACTCCGAAAACGAATGTGGAAACAAGAAGTCTGCTTTTTCTGGCAGGCTGTCCGAGAGAGGCCGACCTGTTAGATATTAACACGATACGTATTGCCAATGCTGATTCGCCCAACTTGCTTGTGGACGCCATGGGAGATCAGAATAATTTCCCCAGCGCCTTTGATTATCAGTTCACCCAGCAGAACCTCCTCTTCATTTTTAATACACTGGCAGCAAACATCCCGAATCCAGCCACTCATCAGATGATTATATATGTGACCGGAGATGGCAGTTTCGTCATCGAAGGCGGGGGACAGCAGACGGTCGCACCCGGAGGAAGCCTTCAAACAGAGTTCGCAACACCGCCAACTCACCTGGCAAGTTATTTCTCTCAGCTCGACTTTATGCCCAATCTTACATTTAAGACCTTTCAGTCGCCCGCCATACCGATTGAGATCGTTCAGCTTGAATTGACCTCTCCACCTCTGGCACCACCGGTTACCCCTTTTGTCATCGATTCCTTTTTCGATATAGATCTGGCTGTAGCGGACGAGCCGGGTGAGGGAAGTTATCTGGGCGCTCCTCTTGATCCCTTCTCGTTCTTCGAACAAACACCTCCTACTGTCCAAATGGATAACAAGTCCGGGGATACGGGAATCACCTCCGAGCGACGCCGAACAGACAGTGGATGCATACCCCGTTCGGGGACATCTGTTCCAACACCCACTCCAACACCAAGTCCCACGCCGACACCGTCGCCAACGGAAGTCACCACTCCCACTTTGACAATGACAGCAACGCCATCTCCGACTCCGGAGACGACGCCTACTTTGACGATGACACCCACACCAACGCCAACGCCGAGCCCCACAGAAGACGGCGGTACTCCAACGCCAACCTCAACCGTTACTCCCACGGAAACTCCAACGCCCACGCCGACTGAAACAGTAACGCCCACGCCGACTGAAACAGTAACGCCCACGCCGACTGAAACAGTAACCCCAACTCCAACGCCATCAGGAACACCAACACCGTCTCCAACAAGCACCCCGCTGCCTACTCCTTCTCCCTCTCCAACGATTCCTCCTCCTACACCCAGCCCGACGCCTACACCTCCACCACCGACTCCGACCGCAACCAGGACGCCTACACCAACTCCATCACCCACACCGACTTCCACACCAACCAGGACACCTACGCCGACGGTGTCTCCTACACCCACAGAGATTCCACCGACGCCAACTCCTGAGCTCTGTATTGATGTCTTTACACTCTTCTCCTTCGAAGAGCCACCTTACGGTCCTGATCTTAATGGCGGAGACCATGGTGACGTCATGATTGATCTGAAGCCACTTGGTTCTCAGGCCGAGGTCTATATCAGGCATAAGGTTCTTATCGAGGCTTTTGATCCCCGGTCGGAAAACAACGAGGTTCTTGATCAGGTGGGACTCGACGGTTTTGATCTTATCTCTCGACCGGACCTGCCACCAGACAGTGACCAGGGACTACGCATTCTCTGGACTTCAGAGCAAACTTTCGTCACAGGACCAAATTCTGTAACGGGTGCGGGTATTGTCGTATCTCCTGGAGATCTGCTGACAAACCGCGGAACGATTATCCGGAACGCGACGATCCTTTCAAGCTTGAATCCACTCACGGCCAACAATGAGCCGATTGATGCGGATCTTGGTCTGGATGCAATGAATGCCCTGGGACTGACTCCATCGGAATTCGATCAACTTCAGCCGGGAGTACTGGCCAGCCTCCCCTTTGACCTTGCCTTCAGCTTTGAAGAATCAAGCGCAGGGGGACAGAATAGTTTCCTCGTAGGAGCTGGAATCAGTTCAGGGAATATCGCGACTCATGGCGATCTGCTGATCGTTCCGAACAACCCGCGTATTGAACGTAAGAACGCAAATCTGGTCCAGAATTGTATTATTGAAAATCGCAATGTGGATCATGGTCTGGACGCCCTCGATAATCCGAAGGACGAGATACTGGAGGCGAGTGATCTGACGGCCTTCAGGGACGAATGGCTCTTCTCCGTCGAGCATTTTGAACGACTTCGCGACGTGGAAGAGGGAGATATCCTGAGCGAGTTTCTATGTCTGCAAGAAAGGGAAGAGGATCTCACCGGAAATCCGGATGTGCTGTACGGTCTGGACGGACTCGATCTTCTCTGTATTGAGAACGAGGACAGCCTGATTCTGCTTCAGCTGCTTGGAGACGATGATAAGCCCAATAATCCACTGGATACGGACTTTAATAGCGACTTCATTATTGATATCAGTGACTTTATGACACTTACCTTGAACGGCCCCAGAGAGCGTTCAAGCGATGGTCAGGATATACTGAATCGTCTATTGGATTAAGTCACCAGGGAGATTGACCCCACTTTGGTAGAAGGCCACGGAGATTTTCTTCGTGGTCTTTTCTCGTTTGCCCTTGTGGAAATCTTTTATCAAAAATACACTTACGAAGGTCAAAAATCTCTGGTGCCGCATGTAATAAAGCTCGTATCGAGAATAGTTTACTAGTTAAAGAGAATCGTCGAATAGGTCTATGAGCCAGTTTCAAATCGGAGACATCCTCGCGGGGAAGTATGAAATAAACGCGATAATCGGCGCCGGTGGTATGGGGACCGTTTATCGTGCAAAGCAGATCGATCTCGGCAGGGATGTGGCCATCAAGGTCCCGAATCCCCAGGCTTTGCAGATTCCCGGATTTCTGCAGCGGTTCGGCCGTGAGGCGAAGCTGTGTGCCCGCCTTGTCCACGACAATATCGTGCAGGTCTATGAATACCAGGAGTCTGAAGACGCCGTCTACATCGTGATGGAGTATGTTGAGGGGAAAGACCTGAAAGGTCTGACCAAGCAGCCTCCCTCTGGTCTTAAAGTTAAAGATATGGCCGAGATTCTTAGAGCCTCCCTTGAAGGACTTGGCTGCGCTCATGAATTCGGCATTGTTCACCGAGATATCAAACCACATAACATTATGGTTCAACAGCGGAGCCACGGTAAGTGGCGCGTTAAGATCATGGACTTTGGTATCGCTCACATGGATCAGAATGCCAACCTGACCATGAACGAAGAGCAACTGACAGTGACTGGTCAGGCGATTGGCACACCCACATATATGTCACCGGAACAAATCCGAGGCACCGGTGTGGTGCCTGCCAGCGATATATACTCATTCGGTTGCGTGATGTTCTACGTCTTTACACGCAAGACACCGTTCCAGGGCACAGGCTTTACTGTTGCTGCTTCACACCTTTCTGATCCAGCTCCGATGTTAACCCAGCACATTCCTGATCTCCCAAAAAACATTGCCGATGTTGTGAACCGGTGCCTTGAGAAAGATCCGAATGATCGTCCGCAAAGCGCCATGGAGCTCGGCCAGGAGGTCTATGAAGCGCTGGAAGATATCTTCGACCTTGAAATGGCGGATATCTGGCCGGAAGCAGAATCTTCCGACGCAAGAACGAAGATTCCTGCGCCCAAAGGGCAAAAAGGCCCTGCTGATGCCACCGTTTCAGAAAGCGGGTCAGAGGATGCTGCGACCGCTCTGATAGATCGAACTCCGAGCAAAGCTGCATCAGCGTCAAGAGGCCCAAAGCCAACTCACTCAACCGAGCGCGAAACTCTTACTTCTTCTGACTTGAAGAAACAGGATATCGTTCCTCCGGATCCACCCTCGAATGCCACTTCCACCTCTCCTGAAGGACTTGATCAGACAATTCCCTATGTCGGGATGAGCAAGGAGGCGATCGCCGTTCCTTCCGTTGTTGACGAAGGTGGGGAAGAAGGTCAGGCTACGTCTAAGGGCTACAAGCCTGTGGTTATCCTGGCCGTTATTCTGATACCAGCTTTTCTCATTGTCGGTGTTGTCGCTGGAATCGCTTTCCTTGGGGGAGATGATTCTGAAAGTGGCTCAGAAGTTGAGCAGGTCATTTCTCAAAATAACAGTGGTAACTCTGGCACATCGACTGATGACCCGTCAGACAATATAGACACAGAAGGCTCGACCGGCGGCGAATCACAAGTTCAAATCGATCCAGTCGTTACGCCAACACCAGAGCCTCTCGAAACCCAGGTGCCAGCCACACCGACCGTGTCGCCCACTCCTTCTCCTTCGCCGAGTCCAACAGTCGATCCTGTTATTCAACTGATTACATCAACACAAGGATTCTACGATAATGCAGAATCCCTTCAGGAAAAAGGCAATCTGTGGAGAGATATCGTCACTGATAGACGGTTTGTGGAAGAAGAGCGTTTGCAGGACTTCGCCAATGACCTGGCTGTACAGACAACAAAAAATCCCGTTATGGTTCCCATTGATAGTGGGCGGTTCACAATGGGAAGCAGCAATACGAGCTATCCTGATGAAACACCTGAGAATAACGTACGCCTGGATAGTTATGCGATCGGTTCCTATGAAGTGACTGCATTTGAGTTCTCCACTTTTCTGAATGCCATTGGTTTAGAGGCGGCAAATGAGCAGTATACGCCATCAGACAAGACAACGGTGATATACAGTGACGAGCTTGGCTTGTGGATTCCTCGTGATGGTTTTCAAACCCACCCGGCCAACGCTGTTTCATGGTACGCGGCTACTGAGTACTGTAAGTGGCTTTCATCTGTAACAGGAGAACGATTTCGGTTACCGACGGAAGCTGAATGGGAAAACGCCGCACGTGGAAATCGCACCGAGCAATATCCCTGGGGAACTGCTGATCCGGATCAGACCACGGCTCAGTTCAATACCGCCGGACCCACCGATATCTTTCAGAAAAGAGCCGGCAAGCAGGTCTATTATGATATCTACCATCTTGCGGGTAACGTGGCGGAATGGTGCTATGACTGGTATGATGATGCAGCTTATCAACAGGCTAATCGAGACAATCCGACGGGTCCAAGCACGGCTCCTGATGGCTCCAGATCGCGCAAAGTACTCCGTGGGGGTAGCTTCTTGAGAGACCGATCCGATGATCTGGTTGTAACCCGACGTGATCGCATGCGCCCAGACAGACGAGAAATCGATGTCGGTTTCCGGTTGGCTAGAGACGGCAGTTGACACAAACTTAATTAGTTACTAAAGATACACATATTTTAAAGTAGAGGAACTGTGATGCAAAGACCCCTCGTGAAGTACCTTTGTTTGTCTGTTCTTTCCTGTCTAGTGCTCCTGACGAGCTGTGCCGGCGGCGGGAAGTATAAGATTATGAAACGGGCAGATACTGAAACAACCATCCCGATGAGTGCCGTCGTTGTTGGATTTGAAGACGAACGCGGTTTCGAGGAGTACGTGAACCGAACTCTTCCCATGATTCCCATCATCGGTATTATCCCTGGAAAATACTTCTATGATCGTCACGATGATATATTTGCCGGGACCACAGAGCCCTTCCCGGATGTTGTTTCCATTCTGGTTGCTGAGAGACTCAAGCAGGCTGGTGTTTTCGCGACTGTAGATGTCGCAACAAGAGAGAACATTCCCGATCTGGGTGAATATGACCTGATTGTCTCGGGTAGAATCAATACTCTGCGGAGCCGTGGGGGAGTGTGGCGCTGGGGATTCTCCATTCTTGCAGGCTGGATCTGGTACCTTGGGGTTCCCTACCTCTCACGCTACTGGGAGTTCGATATCGACTACTGGGTGATGAACGGTTATACAGGCGAGAAGATCAGTACAGAGCTGAACGCAACACATGAAACCGGCTCGAAGTTCTTCACCAGGTATTATCACCGAGGAAAAGTGACAGACCTCAAGAGAAAATCTGACCCTGCAGTGGATCCATTCATCGACTTCATTTGGGAAACACTTCCAGACGGGTCGGATCAATACTGGGCAAACCTGAGAACAGAAGGTAAAGAGCATATCGCCTCTCTCGAGAGGGAAGAACAAAGGATGAAACAGGGAACTCCTGCGACATTTACGTTCCTCTCTCCTGTTGAAGGCTCAGTGATCAGAACTCCTGAAACAACAATTACCTGGAGTATCACCTCACCGAATGGCCTGAAGGCTGCCGGGCTTACATTGAATGGGGAACAGGTCTCACTTGGTATAGATCCCCTTTCAATGCTGAATGAAGACAAGGCACCACGGAGTATATCTGCTCGTGAGACGGCCGTTGAGCTTGGTCTTGGTGAGAACTACTTCAAGGCTGTCGCTGTTGATCATCGCGGTAATGAAACAACAACCGAGTTCGAGCTCTTCAGGTATCCACAGGCTCTGAATCCACAGGGTCGCCATGTGTTGATTATTGGCGAATCGCACAGTCTTGTTGAAGAGGATGTTGAGGCATTTAAATCACTGCTTTCAAGTCCACTTCGTGGTCAATTCGAGGAAGAAAATGTGCAGGTTTACCAGGAGCCGGAACTGACCGCTGAAGAAGTTCTCAGCAAAGTCCGTGAATTTGGCGAGAAACCACTTTCAGGGGAACTTGCTTTCGTCTACGTCCGTGCTGAAGGTAACTGGCAGGACTTTACGATCTTCCACGAAGATCTTACTCTGGATGGTTTTGTTGATGCACTTTCCGGTGCCCTGGCAACGAGCGAGGTTGCTCTCGTGCTGGATATTGACTGGGAAGGCGGAGATGATTCTCTTGGAGAAATCGATACGCGAATTTCTAACCTTCCAAGCCGTTGGGGAATCGTTGTTTCTCAATCAACCGGCGAGGGCGCCGATAGAGCGATTTTCGGTGCAGAGCTTCTGAGTCTTTTCGCAAACAGGGATCAGAAAGAAGGACGTTTGACACTGGAAAATCTCTTCGACGAGCTTCTTGTAAGGGCCGAAGAAGAGGGGTACGCGCCGGAAGTCTATGGGCGTTTCGACAGAAGTATCACCATGCTGGAGTTCGAATAGTCGACCCCGACTATACGTCGAGCGCTGAATTCTGCTTATCATTACCCGCTCTGGTTAGTCCAGAGCGGGTTTTTTCATGAACAGGTCGATTGGTTATTGACCCAGTGGCAATTCTGGGCGAACAAAGGGCGAAGGCTATCCCCTCAGAGAGTTCTCATGGCAAAAAAACAAAACGCTCCCGTTGTTGAAGAAAAGAAGGAAGATTATCAGGTGATCCACCTGAAATACCGACCGAAGACTTTCGGTGATGTGGTTGGCCAGCGCGCTATTGTTCGCCAATTACAGGGCGAGATTAAAGAAAATCGCATCGGTACTGCTTATCTTTTTACGGGTCCCCGTGGTGTTGGAAAGACCTCCATGGCGAGGATCTTTGCTCGAGCATTGAATTGCGAGAATGGGCCGACGCCAGAACCTTGTGGAAAGTGCGTTCATTGCATTGGCATCAGCAGTGATTCCGACCTCGATGTGATCGAAGTGGATGCTGCCACATACACAAAAAAAGAAGAGACGATTGAGTTGCTCGAAGGCATCGATCGAGCTGCCTTTCACTCACGATATAAGGTCTACATCATTGACGAAGTGCATATGTTTTCCAATCACTCCTTCAATGTGCTGCTCAAGCGACTGGAAGAGCCACCTCCCAAGGTGGTTTTCATTCTCGCTACAACAAACCCCGAAAAAATCCCCGAGACCGTTATTTCTCGCTGCCGACGCCTCGAGTTCGACCGGATGGATGCCACTGATATCGTTAAGCGGCTCGAAGAAATCAGTGAAAAAGAGAATGTTGAGTTCGTTGAGAATGAAAAAATGGTCGTGCTTGAATCGATCGCACTCTCAAGCGAAGGTGGTATGCGTGACGCCCAGGTGTCCTTTGACCAGCTCATTTCGCTCAGCGATGGTCCACTCTCGATCGAAGGTGCAAGGGATCTTCTCGGTATTGTTGAGAGCGATCTGCTTCACGATCTGTTGAAATCACTCGTCGAGCGTGATACCGCCAAAGCTCTGTTGATCGTTCAGGATCTTGTTGATAAGGGGCGCGACCTCCAGCGGTTTGTGAAGACGTTTACCGCTTTCTTGAGAGACGCCATGCTGATTAAGTCGGGCTCTCCTACTGAATTACTGAAGGTCAGTAAAGGTAACCCGCAGGCACTCGAGAAGCTGATGGAAAAAGTCTCATTACCTGCTGTCATGAATATCGTTCAACAATTCCTCGACCTTGAGGTGAAAATGCGTGGCGCTGCACCGGCGCGCTTCGTTCTTGAATTCGCCTTGATCAAGTTGACGGCAATTCAGCCTAAGATTGTCTTAGACCAGCTGACCCCTGCGAAGGCTGAGGAAATCAATCAAGCCGCCGAAAGTCTGAGTACAAGCCAGCACCAGCAAAAAGAATCTGGCGGAGCCATGTCTAGATCGATGGAGCGGGAGGTCCCAGAGCCTTCACCTCGCGGCTTTACTCAACCATCCAGCCAGAAATCTTACGCCGTACTTAATGACTCGGCGACGGCGGAAGCAGTACAGGATTTGCCAGATGTTGAGGTCGAAGCTCCGATCAAGCAGACTTCAACGGTCATGTCCTTCAATGCGGAGAGTATCGATAAGGTTAAAGAGGAGCTCAATCATCGGATGGCTCCAGGGCTCCGCGTTTTCAGTACAGCAAATTTTACACTTACAGAACCGAATGGAACTCTCATTAAGGTTTCTTTTCCTGCCAGAGAGCGCGTCATTCAAGGGGCATTGGAGAGGCCTGAAAATCTTCAGGTTGTGAAAGATGTCATCACAGAAAGTTTCGGAGCCGGTTTTCGGGTGAGCTATGAATTTGAAGACCTGAAGATGGAGCAAGAGTTGGAAGAAAACCTTCAACCTTCAGCCACAAGTGCTCATTCTGCACCCGGTGAAGAACAGGATGATGCCCGTCGACTTTCCATTGAGGCAGAGGAATTCGAAGAGGTTGACGATAATTATGATCAAGTGGTTCAGCAGGTCATGAAGTCTAAGCCTAAGAATTTCAAGGATACACTCTCACAATTTCCTGATTTTAAAGATGCCATAGAAATGGTGAGAAAGCATTGCGGCGAGGGAACTCTTCTCTTTAATGGGAAGAGAGTCTCGCCTTGAGACTGATACTACCGACTCAAATTGAGGATTTAAGATGATTGATCCAGGAATGATACAAAGACTTCAGAAAGACCTTCATAACAGAATTGATAAGATGAAGGTAGACCTGAACAACAAATTTGTCGACGGCACAGCGGGTGGTGGCGTTGTCAAGGTTGTCAGCAACGGAAACTCTGAAATAACTGAGGTCATCATCAAAGCGGAAGCTGTCGATCCTGATGATCCCGAGATGCTTCAAGACTTGATTATGGCAGCTACAAATCAGGCTCTTGAAAATGCTCGCAAACTTAATGAGGATTCAATGTCCGAGATCACTGGTGGACTTAAGTTACCTGGCCTCTTCTAAAAGACTTTGAATGCCTTTACCACCATCTTTACAAAAACTGATCGATGAACTATCACGGCTTCCTGGCGTTGGTAAGAAGAGCGCCGAAAGGATGGCCATGGATCTGCTCTTCTCTGGTTCAGAGAGAATAGATCCTCTCAAGCGTGCCTTGCAGGCAGTTGTCGATGATATACGCATCTGTCAGCGCTGTGGTCACTTTGCAGAAGAAAATAAGGAATGGCCCGAATGCTGTCAGAATAAGCAGCAGGATCTGCTACTGGTTGTCGAAAGTTCATCCGACGTTATCGCGTTGGAGAAGGCCGGAGGGTTCCTTGGAAAGTACCATGTCCTCGGAGGACATCTTTCCCCCTTAAAAGGGGTGAAACCCTCCGATTTGAAAATCAAAGAGCTCTTGATGCGAGTGGATGAAGAGGGAATTACGGAAGTTATCCTGGCAACCTCTCCAACGGTTGAGGGCGACGCGACTGCCCTCTATATTTCGAAAAACCTGCCAGAGGATCGCGACCTGAAGATCACACGTCTTGGGAGAGGTGTTCCGATGGGAGGAAGTCTTGAATATACAGACTCAAATACCCTTCGCATCGCCCTAGAAGGCAGACAGAGTCTCGATCATTGATCAGGAATGAACCCTCGGAGTTCATTATATCTCATGCAGAAGCTTGAATCCGATAAGAATCAAACCTATCAATCCTTCCTCCCGGCGAAGAGGAAGAAGAATGGTTGGGTCCTGGTGGAAGGGGAGCGGTTTGTCCGGGAGGCCTTCAAGGGAAACTGGGTCATTCACTGCCTCATTGTAAGTGAAAGTGTTCAGAAAAATGCTGAGGCAAATGAGCTGATACGTAAAGCGAAGGCTCAAAGGACGAAGGTCTATATACTTACAGATCGTCTTTACAAAAAGCTTTCATCTCTTGAATCACAAACTGGTACAGCGGTTCTCGTCTCTCCACCAGAGAATGATCAGAAGAGCTTTTTCCAAGGAACACGGTTCCTCATTCTTGACGGAGTTCAGGATCCAGGTAATGCGGGCACACTTGTCAGATCTGCTTCTGCCTTTGGGTTTCGCACCATACTGCTCCCTGGGGGTGTTTCACTCTCCAATGAGAAGTTTGTCCGCTCGACAGCTGGGAATTGCTTTCACAAACATTCTATCATCCAGGTCGATGATAGAGAATATCTTCAGAAGTGTCTTGTAGAGAGAGACGTGACGGTGATGCTTTTCGACAGTCATTCAGGAACAGACCTCGAAAAGTTTGAATCCAAGACCGAAAAACTTGCTATTGTTCTCGGCAGTGAAGGACCAGGAATCGACGAAAAAGCCTGGTCGAAAGCCGAAAAAATAAACATCATGATGGAACCAGACGTAGAATCACTCAACGTTGCTGTAACAGGGTCGATAGCCATGTATCGTCTTCGAGAGACCTTTGAATGAATCAATACGACCTCGCATATCTTCTGGCAGCACCCTTTTTTCTTTCAAATGCTTATTACAAGCGATGGAAATATGGTAAGTACAAAGAGTCTTTGCCGGGGATGTTTGGAGCAAACTATCCTGAGAAACCTCTCAAACCGTGTGAGCATCGAGTGTGGCTGCATAGCGTCAGTGTTGGCGAGTCTGTGGCGGCTTCAGCTGTATACAGGGAAATTTCCAGCCGTTTTTCTGACTGGGAGTTTCTCGCGACAACAGGGACTGAGACTGGACAGGCTCACGCCAGAAAAGTGATGAAAGGGGTGCAGCACTTTGACTACATTCCCGTCGATTTTTCATGGCAGGTCAGGAAGTTTCTCGAGGCGTATAATCCTTCTCTATACCTATTCTTTGAGACAGAAATCTGGCCCAATATACTTCTTCAGAATAAAGTACATAAGATCCCTTCGTTTCTTGTAAATGGAAAGCTTTCTGAGAAGTCTTCGCGGGGTTACTCTTATGCCCGTCCATTATTAAAGAAGCCTTTAAATAGTCTGAAGGCAATCCTTGCTCAAACAGATCAGGATGCCGAAAGGTTCGAGTCACTTTGCGGAAAAAAAACGAAGATATACGTGACGGGAAATGTCAAGTTTGACGGTCTACCAGATCCTCTGCGCCTTGAAGATCGTAAATCGATCCGCGATGAGTATCAGGTGAAGGAAGATGAAATACTGGTCGTCGCTGGTAGTACTCACCCGGGAGAAGAAAAAATCATTCTCGAGGCGTTTAACAAAGCACAGAAGTATGTAGAAAAACTGAGGCTGTTGATCGCGCCTCGGCACCCCGAGCGATTCGATGAAGTGGACAAGTACCTGAGAGAGATGAAGCAACCTGTTGTTCGTCTCTCAAGAGCTGAATTCACTGAAGACAAGCCCGTTCTTCTGTTGGATCAAATGGGAGTGCTGGCAAAGATCTTCGGAGCAGCCGACATTGCTCTTGTTGGTGGAGCCTGGGCACCAATCGGTGGCCATAATCTTCTCGAGCCCGCTATACACGGAGTCCCTGTGGTGCACGGACCTCAGATGCATGCTCAGAAAGAGATTATGCGAATCATGAATAATGCGAAAGGTTCACTTGAGGTTGACGGTCACATGCTCGACGAGGTTTTCGTGAAGTTTGCGAAATCAGAAGAAGCGAGAAAAGACCTGGGTAGCATTGGCCAGAAAGCTGCCCTTTCCAATCGCGGAGCTGCCAAACGAACTGTCGACTATATCCTCAAGAGTCTGAATATACAGTTCTGAAGATCACTCCAGAGTGATCTTCAGAAGTATTGGTTAGATAGATGGTGAGCGAGAGGGGTGGATATGGGTGCTTGGAAACGCAGTCATAGTGGTGCTATTTCGAGGATTTCAGGCGCTCATAGCTACTGCTCGCAGCCAGCATATGATGAGCAGGACTTCTGAAAATCACTCTAACCCTCTATTTTGAAGGCATCATACCCGTTATATCGAGTCATGGCAGATTGAAGTCCCTCTTTGAGGACCTCTTCGACAGAGTCGGCACACACTTCGGCCATGTGGTCGGCAAGTTCCAGCGCCTCACCGCGAAGCTTCGCAAGAACATAGGCTTTCATATCACCTTTCCAGTTCTCTGGTTTGCATCCAACCCTCAGGCGAGGAAACTTGTCTGTACCAAGATGCATAATCATGTTCCTCAGTCCATTATGACCTCCGTGACTGCCTCCTGCTCGAAACCGCATGCGACCCCATGGAATGGCTATATCATCGCTGACAGAGAGCACGTTTTCAGGAGGTATCTTGTAATAGTGGGCGATTGGTTGAATCGCTTCACCACTGAGATTCATGAATGTTGTTGGCATCACAAGAATCAAATCCTGAGACCCAACAAACGTCTTACAGACCTCTGCTTTTGCCTGACGTGATGCCGTCCAGGTTGCATTCGCCCGCTTAGCCAGTTTAATTACAACATCAAACCCCAGATTGTGCGGTGTATTTGCATATCGTAAGCCTGGATTCCCAAGACCGGCGACAAGCCACATAGTAAACCTCGTCAAAATAAGAAGATCTGGTGCTTTTCACTGTACGCACAAGTAACACCATTGCATGAACCATGAAGTCAGATTCATGAGGTGTCCAGCAGGGAATGAAACGAAATCTTACTCTCCACACTCCACTCTTTCGAAGTGCCGTCGAAGTTGTCAGAAAACTCAAGAGCAGTGGATATTCTGGCTACCTCGTTGGCGGTGTCGTCAGAGATTTGCTTCTCAAGCGCGAGCCCGGCGACATCGATATCGCAACAGACGCGCATCCGGATCAGATCAGGGAACTTTTTCCCGAGGCAAAGTTCGTAGGAGAAAAGTTTGGCGTCGCACTGGTTGAATTCATCGGATTCCACTTTGAAGTCGCCACGTTCCGTAAGGAGGGAAAGTATCTGGATCATCGTCATCCCAGCCATGTGACGTTTGGAACACTCGAAGAGGATTGCCTCAGACGAGATTTCACCATCAACTCACTCTACTACGATCCTCTCGACCATGAAGTGATCGATCTCCAGGGTGGGGTGGAGGACCTTGAGCAGAAGCGTCTGCGCTGTGTTGGTGATCCTGAACACAGATTCAACGAGGATGCCCTGCGTCTGCTTCGAGCTATACGGTTTGCCGTTCGCTACGACTTTGAAATCGAGCCGCAAACCTGGTCGGCTATCTTTGAACTCGCTCATACTATCGAATATATATCTCCCGAGCGTATCCGTGATGAATTGGATAAGATGCTGGTGGGGGAGAGAGCAGGAGATGCGCTGGACCATCTCTATCATTCGGGAATTCTCCATAAGGTCCTCCCTGAAGTCGCAGCTATGGACGGGGTCGAGCAGGGTAAACGATTCCATCCTGAGGGCGATGTCTTCGTTCATACAAAGCTTGTCGTTGAGTATGTCGAGCCGAGGACAAGTGTAAATGTCTGGGCCGCACTTCTTCACGACGTAGGAAAACCCGTAACCTTTGCGAGAAACGAGCAGGGGAAGATCACCTTCTATCAGCATGAGCATGTTGGATGCGACCTGACTCAGGAGATCCTGAGTCGACTCAAGTTTCCCAACAAGTTTACAGAGACGGTCTCCCAGGCTGTTGATCGCCACATGAAGTGGATGAACCTCAAGAAGATGAAGAAATCCACGATACGTCGTTTTCTTTCCTCGGAAACCATCGACTGCGATCTTGCTCTGCACCGGGCGGACCTGCTGGGCAGCTGTCGTATCATGGAAACCTACGAATTAGCGCTTCAATACATGCAAGATTTTGAACAGTCGGAGGAAAAGCTGATGCCTGCTCCGCTTATTAACGGTCGTCATTTATTAAGCATGGGGATCGAGCCAGGCCCCATGATGGGAACCATCCTGCGCGATGTTCAGGACCGACAATTAGAGGGAGAGCTCAACTCGGAGGAGGAAGCTCTCCGTTTCGTGGCGGAAAAATATGGAAGTTCGTAACCGAAGAGAGTCTATTTGGGGTGAAAAGATGGTGATCTGGGCTGATTTTCGTCTCTGAGTTCCGTTTAGGAAAAAAAATGTCATTCTTGTGGAATTCGCTCTTGACCTGTCCCGGGGTTTTGACGTGAATCACGCCCCTCAGCTCTGCTCCCCAATAGCTCAATCGGTAGAGCGACGGACTGTTAATCCGCAGGTTCCTGGTTCGAGTCCAGGTTGGGGAGCCATTTCAAATGACTCACAACACAAGACTAGATCTTTTTGCAGGCTCTCCAGACACGCGTAAGGCCTCTATTTTCAATGGGTTCACGTACAGGGTCAAATTGTAACACCCTCCACCGTTCTCTTCGCTCGGTTTCGAGGTTGCCGTGACGTCCTTCGATGGAAAGTAAGATGACGTCTATATTTACTTTGCCTATCGGGCTAAAAGCCTGCGTTGGGTGAACCCAAACCGAGGATGCCGATCGAGCCGTAAATCCATCTCTGGCGCTTCATAATTGTGACTATTCAGCAGGCGGATTGTGGTGGTTATGAGGAGCATTCTTCCTCCTCTGCTTTGAGTCGACGTGTATCAACCTCTCCTGCTCGATCGCCATCATGGGACGAAAATCACCTTGAGCCGTCTGGTTGGAAAATCTCTATTTGATCATCTTTACTGCGTTCTTAAAGGATATATATGCTTTTCCGTCGAGTGCTTTCCCGCAGCAACCCATTGGCTTTGCTGTGGTGGGTAGTTACCGGCCTTGTCGCGCTCGCCAGCCCGCAGACTTCCTCCGCTCTATGGGTTGGCTTTCCTGTTCCGCGCTTTGGCGTGTTCTATGAACCCGAAAAGCTTACTATCGCCGACTTCAACGATGACGGCGTAATGGACATCGCAACGGCGAATACCGCCAGCAACGACGTGACCGTCATCCTTGCAAATCCGGTTGGAGGTTTTCGAACGACCGATTATTTCGCTGGAGTTACCTATTCCGCAGGCGATGGGCCGGTGGACATTCTCCATGGCGATTTTGACAGCGATGGGATCTTAGATCTCGCCATCGCAAATCAATCCGGCGGAACTTTCGGGATTCTCTTTGGCAACGGCGCAGGCGGAGTCGCCGACGGTACCTTTGGCAACTATACCACCATCGGTTCAGTTAAGAATTTCCAAGGCATTACCATTGGCGACTTTAACGATGATGGCATCCCCGATCTCGCTGGCGCAGGTTATGACACCAGCACGTTTCGGTCACAGCATTGGGTTGCTGTCTTCATTGGTCAAGGCTCAGGGGGTGAAGGAGACGGCACCTTCGCCGAACCGGTCCTTTACAACGTTCGCCAATATCCTTCCGACATCATTGTCGGCGATTACAACGAAGACGGTATCAGTGATCTCGCCATCGCCCACTCTAGCGATGTGTCGACGGGCGTCATGATCGGTAATGGCACTAACGGCAATGGCGACGGCACCTTTGCAGATGAGGTCAGCTATAGTAATCCTGGCAATGGTGCGACGATCACACAGGGTGATTTCAACGCGGATGGAATCGTGGATCTTGCCACGGCAAATATTAATGATAAAGGTGTTCGCGTTTTCCAGGGGAACGGGACCGATGGTGTAGGCGATGGAACCTTTACTGAGTCCTATTTCTATAGCGTCGGCTCTTTCCAGCGCCCCGACCAGATTCAGACTGGTGACCTCAACCGCGACGGAATCCTCGATATTGTCACAACGAGCTATATCGACCGCGCCATCCATATCGCTCTCGGGAACGGTACGAATGGCAAAGGTGATGGAACGTTTGCTCCCGTCAATGTGTTGGATTCGGATTTCAAGCCTCAGGGCTTCCAACTTGTGGATGTCGATGGCGACAACCTCTCGGACATGGTGATCGCAAATGGCAGCGACGATGATGTCGCTGTGCTCTATGGGACTGGTTTAGGTTCCTTCGAATTTCCCCAGCAAAAACAGATTGCTTCGTTTCCCGGCGAAATCGAAGTCGCAGACTTTGACAAAGATGGAATTTTAGACATTCTGGTGAATACTCTCGATACGAGTAAGCTCCAGTTGGTGCGGGGAAACGGCACGGACGGCATCCCCGATGGGACTTTAGCTGATCCCATTGATGTTGGTGTATCTAGCAGATTCACCGACTTTGTTGTAGCCGATTTTAACGAGGACGGCTGGATTGATTACGCTACGACAGATTTCCCCGATGGCGAGATTACTATTCATCTTGCCAATGAAGGGGGGACGAGCTTCTCAAGTTTCAGCGCCTTTTTGCCCGATGCAGAACCTGGGCAAATCCGAGCGGCAGATTATAACGGCGACGACATTCTCGACCTGTCTGTGACGCTCAGAAGTCCCGCAGGGTACGTCATTCTCCTCGGTGAGGGCGACAATGGAGTCGGGGATGGAACATTCACGGCCCTCCCCATTGTCTCCACATTTTTCGGCACCAATGATCACACCTTTGGCTATTTTAACGCGGACAACAAGCTCGACCTCGCTCTTTCAATCGATACCTATGATAGAACCGGTATCTTCATCGGCGCAGGGGATGGCACGTTTGGAAGCCCTGTCTATTACGCGTCTGGCGACCGCCCTCAAAACGTCGAAACAGCAGACTTTAACAGCGACGGAATTCTAGATCTTGTGGTGTCTAATTTCATTGATCAAACCTTAAGTCTCCTCATCGGAAATGGTAGCGATGGCCAAGGAAATGGAACGTTTCGCTCCCCCGTTGCTCTTCCAACCATCGTCGGACCGGGTGTCGTTGCGATCAACGACTTTGACGGAGACGGAATTCTCGATCTTGCCACGAAAACGAGCGCAACTAGCACTGTCATCGATATGACGGGTATTCATCTTGGGCAGGGGAGCAACGGAGTCGCCAATGGAACGTTCGCTCCTGTCCGTGCATACACCCTTGGTTCCCGCCAATCCGGTCTAGCTACCGCTGATCTGAACGAAGATGGGAATATAGATCTCATCGGCGGTTCTCGCGTGCAGGTCGAAATCGCATATAACGTCGGAAGCGTGGTTTTGCCGCCGCCCTTCGTTCAGTCCATTTCGGTCGTCGGCACCCCGGCGGGCAATGCGTCAAGTGTCGCTTTCGAAGTCACCTTTGACCAAGTCGTCTACAATCTCAGTACTGACGACTTTGAGCTAGAGACTTTGAGTGGTACAGCGACGGGTGCGGTGAGTGGGCTTTCAGCTTCCAGCGGCAGAACCGTCGACGTCACCGCAAGTAGCCTTCAAGGCGTTGGATCGGTGCGAATGAACCTCAGAGCCAACACCGACATCGAAGGAGTTGCAGACACCGAGCCACCGCCTGCCTTCACCGCGGGCGAAGTCTTGAATGTCGATCTCGTGCCCCCGACTGTAGAGAGCATCGCGGTCGCTGGTGACCCAGCACCGAACGCGACCAGCGTTCAGTTCCTCGTCACTTTCAGCGAGCCGGTGTTTAATGTCACGATCGATGATTTTCTTTTCAGCCAGGTCAGCGGTAGCACCACCGGTATCGTTTCGGCTGTGTCCTCGGCGACAGGCAATCAAATCACCGTGACTGCCTCGTCGCTCAGCGGAGATGGGAGCTTCAGGATATCCCTGCTGTCCGGTACCGACATTGTCGATGGAGCCGGCAACAGCGGGATTCATCCCTACGTCAATGGCGAAGTCGTCACGATTGACCAGTCTTCGGCCGAAGTGGAATCCATCATGGTGCGTTCACCCGGGAATCCGACCAATGCTGGGACCGCAGTGTTCGATGTTGAGTTCAGTGAATCGGTGAGCAACATCAGCGCGGATGATTTTGAAATCGTGACCATCAGTGGGGAAGTCACGGCGAATGTCGCCGGTGTGATTCCCGCCACGGGCGATTATGCCGAAGTGACTGTTGAAAACATCACAGGGAACGGCGTGATCCGATTAGATCTCAAGAGCGGGACGGATCTCGTTGATGGCGCGGGCAATATGAGCACGCCCAGTTTCATGAGCGGCGAAGAATTGCTTATCGACCAAACCGCGCCGACCGTCGAAAGCATCGTTTTGGAGTCTCCCTTCAGCCCCACCAATGAAGACACCGCGACTTTCGTTGTAACCTTCGATGAGGACGTGATGAACGTCGTGAGTGCTGCATTTGATCTGACCACCACCAACTCCGTCTCCGGCACAGTGGGAACGCCGATCACTCGTTCCGCGTCTGTATATACTATACCGGTTACGGGCATCTCGGGAGACGGGACCCTGCGCCTTGACTATATCACCAGTACGACGCTGGCCGACTTGGCGAATAACCGTCCTACAACCGGCTTCACTGGTGGCAGCATTCTCGTCGTGGACAATACCGCCCCGACTGTAGAGAGCATCGCGGTCGCTGGTGACCCAGCACCGAACGCCACCAGCGTCCAGTTCCTCGTCACTTTCAGCGAGCCGGTGGTCAATGTCACGATCGATGATTTTCTTTTCAGCCAAGTCAGCGGCAGCACCACCGGTATCGTTTCGGCCGTGTCCTCGGAGTCAGGCGAACAAATCACCGTGACTGCCTCGTCGCTCAGCGGAGATGGGAGCTTCAGTATATCCCTGCTGTCCGGTACCGACATTGTCGATGGAGCCGGCAACAGCGGGATTCATCCCTACGTCAATGGCGAAGTCGTCACGATTGACCAGTCTTCGGCCGAAGTGGAATCCATCATGGTGCGTTCACCCGGGAATCCGACCAATGCTGGGACCGCAGTGTTCGATGTTGAGTTCAGTGAATCGGTGAGCAACATCAGCGCGGATGATTTTGAAATCGTGACCATCAGTGGGGAAGTCACGGCGAATGTCGCCGGTGTGATTCCCGCCACGGGCGATTATGCCGAAGTGACTGTTGAAAACATCACAGGGAACGGCGTGATCCGATTAGATCTCAAGAGCGGGACGGATCTCGTTGATGGCGCGGGCAATATGAGCACGCCCAGTTTCATGAGCGGCGAAGAATTGCTTATCGACCAAACCGCGCCGACCGTTGAAAGCATTACGCTCTGGTCACCATCGAGTCCCACGATGAACGCTATGGCGTCCTTCGATGTCACCTTTTCCGAACCCGTCGAGAACATCTCCACAGCGTCATTTACGACCACGGCAACGGGTTTGACGACGGGCACGATTGAATCGACCAGCGTTCTTACGGACACTTCTATTCGTATCTCGGTGGCCAACATCGGTGGCGACGGTACGTTACGCGTCGACCTTCTCGACAACTCGCCCATCGTTGACTTGGCGGGTAATCTAATCGTCCGCCCCTACACCAGTGGAGCCATCCTTGTTGTGGACAATACGCCGCCATCCGTCGAAAGCATCGTTTTGGAGTCTCCCTCCAGCCCTACCAATCAAGACACCGCGACTTTCGTTGTGACCTTCGATGAGGACGTGATGAATGTCGGGAGTGCTGCGTTTGATCTGGCCACCACCAACTCCGTCTCAGGCACAGTGGGAACGCCGATCACTCGTTCCGCCTCTGTATATACCATACCGGTTACGGGCATCTCGGGAGACGGGGCCCTGCGTCTTGACTATGTGACCAGTACGACGCTGGCCGACTTGGCGAACAACCGTCCTACAACCGGCTTCACTGGTGGCAGCGTTCTCATCGTGGACAATACCGCGCCGGAGGTTGTCTCTATCGTGGTGAAGGGTGATCCAGCACCGAACGCGACCAGCGTCCAGTTCCTCGTTACTTTCAGCGAGCCGGTGACCGGGTTGACCTCCTCCGCCTTCGAGATTAACGGCGTGACAGCGATTGTGGGGGCGGTCATTCCCCTCGCATCTCCGGACGCCTATGAAGTCACAGTCACGGGCATTTCCGGCGATGGTGGTCTGCGATTGGATTTAAAAGCCGGAAGTTCCGTCGCGGACGAACTCGAAAATACCGGCACCGCTGCCTTTACCACCGGCGAAGTCCACACCGTAGATACGGTACCGCCTGCCACCCAGGTGACTGCGCCGAGCGGGAGCGTTACACAGGAAGACCCCGAACTGACTGTCGAATTCACCTCCAATCCGGATGCCGTTTCAGTCGAACTTTTTTATCGCTTTGATTTTGAGAACTTTGCTAGCGCCGGGGCCGTTCCCGCGGAAGCCGGCAAGATTGACTTCAACGCCAGTGCGGGCGATGGTATCTACCAATTTTACACATTGGGAACTGACGCGGCGGGCAATGTGGAGGAGCCCCCTGCTGAGGGCTTCGACGTAGAAGTCACACTCGAGATCAAGAAACCAACGGAACATTGGATAATCTTCTAGCGCGCCAGAGAGCCCAAGCTCGGCTTATATAACGGCAATTTGCGAGCGACGGGGGATGTGACAGCTGACCACATCGTAGATGACCTCTCATGGAGTGTGACCGGTGATTATGAATATAACCTCGTGAATTTGAATGGTTCCTGGTGAATCAGATCACACAGGTTCAATTTGAAGAAGGAGTCGGGAACACGTGATGCGTTCGGCGCAGCGATGGAGAAGATTGAGAAGTGAACGAGGGTAAGGATGAGATGATGAAACTCTATCGAGCTTTCTTGGAAACCTTCATTCCCATCGCCTCGCAGCTCTTAAATTCTTCCCGAAGGTCGTCCAGAATGAAGAGCCATTCACTACCTTAGACTCCGATTACATCGCTAATGTTCAGAATTTCCTGATTTCGTATACCCCTGGAAATTGCTTCATGTGCATTCGCACTTATGTAGGTTCCAGATAGAACCTTTCGAAGGGACCTCTGATCTGCGTCATTAGCGTCCCTGAGCGCCGCGTCGCAGCCAATCATGGACAAAGGCAAGTTTCCGATGGGCTGTCACCGATAATGTGAAGGGATAGACATCCGCCAGACCTACGGATCGATTGACGTGATTGATCCCGCTGACGAGGGAAGTCGCGACATGGATCAGTCGGGAGGTATCCGCTTCTGAATAAGGGTCCCATCGGCATCCCGGCAGTTCAGGGGAACCAAGGCCGCTCGCCACAAAACTGTCTGTTATGTCCGTCAGGTGAAGAAGGTGAGCAGCTGTATCAGCCCAGTCCTCGTGAGGGTGTGACGAGGCGTATCGAGTCGGATAAAATTGTTGCCAGTCTTCGGGAGGTCCTTGCTCGTAATACTGCTTGAGCGCTTCATCATAGTCCCTTCGCTCATCTCCGAATATTTCTCGAAACGCGGTCAGAAAATCTTTACGCAAGCTCAGCCGCCACCAAAGCATATGGGCAAGCTCATGTCGCATGTGCCCGATCATTGTCCGATAAGGCTCTCTCAGAATCTCTTTTCGGGTAACACGCACGACATGGTCGGCTTCGGAAACGCTGATGGTGACAACGCCGTCGGCGTGGCCCATGTCAGCTGCTATATCGTCATCGGCCAGCATGTGAAAGACAGGCCTGGCACCCGGATCTTCAGGTCGGAACCAGTTCCAGCGTCCGAGGTTGTCAATCACCCAACGCTTTGCGGCTTCCGTTTCTGCCCAGTTGGGGATCGCATTGGGGATTTCTGGATCTGGCGCCAGTGCAGTCATCGCACAGGACCGGCAGAAGGCGCCTTCTTTGGGTGCGACCCAGTTACAACCGATTCGCTCGCGGTTAATACAAAACGGAGGCATTGTAATGAAGGTACGGGCATGGGAGTCGTAGGCGACCGGAATACCCTCAGCGGTGGTCAGGTTGTGGAACCAAAGAGTTCCGGACCCAGCCGGATTAGAGAAAGTTAACATACAAGCGAACGCTCCTGATTGTCTTTGCCTGGCATTCTCTTCGTTTGAAGACGACTGCTATTCCTCATCAGAAAAAGCGGAGGCATGGAATTCCGCGGCTTCAGCTACTTCCCTGAGACCGGGTTCGGATAGCTCGGGGATTTCTCCGCCTGCCAATACCTCCAGGACGGCATGAACCCCATGGGCTAATGAAGTCAGGTTATATCCGCCTTCAAGCACCAGGGCGAGTTTCCCATCACAGAGTTCGTCAGATATTTTCTGAACGATCCCAGTGATGATTTTAAATCCGTCATAGGTCAGATTCAGCGCGAGATCATTCCGGTGGGGATCGAATCCCGCGGAGACCAATACCAGATCGGGTTTAAAAGTTTCGGCAGCGGGGACTAATATTTCTCGAAAGGCTTTTTCGAAGGCGGTATCACCGGCGGCTTCAGGAATGGGGACGTTCACGGTATAGCCCTCACCAAGTCCGGCACCAACTTCGTCTATAAACCCAGAGCCGGGATAAAAGGGGGCTGCGCAATGGATATCAAAAAACAATACATCAGGATCGGCCCAGAAGATATCCTGGGTTCCGTTTCCATGGTGAGCATCCCAGTCGATGATCAGAATGCGTTCACAGCCCAGCTTTGATCTGGCGTGTGCTGCTGCAACGGCGATGTTATTGAAGAGACAAAAACCTCGGGCGCGAACAGGTTCGGCGTGATGTCCTGGGGGACGCACGAGTGCAAACGCACTCTGGACCTCGCCCTTCATGACAGATTCTACGGCTGCGATGGCGTTACCGGCAGCCGCGGTGGCAGCTTCGACGCTTCCGGAAGAAACCGCTGTTGTGTCCCGGTCGAGCCATGCCGTCTTTCCTGCCAGTGAAAATATATCATCGAGGTAAGCGGATGTGTGGACCCGACCCAGTTGTTCGTAAGTGGCGCTGGAGCCCGATTTGTATATCAATCCGGGGATGGGTTTTTCTTCCAGCAGTTCCATGATGGCGGTCAGCCGACCTGGATGCTCCGGATAATCCCATTTAAACTCCAGTCCCTGGAGAATATTTCTGACCCGTTTTTCTACTCGGCTGGGGACAAAGGGCAAGTCAACCTGCGGGTCGTGGCCCAGCATTACTTCGTCGTAAAAAATGGCAACACTGCGAGGGTCCGTCACTGTGAATCTCCCGGTTTGTTTCTGGCTTTTGAGTCTTCTAAAGAGATGACAGAATTACCCACGAGGCGCCAGTGCTTTCTTCACCGCCGCTGTTGTCGCCGCAGCGCGAATTCCGATGGGCTTGAATCCGATTCTAGTCCAAACTGCTTCTGCCTCTGTGTTGGTAAGAGAATATTCAAGAATGAGTTCATGCGCACCTTTTTCCTCGGCAAAACCAACTAACTCTTTAAGTATAGCTGTGGACAAACCCATCTTTCGGAAATCCGGTTCAACCCACACATCGTCGATCACACCGGATCTATACTCGGTATGCGTGGCTTGCTCCCAGATACCCTGGCTGCGCCAGACAAAGATATAGCCCATGCCTGCGACGCCGGTGTCCGGCACGTCAGCCACAACGATCAGTTTGTCTTGATTGGTGAGTCCCTCGGATAAAACCTGCGAGAGCCGTTTGTGCTCCTGATCCCTGAGCTTCATGGGCGGAGCTCCGGAGACATGGAGTGCGAGTTTCGCCAGAAAGTCGATCAATGTCGGCAGGTCGGCCTCAACAGCCTTACGAATGATAAATGAAGTGGTGTCGGATTCTACGGCCATGGATCCACTCCTTTGTGTTTAATATTAGCGCGAGGGCGCCGACAAAATAATCTCAGAATACTCTCTACTCCAGATTGGTGTAAAATTTTTCTGCTGTACATACATCTGAAATCGATTTCTTTCCAGGTTTCCGTGGTTCGAATTATTATGAGCCAGAGATTTTTTTGAAGGGATCTCTGACTCAAAATACTAGAATAGTCTTCAGCTCTCCTGCTCAGTATATACTGGTTGCGAGCATTAGCTCTGAGCACGTGAAAGTCTCGAAAGAGCACCACGATGACGGCGTTTCCAGGCACACAAATTCAAGCGTCTCGCTCACCATCTATGAAAACTATTCTTCTGGAGGTCACTTTAGACGTAAAAGTCCAGGTCTTCCTGAGCCTTTAAGAGATCCCGCATCTTGATCGGATCATCCCCAAAGAAAAAGACCAGACCCCAATGAGTACCGTATGCAGAGCGTTCAGGAACCATTTCTTCGACAGGTTCAATCAGTTCGTGTGATTCAAAATAGGGGTGCTCCGTTGTTTCTTTGGGCATTTCAAGTTTACGAACTACCCGACGTCTTGGGTAAACTCCAAAGCAACCGGCGTAGCCTTTAGCATCTTCCACTTCGCGAGGAAAGAATGCATCGACTTCCTCTTTTGTGCTTTTGGGGTCAAATACCAGCATCGAAGCCTGATAAGCATTGAACCCATAAGCCCGTTCAATCAGTTCGAATGCCTTGAAACCTGGCGGACGATAGGCCACTTCCCCGAAGTACATTTCTCCGTCTGCGGTGACAAAGTATTCAGGATGAATCTGGCCGAACTTGATGTCGAATGTTTTGATGAGCAGTTCAATCTGTTTGGTGATCGCCGTGCGCCAACTTTCAAGTTCCCTGGTGGCCGGTACGAACACTGAATAACCGAGCGTTACATACTCAGAGATATTCAGGAACTTGATCTCTCCATCGTGAATCCATGCCTCAACGGCGAACTCCCAGCCGTCCAGATGGCTTTCCATGAGAAGGGGATATTCTTCCGACGGGATATGGTCAATTTCTTCCACCGTGCGTATCATCCGATGTCCAAGGCAACCAGCCTTGTCAAAGGCCTTAACGTGAATCGGGTCATCCAGATCGCCGTCCAGTTTAAGCAGCGTCTGGTTGACGCGCTTCATAAACCGCACGACGTCTTCTTTCTCGTGGGCTTCTTCGAAGATACCGACCCTTATGCCGCCGAGCTGGGCACGGCGTTTCATCAAGGCCTTGTCACGGAACAGTACGGACTGACCGAACATACGAGGACTATTAAGCAGAGCAGAATTGATCGCCCCGGCCCATTCAACAGTTTCCTCATAGAGCGGCATGGCAACATCCACCCCTTCGGCTTTCAGTTTCTCGATAATTTCCATGGATCTATCGTTGATCTGAATAAAGTCCCACGGAATGAATGGAATTTTATTGGCTGCGCAGTAATCCGTAGCCCATTCGGGAGCTACAACAATATAGCGACGATTAAACTTCTGTGCGGCCTTTATTGCGTTCACAGACCAGCCAAGAAGAGCTATGTAGCCCTTGTTCGGATCTTTGGGCGTTTCCGTTCCCAGGACCGAGTCCATGTTGGGATCGCGCCATGCCAATACTTCTTGTGATAGTTTACTTTCGTTTATATTAGTCAAAATAAATTCTCCTCAGGCTGCGGAGTATTGGTCTGGGGGTTGGATATTGCAAGGCATAATCCGGGACGCCCAAATCCTCCACATGGCTCTAGCTAGAGATAAGAGGTCGGGGACGTCGCAAATTGCGGTTGAAAAAAAGTACCAGGTGGCGGGCGTAAGAAGGCGCTACTTTTCGTGACTTTTTCCTGCTTTCTCGGGATGCTTCCCTTCGCTTTGCAGACAGGCGCCACCATGATATGCACAGGGTAATCCGCCCTTATCGACTTGAATTTCAAGAATATCTTTAGGGTGTTTCGATTGCTCTCTACCGATCGACCTACATCGATCAGGATGTTCTCTCGGGTATAATTCCACGCTACAAAAGGCCTGGTTTGAATTCAGCTTCGAGGTGCTCAGTAAAAAGGTGCAGTTTCGCTTCGGTCACGCTTTCACGGTAGAGCAATTATGCGAAGGGAAAGCGGTGAAAATGTCAGGAGCGGTCAAGCGATGAACGCTAGCAGCTCCTTCGATGACTTGTCGAGTTACTCCAGGCCTTACTGATATGCTGAAGTTATTTCTCTTGTCGGCCCAGCCGGACCGTGGCGAAGGCGGGCTCCCGTTCGCAGGACTCCTGAGGCCCAACCAGATGATTTCTTCGAGACTCGTTCGTTCATCTGGATCCTCTTCAAGTGGTCGCGCTTCCTGGCGTTGTTCCGGTGGTCAGTCACTGAGAGCTCATGAGGAAAAGAACTACAGCAGATTCTACCGAGTCTTCCAAAAATTGAACCGCACGCTCCAAAATCATTTGCGACCAGAACAGCAATTCCTAAGTTGATGTCAGATCATGAGGGAGCCTATCAATGAAGAGTCTATCTATTATCAGTACCCTTGGTTTGCTGACTGCCTTATCAATGAATCAGGCCGTCGCCCAACCGGAAATTCCTATGCGCGAAATGCGCGGTGTTTGGCTGACCACGGTCGTCGGACTCGATTTTCCAGATGGGGTGGGTTTTGACCCAGCGAACCAGCGAGAAAAGATCGACCAGTTGTTGGATCAAACCGAGGCTGCAGGATTAAACACTGTGATCTTTCAGCTACGCGGCGAGTGCGATGCCCATTACATCTCGAACTACGAACCCTGGTCTCGGACGCTGACTGGCGCGCAAGGCGCAGAACCACTCCGTCCCTGGGATCCCTTTCAATACACCATCGACGAATGTCGCCGCCGCGGTCTGGAAATCCATGGCTGGCTGAACCCCTACCGCGCTGGTTTGAATCCCTTCAGTTCTTACGATGCCGATCACCCAAGTCGTGATCGACCTGAGCTCGTGGTGAATTTCAACAATGATTACCTGTGGCTCAACCCAGGGAAGCCGGAAACGATCGAATATAATCTTGATATTTTGCGTGATATTATCACTCGTTACGATATAGACGGGCTTCATTTCGATGACTATTTCTATCCCTATGAGGTCAACGATGCAGGGGGGACTCCTTTCCCGGACAGCGCCGAATTCGCACAATACGGGAACGGTCTCAGCCTCGCTGACTGGCGACGAAAGAATGTGGATGACCTGGTGAAAGCCATTCATGATCTCCTCCGTGAAACCCCTGAGTCGGAGCATGTCCGTCTTGGAATTTCGCCGTTTGGTATCTGGAGGCCGGGCTCTCAAGGCGGACCATCAGGGATTAGTGGATTCGACGCCTATGCACGGATATACGCCGATTCAAGAAAGTGGATTCAGCAAGGATGGGTAGACTACATGATGCCTCAAATCTATTGGGGCCGTGCTGCTGATGGACACCGATCTACCACCGACTACGACACCCTTCATGACTGGTGGGCTGACCCTGTCCAGAACCCCTTGAACCGCCATATCGTTCCTGGAACACCTGCTTACAAAATCGGTGGAACTGATGCTGGGGTGCTCTACACAGCAGAGCACATTGTTAATATGGCCACTTACACACAAGGGTCCGCGCGTAGTCACGGTAATCTGTACTTTCGCACGGAAAACCTTAGCGTTCAACAACTTGATCAATTATTGGCCAATGGCCCGTATCAGGAAGAGTCTATACCGCCGTATAGCAGTTGGCTTGGTCTGGATGCTCCAGGAAAACCAAACGTATTTTACACTGGTGTGAATTACACCGGATTTACCGGGCGGTGGACTCCGAGTCCCGGCAGCTACCCCCAATGGTACGTTGCTGCCTGGGAACGAAATGATGAATGGAGCTATGATGTCGTTCCCAGCTGGCAGCGAAGTATTTTCCTCTCCAGCTTTCCGGGAGGAACCTCCCCGGAACAATTTGCCGTGGCAGCCGTCGGTCGAGACGGGGCCATCAGTGATTTCGCAACAGTAGAGCTTGTCAGCGCTCCCGTTGCCGAACCGGCGTGGTTTCCACTCGCTGATTTCGATCAGCGGAGTTGGAACTTCCTGACCACTTCAGGCACGAACAGAAATGTCGATACGTCCGCCGACACGAATTCATCAGCGGAATCAAACAACCGTATAGACCCAGAGATTGCTGAAAAAGGCTCAATATCCCGCAGAATAGCTTTTACCTGGACAGGATCAGTTGGTCGATACAGGCTTAGCACTTTCGGAGAAAACCCGCAGATTGACTTCTCGAAAGGTATCGGATTCTACTGCAAGCTCTTCGAAGGAGAATTAGATATCGCACTGGGAATTCGTGAAACCGGAGGTGAAGGAGCAATCGGATCAGACGGCGGTACTACTGGCGATATCGAACGGACTCAATCCATTCGAATTTCCGAATCTCCCAATTGGCAATACCTCTATTTTGACATTTCCCGCGAGGAGTACACATCCGTCACCGGTGACGGAGTCCTTGATGGCAACACGGGGGTTCTAGAGAACCTCTGGATCACTCAAGTCGGTTCTGGTGCCCAATCCATCGAGCTGTACATAGATGATTTCCATCAAGGCGAGCCGCATACGCCGCTCGGGGAGCCCCTCCGTCCACGCTACTTTAACTCCTTCCCTTCCCATGATAGCATCACCATTTCATGGGACGCTGTTCCCTCTCGCGATGTTGCATCTTACCGGGTTTATCGAGGACCGTTTGAGGACTTTGAACCTTCCGAGGATAACATGGTCGGTGAGGTAACCAGTACATTCTTTACCGATAACGATCTAACTCCAGATACACAGTACTTTTATCGCTTCATCACGGTTGATCACTTCGGGTATGAGTCTTTCGCGAGCGCCACCGTTTCCGCTCAGACCAATCAGGAGCCAGGAGGCCAGAGCGATGGCTATCTTATCTATTGATAGCCAGGTCATTGACATGATCAGGCTTCTCTTGCTGTCGCGAAAAGCTCATCATGTCTCGTCCATTATACAGAGCCATTTCAGTCATTTATTGTCCCGTATAAAATCCTCTTGCTTTTTCCCGGACTTGAGAATTTGTACAACTTTATCTGCAACTCTACCAGAAGGGTGGAACTCAAGATAGACAAGCTACCGGGTAATCTCTCTCTCCAGCACTTCTCCATCTCTGCTCAACCTGATGACACGACATGCGGTCCAACTTGTCTTCATGCGGTTTACAAGCACTTTGGACTCGATCTCTCTTTAGACCAGTTGATAGCCGAAACCCATCAACTCTCCACAGGTGGGACACTTGGTGCCTTCCTTGGGATAGACGCCCTCCAACGGGGTTTTAGCGCTCGTCTTCATACATTTAATCTCAGGGTAATGGATCCTACGTGGAAAGGTCTAGAGCCCGAGATTGTGAGGGCAAAACTGGCGGAGCGTTGTGAAGCCATCTCAGATTCCAAGCTACAGTCTGCCTGCAGGGCTTATGCTCGTTTTCTGGAGCTCGGTGGCGTCTTGATCATGGAAGACTTGAAGAGTAATCTCATCACGAAATCTCTTCGTGATGGATATCCGCTTCTGTGTGGCTTAAGCGGAACCTGGCTTTACCAATCCCCGCGAGAATACGGGCCTGAAAGTGACTGGGATGATGTACGTGGAGATCCGCAGGGGCACTTTGTTGTTCTCTGCGGTTATGATACCGAGACGAGAATGGTACAAATCGCTGACCCCCTGGAAGATCGGCCCGGTTTTGAGTCCCATGTCTATACGGCTCCCGTCGAGCGTGTGATCAGTGCCATCCTTCTTGGAGTTCTGACTTTCGATGGCAATCTGCTTCAAATTCGCCTTAAACAAGGCAGGAAGTCTGTACGATGAAGAATATCTTAGTCATAGAGGACCTGAAAGACTGGCCTGCCAATGGGGAGCTGAAAGCGGAACTCATCACGGCGGAGAACTATCTGACAAATGGGGAGCTATCCCTTCGGTCTCAACGAAATGTTAGAATCTTTAATCTCTGCCGCTCTTATCGCTATCAAAGTGTCGGGTACTATGTATCCCTATTGGCGGCTGCGAGAGGGCATAAGCCGCTCCCAAGCGTTTCCACTATTGCCGACTTTAGATTGGTCTCACTCGCCCGTTTAGCGGGGGAGAACCTGAAAGCGAAGATTGATCGGAGCCTGGCAACCATAAACTCGGATGAATTCACACTCAGTATTTACTTCGGACAAAACCTGGCAAGGAGGCATGACGCCCTTGCTGCCGCATTGTTTCGACACTTTCCCGCCCCACTTATTCGCTGTCTCTTCGTAAGAGATAAACAGGAGGGGTGGCGATTGAGGTCTATACGTCCTATTCCTCTTGGGGACGTTCCTGTTTCTCATCATGAGAACATGGTGTCTGCTGCTCATGATTTCTTTGGACGAAAAGGGATTGGAACAACGAACCTGGGTCAAACCCCTCGCTGTAGCATTGCCGTGCTACACGATCCTAAAGAAACCAATGCTCCCAGTGATGAGAAGTCGCTTCAGAAGTTTTCGAAAGTTGCTTCTCGCCTTGGTATCTCGGTGGAAATGATCACAAGGGATGACTATGGTCGAATGGCAGAGTTTGATGCTCTCTTTATTCGCGAAACAACCAACGTAAATCATCATACCTTCAGGTTCGCCAGACGTGCCCAATCTGAAGGACTTGTCGTGATAGATGACCCTGATTCGATCCTGCGGTGTTCTAATAAGGTCTTCCTGGCGGAATTGCTCGAACGTGCAAGAGTTCCGATTCCTAAATCCTATACCATTACTCGTCGCATCGTCGATGAAGTAGGTGAGCACCTGTCCTTCCCCTGTGTCTTAAAACAGCCGGATAGTGCTTTCAGCCTCGGTGTAAGAAAAGCCAATGACAGAGGTGAATATCAGGCATTTGCTAAGGAAATGCTATCCGGTTCAGAGCTCATTGTAGCTCAGGAATTCTTACCAACGGAGTACGACTGGAGAGTTGGTGTTCTGGACCGGGAACCCCTGTATGTATGTAAATACCACATGGCTGCGAAACACTGGCAAGTAGTTAAGCGTGATGGAGCAGGTGGGCAACGATGGGGGAAGGTCGAAACCATGGCCGTGGCAGATGCCCCAGTCAATGTTGTTAAGGCAGCCGTAAAGGCAGCTAACCTTATCGGCGATGGACTCTATGGTGTCGATGTGAAGGACATTAAGGGAGTCGCTCATGTCATTGAAGTTAACGATAATCCGGATCTTAACATTGGTGATGAAGATGCAGTCCTTAAGGACCAACTATGGGAACGTGTCGCGAAAGTATTTCTAAATCGGGTTGATTCAAGGAGAGCAGGAGCAGAAGCTAAGTGATGGGATCCAACACTGAAAAAAGACTAGGTCTATTCGAGGGCATAGGCGTCGAGATCGAATATATGATCGTAGACAAAGAAAGTTATTCGGTAGCTCCCGCCTGCGACCGCCTCATGGATATAGTCGATGGTTCGTCCGTAACAGAAATAGAACGAGATAAGATGGCCTGGTCGAATGAACTCGCCCTTCATGTGCTGGAAATCAAAACTAACGGGCCTGCTCCATCCACCTATGATCTAGCTGAAGCTTTTCATCGAGAACTCGTCGTTGCTAATGAACATCTATCACGAATCGGGACAAAGCTCCTTCCCGGTTCTATGCATCCATGGATGGATCCAACTATTGAAACCAGATTATGGCCTCATGAATATAATGATATTTACAAGGCATATGATCGAATTTTTGATTGTCGGGGCCACGGGTGGGCAAATCTCCAGAGTGTCCATATTAACCTTCCATTCTCGAATGACGACGAGTTTGAACGTCTTCATTCTGCGATTCGTATGGTCCTACCCTTATTGCCTGGAGTTGCAGCCAGCTCTCCCTTTCAAGAAGGAAGAGTCACCGGTTGGATGGACACTCGACTTTGTCACTACTTCAATAATCAGAAAAAGATTCCATCAGTAGCAGGAGCGATTATTCCCGAATATATCAAAACGCAAAGTGAATATGAAGAGTATATATATCGGCCGCTGGAAGAGGCGATCGCTCCCCATGACCCCGATAACGTGTTGGAGCCGGTTTTCTTAAACAGTAGAGGCGCGATTGCCCGGTTTGACCGAGGAGCTATTGAGATTCGTTTGCTCGACAGCCAGGAGTGTCCACTGCGTGATATAGCAGTTGTTGAAATTGTCACAAGGGTCGTGAAAGCTTTCGTTGAGGGGAAAGCAGGGGACACCCAAAGGTTCTTATCGGTTGAGCCGTCACGGGCGCGTGGTCTCCTGGATGAAGTGGCTAAGAATGCAGAGCAGGGAGTCGTTCGCGATCAGATTCTTCTGCGAGCTTATGGTATAAACACGACTTCAATCACGATTCAAGAGCTATGGTACCATCTGGCAGAGTCTGCAGGTATACACACAGGAGAAAACCAGGACGCCATGAAGCTGCTAAAAGCTACTCCTCTGGCCAGGCGGATGCTCAACACAGTGGGTGAGGACCCAAGCCGAGAATCACTCAAAGAGCTTTGCACCATCCTTAGTGAGTGCCTTGAAAAGAATATCCCTTTTTCAAGCTAACCGCCTTGAGTGAATGGCACCGCTATTTGATGTTTCCAGGACGCCGAGTCTTATTAAGAGTTGCTACCCGTTGACTCATTGACAAATCAGTATTTCGTATATACGAAGTCATCCTGACTTTGTGCCTTCAGCGAAGATTGATATTGTCCGCTGAATTCACTCTATGCATGCCAAAGGAAAACGATACATGGGTCGCCACTGCTTTTTTCTTGGGGTCATTTCAGTCAACTTTGGGCGAGTTTGACAGACAAGTCGTTGACATCGCGCCCGACCATGTTTGAGATCAGGTTAGAATTGTTTCAACAGGAAGATCATGAAAGCGATTGCCAGTCAGTTAAGCTATTTCTTCAGCCGCACACGAGAGCGGAACATCAAGGCGCTACTCCAGTTTCTTGCTCTTCTGGTGGGGTTGATCGCCATCTATTCGGTTATCTTTCATTTCCTGATGCTCCGGGAAGGGCAGGAACATACATGGATCACAGGAGTTTACTGGACTCTGACGGTAATGTCGACTCTTGGCTTTGGAGACATTACTTTCCATACAGATCTGGGACGACTGTTTTCCATCGTGGTGCTGCTTTCTGGAACCATCTTTATACTGATTCTCCTGCCCTTTACTTTCATCCGGTTCTTTTATGCTCCCTGGCTGGAGGCGCAGGCTCAATCCAGGGCCCCTCGTCAGCTTCCCGATGATATTGAGAATCATGTCATCCTGACAAGTTTCGATCCTTCGAGCGTTCACCTGGTAGAGCGACTTGTAGCTCATAAATTCCCTTACGCGATTGCGACGGGAGATATGCAGCATGCGCTTGAAATCAGTGATCAGAAGTACCGGGTGGTTGTGGGGGAACTGGGTGACCCGGAGACCTATCGAAAAATGAAGGTAGACCAGACGGCTCTCGTGGTTGCCTGCTCCGGCGATATGCTGAATACCAATATCGTGGCGACGGTGCGCGAAGTCACCGAGGATGCGACGATCGTTGCCACAGCGGAAAACGAAGAAGCGATTGATATTCTGAAGCTTGCTGGGGCCACCCACGTCTTTATGTTCAGGAAATTGCTGGGAGAAGCCCTGGCAAGAAAGACTCTGGGGATCAGAACCTGTGACAATATTATCGGTCAGATCGATTCCCTTCTCGTCGCAGAAACACCGGTGATGAATACGTCGCTTGAAAATAAACGCCTGGCAGAATGTGGACTCCGCGAGAAAACAGGGTTGAATATCATTGGGTGCTGGGAAGGCGGGATGTATATTGCACCGAACCCGGATACTGTCTTGACAGGGAAACAGGTACTCCTGCTGGCTGGGACCAGGGATCAGTTTGAACTCTATGATGAGGAGATTGTGCCACGAGACAGCACTGAGGCTCCGGTTCTGATCATTGGTGGAGGACGCGTGGGAAGATCGGTTGCGGCGACCCTCGAAAGACATAAGATGACTTATCGAATTATCGAAAAAGACGAAGGCGTTGTTCTCGATAATGAGAAGTATATCCAGGGGAGCGCAGCCAAAATTGAAACCCTGAAGCGTGCAGGTATTGATGAGGCACGGTCCATTATCATTACCCCTCACGATGATGAAATGAATATATATATGACAATATACTGCCGTAAGCTGCGCCCGTCTATCCAGATCATCAGTCGTGCTAACACAGACCGAAATGTCTCCAAGTTGCACCGTGCAGGGGCCAATCAGGTGATGTCGTATGCTTCCCTTGCGACCAGTACTGTTTTTAACCTCCTGAGGCCACGAGGACTGCAAATTCTTGCAGAGGGACTGATCCTCTTCCGCAAAAAAGTGTCTCCTCAGTTCATCGGAAAATCATTAGCCAACAGCAATATTCGTGGAACCACAGGTTGTAACATCGTCGGAGTATCATCGGAAGGGGAGATGATCATCAACCCGGAGCCGTCCTTTACATTTTCTTCCGGCGATGAACTATTCCTCGTTGGATCAAATGAATCTCAGCGTAAATATCTCGAGACATTTCCCGATTAACCCGGATTCCTCGTATATATTGTAGCGAAGTTTAGTCAATCCCAGTAAAATATCCGATCACGTCGGCTGCATCGATAATCCCATCAGAATTTCGATCAGGAGGACCGGGCGTAGGCGTAGGCGTTACTGGTGGGGGATCGAGCGGTGTTTCCTCTATGCCAAGAATTCTGGACACAGAGCTTCTGGCTGGTCCAAAGTAGAGGAAGGTGGGAGTGTTTTCTGTTCTCCAGCTGTTTCCTTCGCTATCTCTCGCAGTAACCCACCAGAGATAGTACTCTTCGGTGATTTCAAAAGTAGAGGGTAGCCCACTTATAGTAAATTCCGTCATATTCCCAGAGAGTAAGACTTCTTCTACTTTATATTGTTCCGAACCATCCACGAACCGGATAAAGAATTCGTAATTGGCAGCTCCATCTGCTGGCTCCCACATGAAGTCAACGGCCCTCTTGAAGACATAGGAAGCGTCTTCAGGATTGAGCGCCCTGAAACTGGGAAAGGGCGTAGGTGAAGGGCTGGGTGTGGGAGATGGGGTGGGTGATGGTGAAGGAGTCGGCGTTGGTGTTGGAGTCGGAGTAGGTGTCGGAGTTGATATATTACTGTTCGTTATCCTGAACAGCTCGCTACCTATGTTCAATTGATTATTCGGAAACGGAAAGCCATGGCTGATGATATTCCCACCAAGCAGATCCATGTCGTCTACTCGAAAATCGGGGCAGATGACCTGAGTTCCCTCTGGCGTACCATCGGTAACTATTAAATCTCCAAAATTTGAAAAGTATAAGAGGTCATCAACGATTAAGAAGTCGGCATTTGAAACCTCGGTTTCATTCGGCATACCAACAAATGCTTCAAGCGAGACAGGCGTGGCTCCCAGCTGATTTTCATAGACGAGGATCTCATCACTTAGACTTTGGTCTGGCACGGCAACGAAAACCCAATTGCGCCATACTGCCTTAACTCTCGGAGGGTTTATATAGTCCGATTGTATATTCGTGAACTGTTGAGTGCCTCCTGGGGTACCATCAGCCCGCCAAATTTCGTCGGAACTCATACCGTTTGCGAATACTCGTGAAAAGAAAAGGTGATCACCAATTGTTTGCCCGAAAATAACGGAAGTTCCAAGCGTACCATCGGCAAAAAGGTTGATGGTACCTCCTTCTGAGCCATCAGTGACCCACAGATCACCATTCCGTATAAAGTAGGTCAGTGATTCTCCTGGAGTAAAATAGCCCAGGGTTGTGAAGGATGGATCATCCTGGTTAATCAAAGTCCAGGTTCCTCCATTCAGGGCGAAGAGGTAACGAGCAGTCAATGCGAGGAGAGTGTTTGTATTACCGAGTTGACCGAGTGCCTTTGGATCGAGAAAAACGTTTCCAAGAATCTCTTGAGCTTGAACAAGGAAGTTCGTATTCGTGGCAGTGCCAGTACCCGAAGTCTGATAGACTTGAGTACCTCGGGTGCTCTCCGGCGTATTGACAACGAAATAGACAGTACCATCAATCCCGACAAAGTTTCTCGGTGAAGAATTGCTCTCGCCAGGATTTAAATCACCAAGCGGCGTGATGAAACTTCCGTCTGTAGAGGCAGGTTCCAGCCCAGTGTCCTCGAAATCGTATCGTCCAATATAATAATTACCAGCGACAGCACCGGGGTAAGCACCATCCCAGGGGTTTTGCGCACGGTTCCGATCATCCATTTTCAAAGGACGAGTTCCCCCGGTAGATCCATCCGTCCGCCATACCTCACGTCCGATAGATATGCCGAGAGATGCCTCAAAGATGATGACTTCTCCAAGATTGACGAAACCGGGCAATAAAGTGGGATCAGCGTACGAACTCTCTGCCCCCGGGTGTATATCTGCAATAAGCTCGATTTCATTCGCCGCGGCCAGGCCGTTTAGCCATAGAATCAGGGTTAGAGGGGCAATGGTCTCAAATCTCATACTTAAGGTTCCGATTATATGATGAGTATAATAATTCCCTAATGAGTTACGCATGTCCAGAATAAATTCGTCAAACCAGCTTTTAGCAAAGGCATATGATAAAGGTGAATTTGACGGTCCAACGTTACCTGGAGTCATTTACCGCTGTTTATCCTGCATCGTGTTCTTGAGAAAATTCGAATGGAAGACGCTGAATTTAGAAAAAATATAGACGTCAGCAAAGAGTTCAGAGTTTGAGAAGCGAAAGGCCTTAAAGTGAAAAGGGTTGCCATAGGAAGCACCAATGTTGTTATCTACCTATGCACAATCTCGATCACAGGAGATCAGAGCCCCCAATGCAAAAGCCTCCCATACCCGGAGATGAACCAGAGAGATTAGAAACACTTGAGAAATACGACATCCTTGATACGCCTCCAGAAAAAGAATTTGATGACATCGTGGAGTTAGCCTCGTTCATTTGCGAGACTCCCATAGCCTTGGTTTCCCTGGTCGGTGAAAATCGCCAGTGGTTCAAGGCCAGAAAAGGAATAAGTGCCTGCCAAACCCCTCGCGAAGAATCATTCTGTGCACATGCGATCATAGAAAAGAAACTCTGTCACATCCCCGACGCCAAACAAGACGAAAGGTTCCATGATAATCCCGCCGTCACCGGTGGGCCAGGAATACGATTCTATGCTGGCGCCCCCCTCGTGATGCCGAATGGTCAGGCGATCGGCACCTTGTGCGTCATTGACCAGGTTCCAAGAGAGCTGAGTCAAAGTCAGAGCAATGCACTCGAGTCACTCGCCAGGCAAGTGGTCACTCAACTGGAATTGCGACTCATGCTGCGCGTGAAAGACGAATTTCTACAAATTGCCAGCCATGATCTGAAGAATCCACTCACGACCATTCTTGGAGGGGCAGATCTCGTCAAGAGAGCATGCCTACCGGGTACTGAGATGAGCGAGGAACTTCATCAGGTAGTACATCGGATGTATTCCAAGGCAATGCTCATGAAGAAGTTGATCGAAGATTTCCTCGATATGCAGACGCTGAAAGACGGACAAATCACCTTGTCATACGACAAGGTCAACCTCGTACGCCTTGTGGAACAATGCGTTTCCACCAACGGTACTCATGCATTAAAGAAAAGTATTCAGTTGGAGCTGGACACGAAAGATAACATTCAAGAGATATATGCAGATGCTGATCGAGTCACCCAGATTCTCGAGAACCTGATTGATAATGCCATTAAGTTCAGTATGCCCGGCAAGAATGTAACTGTCGTGCTCTGTGAAGGCAGTAAAGATATCAGTGTTAAGGTGATAGACGAAGGGCCCGGTCTCACTGAAGAAGACCTTCAGAAGCTGTTCCAGCAGTACTCTAAACTCAGCAATAAACCCACTGGAGGCGAAAAGAGTTCGGGAGTTGGACTGTTCATCGCAAAGCAGTTTGCTCGTTTACATGGAGGAGATCTGGTCGCTCGTAACAACGATAGCGGGGTCGGAGTAACCTTCGAGTTATCTCTCCCAAAAGACTCCAAAGCTCCTCCCGTTTCATGAAATGAAGCTTTTCCTGAAAAAGTGACCCTTTGGGAACATTCCCTTCCCCGATCAATCATTCGGGTGGTTTGCGGTTTCGAACGAGCATGATCGCGATAAATCTATGGATTGACTCGTCACGATGCTCTCAGCAACTTTGACCCATCCCCCCCCATAGGATACAATAGGGCCAGGAGAGTGACAATGATCGATCCGCATCAACATCATGATGACGTTTTGAAACGACTTCGCAGAGCTGCTGGACATCTCGATAAAGTAATTACAATGATCGAAGAAGGAGACCCCTGCCTGCAAACTTCCCAGCAGTTACACGCTGTTCACAAAGCGATCGGGAATGCAAAAAACCTTTTCGTTCGTGATCATATAGAACACTGTATGAACCCGGAAGATGTCGGCAACTTGAAGAAAGCACAGAAAGTTATCGAAGAGATACGTGAAATCAGCAAGTATCTCTGATGAATAAGAGCACACGGAAAAAACACGAACTAACGCTTCGTCTATATCCTGTTTATGCCTTTTTGTCGCATACCTACTTCTGGCTTCCAGTCTTTATCCTCTTCTTTCTCAAGTATCTTCCACTTGAACAGATCCTGCTTCTTGAGGCTATTTATTATGCAGGTGTTGTGATACTTGAGATTCCATCGGGGTATTTTTCAGACCGTGTTGGTAGAAGAGCAACGTTGCTTATTTCTACCATCGCACTTACCATTGCCTATACGATCTTCTTTTCTTCTTCCACTTTTGTTGCCTTTGCATTGGCTCAGATCTTTCTCGCGATCGGTCTTTCCTTTAACTCGGGGACAGATACATCGATGCACTATGATGCGCTGGCGGCGCTGAATCGGGATCATGAATTTGGAAGTCGCGAGGCCTATGTCTCAAAGTTAACATTCTATGCAGGTGCTCTCGGTGCCATATGCGGAGGACTGGCGGGACTCTACGACCCGCGCATGGCCTATCTCCTCGCGGTCATGGCTTCAGCGGTTGCCTTCGTCATCGTTGTCTATATGACAGAACCTGTTTCGATAGAAAGGAGACTCGTTCCTCAAGAAGGATTTCTCCCGCAGATACGTCGCATCATCCATCGCATCAGTCATCCAATTGTCTGCTATGTGTTTGCATTCTATGTCCTGATGACAATTCTGAATCATATTCCTTATGAGTTTTATCAACCATATATCGAGAACCTGCTCGTTGCTGATGGTTTGGGGACTGAGAAAACATCGATGCTTTCAGGGTTACACGTTGCTCTGACGATGCTGACAGCTTCCTGGTTTGCAGGCCAGAGTATACAGCTGCGCAACCGAGTCGGTTTGCATGGTCTGTTCCTTTTGGCTGCCGGACTTCAAACCCTCCTGATAGTACTCATGGCTTTCTTTACATCCTGGATTGTCATTCTGCTGCTCTTACTTCGTTCTGTCCCGAGGGCCGTCATGACCGCGCCAGTTAATGCCACGATTGCACCGCTCTTTAAGAAAGAGCACCGGGCGACTTATTTCTCCCTTCAGAGTCTTGCGGGGCGTCTTGCATTCTCACTGACCCTTGTCGCTTTCAGTGCAGTGACTGGTCTTCTTCCGGGAAACCCTCTTCAGAATTCTCTCGCACTTGGGGCTGTGATTGGAGTGTCGGGTATTCTCGGCTTACTAATCATCGAACAAGTGGGTCATGAAAGAAGACAGCGAAGGCAATGATGGATCAGGTCTACATGGGACTTCGATGAAGAGTGTCTGATTTTGAAGTGGGCGAATATTGTGCACTATTGGTCTCTTGAGACACTATAATATTAAAGGCACAGACTTATTTTCCTAAGCCAAAGCATATATCAAGACTTCATAAATAGCCTTCTTGACCCGGTACGTCTTTTCAGGCAATTGAACCTGATATATCTGATAAAAGCTGCTCTTATGAATCGACGCAAATTTCTAACAATTACCGGGGGACTTGTTTCTTCTTTCGCAGGAGCTACTTTGTCCGGATGTCTTTTTCAAAACCTCGAACAGAAAGAATTCTCTTCCATGCCTGATAGCCCAAAAACCGTAGTAAAGGCTTGTGATGACCTGATTAAAATCGGAATTGTTCCCGGAATTCAAGTGTCAATTTCCCGACAGGGCTTCCCTGAGGTTCATCACTCTGCCGGGTTTGAAAAGCATTCAGGTGAAAACTTGACTGAAATTACCCCTGAAACTTTGATGAACGTGGGATCGGTGACAAAACCTGTTATCGGGCTATTGCTTTTGAAGCTTATAGATCAGAAAGCTATCAATATCGATGACCCAGTTTCTAACTACTTACCGTTGTATCCAGATAAATCAGGAACCATCCGCCAACTTTCAACCCATACCTCCGGCTATGCTGCAGTACAGACAGAAGCCTGGCCAACCCGCGAGACAGAGCTGGGAGCCTTTGCGGAGCGTGTGTATCGTAAACGTGAACGTAATTGGCCTGCAGGGACAAAAATGGAGTACTGGAGCACCGGTTATTTCATTCTGATGCAACTAATCGAACGAGTTGCAGGGAAAGGTATTGAAAGCTTTGCCAGAGAAGTCCTCTTCGAGCCGCTTGGTCTTGAACGGACCACTTTTGAGTGGAAAAATGCAGAAGCCACAGGGCGTGTGCTCCCGTATGATAAGACTCAGGGTCGCGTAGTTCACGAAGTTGCTGAATGTCCGCCATTAGGCGAGACAGGCCTCTGGACCAATGCTGCTGAATTGGTGAAAATCGGCCGTGTACTACTGGAGGAAGATCCCAATTGCAAACTAATTTCCCATGAAGTGGCTCGACTGGCGTTGGAAGATCAATCGGGAGGCTTTCATCGTTCCGTAGGATTCTGGCAGAACCCCATGGGAGAGAATCGCTGTCCCTTCGGGATGAAGCAATCGTCTCAAGCGATCGGACACCCCGGCTATACAGGCTGTGTTCTTACAATTGATCCTGTGAGCAATACCGTAATTGCAATCGTAAGCCCTGCACTGTACTTGCAGAGCGACTTCTGCAACTACGCACGCACCGTTGATGCTGTCTTAAGATGATCGAAGAGATATATGTGTTTCCCAGGTTCTTCTGGAGAAAAAGATTCGTATAGATATACTATCATGACCTCCGTGATTTCCATTTGTCACGACGAAACTGTCTGGGACTCAGATCCGTTTGTTCCTTTACTGCTCTTGAGAAGTGTGCGCTGCTTCGAAATCCCGTTTGTTCGGCAATAAGTGAGACTGGAAGGCCCGTCGATGCGATTAAGTCCAACGCCCTCTGAAGTCGCACATGCCATACGTAGCGCATTGGAGATTGACCAAAGTGCTGCTTGAACAAGCGTAATAAATGGCGGGGAGTCACGCAGGCAGCATGCGCAATATCTTTTTCTTTAAGACCCTCATGTTGCCAATGGGCATCTATATAAGCAAGTGCTCTATTGATTGCTGGGTGCTTAATTGTGAGTGCCAGAGATGAGTCTGGGAACTGACTGATAAAATCAAGCCATAGGCAGTCTCCAAGAAGGTTGAGGTAGACTTGAGAATAGGGCCCAGGGTCGTCACGCAACCCCATCGCAAGAGCAAGAAGAGCCTCCATTCGCTTTGTCAAGCGTGCGGCAAGTGGAAGTGCATAGCGAGACGCATTGCTCGAATCTTCATTCTTCTCAAAGAAGAAATGAAGCCAGGCATGATCAGTAATCTCCTGGGTATCGAAATAAAATTGTTCTTTCCTTCCAGGAATCAAAAGAAATACAGAGGGGCCTTTAAGCTTATAGACCTCATCGTCGAGGTGGACAGAGCAAGAGCCATTACGTAAGTAGACAAACTGATAATGTGATTGCCTTCGTGGACCTAAAGAGCCACCCGGAGGATAACATGCTTCCCCAATTACGACTTCACGCATGTGCACAGAAATGTCTTTTTTAGTCAAGATTTTGTCAGGTCCCAAAGTTTTACTTTCACTCGACATGCAGAATATCAAGCATACAATAAGCCTGAATTATTGACAGGCAACTCTGGCAAGCAACCTTAATTATTGCTGTCAAGTCTTTAGGAATCAATTAATAGCCTTGGCAGGATAATCTATGCAACAGCATGTGTTCTTACATCATTTTTTAAAATTCACCATTCTTTCCATTTGGATCTCTCAAGTTATGGCTTCAACTCCTCAACAACAACGTCGACTCTTTTTAAAGACTCCTTCGTCTCATATCCTACTCCAGACAGAAGGCTCCGCAGTTTATTCTCGAGAAAATATGATCGAACAATCGACAGAAGACGGAAACATTAACTTCCGCTTTCGCCTCGGCGTCGTTCCCAGAGGTGAAGAAGAAAACAGGTTGGGGGAAAATCTGAGCAATGTTGTTCTTCAAGCTGAGGAAGCTCGTCTATCTCCCGGCGTGCTTTTACATGATCATGAGGATGCCTCGGAAGGTCGATATATAACCAGCTTTGGTGATCCACCTTTCGATGGAAAACCGGAATATATTGCCTTTGATAACATACAGCCTGCACACGGCCTTGCGATCGCTTACACGAATGGTTCGGGGCGCACTAACCGATGCGGTCTCTATGTTGATGGAGAGCGGGCCCATACACTTGAGTTCCCTCCAACAGAGAGTTGGCAACCACCCTTTTCAACGCTAACTTATGATGGATTAATACAAGGGTCGGTTATGTTGCGTGTCGATTGGGAAGACCTGGATGCTAATCAGGGCTTTTGCTGTTTTGTCGATTATATAGAACTGCAGGATGTGGTACCTCAAAATGGAAAAATCCAAGTTGTGCTACCAGGAATTCTCGATGCTGTGGAGGCCTCCGACCAAGCCCTTAGCGTTCAAGTTAAGGCGCACAGGTGCCCTTTCTATATTCTGGCAATGAATGAGAACGGAACTCAACATAGGAGCGTCACTTTTCGACAAACTGTTCACCCACATAATTTCGTGGACCCAGCCGAATGGGAAAGGTTTACGGTACTCTACACTGATTTTGATCCTCCCATAAGTGCATCAGATCGGACAAAGCTCAACGATCTCAAGCTTGTCCTTGAAACTGATGATGCCGTTTTTGAGGGGGATTTCCACATCGGAGAAGTTTTGACCAGTCCCAACTGGCCGTCAACTCCACCAGAGAATCGTCCTGTAAAAGACTCTACAGATTATGGCGGTATTGCCTTCACCGGGAGAGGAACCCACTATACGGAAGCAGACACATTCTACCCTTCATGGGCTTCCGATGGTAATCTGTATTCGCCATTCACGGATGGCCGTGTTCAAGGACTTTTTTCCAGGTCAGATTTGAAGGGTGCAACAACCGGAATGGTGATTATTCAGGGTGACGACCCCATGGATCTCAAGGTAGATGCCATTGGATTATATACATCCAGAGCTGACCCCCTGGGTACAAGATATCCCTGTGGGTCACTATTGCAAGGTGGAGTCTGGTACTATGGTACATACAATATAGGGTTCCCCGCCCGTCCTGATAATGTTCTGGGAGCAATGGGCCCTTTTGTCGGGTTTCGAACTTCTCGTGATTACGGCCATACGTGGAAGGAAACTCCACGAACACCGGTTGACAACCTTTTTGGTGTTGATGTTTCAGAGGATGGGTCAGAGCTCCGTTCGCCTGTGCGTATAGGAGCGCCCCACTTTATTGATTTCGGTCAGAATAACGTCTATTCACCCGATGGAAAAGCCTATTTAGTTGGGCATGGTACCAGACAAATCGGAAACTATGAAGACTTTACATGGACGATGGGAGATGAGATCAATCTTGTGCGCGTTCTTCCATCCGAAGCCTCCATCAATAACAGAGATGCCTATGAGTATTTTGCAGGCTTCGATTCAAATGGTGAACCCACATGGTCCAAGAGAATAGACGACATGAAGCCTCTAGTTGAGTGGCCAGGACGAACCGGCTGTGTAACCGCTACCTATAATCCCGTTCTGGAAAAGTACCTGCTTTGTGTAACAACTGCACAGCAAAATGTCTACGAATCTTTTGATACATATATAATGGAAGCCGACAGGGTTGAAGGTCCATATCGTTTAGTCAGTTACATGGAAGACTTCGGACGCCAGGCTTACTTCGTGAATATACCTTCCAAATTTATCGGCATGGATGGTCATACTATGTGGTTGTGTTATTCAGCAAATTATACAGAGCAGGCAGCTTCACCTCGCAACAGCCGCTATGCAATGACTTTGCAGGAGTTCAAGTTACTGCCATCCTCTGAATAGAATACTTATATTTGGTCAGGGTGATCGGTGTACATGATACATATCTGGTATTAGCAACAATGTCTTGCGGGGCGTCTTGCGTTCTTACTCACCCTCGTCGCTTTCAGTGTTGCGACTGGGCTTCTTCCAGGAACCCCTCTTCAGAACTCCCTGCCCCTCGGAGCTTTGATTGGAGTGGCGGGCATTGCCGTAATTCTATATGTGAAGAAAAGCAGACGTGCGTGCGGCGGTTTTCCTTGATTGGTGTCCCACTGGCCCAGGGATCGATGGCGCCATAAGCAACGGTCTGAGTCAGACCGGAGCAACGAGACTAAAGATCAGCTCCGTATTTACCCTCCGAAAGAATTCAGGCAATATTGACAAGATCGTAACCGATAGCTCGACGATTTCTATGAACTTGAATCCTGATCCTTTTCATCTTGTCATCATGTCGATACAATCAGTCTTCAAGAAATGTATGCTCAAAGGACACCTGTAATCATAAGTGTATTGTTTTATTATTTTTTTGACCGTTCCAAGTCGGTCCAAAAAAAAAAGAGTGTTGCGTGCTGCCATGAAAGGGTTTCATATGCCCATGACTTAATTGTTTAAGTAATGCGCGGAGCTCACCACTTTGGTCGAAGATCGATACTCAGAAAAACATTGGAGAGGCGACCTTTTCGGAGGCCTCACCACCGCTGTGGTTTCTCTCCCTCTGGCTCTCGCCTTCGGCGTGGCTTCCGGAGCAGGCGCTCAGGCCGGACTCTGGGGCGCCATTCTCGTTGGCCTCTTCGCAGCACTCTTCGGCGGTTCGCGAACACTCATCTCAGAGCCAACAGGTCCTATGACCGTGATCATGACAGCGGTCCTTACCAGTATGCTCGCGAGCTATCCGGAAAAAGGACTCGCCATGGCCTTTACCGTAGTCATGATGGCAGGCTTCTTCCAGATTATACTCGGTTACCTCAAGCTGGGTCGATATATCACCATTATGCCCTACAGCGTGATTTCCGGCTTCATGTCCGGTATAGGCGTCATCCTTATCATCATTCAACTCGCTCCGTTTCTAGGTCATCCGGCGCCTGCCGGGGGAGTAACAGGAACCCTGGGTGCTCTGCCTGAACTTCTGCGCAATATGGAAATGAACGAGTTTATCCTGGGGACATGCACTCTAGCTCTACTTTTCCTTACTCCCAAAAGACTATGTTCCCTCATTCCTCCACAACTGCTGGCACTCGTTGTCATGACGCTGGTCTCAATCTTGTTTTTCGCTAACGCTGGTATCCGGCGCATCGGAGAAATACCTGGTGGTCTTCCATCTATACAGTTTCCAACTTTTACGTCGGAAATGCTTCTGACCATGATTCTTGATGCACTGGTACTTGGAATCCTGGGATGTATCGATACATTGCTCACAGCCGTAATCGGAGACAGTCTGACGCGTAAAGAACATGATTCAAATCGCGAGTTGATCGGACAGGGTTTTGCCAATATGATCAGCGGACTGTTTGGTGGGCTTCCCGGAGCGGGAGCAACCATGGGAACCGTCGTCAATATCCAGGTTGGGGCACGATCTCCCGTCGCTGGCATTACTCGCGCCTTGATTCTTCTGCTGGTTGTGCTTGGTTTGTCATCATTGACAGCTCCGATTCCTCTCGCCGTACTGGCGGCGATCGCAATGTATGTCGGGTTTAATATTCTCGACTGGAGTTTTCTGACGCGTTCTCATCGTATATCGCGCGTACCGATTGCCATCATGTACGGTGTGATGCTTCTGACTGTCTTTGTCGACCTCATCGTTGCCGTGGGACTTGGCGTCTTTATCGCCAACATCGTTACCATTGATCGCTTAAGCCGTATGCAGGAACAGAATGTGAAAGCAATCAGCGATGCAGATGACGATGTTCCTCTCACGCTGGAGGAGCGAAGCTGGCTCAACCGATCTGAAGGGAAGGTGCTTTTCTTCTATCTTTCTGGACCGATGATCTTCGGTGTCGCAAAAGCCATATCTCGTCAACATGCAAGAATCCATGAATATAAAGCCATGGTACTTGATTTGAGTGATGTCCCGATGTTTGATACGTCTATCATCATTGCTCTGGAGAACGCGGTACGCGACTCAAAAGAAGCTGGCTGCGAGGTTTTCGTCTACTGCCCGAACCAGGCTTCCTTTCAGCGTTTGAGGAATTTCGGTATTGATCGGCTCATTGATAAAGAGCACTTTACTGACTCTCGCCTGACGTCTCTTCAGATGGCCTATAACGCCGTTCAGAAAATCGCCTAACGCTCACTCAGGTTTCGATACTCCGAGTATCTTTCGTTCCTGCTTGATGGATCCGATCTTTATATTTTGACCACCCTGGCAGAAATATTCACTTCTTCATTTCAGGGCTTAATCTCTACCCGTCGATGAAGTGCTTTTTCTCCCGGAGTATAAGCCGCGCTTAACCCTAAAACCTCCATGCCAAGAGTCTGTCCGGCCTCATAGTTCGACCTTGTGTCCAATAAGATCGATTCTTCAAAGGCCCTACTTACAAAGTAACTCTCAGTAGGGGAGTCCGTGGCTGACCTGATCTGAGTCTCCAGCGCTTTTCTCATGGGCGAATCCAAAGCATCTGAAATGTGTATTCTCCAGATAACCTTTCCTGCTTCATATAGATGAGAAAATCGGATGCGCAATTGCTGGGGTGAAACGAGCTCTACTACAGGAGCTGCAGATGGTGTATGGACAACGACGGGTTCAGGCGGATCGTAAAGAATCGTTTCTCCTGCAATGAGACGATGGATATTAATCTGCTGAAAGGCGCCATAAACTCGACGCGGAGCTCGATAAAGAGTATTCTCCCTCTTTCTGAGCTCATGTGTATAGACTCTCCACGCTTCTGCCTGCTGAAAAGTCAGCTTCCTGTATTCCTTCGAAACGCGTTGCATCGCTGCCCGATAGGTCATTTGTGAAGGTGTTTGTGGGTCTTCTTGGGGTGTACCGTTTCTAAGAAATGTTCGACCTTCAACCTGATAGAGAATCGGGTCGGTGGGGTTCGTACCAATCCGACCTCGCACAGACGTTGTCAATGGGGTGAGGTTAACCTTTGCCATCTTGATCTATCTCCTGCCGCGAAAGCGGACTGTGTTTTCATGTTTGAGTGATGATGCTCAATCGAGCACCGAGAATCAGATCGTATAGTCAGCCCTCTCGCTTGTCAAGATGCCGACGTTAATTTTACATCACTTTTACCCGGTTGTAATCTGGTTGTAGGTTTGGTGCTACCTGCTTCCGAAAGCAGCTTGTAAGCAACTCGCAAGCAGCTTGCATGCAGCTATATCGGTCTACAGACTTTGTTTCATGGAGATGTTGAGAGTGTTGATGCCCTCATCGACGCACCACTGGAGAATCAAATCAAAACACATATTTTGAAGAAAGGACTCCAACCACAGATGAACTTAAATGGACACGGATCTCAGATAACCTGAGCATCCGGAAAATCGTAATAAGATTTGAACTGCCACCTTACAATCTCTGCCCCTCAGCGTTGCCGCTTGACTGGCAAGGTAAATGCTGCCACACTAACTCTATGATGAATGTGCATCGACAGCTTAGCATGACCAACCGCCTTCTGACCTCCATGGTCGGAGTGGTTTTCGTGTTTTCGATGCTGGCGGCGCAATTGCCCCATTGTCAGTGTGGTGTCTGGTGTTTGCACCTTCAGGACCCGAAGCAGCAAGTTCCTGCCACTCCGCCTGTTTCTGAAGGTCATGGGTGTTGTCCTTCTGATGGACAAGCTGACGCACCAGCTCAGCAGCCTCTCGGTGAGACTGACCCTTGCGGCGATGATGAAGAGTGTCCGTGTCCCGTGAAGGCAGATGCCGAAAAGGACCTGGTCTACACTCCTTTAGCATTCACTCGCTCCTCTTATAATATCCAATCCAAACTGATCTCGGCAGTAACTACTCATTCCACAGTTTCTCCACTGACGGAGATGGCAGAGAGGCCACGCTGGTGTCCTACGCGAGGGAGTCCTTACGTCCGGCGGCCTCACTACGCCCTGAATTCTACCTACATTATCTGATCCTGATTAACCGATAAGGAAATATTTCCTTAGCGGACGTCTGTACTTTTTAGTCACCGGTACATCGTTTCTATACGATGTTGACTTCAACTATCAGGATCTTTCATGCGCTGGATACTTTTAATCTCCTTACTGCTATTTGCTCTCATGCTGTCCTCGTGCTCGGTGATGGTTGCGCCTCAAGCACCCGGGTTCTCCGAGCTCCGTCCTGGGCCTGTTCAATTTGCAGACGCAACCTCAGTAAATATGACAGAGCCTCGCGAAAAGCTAACAACAGAGACCATGACATTATCTCAGGTCATCGAAACGGCGCTACTGAACCATCCAGATTTACGTGCTGATTTTGCAGCTTTTGAAAAGGCTGCTCAGAAAGTTCCCCAGGTATCTTCTCTCGAAGACCCACGCGTTAATTATACGCAATTTGTTGAGGGTGTGCAAACACGGGTGGGGGAGCAGCAATTCGTCGCCAGCGTCAATCAGATGTTTCCCTGGTTTGGCAAGCTGCGTCTTTGGGGTGAAATTGCACATAAGGAAGCGTACCAGGCTTTAGAGAGCTATCGCAGTCGTATGCTTGATGTGCGCAAAGAGGTGCAGATGTCGTGGTATAGACTGGGATATGAGCGCAAGGCGTATGAACTCGCCTTGGAAGATAAGAGAATTATTCGGCAAACACTTGATGCAGCAGCCGCGCTATACAGCTCTGGCGAGCAAGATCGTGGTGCATTGCTTCAGGCGCAGACAAAGCTCGCAAGAATCGATAATGAACTTATGGGTTATCCAGCAAGAATAGCGGCTCTTGAAGAAGAGCTGGCTCGCTTGACCTATACGGATCATATCAACGTTGATCTGAAGTTTGATACGTCAGAAAGAGATGACTGGGATCTTCCCGATGCCGACGTCATTGTTGCCAAGGCTATATCGCTCAGACCGGAGATCGAGCGCTATCGTCTGGGTGAAGAACAGGCAGATCTACGGCATGAGCTCGCTAAGAAAGAATACTATCCTGACCTGGTGCTTGGATTAACTTATGTTGGGGTAGGCGATAATCCCAGTGCGAATCCTTCTGACGAAGGTGATGACGCCTGGGGAGCCACTTTTGGTTTTAACATTCCGATCCCTAATCCAAGGAGAAAGGCGGCTCGTGAGGAAGCTTTGGCCCAACGTGAGGAAGCAACATGGCGCCGGTTGTCCGTGGAGTCGCAGATCGCAAAAGACATCAGAAGTCTTCTACCTCAGCTTCAATCATATGACCAGCAACTTCTCATCCTTCATCAGGAAATTCTTCCCCTTGCAGATGAAGCTTATGCTGCGACTGAGGCTGCATATACATCCGGTCAGTCAACATACCTCGACCTACTGGAAACACAGAGAACACTGATTTCTGTTCGACGAGATATTCTTCGTACACATCGTGATTATCTACTTGCCGTTAGTGAGCTTGAAAGAGTTGTCGGCGGATCGTTGAAAAAAGAGGTTTTCCCGTGAAAAGAATACTGAATTTACTTAAGAAGCTGATACCCTCTGCCCTTCAGCTCATCGTGATAGCAGGGTTTGTGATTATTGCTTTTGTGGCTTACAATACCGGCGCACGGTCTGGTCATGGCGGGGGAGAAACTGTTTCTTCTGTTTCCTCCGGATCATCCAGGCAGACATCCTCTTCCAGTTCAAGTCAGAACGAGGTTGATTCCAACGGTGATGGTATCATCTATACATGTTCCATGCATCCACAGATTAAACAGAACGAACCGGGAGATTGCCCGATTTGTGGTATGGAACTGGTGCCGGTTGATGTTGGCGATAGCCTGGCGGAACAGGATATCAGTCAAAGCGCTGGCATTGAAGAAGGTGAGGATCAATTACTTGGCTATGCGTGCGCAATGAACTGCGTGCCTCCGTTGGAAGAGCCAGGTGATTGCCCGATTTGCGGGATGGAAATGCAGGCTGTCTATGATGATTCAGGTGCCACCGATCACTTTGATCATGATCCCCAGCGCAGGCTTCAAATGTCTGAACAGGCAAAAGCGATCGCCTCGATACAGACTTCAAAGGTAGAGCGACGAGTCCCAAAGAAGACAATACGTCTGTTTGGTGAATTGGCGGTCAGTGAAGATACTCTGGTCCATATCAGTCTCGATGTTGGTGGGCGTATAGATAAACTGAGTGCAAGATATGAAGGCGACCTGGTAGAGAAGGGAGAGGAACTTATACTTCTTTACAGCCCTGAATTGCTGGCAGTACAGCAGGAATTTCTCCAGGCAAAAACTTCGCTGGAAGGTCTTCGAGAGACCACTCTTGAGAGCGTCAGGCGTTCCAGTGAAAGTGTTGTCAAGGCAGCCAGAGAAAGACTCCGCCTTGCAGGACTTTCACATGACCAGATTGATGAAATCGCTCAATCCGGAGAAGCCCGTGAACAAGTCAGGCTCTATGCACCTGTTGGTGGTACCGTTATCACACGTCATCTGGAAGAAGGGCAGTATTCAAAGAAGGGGGAGAGGATTCTCACGATTGCGAGACTTGACAATCTCTGGGCAGAAATCGCCGCCTACGAAAGTGACCTTCCCTGGTTAAAGGTCGGACAACCTGTCACATTTTCCAGCGAGGCCTTTCCGGGAGAAAGGTTCGAAGGCGAAGTCGCCTGGATTGATCCTGTGAGTTCTTCTCGCACGCGGACCACTCGCGTTCGTCTTAATGTCAACAACACCAGATCAATGCTTCGACCGGGAATGTATTTGACCGCTTTCGTTGAAGCAACCCTCGGAGATGACTCTAAACTGATTATACCGGACACGGCTCCTCTAATCACCGGGGAACGAGCTATCGTCTATACCGCTGACGTAAGGGAAGAACGGCCGACTTACATCGGGAAAGAAATTGTTCTCGGGCCAAGGGTAAATGGGGGATATATAGTGAATGAGGGACTGAATGAAGGGGATCTCGTCGTCACGAACGGTGCGTTCCAGATTGATTCAGCTCTTCAGATTGTTGCAAAAAAAAGTATGATGAGTCCCTCAGGTGGGGAGCCTGTGGCAGGTCATGCGAATCACGGTTCACCAAGTGAGGAACAGGGTACTCATGAACACGAGAGTGACGCGAATCTTGTGAAGGATGAGGGAAGATCATTCAACCTGGATGATTACCTGTCCGACTACCTGCACCTTCAGAGGGCTCTTGCGAATGACGACTATGAACATGCTTTGCATGTCTGGAATGAGCTTTCTGAAGAATTTAGCGACCTCGAAGTATTTCACTCGAACAGAGATGTTTCATCGATAGACAAGTTGAGAAAGTCTTTCCAACCTCTCAGTCAGGATTTGATTGGTCGCCTCGATAAGACAGAGTATGTTAGAGAACAGGATCTTCACCTTGTACATTGTCCCATGGCGTTTGATTTTGAAGGAGCGGAGTGGATTCAGGCCGGGGAAGAGGTCCGGAATCCCTATTTCGGAGATGAGATGCTGACCTGTGGAACCCTCAAAAAGGATTGGGGTTCTAATGACTGACAGGCTCATCAAATTCTGTATAGAACAGAAAGTAATCGTCTTTCTCGTTGGCCTTTCGCTCGTGATTTGGGGGATGATTGTATCACCCTTCCCTTTCTTTCAGGATAAGTTGCCGCATCACCCAATTCCCGTGGATGCCATCCCTGATCTTGGAGAGAATCAGCAGATTGTTTTTACCGAATGGCCGGGTCGATCTCCCCAGGATGTTGAGGATCAGGTAACGTATCCGCTAACTACGGCTCTACTCGGATTACCTGGCGTTAAAGATATACGATCGAATTCAATGTTCGGCTTCTCTTCCATCTATGTCATCTTTGAAGAGGATATCGAGTTCTATTGGTCGCGTACTCGAATCCTCGAAAAGTTAAACAGTTTGCCATCTGGGACTCTTCCAACCGATGCAACACCTGTTCTGGGACCTGATGCAACAGGTATGGGACAGATTTTCTGGTACACATTGGAGGGGCGGACGCCAGATGGAGTCGCGACAGGTGGATGGGATCCCCAGGAACTCCGGTCTATACAGGATTGGTATGTTCGCTATGCTCTGCAAAGCGCTGAGGGTGTTTCTGAGGTGGCAAGTATCGGCGGGTTTGTTCAAGAGTATCAGATCGATATCAAGCCGGAAGCTCTTCGCAGCTATAATGTTACTTTGCCTCAAGTGATTAAGGCGGTTCAGAACAGTAATCGAGACGTTGGTGCGCGTACGATCGAGAATAATGGTGTTGAGTATATTATTCGAGGGCGTGGGTTCATTGAAAATGTGGATGACTTGCGTTCCGTGGTTATCGCCAGCAGGGATGGAATACCAATAACACTGGATCAGGTGGCTGTTACAGGGATGGGCCCTGCTTTACGACGCGGCGCCTTGGACAAAGGCGGGGCAGAGGCAGTGGGTGGTGTTGTCGTTTCCCGTTATGGTGCCAATCCGATGCAGGTGATTGAGAATGTCAAAAGGAAGATTGAAGAGATTTCTCCGGGACTTCCGCGAAAGACCCTGGAAGACGGAACAGCCAGTCAGGTAACAGTGATTCCTTTTTATGACCGGTCTGGTCTGATTGATGAAACGTTGGGAACACTGAGTAGTGCGTTGTATAACCAGATTATTATCACCATTGTTGTGGTTCTTCTGATGGTTTTCCACCTTCGTAGCAGTGTGATGATCAGCGCCATGCTTCCCCTCACAGTGCTCTTTACATTTATTTTGATGAAATACTTTGGTGTTCAGGCGAATGTGGTCGCTCTCGGAGGCATCGCCATCGCCATTGGTACGGTGGTGGATATGGGAATCGTGCTGACAGAGAACATGCTTCAGCACTTGAACAAAGCTGCTCCGAATGAGTCGCGCTTAACCGTCGTCTATCAGGCGTCAAAAGAGGTTGGAAGTGCCATCCTTACGGCGGTGACCACAACGATCATTAGTTTTCTTCCTGTCTTTACAATGATTGGGGCAGAGGGTAAGCTCTTCAAGCCGCTTGCCTACACCAAGACTTTTGCACTCTTCGCCAGTATCATCATCGCGCTGGCGATACTTCCTCCTGTTGCCCACTTATTGTTTCGCATTCGTGCGCCTAAGTTACCCAACTGGATGAGCAAAGTATGGAATTATGCGCATTTTTCCATCGTTCTCATTTTGTCAGCCATTGTAATCGAGCTTCTTTCTCGAACATGGGAGCCCCTTGGAGCTCTCCGTTCAGGAACCGAAAACCTCATCTTTGTGGCGGTTCTTGTTGTTGGTTTGCTCGCTTTCTTCTGGCTCTTCCAGTTGGTATATCCACACATATTGAGGTTCTGCCTTTGCTGGAAACTCATTTTTCTCAGTCTACCGATAGCACTGACATTGCTGGGTCTTTGTTCATGGCTTAGTTTTTCACAGGTGTTTAGTTGGCTGCCCCAGTCTATACGCGAAACTCCTGCTGTCCAGAAAATGGATGAGGCCTTTCCGGGGCTTGGGCGCGAGTTCATGCCCACGCTCGACGAGGGAAGTTTTCTGTACATGCCCGTGATCATGCCACACGGAAGTATCGGAGAAGCGAAGGAGTACCTCCGCCTTAGTGATATGGCGATACAGGCAATCCCGGAAGTGGAACTGGTAGTTGGAAAGCTTGGCCGTGTGGAAAGCCCTCTAGATCCGGCACCTATTTCAATGTTTGAAACGGTTATTCAATATAAATCAGAATACATCCAGGACGAGAATGGTCATCGCGTTAATTTTGCCTACGACAGAGAAAGTGAAGAATATAGAAGGGATGATAATGGAGATCTCATTCCCGACGAAGCAGGACGCCCCTATCGAAACTGGCGTCCCGAGATAGAATCCAAGGACGATATCTGGGAGGCCATTACAGATGCGGTAGATGATTTTCCTGGTCTGACCTCAGCACCGAAGCTAGCACCGATAGCAACCAGACTGGTCATGCTTCAAACGGGTATGAGAGCTCCGATGGGGGTGAAGGTAAGAGGACCAGACCTTGAAACGATTCAGGATGTCACACTGAAGATTGAAGAAATTTTCAAGTCAGGAGATGTCGAGGGAGTTCGCACGTCAGCTGTCATTGCAGAGCGAATCGTTGGAAAACCCTATCTCGAAATCATTCCGGATCGTGATGCAATAGCCCGTTATGGCATCAATGTTGAAGAAGTAATGCAAGTCATCGAGGTTGCTCTTGGAGGAAGGCCTCTGACCCGCACTGTTGAGGGACGCGAACGATATCCTGTGCGCGTTCGGTATATGCGTGAGCTGCGTGATTCCATTGATACGATTGAGAATATCCTTATCGCCGGTTCGTCTTCATCAATGGACGGCGCCCCCGTCCAGGTACCGCTTAAAGAAATTGCAAAGATTGAATACGTAAGAGGTCCTCAGGCAATCAAGAGCGAGGACACCTTTCTCGTTGGGTATGTGCTTTTCGACAAAAAAGAGGGTTTCGCAGAGACGGATGTCGTTGAAGAGGCACGTGTTGTACTTAATGAAAAGCTCGATCCAGAACTGCCAGGCGGTGTTTCCTATCAGTTCGCGGGAAATTATCAAAACCAGGTGCGTGCTGCGAAAACTCTGGCGATTGTTCTTCCCCTCGCCCTCCTTCTCATTTTCGTAGTACTCTATCTGCAGTTTCGCTCAACGATGGTGACCCTCATTGTTTTCTGCAATGTTTTCGTCGCCTGGTCTGGGGGATTTCTTCTGCTTTGGCTGTGGGGTCAATCCTGGTTTCTTAATGTCGATGTTTTTGGTGTAAGTCTCCGCGAGATTTTTCACATGGGTAGTATTAATTTGAATGTGGCCGTCTGGGTTGGTTTTCTTGCGCTCTTTGGTATTGCTACTGATGACGGAGTCATTATGGCAACTTATATACGAGAGAGTCTCCAGGCAAACCCGACAGATTCAGCGAAGGACTTGCGAAAAGCCGTGGTTGAAGCGGGGCGTCGTCGTATCCGCCCATGTCTGATGACAAGTGCTACCACGATCCTTGCCCTGCTTCCTATCTTCACATCCACGGGAAAGGGAAGCGAGATTATGGCGCCAATAGCAATACCGGTTTTCGGTGGAATGGTTTTTGTACTCATCAGTACCTTTGTTGTTCCGACGTTGTATAGTGCATTCGAAGAGTACAAATACAACTTGAAACTCTTTCGAAAGGAAAAAGTATGAATGAATTCATTACAACATATGGAGAAGCCGCAAAAACAGCTTTTGGTTTTTTCTGGAAGGCAGGCTGGGCCTTCGTTTTAGGGTATGCCATCAGTGCGATGATTCAAACCTTTGTCCCGAAGAAGAGGTTGACGAAAGCGATGGGTGAGCCCAGCGCGAAGAGCGTAGGACTGGCCACAGGTTTTGGTATGCTCTCCAGTTCGTGTTCATTTGCCGCATTGGCTGCCGCTCGCTCGCTTGTGCAAAAGGGAGCCCATTTCGTTGCCGCTGTTGCTTTCATGTTTGCATCTACGAATCTGGTCATTGAGCTCGGAATATTGATCTTTATTTTCCTCGGCTGGCAGTTTCTTGCTGCTGAGATTGTGGGTGGACTTCTGCTCATTATGATCAGTTCCGTCCTGATTAAACTTACCTATCCCACTTCGTGGATCGAACAGGCACGCGACAAGGTCGAAGAAGAAGGTGAAGAGGAAGAGGAGTTTGACTGGAAAAAGCGTATAAAGAGTAAAGAGGGATGGAATAAAGTTGGAATGAACTTTACCATGGAGTGGGGAATGGTATGGCAGGAAATTCTCATCGGGTTCACAATTGCAGGTTTCGTGGCTGCGTTCGTCCCAGAATCCTTTTTTCAGACAGTCTTTCTAGCTGAGCAGGCAGAGGATAATCCAGGGAGCTTTCTTATCGCCCTGCAGAACGCGGTCATCGCGCCATTTGTTGCTGCCCTCACTTTCATTGGTTCTATGGGTAATATCCCGCTGGCAACCGTTCTGAACAGCAGTGGTGTTTTGTTTGCCGGAATTATGGGGTTTATATACAGTGACCTCATGGTTCCCCCGCTTGTTAAAGTGAACGCGAAGTATTATGGTTGGCGGGTAGCACTTTATATTGCAGGCATTATGTATGTCAGTATTGTTTGTACAGCACTGATCCTGCACTATACATTTTACTTTACTGGTCTTACACCTGAAAGCGCACGAAAGGTGGAGGATGTTACGCAATTCGCTTTCGACTACACTTTTTTTCTGAATATAGCATCAATCATTATTGCTGGTTCGATGATCTGGCTTCGAAGAAGAATGAAAGATAGCGGTCATGGTCACATGCACCAACATCATGAACACGACCATGATCATTCTGACCATGACGATGGTTGTGAACATCATCAGTCTCATGATCATGGCGGCGGTGGCAGAAGTCTGCAGGATTACGTTACCTATGTCTTCATTGCCATTCTTCTCGGTGGAATTGTCGCCTACGCGGCGACTTCCAGTGAGCATTCTCCATCTGATGAAAACACTCAGATGGATTCAAAAACGGTTTCAATTTCCCCACATATAACTCAAATTCAAGTTCAAGGAGAACAAACATGAAACACCTCTTAGCTGTATTGACTTTAGGTCTCAGTCTGTTGGCGGTGCCTGTCCTCGCAGAGGATGGCCACGATCATTCGTCACATGGAGAAAAAAAGGTTGAATCTGCTCCGACATCTCGACCGGCTCCGAAGGCAGAAGAAGTCCGCATCGGAGACCCATGGCCTCTCGACACTTGTGCGGTTTCTGGTGAAAAACTCGGTTCCATGGGTGACCCCATCATGAAAATTCACGAAGGGCGTGAAGTTCGGTTCTGTTGTGAAGGATGCATTGGAATGTTTGAAAAGGATCCCGAGAAATTTCTCGCAGCCGCTGACGAAGAAATTATAAAGCAGCAGACTCCGCATTATCCTCTGGACTACTGCATCATTGACACCTCTGAATCCGTATCCGGAGATCCTGAAAATGATTCTTTCTCAGTTGTCGGAAACCGTCTATTCATCTATTGCTGCCCTCCTTGCGATAAGAAGGTTCGTGCAGAGCCTGCGAAATATATCGAGATTCTTGATAAAGCAGCGATTGAAAAACAGTCAGAGAATTATCCTTTAGAAACTTGCGTCGTCAGCGGACAGCCTCTAGATTCCATGGGAGGATCGGTAAATGTTGTCATCGCTAACCAGCTTCTTAAGATCTGTTGTGCAGGATGTGAGAAGAAGATCGAAGCCGACCCCGCAGCAGCCCTCGCGAAAGTTGCTGAGGCTTCCAGTACGGGCGAGCAGGTAGAACAGTAAGCTCTTTACTATGACAGGGTGATGGGTTGATCTCTCCATCATCCTGTCTATATCCGAATATTCATGTTCAGACAGGTCCTTTCACCAGAAATCCAGTTTCCTTCTTGCTCCTCTTTTTTGATTGGTCTTCTGGCGATGATAAGAGGTGTGACTTTCTCTCTTTCTGTTTTCCCTTCTCGCTTGTATCCTCAATAATGTACGTGGGATGTGCTGTCATCTACAAGAACGTTCACAGGTCAGTCGTGAATTCATATGATACTCCGATACCATGTCACCGGAAGATATGAACAGGCAACGAAGCAGTTTGATCAATTGGTCGATTTGAGTCCGATTCGTTTCAGGGTCACACTCAATCATACCGAGTGGGAATATTTCGCTAAATAAGATCAGTCTTAAGTAGTAATGATGGCTTGATCTCTTTGGGGTGTCAGCTAGTCTGAGCTCGCAAGATCTTACTGGTATTTATTCCAGGAGCCAAAATTATTCAAGATAACGGATGGGCAAAGAAATGATTCTATTGAGGCAAGGTCCATCTCTTGACTTGCTGTTCCATCCTTGGGGGAGATACCGGTATTAAGTATTCAGTCACGGTAGGAAGAGTTCTTGAATCCTTTTAATTCACTCAAATTGTCTTTAACAAGAGAAGCTTGGATCGTCGCTCTTGTTGTTTTTGTCTTTCACCTCATTCTGGTCGGTTTTTATGTTTATCCTTCGTATGCACTCAGGGACAGCCCGATGTTTACGATGGTTGCAGCGAGCGGTGGTATTACTCATCCTCCAGGATCACCAACCTGGGCACTCCTGGCTACTATCGGTTCTCGTATGATTCCTTTCGGAGGGTGGGCACTTCGAACGAATCTATTCTGCGGTTTTCTTGGAGCCATTACTCTTGCAGGTCTCTATTTAAATGCATGGCTGCTTATTCGAAAGCTTTGGCCTTCTATTCAGTCAAGAATCGTTTCATCGACAGCATTGGTCGCTCCTTTGACCCTCAATTTATCCCAGGGGTGGTGGGTTCAATGCACAACGACGGAGCAATATACTCTCATGACTGCATTCCTCGCGATTATTGGATTGGTTGGATGGTCCTTGGACACTCCAAAAAAGGAACTCTGGAAGTATCTTCTTCTAGGAGTTCTCTGGGGGTTGACCACGGGTAATCATCTTAGTCAGTTAGCACTGGGTCCGTTTATCTTAGCACTCTGTCTTATCGGGATGAGCAGAGACAATCTTCTAACAATCTTCTATCGTGGAATCTCTGCTGGATTAGGGTTTCTTCTCGGTATATCTGTCTATTTGTGGGTTTTCGTTCGTTCACTGTCTAATCCTCTTGTCGACAATGGAAATGTCAAATCATGGGATCAGTTTATCTGGCTGATATCCCGTGAGCAATATGAGAGTCGATCTCTGGAAGAAATCCCTTACGGGTTTGCCTGGGAATGGATTAAGAGTTATAATTTTTTCGGTGAGCTTGGAGTTGGGTTCATTCTCGCTCTTGTTGGTCTAGTCATCGTTTCGAAACGGTCGTGGCGACTCATCGTACTTTGGTTGCTATTAGTCATTCCCTACGGGGTTGGGATGCTTGAGGCACACCGTAAACAATCAGGTATGAAGATAGACTATATTGATGTTTATGGGGTTTATGATTGGCATGTTGCTCTCTATTTCTGGTTAGCTTTATTGGCTGCCCCTGCCCTCACTTTTGCGTGGGAGCGTTTGTCTTCTCGTCATAATTTGCTTTCCAGTACCACTATTGCGATAGTCCTCGTTCTGCTGACGGGCGGCGGTATACTTTCCGGTTATTCGCGTTCAAGGCATAATAGCGCAAATCCACGTGCATATACAGCAGCATTACTTGATCCGGTTCCAGAAAATGCTTTAATGCTTCTAAGTACAGACAATACTGCATTCCCCGTAGGATATGAAATTACACTGGAAGGTAAGAGAAAGGACCTCGCTCTGATTTGGGCGTCTCCATCGCTTCCTGTCTATATTGCGAATAACATGGATGAGTCGAGCACTGGAACCCTAAGTCAAGACATTCTCAGGTCATACCTTATCGAGCGCGGTCTCGATCCAAATAACACACCCTTGAGATATCCAACACCCGGTTTGGAGGATATGTTGGGACGAACTGTTATCTGTGATTATACAGTTCCTGTGAGTAAAAGTGCCCCCTGGTTGCTTCCACGTGGTTTTCTTTTTGAATACTCTGGCAACATCTATACTGATGAAGATGTTCGCAACGCCCATGACCGATGGGAAGAAGACTTTTTACCGAATCTGCCGGAGCCCGATGCTTTGTCCAATGATCAGGATCGGCGTGGCTGGTCCGAGCACTATGAGCGAAGGGCTTTATACTTTTTTGTACGGGGTATGTACGATCTGGCCCAAGAAGATTTTCAAATGGCAATTGAATGGATGCCAGAACGGGCAAGGCTTTACAATAATCTTGGAATTTCCATGGAGTACCAGGGCATGGTTGAAGAAGCTCAGCATGCATATCTGAGAGCTTATGAGATCCAACCTTTGACGCCAGGGCCAAGGTTTTATCTCGCTCTTGCTGAGGCGAGAGCAGGAAACTTTCAGTCCGCGCTCGATTTGCTTGAAGAGGAAGAGCGACTATCGCCGAATGATGACAAAATTCCTGGATTTAAAGCAAAGTTACTCCGGGATATTGAAGCTCGCCGCAAGTAGCAAACGGATTTGATTTAAATAATCATGTACAACGCTCATACTTTCACAGGTTAGATTGGATACAATATGAATAGAACATTTCGGTGCCTTTTAACGGTTTTCGCCATCCCATTTTTGATCGGTCTATGCGTGCCTTGCACTGCGCAACAAACGCTAAATGACGGAGACTGGTTTGAGCGCCCCCTGGGTGAAGGAGTTGTCTGGCGCTATTACCTGTTTGAAGATCTATACGGAGCCAGACAAAGTATCAGCTATGTGGAGGTCGATCTGACCAGAACCGACATCTCCATCGATTTCCCCTACCGAGCGGACGCGAGGGAACGTATCAGTTCGATGATTCCTTCGCAAATTCCTGACGCGGTTGCCGGTATTAATGGGACATACTTCAATACATCGACAGGAGGCCATGTAACCTATCTTCGTGTAGATGGTAACGAAATACCCGACGCTGGCGGAGCATGGGCTCCATGGTCTGATGGAGGCGGCATCGCTTTGAATCTGGAAGGCGATCCCAGTATTATAGAACGACCAACAAACGGATGGTCCGCGGATCTATCCTATCCGGATATACTGGCTTGCGGGCCACTTGTACTCATTCAGAATACAGTCCCGGCGGAAGATCTTTCGAATATGGGCAGTCATTGCTCTTCGCGACATCCTCGCTCTGCTGTTGGCGTGACCGATGATAATCGTCTTATTCTTCTCACCGCCGACGGGAGAACAGAAATGGCCGCTGGTATGACCTGTGAAGAGGTTGGTGAAACAATGAAACAGCTTGGCTGCGTAGACGCACTGAACCTGGACGGGGGCGGATCAACCACTCTCTGGGCCGCAGGGGAGATGAATAGTGGTGTGATAAATTTCCCTTCTGACAACGGACAGTATGATCATGTCGGAGAACGTTCCTGTTCCAATGGCATCTCTGTCTCAGCACTTCCAGCAGGCCCACTGGCCCTGGATGCGCGGCTTGTTTCCAAGGTTTTTGAAGGTTCCGTTGAGAGTACCTCCTCGCAAACTGTATCCCTTATTTATGAAAATATAGGTACAACCACCTGGACAGCTGATGATACACATCTTGTTCTCTCGAGGCCCGAGAACCGTGTTAGTATTTTCTACGACTCTGAAACATGGCTATCTCCAACCGAACCTGTCTCAATGAGTCCAGCCAATGTTGCTCCCGGTGAGCAGGCAACCTTCAGCTTTCAAATGGTTGCTCCGGATGTTTCTACTACCACTGTCTATAACGAACACTTCATGTTAACAAGTGACGGGCACGGCCGCTTCGGTCCTGCTGATAGTGCTGCCTGGATGAAGTTTATCGTTCAACCGCCTCTTGTGCCCGGTGAAGCCTTCATTGTAGAAACTCGACCAGGCGGACAAAACATTGGATGGTATTCTGATTCTGGGATGGGGAATGCAAATGTGGATACCACTGCTCCTGGTACGACTTCCGGAATTGGCGCTCGATACGGCTCAACATATCGTAGTGTCGCGGGGTATAAAGAAGCTGTCGTCGCTCCTGATTTTCCTGCAGCCGGCTATTACAATATATCCGTTGCATGGGGGGCGGGGTCAAACAGGCGCAGTCCCATCACCTATCATGTCGACCACATCGGCGGACGGAGTTCCTTTCAGCTTGATCAGTCTGAACTTGCCAATGTGTGGATTGAGCTTGGCGATGAACCATTCTATTTCAGAGAAGGGGAAAGCGGGACCGTTGCAATGACCAATGAAAACATTGATGTTAGTGGTTCGATGTTTGCAAACGCTTTTCGTTTTCAATATGTAGAGTTCCCAGAGCCCGACAAGGAATATACTGTCCGACACCTGAATGAAATCGACACGGCACCTTCAATAGATGGTGAGATCAGCCCTGGAGAGTGGGATGGTGCTTCGAACCCTGCGAGTGATTTCCGGATGCATAATAGTATCAGTACTGGTGATACTGCGGGTACTTCCTTTCGGATGCTGTATGATGATGAGTCGCTATACATACTTGTCGAATTTGAAAATCCATATCTTCCGGGATATGCTTCACCTCCATCTCCGACTACTTTTGAGAGCCTTGCTGGAGATAAGGTGAATTTCTACCTGACACCTGAAGGCGTGAGCAGTGAGCCTTTCTATCGGATTCTTCTTAGTCCTAATCGTACTGATGGCAAATGTCATATCTGGTCTCAGGCTAACCTTTCCAAGACAACGGATGCGAATACCGGCACAGGATGGTTTGCTGGGGGAGATGCGGCCTATGGAACCAATGAAACACGCATGACGATAGAATATCGTATAGATTGGGATAACTTCAATGAATCGGGAATGAGCCTCTCCGGTGCCCCTGAAGATGGTACAATTTGGGGGTTACAGGTGGGACTGAGTAATGAAGTCAGTGGGCTTGATTGGGAATATGTCAATTGGGAGCCCGATGCGACTCCAGGATATATCAACGGAAACCCCTTTGGGGCGCTGCGTTTCATTCGGCAGGAGACCGCTCAAGGTGCTGCCTTTTTGATTCATTAATATCGCGTCCAGGAGAAAAGCTAATTCTTATAGAACTCCAAATCCTGGCCAGCAAATGGCGCCAGGGCATCGACAATTTGTTGTCGCTGTTCTTCGCTGATATTTAATTCATTGCGTGCGAGGGTAGAGTTCTCAATTACGTGCCTCACCTTATCCATGCCGCTGATCAGGCAAGATACCGGCAGGGACCATACATATGAAAAGACCTCTTCAAGCGTAACAGCATCTGGGATCGCGGGAGGAACGTTGACATTCTTGCGCTTCCATCCGGAGTTGCCTCCCCAGAAGCGACCGTCTGCAACCGTTTTCATGGCGAGCACGCCAATTCCCGCTTCTATACACTTAGGGACAACGTTAATGATAAAGCTGTCAAAGTGAGGGTCCGCAGGGTTGACCGGCATTTGAGCAGCGGCAAACTTCACACCTCGCGCTTCAGCTTCCTCGATCATTTTCATGTGTGCTTTGTATGAGGTGTGGCCGGTGAATCCCAGATGTTTAACCTTTCCACTTTCCTGGGCCTCAACGAGCGCATCAAGAACACCATTTTCTATACGACGTTCAACATCCCACGGGCTGTCAATCGCGTGAATTTGCCAGAGGTCCACATAGTCGAGCTTCATACGAGAAAGGGAGCCTTCCAGGTCTTTAAGTGCGCTCGCCCGATCTCTAGCCTGAGTTTTTGTCATGATAAAGGATATGTCACGGTACTTGGGGGAGAGGAACTTTCCGTAGTGCTCTTCAGAGCGCCCTGCTCCGTATAGCTCTGCATTATCGAAGAAGCGGATGCCTACTTCGAGCGCTTTCTCGATCATCGCTTGAGCTTCTTTATCCGGAAGGCCTGTAATATGACCTCCGCCGAGACCTAGATTTGTCACGACGGCTCCGGAAGAACCAAGTTTACGGTGGGGGAGGAGAGTGCCCAGGCGGTCTTTCATGCCGTTCAACGAATCTGACACTTCACCGTTCAAAAGGTCTGGGATCATTAGACCAACGGTGCACGCCGTTAATGTGGCTAGAAACTCTCTGCGTTTTAACCTGTGACCTGACTCAGAATCAGCAGAATCCTTGTATTTCATGAAATATCTCATCGGTTAAGAAGTCCCTAAATCATTATGAATGGTTTCCAACCCCCGTCAATCTCGATGCTGAAGAATCGCTGCGGAAAGCACGAAAGCCCATTTTAGAGCAGGTTCGAGAATACTGATCTAACCTTCCCCCTTCATCGAATGCCTTCGATATCGACCATTTACTATTGCCATGAATTCTCACAGCAGCTTATTCTGGAGTAGTATTTTCTGAACTCCAAAAGGATGAACCATGTTTCGTTTCCCCATTTGCCTCTCGTTCGCCTTTCTTTTTTCATTGTATCTGACAGGACAGAATCGTGGATATGCTAACAGCTGGTACTTTGAGACCTCTGAAACGATTGCAGATTTAAACATCGAGCTATCTGTGGATTCGATTTTTGTCGGGGAAACCATCGATCTATCGTGGACAAGCTATACAGATCCGAACGAAGTAGAGATACAGATTTCTCTGCAGGGACCCGGGATTGCTCGAACGAATAGCGGCTATGACTCGAGTACGCCGGGGATGTTACCGGCTACGGGCAAAAAGTTTCAACTTGGATCAGATGGGGAATGGTACCAGAACCTTCAGGTGCTTTCTGGTCGTGCAGGAAAAATCGCCCTTACGCTTCCAACAGACGACGAGGGTGAATGGCTTTTCCAAGGGCATCTGATTGACAAGGAGACACAGGAGGTACTCTGGTCTGATTCTGAATTTCTTCTCGTGAGCGATTCACCGGCAATGCGATTGAAAATCAATCGGGGGGTCGCCGGTCCGGACGATCTCATCAAAGCAACACTCCAGACATTGGCTGGAAAAACAGGCCAGAATACAGATTTACTGGCGACTCTAGACTTGCCCGATGGTCGTCAACTTGCACTTCCGGGATTAATCGACGGACCGCTATTCTACAAGGAGAATAGCCCGGCAGTCGATGAAACAATAACCCTGTTCGAACAAACGCTGGGAGAAATCGGAGGTGATGGAGATTACAGATTGGTTTCGCGGCTCTACGAAAGTGGCAGTCGAAAGCTCCTTGCTTCTGCACATGCGTCATTTCGAATTTGCTCAGACCTGATACCTGTAACTGGTACCGTTAACAATGAATTTGGCTTTCCACTGCAGGTTTCCAACGAAGGCGATGCTGTTGTTCGGTTTCTGGATGCCTGTACGCTTCGAACAGCAAGCGCGTTAGTCCAGACAGATGGAAGTTATTCCATCAGCCTGCCTGTAGGTGTGTACTATCTCGTCGTTGAAGGTGAAGATGGTGATAATGTTTACGTGTCTGAAGCTGCTGATGACCTCCTCATTGATTGCGAGCAAGCAGCCATTGTCAAGGACCTGCAGATTCCTTATTCCATACAGAATCGAGGGATAGCCAACAACAAAACAACAAAGCAACAGGTTGATGTTTCGTCTGGAAAGCCAACGATGTTTGTAAACTTCAGGATCATTGATGCATCAGATAATAATGATAAAATCAATGATGCCATGGATATCTATATCGCTAAGCTGAAAGCGGGACACCCACGCGTTAATATCGTTTCTGATCAGGATCTTGATCGAGTTCTGGAACGAGCTGAACTGTCTGCAGTACTTGGAAGCGCAGGGCAGCAAGAGCTCATACAAAGCTTTGTCTCTGTTATTGGAGCTGTCCAGTTTCAGCATGTAGTGACAATTACCGTCACCAATGATGGTGATGTGATCGTTGATGGCGTCGTTCTTGACCTGAACAAATCAGAGGTCATCACAAGAGAAAATGAGAGTGCTGATACGATAGATGGTCTCACAACAGCTGTCAGTAATCTCGAACTTAGTATTGGCAGCGGCCTGACACCGGAATTGGAATCCAGAAGAGTTGATCTCCTGCCTCCCCTTATAGACGTAAAACTGGAATCGCCACTGCCCAGCTATAACTCTTCCGTCACGGAGATTGTCTACTATCCTGTGCAGCCAGGTCAGCCACTCACAATCAACGCGACCATAAGCGTTAAAGATCGAACCAACAATGATACGATTCTACCCAACTACCCGTTGTCCATTCGCTATGCAGTGCCACCTTATCCTTCCACTTCTTACTCAGACACCTTCGTCTATCCAACCAATGATGGAACGATCGATTTCAGCTTTACCATTGAAGATCCCAAACAAGGGTTCGGAGCCATTGATATTCTCAGCTACAGGAATGGACAAGTAGGGGAGTCAATACGGCCCCTCGTTCCTTTTCGTATTGTTTACGATGTCAGCACTGGTAGTGATTACAGATCGGTAGAATTTCTGTCTCCTCGGATGGCAATTCCGAATAGCGAAGTAAAGGCTTATGCTTATGTCGCTCTTGGTACCGATTTTCCAAGAGATCAACAAACCATAAATCTTACTGCTGAATCAGGCTCTCTCTCAACGACGAGTATAGATGTTGATCTCAACAAGGGTGTCATCGATTCACAGCATCTTTTTATCTATACCACGCCCAATAAAGAAGGAGTCTTTGACATCGTTCCTGATTGGGAGGACCCGCCGCCCTGTCAGTCCTGTCCCGATGTTCGTGAAGACCCTCTCCAGATTTGGGTAGATGGAGATACTGTGATCAGTCTTAATACAGTAGAAATTCCGGGCGACCTTGAAATTGATGATCTCTTGGAAGAGGTCGACAATTCAATTCTCCAGAGAGAACAGAGTCCAAAGCAGGCAAACCTGGCTCCGTATATCGGTATCTTCGCCGATGTGGATGTTTCTTCAGACCCGGTTCAGGGTCTTCCCGTGACTTTTGAGCTGGTTGAGGGAGCAGGAACATTGGCTGGCGCGAACCGCACGACAATCATTGAAGACCGACCCGTTGTGCGTTCATCCAAAGACCCGGCGAAAATGCTGAGGGCAGAGAAAGGAACGCAGCAACTTGCCCAGGCCTATGCGATCTACATTCCACCCGTTGGCTTCCCAGGGTCTGCAAAGGTGAAGGCAACAGTGATGGTCGAAGGGCGAAATATCTCGGATACGATCACCTTCAATTATACAGCACGTGGGTATTACAATATTATCGATATTGATGAAATGCCAAAAACTTATTTCCAAGGTTGGAGTGGGGGAACCGCAGAGATTAATGACAGTAATACATTGGTTTCTCTTGAACATGTCTATGACCCTGTTGAAGGCTTGAAGAAACTGAAAGAGGTTCCGAATATAGATGTTCCCGAGGAATGGTATAGCGCTGTTGGAATGGATATCAATAATGATGGGCTCATTGTTGGAAGTGTGCATACGGGTAAGATAACACTGCCAACTCGGGACGCGGCCGTATCAGAACCCGCCCTTTGGGAAAATGTGGATGAACTCCCAACACCCTTAGGGTATCTGGCTCCCGTACCAAGCGATATTGAATACAAGCCACCGAATATTCCGTATGGGTATGCTCGGGCCGTAAACAATGAAGGGGTTATCGTTGGAGTTACGATGGCCAGGTATGACGAGAGTCCTCTCAGTATGAACCTACAAAACTTTCGACGAAAAGAAGGTTCAATGACCGCCTGGGCTGAAAAGCCTGAGGACGCTAATCAATCTCAGGTAGCTGATATAAATGAGAAAGGCGAGGTTCTTACCTGGACAACGACTATACCTAAGCAAACAACAAGAGGGAAGACATATCTATACGGTGAAAATGGATCAAAGAAGACACTTGCAAGTACAGCGCGTCCGGATCGTAGAGAACTCATTGGTGATATAAATGACAAAGGACAGGTTGTTTTCAACAAGGATTCAAATTCGCATTCTTATCCGGCTGCCCCTTTTCTTTATCTTTCCGAACCTGATTACGGTCTGCCTCAAGGTTCTAACCCATTGAAAGATATAGACGGCCAGGAGCTCTACTATGTGCGAGATATCAACAATCGAGGAGAGATTATTGGAGGAAACAAGGAAAGAGAATCAGAATTCTTTCCTTATCTGTGGCGCAACGGCAGAGCCGTTGATTTGAATAACCTGATTCCGCCAGATGCGCCCTATGATGTTGTACGCCCTTTGTGTATCAACAACATAGGAAGCATTGTCGTAGTAGCTAACCGTGAGGAACTTTCTGAAGGTACACCAACCACTGTGAGAACAATGCTGATACTTACCTCTGATTGAATTGTTATCGCAGAGGATTGCTTAAACTCATAATATGAAGATTATCCATCAGTTTAAAGGAAAGAATCCATTTGGTGGAACGATAGCTCCATCTAGAATACCTTTCATCTGTCAGGGAAGGCCTACATCTCCTTTTCCGCATCCCTGGAACTATACAGAACCTCTGCAGATCGTTGATTCAGTCTTCCACGGCGCTGACGAATTGGATCCGGATGGACGTCACAATCGCTACATGGATATTCCTTTCCTACCGACGGTTTTGATCACCCGTGATCCAGAACTGATTCGAGCCATACTCATTGATACAGGAGACAAGCCCGGGCAGTTCGACCGAGATCCAAGTCCTGCCGCCGGGATAGCCCGCGCCACCGGTGTCGACTCTCTGCTATACGCGAACGGTGCTCGGTGGAAGCGTCAGAAAAGGCTTGCTGCATCTCCGTTTGGTCGAACCTCTCTCTTTCAGCCAGAGCGTTTTCAAGAGTTTGAAGAAACATTTCGCGAAACCGTTGCTCAACGATTAGAAAGACTGAGAGAACTGCAGGCAAGCACCGGCAAGAAGGTAACCCGTATCAGGCTTGAGCCTGAGATTCAAGCGATCATGCTGGAAATGCTCGTTAATAACTTCTTTGGTGCGAACGTTCCTTATGATAAGCTACGGGGTCGCTACGTTCCGTCGATCACGAGGCTTATCTCACATATGGTCAGTGATACAGTGATTCCTCGCTCCAGGAATCTACTTAAGAGTTTTGGCAGATCTCGATCAGAGCTGAATCAGGCACGAAGAGACTTTGAAAAGCTGACTGATATCTCTCTCGCGGGTCGTGCCAAAGAAAGAGGTCTCTGGAAGCATTTTAAGTCCGACGCAACTGACGATCAGTTGCGAAGCAATATACGCGTCTTCCTCGCCGGCGCACTCGAAGCGACCACATCGCTAGCCGCCTGGACCCTTGCTCACCTTTCTCGCGACCTGGATTATCAGGAACGTATTTACGAGGAAGTGAAGGATATAGATCATTACGACCCCGACAACCTGAAGAGCGCGCGCTATCTCAACGGAGCGATCACGGAAACTTTGCGTCTGACTCCTTCCCTCTACTTTCTTCCACGAAGAGCGACCACTGATCGTACAGTCAAGACAGGCGACGGTAGAGAAATCATGATTCCCAATGGGACTCATGTGGTTCTTGCGGTGTGGCACGCGAACCGGTGTGAGGATTTCTGGGGAGTGAATATATGCGGCTTCCCAGCGGACCAGTTTGCACCACAGCGGTGGGATAACCTTGCCGAGCAGGGAAAGCGTGTGGGTGATCTGCTCCACTTTGGGTTTGGACACGGACCAAGAGCCTGCCCGGGCAAGTATCTTGGTATGCTCGAGGTTGGACTAGTGGTCGGCGCTGTCCTGAAGCTCTTCCGCATCCGTGCCGTGAACAAAAGACTGAAGGCTTCGGCTGGTGTATCAACGAAACCTTCTGATGGTGTATACATTGACCTGAAGCTTCGGACTTAGTCCGCCCAGCTGACCAGAGTGTCTCCTGGCACTACCGAAAAAATGGAAGGGGGACGAATGAGGCTTTAATTCCGACTCAATCCGGTCAACAGGGTATTCTCACTGAGAATCTGTTCGATCTTGCTTAATCGCCTCTCAAGATCCTTGATTTTTGTATTCTGTTCATTGATCACTCCCAGTAAAGAGGGAATGACGTCTTTGCTTGCTGGCAATCCGACGACAGCATTAATAAGCTTCACTTCGGGACTCTCGGAATCCTGCCAGGCACGCCCGACAATCAGGCGCGATTGTTCCGGATGTATATATTGAGGAGAAACGGCGACAGCTATTCCATCATTCCTGCCGGAAGCAACCAGGTAGTCTCCCTTTCTGACAGTCCCCTGAACCCAGACAGGTACCTGGCCAATAAAGCCAACGATCTCCATGCGTTCGCGAAGCTCATGGTCGTTAAGGGTTGCATTTCCAAGGACTGCCGCATTGCCACTCACGGCCATCACCCAATCAGCGCCATCCGTTTTTTTTGAGATTTTTCCACCGAAGACGCCAACCACATCGCCAGTTTTCATTTCTTCATCAGGATATAGACGTTCCAGCCGCTCCGCATAGTCAGCACTGTTTGTCTCGTACTGCACATTGCCCTGTTCGTTATTCTCGATGGCGCCCGCGATCCCGTAGGTTCCATCACCGTTGTCGCCTTCGAAAAACTGAATCCAGTTGAATCTATTGGCCTCGCTCGCTGTGTTGAGGTTTCGGTCGAAGGTCAGTGCCAGAACGCCGGTCTCCTCACCGCTATACGTGTTCCCCTGGTCACCGCCTTCGCCGACCTGCGAGGTGTTGCGAATGTGGGCGACATAATTATCGGGGTTTACGTTGCCAGTGCCCGATCCACTGCCGACTTCACCCGGAACATCTGCAACAACGGTGAAAGGGTTGCCTGGTTGGGTTGTACCGATGCCGACGCGCCCGCCCTGATTATTGATGATCAGGGACTTCTCGGTGCTGTTGAAGAGTTCCAGGTTAGTGGCAGGCCCGGATCCAAGTTGTCTCAGGAACCAGGGGCGCTCAGAGCGCAGTTCCGCCAGAGTTGCTCCGTTGCCCATGTTTTCAAATATCGATGATCCAACCACCTGCAGATCGCCAGAGACAACAGCGTCGCCATTCACGTCCAGCGTGACCCTCGGATTGTCGACGTTGACGCCCACCCGGCCCGTCCCCGCTTTGGCGACGAGCGTCGTCCCGCCGATCGCCGCACTGCCCTCTACGATCAACCCGTCGGGAATGGTAGGTTCCGCATCATCAATGATGCTCATTGCGTCGTCGAAATAACCGGTCACGTAGGCCAGGCCGTCCGAGACAAACACGCTGCCGGGACCGTTCAGGTCATCGAAATCGCCCTGTCCGTCAATGGCCACGGCGATCTGAACAGGGGTTGCCGGAACCGACACGTCGATGACTGTCAGCGCGTCATCAATGTCGGCGGTCACGTAGGCCGTGGAACCCGAGACAGCCACGCTGTTCGCACCGCCCAGTTCGTCAAAACCGCTGCCATCGCGGGCCACGCCAAGCAACGTGGGGGCGGCGGGGTTGGAAACATCGATCATCGTCAACGTACTGCTGCCACTACTCGCGACATAAGCCGTGGAGCCCGAAACAAAGACATCTTCGGGGGTGACCAGACCGAAGTCAAAGGCCGCCCCGTTGCCGGCGACACCGAGCAGGACAGGGGAAGCCGGATTGGAAACATCGATCATCGACAAGGAACCTCCGTTGCTACCATCACCTGACTCCGCCGTGACATAGGCGGTGGAGCCCGAGACAAACACGCTGTTCGCTTGCTGGAGATCGTTGAAACCGTTCCCGTCGTCGGCCACGCCAATCTGCGTCGGGTTCGCGGGGTTGGAGACGTCGATCATCGTCAGCGAGTCACTGAAACTCGCGGCGACATAAGCAGTGTTACCGACGACGAACACGTCCTCTGGTTCGGATAGAGCAGTGACCCCGTTCACACCGTCCTCCGCCACTCCAAGCTGGAAAGGGTTTGCCGGATCGGAGACGTCAACGATCGTCAGCGAATCGTCAATGGTCGACGTGACATAGGCCCGCGAACCGGAAACAAACACGCTACCGGGAGATCTCATGCTATTAAAGCCACCGACGCCATGCTGAGCCACGGCAAGCTCCACCGGGCTTCTCGGGTCGGAGACATCGATCATCGTCAGCGAGTCAACGAAATCTCTCGAAACGACGTAAGCAACATCGCCCGAGACGAAAATGTCTTCCGGTCCTTCCATGACGGTGAAGCCAGCGCCGTTTTTGGCCAGACCGCGTAAAACGGGTTCAATGCTGGATGTGCCTCCGCCCACTGGCCCGACATGCAATGGAACATCTGAGCTGCTGGAAAGCTGAATGCCGACATTACCACCGTTGATGCGGACGTTGCCACCGGTCGTCACTTGCACCACGTCCACAGGATCACCATCCCTCGCATCAAGAGAGTGAACCCCCGTGATATCTGCACCGTCGCCGGCGAAGGTCGCAGCAGTTACCGCACCCGTAGCGGCGAGGGAGTCGCCAGTAATCGCTCCAGTCGCGGCGAGAGAGCCGGCTGTGATGGGGCCAGTCGTGTCCAGCCCTGAGGCCGTGACCACTCCGTTCACGTCCAGCGCCGTGGCGGGTGTATTCGTCCCGATGCCCACGCGGCCGTTGCTGCCTTCGATGTGGAGGGTCTGAACTTCCGCCCCGCGGGCGCCTGTATAGAATTCTATATCAGAATCGTTGGTCGACCCGCGCAGGAGCAGGCGGGTGGCCTGTTCGTCGGAGCCGTCGGTTGTGGTGAGCTCCATCGTTGCGCCACCGCCCACCTGGTTCTGTGTGATGCCTACTGGTCTGGTTCCGCCATTGCCCTGAAGAGCCAAAGCTGTGTCAGGTGCTGGAACCCCGATACCAACGTTGCCATCCAGGTCAACCACGACCGCGTTCGCAGGAGAACCGTCACTGGCATCGAGAGAGCTGATGCCTGTGAGCCCCGAGCCATCGCCAGCAAAAGAAGTCGCCGTAACCGTGCCGTTCACCTCCAGTTCGGTGGAGGGGGATGATGTGCCGATCCCCACTCCGCCCTCGAAGTAAGCAGCCAGCGACAGGAAACCAGCATCGAAGGTCGCAACGGTGCTATTGAGCGCTGCGGCGACATAGGCAGTAGACCCCGATACGAAAACGCCGAATGCCCCCGACAGGCGGTTGGCCTGGCCATCGCCGTTGTATATCTCTCCCAGAAGCGTAGGACTGGTTTTGCTCGTCACGTCGACAAATGTCAGAGAGGCATCGGTCTGGGAAGCCACGTAAGCGATATTATTCTGTACATACACGCCGCTGGCACCATTAAGTCGATTGAATCCGCCATTGCCGTCCACGATTTGGGTTGCAAGGATGGGGCTGGACGGATTGCCGACAAAGATGATCGTCAATGCGTCGTCCACTCTCGAAGCAACATAAGCAAAATTACCATCGACAAAAACCGAGATCGCGCCATTAAGACGGTTAAAGCCGCCCGAGCCATCGACTAACTCGGTCAGCAGCGTTGGGTTAGCCGGGTCGTTCACGTCGATGATCGTCAGAGAGCTGCTAGTAGAGGAGGCAACATAGGCGACATTATCCGAAACATGTACCGACGCAGGCCCATCGAGTGCATTGAACCCGCCCGAACCATTGACAACTTCAGTAATCCGCGTGGGAGCTGAGGGAGTAGATACATCAATGATCCCCAGGGCGTCGCCATTATTGCAGGCAACGTAGGCAACGCCATTCGATACGTAGACCGAGATTGCACCAAGGAGATTAGTGAAGCCGCCAGTTCCGTTGGTTACTTCTGCCAGCAACTGTGGGTCAGCCGGATTCGAGACGTCCATGATGGTAAGCGAGTTACTGTCGAACGAGGCGACGTAGGCGATATTTCCATCAACAAAAACCGAGCGGGCTCCATCCAGAGCATTGAACTCGCCGTCACCGTTATATACTTCCGTGAGCAAAATCGGGTTAGAAGGATTTGAGACGTCCATTACTGTCAGCGAATCGCTCAATTGGGAGGCGACGTACGCGATGTTGTTCGACACAAAGATGGAGTGGGGAAATACAAGGCGAGAGAACTCGCCATCGCCGTCAAAGACTTCGGCAAGCAGTTGTGCCTGGAAAACTCCCTGATTCGACGGGGCGACATGAAGTCCAGCCAGAGGGTTAGTGGTTCCGATGCCAACTCCACCTTCCGCGTCGACGAACAGGGCGTCTACCGGGTCACCATCACTGGCGTCGAGGGAGTGGCCATCAGCGGCTCCCGTTAAGACGGTACCATCGGCAAGGATCAACTCATTAGTCGTGTATACTCCAACATCACCCGTTTCGAGAGCGACATAGCCAACCGTTTCGGTGGTATGCGTAAACTCTGCATCCCCAGAGCCTTCCTCCTGGAGCACAACAGAGAAATCATTCTCCGTCAGGCTGACAGTCCGCGTATATACAGTGTCTGTGCCATTGTTCGTTTGAACCGTGGTGAACCAGGCAGGAACGGAATCAAAAACTGTCTGGAAGTTACCGTTCGATGCAGTGCTGTCCAAACTCAGGTGATCAGCCTCGATATTCAGCCGACCCAGCTTCCCCTTAAACCCCGGTGATAAGGCCACATAACCAATAGTTTCCGAAGCGTGACTTCCATCTTCGCCTTCTTCCTCTCTCAAACCGATAAACATATCGGAAGAGAAAAGTAACTCGATGTAAGGAGTCACCGGTACGGGATCATTGTTACTCATCGTCTGAGCGAGAACGATGGGAGTCGCAGAGAAAGAAGGTGAGAATATGGCAAAGTTGGTCGCTGAGCTGGCGTTAACTTTACCTGCCTGGAGCATCAGTCCGTTTGGTGTTTCATAGCTGCCGCTCTCGATGACCATGTAACTGACACGCTCTGGTCCGGGACGACTACCATCCTGATAGTTCCATTCCTGAAGTTTGAAACCAAAGCTGTTTGACGTTGTAGAAATCACCCGCAATGTGGTTGGTTCAACGTTTGCCGGGTTTGGATCGCCGCCTTCAAGTAAGCCCAGAATCACAACCGGATCTGTATAGACATTGTTCAGACTCACCGTGTGAACCGTGTTGGCATCCGTCTGCGTCACCATCACCGTACCGGCTTCACCGAAGACGCTTTCCGATACCACAGTGGGGACGACGACGCTACTCAGGTCGGCCGTCAAGACTCCGCCAGAATCCGATAGCCGTAGCGTTCCGTTGACAAGTTCCAGAGTGCTATTCAATTCATTCGTCGGATCAGCATCCGCGTCATCAACGGCGTCGTTCAAAACGGAACCCGCCGTTTGTGAATACATACTGTAAGGTGTTGGATGAATCTCTATACGAGGTGTCAGTGTTTCGAAGGTGGTTGGACCCGAAGTACCATCAGAATCGACGGAAATTTCCAGCCAGCGCCTCGAGCCGTCGAACGCCGCGCTTCCAAAATCAAGCTTCGTATTAATCAGACCGTCGGTTACCAGAATATCTTCTTGAAACAGGGTTGTGGTTGTTCCGACAGCATTACCTCCGGATGCAGCGTCAAAGAGGGAGAACTGCAGGCTGACTGTGCCACTTAGAGGAGCTCCGCTTTCGGACAGTTTTCCCTGGTATTTGAATGTAGAGCCAGGATTGGCTAAGATGAAAGCAGGGCTTAATGCCAACAGAATAAGTATAGTCATAACTGCAGTGAGACGCATGCTTTGGGGCTACCTTAGATAGTATATTTCCAAATCTTTCAAGTGGGAGTCGACTGCGCAAGGAAAAAAGAGAGAGCCTCTCTCTTTTTGTTCCACGTATTCTATTTGCTACGGGGTGCCCTTGACCCCAGAGAAGCACAGAGCTACCACAGGCTCACGAATATCCTGGAAAGCAAATTGATCGAATGGCCAAAAAGAAACGAGCCGATCTTCCCAAGGGAGAGCTTCGAAAACGGCAGATCATTGAAAAATCTGAAGAGCTTTTTCGGAAGAATGGTTACCTCCAAACGAGCGTCTCGGAAATTATCAAGGCATTGGGTGTGTCATCTGGTGCTGTCTATCGTCATTTCCCCACTAAGAAGGCCATTCTCAAGGCGATTGGGAGGTACCGGTTCGAGTCCGTTCAAAAAGAACTGCGTCTTTGGCTAGCCGACGAAAGCCTGTCACCTGCGGAGAAAATGGAGAAGCTGCTTTCTCAGCTGGAGAGCGGACGTAAAATGCGCATGATGATAGACCGGCTGAGACTGGGGGCTGTTCGTGAAGATCGCGAGATGCATGAGACGTTTATCCAGTTCAGTCTTGATTTCCTATGTTCAGACCTAACCACTTTGATTGAGCAAGGTGTTGAAGCAGGCGAGTTTCAAGTAGATCACCCCAGAGCCGCTGCTGTAACGATCCTGCTTCTCTTTTCCGAGTTCGTGCACCGCGCGGGTAGTCTTGAAGAAATCGTCCCTTGGAAGGATCTTCACAAAACATTCCGATATACAATTTCGGCAGTTCTTCATCAGCAGAGTCATGAAGATATGTCATAGAACCATACATGAACGCCCAATCCACGTAAGGACTGGTACATTGATCGATGGTCGAGAAGCCCTGGCTCGCTATCATCAGCACCGAATCATCACGGCGATCAAATGTCAGGAGTTCAAGTTACTCGGCCAAGCTAAATACCCACGATATGAATGAATAATCGATCTTCAATTAGATAGTAACAGTGATGAAAGAACTCACCCCACCCATTGAATTCGATCCTAAGTTTCTTCGTGACTTACGCCGTGAGAAGATCTGGAGGACCATGAGACAACTCTTTTCATGGTGTATCGTACTCTTCGTGATCCTATGCATTGGTGCTTATCCTCTTCTTATATGGGCCACTATCCAGAGAATCGATGCAAGACTTGATCGAGGCGAGCCCATAGAAGGGAAATTGGCGAAAATAGACAGATTGGAAGAAACTGTCACCTATCAATACACGGTCAATTCTGAAACGTATAGCAAAGTAGCAGATGTTCCATACGAATTCATCAAAGCTCACGATGTGGGGGATTCTCTCATTGTTGTGGTTTCACCTGGTGATTCCGAAAGGTCCTTGCTGCCTGAGGAGAAGGACCATTTTGTTAAACTTTCCTGGAGTCTACCACTAGCTATAGGAAAGTTGGTCGCACCAATTGTCTTAATAATTGGTGTACTCCTCCTCGTTCGTTTTCTGATTGATAAGAAATCCAAGAAGGAGATTCCCGGCAAAGATGATTGGGTATATGCAAGGTGGACCTTGGTTCAACGGCTTATTGATGAAGGGGACAATCTCGTGCCGCTGGAAGTAATTCAGCACTTCTTGAGTCTAGGTATTGAGCGAGATTTTCTTCGAAAGATCCTCTGGACTAATCGTTCTGATCATGGTTTCAACTGGGTCGATTTTACGGACTCCTTTCTATCTTATGCTCCAGCGCCGTTATTTTCATCTGCACTAAACCAATGGAGAGTCCGTCAGTCATTACCGATCTCTCCAAGACTCGATGCAATATACGCAGATCATGCTTACTCCGCATTGAATACAAAATGGAAGAAACTTCGTTTTGATAGAAATAGACAGATTCAAGAGGTGCCTCTGGATTCTGCTAGAAGTCTAGTACTTTCGGATATATTCTACGAACTAATATCAAATGTTGGTTCAACCAATAATGAGATGGGATTTGAGATCAATCTCAAGAATGTGGATCTAGACCTCTATTTAAAATCTATGAGAGCACGCTCTCAATGGTTACGGATATTTGGTTTGTCAGAGTTCGCCTACAAGTTCACTCTTTGGAAGATAAGTGGAGAGTTACTTAGCCAGGTTCTGGTCACAAATAGGAATGTTCGATACACGCAAATTAATTTTCCGCATGATTCTAACCGAATAAAAAGAAGCACTGAAGATTATTTGCATTCTTCAGAAGCATCTTGCAAGATTCCAGAGCTTTCCGCTTTTCTGATTTTGCAATTCGTCTCAGTATTCGCTGGGAAGAATCCTGGTCGTATAGAAGAACTAGACGAGATCGTCAGCTCAGTACCAGAAGAAGGAGGAGGAAGCAACTCTTTCCGAATTAAGTATGTTTCCAACAGTTTTCTGA
>CAYTGM010000004.1:0-263187 GCA_964437365.1 uncultured Candidatus Sumerlaeota bacterium | reverse complement strand
CCTAATCAAATGGGTGCCTCTTACCACTCATCCACAACAATCGGTTATATCTCGATGGAGAATGAAATGAAGTGTGTTTTGTCCTGGCGTCAGGTTTTCGACGTAGCAGGTGTTAACGTGGGATCTTTCCGAACGAAGTGAGACTCTAGCCGAGCCGCAGATTTAAGCCTGCGAATAATTCCCGACAACGAGCCCGACAACCGCTTCGCTGACAACGACGATGATGTTTCTACATACCAAACCCTCACTCACAAACGCCGGTCTTTCATGGTTACTGCCCCTGAAAATTGATCAAACAACGAAGGGATTCGAACATGAGCGTTACCGTTGAAAGTGTCTTTCGAGACCAGCAGCAGTTTTGTGAAGAGGTCGCCTCCGATGGGGGAACAAGAGCCGATGCAACCCGACTGGTGATGATCTCTGCCCTGGGGCTGTCTATGTATGGTTTTGCCATGGGATTTCATCAATCGATTCTGCAAAGTCTGATGTCTGCAATCAAACTCCCCTTTCTCTACTTTTTTACAAGTCTGATTACCTTTCCAGCGTTTCACTTTATCTCTCTTTACCTGGGTTCGCGAACAAAGCCGACTCAAACCCTGCTTGTATGTTTGAATGGTGCAGCCGTTGTGGCCGTTCTCGCTGGTTCCTTCTCTCCAATCGCTCTATTTTTCACGCTGAGTGGTTCAAGCTACAGTTTCCTTGTATTAATGCACGTGTCTATACTGGCGTTCTGTTCAATCGCGGGAGCCTCGACGATCGAGAAGAACCTGAGGGATATACGTAAGAAAACAGGTGAAGTTCTACCGAAAGGTGCTGGGTCCTGTTTCTTTGTCTGGGTCTTCATGTGTGCGATTGTCGGCACCCAGCTTGCCTGGATGATGCGCCCGTTTGTCGGTTCCTCTGATACCTTTACCTTCATCAATACCGATAAAGGCAACTTCTACGAAGCGGTCTTTAAATCTCTCATTGGCTTGCTGGGTGGCTAACGGATAGTCTCTTCTTTAATATAGAGAAAAGTTGTTATCCGCTGTAGCTGAACGAGAGAAGACTGCCAGAGCCAAAGAGAATCCAGAACAGAAGAGTGAGGCGTATTGCTTCCCCTCCTGTAATTCTCCTGAGGTCGAAGTTCCGAGGGATCGTTGTATTCCACAATAGTTGGACGATGGCTGATATCACAATCAGGTAGAAGATACCAGCCAGGATGAATAATGGAATCATTTCCATAAATTATTCCTCGATTCAATTCTTGAATTTGTCTGACTGCGAAAAGGGTAGGTTTGTGATAGAATGATTCAACCCATTCCTCCAAACGCAATCATTTGACAGACGGACACCGTCTCATAAAGCGATGTTCAGCTTTTAAGTCCCTTCTCACGCTCCAAATCCCGAAATGGTTTGCGAGTCGACCCTCCTTTGACGTTAACTAAGACCATCTGAAGGCCTCATCGAATCCCGTAAATCAGGGGTTTTCAGCTTTCTATCAGTATGAAACCAATCTACTAAACAGGAATATCTCTGTGGCGAAGACAACTCGAACAAAAACAACGACCAAAAACACGTCGGTTGCAAAATCGAGTACCAGGAAACCTTCCAAAACGCCTGTCAGTAAGGCTCCGATAGCGATCAAGGCGACTGAGGAAGCGATTTTTTGTGACGGGATCGGACCAGAGCAGTTTGAGCCCCTCATCCATTGTGTCTGCCACGATCCGCATCGCCTTCTTGGATGCCACGAAACAACCTTTAAGCGCAAAAAGGGAATCGTTCTTCGCGCCTGGAACCCTGAAGCCATCAGCATTTCGGTCATCCCTGAAGGTACAAACGAGCCAGTGGAACTGATCCAGAGCTCCATTCATGGACTCTTTGGCGCCTTCCTGGAAGGTTGGAAATTCCCTGTACGCTACAAACTTTTGATTAAGCTGATCGACGGACGTGAAGTGACGCGTGAAGATCCTTATGCCTTTATGCCCTCACTTGGAGATCTAGATCTGTGGCTTCATAGTGAAGGAAATCATCTTCATGCTTACAGAAAATTCGGTGCGCAGCTCCGAACCATTGATGGTGTGAAGGGCGTCAGCTTTACCGTGTGGGCACCCAGCGCACGACGCGTCAGTGTGATCGGGGAGTTTAATGACTGGGATGGTCGCGTGAACCCGATGCGCTCAATGGGCGGGTCCGGCACTTGGGAACTCTTTATCCCGGGTGCACGTGAAGGAGCCGGATACAAATTTGAGATCTATACGCACGATGGAAATCTGCGCTACAAAGCAGACCCTTATTCTTTCGGGTTTGATTTACGTCCTTCAACACATTCGCGTGTTGTGGACCTGGATAATTACGAGTGGAATGATCGTAATTACATGGAACATCTTCAATATAGACAGATTCTTCAAGAGCCGGTTGCTGTCTATGAAGTACATCTGGGGTCTTGGATGCGTATACCAGAGGAAGGGAACCGCTGGCTGAACTATCGAGAAGCAGCGCACCGGCTGGTGCCTCATGTACAGAGGTATGGCTTTACTCATGTCGAACTGATGCCGATCGCAGAACACCCATTTGATGGCAGTTGGGGATACCAGGTGACAGGATACTATGCGCCAACATCCAGATTCGGCTCGCTGGATGACTTCAAGTACTTCGTTGATTACCTGCATCAGCACGGCATTGGTGTGATCCTCGACTGGGTACCTGCCCATTTTCCAAGAGATGATTTCGCTCTTCGTTGGTTTGATGGAACGGCGCTCTATGAGCACAGCGACCCACGAAAGGGAGAGCATAAGGACTGGGGCACTCTGATCTTTAATTATGAACGACCAGAGGTTCAGAATTTTCTTCTATCTAATGCTCTCTTCTGGCTGGATGAATTCCATATAGACGGTCTGCGTGTTGATGCCGTTGCTTCAATGATCTATCTGGATTACAGTCGTAAAGAAGGTGAGTGGGTCCCGAATAAATACGGAGGACGTGAAAATCTGGAGGCGATCGACTTTCTGCGACGTCTTAATGAAACGGTCCATCGGGAGTATCCAGGACGCTTTACTGTTGCCGAAGAATCGACTGCTTTCCCAGGTGTTTCACGCCCTGTCTATTCAGGGGGGCTGGGCTTCACCTTCAAATGGAATATGGGCTGGATGAACGACACTCTGAAGTATTTTGAGCAGAATCCAGTTCACCGTAAGTACCATCAAGGCGGGCTCTCGTTTTCACTCGTCTATCAATACACAGAAAATTTCATGCTTCCGTTGAGTCATGATGAGGTTGTTCACGGCAAGGGCTCTCTTGTTGGGAAAATGCCGGGAGATGAGTGGCAGAAGTATGCAAACCTCAGGCTTTTGTATAGTTACATGTATGCTCATCCAGGGAAGAAGCTTCTCTTCATGGGCGCTGAATTCGGGCAAAAATCAGAGTGGAACTATGATACCTCGCTCAGTTGGCATGAGGCTGGTCAGCCACTAAGTGGCGGTATTGAAAACTGCCTGCAGTCCTTAGGCTGGGCGTATAGAATGAATAGAGCTTTCTGGCTCTTCGATAACGAACCGATCGGTTTTCGATGGATCGACCATACGGACAGCGATAACTCCATCGTGAGTTTTGTGCGGCAGGGTCCGGAAAATCATGTTGTGTGTATCTTTAATTTCACACCTGTTCCTCGTCTGGGATACCGGGTTGGTGTGCCTGGTCCAGGGCTATACCGTGAGATCTATAACAGTGATGCGCTTGAATATGGAGGCAGTGGTGTTGGCAACTATGGTCAGGTCTTCACCCAGGATCTGCCCTGGCATGGTTGCGCTCAGTCGGTCCATATGAATATCCCTCCCCTCGGAGCTGTCTTTCTGAAGTACGAAGGTTAGAGTGTCTGTCAGAATTCCTGTCTGATATAAGCTGGCTGCGAGCACTTCATCCAGTATACCGAAAGCCTCGAAAGGGCACCTACATTCGTATGGTTTCAGTATACTGAATGGGCCACTCTCGCTCACCATCAATTCGGACATCAATTTTGGTAACGACTTTAACCGCCCTTTTTTGTGAGCTGGCTTTCAAGCTCTTCCCAGGTTTGTCCTTTTGTAAATACGCCCCGCGTGATTTCCGTTCCATCCGGGTTTATCAGTAGCACTGTCGGGATTCTTGAAACTGTGTAACTTTGAGCGATGGTGCCACCCATTAATTGATTCACGTCAACTCGGACCGGGATAAACTGGTCCAGGAACCCCCGAGCCTCCGGGGTTCTTGCGATGAGCCTTTCCAGTTCCAGTGAAGCAGGAACGCGTGGAGACTGCATATAGACAAAGATCGGTTTGTTTTCTTTCATGGCTCTTGCGCGGGCATAAGTGGGATGCATCCAGTAGGCCTCGAGGTCCTTCACGACTTCCTGATGGTTCGTAGGGATTGTTCCCGCAGGCCAGGAGCTCGCGTAGGGAGAATCCGGAATAGGGATATTCTCGGGCGTCCATTGGATGGAGAGGTTATCGACATACGTGGTGACGACGTGTTTTTTCTCGGCAATCATAATCCCGATCTGCATTTCCTGAAGAGAATTGTCATAGACTGGAGAAAACTTAGGTTCGATGCCGTCGACGTAGCAACGTATCGTGTTTTGACCTTCGAAAACGATGGAGAATCGGTGCCAGCCCGGTTTGGGGAGCCTCTTGTAAAGGCCCGGGTCCATATGAAACATACTCGCTCCACCTCCTCCTTCTGCGATGTGAGAGAGGTAAAATGCAGGGACCGCATTCTTTCCTAAGCGGGCGAGTCCGAAGCGGTAGAACGATGAAGGGTCTTTTTGTCCTGGTTTCATGGGCTTCATGGCAAGCACGGCCATATTCACAAGCGGCGCTTTCTCATCCGGGACGAAAAAGTCTGCCTGATAAAGTGCACGTCCATCGTTCCCTAACTTTTCTCTGAACAGAGTAATTCCCGTACCGATACCGGTGAGTATCGACTGAGGGTTAGATTGAATTGCCATGCTGAAGCGACCCGTTTCCAGCGAAGCCGTTTCACTTCTAAATTGAGAGGGTGCTCCGGCCAGGTTGTTGAGGTCGAGGACGCCGGCTGTTTTCTGAAATGTCTTTCCAATCGGTGAATAGTTATTAGGGAAGCGCGCATCCTCAAAGCTTGCCCAGTGATAGACTTGGTACTGGGCTCCTGCAATTGAGTGATATCCACTCATCAAGATGAGGAGAACGGCGAGAATTGTGATTTGGTTGAGCCAGTTTCGAGAGTTCTTCATGATTTTTACTCCTGGGTATATCCTGATGTCGTGGTATATATACCCTTAGAAATGCTTGATTGTCAGCTCGGTGGGGCTCGTTGCCCAATTTGTCAAGGGCGAAGGATGCGATCTTGATAAATGATTCTGTGGTGAAATCATGAGCACTGTCGGATGGGGACAACCGGAGTTGTGTTCAACAGCATATGGTGTTTTGGCCTTCAATGTGGTGATAAATCAGGAGAATCATCGCTTTCTTCCTCACTGACACACCAAAGGTTGTAATTAAAGTCAGATTGTTCATCCGATTGGCATCTTCATAAATCTAATAAAATCAAACGTATATCAACCCTGGAAAGAAGGCAGGGTTCTTGTCTCTAACAAGGCGCCTCATACTCTCACAGATGGCTTAGTGATTACCCCCACTTATATCTTAAGGAGACACGATATCCAAATGTTTAGAAAGAAGTTTTCCCCGCTGGCTTTCACCATGTCGCTGCTTTTACTCGCATCGACGAGTTTTGCAGTCACCGTTGAACAGCTGCACACCAGCATTGAAGGGATTCTTAATCGCTCTTCAGTCAGTAACAATACCTGGTCGATTCTCATCACGAACCGCTATGGTACTCAGACTTACTATGCTAAGGATCCTGATGTTCCCCGCAAGCCAGCTTCAAACACTAAATTATACACAACAGCCGCAGCTTATGAAATGCTTGGCTATAACCATTACTGGAACGGCGATCAGCTGATCACCTCGATCAGACCAATCAATAAGAACAGTAACAATACTCTCGCTGATTCTCTTCTGACACATATCGGTAGTGAACTTTCCGGTAGTGCTACCTATTCTGCGGGCGCGCAGGATGTACTGCAGTGGTGCTCATCGATTGGAATCGATATGACTGGAGCTCAGATGTATGACGGGTCGGGGCTTTCTCATTACAATCGCTTTACAGCTCGTCAAACAATCGGTCTGTTGAATCACATGGTTAATAACTATACTGGCTGGGACAATTCGCTGGCCATTGGTTGTACAGATGGAACGATTGGAAGTCGTTTTTGTGGTACCGTTGGGTCGGGCCGAGTGCATGCAAAAACGGGAACCCTTACTGGTGTTATTGCTCTTTCTGGCTATATTCGTAACCAGTATGATGGGGAATGGTATCTCTTCTCATTTCTGGCGAATAATGTCGGAAATAGAACGGCAACACGCGATGCGATCGATGATATGGTGGTTCTGATGGGTCAATCTCAGATCCCCAACGAAGGTGCGAACCCTTCGGGAATCGTTGTCGATAATCGTGATCCTGGATTTATTACATCGGGAACCTGGAGTTCATCTACAGGAGTTGGTTATTATAATGAGAACTCCCTCTTCGCAACGGTGGGTGGTGGAGAAGATGTAGCCCGTTGGACACCAACGATTCCTCAGACTGGCCGGTATCAGCTTCAGGCGTGGTGGGTCGCCAGTCCTAATCGTTCAACTGACGCGCTCTATAAAGTCCATCATTCAGAAGGTGTGACGAACTTCACCGTTGATCAAACACAAAATGGAGGTCTCTGGATGACGATGGGTAGTTACCTGTTCGAAGAGGGAACCTCTGGTTTCGTTACTCTCAATGATACGGGGAACGGTGACGTTGTTTCGGCCGACGCCATGCGTTGGAACTATGTAGGCCCTGTAGACTATATTGTCGATAATTCTGATGCTGGTTTCTCTCTCTCTGGAACATGGGGAACTTCGACTGGTTCGGGATATTATGGGAGCAATTCTCTCTTCGCTACGGTGGGAGGCGATGCTGACACGGCAACGTGGTCACCTACGCTCGGCGACTCTGGTCTGTACGATGTTCAGGTTTGGTGGGTTGCTTCTTCCAACCGGTCAAGCGATGCTGTCTACACAGTAAACCACCTGGGTGGGTCGACTCCTTTCACAGTCAATCAAACGCAGAATGGTGGCCAGTGGATGTCGCTGGGAGAGTATCAGTTCTCTTCCGGTACAAGCGGCTCCGTCACACTGACTGACAGCGGTAGCGGGGACGTTGTATCTGCTGATGCAGTCCGCTTTGTTCTTAAGTCGATTGTTGAAGGACCACCTGCGCCGGCCAATCTTGTCGCGTCTTCATCTGATAGTCAGGTCACACTCGATTGGGATGATGTTACAGATGTAACAGGGTATAATATATATCGCTCAACGAATGAGAATGGTCCATTTTCACAATTGAATGGAAGTCTGTTAGGCAACAGCAATTATACGGATAATTCCGTAGTTAACTTCACAACCTATTACTATACTGTCAGATCTGTTGACAATGAATCAACTGAGAGTGGTGACAGCAATAAAGTCTCTGCGACTCCTTCCGAGACAATACCTCCCGCGGTGCCTGCCAATCTCGTTGCCAGCTCGGGCGATGGTACGGTAGATCTGGACTGGGATGACAACCTGGAGGCCGATCTGGGTGGCTACAATGTTTACCGGGCAACAACCTCGGGCGGACCCTATACACAGCTAAATGGTTCAACGGTTCAGTCTTCTGAATTTACTGACAACGCAGTCATCAATTCTTCAACTTATTACTATGTTGTTTCTGCAGTCGATTCTCCAGCAGGTAACGAGTCTGCCTTCAGTGCTGAAGTTTCAGCCACACCTGTCGGAACAGCACCACCGAATGGTGAGGTTCTTGTGCAAGCAGAAGACTACGATCTTGGTGGCGAAGGTGTCGGATACAGCGATTCAACTTCCGGTAATTCAGGTGGAGCTTATCGCACTGATGATGTAGATATCGAACCTGCTTCAGTTGGGGGATACAATGTTGGCTATATTACTTCAGGGGAATGGCTGAAGTACTCGAATGTCTCAGGTAATGGAGGCAGCTACTCTGTTCAATTGAGCGTTGCTTCATTGAGTGCAGAAGGCGCGTTCTTCCTTGAAGTAAATGGTGTCGATGCAACAGGGCTGTTTACTTTTCCTGCAACCGGTGGTTTTCAGACATGGGCTACCGTTGATGTGGGTAACGTCGCACTCAACAATGGAGCCAATACGGTTCGTCTTGTATCAGTGGCCGACAATTGGAATGTCGACTGGATTAAATTCAGTCCAGCCTCTCAGCAGCCAGGTATTATCGACTTTGATAGCATCGCTATCTCCAGCTATGGAACTCAGGACGTTGATGTTTCAAGTTATAATGTACTCGACAATGGGTCTATACTGACTATCTATGACAATAGCTGGAAGAAGGTTCAAGTGAACGCATCGATCAATGCGCTAACGGTACTTCGATTCGACTATAAGTCTGATGCAGCTACGCCAGAAATTGGTGGCATCGGTTTTGACACCGACGAGAGTCTTTCTCCCGATTTCAGTTGGCGTCTTTGGGGAAGCCAGGACTGGGGAATCAATACCTTTGCGAACTACTCCTTTGGTGGGAATGGCTGGGTTAGGTATACAATTCCTGTAGGTGAAGTTCTTTCTTCGGGAACCTATGATTATCTTGTCTTCATCAATGATAACGACGGTGGTTCTGGTGCCTACTCATGGTTCCGAAATGTCAAAATCTACGATCGAATTCAATATGTTGTAGACAATGACAGTGGCTCTCCCGAGTATTCTGAGACAGGCGGCTGGAGTACTTCAGGGTCAGCGGGATATAATGGAGGAACTTATCGCTTTGCTGCTGCTGGAGATCCCAATACGGCAACATGGTCGTTGAATGCTCCTGAAAATGGCTCGTACACCGTGTCAGTTGCATATGTCTCCGGGTCCAATCGAGCCAGCAATACTGTCTATACGATTCAAACTGCAAGCGGACCAGTCAGTGTATCCATCGACCAGACGACTCCAAACCTTCAGTGGGTTGATCTTGGAACCTTTGACTTTGATGCGGGAAGCGGGAGTGTCACCCTCGATGCTTCTGCATCATCAGGCGGAACCGTGGTTATTTCTGACGTTGTTCGCGTGAGTAACTGATTGGGAGGAAATTGAATCGCAGCTTTGGCTGCGATGGGGATGGAAGAGATTAATCAGGAGCTGGCCCGTTAAGGGTTAGCTCCTTTTTTATTGGGAGAAGTCTATTCCTTCAGACTTGAGGCGGTTTACGCGCCGGTTAAGTGACTGTTGTGTGATTCCAAGAAGCGGAGCTGCTTTGGTCTGATTTCCACCTGTGCGGTTCAAAGCTTCACGGATTAACGTGACAGTGATATTCTTCAGAGAGGGAAACTCATCGAACTTAAGGTGGCATTTGCCAGTCTGATCGGAGATAAAGCCGGCAGATTGCTGATGTGCCAGAAGCTTCTGACTGAGTAGATCAACGTCGAGGATGGTTCCGCGGCTCTCTGCTACCAGATTAAAGACCAGACCTTCAAGCTCTCGCACGTTGCCAGGAAAACGATACTGCTCCATAATATCGTATATCTCTCGTGGAAGCTGGATATCATCAAACTTCAGTTTCGTCTTAGCCTGTCGAAAAAAGTGATTTACGAGAAGAGGTACATCGCCTCGGCGTTCCCTCAAAGGAGGAAGATAGACATGATGAGTTTGAAGGCGATAGAAGAGGTCTTCCCTGAAGGCGCCCTTCTCAACGAGTGTCGACAAGTCCTGGTTAGAGGCTGCTGCTATGCGACATGAGGAGGAATGCACTTTGTCCGACCCCAACTGGTAGTATTCATTCTCCTGTAAAAGGCGAAGCAGTTTCGTTTGTGAGGCTGGGCTGAGGTCCCCTATTTCATCAAGGAAGAGAGTTCCCTGATCAGCCATCGCCACAAGCCCTTTCCTCTGGGAATGGGCTCCTGTAAAGGCACCTCTTGAATGTCCGAAGAGTGTATCCGCAAAGGATTGGTCGTCTATACCGGCCACATTGACCGAAATGAAGGAGCCTTTTCGTTTACTGACATCATGGATGGCTCGGGCAAGCAGCTCTTTTCCAACACCTGTTTCACCCGTAATCAAGACCGGCTGCGAAGTATTTGCAATCGATTCTGCATAAAGGAAAATCGTTTTCATTCCAGAGTCATTCGTGACGATATCTGTGAATGCTTTGGGGTTCTGAAGGTCTGTGGAAAGTAGGTGACGCTTAAGTGTGACGTTTTCTTTCTTCAGGTCCAGCAGCTCTTTTTGCGCGATGTCACGGGACTGGATTTCGCGGAGCTTCCTATCTGTGATGTCGAGAAGAAAACCAACCCCCGTCAGAACCCGCCCTCCGCGTGTCTCAGCAGGAAGACAACAGTCATTCAACCATACCGTTCTATCCTGGTCGACTTTGAACTCAATGTCTGCTCTGAAGATATTGATGTTTCCCATTCTGAAAGAACGTCTATACTCATTGTAGTCTACCTGGGGATCCTGATCAACAAGTTCACGGTTAACTACGCGGTCATCGAAACGGCGCAGGGAAATACTTTCTTTATCGAGACCCAGCAATTTAAGGTGCTTTGTCTCCATGAAGTGAAGTCGCTTGTCTGTATAATCAATTTCATAGGCCACACCGCCTGCCATATCAATGACCTGCTGAAGAACGGTAAAAGAACGTTTGAGATTCTCCTCAGTCTCTTTGCGATGAGCGATTTCTTTTTCCAACTCATAGTTGGTCTGTTTGAGATCGTGAGTTCTACGTTCTACTCTGAGTTCTAGTTCCTGTTTGGCCTGACTCAGCTCGGACCTTGCTTTCGAGTTGCTTAAGGCTGAGGCACAATGATCAGCCAGCGCCTGAATGATTTCAAGATCTGCGGGGCGATACGCATTCACTTTGTAACTTTGTATAGATAGTAGCCCTACTGTTTCACCTCTAAACCTCATTGGGACAAAGATGAGAGACATGGATCGCTTTTGTGTCTCGCCATAAGGAACCGGTTTGACTGTTGAGTCCAGATCACCTGCTTTACGCAGGATAATTTGAGGTTTTCCCCATAGGACAGGTCGAATAAACTCACTCGGTCTGGTTCCCATAAGTGCATGTTTAACGGGCGCCTTTTTCCCATTCGAAATGTCGTAGGCTCGAACAGCGTGGAGAAAGTCGTGTTTCGCCACATAGGTGCTGACAAAAGAGGCGTCCCATCCCAACAGTTCATCAGATATCGCAAGAATCTTATCGGCAACTTCCTGTGGAGTGGAGCACGCGGCTAACTCTTCACCAAGGTCTGAGAAAATTGAGGCAATCTGCTTTTGTTCCTTCAGCTTCTCAGTGGTTATGATACGCTCCAGAGCTCCCGAAACGCATGTTGCCAGATACTTGACAATATCGAGGTCTTTAGAATCGTAATCATCACCCTCACGAGCGAAGATAAGGATATTAACCAGGTGCTGACCATTCTCGAGGATCGGATAGAATAAGGCTCTTGAGCAGCTGTGGAGTTCCTGAATTTTCGAAGAACAGATCTCACTGAGGACCTTTGCTGAGAGCAGCTTCCCATCTTCAGGAATCTCGCCTTCAACTGCAAAGAGATCCTCAAAGTTCAAAAAACCTTCAGGGAAAACATCAGGTGTTGATTTTCCAGAATCCGGCGACCAGGTAAAGTACGGTTTCGAAGTATGCCTGTTAGAGGGACTGATGTCTATATAGCATGCCTCGAAAGAAAGGTAGGCATCTACCAACTTAACAAGGCACTTAACTACCGTCTGGAGCGAAGAGGTCCTCGTCAATTCCAGCAGAATTTCTGGAAAATCGACGACACTCTTAAACGCTTCGAGTGATTCCGAAACTTCATCATTGGGTAGATCAGTGGCCATGGTCTTCTCGTACTTTTCGCAGACACCTCGCGCAAGGCTTTCCTGTGGTTTCGAGAAATCTCAAAGAACACTCTACCACGGACTTGTAGACCTTTGGAAAATCTGCTTGCCTGTCAGCGAATCATTCCAAAGGCTCACTGACCATTTAACAGGAAAGAAAAATCTATTGTTCGATCTTTTTTCTACATCCCTCATGCTCTTTCTTGCAGGAATCGTTGCTGGTATCATGAATACCGTCGGAGGTGGTGGGAGCGTGCTGACGCTTCCAGCGCTTATTTTTCTTGGTGGTCTGAGTGGCCCTGATGCGAATGCAACGAACCGAATCGGGATCCTTGCCCAGAATATGATGGCGATCTGGAGATTCAGAAAGGGGGGAGTTTCTGAGACTAGCATAACGTGGCGCGTTTGTGCTGTAGGTCTTCTTGGTGCAGGAATGGGATCTCTGATGGCTGCTTGGATGCCTGACCAGCAGTTTGAAGCCCTACTGGGTATTTTGATGCTGATTCTCCTGGTCCCTCTTCTGAGAAAGCCAAAGTCCGGGCTCCGTGAAGAGGGGGCGATTGAGAACCTGTGGACACGGCTTTCCCGAAGAAAAAAACAACAAACTCTCGACAGCTTCTTTCTGATCGGTGTTTACGCGGGATTCATTCAGGCTGGAGCTGGAATTGTCATCCTGGTAGCGCTTGGTCAGATTCTGCACATGAATCTCGTTCGAGCGAATTATGTTAAACTCGTCTTTATTCTAGTCTTGAATATTCTGGCCCTGTCGATCTTCATTTTCTCCGGTCTATACGTCGACTGGATTGCGGGTATCTTTCTTTTCATTGGTCAGATGGTTGGTGCATATGCAGGTAGCTGGGTTGCCCTCAAGAAGGGCGAGAACTGGATCAAAGTTATACTGGTAGTCAGCATCGTAGCGAGTAGTATCAAGTTGCTCGGAATCTGGGACTTTTTCTTTCCATGATTCTTTTAAATTCGAATGCTGCCAGAAAAGATTGTGACAGCCTCTCCGTATAACTCAACTCTGTTTTCATCCAGAACAACACGTAATGTTCCTTTTCTAGGTGATAACTGACTTGCCAGAAATTCCTTTTTTTCAAGGCGCTTTGACCAGTAGGTGGCCAATGCGCAATGGGCAGATCCTGTCACCGGGTCTTCGGGAATACCCACTTGGGGGCCAAAAAAGCGTGATACAAAGTCTTCCTCGATATTCCTCCCTTCAGCTGTTACAATCAACCCTCTTGCAGGGAGCCGTGCGATAATGTCGAGGCGAGGCCTTAATTCAAGTACTTTCGTTGGCGATCCAATCTCTACAAAGTAATCTTCATCAGCTTTGCCTGTATAGATGATTTTTGTCCTCAATGCTTCTTCGATCATCGGGTTATGAACGCATGTCTCGACTGGTAAGGCAGGGAAATTCAAGACATAATAGGGACCGTCTTTGCGACAGATCAGGTCACCGCTCTTACTGTGAAACTTGACAGCATCGCTATCCGGCACAATTCCTTCGGAAAAGAGAACATGAGCAGAAGCCAGAGTTGCATGGCCGCACAAGTTTACCTCACTGGTGGGTGTGAACCAACGAATGTTGTACCCCCCATCTTCCTTTAGAAGATAAGCCGTTTCTGAAAGGTTCATTTCAGCAGCAAACCGTTGATACCACTGCTCATCCTTTGCTTTATCCAAAAGCAGGACAGCAGCAGGATTGCCTCGAAACGCTTCGGCCGTAAATGCATCTACCTGAAAAAGATCGGACATTTTCTCATCTCCATGTATTTCCCTTTTGACTTTCCCAAAGAAGAAAAAGTAACAACGAGGTTCAACAGTACACAAGAGAATCCCATAAAGGTCAACCATGCCCCTCAAAGCAATCCTTCCTTCACTCATCCTTTTACTTTCGACTCTCGCTCATGCAGTACCCCAATTCGATGGAATTCAGCGAGCTTATCCCGCACCTAGAGAAGTTTTTCTAACCTGGAACCGGTCCTCTGATGACAATAAGAGTGGAAGTGTTGATTATGTCGTATATATGAACGACGGTTCGGGGTGGCAACTTGACCGACCAGTCATGTCAGTCAACAGCACTGAGGCTGTCATCCCCAATCTGACTCCAGGCAAATCCTACGAATTCCTCGTCCGGGCAAAGGATAGCTCCGGGGCTGATTCAAATAAGAAGATAGCAAAGGCTACCCCAACAGGTCAGTACCCTTCAGAGGAGTTTCGTGCTGCGTGGATTAGCCGTTTTGAGTGGGGAGGTTCTTCGAAGTCTCAGGTACAAAGTTTCATCGCAGGCGCATTGAATACCCTTTCCAAAGCTAATATGAATGCTGTCGTCCTTCAAGTACGAGGACAGGGTGACACCTTTTATCCATCAAAGGAAGAACCCTGGTCTCCTATCCTGCGCGGAGATGCAAAGTCCTTCGACCCTGTGGCCTATGCGCTACAGGAAGCGAGAAAGAATAATATCGAGCTCCACGCCTGGATGAACCTCTCTGTTATCTGGCAATCAGGAAAAAAAGTCAAACCGACTGACCGTAACCATCCTTACTACAAGTTTGTTGAAGGACCTAATGCCAGCGGCGTGATCCACGATGCTTCAGGCAAACCGCATATCTGGGGTGACAGCGGGTACGTGTGGCTCACACATGGAAACCCCAAGGTGAATACTTACCTTCGCCGGCAGGTGATGAATTTCCTCGATGTCTATCCCGTGGATGGATTGCATTGGGACGACCGGACTGGTAATCCAAACGGAGTTTCCAAGGACCCGGTCTCACAGGCACGCTTCAATGGTCGTGGAAATCCCAATAAAGTCAGGTCACTTAAGGAATGGCAGGACGAGCAGCTCACCCGGTTCCTGATGAATGTCTATGTGAGTGCAAAGGCAAAACGTCCTGATCTTCTCATCACTGCTTCACCTTTTGGTATCGCAGACAGACGACGTATCAGCGGATATGGTCGATTCAGCGATGCCGCACAGTTCGGCGTTGAGCCAGAGCGCTGGCTCAGCATGGGAGTTCTGGATGCCCTCATTCCGCAGGTCTACTGGGGCCTGGAAGATCCAGAGCCGAACTACGGGACTCTTATTCTGGACTGGCATGAAGAAAACGAGTCCGGTCGTCCCATATGGCCCGGCTCAGCCTTCACTCGCTATGGAAACGATTTGCAGCCGCTTAAAACCCACCAGTCAGCCTATGTAGCAATGACGCGCGCACTGGGTATGGGTGGAAACTGCTTCTATAACTTTTCCGGTGCGCCAAAGAACGAGTGGCTGACAGATACACGCACTTTCTATCCAAACAAGGCAACTGTTCCGGTCCCAGATCACATGAAAGGGGACCAGAGAGGTCATATTATGGGTACCGTGGTCGATCGTTCGGGAAAACCGATCCTCGATTGCTGGATTGCCATCAATGGGCGTAAGTTTATCTATACTACTGCTCTTGATGGTTTCTATGCGATTCCGAATGTTCCTGCAGGGGAGCATCAGGTTAGCTTTGCTTCGAAACAAGGTGAGCACATCAAGCGAACAGTGAAGGTCTCAAGCGGCAGAGTAAGCAACCTTGATCTGCAGGTTCCTTGATCAATTGTCCCAGTAGTCCTGGAAAGCTTTTCGGCAGCGGCCTGGCTTACCAATATAAATTATAGTCCCCATCGTTAGCAAAGAGAGACTAAACCCAATGTAGGGTATATAATACATACTGCTTAGCATTAAGATAAATATAATGATGACCCCCAACCCTTTGAGTCGCGGGAGAAAGTACCCTCGATCTTTGAGTAGATAGTAACAACCAGTTCGAACAAAACTGTTGAGTATGATGTAAACGATGAATGGAGTCATCCCAAGGGCAAGCAGCCCACCTGGATTGACTTGTTTAAGATTGATAAGGAAAGTGATATACATTGAGGTGAGGAGGCCAAGTGCATTAGAAACCTGTGCTTTCTTCACAAGCCAACCATAGAGGTCTGTTCCAGAAATGAGAGTAGCCTTCAAGTCGTTATATGGTATTCTACGAAATAGATTTTCGAAATTCCGGATCGTTGCGAGTTGTGTCAGGTAACCGGCGATAAATAAGATAATTGCAGGACGAATAGCGAAAGTATACATCAAGTATCGCGTTTCTTTTTGAGGTGTAAACTCATACGCCTTGATCACAAAGAAATCGACACCAAATATCAGCAACCATGGGAGAATAAACAGGCTGATGTTTTCATACCTCATCCTCCTTGTAAATCTCAGGGAACTAAGTGGGTTTCCCCTTATACTAGAGTCCATGGTCCGTTCCATTCCCTCAAGCTAAGTGTATAATCTAACCAGATTGTGATGCAGGCAATCAGGAATATGAGTCTTGATTCCGCCAGCTGTTTCCACTAATTTCTCACTCAGGTTTTGACTGGAGAGTTTCACATGAGTCGCTATACAGGAAAGATAGGTATTCTGGGTGCTGGTGCTTTGGGTGCCCTCTACGGGGCTCGAATTGCAAAGGCAGGCTATGATGTCCATTTTCTTGCTCGATCTGATTATGATGCAGTAAAGGCAAGTGGTTATCAGATCAAGTCCTTCCAGGGCGACTTCAATCTGGAAGCTCAGGTATACAAGACATCACAGGATATGGGGCCTGTTGATCTTCTCATCGTAGGTTTAAAGGTTACTTCGAACCATGTCTTCATGAAGGTTCTCAAAGATCTCGTCCACGATGATACAGTGATCCTGACACTACAAAATGGGCTCGGAAACGAAGAGGCTATCGAAGAAGCGCTTCAAAAAACAACCGACCTCAAAGAGCCCAAGAGTCATATTGTTGGTGGCGTCGCCTTTTTGTGCAGCAACCGCATCGCTCCGGGAGTCATTCATCACCTCGAGTATGGTCACCTGCGACTTGCAGAGTTCGATGGCACAGAGAAGGAGCGGACAGAAACGATTGCTCAGTTATTTCGTGATGCCGAGTTCGATTGCAATGTCCATGATTCCCTCATGCATATACGCTGGGAAAAACTTGTCTGGAATATTCCTTACAATGGCATGGGTGTTGGCGCCTGGAAAGCAGACACCGAACAAATCATGAAGAACGCCGAGCTTCGCGAGAATGTCCGGTCCATGATGTGCGAAGTTATCGCTGCTGCCAAATCAGACAGTGTTCAGCTTAAAGAAGCTCTGGTTGAAAAGATGATGAAGTATACAGATGATATGGGTGCCTACAAGAGTTCTATGCAGCTTGATTTTGAAGAAGGCCGACCCCTTGAGACGGAGGCCATTCTTGGCGAACCAGTCAGGCGAGCTCGTAAAGCTGATATTCCCGTCCCCAGGATGGAGTTTCTCTATGCGGTGGTCAAAAGACTTGATAAGCTGAATCAGGATCAGAAACTTTAGATCAGGTCGCCACGACGTATCTTCCCGAGGTTTTTCCCTTTAACATCTTCGCGAAGAGCTCCGGTACTTTATCCAGCTGGACCTCTTCAAACGTAAGCTTGGAGGATATCTTCTGATTCAATTCAGTAATTCTCTGCCAGGCTGCTTCTCTTGAGTTAATCGATGCACCGGCTGAATCTATACCAATGAGAGTAATTCCTCTCAGGATGAATGGATATACAGACATTTTAAGATCACCGGAAGAAGCATTGCCGCAAGTGGCGACAGCCGAATCAGGATTGCTCGACTTTAAAAGTGCTTCCAGAAAAGTACCTCCCAGCGTTTCGAGCCCTCCGGTCCAGCGAGGTTTCATCATCACTCTGTCAGAATTCGTCAGAAACTCCTCGCTTGAAATGACCGAAGAAGCACCCATTGATGACAGGAACTCAGCCTTATCAAGACTCCTGCTTACACCTGTGACGGAATAACCAGCGGCTGAGAAGAGAGCACAGCCAAGGCTCCCAACTCCACCCGTTGCTCCGGTGATAACAAAGTTCTCTTTGTTATGGTTTCCAGTCCCATCAACTTTATTGAGCGCGAGAGCCGCCGTCAGACCCGCGGTTCCGTATATCATGGATTCTCGCAATGTCAGCCCGTTGGGGAGAGATAAAACCCACCTTTCCGGTACGGTGATATACTCCGCGTGCCCACCAGCTGTATTCATCCCAAGATCAAACCCGGTGACGATGACTTTGTCGCCCTCGCGAAGAATATCTCCATGACTCTTCTCAACAATTCCTGCCGCATCTATGCCCGTAACATGAGGATACTCACGAGTTACCCCCTTGTTTCCGGTGCTTGAAAGTGCATCTTTGTAGTTAATGGAGGAGTATTTCACCCTGATCAGTACATACCCCGGATCAGGTTCTCTGATTTCTTTCTCTATGATCGAACTTTCAAAAATACCTTTCGATGATTCTCTTGTTTCCAGGCATTTGTAATGATTCATAGGGTGTATACTCCTTTAATCGTTTGTTTGGCGAACAAGTATATAGAGCAAGTAGATCGTGAATATCCCAGAAAGAAGGAACCCAATGATTCCAATGACTGGAATTTCACCGATTCTGGGAGGGATCTTCGAATGAACCATCAGTGAGGAACCGATCACAAGAGATCCTGTCAGGATGGCCATCGCCAATAGATTACTTGTTCTGATGAGCGAAGAAAGCAGTGGATGCAGGTCTGTGAGGTGAATGCTCAATTTCGTTCTCCCCGCCTGAAGCTGATTCAGCATATCGTGAATCTGTTCTGGCAACTCCTTCAGGAGCCGAGTTAGCTCAATGACCGTTTCATATCCATAGGCAAGTAGTTTGTCTGGTGAGTATCGCCTGCGCTGTATCTTGATGACTGTCGGTTTGGCCTGTTCAATCGGATCAAACTCTGGGTCAAGTTTTCGACCGATTCCTTCAACCGTCGACAACGCTTTGATGACGAGTAGCATGCTTTGAGGCAGACGCATGCCATGGTCTACAAGTAAATCCATCAAATCCTGCAGTACTGCAGATAGCTCCACCTGTTTCAAAGACTTATTCAGATGTATATCAATAAATTCGTCTATGGCCCTTTGCAGGCGTTGTTTGTCGGGCTCTTCCTGCCAGTCTGTAAGTCTGATCAGAGCTCTCGATGCGTTCGGAGTATTCTTCGAAGCAATGGCCATAATGAGATCACCGAAAATCTCACGCTCCATCTGACTAAGAGTCCCCATCATGCCGTAGTCTATATAAGCAACTGTCTCCTTTGAGAGAACGAAAGCATTCCCAGGGTGAGGGTCTGCGTGAAAAAATCCATAGTCAAGAATTTGCTGGATGATGCGAACATAGCATTTCTGAGAGATCACCGCAGGGTCGATTCCCTTCTCTTCCATCTCCTGCACATTATTCGGCCTGATGCCAGTGATTTTTTCCATCGTCAGAACACGCTCTGAAGAGTACTCTATCCATACTTTGGGTGTATAGATGAAGTCATCTTCAGAAAATTGAGAGGCGAACCGATCTATGTTCGCAGCTTCATTCTGAAAGTCGATTTCCTTCCGGATGGTTCTTCCGAAGCGTTCGACGAGCTTTGTGGGTTGTGCAGTCTCCATCCCTTTTACATGAGCTTCCAGGAGAGAGGCGAGGTGATACATGATCTCTAGATCAGTTTCGATGACCTTTTGAATCGCAGGGCGCTGAACTTTAACGACAACTTCCTCTCCGTCATGAAGAGTTGCCTCATGGACCTGCCCTATAGAGGCAGCAGCAAGGGGCTCTTTACTGAACTCCTGAAAGAGAACATCGAGCTCCTGATTCAACTCTTCTTCGATGATCTTCTTGACGAATTTATACTCAAAGGGAGGAACAGAACTTTGTAGCTTTTCAAGTTCATCAACAATATCTTTTGGAAGCACGTCTGCTTGCGTCGACAGAATCTGACCAAATTTGATGAAGGTCGGCCCCAGCTCTTCAAGAGCGAGTCTGATTCTCTCGCCCGTACTCAGGGAGTCTTCAGTTGAGCGAGGGGGTTTCTTAATCAGTTTTAAACCGATATCGATATACGACTCGATATCCATGCGTTCGATGATCTCATCAAAGCCATATTTAAGGAAGACCGAGACAATTTCACGATACCTCTTGGCTTGACTGTATGTTTTCTGGATAATTCCTATTCGACGAATAGACACGGAGTTCACTTTCGATCTTTAATTTAACGACGGTAAGAGTCACAGAAGCTCTGGCATAAAGTCGAGACAAAACATTCTTCCACATTGCTGCGAGGGATGAAAAGGTCCCTTGCCAGATACCGCAGGGAAATATTTACATCTTCAAGGAGCATTCATCTGATGATCTACGAGGGAAATGCAAAAAGCGCCGGAAGCAATTACCGAGGGTGGTTTATGGGGGCATTTCTCAATGAAGAGTCGCCGCTCCTTCAGGAAAATGTCGAGTTAAAATGGGCCACTCACAAGAAAGGCGAGAGAAGGAAAGACTGGAGCATGGGAGACGAAAAGCAAAGTATCAGCATTCTCATCTCTGGGAAGTTCAAGCTGATCTTCGACGACAGAGAGGAAACACTCTCACAACAGGGAGATTTTGTATACTGGGGTCCCCAAGTGCCTCACACATGGGAGGCCCTGGAGGATTCAACGATTATGACAGTCAGATTTGTTAAATAGACATATAGTAGGATTTGAGCTTCGATCAATGTGCTTCGCTTGGTTCATGGCGCACATTAAATTCCAGTCTATATTCGTCGCCTGATTTTCGATCAACACACCCCAGGTTCATAACTCCGATGTCGGTCAGGTGTGCCCGGAGGTCCACTTCAACAGGCCTGCCCTCATCGCCTTCATTCCCAAGAATGGTCTCAATGGGGTTATGTTCCACGAACTCTTCTTCTGAAATATCCAGGAGATCACCGGGTTCATCGTTTCGTCTTGTCGTGCTGGAAAGAAAGCGGAACTCAGCTGGCTCTCCGGCCCATATACAGAGGTCTATCTCTTCTCCGGAGATGTTCTGAGTGGTCCCTTCTTCCATTCCGTAGGGGACAACGCACATCGCTTTCACAGGAGGTTCCATCCCGGGGACTGCAGGAGCGGCACTCTCAATTCCTATGTAATAGCTGCGAGCGCTCCCACCGCGTATACGGACACCTTTGCCACGTCTGCCCAGGCCTATATACGATGCTCCTCGTGCCACGGCCATATCAAGATCCGCATTCCCCAGTGTTCTTGGCGTCTCTTTGCCGCCCTCACCAGCCCAGTTTCCCAATACTTCCTGAACACGCTGACGCAAAGGATCCGCCTTAAAAACACCACCATTGTATAGAACAGCAGTCGGTATAATGGGTTTCCCTGATTCCGGTGCACGGTCAGGAAGTATTTCTGACAGGGCGGAAGCATGCTGACGGAGAAACTTTGCGAGGTGCCTTGTAATTCCGGCGTCAGCAGCGTAAGGTAAGCCCGCCTCGCGGAACCCTGCACGACGTGGTTTTTGTGGTTCTACCATTGAGTCTACCAATGGGAAAAAGCCATTCACGAGGAACTCGTCGAGACCAGCCCGCGGTAACTCCGTTCGGATCGTTCCACCGATAACAGATGAACCACGACCCAGGATCGCAATCGGCCATGAATCTTTCGTTGAATCTTTCAGCAACTCTTCCTTGGCTACTCGACACTGTTGAACCAGCGCCGACATCTGCCAGGCGTCCAGTTTGACATTCTTCTCGTTCTCGAGTTTCTTTGAGACGCCATAAGCAATCGCCAGGTCCATGTTGTCCCCACCGAGCAGTATATGCTCACCCACGGCAACACGTCTGAGCTCAAGCTGGCCGCTATCCTCAGTGACGGCGATCAGTGAAAAGTCAGTGGTCCCGCCACCCACATCAACCACAAGGACAAGATCTCCTTCGTGGAGCTCTTCTCGCCAGTCAGCCCCTGTTGCTTCAATCCAGGAGTATATAGCAGCCTGGGGCTCCTCTAGCAGATGGAGGTTCTTCAGACCTGCCTTCTCCGCGGCAGCAATGGTGAGATTTCGTGCGCCAGCATCGAAACTCGCGGGGACGCAAAGTGTTACTTCCTGATCCTCAAGACGAAGGGACTGGTCTTCGCGTGCCATATGATAATTCCAGGCATCCACCAGGTGCTTGAGAATAAGAGCCGAAACTTCTACCGGAGAAATACGTGCTTCCTCTTCCGGCGAATTAGGAGGAAGAATAGCTGCTTCACGGTCCACACCGCCGTGACATAGCCAGCTCTTGCTTGAGTGAACGAATCGTGTTGGTATCTTTGAGCCCTGCTCGCGGGCGAAAGATCCCAACGCAAATCTTGACTCATGTCTCCATGGAAGATTCAAAGCTCCTTCAGAGAGTTCTTTCCCACTTGAGATATACAGGGCACTGGGAAGTTGTGGTTTCTGCTCCACAGACCCGGGAGCCGTTACCTGATCAATCGGTAATGAGGTCACAAGGGCATCATCCAGGCGCTCTGAAGAGACCTCTGTGTCAACAAATGCCAGCGCCGTGTTTGTTGTCCCAAGGTCTATACCAACGACAAATCGAGACATCAAGCGACCTCCACTTGTGCTGGCGCTACAACTTTTGGATCCGCTTTTTCTGGAACCGTCGGAAGCTTAATTTCTTCTGCATACCACCCACGATGGATCACCGTACCATTTACCTCAGTTCCTTCAGAAACATTACCCTGAATTTCAATCTTAGATGGATCAAACTCAGCAGGTACCGTGATGGAAGAGTTCTCTTCCTCCTCTAAGACTCGATTCAGAACGACTCTCTCCTGGAGAACTTTGCGACAGCCATTATGTATATCACGGGCTGCTGCGCCTATATCTGCGTCCGAGTACTGATCCATGTTTTCCATGAGGAAGTCTATCAGCCTGCCCTCCTTCTGGAAAAGGCCCAGCAATTGAATCGCTGGCTCTGATGATCCTGAAAACGTGGGAGGAACTTCTCCGTCTGGTAAAGGTGCGTTCAGGAAAGCTTTCTTCCCCTTAAACAGGATTTTGAAGAACCAGGCAATTGCCGTGAATATACGCATGAAAACTATTCCTTTTCTAATTCAAGAAGAGAGCGATAAAGTTTCTCTTCCTCATCACTCAAATTTTTAGGGACTGTAATGATAACATTGACCAGAAGGTCGCCGGTTCCACGCTTTGGATGATCAAGGCCTTTGCCCTTCAGCCGCAGCTTTCTACCACTACTGCTTCCCGCTGGAATTGTCAGCGTGATGGCACCATCAGGGGTTTCTACAGAAACTTTTCCACCAAGGGCAGCAAGTGCCGGAGATACCTTTGCATCTGTGATAATGTTGTTCCCCTCAATGCGGAAGAGACCGTCCTGCTGATACCGGATCTTCATGTGAATATCTGCACCGGAAGGCCCCTCGCCAGAGAGACGGATTTTCTTCCCCTCCTCAATCCCTTTCGGAATCTTCACATCGAAGGTTCGGGTTCCTCTCCCAGGTATATTCAATGAGATCTTATGGATTCCACCTGTAATAATTCTTGAGATGGGAACCTGGATGGTCACTTCACTGGGAGGTGATACACGCTGTTGCTGGTGAAATCCTGAGAAAGGGTCTCCATGAGCGTGACCGCCGCCCATCCCCTGTCCCCCGAAGATACTTTCAAAAAAATCGCTGAACCCTCCGAAATTGAAGCCCTGGGCGCCACCACCTCCGCCAAAGCCTCCCGACCAACCAGGCGGGGGACGGAAATCCTGGCCCTGCTTCCAGTTAGACCCGAGCTGATCATATAGACGACGCTTCTCGCTGTCCTTCAAAACCTCATAGGCTTCGTTGATTTCTTTGAATTTCTCTTCAGCATCCGGGTCACTACGATTGGCATCTGGGTGATATTTACGTGCTAACTGTCTATAAGCGCGACGAATCTCTTCATCAGAAGAGCTGCGCTTCACGCCAAGCAATTCATAGTAGTCTTTATATTTAACACTCATACAAGACTTCCGTATTCATTCTCAACTTACGCTTCAGGTTTACCTGAGCTGACAAGAACCTGCGCTGGCCGAATAAGACCTAATTCGTCTTCGAAGCCCGCGCGTGACTCTTCACAAATGATTCCCTCGTCATGATCAGGGTGGGGCATCTGACTGATTGCTTCATGTTTTTCGGGATTGAATTCTTCGCCGATGGTTTCCACTTTCGTGATTCCCAACTGTTGAAGAGAATTTAGAAGCTGAGACTTGATCGCTTCCAGCCCTCCACGAGAAGTATCTTCCGGCTTGAGTGTAAGAAGGCCCATGGCGACACTGTCATAAACGGGAAGAAGCTTTTCTGCCGCATCGCGGCGGCCTCTTTGAAACTCAGCGAGTTTCTCCCGAATCGAACGCTTCCTCAAATTCTCAAGGTCGGCCATCACACGGCGCACGCGATCCTCAGCTTCTTTCAGCTTTTCCTCGGTTGAATCATCAACTCCAGACTCTTCCGTCGCAATTTCAATGGGCTCACCCGTTTCCTGATCGATGAAGACCTCCTCGGGCTCTCCCGCGTTCTCAGCTTCTATGTCGTTCTCGGGCTCCACTGGTTCTGCAGCCGGAGCTTCTTCGACAGGAATCTCTTCCTGATTGTTCTCGGTCTTATCCATATTCTTTCCTCTTTACGGTTTACCGGGTATCAGTGCGCCAGCAAAATTGATCATAATTTCCTCGCACTGATCAGGGCGGAAATTGCAAAGATCAAACCCGAGTAACATCCTGATTTACCAGACCTTCACTTTTGAAAGTGGCGCGAAATGAAACAGGCGGAAAAGCCGAGAGACATTAGGAAGCAGTCCAGCCCTTCGATGTTGAAGGAGATCTGCTGGTCGGTAGATAAGTTTCTCCGATGGCCTCTGCTCCTTTTGATTCACGGATACCAGAAGTACCTGGGCTGGCTCTTAGGTGGACAATGTCGATTTGTACCCTCCTGCTCCTTCTATGCGGAAGAGGCCATTCAACGAGGTCCCCTCCTGCCTGCTCTTGGTGCCATCTTCTGGAGGTTGCTTCGTTGCCAGCCGCTGTGCAAAGGAGGTGAGGATCATGTCCCTTCATGGATGAACAGAAATCCTCGTTATTTTATCGGAAAAAAAACGGAAGGGGACTCAGAGTAAATCCGGCTTCAGGAGTCTATTCGAACTTCCCTTAGAAGTCTCCTTAAGTCTGCGAGGCTCTTGTTATTCTTTCCGAATCGCCAGCTCGTGTAGAGGTCAATGATTTGCCTGATTTTTACGTGGTCTACATGATTCCGGGCTCCAGCTTTTTCGATCAGCTGGCCTGCTGACATACCTGTTCGATAAAGATCCTTTGGCTGAGAATTAAGTGTCAGTAAAATCTCATTCAAGAGCTCGGGCAGATCTTGTGACCTTTTATTGGTCAACCGGTGCTGAAGAAAGTATCGTTGACCAAATCGCTTATAGACAATGGCGGCGGTTACGTTCAGGAAGACAAGAAAAAAGGCGAAAACGATTATGAAGGGCTCCCTGGAATTCGTTACAAAACGTTGAAAAGCACGGAGCAGCATCCCGTCAGCCCAGGTCGCCGAGCTGCTTTTAATAGACTTCGACATGGAAGCAAGAAACCATTCCTGCTGGTCACTTCCATACCCTTCGAATCTCGCATAGGCATCCTGGATAGACTGGGTCAGTGAAGAACGTATACTTCCCGCTATCATCGGGCTTGGCGAAGAAGTTCGAAGGAGCGAGGGGGTTGCGTCCAGGGCTATCCAGCCTCGATCCTGTATATAGACTTCTACCCAGGCGTGAGCATCGCTCTCTTTGACCACGGTCTCAGACCCTGAAGGTTCTGTTCCTGGTTCAATTGCATATCCGGTTATTAATCGAGTGGGGAGCCCTTCCGACCGCAGAACGAGAGCAAGCGCTGTCGCAAACAGTTCGCAGTGCCCTTTCATGGATTTGCTCATAAATAACTTCAGGCCCTCCGGTCCCTCAGGAAGGTGAGTCAGGTCCATGGTGTACTCGCCGACTCTTCGCATGTATGTTGTTGCGAAATGAGCTTTCTCGCGTGGTGAAAGGTTCTCCTGATCCTGAAATAGGTGGTGGGCCAGCCTCGTAGAGACCTCCTCAAGTTCCGGGGGTATATACAGGTTCTCCTCCCGCGGTTCTCCTCTGAGAAGATTTACCTTCTGTTGCTCTGGTGTGTCTGTAGAGATAGTGACGTTCAGCGTTTGATTGCCACTCACAAGACTTCTCAGTACTTCGCCAGATTCATTGACAGAGAAAGCAATAGGCAGCATTTTTGAGGAGACACTTGTCGTTGATTCTGGCAGAGGCACCAGTTCAGAAGGGTGGCTGATTATCCTGAGTGAGAGTGTTTCTGTCTTTTCTGAATTTGATAAGCCCTCAAGGGCAGTGGGAGCGTTCCTGTAGGACTTTGGGGGGATCTGGAGTGATCTATACGTCTCTTGAGTCACTCTTCGGTCTTTCGATCGTGACCACGTCCAGCCGTCGAATGTGTCGAGTACAGATGTGCGAAAACGCGTAATGGGAAGCGGCCTCAGGGTATGAATCGGCTCAAATGTAAAGACGGGCCGTTCCGATTCCTTTATTCTGCTCATCGTTGAAAGTGAAATTCTGTCTGAGAATCCCGACTGCAGAACGGTCTGCCCTTTTTCCGAAGTAACCTCATCATTAGAAATGGTCAACGATGGTGTGGTACTGCGTGGAATAACCAGAAAAACTCCGGAAGAGAGAAGCGCAAAGAGGGGGATCAGTGCCCAGAGGGCTCGATGACTGTGCGAGAAAACCAACCCTGAATCATGAGTAACACCCAATACCGAGCGGTCTGTTCTCGCAAAGCTGAGAAGACACAACAGCTGGGCCGTCGAGATCCCCCAGCCAATCAGGATCAGCAGACCCCATGGGCCTGAGGACTTTAATCCCGAAACCAGGAAGATAAGAGCTGAAAGAGCCCAGATCTCCAGATAGTTCCTGGTGACTCTTGGTCTATACCAGCGTTGTAACAGGAGGAATACACAAAGCCCAACAAGAACGATATATGAAGGAAGATCTCCGATAAGGTGAGCACCAACCATAACGGTCAGTAAGAGCCCAGTAGCTATGCGCCAGACACGGTGATAGACAGCTGGAAGGGAGAGTTCTCGGAAAGCGATCCCGGGAATGAGAGCTGCTGCAAAAGCAAAGCTGAGAGTGGCTGAGAATTCCTCTGTTGGCATGAGGGATAGAATAGAGTATAGGCTGACTGTCAGCGCAGAGAGCTCCAGCAGTCCAACGATGCGCGAAGGAGTCGAGGAAAGTTGTTCTTGATGAGGATCAGATAGGTTCATGGCCTGTTACTCTCACCTGCCTTCTTGAAGGCATCATCGATAACCGATGAGGGTGATAATATCGCCATTGGGTCCTTTTTCCTGATCGTACTGACCCAGTTTAAGATAGGTGGAAAGGATGGCCTCTTCGGTCTCGCTCATCCGTTTTCCCCCTCTTGGTGAATAGCCATTCGATGGTAAGCCATCCGGAGTCTGCTGACTCAGCATCTGATTCATTTGCCTCGCTCGAACTGCCTGGGGGACAAGCTTTCTACTGACAGCCTGAGTTGAGGTGTATTCCCAAAGTTCAGGGGGGAGATCGAAATCCCCATCAGGTCCAGGGCTGATGACGACTGCGGCAAGACTTGTTTCGTCAGGTACGAGATAGAGATAAGTCCCGGAATTTTCCTGAAATGGATCTTTAGGAACATCGCCGAGATAAGCGGTGGGCTGGGTCAGAGGAAGGAAGCCCTGCTTCGAGGAAGGAACCGAGGAATAGTCCATGATATAATTCTGAAGAGCCCGCGTGATTGAACGATGCTCCTCTTTCACGCGACTGACCTTTGTATTACTGATAAGAGACTGGATCGAGTACACGGCAAGGATAAAGAGAATCGCAGCAATAGCGATCACCACCGTCAGCTCAAAAAGCGTGAGGCCTTTTGCTCTCTGTTGCTTTGCCTGGCCTGCTAAGATCTTAAACAAGAAATTTCTCTGTCAAATAATCAATAAATCTCCGGAGACTTTGCCAGTTGCGCCAGCTCAGCCTTCCAGACAAGACTCTTTTAAGCGTAGAGTCTCTGTCAATGAGGGACCACCGAAAAAGGATTACCTTTTGAAAAATGCAACTGCATAAATCTTCACAAGTGGGTAAACTTCAACACAGTATTGGAAGAAAAGTGGCCCAATCTCTGGTCGAGGCGGTCACACAACTCGGTGCTGCGCTGATCGAGCTTGTTGCCGCGATGGGTCGCTACGTGGTCTTCATGGGAGCAGTCCTGAAGCGGATCGTCACCCCGCCCTGGCGCTGGCGACTTATTCTTGATCAAGGCGTAGCCATCGGCGTTAAGTCTTTTCCAATCGCCCTTCTGACCTCTCTCTTTGTGGGGGCCGTCATGGTGATCCAAACCGGAATCCAGCTGGTGAAGTTCGGCTCGAAGAATTATGTGCCGGGCATTTCCTTTATCGCAAACGCCCGAGAGATGGTTCCTGTCTTTTGTGCCATCGTTGTAGGAGCCCGCGTGGCGGCCTCCATTACCGCCGAGCTTGGCTCCATGAAGGTTACCGAACAGATCGATGCCATGGACGTGCTCAATGTGGATCCTTACCGGTATCTGGCGGTTCCGCGCGTCATTGTGATGACTCTGATGTTCCCCATGATCTGCATCATCTGCCTCGCCACAGGCGTTCTGGGAGGGATGATCGTTGCCGACGCAGCCTTGAACATCGAATACGCGGCTTACTACAAGACAACCGTGAGCTTTGCGTCATTGACTGATATTTTCGGAGGTTGGGTGAAGACCTTTTTCTTCGGGTTTATTATCGCCCTGACCGGCTGCTATTGTGGTTTTTCAACTGAAGGAGGCGCCGCAGGGGTAGGTCGCTCAACAACTCGCAGTGTTGTGCTGACTTTGATTCTGGTTCTCGGCGCAGACTATCTTCTGACCTCACTCATTCTCACAATGGTTGGTATCGGGTAGGCATTTCCAAAGCCTGAGGCCATCGCACAAAGCCTGACGATGTAAACTATTGCACCCTAACGGGATGACCGACGTCTGACGGACGTCTTATCTACGTCTTACCTACGACTTGAGACGTCCGTCAGAGGTGGGGCAGAGGTCGACAAGTGGTAGGTGGCGCGGAGAGAACAGGAAAAGAAAGGATGAGTGCAGAGGGATGAAGGATGAGTTTTTAGGAAAATGGCAACGGGGAGCGCTCCCAGGGGGGTATCTCCTGCAGCGGCGCAGAGAGAACAGGAAATACGTTCCCGAGCGAAGCGAGGCTTTTCCGTCGGCCTCAGTGTTTTAACCTGAGGTCGCGAGGGCTCCATCACCTCCCAAACCGTTTCAACGGTTTCGACTATCTATATTTATCCTTCAGAACCCATCCAAGTTGCGCGACGTAGTAGTTCGGCTTGCTATACAATTGAACATGGATCTTCGCATCGATGTGAAACCGTTGAAACGGTTAAAATTGAAGAGGGTATATATACCTGGCACTTAAGTACCAGGCTCGATTAAAGCCTCGCAAAGCTCGGGGTAGAGCAAGCGTCGTTTAATTACCATCCGTTAGTTGTTGACGTTTGGTCAAGGTGTTGTCTATCTCCGGTGCTTTATGTTCTTTCCTTGGAGATGATAACGATGGCCAGAAGAAGCAAAGGCGCTGAGCTCTGGCGCGAACAGTTTCAGCTCACGCACAACACCTTGATAATAATATTATGTATATAGGAATGACCAGTGTTTATCTGTGCGAATCGGTGGTTTTTTTAGTAGAGAATGGGGTTCTCCTTAACTGTGCCGATCACCGATCAGCGTTCCCAGGAGCGCGCCGGAACTTTCAGGGCTGTCATTGTCAAAACGCTTGAAGCTTTTCTCTGAGTATCAGTGTCTCTGTGGTGAACTCTTTATCATGTACCTTATTTGCAGGCTTTATTCTTTTGCTTCCGCAGTCTGCATCATACGCTCGATAAGCTGCTTATGTATATCAGCCAGGCAGCTTCTCCAGGCCTGGAGATACCCCGATGTGTTTTCAGATTCAACCGGCATGCGAGAAGAAATAGTGTTGAGGAAAACGATCGTCGGAGCTTTTCCTTTCGATTCGATCAAAGTGTAGGTGACAACAATGACGGCCTCTGGCTCTGATCCGCGTTTATCGATATAGATTTCTTCCACGAAACCATCCAGTACAAAGTCGCCCAGCAGGGGAGACTTAGACGAAACAATCCCCATGGGAAGATTGCTTTGTCTCAATTTTCGGCGTGTTTCCACTTGAATGAGTGATGCTGGTGTATCGAGGAACCGATTGTAGTAGTCTCGCGTATGCGTGTCGTCTTCTGTCTTGAACATGAACCCGACTTCACTCGCCATGGGAGAAGAAGTGAAGTTGCTCATCTTCAAAACTGGCAAGCCGTTCTCGAAGGTGTATGTGTCATCGACTGTTTCGTCTTTAATGCCGTGAAGCCGTATATCAGGAAGTGGCTTTGACAGGCTGACGCATGAACTGAGGTATGCACAGAAGAGAAAGCAGAGGGATATTCGCAGGGTAATTGAAGTCATCATTTTATTCTTCCACAGGTTTAGGTGCTTCGCCAAAGGCTGCGATAGATGGGTATTGTTCAAGGACGGCCATGAGATTGCTGATGTCCTGGGTGATCTTTTCGAGGTTTCTCAGAATCTCATCAACACGGACATCTTTGGAGGAAATGGACTGATCCATACGCCGGAGGTTATACTCAATCGAGTCCATAATATCGGGAACACGGTCGAGAGCGATATGAGTCTTGTCGATAGCGATATCGATACGCTTATCACTGAGCTTTTCTTCAACGCTCTTCGCAGCATTGCTGATCGAATCAACGCCTTCATCAATGCCATCGAGGGTTTCGTCTATGCGAGATTCGAGACTGCTCGCAACGCGGTGGGTCGTCTCCAGTGTTTCTTTGACCTTGTCGATGATTTCGTTGATATCGCCTCTCTTATCCTGTGTCGCTGGTTTGTCCACGAAGGAGGAGATTGTTCCTGTCAGCTGTCTGATGTCTTCAATGAGCTGAGGAATGCCACTGTTTGCGATGGTGTTGTCAGTTCTGTTGACGAGGTTGTTGATGGATTCTGAGAGCCCTTGAACGTCAACCTTTTCCATGTTTGCGGCAATACGTTCCATGGAAGAAAAAACGCTATCAAGTCGACTGGGGACAGAGGGTATATAAACATGCTTCGGGACCCACTTGGCTTCAAGCACGGGGTAATCTTCCTCATTGAGGTAATCGAGCTGTAGAAACGCGAGGCCGGATATACCGCCTGAGGTCATGCGAATCCGTGCTCCTTTACTAACGAAATTTTCGACCTGTTCCCTGAATTCATCCTCAGACTGTTTCACAAGATGTTCATTTGTGATATCCATCTGTACGTAAACGTAAGATCTTTGTTCCTCTGGTAAATTGGGGTAGTGGAGTTGTATGAAATCAATGGCGCAAACTTCACCGAGAACGATGCCACGATATTTGACCGGAGAGCCAACACTGAGTCCGTCTACCGAGGAGTCAAAGTATGTCTCAATTTTATAGCTCTTTCTGAAATAAGCGTTGGCGCCGAATAGGATGATCGAGCTGACAAGGATGATTGTCGCAATGATCACGAAGAGACCTATTTTATAGGCGTTTGCCTGTTTTGCCATGGATCAGGATACCTCTACTTCCCGGTTAAAGAATTGGCGGACCCAGGGATCCGTTGCGGTGTCCCTCAGTTCTTTTGGATGGCCCGTGGCCACGATTTTTTTCACGCGAGCGTCCAGCATCACAACACGATCTGCGATTGTATAGATACTTGGCAGTTCGTGGGTGACGATGACAAAGGTATGGCCAAGAGACCTTGAAAGTTTAATGATAAGTTGATCGAGTTCCGCTGATGTAATCGGATCGAGTCCTGCCGATGGCTCATCCAGAAAAAGGATTCTTGGGTCGAGTGCCATGGCCCGTGCAATAGCAGCGCGTTTCTGCATTCCTCCGGAAATCTCCGACGGAAAATGATCTGCAAAATCTTTCAAACCAACCAGATCAAGCTTCATCAGAGAAATAAGATCCATTGCCTCGCTGGGAAGGTCGGTGAACTCCTCCAGGGGAAGTCGAACGTTTTCCAGAAGTGAAAGGGAGCCAAAAAGAGCCCCCATTTGATACATGACTCCAATCTTTGAGAGGATCTTTTCACGCTCTTTGCCTGTTGCGGTAGCAATGTCGTCTCCCTCGATCAGAATCTTTCCACTCGCCGGTTTATATAGACCAATCATGTGCTTGAGCATGGTACTTTTGCCACTGCCCGAGCCCCCAAGAATAACAAGGATCTCGCCTTCTTTTACATCAAAGGAGACATCGTCGATGACGACCCTTCCTCCGTAGGCAGCGGTGAAGTTCTCAACTTGTATGATTGTATCTTCCATGGCTTTTTTCAGATTCCCAGCGCGTAATACAGTATAGAAAAGATTCCATCAAGAAGAGTGACAAGAATGATAGAGGAAACAACAGCCCGTGTTGTTGATTCGCCGACTGCACTTGCGCCTGTTTGAGTCTGGAGACCCCGTAAACAACCCACGCCGGCAATGACGATACCAAAAACCAGCGTTTTCACCAGTGCTCCAAGAACATCTCCAACACCAATGAACTGTCTCAATTGGTCGATGAAGATCGTGGTTGGGAATCCGAGTGAGAGATAGACGATATAGCCACCAAGAATCCCTGCTGCAGTGCCGAACACCGCCAGAAAAGGTGTCATGGCGATTGCGGCGATAAGGCGCGGGAGAACGAGGAAGCGAACCGGATCAAGTCCGAACGTGACCAGAGCATTCACCTCTTCATTCACTTTCATGGTGCCGATTTCTGCGGCAAAGGCAGTGCTGGAACGGCCAGCAAGTGCCACAGCGGTCATGATGGGTCCTAATTCACGAACCATTGCGATGCCCACAGCTCCGGCGATAAGGATCTCAGCACCAAACATTTTCAGTGGGATGGCTGCCTGAAACGCCATGACAAAACCGATTAGAAACCCAACCAGGATCACAACGGGAAGGGCATTTACTCCGGCAATTTCCGCCATCCGAAAGGTGTCTCCCCATCGGACGATCTTTGGGTTCCTGATGGCAGCCAGCAGCGCGAGAATCATCTCGCCGATGAAGGTAATTTCCTCTTTCATGCAGCTGAGCTGTTTGAGCGTGGCGGAACCAACCTCAACGGGAAGTGACTGGCACTTGTGGCTTTCTGGGGTACCACGATGAACATAGGAGCAGGGGTCGTAGAGGTCGAGAATGCTTTTCTGTTGTGTGCTCAGCCCCTCAAAAGTGAGTTTAATGCCACGGTTGGTGCAAATCTTCTGAATCTCGACAAGAAACCCAATGGCTGATCCATCCATCTCTTCCAATTGAGAAAGGTTGATGGTCAGAGAGGTCATCTTATCATTTGTGTTGATCTCAGCGGTCAGCTCTTTCCACTCATGAGAGAGGGTCGAGCGGTTCAATGATCCTTTAAGCAGGAGAGAACGGGACAGGTCGTTTTCCGCCCCCGACCATTGATGATCAAGTTCGGTTGTTTTGGGCGGCGGAGATCCGGCAGAGATCAAGTTCGAGGGCTCGACTTCCTGATAATTACGACAGTATCGTTTGGACGGATCGCAAAGTGTGTCAAAGGGAGAAAAAACTTGGACTCTGAAAGTCGGTGTCTGATTAGATGGGAAAAAGGCTCGCCACGTAATCCTTCTCTGACTATTCCCGTGTTTATGAGCAAGAAACAGCAACGAAAAAAAGAACAGACTGATCTCGAGAAGGACAAGGCTCCAACCGCGCAGGAGGGTCAGCCACGCGGTGGTGATCCGCGATGGTCTTCCTCACTTGTCCAGTTAACGCTGATACTCGGCCTCAGCGGCCTGTCCGTTGGATTGATGCTGCTGTTCGCGAACTATATACTCCCTGCATTGAACGTTAAACTTGCCGTGGAGACACCGGGAAACGTGGAAGCGGTGAGCAGGTACATGGAGGACGACGATGAAGAAGTTAAGGTTCAATATTTGAAAGCTGTTCTCAAGGATGATCAAGAAAAAGACCTGGAGAAAATTTTCGCTGCTAATCAGATCTATAGAGCTGGTGGAACAGAAGAAGTCGCTAAGGTAATGGAAGAACTGGAGGTTGAAGCTTTTTACAAATATATGCGGCCTCCGTATATCTATTCTGATTACTACCGCCAGAGTTTATCCGAGTTGACTTATCATCTGGGTGAGCAGTCTATGCAAAAGGGTGATTTTCAGAAAGCTCTTTCATCCTTCCAGATTTCTACAAGTCTCAGCCCTGGAACACGCGAGCGCGCTGAGGCTGAAGCTCTGTCGGCACTCGAAGGGGAGGAACTATCAGCGATTGATCTAGTATTACTGGGTTATTTCTTCCTGGATATAGGATCAATTGAAGGTCTGGAAAAGGTGAATCAGGTCCTTGCCAGTGATCAGGAATTCACGAGAAATGAGGGGGTTCTCAAGGCTTACGAGCAGCTCTTGAATAAGGATAAGAATGCCAGCCTGTCCCTGCGCAGTGAATTAAAGAATTTTCCAAAGAATTTACGTGTCTATATGCTCACAATGAAGAAGACACGCGATTTAAAGGAGATTCTCGATGAGCTGGAAGAGAGAGGTGTCGTTCGTGTCACCCCATCCGCGGAGGTTGCAAGAGGGGATGACATGGCAAAATCGGACACGTATCCACTCACTATCAGAAACCGCAATACAACTGTAGAGATACCGTTCTCTGAAGAATATCGCAACGATCGCGTTTCATTTCTTGCGATGGGCGATCAAGCCTCTGAGTTTCCTCCCGTTCTGGAAATTACTATAAACAACGAGAAAAAAGTGAACATGCTGATCGGGTCAACGAACTGGGAGATCTACGAGGTCTATCACGAGGCTCCCATTGAGTCGCTCGCCTTCCAGTTGATGAATGATGCTTTTGACCGTGATTATCTGACTGAACAAGAGAAGGGTCAGCCATCATGGCTGACGAATCGGAATGTCTATCTGGGAGGCTTCTGGTTTGACTGATCAGAAAGAACAGCCAGTGGCAGCAGGCAATACCGTTCTGCGCTCAGGTTCGATCCTGTTTCATGCAGGATGTATCCTTTTCGGGGTTGGGCTTTGCATTCTGCCTTTTCTTGGGTTTGACATGTTGCTGGACCCACGGACCACTCAAACTCTGATTTTTCAGATCTATACACCACTCTGTTTCGCTCTGGTTGCTGCGGGAATGCTGATGTCTGGAAAGTGGCAGGGCTTTAGAGTGACCATCGCTGACATCGCTCTGTTTGCATTTGTGGGTATTTCTGTTATTTCCTCCTATATATCAAGTGTACCTCCACATTCCTTTCTTACAGATAACATCATGTATGTAGGGGCTCTTGTTTATTTGCTGGCAAGAGTAGTTCCTGTGAAGACAGCCTATTTTCTTCTCGCCGGGGTTTCACTCGCGGCAGCAGGGGTCGCATTGATTGGTCTATTGCAAGTGTATGGGATAGAACTGATCGCCTATGGAGAAATGGAAAGACGCGGCAAAGAGGTTTTCCTCTCGACAATGGGGAACCCCAACTATGTCAGTTCCTTTCTTGCTCCTGTTGTTCTCGTAACGCTGGGTATAGGGTTCTATACAAAGAATATTTTTCTACGATCTGCCTTCATCCTTGTTTCGATCTACCTTATTTCAGCCGTCATTATTTCCGGTGCGAGGGCTGCGACGGGTGGTACTTTCATCGGCTGTGCCGTGGCATTAGTACTCTATCTCTTTTTTCAGTTTGGTAAGAAGGGCTTCCTGCTCTTCCTTATTGTCGGTCTCGCAGCGGTTGTCACTCTCTCACTGCTCCTCGCGATCGGAGGTGATTCACTTGAGACCTTACGAGGAGTCTGGAAGGCGAATACGCTCCGAACTCGTGCCTTTCAGTGGATGATTGGTCAGCAGATGTTTTTGGATCACCCTTTTCTTGGCATTGGCCCAGGAATGTTCTTTACTGAATATAACGACTATCAGTTTCAGTTTTTCCAGCAGGATCATTCTTATCTGTATAGAAACGTTGTTGTTTACGGAGATGGAAAAATCTGGGACCATAGTCATAATGAACTTTTGCAGATTCTGATAGAACGAGGCATTGCTGGTGCATTTGCCTTCTCCGTCTTGCTCATTTCTCCCATCGTTGGAGTTCTTACCATTCTATACAGGGGGCAACTGCCACTCTCTCTTGGTCGAAGGGCTGCATCCCTTCCATTCTTTGCAGCAGCGCTCGTGACCACGACAGTTGATGGGTTCTGGGGTTTTCCACTCTTTCTACCAGTCAGCACGGCTGTCTTCTACTTTGTCTTAGGGTTTCTGGTTCAACTTGTTTCAGAGGACAGGGCCCTTAGCAAAATTCAATCAGGCTGGGAGGTTTCTTCTCGTCGATCCCTCTCCACTTTAACTATGGTCACATGTGCCCTTCTCCTTGTGTTTGCTCTCTTATTCAGCTACCTTGCTTACAGTAAGATCTCTGCCATCAGAACACGCGTGATGTTTTTTGCTAATCGCGAGTTGCTCGATGACAATCCGCTCAGGGTAGAGGCTCTGCAGCAATCTATTTTCTATACACCCTATCTTGTCATGCCGCCGCCCTATATGGTTTCAGACTTCTATGTTAAGAATGATCGTCTTGAGGAGGCTGCAGAGTACCTTCGCAGGCTTTCAAAAGTCTTCAATATTGGCTCGATCGGTTACTACCAATTGGCTTCCATCGAGGCTAAAGTAGATGATTCAGGTGCAGCGGAGCAAAGTCTTCTCCGAGCACTTGTCCTCGACCCGGAAAATACCCGCGCCATGGAGTACCTTGCCCTGATATACGTACAATCTGAAAACATCCAGGGGGCAAGAGCACTCATCAGTCAATTGCAGAAGATTGGGTATGAAAATCCCGACACCTACTATCTTAAAGGTAGACTGGAAGAGATTGAAGGTCGACCAGACCTTGCTGTGAAGAGCTATACAGTCGCTCTCAGGCTGGCACAGGTTGAGCCTCTCAGGCTTGCACAGAAAAATCAGATAGAGGCCAGAAGAGACTATCTTCAGGAAAGCTTCGCAGGTCGGTAACCGCAGTTACTTCTCGCGGATTGTTTTCCAGCGTGTTATATTCTTTCCCAGCATATAATTCAAGATGCCTTGAAGGCTTGCCTTATTGATGATGTAGAGGTAGTAGACGATCGAAAGAATTTTCGAAGAGTCTTTCAGACGGGGAATCATGATCACGAGGGAAAGAAGAGCATAGAACACAGCCTGAGCAAGAAAGAGCCATAGGGCTGGGTTTGTGAATGTTGGACTTTCAAGAGTTGCGATCGTTGAGGTAATAGCCAGTAGAATCGCGAAGATGGGAACAAACCAGCGACAAAACTTGTGGGAGAGGATTTGGAAGGCGATTGTCGGTTGAATAATCCATTTGGGGGATAACGACATCAGCGTATAGATGCCACGGGTAATGATGCGAACTTTGCGTTGATACTCCTCTTCGAAATTCTCCCCCGGTTTTTCCCGCGCCACAGCGGCAGGCTCGTAGACCGTTTTCTTGCTTGTCTTCAGAAAGATCAGAAGAGGAACAGAAAGATCGTCCATGAGGTCTCTTTGAGGGAAGGGGTAGTCCTCTTTGCGGATCATATAGATAGAGCCATTAGCCCCGATCAGAGTGTTCAATTGGCTTTCCATCGACTTGATCTTTTTCTCGTAGCGCCAGTAGAGTCCCTCCTGCTGGCCAGCCTGGTTTGAGTCCTCGATTTGATAGCGCAGCTCTCCACACACGGCCCCGACCTTGGGATCGTTGAGCCGTGAAGCCATGTTCTTGAGAGCATTCACATCATAGAGAGAGTTTGAATCGGAGAGAGCGATCAGCTCGCCATGGCAGTGGGGGATAGCTTTGTTGAGGGCATTGAGCTTCCCGGCATTTTTCTTCAGGGCGAGAAGTTTCACTCGGGGATCGTTGAAAGAGCGTACGATGGAGTTTGTGCGGTCGGTAGATCCGTCAGATACGACGACGATCTCGTAGAGATGCTCTGGCCAGTCGAGTGCGAGAGCGTTCTCGATCTTTTCCTGGATGACCGATTCTTCATTGTAGGCGGCAATGAGGAGTGTGAGGGAGGGGAGGGGAGTCCTAAGATCCTGAGGGAGAGATTTCTTTCGAGATGAAACTCTGGTAAGTCCCCACAGGAGTAATGGGTAACCGAGATACGCGTAAAGGATGAGGAAAAGGAGGAGGGGCATTTGAGAAGATTCTAATTATTAAGATCGGCTATTAAGAGCTTTTCTTGGAGCTGCGGGGTGTGACAAGCTTGAAGAAGTCCCTACAGAAAACCGTGTTTGGATGGCCTCAATATAAGTTGTAGACTGAAACAAAGTCGTGAATTTGCCTTGAGGTCAGGGTTTCCCCTAATTAGGTAACTCTTACTTAGGTGAAATCACCCTTCAGACCATGAATCGCACGTTGAGCGTAGTGTGTTTCAGGATGAAACAACGTTTGTTTGATTTTGCCTGAGATAAAGCTGTTTCTCCTTGTTGACACAGCTATAACCGATGCTTTGGCTTCATATTAACTACTATGAAGTCAGGTGTTTTTCGGAATGAGGTTTTGAAAATGCCCGGCTTGAAAGCAGAAGCCTTCAAAATGAATCATGATCGTATCATGGAACTCTATAACCGCGAAATCTGGGACGCGCGGTTGCAGGAAATTACACGTGATAGAATCCATTGGGTATGCTCTAAGGCGAAAGGGCAAACGGTTCTTGATATTGGATGTAGCCAGGGCATCGTTCCTATTTTACTGGCTCGTGAAGGGTACCACGTTACTGGAGTAGATGTTGATCCACAGGCGATCCAATTTGCTAAAGAATACCAGGAAAATGAATTCCCCAACACGAAAGAAAGATGTCAGTTTTTTTGCGCCGATATTTTTGCTCAAGATTTCGAGAAAGAATTTGATACGATCATTCTCACGGAGGTGTTGGAGCATTTTTCTGAGCCATCTGTCTTGTTAAATCGGGCATTAAGCTTTTTGAAACCTGGCGGGAGAGTTGTGGTAACTGTCCCTTTTGGCATTCATCGAGACATCGACCATAAATCAACACATACGATTTTAAGTGTCTATAAGTTACTAAGCGAACGGTTGACTGTTGAAGATATTGACGCGCAAGGGAAGTATGTACGCGCTGTTTCTACCTTTGAAAGCCATGGGAAGAAAAATGGGTCTCAGTTAACCTCTGATGTACTCTTGGAATTGGTGATCAAGACAGATCAGGCAATGTTGAGGATGGAAGACTTTTATCTGCAGAAGCAACAGGATTTAAGTCGTTCGATTCACTCTTCAACTCAGCAGGTATCTCAGCTGGAGAAAAAGCTCGACCAAACTAAAGTTGATCGTGATAAGGCGGAAAAAGAGTGTGAGCTGCTCAGAGGAGAGCTTGAGCATAGATCAAAATCACTCGAAGTGATCGAGCAAGACCGTGATCAACTTAAAGCTTTGGAATCAGAGAAGCAACGACTCGAAAAGGTGCTCTCAGAAAGGCAGGAGCGAATTGTCAAGCTGGAGACAAAGCTCAAGGCAAGTCAGGAAAAGAGCGAATCCTTATCAAGGAATCTCACTGAAGTGATCAAGGAGAGTGATTATCTTCAGCAGCGTATAGAAGATCTCATTCAAAAGTCAAATGAACTGGAAAAAGAGATTGCTCGGATCCAGCCAAAATTGAACGAAGAAACAGTTGCACGCAAGGTACTTGAAAAAGAGTTTGAGCAACTTAAAGAGAAGGAACAAGAGACCCGGAAAAGACAGATAGAAGCTGACAAAGAGAGAGACATCGAGAAGACTCGTGCTTTTGAAGAGGCAGCTCTCCGAAAGCAGGCAGAAAGGTCATTTGAAGAAACACAGTCAAAGCTTATCGAGCAGGTGAGATCTTTCGAAAATCTTCAAGACGAATTCGACTGGCTTCAGAAGGAACACAACCAGATCTATCAGTCTTTAGAAGAGGCAAATGCCCAGTTGAAGGTTCTCGAGAGAGAAAGAGCTGTTGCTTTCGATGAAAAAGAAAGAATTTTAAGTTCCTTGGAAAACGAGAAATCACTTCATTCCTTTCAAATAAGTGAGAAGGAAACTTACATCAAGGAGCTCGTGTCGGAAATCGATGAGAAAAATGTATATATTGATCAACTGAATGCGAAGTTTAAAGAAATGCACGGACTGGCAACGGCTCTTGAACACCGGTGTAAATCACTCTCCGAGCAAGTCAAGGCGGCCGACTCCGAAGTACAGAGACTGTATTCGGAAAATCAGAGGAAGAACGCTAATTATCTTAAGATAAAGAACTCAGTTGGGTATCAGTTTGGTCACGGTCTGCTCAATGCGATCTTCAGGCCGGGTATGAACACGATCCGCTTCCCTGGAAATATGGTTCGAGCAATTCGATCTGGAAACAAATCAGAGCAACAGGGCAGCATTACCGCAGAAAGTAACGAGGATAAAGAGCCCACTGACCATGCGGGGACACCAACAATACCAAGTGTGAGTACGGTTGCTTCTCCTGCTCCACTCGTAGCTGATCAAAACAGGTTGCCAGAAAAAAGCATACCTGCTTCCGCACAGATATCAGCATCAGAGGGTGAAGAGAAACATGCTTCGATAGAACTACCAGAACCGAACGAGCATATCCGACCTCTACCATTCGAAGCGCCACCGCCAAAGGCCGAGAAGAAACTCAATGTTGCGTCTATCCTGGACGAATTTACGCATGCCTGCTTCGACCCGGAATGTAATCTCATTCCGATCAGACCCGAAAACTGGATCGAGTCGTTCAAAGAGCAAAATATTGATATGCTCTTCGTCGAGTCTGCATGGCATGGTAATGATGATGCCTGGCTGTATCGAGTCGCGAAATATAACGCGCCACCCGGAAATGAACTCTCAGATGTGATCAACTGGTGTAAGAAGCTGGATATACCGACCGTCTTCTGGAATAAAGAAGATCCGCCCAATTTTGATCGATTTGTAGAGAGGGCGAAGGAGTTCGACTATATATTCACGTCCGATGCCAACTGTATACCGAACTATCAGGAGAAGTGCCCTGGGGCTAAGTTTATCGGAGCCCTTCCTTTTGCCGCACAGCCAGCAATCCACAACCCGATTCGAAATAAAGAACGCATGAAGAAAGCGTGTTTTGCTGGGACTTATTATGCGGATACATATGAAGAGCGCAGAAGGTGGATGGATGTAATGCTGCGGGCTTCCACAAGATACGGGTTGGACATCTTTGATCGAATGAACGATTTGCAGGGAGAACAAAGAAATCGTTATTTGTTTCCGGAAGATCTACGAGGGCATATAAGGGGTAAATTGAACTATGAAGAGATGCTTGATGCATACCGGAGATACTGTCTCTTCTTAAATGTCAATTCAGTATATGATTCTCCGACGATGTTTTCACGAAGAGTCTTTGAGTTGCTTGCTTGCGGCACCCCAGTCATTTCCACCCCTTCACTGGGAATTGAAAAGATTTTTGGAAAACTGGTGCCATTAGTTGAATCAGAGGATGATGTGCTCAAGGCAATTGACGAACTCACAAAGACAGAAACTCAATGGAGTAAGCATTCTTGTCTTGGTGTTAGGGATGTCATGCGTAAACATACCTACAAGGATAGGTTTAATAACATATGCGATTCAATAGGTTTAGGAAGCAAAGGTAATACTGTACCTCCAATCATAGTCGTATTACGTATAGATGAAATTGAAGGTCTTTCAGCCTTTGGAGATTCGATCTTGAACCAATCAGTCAGGCCTGATGAAATAATTATCGTTCGCGAAGGCGCCACAACTAGCGCATCCAGCATTGAATCATTGAAGAACACAGGAATCCCTGTTAGTGAACTCCCGGTGGGTAATATCATCTCATATGTAAAGAATAGATATCCATCCTCCAATGTTGCACTTTGCCTTTCTTCCTGTTTCTATGGCCCCTCATACTTGGAAGATAGTCGGGCATTTCTGCAATTGGAGGGGACTACCAGGGACGTAACAGGAATTAACGGGAGTGTCGATGGGCGTGGGGTTCTCCAGATAGATCAGAGCCCGACCTTGCAACAGGTGGGAGAAATTGTTAAGAATGTGTTGAATGGATCAATCGTTTGTCATTCATCACAACTCTGCGAAGAATTACTTCATGAACTAAGTCGCAATTTGGACCTTCTTGAGCGACCAGCCAGGCAGCGATTCCTTTTTAACTTTTCTCCCAATTTGTTCCGTATAAGTGAAGAAGATAAATTTAATGTTTAATAGATTAAGACTAATATGCTCTTTAAAAACGAAAAAGTAAAATTACTGATATGCGGCCATGATTTAAAGTTTCTTCGGTCTTTTATAGACCACATGGAAGGAAGTGAAAGTTTCGATGTCCATGTATTGAATCACAGCGGTCATCACCTGGATTCTATTTCTGAGGCCAGAAAATGGCTTGAATGGGCAGACGTTATTTTTTGTGAATGGGCTCTAGGGAATGCTGTCTGGTTCTCTCAACACAAGAAGCCAGGCCAAGTATTGATCATCAGACTGCATGCACAGGAAGTGAGGGCCCGAGACCGAATTTCATTTATATGGGAGATCGACTGGGAGAAGGTTGACCGCCTTGTGCTCATTACAGATCACCTCTATGAATGGATGATCAATGAGTTCCCACAGCTAAAGAGTAAGGCTTGTCTCGTTTATAATGCTGTGAATATCCATGAGAATGATGATTATATTGAAGAAGAGGACAGGCGTTTCACCCTTGGCTTTGTTGGTCTTGTTCCAAGCTTGAAGCGCATAGATCTCGCTGTGGCCTTGATAATGCTATTGAAATCAAGAGATAGCAGATTTACCTTAAGGATTAAGGGTAAGGGGCCCGAAGAGTTTCCATGGATGCAGTCCAGGGTGACTGAAATGGAATGGTATAGAAATATCTATAGACACATTGACGCTCTGAATTCGGAGTTTCCTGGGTCTATTCAGTTCGATCCTTTTGACCCGGAGATGAATGCGTGGTACAGTAAGATTGGTTTTATACTTTCTCTTAGCGATTCTGAAGGATCACATCAGGCGGTTGCTGAGGGGATGGCTCAGGGTTGTATACCAGCTATGCGGAATTGGGTTGGAGCATCTCAGATATACCCGCCTATGTTTGTGTCGACCACGTTGGAATCAATTGCCAATGGAGTTTTTCAAAGAAGTCATTCTGATAATTTTCGAGAAACCTCGGCCTACTGTTTGTCGTTTTCGAGGATGAATTTTCAGTCAAGTGCTATACATGGTAAACTCGAAGGACTGATTCATGATTGCTTGCAGATGAAAGAAAGTTCTGTAAATGGTTCAGTATATTTTGGCTCTGGCGAAACTCTACCTCGAATAATGATTGTCGCCTACTTGCCGATTAATTCAGGCGGAGGTTACCGAATAAGGATTGAACAGGAAATTAAACAGTTCATACGTAATGGATGTCAGGTGACGCTGACCGCTCTTATGCCCTCTGCTCAGTTTGGCGAAGATCATGAAGAGTATAGAAGGAATCATAAGAAGGTAATGGAAAGCTTAGGCTGCTATGTCTATCAGGTTCCAATAGACGATTTCTTTGGTGCAAATATCACGGAAACTAAATTTGAATCATCACTCAGGATGGTCGAAGATGCCATTAAAGAAAGAAAGGTTCACGTTGTTCATGGTGAGGCACTATACTGTGGCCGATTCGTAGCTTTTTTGAAAAAGAGAAATCCGAAGTCGGTTGTTTCAGTAGATTGGCATGGCGTTGCTCCCGAGGAAGAAAAGATGAGCGGGGCACACGAGAATCGGATAGTTGCTGTTGAGAGAGTTGAAAAGGATACTCTTGAAGCTGTAGACCTGAACGTTTTTGTATCGAATGCGATGAGAGAGCATTATTCGGAAAAATACGGGTCTGTTGGGAAATCTCATGTTATTGTTCCCTGCTGTGTCTCGAATGAGCGCTTCATAACGAAGGGTTCCAGAGGATCGGGGTTTATCTGGGGTGAAGAAATCCATAATCCATTTGTTCTAACTTATGCGGGTACGATGGCCGCCTGGCAGTGTGGAGAAGAAATGATCAAGCTCTTCTCCCAGCTATATGCACTTCAGTCCCGAGTTAGATTGTCGTTGCTCATCCCTGAATCTGACCAGCCAATCGTGAAAAAACACCTCTCTTCCCTGAATGTTCCGGAGCATGCTTTCAAGATGAAATCAGTTCCCCATTCCGCCGTTCCATTTAATTTACAATCGGCGTCAGCAGGATTGTTGCTCAGGAAGAAGGATCCCGTGAATAAAGTTTCATCACCAACCAAGTTTGGAGAGTACTTGGCGGCAGGAGTACCGGTTATCATGACTGAAGAAATTGGAGATTACAGTGATCTTGCGATAGAGAAGAAGGTCGGTTGTGTTTTGCCCCACTCTGAAATTGATGAGGGGTTCTTTAGTCAGACCACTCTTGAAGAGATTCTTGGATTTCTTGAAGAGATCGAAAATAAGAGAGATGAATACGCTGATCTGTGCAGTCAGGTTGCTTATACCAATCTTCACTGGACTCCAGTCTCACAGATGTGGGTCAATTCGATGTCCGAGACAATAGGTTCGAAGAGCAGCGGGAAAATGGAACCTATAACAACTTGAATCAAGCGTTGTCATAAATGAACTGCAATTCAAAGCTACTAATATTTGAATGAAGTCAAACCTCACAAACTTAATTGAGAAACGAAAGCTTGTCTACGAAGTCGTTCGCTTTCGTTTGAAGGCTACTACCGTAGACAACAGGCTTGGAGTTTTATGGTGGCTCGTTGATCCTATTCTAACGGTGTTAGTGTACTGGATCGTCTTCAGTGTCATTCGAGGGACACACAGTTACGAACCTTATCCCGTATTCATCGGGTGTGCAGTGATGAGCTGGAAGTTCTTTTCGAGATGTCTCTCAAACGGTGTTAAGATATTCAAGGCGCATGGACCGACGATGCGATCTATTCCTTTCCCAACCATCGTACTTCCGATAGCGCTCGTAATAGAGGAAGGTGTCCTGTTTCTTTTTGGTTTAATTTCCCTGTTTGTCATCGCAGTCTTGCTCGGCTGTGAGGCCTCTATATTCGCTTTACAATTAATCCCTCTCTTCATAATTCAATCGGTTTTGATGGTTGGGATCTCATTGCTCTCTGCTTGCCTCGGAGGCTTTGTTTATGATCTCAATCTCTACACAACACACATTGTGCGGCTCGGATTTTACCTTAGTCCCTCTCTCTATGGTTTAGATCTAATTTGGAGGTTCTTATCATGGAATCCAGATGTCTATATGGCATATATTGTTCTAAATCCTTTTGCGATGCTGTTTTCAGGGTATCGAATGGCAATTTGGTCACCTGAAGCTATTCCGCTTTGGTGGTATGCTATCCTTTCTATTCATGCGATCTTATTCTGCTATTTGGGATTTAAAGTATATCGCAGACTGGATCGGAAATTACTCAAAATGTCGATTGCCTGAATATTATGGATATCCGCGAAAAAAAAGAGCAAGACTTACAGGTAAACACTTCAGCCACTTTGGTTGAGTCTGAAAAAAAAGTCATCATTGAAGCAAAGAATCTGGGTTTGTATTATCCCAAGCTGAAGAAGCGCAGCCTGTTTAAGAGGCTCTATGGCAAAGGCGGCTTAGATAAAGGCTTCTGGGCCTTGCGCAATCTCAATTTCAAGGTTTACGAGGGAGAGGTCGTTGGCGTTGTAGGGCGAAATGGAGCAGGGAAAAGTACCCTTAGTCTGGTGCTTTCAAGGATTTTTGAACCTGATGAGGGTGAGGTCATGATCAACGGTAAAGTGAGTGCCCTTCTTTCTCTTGGTGGTATGTTCCAGCAGAATATGACAGGTAGAGATAATACCTTCTATTTTGGGGCTTTTCTAGGTTTTTCCCGCTCCGACATCGAATCGATGATCCCAGAGATCATAGACTTTTCAGAGTTAGGTGATTTTTTTGACGAACCTGTCGCAACATATTCCAGCGGAATGAAATCAAGATTAGCATTTTCTATCGCCTCATCGATCAGGCCCGAGATTTTGATACTTGATGAGATCCTGAGTGTGGGAGACAGAGAATTCAGGCAAAAGTGTGAAGACAGACTCGCTGGAATGATGGGAAGCTGCAAATGTATAGTTTTGATCTCTCATAATCTTAATAGTATCAAAAAGATGTGCAAGAGTTGTATATGGATCAACAAAGGAAGTATCCATATGATTGGAGATTCAGAGACGGTTTTGACTCAATACAAGGAAACGATCGCTAGCAATCGAGAAGCTAGGAAGAATTTATAATATGTTGGATAACTTAACGGACGCGTACAGGATTTTTTTCTGAGTGATTTCGATAACTAGAATTGGAAATATATAAATGCCTTAACTCCGAGGGGAACTAGCATGAGCAAAAGAGCAAATATAGCTCCCATTAACGCAACTCGGATATATAAGTTACACTCTGGTAGCCAGCGTTCAAATCGAAAGCGGTTACCAAGTATAAATGCATCTACCCAAACAGGCAAAAACATGGCCCAAGGAACCAATACTCTTTCTAATTCCAGGTCTTCGCGCAAAAATAGCATTGCTTGAATAGCAAGCCATGTCTCCGAGAAACTTGGTAGACGAAATGGAACCCAACAAAAAAATACGAAAAGTTGAGTTACCGCCCAGGCAAAGATAATCCCTGCACCCATGAAGGCAAGGCGAGGGAAGGAACGCGTGTCTTTTTCGACACTCTTATCATCAGCAGAACTTCTCCACATTACATAGAGCTTATGTGTGACAAGAGCGATCCCATGTAATGCTCCCCAGATAACAAAGTTCCAACTTGCTCCGTGCCACAACCCTCCCAGCAGCATCGTTAACATCAGGTTACGGTTTTGCATGAGCAGCCCATTACGGTTACCACCCAAAGGGATGTAGAGATAATCACGTAGCCATGAGGAAAGCGAAATATGCCAACGACGCCAGAAATCTGTAATTGATATAGCGAGGTAGGGATAATTGAAGTTCTCACTTAAGTTGTAGCCAAGCAACCTCGCAAAACCAATTGCCATTAGTGAGTAGCCTGCAAAGTCGAAGTAGATCTGGGAGTAGAATCCAAAAGAAGCGATCCAGATAGAGACATTGTCATATGCGTGGATATCTGCGAAGACCTGATCCACATATATAGCGATGCGGTCAGCAAAAATAGCTTTGTAGATTAAACCAATCAAAACCTCACGAACGCCTGTTGAAACATCTTCGCCAGTGACAGTTCTTTGAGTCTCTAGTTGAGGTATGAATTCTGTCGCTCTTACAATTGGCCCTGCCACCAACTGTGGAAAGAATGCGATGTAAAGTGCGACACGGAGAAGGTTCGTTTCTGCAGGTATATCTTTACGATATACATCTACTATATAGCTTATTCCCTGAAAAGTATAAAAGCTTACGCCTACGGGCAGTATTATATTTATAAGGGTGAATTCAGATTCGACCCCCACTGAAGAAAGCAATGCCTGCAGATTGTCTGCGAAGAAGCCGAAGTATTTGAAGACTCCCAGGACGCCGAGTGTTATTGAAAGGGAGAAGATTAATATTTTTTTTCGATGAGTTGGAAATCGTTGAAACCCTTGAGCTGCACCATAAGAGGTAAGGATGACCAATCCGATCAATGCAAGAAATCGGACATCCCACCAACCATAAAATACAAAGCTTGCAATAAGAAGGATCCACTGTCTAACTAAACGACCACGCAGAGTAAAATATAATATTAGTAAAATTAAGAAGAAGATTAGGAAATCAAAGGATGTGAATATCACTAAAGTGGGTCCTCCCTTTGGTCTTTTTGCACAAGAAGGTTGCTGCTGATAATCTCTTCAGCTAACCATTCTGTATAGACTCGAGCACCAGAATCAAGTAGATGTCCACGGTCTGCCCAGAAGTCTACCCCATCAGGACGTTGATAAAGATCTAAGTCCGGTTTTATTACTGCAAGTGAACTATCCTGACGCTCGAAAGATGCTGTATAGGAAAGGGCCGATCCCCACAGAGAAGGTGGCTGATACAAAAGTTCGCGGTTAATTAAATTCCCATATAATAGATCAAGCCTGTAATTCCGAACTTCTTCAAGCCATGAATAGGGCTTCTCCTTAGCGATCGATTCATATGGTTGTTCCAATTCAGGGATTAACGTTTCGTAGCCCTCGTATTGTACTCTTGCCTTACTTTGAGGGACAAAAGCTCTCAGCGGGTCTAAGCTCGATCTTGGACGCAGAGATTCAAGTCTTCCTATTTGGAAGAAATTCATTAGGGCTGTCTTGGCGGCTGCAAGAAGAACAGATAGTGTGGTCTCAATTTCCTCATATTGCTCCTCTCTTGATCTGGAAAAAAGAGCCTTTGTTGCCCAGTAAAAATTGGAAATCGACAAATAATAGAGCGAGCGGTCAGAGATACCATCTCGCTCAAATTGCGAGAGCGGATTCTTGTCATAATTCTGGTTCACTTCTTGAGCAAATATGACATTCGATTCCACTAGATTCTCTTTGATTGCTTTGTCCCACGAGGATACCAATCCTTGATGGACCGTGAACCTTTCGAAATGATTGGCCCCTGCTAGAGTGACTTGTATCACCTTGAGGTCATATCCTTCTTGTCTGATCAAACTCTCCAATAGGTTTCCATCAAGTCCACGTGCAGAATAGCTCCCCCCATCGAAAATAATGATATTCTCATAACGGCGGTTAGATAATTCACTATTTGCTTCAGTCAGATAGTGTTCAAGCCTTGCAGGTGCAACATCTTCGGTAAAACCCCAGTAAGTTAGGCTGAATCTAGATAAAGCTGACGTACAAGAAAGTGCCAGGACAAATAATGAAAAAGCAATAATTGGTCGGCCAGCTTTCCCTTTGCCCTTAGAACCCTGGAATGACCCCAAGAGAACGAGCGAAAATGCAGCAACTGCAATAACGATGTTCTCAGGATCCATGATATTTGATAACCTCTTCTATTCTTCTCAGCATGTCTTTAGATGATACGGAAAAAATCATTAGTTTACTTCGGGACGGGCAACCTCAAACTATAATAACCTGTTGCAAATTCTCCTCGAAGCTCTAAACAAATTCCTGTGACTAATCTCGGGCAAGAAACTTACTTTATCAGAACCCTTTTGTTCAATATCTGCTGAGCAAGCCATTCCGTATAAACTTTGGCCCCGTCTTCCATTAGGTGTTGAATGTCGGCCCAGAATCTTTGTCCATCAAGTTTTTCGTATAGTTCTAAGTTTGGAAGTATTATTGAAACCTCAGGGTTTTCAGTTGAATAGTCCTGTGCATAATGCATGGAAGCAGCATGGATTGCTGGTGGCGTGAATAACAAGTCCTCGTCCACAATTCCTTGATACAGCGATTCCAGACGCTTTTCTTTGATGTTTTTTATCCAAGCATATTGCTCATGGCGTTCGGTTTCATCACGACTTCGCTTATACTCATTAATGATCCAGTCCATTCCTCTATATTCGTCACGCGCTTTTTCATGAGGATGATAAGAAGGTAGAGACGGAATTTCAGAAAGTGGTTCTAGATTCTCCAGCCGCCCAATTTGGAAGAAATTGATCAGGGAGGCGACGAGTACATCACGCAGGAGAGCGCCGGTGAGCTCGTCCTTTTCTTCCATGCCTTCTCCCATCCGCATAACCCAGGCTCGTATCGCAGCAACTGTATTTGATGGACTTAAATACGCTACGTTTCTGTTTGCCAGAGTGTTCTGTGGAAACTGAGCGAGTGGATGCTTATCGTAACCCCTGTGAAGTTCACGAAGAAGTACAACGTTGGCTTCCCTCAGGTAATTTGCATCCAGTTCCAGTGCATGATTCAGAAATTGATTGTGAAGGTTATATCTTTCAAAATGGTTGGCACCGGGAAGCGTCAATTGGACAAGTGTTACCTCGTACCCTTCAGATTTCAAAATAGATTGCAGGTAATCACCATCGATACCTCTCGCAGCCCAACTGCCTCCGTCAATGATGATTAAATTCTTATTTCTTGCTTCAACTTTTTGAGCATAATCTTGTTGAATTGTTTTACGCAGTCTACTTCCCCAGTGATTTTCAACTAAATTAAGTTTGTCGACACCGTATCCTAATGTTGCTGAAGTGAGAATAACTGAAAGGAAGAAAATGACGAAAAGGACAACAGGGCTTCCCGCACTGCTTCCCTTTTTTTTCTGTCTGAGCAGGCCAAGAACCGTAAGTGCTAAGATGGCAAGTATATACGTGAGTGTCAAAAAATCCACAAGTAGGTCTCGAAATAAGAGTCTTTAGTTTCTGCGAATGATAGGTATTTTTTCAACACCTGGTTTATTTGCGGCGGAAGACTCCAGGTCCGTTATGCGATCTCCCATCGCTGCAACTTCAACGCCATCAGATTCCACAAGGTGATCCAGAAATTTAATGAATCTTTCATATATTGGTTCATTGGCTTCATATATATCGACATAACCCTGATACTGATCAAAATCACTCCTAAAGAGAAATCCGTCTGGATGCTCTGCGGCTGGGCGTCTCTGGTTCTGGAACCGCATTTTTCGTATAAAGGAGAAACTATGCATTATAAGAGTGACAAAAGGAGCTTCGAACTGTCTAAGTGCATCAAAGTGAGCAATCAATTCATCGTCCCTTAAGGCATTAATATCCAACCAGCTATGTTTGAAACCTTTGCCACCATAAATGACAAGAGGTGAGTAACAAAGAGGTACTTCGACTAATTCTCCAAGTTGGTAGGGCATGGTTGCACGATGTCCCAGTAGTCTCTCAGGGACGTGAGTATGGTTATAAGAGGAGTCAATTCGGAATCCAGTTTCCTCCAGTGCCTTCAATGTGGCTTCATTGTAATTAAAGCCTCCTGCTCTGAAAGTAATTGTATCCTGCCCAGTCCATTCTTTTATCTTGTTTTTGCCATAGAGAAGGAGCTCCTTCTGCTGTTCCTTCGAGTAGTGGGTGATATTGCGATGAAACCATTTGTGGAACTTTGTTGGGTGTATATGTAAATCTACCGCATGCCCTCGCTCACTAATCTCTCGGGCAATCCTCTCAATATGGGGTTCCTTGTAATTCAGGTGTTCGTAAATATTAAGGAAAAATGTCCCCTTGAATCCTCGCTCTTCGAAGGCCGTCATGATTGAATCCAAGGCACGTGCATTTGGGATCCCTTCACCGGTAATCAGACGGGGGCGATCAAAGTAAGTATCCTCGGTATCAATCGTCAGAAAAACAACTGTATTCTGGCCCGAGTTGCCGTTCCCATCAACCGTGGACATTGAAGGGCGGTACCACTCCTCGGGAGTTTCGGGGAGAAAAGAGCAAGGCTCAAAGAAATGAGGAGGGTTGGGAGAACTGCTTCGAAAAAAGGGTAAAGTTTGGTTGTTGGAGAACAGCATCCCAACCGGGCGTTCGGCATGTTCAAATGAGATCGAGCTTCCATTCAGTAGCAACTGACCTTTTCCTTCAAGTCTAAACTCAATGAAAACCTCGGAGCGATCAAAGGCTATCTCGAGGCCTCCTCTGACTTTACCATTGTTGCAGGAAAATTCACGTGTCCGAGTTGAAGCTCCAGCGCGCTCTTCGTGGATCAGAATGCGAACCTTGAGTTCGGGGCTACAATTCAAAGTAGCTCTAAAGAAATAGGAACCAGGGTCCAGCCTCAGCTTCAGCTTCTTCTTTCCGGTCAGATCTATTGAATGCGAAAGCGTAGCGGTCAAAGATGAGATATCGTTGTTTTGAATTCTTATCTCGCCTTTGTCTTGAGGAGAGGTGTCGGGAGACGAATTATCTGAGAAGACAATTTTGCCTCTTATTTCTCCAAGGTGGGTTATTGGAAGTGAGAAAGGAGGCATATTAACAATACCCGAATTCTGTGGGATCGAAGCTTGGGATGAAATCTTCGAAGAGTCTTCGGTTCTCTTCTTGAGTCGACTCGAAGATGTAAGCCCGACGTAATGGGCCAAGGAAGTCACAGCGCCCATGTGTTTTGTTGGAAAAATTCGTCCTAAGAAACTTCTCGAGTAACACCCTTTCATTCTGTTCAAGATGTGGATAAGCTGCGAGCGCAATTTTGGTGGCCTTTTCAGACAAACTGGGATTCGAGTGAAGTAGTTTCTTTTCGAGTTTCTCATTGAGAAAGAGATCTACAAAATCATCAACGAATTTTTCGGGATCCCTTTTGACTACTTCAAATGGTATTACTTTGACGTTATCTAAACCGAACCTGCTAACAAACGGTTCGACGGTTGGACGCCAGGAAAGGGACCTTTGGCAGAATTCCTCAAGGAAATCTTCAATCGAACCAAGAAACCTTCCCTTGCTTACTTCTTGATTGTACATCGCCTCAATGAAATCTGCCTGGCGGCGGAGATAGATCACAAATAGTGGCTTATGCTGACCCAGAATTCTTTCGAACCACGCGGCTGTGGCTTCTGCATGGTACATCTGATTTTTAGACGTATTAAATGGGTGTCCCAGAAACACCTCCCACGAATGAACAACAGCATTATGCTTGTCTGGGTTTCCCAGCTCCCAAAATTTCTCTGCAGATGCAGTCACGATCTCATCTGTTTGGGGAACATTACCTTTAATCGCATTAATTGCTTTTCTGTAAAAGGGGAGAAACTCAAGAAATTGCTTCTCTCCTTGATCAATGAATCGAACACCGGCCTTTTGCAGTTGCTTGTTATTCGTCCGCAGGTTCTGTTGAATGAGCGTAGATCCCGATTTCCATGATCCCAAGTGAATAATTAACGACATAGTTGGACACTAACTCTCAAGGTTGAAAATAGGGCTATATTAAGCATGATAAGCACGAGTTATCTCGAAAATTGAATAAAGATCCCGCACGGGGACTCCTTCACAGCATAATCACTATCAGGTCACTTCAGGCATCTGGTCCAGTGATCAAGTCTCATATTGAGAGTAAGATTCAGGACTGAAGAGCAAGCGGGCAAATGATTTCTGGATGTAAAATCTCCCATTCTGGTGCCTGGGATTTTCAAGGGAAGAGAATGATTAGAGCTGAGTTACAATGATTTTTTCATCAACTTTTCGAACTGAAGAATACAGTGATTCTCCTGCACGTTTCACTCACGATGAAAGCAAAAGGGGTTGTCAGAAGAATTTCCAGGTCATACCTGTATCTTGCCTTTCCCCAGAATATGACCGCATAGCCGAGCCAGTTTCCTGCGACAAATAATAGAATGAAACAAGCTTCAGCTTTTCTCCTGGCAAAGGCAGCGAATAGACAAAAGGGGACTAGAGAGAAGAAGAGAAGAAACCAAAAGTTTGTTGTGTTCTTAAAGAAACTGGTACCCGATATATCCGCCATTGGGTAACTGCCACTATTGCCTTCCCGAGGCCTCCGGAGGCTCCATTCAACGGCATACTTCCCGTCGGTAAGATAAAGTTTTTCGGTTCCGGTCCATATGTCCGAAATCAAAGTAGAAAGCTCACTATTTCTAATGTATTTCCATCCCTCGTTATAGGCAGTTTGTTGAAACGCTGCTTCTGGACCTCCTTTCATCACAAGGTCCTGCATGGAAGCATATGGCATGTCCTTGAATGGACTCTTTGCGAAGGTATGATAACCATAACGGACATCGTTGTGGGCAAAGTAGAAATTGAGTCCGCTAACAGTTGTAAGACCCGCACCAGTCCCAACCTGAATACGATTTCTTATCATCCATGGAGCCAGCATGGTGGCAAAGCCAATGGTCAGGAAAATGACAAACCGAGCGTAATGGCCAAGAGTAAGTGCAAGGTTCCTGTCCTGTTTCTTTAATATATACGGTATGAGTAAAACAGCTGGTGCGTAGAAAAGGACAGCTCCCCTTACAAGCACAGCCGCTCCGAATAACAATCCTGCAATAAGATATATACCATAGCGCTTCCACTGAGAATTGATCCTCACATTGAATAAGAGAATCATACCTGAAAGGAGAAGCAGGATCGCCAGGTGCTCAGATGCCAGAATGGGAGAAAAATAAACAAGTGTTGGGTTCAATGCCGTAGCCAGACTTGCTATCCTCGCTGTCGTTGTTCCGAACAAAGATTTAGAGAGACTGTAGATTAAAACAACACTGGCTGTTGATAGAAGAATGTTTACTGCTGCAAGCCATGTCGCCGACTTGCTGAACAGCATCAGGAAAGCAAGAAAAGCAGGGTAGCCGGGGAGTCTATATGCTGAGGGGGCTGAAAAGCCCAGATATCCTTCCTCGAGCAGGTTCTCCGCGAAAACGTAATATTCCCAGAAGTCAGATACAGGAACAGGATTTGTATATATCATCCATCCAATACGCAAACAAAGTGCAACGAGTGTGGTCGCGATGATCACCCAGTGAGATTTCGCTGTGGAGACAAGCTTGCTTGACCAGGGGGATACCAGTGCCTTATCCCCCCGCTTCGGGATCTCTTGAAGTGTAGAGTGAAGTAATATCCAGCGACGGATCACCAAGGAGAATTACGGATGCTCTTGCATGATGGCTCAGCCTGGCGCGGCCAAATGAAGCAAGATAGGCTTCCCCCAGAGTCATGTGTTCTCCGTTAAATAATTGAAGGGCGAAAGCCTCCTGAAACCTCAAAGAGTCTGTCAGTGTCATACGATAGGCGGCGGAAATAACCGCAACCGCTCCTCCTTCTTGTTGTTTCATGAGGCGCAGACCAATTGACCCATCATCTTCGATGTCAAACTTATTTGTATAGCACGTTCCTGCATAGACGATGCTTGGCATCCCCTTGTTTTTCAGTTCTTCAATGTTTTCCGGGGTCATGATTCTGATTCCAAATCTGTCCGTTCCTTTTTCCATGCTGAAACGCCAGTACAGACTTGCTCCATGCCCGATATACGATAAGAAGGCCTGGCCCTGATTGAAGGAGTTCGTAAAATCCTCGTAATAAACATTGTAATCCTTTTCAACTTCGGGGTCGGGGTGTATTTTGGTTATCTTTAACTCAGGCTGTAGATCCATCAATTCACCCGCAAGTTCATTCGTCGCCTGGTGAAAATGCCCCTGTTCACCACTCGCAAAAAGGATATTTCGTTTCCAGTCTTGCGATGTGGAATTTTCAAAACTTATAATCTTATCGACCATGGCTATCGCTTCATCGGCAGTGCGGGCTGGAAGGCGCCCAAGGGGAAGACATGGATTCGGATCTTCCCGGCCAATGGCTGATAGTAGATTGTCAGACGAGGTTGGCTGATATGAACCTGAGAGAGTATACATGGATGGGATAAAGTTCGGGGCATGTTTTTCCGGGCGCAATTCTTTGGTGTCGAAACTTGCCCCTCCCAACAGGAGGACATACCGCTCGCTCTTCTCGTTAGTATTTACCAGACTTCGAACGAAATCACGAATAGCGGACGAATGTTTAAGTCCGTAATTGAAGTGATCGTAGAGTGCGTCTATGCTGACTAACTGACTGTCCAGACCTCGGTTCTCTTTGTGGTTCGCAAGCTTAAGAGCAGCATCCTTAAATTCGTCATGATAAACAATGATCAAACTCTGGTCAGGTAGTGATTCTGGTGTTATGGGCTTGTCAAAAAGTTTGATGGCAGGTTTGCGAAGGTCCGCACGATTCGCAGCCCAGAGGTGTGTGTTTTCATCCAACAGGCCGACAACCGATTTTCCATCTTCTCCGGTCTTCAAGAGAAGATCGTTTCCAATATCCCATGCTACCAGATCAATATATTCAAAGTCAGTAAACTCAAATCTAACGGAATTACTTTTTTGGGTATCTTCTTGCGCTGTCCAGGAAGTCATTTCCATTGAATCATCGTCGGGGCTTAAGCTGATAGGATATTTAATGGAAACCGATTGAAGGTTTCCAGAATCCAGTGCAATCTTGGCGAGTCCGTTCTCGTCCTTTTTGCCTGGTGTCACTTTTCTAGCCTCGGGGAGTGTTCCCAGAGGATCTGCGATGAGTGAATTTCTTTGCTTTAGGACAGAAGTTGGAACGGATGTTTTATATTTGTGACTAGTCGTGCCATCAAATGTAGTGGAGCCAAGAACTTCTCCGTTCAAGTTAAATTCTAGAAGGTGGTCAGGGGAGACAGGCAAGTCGGTCCTCCCAAAAAGTTCGATCTCGATGGTGCATGTGGACGCAGCATCCGTATCCAGATTACCAAGATCAAAAAACACCCTCGCGAAACGATCATCTCTATTCGCACGCGGCCCAAAGTAAGCTCCCCAGTAGTAATTCGGATGAGTTTCTTTGGTCTTTAGCAGCTGTGGATTATCCTGGTAATTCAAGTATTTTTGATTCCAGGCTTGAAACCCCTTCGGCAGAGGCTCAACAGGTCCGTCTACTTCAAGTTTCTGCATCAAGAGTGGAGTATCTGTTGAGGTTAGAATATAAGCATTCGTGGAACTGTGCCGGCCAATTTCAGGGTAACTGTCTATACTTTCACCAAAGAAGCGAATGGCTTCAAAATTCCCTGATTCGTCGTAGACGTATTCAACTGGAACAGGTTCACCACGAAACTCTATCCCTAGTGAGTTGTAGTCCTCTTCAGGAAGATAAATTCCAGCGGACAAAATAGACGAATTCGAAACCTCTTGAATGCCTCTATCTGCGACTTGAATAGTTCCTATTGGTTTTGCATCAACTGGTTTTGAATTGAGCAGAAAAAGAGTCGAAAATATACAAAGTAATGTAAGAAGTTTAGTCTTCATTCTCAAGGTGCCCTTTTTCTACGTAATAATCTCTAGGTTTCGCGTCAGAGCTGAAAATCGGAGTGAACTTATTCTCGTAGCCAGACGTGCTGACTTCTGTGACGTAGTAGAAGTATTCCTTTCCGATTTCAAGTCCCGTATCGAAAAACTCGTATGCTTTTGGCAAAGCAGTTGTGCCATGTCCCGGAAGAATGTCTTCGTTAGCGATCTCAAAGGGACCTTTTTCGGAGATTCCTCGGTAAATATAAAACCCATAAACATCTTCCTGTGTTTGTAAATTCCAGGCGATTCTCATCCATCCTTCTCCACCAGATGATTTATTCTCTGCCTCTGCAGGTAACGCCACACTTTGCGGAACGGTACTGCAGGAACCTAAGGGCAGAAGACCAAGGAATAGAATTATTAGGAAGAAAGATTTAGGAAACATGGAGAGGGCTCGCTGTAACAGATTGGAAGATCAGTCTGATTGGATTGAATTCAAAGGTTGTACGTGTTGAAGTCAATTGAATCTCATGACTTAAGGTTCAGTCCGAATGAGGACTGCACAACTCGAAATGAAGTTCTGATCCGGTTTACCTTGAAAGATTCAGGTGAATGGTGACAACGGCGAGCTGATAAGGATTTACTTCCAAAAGCCCCTTGAATCGATCACAACTTTCTCTTTAAGCATATTTACATCCAAGGCTTGAAAGACCTTGTGGTCGGTCAGGAGAACGATGATGTCTGCTTTCGAGACAGCTTCTTCGAGGTTAGAGTGTATAATCCCTTTAGATGCTAATCCTTTAGGAAGCTCTTCTACGTAAGGCTCGACGGCGTAGATCTCGCCTGTAGCGGCCAATGCTTCCGTCACTTCCACGGAAGGGCTCTCTCGTAAATCATCGATATTCGCTTTGAAAGCGAGCCCGAGGCACGCAATTTTCGGGTTCTTGAAACGGTCAGCGGTTTTCTTGACCTTTTCCACCAACCATTCAGTCTTGCCAAGATTTACTTCTCTGGCACATCTGATCAGTTTTGCCTTATCCTTCGCTCCATCGATAATAAACCAGGGATCGACGGCAATACAGTGACCACCAACACCAGGTCCTGGATTGAGAATATTAACTCTTGGATGTCGGTTCGCGAGGGAGATGAGCTCCCAGACATCAATTCCGAACTCGTCGCAAACAATGCTCAGTTCGTTCGCAAAAGCAATCTGCGCGTCGCGGCTGGCGTTCTCCGTTAGTTTGCACATCTCGGCCGTACGCGCATCTGTAACCAGCAATTCACCTGTAACAAACGTTGCATAAAAGTCCCGTGTTTTTTCAGCAGAGACAGGATCTATCCCACCGATCACCCTGTCATTTTCGATAATCTCTCTGAGAATATGTCCAGGGAGTACACGTTCCGGACAATGGGCTATATAGACAGACTTGTCACTTGAATCTCCAGTGCTGGACCCCTTCTTGGGAATCTTGATGTCAGAGCGTTCTTCTGAAAGCCATTCCCCTATCTTTTCAGTGGTGCCGACAGGGCTCGTACTCTCAAGGATGATGAGATTTCCAGCCTTTACGTATGGGGCTATTTTTCTGGTCGCAGCTTCGACATAATCAAGGTTGGGCTGATGGTCACCTTTGAAAGGAGTTGGGACAGCGATTATGAACACGTCGGCTTCTTTTGGCTCGAGTGAAGCCTTGAGCTGTCCAGCTTGAACAACCGAGCGAACAATAACATCCAAATCTGGTTCTGTGATGTGAGTCTCACCTGCGTTAATCTTGTCTACAGCTTTTTGATTTACATCAACACCATGGACGTCATGCCCACGTGAGGCGAGTACACTTGCCGTTGGAAGTCCGATATAGCCCAACCCCATCACGCAGATTGTCAGTTTTTCTGTTCTGGCCTGAATACTCATCCTATACCATCCATCATCTATACATTAAAGGGTTCAAAGTTGCGTTTGCAGATGACTGATACAATGCGCTCAGAAGCTTTGCCATCGCCATAAGGATTAATGGGGCGTCGCATTTTTTCATACGCTTCGTCATCGGTGAGGAGCGCCGTTGCTTCGCTGACGATCTTTTCCTTGTTCGTACCGACCAGCTTAACCGTTCCTGCATCAAGAGCTTCCGGGCGTTCCGTCGTTTCGCGCGTAACCAGAACCGGTTTACCCAGTGAAGGAGCCTCTTCCTGAACCCCGCCAGAATCCGTAATGATCAGATAAGATTGATCCATGAGCCAGACAAACGACAGGTAATCCTGTGGCTCAATCAGGTGGATGTTATCACAAGGACCCAGCAGACGATTGACCGGTTCTTTGACATTCGGGTTCAGGTGAACGGGGTAAAGCACTTCGACACCCTCGATCTCAGACAGTTGCCTGAGCGCATCGCACATTTCCTCGATGCCTCCGTCAAAGCTCTCACGACGATGTCCCGTCACTAGAATCAGCTTCTTGTCTGTATTGAGGAAGTCGAACTTCTTCTTCATCTCTGAATTAATGGGGTCTATACGAACGCGCTCAACAACCTGCAGCAGCGCATCAATCACTGTATTCCCAGTAACCGTAATATCTTCTTCAGAGTAGTTTTCTTTCAACAAGGCGTTTTTCGAACGCTCGGTAGGCGCGAAATGAAATCGAGTCATAACTGCAGCTACACGTCGATTCATCTCTTCAGGCCACGGAGCGTATAGGTTACCGGTCCTAAGCCCGGCTTCCACGTGACCGACTTCAACGCCTTTGTAAAAAGCTGCCATGGCCGTTGCCATTACCGTAGTTGTGTCACCTTGAACAAGGACGATATCAGGTTTCCATTCATCAAAGACTTCACTCATACGTTCGAGAACACGCGCAGTCAGGCCTTCAAGCGTCTGATTCTTTTTCATCAGGTTCAGGTCAAAGTCCGGCTTGATCTCAAAGATCTCCAGAACTTGATCCATCATCTCGCGGTGCTGGGCTGTCACACAGACCTTTGCTTCGAGAGATTGCTCGGCGGCGAGGGCTTTAACCACGGGAGCCATTTTAATGGCTTCCGGGCGTGTGCCGAAAACGGTCAGCACCTTCTTATATTCTGTTTTTGAGGATTTAGAACCCATAGATTCGTCACTTCATCAGCGGGGGATTGGAAACAAATTTCCTGTTTCGGCCGGTTACTGTCCATGCGCTGAAATAGCGGTCAACCACAAAACCTCTGCGATAATATCAGGGATTCCATGACGCTGTCCGGAATGAGAACTCTAATCGAATTTGAGTCAGATCGTCCTGTTCTCTGCCATCACTCTAGCAAAACAATAAGCTTCTGAAGTCTTAGCAACGGAATGCTGCCAAAGCTTGTTACGACGGACGTATTCCCGGGCTTTGAGTCCCATGGCACTCCTGATTTCCGGTTCTGCCAGCAACAGTGCTTTCTCCGCGAAATCCACCAAGTTACCGCATTCGAAGATGCGCCCCGTTTGATTGTCCTCGACGATTTCAGACATCGCTGGAAGCGACGGCAAGAGTACCACTTTGCCATGCGCCATCGCCTCATAAGGCTTCAACGGCGTGACAAGACTTGTAACGCGAAAGTTACGACGAGTTATGGCCAGTACATCGATAAGATTGTAGGCAACCCCAATGCTCGTATTCTCAACAGGGCCCTGAAAAACAATCTCCTTTTTCATTCCAAGTTCTTCTGCGCGGCGCTTCAGCTTCCGTATATAATTCTCATCGCCTCCTCCAACAATGAGCAGTCTGTCTTGAGGCCTGACTTTGCAGATTCTGGAGAAGCCTTCGACAAGAAAGTCGATCCCTTCCAGGTCCCTGAGGCTTCCAACATAACCGAAGACTGTCGTATCTTTGAGTCGGTTGAGTTTACCCTCAATCTCACGCTTCAGTTCTTCGTTCTCAACTTGCTGCTCTATCGACTTCATATCCACAGCGTTTGAGCAGACAAATATCTTTTTGTCGTCGATACCCCGCTCGGCGACATCTGCAGCAAGAGCCTCGCTGATGCAAATGACTGCGTCGGCGCGCTTGAGGATTTCCGTCTCCATGCGCTTGAACGTCTTATAGATGGGCGAACTCTCTGTGAATTTACCACTCAAAACAGCGGTGTCTTCCCAAAGACCTCGCATCTCATAGACGAAGGGGAGTCCAAGTTTCTTTGCCGCCCAGTAGGCAGGCCAGGCGTTTCGAAAGGGCGTGTGTGCATGAATCAAGTCTGCTCGATGCTTCCTCGCAAGACGAACGATCTGCGGATAGAAGTAGCTTCGAGCCTGAGGAATACTCATCACGGCTGTGTGGAGCTGAGATGCCAGTTTCTTGAGCCCCCGCTTTGGATAGACATTTGTATGTGTCTCTCCTGTCGAAAGCCCTTTCGTATCCGTACTTGATTGGATGAACTTCTTATTCGGAACACGATGATAGTAGATACCATCCAGTTGGTAAGCCTTCCGTTCATTCAGGCAGGGGAGCGGATAATAGGGACTTGTAATACCCCGTGGTTTGAGGCCAAGTTCCATCTGCGTCTTCAGGATATTGTGAGTCCTCATGCTGTAACCGTTCAAATGAGGAGGGCTGACAGAAAGAACATGAAGCGGACGCATCACCGATTCAGAAGGTTGGTCGTCGGTCATGGAATGGCTTCGCTCGGGATAAGGAATTGATCTAGTACTGATTCTTCTCGCCAAAAACTTCGGAAAGAATATACTTGGGTGTATAGAAGAGGATCTTCAGATCAAGGATCAGCGAGAGGTTGAAAGCGTAAATTAGATCGTAGCGGAGTTTGTATTCAAAATAGGTATTGTAGGCGCCGCATATCTGAGCAAGTCCAGTAAGGCCTGGTTTCACGATATGACGCATGGAATAGAGAGGGACCTTCTCAATAAACTCTTGAGCACGTTCCGGGCGTTCCGGGCGTGGCCCAACGATACTCATATCGCCCATCAAGACATTCCAGAGCTGCGGAAGTTCATCCAGGTGGGTTTTGCGAAGCAGCCAGCCCAGGGGGAGAACGCGTGGGTCATCACTCTTACAGAGCACCGGTTCTGTATGCTTCTCGCTGTCCAGCACCATCGTACGAATCTTATAGACATCAAAGAGGCGTCCGTTCTGACCAATTCGTTTCTGAACGAAAAACAGGTGCCCGCCATACATGATTCTGTAGAAAGTCCACAGGACGATCAGCAATGGTGCGAAGAGAACCAGGCCTACTCCAGAGCAAACAATGTCAAACATCCTTCGAAGAAAAATATTGGGGAAGGAGAGCAGCGCTCTATTGACTTCAATGAGAGGAATCCCATTTGCATCGACCGTGTCCATACGACAACTGACTGTCTCAATGGTGTTCGGACAAATCTTGACGCTTATATGTCGCTCGCCGATCAGCATCAGAGTTTCATCTCTGATGGCAGGGCTTCCCGTATAGATCAGCTCTGTGATTCCATAATCTGCGATGGCGGATCGCACATCCTCGCGCGTACCGAGACAGGGAATGCCAAGATCATTCGACCGGTCTTCGCGCTCTTCGGCACTATCAACAAAACCGACAATCTGACGATCAATTGACTTGGGATGATCACCCACAAGGCTCTTAACTTCATCACTGGACCCAATGATCAGCGTCCTGTGCTGGAGAAGTGTATGTTTGTTCGAATAGCTGATCAGGGCAGAGCGAGCGAGTGTGAGTCCAACAATCTCTAATCCAGCTTTGATAACCAGAGCACGCCTCGAAAACTCATACTGATCGGGAAAGTAATACAGGATGATCAGTGAGGTGACCGCGAGTTCAATCAACGCACCAATTGTCGCCAGCTCGACGATTCGAAGAAAGGTCGCGCCCTTAAAGCGAAAAGCCTCGTCGGCGTACATGCTCCAGAAGAAAAAGAGCATAATCTTAAACGCGATGGTAATTGGAAACGAATAAAGAAGCAGACCTGCATGCTCTATCGGGATCTGCGATCCAAAGTGCAGGTAGAGCGAGAGCATCGATGCTCCAACCAGCATCAACACGTCGAGCGTTAAGGCCGAACCCATGAGAGCATATTTTTGCCGCTTCAGCTTAAGCAGTGAGAGCATCATCTTGCTGTCCCGAAGAAACTCCGGGGCATTCAGTCCGATCTTACCAGTCTGTTCATCAACCATGGGGCAATTCACACCAACAGTCAGCAAAATGACCTTAACAGGCAGTCTTCAAAGGGCAATTAGTCATTATTCGGCGTTAAGGTTTGAAAATCATCGCTTTTAGCCTGGATCGGTCAAGGAGATTTGACTCTATTTCCATTGGTGAAGATGGTTGAACTCAGCTTTGTTCGTTAAATGCAGATGTCTGAAAATCCGATACTTACGTAGAACTCGGGCCTCTTGCCCTCATGATCATGCATCAGGTTAGCTAACAAACCCTCTCAAACCAATCGGTACAACGAAACTCACAGCGCTTTCACCGTACCCTAACCCATCAACCTCGTTCCCTCCTGCATTCCTCCTGCTTTCAGGCTGCATACAGATGCAGGTGGCAATCGGGCTGGGGTCAGGTTAAAAGAGGGTTGGAGTGGTCTTCAGAAGTCCTGCTCAGTATATGCTGGCTGCGAGCAGTAGCCCTGAGCACCTGAAAGCCTCGAAATTGCACCACGATGACTGCGTTTCCAAGCACACAGATCCACCCTTCTCGCTCTCCACCTACCTAACCCTTACTTCTGAAGGTCATTCTATTTCCTGCGATTTCCCGAGTGGTTCAACTTCTCTGCGGGAGAAGAGGCCGGCAACGCTCAATGAGGACAGCAATCCGATCAGGCTGAAAAGGAAAGGAAATAGGTCTCAGCCTGTGATTCAGCTTCGGGAGTTGCTCCGGCGCCTTTGTGACGCCGGAGCTCATGCCTTCGTCACTCCACCAGAAACATATCCAGCTCAACAGGCAGCGAGCTGTTAGCAGCACCGATATGATCACTCACGACAACACCTTCAAAAGTGGAAGGTTCTGTGTGGCCCACCGGCAAGGTCCAGGTCGGGGCAGATCCTGTCATGGCTTCTGTAATACTTGCGACCCAATCGGATGGGCTGACGCTATCTATGGCGGCACCCGGGATGCGTGCGATGTAACCGATTTCATCATTCGTGGGGTGAGGAATTGTCACGAATGGTCCGGTGCTCGAAATCCCTCCCGCGCTGGCACGGAAGTTAATCGCCCCGTAAGCAATGTCGTTCGTTCCATCATCAAGCATCCCCACGGAATCAATAATCGTCCAACCTGATATATCGATGACACCATCGTCATCGGAATCTATATCGGTAGAAGTCGTAGGAGGAGTTGAGGTTCGCACGATCATGGCTGTACAGCTTGCGGGTTCAATCACCTGATCAACGATCATGTCCGAAAAGAATCCCGGAATGTTCTGAAACCCTGTGGGGTTACCTGTGTAGACAGTAGCATCTGGATCAATCGAATAGGCGTGGGAATATTGCATGAAAACGAGGTAGCCGTTGGAACCGGTTTCAAGCCCTCCGAGTGGGAAGCAGCCATCAACTTGACCCGGACTTGTGCTCGTGTCATCTCCCTCAAGAAAGACCAGGTACGTGTCTGCCGCAATTGTTTCGTTGCCAGTTGCGGTACGGAGCTCAATGAATTCATCCGGTTTGTCAGCACCGGGACGTTCGATCAGCATTTCGCTGATATATGGATCGCCGGTTGCGGCACCTGCAATTCCAGCCAGGGACAATACGCAAATCGGCACAATCCCTTTGAACAGAAAACTCTGCTTCATGGGTCACTCCCATCTGTATAGATTTGTTTTTGTATTCAAATGGAGGAGGACGAGAAACAGGTCAACGAGATAAAATTCTGTCACTCGATTGTCGACCCTCTTTCGTACAACATTCGACAGGAATCGCTGTATATAAAGAAAGGTCCCGGTTCAGACCCCCGGGACCTTTCGCCTGCAATGAATGTTGTAGGGTTTAGTCGACGATGAATGAATCAAGCTCGACGGGGAGAGAAGTGTTTACCCCTATTGGTGCTGCAGCCAGATGCTGTGAAGCATCCAGTGTATCGAGGTTGTCTGCGGTTATATCCCAGTCTGCCTGCGCGTTGGCATCCCATGTGGTGTTCTCGCCGTCACCGACCCGTTTAGCAATACTGTCATTGTAGTCTACATCAGTTGTTCCAAGATTCCCGAAGACATCGATAATTCCGGCAGAGCTGTTTGTTGTAGAGATTGCGACAACATCATCCCCATTAATGCCGATAACACCGTCGATGACGGTTACATTTCCGTAGGGGCCAGCTCCATAGACTAATTCGAAGTCTGCGAGATCGTTCGTCACGATCAGATAATCGCCGTTCGCCAGGGTGCCTGAATCCAACAGGTTTGAATTTGTTACCGATGTTCCTCCGTTGTTAAATGTTAGAACATAATAATTGGTTGAAGAGAAATCGATGGTAGCTCCGGAGACATTCTTGATCTCCACATACTTGGGCTCACCCCCAGTCAGGTCGCCGTCCATCACCTGGGTCATGATAATTTGCGCGCTGGAAACAGATACTGAACCGATCAGCATAGCTGCCGTTGTGAATATACGTTTTTGATTCATGGTACTCTCCTTAGGAGCGAGTTAATTAACACTCCAGAGAAGAGACCTCATGTTCCTGTCTTCAATCGGAAAAGTTTATTTCATAAACTATTCACACAAATGATTATGAATCCTCATCGGAAAGCCATATTGCTGTTGACGAGCCATCAGTTTTCACGACCGGTTCTCGTCTCCTATTCCAGCCAGCCGGCGTCATCTTCCAGGATTCGTGCACCGCTCTCATCGTAGCGGATGGCATTCTTACCTAGCTTCACGGGAAGGATTTCACTCTCTTCTTCCCAGCGGATGCTGAACATCTCAGCCACTCTCAGATCGGCGAAGCGCCACTGACCAACCTCGGAGTCGTAGGAGAAGGCAACAATATACCTGTTTCCAGGAGGCGTGTCTCCCTGGCGAAGCAAATAGTCAGAGCGAAAAATGGCCAGCTCGCCATCCATCCAGGGTGAAATCGGAGATCTCAAAATTTCTGCGTTTAGGAAGTTCTCTGCAAGTTCCTTACGTTCACGCAGTGCCCCGCGCTCATAAAGCATCTTGTGCCTCTCAAGAGCTTTGCGTCGTCCACCTGTTCTGGACTGTTTCTTCACATATTGATCCGAAAAGAGCGACACAACCTTCTCCATGTCGCCGTTCATCCAGGCGCTTCTCCAGGAAGCGAAGGCGGAAACTGGATCGCTCATATCAAAGATCTGGTCTCCAGAAATCATGACCCGTTCGAAGTCTGAGATTTGCTCGATATAGCTTTGCTTGGTGCGATATTGGATGATCGCCTTGCTGCCATAATAAAAGATCACCATACCAAAGAAGACTCCGCCAATAATGGCAGAGTGAATCAGAGCCTTTTTAAAGCGCTGCTTCTCGAGGTCTGCTTCTTCCTGTTTACGGAGGTCCCGGAGAGCCTGATAATTCGAACGCTCTTTCTTGAGCTTCTTCTCGCGCTCTTCTTTCCTCTTTTCTTTTTCGGCCTGCTTTTCGAGCTCTCGGATCTCGTCTGGTTTCAGTGCTTCCCAGTTTCGCCGGCGACCTTTAACGATATTATCGTAATCCATCTCTTTCCAATCTTACCACCACGTGGCTTAAACTCCACAAAAGCAATTAAGTATAGGAACTTTTGACCGACCATGGCAAGCAAGGGTTGCACCCTCAAATGAAGATTCGTATGAAAAGGCGAAATAAAGGTAAACCAAGAATACCAGGCAAGCACGTCATTCTGGGTAATCGAGGCACCGTTGCCTCATGAGATTTTGACTCGAGAGGACTCAAGATAATGGCCGTTAAGAAAGTAAAGAACGGTAGAAAACCTGTCCGAAAGGTCAGCAAAAAGAAGAAGAAGAGTATCAGGAGGACGATACAGCCTGAGACCAGTCTTGTTCCCCTTAAGACTCTGCAGCCAGTCAGACGAATTGGAATTCTGACCGGCGGTGGCGATTGCCCAGGTTTGAATGCGGTCATTCGCGCTCTCGTCAAAACGGCTATTTTCGATTATGGCATCGATTGTTTTGGAATAGAAGATGGCTTTCACGGGCTTATATACCGACGCGCACGTAAACTGAACCCACTTGATGTGTCAGGAATCATTGACAAAGGAGGAACGATCCTTGGCAGCAGTAACAAGGACAACCCCTTTGCCCATCGGATGAAGATCAATGGTGAAGAAATGGTCGTTGATGTTTCCGATGAGTGCATCGAGTTTATCCAGGAAATGGGGTGGGATTGCCTCGTTTGTATCGGCGGCGATGGCACCCTAACGATGGCAAGTCAACTTGCCGACAAGGGAGTCAACGTCATCGGAGTACCGAAAACGATCGACAACGACTTAAGCGCGACAGAAAGAACATTCGGATTTGCAACCGCGGTGCAAACCGCAACTGAAGCAATTGATCGTCTACACACAACAGCGATGAGTCACCATCGTGTGCAGATCGTTGAGATGATGGGGCGTTATGCAGGGCATCTGACTCTCCATGCCGGCGTTGCCGGTGGGGGAGATATTATTCTGATTCCTGAGATTCCCTATGATATAGACGTTGTCTGCCAGGTCTGTCTCAGTCGTTCGCGAAAGGGGAAGAAGTTCTCCATTATCGCGGTATCGGAAGGCGCAAAGCCCAAAGGTGGCGAGATGGTCATTCAGAAGATGGTAGATAATTCACACGACCCCGTTCGCCTTGGTGGAATTGGTCATGTACTGGCAGAAGAAATTGGCCGAAGAACGGGACTTGAAGCTCGAGCCACAGTGCTTGGGCATCTGCAGCGAGGCGGTTCACCGGAAGCCATTGATCGAATTCTATCTACACACTTCGGGCATCGAGCTGCTGTTCTGGCCGCTGAAAGAAACTTCACCAGAATGGTAGCCTATCAGCAAGGAAGGATCACTGATGTTCCGCTTCACGAGGCGATCCACCAACTTAAGTTCGTCGATACAGAAAGTGATTTGATCAAGGCAGCACGTGCTGTGGGTACGAGCTTTGGAGACACACTATAAGACTGTAAAAGGGAGTGGAATCATGCCCGGACTGTCCGAGAGAATATCAGATTGGAAAGAAATGAAGAAGCTTGTTTCCTCAGGCGTGGCTCCTTCATTTCTTGTCAAGGAGGACCGTCAGAGATATACACCCAGGAGAAGTCTGGATGAACGCTATGTTCAGATCATCTGGCATGATGCTCTGTATCGAGAAGACGATATGGTGACTGCCAGCGGGAAAAGAGTTCAAGTGCTTGAACCAGGGCGCTGGAATTCCTCTCGGGGGCCAGACTTTAAAGATGCACGCATTCGTATCGCGGGAGAACTCCTTGAAGGAGACATAGAGATCCACACGACTTCAGGGAATTGGACACGCCACGAACATCATCAGGATTTTGAATATAATCGAGTCGTCCTTCACGTGACTCTCTTTCTTGATGACGACCGCCCCTTTGACTCCAAGCAGAATGGTGAGCGACTGGAAAGACTCCCACTGGGGGAGATTCTGGATCCAGATCTCGAAACAATTCAACAGACAATCAATCTGGACGACTATCCGAAGGTAGGCCCTGAAGCCGTCGGCATTTGCCATGAATATTTCTCTCAAATAGACCCTGACTTGCTTCACCGCTTTCTGGTGGCTGGAGGTAAAGAACGGATCGAATCCAAGGTTTCCAGATTTACGCAACAGCTGAAGACAGTTTCCTTCAGACAGGCACTCTACCAATCATTGATGTCTATGCAGGGATACAAGTCATCGAAAACTCTCTATTATTTACTGGCAAAACGGGTACCCGTTGATGAATTGCTTGGCTTTCGGTCGGACTATACAAGCGACGAGTTATCAGATGTGTTCCTTGCTGTCTTGCTTCACACGGGATCGTTGATGCCTGACTCCGATGATTTGTTCTCAGAGAATCCTGAAGTAGAGAGTTATGAGAACAAGCTTCGAGGGTATTGGCGTCAGTTATCGCCTTATTTTCTTGATCGGGTGATGCCTCCAACTCGTCGCTGGTTCAGCGGGGTCAGGCCGGCAGGTTTTCCTCCACGTCGCTTAGCAGGAGTTGCCGAACTTACTTGTCGGCTGTTCGATCAGAAAGATTCCGTGTTTTCGGATATTCAACGGATGGTGTGCGACGCTGAGCTTGAACTCTACAGTCCAAAGAAAAGACGTGACTTCTGGAAATCCCTCACAAAGCTATTGATGGTAGAAGAAACTGGCAATTACTTTGAAACTCGATTCACCTTGCGAGGTAAGAAGCAAAAGAAAAACGCTCTCATCGGTGAAAGCGCTGCGAAGAACCTTCTCTTCAATGTACTGCTCCCAGCGTTGGTAGCCAGGGCTCGCGTGGATAAAGAAAAGACACTTGAGAGGAAAGCACTGGAATTGATGCTGCAGTTCCCAAGGCTCGAAATGAGTGGCTTGACAAAGTTCATGATGTACCGCCTATTCGGTGACCTCAAGCTGGCTAAGCAGTTTGTTAATTCTGAGGTCACTCACCAGGCGATGTATAAGATATTCTCAGATTGCTGCGCAGAGAATGAACAGTCCTGTCAGGATTGCACTTTTAAAGATATATCTATCGGTCAGATTGCTCAGCCCGAATAAATTGTACCGTAAAGACTGAACACTTTGTATGGGTCGAAAGAAAAGACATAGAATTAATAAAGAGGAAGTTTCAAAGCAATCGCACAGCAATAAGAGGGCAGGCGAATCAGGGCTGAGTCCTCATGCATCACTTCAAGATGAGTCTTTTCTCCATGAAGAAAAGAATGCGATTCAAGAATTATATACAGATGTCAAGAACCTCTGGCCCCTGCTTCTTTTCTTTCTCGGTTTTGCAACACTTCTTCGATTCTACCAATTCACCGAGCCCTCGATGTGGATGGATGAGATCGTTACCTATGAGGAGACTCTGAACGAGGCCTACAATACGGTCTCGTATAGTGCACACTGGATCCATCTTGAGCTCGTTAAGTTTTTTATGAATATTTTCGGGAGTTCTGTTTTCGCTTATCGATTCTGGAGTGCTTTTTCCGCGGCGCTGGCAGTTCCTGTTCTTGTGTTGTCTGCATTTCGGTTCTTTGGCAGAGAATCCTGTCTCTTTGCTGGTCTCTTTTGCGTCGCGAATCCTTTTCTCGTTCTGTACGCGCAGGAGGGTAACTATTATGGAGGGCTTCAATTATATACTGCTCTGCAGATTCTTGGCCTTAGCCTCATTTTCAGGAAAGGAGTCTTTACAGGGCTGGCAACCGTTTTCACTATTGCATATATTTCCTTTTATACTCATCCGATGAGCATTCTATTTTCCGCCAGTTGTCTTTTCTGTACTGCTCTCTATTTGATACTACCCGATATCAGATCAGATTTGATCACCTTTAAACCCTCAGGCTGGAAAAGAAAGCCTCTGTTTCCGGTGGGAATCTTCGTCGCATTGGCCATGACTCTTATCATGTCCAAAAACTTCGGTGCCGTGCAGTCTCTCCTTGTAAACAACTTCTCGTTTGAGGGAACAAAGCTGACCAATATTGACTTTTCGTTTTCAATGTATACTCAACACTTCTATGCTCTCCTCGTGAATTATTACAGGTTTGATGGAGTTGGGTTTCTGCAGCTCACACTCCCTGTAGCATTGCTTATTACTTCCTTTTTTAATTCGGTTTCCCGCTTCTTTCTATTGAAGTCCAGATTCTCCGCCCTGCTTTGTGTATCAGGGATTACTATGGTTATCGGGTCTTACCTGTTTCTCTATCTTGTAAAAGTGGAAAGGAATTTCTATATACGTTACTTCATCTTCATGCCTGTATTTCTTGGAGTATTGATGACTGGTGTCTTTACGGCCGATTTAAAGGATGGTAAGGAAAGCAAGGTCGCGAATTCAGCCAGGAAGGTTTCCCGGATTCTTGGGGTTTCGTATTTTGCAGTGATGCTCTACTTTACACTTTCTTATCTTTCGGCTGATACATCAAACTATAAAGGAGGGGTAGAGTTGCTTCACTCACGATTGACTGAGCAGGATAATATCGTGAGTCTAACGCGGAATGACAGAGTTGCAGCAAGGTTTTATCTGAAAAAGGCAGGTATAGCGATAGAGCCTCCAGGTTATACCTATCTTGATCAGCCCGGCTACCCTGACATCTATCGACTCTCACCGTCAGTTGCTTTCATGCAGATGGGAAACTCTTATCTATTGAGTGGGTGGAAGTATGTGGACCAAAGCTCAACAATTGAAATTCTCAGGACCACTGATTCAACACTGTTCAGAGGGCACTCAAGATGGGATAATAATCTAGATCTCGAAATCTTTAAATGGAGAGATGATACGCTACTTTTACTTCCTGGAGCGGCTCTTTATCCCGACAGAGATCTGGGTCCCGACCAAAGGGTTTACGCGTTTTCTCAGAGTAAAGAAGGAAAAGGCATAGAGCTTCTAGAGGAGCCTTCTGCTGACGTATTCCTGCCAGAAAGCATGGAGGTCCGTACCTGGACTCCCCGCGAAATGTTAAATATCCCCTCTCACACTTTGTTTAGTTATGATCCTGAGACAAGCTCAGTGAGGTCTGAGCGTGATGGGAAGTACACCTTTCTTGTCTATAGCGATGGCGAGCCGCTTGATTTTCAGATAAATGCGATGCCCGCTTCTGAGAGTGACCCTCTCTGGGAAAAGAATGCTGGAGAGATCAAGAAAGAGAGACTCGATCTTGGATTATTCGTAAACGGTGAATTGAAGACGATCAAATCCATTCAGAGCAAGGACACACTTCCGCAAACAATCCGAACGACCCTGAGGCTGAAAAAAGGTAACCATCTCATTGACGTTGCCGGACTGCAGGTAAGAGAAGGATATACGCCGTATTTCCCCTGGTACTTTCAAAGTATGGTGGTTCGTTCCTCCGAGGTTTACAATGACTTAACCCCGGATTTCGAGGTTGCAGAAGGATGGGGAACTCGACCTTCACTTGCAATCGCCAGGGATATGAACAATCCTCGAGGCTGGAAAATCCAGGGAAATAATGTTGCCATGGAGCCGGATGGGGATTTTTTGAGCCTTTGGGACGAACCGTCTATACGCATAGATATCAGTAAAGATTCATCTGGTTTTCGTTTGTTCGGTCCTGTGATGCCAGTTGAGGGCAAGGTTGCACAATGGACGTTTTGGTACCGTATGAAGGCGGTCGAGTCGGTCGAGTTTACCCCCTCTGTTATCTGGCTCGATGCTTCGTTGAGACCAATGGGTGGTCCCCGTTTTCTGAACGGTTCAAACTTTAAGGGAACAACCTTCGGGGACAGGTGGTGTTGGAGGTATTGCCTCTCAGCTATTCCCGATGGAGCGGAGTATATGCTTCCGGGACTTGTTGCTTTCCCCTACAAGGCAGAAATTCCAGCCGCCGGAACCCTCTGGATTGGAGGAGTGACTTCTCCAGGTTGCGATGAAAGCATCCCACTGGTTGAGGATTATGTCGGGCCCAATTATATACACCCTTCTGGGTTAGTGAAATGAAAGAGCAGAAAAAGACGGGCATCCCCTCAGCTCTCCGATGGGAAGTCGCTGCACTTGGGTCGTTTTTCCTGGTTATTCTGGTTCGACTCTTCCTCCTTTGGGGAGGAAGCCCTGAGTATACGGTCTCCCTTGTGCCCGATGATGCCTTTTACTATTTGAAGATTGCACTCAACGTCTCTGACGGCAAAGGTTCCACCTTTGACGGTATACACGCTACGAATGGTTACCACCCGCTGTGGTTGATTGTTTGCTCTTCCGTTGCATTGCTCACTCAACCTTTACCATCTGATAGTACGAGCCTTCTCGATTACCTCAGAGTTATTGTTAGTCTTGAAATGTTCCTGGGTATAGTCGCTTTTGGACTTGTCTATTTCGCTTCCCGGCGCTTTGGGAGTAAGCCTCTCGCGCGGATTCTGCTCGCAGTAGGTTTTGGCTTTCCTTTTCTCTTCTATGGAATGAGCGATGGACTTGAATCGGGACTGGTGCTTCTCGGACTTTCTTCCATTTTGTATACATGCTCAAGGGTAGGTGCCTGGAACGCCTTTGCCGAGAAGGATTTTCTCACGCTCGGTCTGTTGTTCTCATTGTTGATCATGGCTCGACTTGACACGGTCTTTTTTCTCGTGGCTTTTTGCATCTCGTGTCTCTATTTTCCCAGGTTCGATTCGCAGCATCAGAATAAGTCACACGGAGAAGTATTTCGATCTATTGCCTGCCTCCTTGCTCCCACAGGCTTGATGCTCTCCGTCTATCTCTATATCAACTATTCTACCTTTGGTGTGCTCTTGCCAGTCAGCGGTTCGCTCAAGAGTCATTTCTCCTTCAGTAATATTACAGTTTCTCGGTTTTCAGGTCATTCAGGAGGGTTTCTTGTTCAGCTTGTTTCAGTTTCAGGAGCTCTCTATTATCTGACACGAAAGAGGGGGTTGACGAGCATCGAGCAAGCCTATGTCTCTCTCGGGATCTATTTGCTGCTCTGTTTTCTTTATTATACCTTATTCGTTCGTTGGGGAATCCACAGATGGTATTTCGTGCCCGCGTGGTTTACATTCTTTTTCGGGGCTGCCCTTTTCTTCGAGAAGAGTTCCCGAGGTGCTCACTCCAACGTCCCTTCGAAACTCATGGGGTTCGCCCTTGTTGCTACTGTGTTGGTTTCATTATTGATTCATGGGGTCTACTACACCGGGAGGTCCAAGAGAGCCTTTCAGTCAAAGAGCTATACAGCCGCTCAATGGGTTAATGAAACCTACGATCAACCACAAAGATTTGCCATGTCTGATTCAGGGAGCTTTGGGTATTTCAGCAATCACTCGGTGATCAATCTTGATGGCCTGGTAAATGAGCCATCTTATCTTTCGACTCTCGAAGATTCAGGATTGATGAATTACCTTCAGGAGACAAACATTGACTACTTTGTGTATCATGGCGTTGAGGCCTCAAAAGTGGAGCCTGGCTATGGTAGCTTTACGTACAGGCTCCCATTACATCTGCGCGAGAATCTAGAGGATTATAAATCATCTCTTAGGTTGAATGAAAGGGATGAGGTCTACCGCGTTGTCTATAACGACGGGACCGGGGATAAGGTCTTTCTTATCTGGGAGCTTAGCTTTCGTTTCTAAACCCCGAGAGCAAGTCGTTCTGCCAGTTCTCTTGGGAGGCCAGCATCATTGATAGCCTTCTGGGCTTCTTCAAGGTTGTAGTCGCATCTCTTAATTTCGAGTTTTTTCTTCTCATAATCGATGATGACGTAGCATGCACGTGGATTTCTATCTCGTGGCTGACCTACGGATCCAACATTGATGAGGTAGCGGCAACCATCCTTCATTTCTATTTCAGGGCGGGTTGGGCATGCAAGATTGCCTTCGTCATTCTCAATAATGAAGGGCTGGTGACTGTGTCCAATGAAGCAGATCTGCTCGGTGAAATAGTTAAAGTTTGTGCGCGCCTCACCCATCGTGAGTATATAGTGCCATTCACCCGGTTCTTTGGGAGAGGCATGGACGTAATAAGCGTTATTGGCCGTATCCCTGAGTGTCAGAGCACGTTCTCTCAGCCAATCCATATTCTCTTCGGTCAGGACCTTCTTGGTCCAGAGAACAGCGGCTTTTGCAATCTCATTAAAGTTTGTTATATCTGTCAGGAGCAGGGCAGCATGATCATGGTTTCCTGCGATCGTTGGAATCTGCCTTTCACGGATCACATTTACACACTCATTTGGACGGGCGCCATAGCCTACAACGTCCCCACAGCAGATGATCATATCCACTTTTTCCTCATCGAGTTTCTCGAGGACCGTATTGAGTGCATGAAGATTCCCGTGTATATCAGAGATGACACCGACCTTCTTGCAGGGCTTAGTCAGTTCAGGATCCTGGTTCTGATTTCCAGTCATAATCTTTTCCTGTCAGTTTTTTGAGTTCCTTTGCCGCATTCTTGCGGATTATCTGGCTCTTATTCTTGAGTGCTCTCTCCCACATGGTGATTTCCTTTGTTTTCTCTGGAGAGGAGCTACTTCCTGTTTGGCTGTCTTCTAGGAGGATTTCACCCGAGGGAGCATTCTTCCCATCGAGGGCATCTTCCTCTTCGGCTGACTCCATCGCTACGGCTTCTTCATTCTGTTCTTTCGAAGCTTTCAGATGAGGTTCTCCAACTGCTGCTTCCTCTTCAGCCGCCAGCTCGTCTTCATCCTCGATCAGGCTGCCATCGTCCTCGCCCATATCAAACATTTTTTCTGCTTCATGCATTTCCCAGGCGGCACGACGTTCTTCATCCTCGTCGGCTGATGCAAAATGCAGGTCAGACTCTGCTTCCAGGGCTTCAAGCTCATCGTCGGTCATTGGTGCGAATTCATCGTCACCTTCGACATCTAATTGCACGGATTCAGCAGCAGGAGCTGGTTCAGGAGGAGCACTTTCAGCTGCAGGAGGAGCACTTTCCGGCACGGGAGCGGCAGAAGCTGCTTGTGGTTCAGATGCGCTTTCCTCTGTTGCACCGACTGCTGCTGGTTCCAGAGGCGGCGGTGCGGGGGCTTTCTCTTTGGAACGTGAGTATTCGTCAGCGCTCACACGACGGAATGTTAAGACTGTCGTGCCAAATACAAGCTCATCGCCTTCCTTTAAAGCGTACTCTTTGATGGAACTTCCATTGACGGTTGTTCCTCTCCAGGAGTCCAGGTCTTTCAGAATAAAATCTTCGCCATTCCGAACAATCACGGCGTGTTTCTTAGAAACAAACCAGTCATGGAGGCGCACGTCATTGTCAGGAGATCGGCCGACATAGACTTCCCGTTTAGCAATCCTGAATTCCTGTCCAGCCTGTTTGCCCTTTGATACGGAAAGAATTCCGATAATTCCATCGGCAAATTCTTCTCCCTGGGGCTTCGTCACAGAAAGGTAGGAAATACTCGAAGCCTCTGCGTCCTCGGCGTGGACAAACAGTAGAGTATGCTTCCCAACTCCAATCTGGTCGTTGTGGAAGATCTCTGTCTTCGTTATTTTAACACCATTAACGGTGGTGCCATTGGCCGAATTCATATCGGTGAGGTAGAAGCGACTGTCCTCACGTTTGATCCGACTGTGGTTTCTTGAAACAGAAAGGTTTTCGATGACAATATCATTATCACGGGCACGCCCGATCGTCAGCGTGTCTTTGTCGAAGAAATAGCGGTGAATGATTCGATCACCTAATTTTACAATTATTTCGGGCATTTACCTCTCGCTCTGCGACGATCTGATTTCGTTCCAACTTGGAGAAACTGTCAATCTTGCAGGTGGCTGCGGATGGGGTATGGGCAAAACTCCAGACACGGGTCATATCAAGTTGTTATTTCCGAGTGCAACAGAGAAAGACATCTTTGCAAGATTCCTTCTTACAGATGCAAAGGATAAGGCAATGAGCCCTGCAAACGCAAAGATATCAGTCACATCCAGCATTTCTGGCGTTGCCATTGCTCCTATTCCCTGCTGAACATCATGGAACGTTTTGAACGGAAGTCAAGAAGAGGCAAGATGAGCAAAATGGCAGGTTCAGCACAGGACACCACACAGATTATCGAGAAAACACTCAGAGGCGGCAGATTGTCGCCGGAAGAAGCACTCCACTTATTCAACAAAGCAGATCTTCCCGAACTTTCTCAGGCTGCCCATCAAATGAGGAAAAAGCTCAATCCCACAAATGTGGTAAGCTATATCATTGATCGGAATGTCAATTATACCAATGCGTGTCTTGCCGTTTGTGATTTCTGCGCTTTCTACAGGAACATTAACGACCCCGAAGCCTACGTGCTCTCTAAAGAAGAGCTCGCCCAGAAGATTCAGGAAACCCAGGGACTTGGAGGTAACCAGCTTCTTCTGCAGGGCGGAATGCACCCAAAGTTGAAGATCGAATGGTACGAGGACATGCTCTCCTGGATGAAGAAAGAATTTGGTATCCACGTCCACGGGTTCAGTGCTCCAGAAATCCACGCTTTCTCAAAAATAAACAAGATGAGTTACGAAGAGGTGCTTGGCAGACTCAGGGCAGCAGGTCTCGACTCTCTGCCAGGTGGTGGAGCTGAAATCCTCTCAGACCGGGTAAGGCAGGAAATCACACGAGGAAAGTGTTCCACCCAGGAGTGGCTGGAGGTTCACCGTACCTGGCATCAGATGGGCGGAAGATCTACTGCAACCATGATGTTCGGACATGTTGAGACTCTGGAAGAACGCATCGAGACGTTTGAACACTACAGGCAGCTCCAGGACGAAACAGGCGGTTTCACCGCATTCATCGACTGGACGTTTCAGCCAGAGCACACTGCTCTGGCAGGCCGGCTTGATCTCAAAGAAGTTGGTTCCTGGGATTACCTCAGAACCACAGCTATCGCTCGCCTTTACATCGATAACATCAAACACATTCAGTCATCCTGGGTTACGCAAGGCAGCAGAATTGGGCAGCTCTCCCTTTTCTATGGGTGCGATGATATGGGTTCCATCATGATCGAGGAAAACGTTGTGAAGGCCGCAGGTGCGAACAACCGGATGACCGAACCATTTCTCCGTCGTCTTGTTGAAGAGGCAGGCTTCACACCCCGTCGGAGGAACTTTTTCTACGAGCTCTTACCTGAGCCTACCGAAGAAGATCTACTTGTTTTGGCCTGATCCTTTCAGCCAAATCCCGTTGACTTCTCAGTAAAACCCTTGGAACTACTTCCAATGTAAACTAAATTATTCAGTGTCATTGGGAGAATCTATGAGTTGGGTTTCTCAAACACTCATATGGCTGCTTGTGGTTTTGCCTCCCGTCTTCGGTGACAGCGTCTTCGAAGCACCTCGTCAGCCAAATACAGAACTTCTCATTTCTGATCTTCCTTCTGATTCGGATCTCACTTACACAGTCCAGTCAGAGTTTAGTAATATTACCCCCTGGTTCGTCGTTGAGTATTTCGAGCTTCCAAACTCTCTTGCATTGGGCGCGATGGCGTCCCACGAAGGTTATATACATGTCTTTCCCCTTGAGGATGATGTTGAGGAAAGCGAATGGAAGATATTCTGGGATATGCGCGACTTTATCTGTTTCCATGGAGAAAGTGGACTTCAATCAGTCCTATTCGACCCGGAATACGAAGTAAATGGCCATGTCTATCTCTTCTACAACCTTGGGATCGGGTCCTGTGACTCAAACCAGACTGGAATGTCAGTTATATCGCGGGTTATTGATGAGGATCCTTCAGATGATGTGATGGATCCTGTTGATGAAGAAGTCTTATTGACTCTCGCACAGCCCCACCATGCACATAATGGAGGAGAGCTGCTTTTTGGCCCTGATGGGATGCTATATGTTTCCTTCGGTGACGGAGGAGATCAACAAGGACCAACAAGAGCGCAAAGTCTTTCCAACCTCTATGGGACAATTGTCAGAATTGATGTAAAGTCGGAACCTGATCCTGGGCTTCCTTACAAGATCCCTTTTGACAATCCCTTCTACGAAACCACTGACTCATCTATCAGAAAAGAAATATATGCCTTCGGTTTACGCAATCCTTATAAGCTGTGCTTTGATCCCTTCAGCAGCGATCTCCTTGCAGTAGATGTAGGAGCAGAGAAGTACGATGAAATAAATAGGGTTATACCTGGAGCTAATTACGGTTGGGGAGAGATGGAAGGTCCAGATTGCCGCGAGCCCGACTGTGATCAACAAAACTATGAGCCTCCTCTGCTGGCCATTCCTCATGACCCGGGAAATTTCGCTGTTGGGGGTATTTCCGTTTATGATGGATCCCGGTTTCCTGAGCTGTTTGGGAAAATAATCTATACGAAAGTCTATTCTGGAGAAGTATTTTCATTGGAGCAAGTTGATGGATCACTTGTTTCAACCCGAATCGCCGTTCGCCCGGGTTCCTTTTTCTTGCAAGCTCAAACTCAACCTGATGGGAGTCTATACCTCATAGACTACAGCTTTTCCGGAGGTGCCTCCCTGAAAAAGTTAGCCTATCCGGATGGCGTTTCTGCTGACTCCTTTCCAAGGAAACTAAGTGATATGCCTGCGCTTCTGCAGGCGGGTCGAGGGGATGGAGAACAGGTCGCTGGCGTCTACTACTATGAACCAAGCTCGCCCTTGTGGTCGGATTTTGCTTCAAAGGAAAGGTACTTTGCCTTGCCCGGTTTGAGTCAGATTTCACGGACAGAAACTGGAGGGTGGGGCTTCCCTGAAGAAACGGTTCTAATCAAGAATTTCTCTCTGCCACTTGATCGACGTGACCCCGTCAATACGCAGAAAAGGATAGAAACGAGACTTCTCTACAAGAAAGACAGTGAGTGGTATGGGTTTTCCTACGAATGGAACGATGAAGAGTCCGATGCCGTCTTGCTGACAGGGTCTAAAGGTCGGCAATTCTCTATTCTTAATGAGGATGGAGAGCCTATCGACTATACCTGGTATTATCCGAGCCGTTCAGATTGTTTTTCTTGTCATACCGGTGCGTCCAATGTCGCACTCGGTCTAACAACGGCTTCGATCAACCATTCAATTGTCTATCCAGGAGAGTCAATCAGCGCCAATCAACTCGAACAGTTCAATCTCGTTAGTCTCTTTGATTCCCCCCTTCCTGATTCTACCAGTAATATGGTGAGACTGCCCTCGTACAATGATGAATCGCTAAATATTTCTGAACGCGCCCGGGCTTACCTCGATTCAAATTGTTCCATGTGCCACCAACCCTTAGGTCCCGCCCCAGTCGATATTGACTTTCGCTTTGGCATTGAATCCGAGGATATGCAACTTGTTGAAGAGCCGGTATCAGGGCACGACTTCGGGTTGATTGATCCTCAAAGGCTCTTGCCCGGAGATCCTGAGAAGTCAGTTCTTTATTTGAGAATGACTACCCTGGACAAGAACCATCGAATGCCCCCTATCGCCTCATCTGAGATAGACCCAGTCGGATCACAATTGATTCGAGAATGGATTGAGAGAGTGGGGCAGACCGACGCTGAAAGCTGGCGCTACTATGAGTAGAGTCAGCCAAAAATTGTAGAGCCGCTTTTATCATCAAAATTTCCAAAAAAATCAGAACTAAACATATGCCATCAACTGAAGGAATTAATGAATCAGCCAGGTTGAATCGAACGACACTCTTTCTTCGAAGAGTATTCGAACTTCAAAAGTTCCAGATACGATGGCTTCTAGATGAAGATGGTTCTCTTCCTGAAAAAAGGGAACAGAGAGATCTTCAATAAAGACCTCTTTAACATTCTTCTCTTCAGAAAGTGCACCATCCAGTTTCCATGGAACCTCTTGCTCAGATGTAAAGTCTGACCACTCTTGCACCGAAAACGTTAAGGTTGCTTCACTAAGGCTCTCATTAAATGAACCGTCTATATAGCGCGCAGGTGACCATTCCGTGAGGATCAACGGCAAATCACGAGAGAGAACTTCTGCTACAACGTTTGGTCCAACGTAATATGCACTGCGAAGGTTTGTTGATGCCGAATCAAGATAGTCCTTCAATGTCTCTGTCTCTTCTCCCAGGGAAGCCCTCAGATATATATGAGGAAAGGTTACGTATACACTGTTGCCCTGATAAGTCGTTGATATGCTATAAGTGTGTGATTCATCAGCCCAGTCAGGATATCCCGCTTCGAATTTCTGTTCAAAGTTCTCGAGCGCCTCACCTGCTGCCCACAAATAGAGATTGAAAAGCTCCGGTTGGATGCCATTCCCGGAAAGTACGTTGGTTGGCCCCCAGGGATCCGTAAAATCATCATCAACTCGGGTTGAGGTGAATGTGGATTTCTCCCAAAATCCTTGCACGATATGATTGTCTGGAATCAGGCCCTGTTCTTCAGCCCAGTCCGAATACCAGAATCGCGCAACAGTCGGCACGGCAACTCGTGACAGCTTGTAAGCAAAATACGCTGCATCGTCCTCTTTCGAGAGTTGCTGCGCCATTTTGAACGCCGCAAGTTGTCCGATGTATGCCGCGCAAAGTGGATCTCCCGTACCTGTGCTGTAACCAATGTCGCCATTAACAACCGTCATCCATGCCCAGTCTTCAGCGTAGTCAAAGTATTTGTATATCTCTTTCACTTCTGACCAGTGGTTCTCGACAAACTCCCAATCCCCACGAAACTGCGCATACTTATACAGTCCGTACAGGGGAAGGGCGATGCCCCATTCAAGATCCAGCATATACTCTGCAGGAGCGGGGCCAAGAATACGATAGGTCCACAGGTAAGTCAGTTGGGAAAATGGCTCTGTTCGCTCTTTCCACGTTGAAGATCCAGACGAGGGAAGGTCGAAGGCACGGCTGAGGTTCTGCGACCAGGAATAATCAAGGCGATTCTCGACACTTTCAGACAGGTATGGTTTTGCCATCTCGGTATTCGCCATTGCAACATACCCCAGGTCGACAGCATTGGAACCCCACGAGATCGCCCTGTCTGGCTCGCTAAGTGAATTTAACAAATGGACGTACTTTGTTTGCGGCGATGCTTCTGATATATAACCTCTATCACCTAAAGGAGGGATTGGAAGCGTATAGCGAACTTCATTCGATGTTCCTCCGGAAAAGAAACCATACTTTGTCAAGACCGCACTTTCAAAAGTCCCTCCTACTATCTCCGCCGGATACCCATTGGCCATAGCAAAAGTCAGGACCGGTGAGAGGGGAGACCAGTTTTCCCCTTCTAAACAGGAGAACGAGTCTTTGATCGTAACCTTCATCTCTGCAGGGTTAAATTCAAATTCTCTTCCATTCAGGACAGGAAACCCAAGCCCAGACCATCTCATGCTTTCATTTCTGAGGTCATCGTCTTGTACAGAGAGATCCGTGCTTAACCCAACGGGCGTGGAGATTCTTAGAAAACCGATGTCACTCCCCGTGAATGTGAGCCGGCTATCCTGAGGCGTCGATGTAAGCTCGTAGTCGATGTTGCTGAGGGTTGCTTGGAACGTGAAGAGCAGGTAGTACGTCTTCGCTCCTTTTTCCACTTCAACCAGAAATGCGTTCGAAGAAAGAAAGTCTGATGTGGAGTCGTAAATCGTATTGATTTTGCTGTCGAATACAAACTCAGCGCGGTCTTTTTCGCCATAGTCAAGGGCTATCCCCGGGTACAGAATAGATGTATATACTTTCTCGGGCTCTACTGCATTTGGCGCCGCAAGTGCGACTGTTTTCGCTGTCTGGTTGATCTCGATGACATTGTAACTGGTGCTGCTGTCCGCAAAGTCGACTTCTGGGCCATTAAAGGGAAAAGAAAAGCTTCCTGGTTTGGAGTTCAGAGTAAGAAGGCCATCCTCGTGATTGCGACCGAACCGTCCAAAGCCGTCAATGAGCGAAGCGCTGGCATTTGCAGTAAGACAGATCAGGACCAGGTATATATATGTCTTTGTTGTCAGACTCAAAGCATGACTCATCATCGCATTTCCCCACCTTGTACCAGAAGCTCTTCTTCAGTGCAGAGTTACTGTCAAAATTCCTGTCCGATATAGGCTTGCTGCGACCACTCTCTTCAGCATCCCGAAAACCTCGAAATAGAATCACTCTTCCTATGTTTTCAGAATACTGAACGGTCCACTCTCGCTCACCACCTATTCGGAAATTAATTCTGGCAACAACCCTGAAGGGATGAGGTCAGAAAGAAATATTCGTGGCAAGTGACAATCACTGATTGAGGATTTGCTACCCTAAAAATGGGTAACCCCACCCAAGTCCCAAAAACTCGGATGGGGTTACTCCCGGAGAGAACCAATCGGCGTTAGTAGAGTTCCCAGTTAGAGACGGCGGTTGTGTCGCTGAAGCCAGCACCGTCCACTCCGTATACGGTAATACGACCATTACCGGACGGAGAATCCGTTTGTGTTACAAGAAGGTATTGATTCCCACCGACAGTTGTTACTGTCGCATCAGCAGGCAGAGTGATGTCTGTGTTGAAGAGTGTCACTGACGCCGGGTTGCTGCGATCCACAAGGTGCAGCTGGGCATTCCCTCGATCTGCAAGAATGAGGTACTCAGTCCCATCTCCAGCGTAATCAAAGTATCCAATACCTCCAATTGAGCTGGTGTGGATCACGGCATTGTCATCTACTTCATACCAGGCCCCCGTATTGACATTGTCTGTGAAAGAGTCTGGTGAAGTAGCATCATCGAGATACTCGTGGATACCAATCACCTCTCCTGTGAAAGCGCGATCATTGAAAGAAACATACACATCGGTTCCAGCGGTGGTCCCGGGAATGGCGACGAAGTCTGTTGTGAAGCGTTGAGTAGACCCAGCTGCTCCACCGTAAAATCCTGCACCTGTTAAACCTGATAAGCTAGAGTTTGCCTGAAAGAAGTTCGTGCCGCTTTGCTGGCTCAAGATGATATTTGTCGTGCCGAGAAAGGCTGCATGCCCTACTCTTAAGTCCCCACCGAAGTTAAGCTGAGTCCCTTGTTGAATCAAAGTGCCGTCTGCAGCATTCAGAAGCAGAGAATATCCGTCTTCCTGCCCGCTTCCGCCACCGGCATCACCAGCAATAAGGAGGTCTGTTCCGTTCCTGAGGTCTGCCGTAATCAGCCCCCGGCCTGCCTGCCAGGTGACAGAGCCAACAGGTGTCGAATCCCCAGAGTCAGTCCGTGCAAGGATGCTTGAGGAAGGCGTAGAAGTCGTCACATTTTCAATCTTAAGAACCCGTCGTTGGTTATAGCCCACAACATATGCCGTGTCTCCGTCGGCAACGATTCCCGTTGGAAGGGTCTCAAGTCCACTGACAACAACATCACCAAGTTTCGTAAAGCTTGGTTGTGACTGGCTGATACTCTGAATTCCAGCGAACCCTGCGATGGCCAGAATAAGCGAAAAACCTTTTTTGATCATCTTCTACTCCCATTGATGCAGATTGTGTTTGATTAAGAAGAATTCCTAACCCCTTCAGCGCATCAGCAAGTCGATTGTTTGCTCATGAATCAAATACTTTTTCTTAGATAAAAAATTAACCTTTGAAACGTCGTGAAACGAAGAACATCAAAAGGTGTTAGTTTTCGGCTCGAGTTGAGACTTTCCTCATCGCGCAGGCGCCTGCAAGATACCCCACAGGTTCTATCTTCGGATCTCGCGATCGAATAAGGCGGAACAGTGAATCCACTAGGGTATACCCTCAGAATCCCCCACGCCTAGACCATCGGGGTCTATTGCTTTTAAGCTTCGTCTCTCCTCATTGTTCCTTAATAGTCGGGTGCTTGCTCATGCACCAGACATGCACCAGACAAGCAGCAGACACGAACCAGAAATGGTGGGGACCAAGGGCGGTGGAAGGCGCTGAAGAAGGAGAGGGGTCCCAGTCGAAATCTGGAGAAAAATCTCCCCAGGCAAGGTCGGAGGACCGTCCCTTTGAACCAGCAACCGGGCCTCGCGATCACGTCTCAGGTCTTACGACCCCCTCTTTCTGCCTCCATGTCTCCTGATTCTTTCCCGGAAAGGTTTTACCCCTCAATAAGCAACCTGATACGCGGATGAATCCCCGGCCAAAATGTTCCCAAGATCGGGGGAATGGTCGATGATTTGATCCGACACTTGACCTCCGTTGCTTGATGAAGCTCTTCTTCCTGACTCTGAGGCCAGTACTCAGATCAATGAATCTAAGATAAGAGTAACTTAAATACATGATTTCCACCGGCAAAGAACTAAGACAAGCGTACCTCGAGTTTTTCAAAGAGCGGCCCGATTTTCCGCACCCAGTGATCGCGAGTGCGCCTCTGGTTCCCCCCGACGATCCTACGCTGCTCTTCACAACGGCAGGGATGGTTCAATTCAAGCAGCTTTATTCAGGACTTGTGGATCCCCTTCCTTACTCACGTTCTACATCCTGTCAGAAATGCCTGCGAGCTGGTGGCAAGGGGTCCGACCTGGAGAACGTTGGAAAAACCCTCCGGCATCATACCTTCTTCGAAATGCTCGGTAACTTCAGTTTTGGAGATTACTTCAAAAAAGAAACAATTAAATGGGCCTGGCAGTTTGTGACTGAGGTGATGAATCTCCCTGAAGATCGTCTTTTTCCAACGATCTTCGAAGATGATGATGAAGCTGAAAAACTCTGGAATGAAGAAACGGGGTGTGTGTATACACCGCTTCGACTTCCCGCTTCTGAAAATTTCTGGGGTCCAGCGGGTGATACCGGAGCCTGCGGTCCTTGCTCCGAGCTCTGTATTTTCCTCGGAACTGATGAGGAACTTCAGGAAATAAAGACGAAGCTGAAAGAGTCTCCAGAAGAGTACAGGCCTGTCCTCGCAAGACGCATTGAGGAAGAAGGGGATCTTTTCCTTGAAATCTGGAACATGGTATTTCCTCAGTTCGACCAGCAGAAGGACGGCTCGCGTCTTCCCCTGAAACACAAGGGTATAGACACCGGCGCAGGCCTTGAAAGAATGACTGTCGCGCTGAAGTTCGCTCAGACAGGCAAGCCTTCGACTCCGTATGAAACAGATCTGATGTGGCCCATTATCGAAGCTGCGTCGAATAACCTGGGAGTCCCTTACCTTAAGATCTCCGAACCGCACAGTGAAGAGGCAGCGAAGGAACGTCTCGCTCTGAACGCGATCGCTGACCACACGAGAGCACTGGTATTTACGCTGGCAGAAGGCATTACACCAAGCAATGTCGGTCGAGGCTACGTCTTAAGACGTATTCAGCGCAGAGCTTTACGTTTTGCTTCTCTCCTGGGTGTAGACAAACCCTTCATGACTGATCTATACGATTCAGTAGTTGATGCCATGGGTGACGTTTACCCAGAGATTAAGTCGAATCCTGATTTCATCAGGAAGGCGATCAAGAAGGAGGAAGAAACATTCCTTCATACCCGTGATCGCGGAACGAAGATACTGGATGAGCTGGTCAAGAAGGCTGTGGATTCTGGTACTAATGAAATCCCCGGTGCGGACGTCTTTAAGCTTTGGGATACCTATGGCTTTCCTATCGATTTGACGATCGAAATCGCTGAAGATGAAGGAATCAGGATTGATCGGGCCGGCTACGAAGAGTCCATGAAAAAGCAAAAGGAAGAGGCGCGGAAAAGCTGGAAAGGCGCCAAGCTGGACTTTGAGCTGGATCTTCTTGATGAACTCCATGAGGAGCATGGCTCCACGGAGTTTCTTGGATATGATTCGGTTGGACCCGTCGATGCAGAAGTCATTGGATTCATCCACAAGGGATCGATTTCAAAAACCATGAAAGAAGGTGAAGAGGGACTCGTTGTGCTTAACCAGACTCCCTTTTACGCAGAAAGTGGTGGGCAGGTTGGTGATACAGGCGTGATCGAAACGGGTCATGGTACTTTCGTTGTTACTGATTGTCAGAAAACACCCCACGATATTTATATACATCATGGGAAAATGAAATCCGGGACACTTGAAGCCGGTGATAAAGTTACCACAAAAGTTGATCGTGAGCGAAGAGATGCTATACGGCGCAATCACAGCTCTGTTCACCTTCTTCAAGCAGCTTTAAAGAACCTCGTGGGAGATCATGTTACCCAGGCAGGGTCTTATGTCGGGCCTACTTCCTCAAGATTCGATTTCTCTCACAGTGATTCCCTCACAAAAGAAGAGCTCGTAAAGATTGAAAGAGAAGTCAACCGGATGATCGTTGAATCGCAGCCGGTTAAGACGGAAGTCCTTTCACTTGAAGACGCGAAAAAGAAGGGCGCGATCGCACCTTTCGGTGAGAAATATGGTGCTGTCGTTCGTGTTGTGTCTATGGGAGAGGACAGCATTGAGTTCTGCGGTGGAACTCACGTCAACTCTACAGGCGAAATTGCGCGCTATCGCATTGTTTCTGAAAGCTCGATTGCCTCAGGGATCCGGCGTATAGAAGCGGTAACAGCAAACGATGCCATGGAGCAGGAATTAACGGAACACTATGAGATCATTGCTCCACTTGAGAGTACTCTTGCAGCAAAGGGAACGGCTATACTGGAGCGCGTTTCCGGCTTGCAGTCACGCGTGAAAGAGCTGGAGAAGGAATTGGCCAAGCTCAGACAGCAAGCTGCAACGAAAGATGTGGATAAGTATATCGACGAAGCAGTCGAGCTGGAGGGTGGTTTGAAGCTGGTTCGTGTGAGAATGGATAATCTCGACAATAATCAGCTTAGAACTCTTGGCTCGCAGCTTCGTGATAAGCTTGGTGATAAAGGTGTTGTCTGTATTCTCTCAGCCAGCGGAGAAAAGGTTGCCATCATTGCTGCCGTTGGTAAAGAGGCACAAAAGTCACTTCCGGCGGGACAGATTGTCAATAAGGTCGCTGAGCCACTTGGTGGTCGCGGTGGTGGCCGACCAGACTTTGCTCAAGGTGGTGCAAAGGAAGTCGGTAAGATCGATGAGGTACTTTCAGCTTTGCCCGAGTTGTTGAAATCGTAACGCACCTTTGAGCATCAGGACCTGAGTCTCAAGTTTCGTGGGATAGATATATTGTCTGCTCGATGCTGCAGCACTGATCTCTATCGGACAGCTCTTGTCTGATGTCCGAGTATTCGCTTGTCATTCTCAAGATGCGTCTAGTCTGTTCAGTCCTGTCATCAAAAAGGAAACAAGAAGGTTTTTGTTATGAATTCTCCACATAGCTTTGAAAACTCGAAAGGACCCGAGCAGACGTTCTCCGTGAACACTTCCATTGGGTCGTTGGTTCTCGGTGTCCTGTGCTGTCTCATAACCTACCCGGTTGGAAGTCTTGTTTCGCCAAGTTTTCAATCAACATTCACCAGCGCACCGGAATGGACCGTCTATGCCATACTGTTCTTGTTCGGAGGCCTCATGATTTTATCAGGGACAGGCAGGGTCAAAACACAGTTCATTCCTTCAAAGAATACCATTATCAGGCAGCGCTACCTCCTCTTTATTCTTCCTATAGGAACTCGGAAATATTCCTTCGGTGATGTACGGTACATTGACTTCCATCACCCGGATTCAGGGAAGCTCCAGAGCAGTCTTTTTGCGATGGTCACTTATATTGTTCTCTTCGGATACTTTTACCTGGTATTTCTTCTTTTATCAGCGGGGCGAGGGGAGAGCAAGCTGCACGAACTGTATGTCTTTACACAGAATCGTGACAGACTTCTCTTCTACAGAGGCTTCGATGAGAAAAAAGGTGCTGATATCGGGATGGAAATCGCCCGTATGACTCATACAAGGCTCTCCTGACTTCATGAATGACAAGCCTTCCAGGAGTTCAGGTCCGGTCATCGTATACACTCTAGCAGGAGCGATACTGGCCATCGCGCCGTGGTTGATGCTGCGCTACCAGGAGGTTGTTCGTTATTCCGATCAGCCTGGCCGGCTATGGCCCTGGTTTACGCTGCCAACGCTGTTTTTTGTTGGGCTTTATATACTCCTGTTCATCCTGGCAAACCGCGATAATATCTCCCAAAGTATTTCGAGCTACGCTATCAATGAACGGTATCAGAGGGCCCACAAGGTCATTGGATGCCTTCTGCCATTAGTCTCACTTATTCTTTCTATCCAGTCTTTCCTGAGTTATCGTCAATCTATCTGGATAGACCCCATTAATCCCATGCAGGGAGACATGTTACCGCTGATACAGGAGGCACTTCGATCATTCTGGATTGAAGGAAGCTATCCATATCGTTTTCACGATGTCGGTGGCTGGGAGATCTCTCTGACGTTTCCTCCAGGTCTCTGGTTCCCTTACAGTGTTCCCTATCTATTTCATACAGATATACGTTTGTGGGGAGTCGCCGCCTTTGCAGGCCTGGTTCTTTTCTCAATTTCCGGTTTCCTCTATTCCTGGTTTTCATCCCGGTGTGTAGTTCAGAGCATCGGTTCTATCCCTTTGCTCTTTCTACCAGTTGTTCTTTATGAGGTTCTTTTCTATCATGACTTTTTCCCGGGCCTCCACCTTGTGGGGTTCTGGTTCACTCTTGCTGGCTGGGGGATCTGCTTCCTTCAGGGGCGTTATTTGTTGTCCGGCATATTCTTTGGCTGGGCCCTTATTTCAAGACCATACATGATTGTATTAGTTCCGTTTCTCGCTTTGTATATCTTTCTCAAATTTCGTCATGATCGCAATGGAATGTTCAGGATGGTCCTTGGCTCGGTTTTCTTTCCTGTTCTTCTGGGGATTCCCTTCCTTCTGTACAGACCGGAAGCTTTCACCTACGCCTATACAAAAGGCTACGAGGAGGCTCTACTTCATTGGGTAAATGCCGAAGAGATGCGGATTTATGGCATGGGTTTCACGGGAATATTCGGAAAGCTTGGCGTTTATGAACACCGGACGATCATTGCGATTATTTTGCAGGGTATCCTCTTTCTTTGCAGCTTTAAGTTGATGAGAAGGGCTGAAGATTTTCTTCGGGTTTGTTCTTTAAGCCTCTTTCTTTTCATTTCATGTGTCGTCATTCCCTATCACTACGCCTTTCCTGCAGCTCTCATTCTCTTTATTATTTCTTTCTCGGTGTGGAGTAAGGGCTCTCGTTCAGATTGCAGCCCTGAATCAGGGCCTCTGGGAGAGAAGATGTCCCGCTGGGGTCTTCTTTCCGTTCCGCCACTAACCGCCGTCGTATTAGCCGGGTTAATCATGACCCAGGTCTTTTCACCTCCTGGAAAGATTCCTTCTGGACTTTATGCGGGTAACGATCGACTTTTTCGAAATGTCCGGTCAATCTGGGGGACTCAAGAGTGGGGCTTTCGTTCACTTCAGGATGGAGAGTTTATTCATCTTCAAGGGGCAAATTCCTTTCTGGGCCTTCCTGCCAGGAATATTTCGCACAAAACACTTGAAATAGGATTTCAATCTACTGGCTCAAGCCCTGACCGGCGTCTCTATTTAAATGGACAGTATCTGGGGATTTGGAGTGATCAGGTTGAAGGGCCCGGTTCTCAGGGTTTCGAGATCCCCCCTCAAACCCTCATTTATGGCCAGAACGTCCTAAGAATAGAGTGTTTTAGTTCTTCCTGCGAGGATCCTCTTGCTGTGAAACAGTTGACTCTTGTTGATCCTGTTGAGTGGAAATTCAGATAAAAGTCCTTAAGTTTCAATAAATCGGGTACGAGGTAACCCTCCGGGATGGGGACTTCCTCTCTTGATAGTCCTTGACGGGTGAGGGCAGAGCGGGGGTATCCTCTAACCTCCCCGGGAAAAGTGTGTATTTCCCGGGGTGACTTATCATGCCCACTGGGTTATGAACAGCTGCGCGTCCTCGGACCGCCGCAATATCGAATGGAGTTTCTATGCAAGTAAAGCAAGTCGCAGAGCTTTTGGGTGTCGACAAAAAGGACATCATCGCTGAGGTTGAAGCCAGCCGTGATCACTACACGGAGCAAGGCTATAAACTGGCGAAAAAGCTCACCGCCGCAAGTAGTCTCGATGACGAAATCGTTCGTCATGTGATGGCAAACTTCGATATTCGGCGCCAAAAAGAAGATGAAAAGGTTAAGGAGGAAGAGGATCGTCGCAGACGTGAGGAAGAGGAAAGACAGCGCGCTGCTGAAGCTCTCAGGCGTAAGCAGGAAGAAGAAGAGCGGGCTAAACGTGCTGAAGAAGCTCGAAAAGCAGCGGAAGCTGAACTCGCCCGAAAACAGGCAGAGCTCGCTAAACAAAAAGCCGCTGAGGAAGAGCGCACTCGACTCGAAGTAGAAAAGACCCAACAGTCCGAAGCTGATCAATCAGCCACGCCGAAAGCTCCTCCAGCCCCGACCACCCACGGTGTTCAGGACCCTAAAGGTGAGAAGAAGAAGCAGGCGGAAGCTGAGGCTAAAGCTGAAAAGGCTCCTCCAAAGCCGCAGGAAAAACCGGCGAGAAGTGCTCAGGCCCCGGCTCCTCAGATGAGGAAAGCCGACGCCCCCGCAAAACCAAGAGAAAAGCAGTCTGCATCAGGCAAAGAAGAAAGTCCTGCGAATATCAAGTCTCTACAAAGTTTTGTCGACTCTGGTCTCCAGTCCGATGTGAAAGATGAATACCGGGCAAAGAGTCGTCGCGCCAGAAATAAAGGCAAAGGCGAAAAGGGAGACAAGGATTGGAGCGAAGGAAAGCCACGTCCAAAGCCTAAGGTGGACGACGGAAGAAAGAAAATTCGCCCAAGTCAGCTTCTTCGCCTTGAATCTGGAGGCGAAAGAAGGCCCAAACCGAAAAAGAAAAGTCATCATCAGGGCGCTCAAGGTCAGCATCAGCAGGCAAAGGCACCCGCCGCTCCGGAACCAAAGGTTATCAAGTTCCGAGGCGACTTCACCGTTGGTGAGTTTGCAGATAAGACAGGCAAGAGCATCGCCGATGTGATGCAAAAGCTCATCACGATGGGCGAGATGCTGACGATTAATAATATTCTCGATGCTGAGAAAGCCGAGGAGCTCGCTCTCGAATTTGAAATTGAAATTGAAATTGAGCGCGAAGGCGATGACTTCGATATCGAACGTTACCTGGATGCTGAGGACAATGAAGCGGATCTGGTAGCACGTCCTCCAATCGTGACCGTGATGGGGCACGTTGACCATGGCAAGACATCACTCCTCGATAAGATTCGAGCGGCCGACGTCGCTGCAGGAGAAGCCGGTGGCATTACTCAGCATATCGGCGCCTATCACGTAGAAACTCAGCAGGGGGATATTGTCTTCCTCGATACACCTGGTCACGAAGCCTTCACAGAGATGAGAACACGTGGTGCTAACGTTACTGACCTTGTTATTCTCGTCGTCGCTGCCAATGATGGTGTGATGCCTCAGACCGTTGAAGCGATCAGTCACGCGAAGGCTGCCGACGTTCCGATCATCGTCGCATTGAACAAAATTGACGTCGATGGCGCCAACCCCGACCGCGTGAAACAGGAGCTTATGAAGTACGAGCTCATCGCAGAAGACTTTGGCGGTGATACGATCGTCATTCCTGTTTCAGCTATTACGGGACAGGGTATATCTGATCTGATGGAGTACGTTGCTCTGCAGACGGAAATTCTTGAACTTAAAGCTAATCCAAAACGCGATGCTGTTGGAACCGTGGTAGAATCTCATGTCGATCCGAATCGCGGTGCTGTTGCGACAATACTCGTTGAAAAAGGTACGCTCAGAATTGGCGATATCTTCGTTTGCGGAACCGAGAGTGGACGTGTGCGTGCTATGCGCGACGACCATGATCGCCCCATTGAAGAAGCCGGTCCTGCCGTTCCCGTTGAGATCCTAGGTATCACAGGCAGTCCTGTTGCCGGTGAGAAATTCGTCGTGATTCCATCAGAACCTGAAGCTCGCGAAATCGCTGATAGACGTCGCCACCGTGCGCGTTCACGTCAGGCAAGTCCGAAGCTCCACGTTTCACTGGATAACCTCACCGAGCGGATGACCGAGGATGACAAGGTGACACTTCTCAACATCATCATTAAGGGTGATGTGATGGGGTCGGTTGAAGCGATTAGAACGACTCTTTATCGTATTGAAAGTGACCGTGTCGCTGTGAAGGTGATTCACTCAGCTGTGGGTGCGGTGTCTAACTCGGATATCAATCTTGCCGACGCTTCAGATGCGATCATTCTCGCCTTTAACGTTGGTGTTGATCCTTCCCTGAGAAGTCTCGCGGAAGAACTCCGCGTAGACGTCAGATCCTATGACGTTATCTATGCATTGAAGGAAGACATTGAGAACGCCATGAAGGGTCTTCTCAAGCCTGAGTTTGAAGAGAAGCAGGAAGGTCTCGTTAAAGTCCTGCAAACTTTCAAGGTCTCCAAGATCGGAACGATTGCTGGTTGTTTCGTTGAGGAAGGCAATGTCGCCATTGACCACAAGGCACGTCTTATCCGCGACGGCGCTGTTATTTGGAAAGGCCAACTGCGCTCATTGCGTCGTGTGAAAGACGATGTGAAGAAAGTCGAGGCCGGTCTGGAATGCGGTATCGGACTTCAGGGCTATAACGATATCAAGGAAGGCGATCTGCTTGAAACCTACTCTATGGTTGAGCAGGAAGCCAGCCTCGTCAGCTCTGACTTCAATAAGAAGCCACAGGCAGAGTCGGTTTAACCTCCAGTAGCATTCACATTGAATGACGTTTACTCAAGGCGGCCTCCGGGTCGCCTTTTTCTATACAGACGGATCTTTTTGCTCGCATTGCATAGATGAATTAACTATTGGTGAGTTTATCATCTTCCGAGGACGTTCACCATGGATTTCAAACCAGAGCGCTACGAAAAAATGCCTTACCGCAAGGTTGGACGGAGCGGCCTCAAATTACCCCTGATTTCATTGGGGTTCTGGCAAAGCCTCGGTAAAGAAGGAAATGAGAAGCTTTGTAAAGAAATCGCCTTTCAAGCTTTCAACTCGGGGATCACTCACTTTGACTTTGCGAACAATTATGGACCGCCTCCGGGACACTCCGAAGAAGTCATGGGTAAGGTTCTCAAAGAGATGCCGCGCGACGAGCTTATTATCTCATCTAAGGCTGGTTTTCGCATGTGGGACGGGCCTTACCAGATAGGAGGCAGCCGTAAATACCTCATGTCGAGTCTACACGCTTCACTCAAACGACTGCAGCTGGACTATCTTGATATCTTCTATCATCATTGCTTCGACCATGAGACTCCGCTCGAGGAAACTCTCACAACATTGGATCTGATGGTGAAGCAGGGTAAAGCTTTGTATATAGGGCTGAGCAATTACTCGGGCGAGCAGCTACGCGAAGCCATCAATCATATACACTACATGAAACTCGAGCGTATACTCATTGTACAGCCTCATATGAATATGCTTGAGCGCACAAACGAATTTGGACTTCTTCCCGTTGCAAGTGAGCATGAAATCGGAGTGATTCCTTTCTGTCCGCTGGCTCAGGGAGCACTCACGGATAAGTACCTGGACGGACCGCCTGAGAACGCGCGCCACGGAGACGATGACTGGTATCGCGAAAAGGAGTCGGAAGGTGCCTGGGATAAAGTGCGTCAACTGAAGACGATCGCTGATAGACGTGGTCAGAAGGTTCATCACTTAGCTCTCCAGTGGCTATTGTCACGGCCTCAGGTTGCATCGGTAGTGATGGGCGTGTCACGAGCACAGCAGCTTGAGGACAATCTCAAGATTATAGACATGACTCCGCTCACTCAAGATGAACTGAATGGGATTAATCAGATTCTCTAATTCCACCCTTGCCATTGCGTAAAGGGTGCTTCCTCAAGGCTTCAATCAGGTTGACAGCCCTCTAGAAAAATTCTCTCATGAAAAAGTTGAAGGGGTTTTTGGTCACTCCATGAACCAACGATTTGATCTACTGGGGCTTCACCATGATACGGCTTCTGGTTCTTCTTCCTCTCTGCATGATCTTCTTTTCTGGCTGCTCCTGGTCTCGGGAGCGCATCAATATTTCGGGTTTTCACGACAGGGCTGAGCTCGTGGAGCCGGGAATTACTCAGGCCACTGATCTCGAAAGCATCTTTGGCTCACCTCCGAACGCGATTATTCCTTCCAGCGACGGCACCATTCACCTTTATAATTTTGGAGATGCAAAGACCGAAGGCTTCAATATCTTTATTGTCAGTTTTCGCAAATCGAATGTTGGCCTCGATTCAGCTCTCTTCTTTGTAGGCGACGACGGGGTTGTCAGCAAGAAGGTGATCAGTAATAACTCGAAGGATCTTGATTGGGAATTCTGGCCTTTCGGAGACGGTTGATGATCGATTCTTTCCGCCTTTTGACGTTCATTTTGCTTGTCATTGCGACATTGCCGATAACCGGATGCTCGTTTTCAAAGATTGTCATAAACGAGAAGCACCAGCATATTGATACTGATCGAATTATCGTTGGGAAAACAACGTATATGCAGATTCTTGAGGAGCAAGGGCCACCTGCTCCACTGACCATCAAGCAGGATGGTAGTAGTCTTATTTCAAAGCACCATCTGCGATATGCGACTGTTGATTCGAGGACGACAGGGTTTCTGTGGGGTGCCTGGTTGATTCTACCCTTTAACTGGAACTCAACGCTCAATAAGGAAGATACCTTGATAGAGTTTGATGAGAATGGTGTCGTGACTCATGTTGCACAAATCAGCCGGAATAATTACTGGCGTCCCTTCCAGGGTCCCGACCCTAATTCTTATTCAATTGTGATCAAAGACTGAAAGGATGCCTCGCATGTATAGATCCTTTCTTCTCGTGTTTTGCATCCTTCTGTTTACAGGATGTACGAGTGTACACAATAATAAACCAATGACGAGAGTCCTGCCGGCGGAGATGTCCCTGGAAACAAAGGCAGATACTATTAGGGCCCTTGGTATACCAAGCAAGGTAGACAAGGTGGATGGGGTTACGATCTATACGTATCAACGACGAGAAGGATATGGAGGTGGGTTAGGCGTCGGTAACCCAGCTGTCAACTTCCTTGTAAGTAATGTGCGCTTTGAGTCTGATTCCTATGTGATCGAACTCAATGAAGAAAATGAGGTTCTTCATACGTACTCTCTCGTTAGTACAGATGATATATCCTACAGTATCTGGCCTTTCGGAAAGGGAGGCGATTAGTTTCCTTTGCTCTTCTTCTCGACGAGTGTATCGAACTTGTCATCAAATTCATTGAAGAAAGCTTCCATTTCCGGCTGTCCCATGATACTGGCGATATGCGCGCTGGCTTTCTCTACAAAAGTAGCTTTCTTGCCCTCTATATTCTCGAGGTCCTCATCCAGTGTATTCTCTCTTCCCTTTCTGGGACGAAAAACTTTGAAGAGTGATCCCGCCAGATTCCTCATCGCTTTTGTATGACGAAAAATCTTGGCAAATATCTGTTTCAAAAAACGTATATCTGTACCCTTGATTGCTTCGTTGTAACTTTCTCTTATCTGAGTGGCCTTGATTGATGCTTGCTGGATGCTTTTCTCATTACTCGGATCCGCAACTGGCAATCGTCCATCGTGTAGAGTGCGACTCATTGTCCGGCCGAGCAGCAACGTCTCGCCGATCTGCAGTGCACAGCGGCGAATCAGGAAGATGAAGAGAACCATGCGAAAAGCTTTTGTGATCAAACCCCAGGCAAACTTGAACGGAAAGGTGACGATAAACCAGATGGAATTTCCAAGGCAGCTTCCGGTTCCTCCGTAAACTGGTGAATAGTAACGGATCAAGTCGGGGTCGTGGCCATGAGTTTTCAGAATCGATCGTGCCAAGTGCCGATGGATCCGTTTGATCAGAATCCCGTCGAGAATTGGAATGGGGATAAAGTGGCAGGCCGAGGTTAGAAGGCTCCCCGTCGCCATCGTCATCTTCATGGAAAGAGTATCCCACGGGTTCTCCGGTTGCTTTGCCAATGCCTGAACTTGTGGTGGGTCTTCTTCCATATTCCTGTCTCCACTTTGAATTATAAGGAATTTGGGCGTGGAAAAGAGTTGGGGAAATAGAAAACTGCCGGGAAAAAGACTTCTCTTTTGCCTTTTTGACGCCCCTTGGTCCCTTCCCTCTGTGAAACTCTTGCGACATGTCAATTCTTTCAACCTTACAGTTGACCGGGGGAAGGGCTCTGGTCAAACAAATGTGACCCGCCACGGCTGTGACGGACGTGAGAGAACGACACCCTTTCACCCCTGAGCCATGAAGCGAGGCAAAGCACCTATTTACCAAATTTAGAAAGGTACACGATCATGAGTGTTGCAACAATCAATCGGAATCCACAGAACGACCAGAAGCACCCACTAGCAGGCAAAAAAATGATGGGAGCTGACATGGTGGTGCAGGTGCTTGCCGATGAAGGTGTCGATGTGATGTTTGGATATAGTGGCGGAGCTATTCTCCCAACCTATGACGCCGTTTTCCGCTACAATCAGAACGAAGAGAAAGTCGGAAACAACATTGACCTGGTTGTTCCTGCCAATGAGCAGGGAGCTGGTTTCATGGCCGCAGGATATGCCCGCGCTACTGGCAAAGTTGGAGTTTTCATCGTTACTTCAGGTCCCGGAGCCACAAACTGCGCGACTCCAATTCGCGACTGCATGGCTGACTCTATTCCCGTTGTTCTTCTTTGCGGCCAGGTTCCACGCGCGGCGATGGGTACAGATGCTTTCCAGGAAGCACCCGTTCTGAATATTATGAGCGCCTGCGCTAAGCACTGCTTCCTCGTTGATGATCCAGAAAAACTTGAGGCCACCATTCGCAGCGCCTTCGACATTGCCACATCCGGCCGCCCAGGTCCCGTCGTCATTGATCTTCCTAAAGATGTTCAGAACTGGGTTGGTGAGTTCAAAGGGGAAGGCCTTCTTCATTTCCGCGGCTATGAATCTCGTCTCGAGAAAATGGCGGCTTCTCAGATGAAGGAAAAACAGGCTGAAACCTTCTTTAAAATGCTTGGAGAAAGCGAGCGCCCTCTCATTTATGCTGGCGGTGGAGTGATCAACAGTAACGCTGCCTACGAGCTTCGTGAGTTCTCCGAGAAGTTCCAGATCCCCGTTGTTACAACATTGATGGGCATTGGGTCTGTCGACGTGTCCTCTGACCTGTCGATGCACATGCTTGGGATGCATGGAACTGCCTATGCTAACTATGCCGTTGAGGATTGCGACATGCTGATCGCCGTTGGTTCGCGCTTCGACGACCGCGTTGCCGGCAAAGTGAAAGAATTTGCTCCAGGAGCACGCCACATCGCTCATATCGATATAGACGCGGCAGAAATTGGTAAGGTGAAGTCCATTGACTGGTCCTTTATCGGCGACGCAAAGACCGGTCTTCGTGGCCTCATAGACCATGGCATGCCAGGGTTTAAGAAGGATTACTCTGCATGGAAGCAGCACCTGCTTAAGCTGAAAGATGAGCATAAGCTCAACTACGATAAAGAGAGTGATTTCATTCAGCCTTACTACGTCATCGAGAAGCTCTCTGAGCTGACAGACGGTGAAGCGATCATTTCTACTGGCGTTGGTCAGCACCAGATGTGGGCTGCTCAGTATTATAAATATAAGAATCCACGCTCCTGGCTCACCTCAGGAAGTATGGGAACCATGGGCTTTGGACTGCCTGCAGCGATTGGTGCCAAGTTCGGCTGTCCTGATCGACTCGTCGTTGATATCGATGGCGATGGATCTATACGCATGAACATCGGCGAAATGGAAACTGCCACGAATTACGGCGTCGGTGTTAAAGTTCTTCTCCTGAATAATCAAGGTGACGGTATGGTGCGTCAGTGGCAAAAGATGATGTACGAGCATCGTTTCTCAGCAACCGACAAGACGCTTCACGCAAAGGACTTCGTTAAAGCTGCAGAAGCCGATGGCTATAAGTTCGCCAAGAGTATCAGTAAGAACGAAGATGTTGAATCAACGCTTAAAGAGTTCATTGAATTTGACGGTCCTGCATTCCTCGAAGTCAAGATCGACCCTGACGCCTGCGTTTTCCCAATGGTTGGCCCAGGTAAAGGTTACAAGGAAATGGACACAGGAGAGTGGATCAAGCCTCGTCAGCATAAAGGCCCTGAGGTTGTTGAAGGTGGCGACGGGCAGTACAACATGTTCTAATGGAACATCACAAAGTATAGACAAGCCGCCGGTCACTCGATCGGCGGCTTTTTCTTGAAGGTGAATGGACATGCGCAAAGGTCAAGCAAACAGGAAAACAACACCCAAAGTTAAAGATGGAGTTGTTCAAAAGAAGAACCGGCATGCTCCAACCAGAAGCAACTCACTGGAGGTCGGGTTTCAGAAACCTTATCAAGGTTATCATCACGTAATTACCAGAGATGATGTTTGGCTCTTCATACGTCTAATTCCTGATTGGAAACGCGTTTCAACTGATCTGGATCATATTTACCTACAGGCCGGGGATTATGAGTGCGACGGTTGGTACGCATATCCAGCAATCCCACAGATAGCAATTTGCGCTTGGGATGGCAGTCTTGAACGTGAAATGAGTTGGGGGTATTATGAAGATCACAAAGAAGTCTTTCTTCGTCTTGGCGTACCTGTGGATGAGAGCGGGAAATTCCCTGTCGCCAAGTTTACGGAAGAATCTGCACGAGCATATCAATTACTTCATATTCTCCTCCATGAGCTGGGCCATCACCACTATCGAATAACAAAAGGACGAGGGAGAGATGGTGGCTCTGAGGATTATGCGGAACGATATGCGATAAAGATGGAAAAGCTCATCTGGAAGCGATTCAAGGAAGCATTCAAATATAACCCCGAACATCAGAAGTAATCACCCGCTCGATCCCCTGAACCCAAATTCAAAACTCCTAACCCCTAACAGCCTCCCCATCTATGCTGGTATTTCCCTTTTATGAGCAAAGATCATCTTAGCTCTTGACTTGGTGTGAATTGGACACTAAGTTAGTGTCTAGAAAACACGAAGGGTGTCTGATATGAGCTTCACCTACGAATATGACAGACCAGCCGTAACCGTAGATTGCGTTGTCTTCGGACTTGATGATGACGACCTCAAGATCCTACTGATCCAAAGGGGGCTCGATCCATTCAAGGGCCAGTGGGCTCTTCCCGGCGGATTCGCTGTGGTTGGGGAAGCGCTGGAAGAAACGGCTCGACGCGAATTGCAGGAAGAGACCGGTTTGGAAGATGTCTATCTGGAGCAGCTCTACACCTTCAGTGATCCCGATCGTGATCCACGCGAGCACGTTATTACCGTTGCTCATTACGGTCTTGTGAATCTCTTTGATCACACCATTGCAGCTTCGACAGACGCAAGTAACGCTGCATGGTTCTGTCTTGATGATATGCCACAGTTAGCCTTTGATCATGAAGAGATTCTGGAAATAGCACACAAGCGTCTGAGAGGCAAAATCAGGTATCAGCCGATTGGTTTCGAATTATTACCAGAGAGGTTCCCACTCAGATCGCTTCAAGCAGTTTACGAAAAGATTCTCGACAGGAAACTGGATAAGAGAAACTTCAGGAAGAAAATCCTGAATATGGGAATCCTTGAAGAATTAGACGAAATTGAAACGGATGTCTCGCACCGGGCCGCAAAGCTCTATCGATTCAACAAACATAAATACGACCGCATGGTGAAGCAAGGCTTCAACTTTGAAATATGAGGAGACCTTACGATGTTGTATAGAAAACTTGTCTCCTGTTAACTGAATTAAAATACGAAGCTCTTCGTATCTAACCTAAGCCTGTTATACACAAACATTTTAACACTATTCAGCAGAATGGTCGAAAGACCAGAAAGGATACCTCCATGTTTGGATTACGGTACATCAAAGCCCAACCCAATATGTATATCTTTCAGTATAAGAAGGGAGCAGTGGTACGAGAAGGCGCTGGGCTCTCTTTTCTCTATTACGCCCCCGTATCTTCATTGGTCGGGGTTTCTATGGCCAGTGTTGACGTACCCTTCATCTTTAAAGAAGTTACCGCTGATTTCCAGGAAATCTCTGTTCAGGGGCAGGTTACCTATCGTGTCAGAGATCCTAGAAAACTGACGGAACTTCTCAATTTCACGCTCGCTTCTGACAACAGGAAACACTTGTCTGACGACCCTGAGAAACTCTCCCAACGTGTCATCAATCAGGTACAGGTTCTTATGCGTGCTGAACTTCAGGTCCTGAGTTTGAAGAAGGCTCTTAAGAACTCTGAAGCATTGGTAAACTCAGTTCGAAGTAGATTGATGAAGAGCGAGATGCTCGATCAGCTGGGTCTGGAAATCATCGCTCTTTCCGTTCTTGCAGTTAAACCGACCCCTGAAACAGCACGTGCGCTGGAGGCTGAGATAAGAGAGCAAATGCTTCTAGAGGCTGACGAGGCGATATACGCTCGCCGGAATGCTGCAGTCGAGCAGGAACGTGCCATCAAGGAAAATGAACTGAATACTGAGATCGCAGTTGAGAATAAGAAGCGTCAGATCAGGGAGACCCAAATCGATGCCGACCGTTCTGTTCAGGAAAAGAGGCAGATGATGCAGCAGGAACAGATGAAAGGGAACGTTGCCCTCGAAGAGAAACGCAAAGAGCTTGTTGAATTTGCCGTGGAAAACAAAAAGGCAGAAGCCGATGCACAAGCCTATGCGATGAATGCTGCCATGGGTGCCTTCAAGAATGTGGAACCGAAAGTCATGCAGGCTCTTGCTAGTGTTGGAATGGATCCCGCACATCTCATCGCAACGGCCTTCCAGAACCTTGCAGATAATGCTGACAAGATTGGCAATCTGAACATCGCGCCAGAACTACTTCAGGAACTCATGAACACCTCAGCACCTCGCGTACGTGAAGTGAAGGGCAGAGGAAAGTCAACAAGCCGCTAACGTCTCCAGGGCAGGAAGAAGTCGTATAGAACGATGAAAACACTTACCGATAATAAGATCATTCTGGTTGTTCGACAAACCCGACTAGATGAGTTGATCACCAGGTTCAATACAAGAGAACAGGCGAAGTTTTATGTCGAGCATCTCGGCGCCGAGTTCGGCGATTATCTGGCAGAGCATGATCGATATAAGAAAGCTGCCACTCTTGCGGAAACGACTCTACAGCAGCTTGGAAGAGTTCAAATCGTCGACCGTCAATTCTTACCGAACTTTATCTTTGGGCAGAACGATACGGTGGTGGTGCTCGGACAGGATGGTCTTGTCGCAAACACGATGAAATACCTCAACGAGCAGGTTGTGATCGGGGTGAACCCCGATCCTTCCCGCTGGGATGGAGTCCTGCTCCCCTTTGTTGTAGAAGACCTTGATCTCATTCTTCGCGAGGTCTTTGTGAATACCCGTCAGGTATCGACGGTAACAATGGCACGGGCTGAGCTCACTGATGGGCAACAACTGTATGCCGTAAATGATTTCTTCATTGGAGCAAAAACTCATGTTTCTGCGCGCTATGCAATTAACGTTGATGGTCGCTCAGAGGATCAATCTTCCAGTGGGATTATCGTTTCAACGGGCCTTGGATCGACGGGTTGGATGAGGAGTGTTCTGACCGGTGCAACGGGTATAGCGGGCGCCGTTTCAAGACAAAGGTTTAACCTGAAGAATGGGGGACAATTCTCCTGGGATGAGGAGTCTCTGCGCTATTCTGTACGCGAACCGTTCCCAAGCCGAACAACGGGAACTTCTGTCGTGTACGGCAGAATAACGAAAGAGAAACCGATGGAGCTTGAATCTCACATGGCCGGCAATGGCGTCATTTTCAGCGATGGTATTGAGAGCGACTTTCTCGAGTTCAATTCCGGAATGCGAGCAATGATCAATGTTGCCGACAAGAAAGGGCATCTGGTGGTTTGAGTGCTCTATCATTGCTCTAGACAGAATGGAAGGCATATTGCCAAAGAGGATAATTCGTCCTAAAGAACAACAAATGCGACGAGGCAATCACTGTTTCGCGGGATCGGGAACCGAGAGCACTTTTTCGGTCTGCTTCGAACGGAAGTCAGCCAGCGCTTTGCGTATATCCGGATTCTTTCTGGCCAGCTGAGCAGCTGCCATCAGCGCTGCGTTGATTGCTCCGGCTCGGCCAATCGCAAGCGTTCCCACGGGAATTCCTGCAGGCATCTGAACGATCGATAGAAGCGAATCCATTCCACTCAATGCTTTCGACTGAACCGGCACGCCAAATACGGGGAGGATTGTCTTGGAAGCGCACATTCCCGGTAAATGCGCTGCGCCACCTGCACCCGCGATAATGACTTCGATGCCACGATCTTCCGCAGTCTCGGCATATTCGAAGAGAAGATCTGGCGTACGGTGAGCAGAAACCACCCGGGTCTCGTATGGCACTCCGAGGTTATCCAGAGTGTCTGCTGCATTCTTCATTGTCTCCCAATCCGAGGTTGATCCCATGATTATTCCGACCAGTGGCTTGCTCATGCTTGAAATCCTTCTCTTCGTTAGACTAAGGTCATTCTTAAGCCTGCCTGATTCGGGAGGCAAACACGAATCGCCCTCTCGTCTCTAAACTTAAGACGTAGTCGATGAGGTTCTGAGAATTTAGATAATAGAGTGACAGAGATGAAAACCGAAATCAAGGTCCATCAGGGTGACATCACAAAGCTTGAAGTCGATGCCATCGTGAACGCCGCCAACAGCAGCCTCCTCGGTGGGGGAGGTGTGGACGGTGCCATTCATCGCGCGGCAGGACCGGAATTGCTCGAGGAGTGCCGAACTCTCAACGGATGCGAAACGGGCGACGCTAAAATCACCAAAGGCTATCAACTTCCCGCCAGCCACGTGATCCATACCGTAGGGCCTGTCTATGCAAAGGCAGGGAACAGCGCGCCTGATTTACTTGCTTCCTGCTATCGCCGTTCCCTGGAAGTTGCCGAAGAGAAGAACCTCAAGAGCATCGCTTTTCCCGCGATCAGCTGTGGGATCTACGGATATCCTTTGAAAGAGGCCGCAAAGGTCGCACTTGAGGCGATCGAGGAATATATGAAGGCTCATCCATCAACATGTATAGAAACAATCTACCTCGTCGCTTTCAACGAGGAGATTGCCAGATCTTATTCTCAGCTGCTGAAGTGAGTTATTTGTGAAGGAAGATTCGAGATTCTCTGAATTTCAAAGAGATCATCTGTTTATTATTGATTCGACCAAAGCCTTCTGTTTAGGATCATTCAAACACTTAAAACTTAATCACGGAGTGTTATGATGAAGACCGTAAGATCTATTTTCTCTATGGCGATGATTCTCGGGCTCACGGCAGGCCTCTCCGCTGCCCCCCTTGACTTAACCATCAATGAAGTGATGGCTGATCCCGGCGGCTTTGATTCAAATGGTGACGGCGTCTTTAGCGTCATCCAGGACGAATACGTTGAACTCTACAATACCACTGGCGGTGCACTCGACATTTCCAACTGGACGGTTTCTGTCGATTCAACTGTGGAATATACGTTCCCCGCATCTACAGTGCTTCCTGCCAGCGGGACCGTTGTCATCTTTGGCGGTGGAACTCCTACTGGGATCCCCGGTGATTTTATCGACACTGCAAGTCTCTCGCTTGTGAATGGTGGAGCCACCGTTACCGTAGAAGACGATTCGGCTAACACCATCGATTCCGTAGCTTATCCACTTGATGATGGGGATAATGAATCGTGGACAAGAGATCCTGACATCACCGGATCTTTCGTCGGACATGTCTCCGCCACCGGTTCAGGAGGAGCTCAAGGTTCCCCAGGAACAGCAAATGACGGAGCGACAGCGCTCCCTGTGGAGCTGGATAGTTTTGTCGTTGAGTAAGAGGGGAAGATTCCTCCCTCCCCGTTCTACTCAGTCCCGGCGTATAGATGATTCCTTTGTGAAAAGGGAGGAACTCCTCTCGCCTTATTCTTTAATAATAGGCAATTTCACCCACGCTAATCCAATGTGACGATAGTTGTGGTCTGTTGACTCCCCCTCAGGCGCGTCATAGAGGACAGCCAGTCTGTTACCTACACGTGCAACAGAAGGCATGCCGATACAACGGTACGACCAGCTGCAGTTCAGGCCGTCAATGACAACGGCTTTGTCTTTCGGATTCCACTTCATTGGATCCTTCGTCCAGTAAACCCAGATCGAATCGGTATATTCAATCAGGCCATGCTCGGGATGATCTTCCATTCCGATGTGATTCGTGAAGAGAAACCAGGTCTTGCTTTCCTCTTCGTAGTAGATGGAAGAATTTTCGATCTGCTCTTCAAGAGGCAAAATTGGTTCCTCCTGAACTTCCCATGGCAGGTTCAAATCCTTCGTTTTCGCGATACCCAGTGTTCTTTCCGCCCAGGGAGCCTTGCCGTTATTAATTTCAATCGAACCGCTGAAGTATTGTATATACTCACCATTGTGGCGAACGATATAACCCGGACTCGCTGTGGACTCCATCCATGAATCGGGACGCGTCGTAAAAGGAATGAAAGAGTGGTCCTTAATCCAGGGTCCCCTTGGCGACTGAGCCGTCGCTTTCAGTGTGAGATAAGGAAACTGGGGAACACGCTCCGGGGCGGGAGAGGCGTTCGGAGAACCAAGATAGAACATATGCCAGAGGTCGCCTTCCTTAATCACCCAGGGGGAAGCGGCACAAGCACTATCGATTTCTCTTCCTTGTCCGAGTGGAAGGACGGCACCCAGCTTCGTCCAGTTTACCAGATCCGTACTTTCAGCCAGGCATGCTTTCCACCCATCTTCACCGGCGCCGTCGTAGAAGAGATACCAGCGATCACCATCACGAAAGAGAGAGGCTTCACGGGCTCCGTAGCGGTCACACGAGTCCGGTCCATCGCCAGAGCGCAGCACGACTCCCACATCCTCGATATCCACTCGATATTGAGGTTCTGAACCGCGGTCGCTTGGTTTGGGGAGATAGCTTTGAGCCAAAGTACTTTTCATGGTTATGTTCCTTAGTATGAAATCAAATACGCAGGAAGGCTTAAAGCAGAGGGGCAAAGAGGGTCTAAGTCAGTATTGATGAATCGGTGAGGGAATCGAATCCGACCCGCATTCTCCCTTGGGATCGAAAGACCATGGAACTGGTTTCGAAGGAGCTTCGATGCAATCCATTGGTTCCATCATGCATCGATACTGGTAGCATCTGGGGCGAGGATGAGTGCCGAAAGCTGAATTCAAGTGTCCTGGCCTCATCTCGTTATCCCCTGATACTCAGGATGCGCGTTACAGGCATCTGGTATAGATTGAGGTGTTCCTGTCGTCCCTTTCGCCCCGGTTCGGACCAGAATGGTTCTGAAAGATTATGGTGTGAGCGGTGCTGGCACTAAGTTGAGCACCAAAGTCACCGGCATCGAGGTTCCGGAAAACCTGAATAATTCGCTCCTTCGTCTTGCCGGCAGATGGCCTCGGGTTATCTGTCAGAGTATATCAGATCGAAGACTTTATTCAAATATCGGCGAAATCACTTTTCTCTATGTTAGTTTGGTAGGTTTGTATCTGAAAATAGAGTAAATGAAAAAACTCCCTATATTGCTCAAGGAATTTCTTTCAACTCAGGTTTCCCGATCACTTCATTTCTCTCAAAAACCGGCGCTGACAGTTTAAAATCGTCCAGAATGAAATAGAATGCAGGAAGAATCAAGAGGACAAGAATCGTCGATGATGCAAGTCCGAATACAAGGCTGATTGCCAGTGGAATAAGAACTTGTGCTTGCAGGCTTGTTTCAAAAAGTAATGGTAAAAGGCCCGCTAAAGTCGTTGCCGTTGAGAGCACAATAGGGCGGAATCGTTGGCGTGTCGAAGCAACAATTCCATCGTGTAAGCTCATCCCCTTCCTTCGGTGGATCTTGATGAACTCGACCAGAAGGATTGAGTTGTTCACAACGACTCCGGCAAGGGCAAAGAAACCCATCATTGAAGGCAGGGTGATCGGATATCCCATCAGGAAATGCCCCCAGATCACGCCCACCAGAATGAAAGGAATGGCACTCATGACAATGATCGGTTCGATGAATGAACGAAACTGGAAGCTCAGAATTAAAAAGATACCGATTAAACCCATAGTAAAGTTTCGTAGCATCGATTGACTAGTTTCTCCACCTCGTGATCTCTCGCCTTCATAAATAATCGATTTTATCTCAGGGTATCGTTTACGGAGTTGAGGAATATAATTCTCTTCAAGGTCAGCGAGTATCGCCTCTGTGTTTGCGGTCCGTGTATCTACTTCACCGATCACAGATACCGTTCTTTTTCCGTCTATACGATGTATACGGCTCCAATTTCTGCCCTGCTCAATATCGGCAACATATTCCAGAGGGGTCTGGCTCCCGTCTGGTAATCGAACCCGAAAGTTATCAAAGTCATCCAGTGAATCTCTATTCTCTCCTGCAAGCCTAAGGTCGACTTCAATTCTGTTTTCACCGATAATCATTTCAGATGCGACTGACCCAAAGTATGAGGCTCTGAGTTGGTTCGCGATATCTTGTGCTGTAAGACCAAGTCTCGTGGCTACATCATGTAACTTGAGTTGCAACTCTGGCTGGCCTGGACGAAGATCGTCCAACAGGTTGAATGTACCTTTGTAAACCGAAAGCTGTTTACGGAGATCCGTGGCAGCCAACTTGAGTCGTTCCAGATTCTCTCCCACCAGTTGTATTTCTATAGGATTTCCTGCTGGACCTAGAGAAGGTTCACTGTATGTAACTGCAATGGCTCCGGGGATTTCACCCGAGTATTCTCGCCACTTTTCTATGATGGATTCTATACTTGCATTTCGACGTATTTCAGCGCTGAGCAGGTCTACTTTTACTGTTGCTACATGAGGCCCTTTTTCAAAGGCGCTCACATTCTTAGAATAATCAACAGCAACCTGGCGAATGAGATGCTGACTATCTGGCTGTGAGGAGGAAAAGGATTCATTCACTTCGTCTAGAGCAGAGGTTAATTGGCTCACTACATCTCTCGTCCTATTCAGTGGTGTACCCTGTGGCATGAGAATCCTTGCATGAATGATGTCGCCTTCGAGGTCAGGGAATACCTGGAATTTCAGTATTCCCCCCGTAAGCAAGGCAAGGCTTGAACATAAGATTAGCGCTGCGAATCCAGCCGTAATGTAACGGTATCGGATGGTATATGGGACGATAGAATTACAGAGAAAGCCCGAACTACTACTAATCAAGTTTGCAATATACTTTCTCAATCTGTTTTCAGTTGGTTTATCTTTGTTGAGAGCGCTTTTCAGATGATGAGGCAGAATAAGAAATGCTTCGATCATGCTAACACTCATCACCAGGATTAATGTCAGTGGCATTACACGAAGAATCTTACCGATTTCACCGGAAATGAATGTTAGTGGAAGGAAGACCGCTACTGTTGTCAGAAACGATGCAAAGACTCCAGGGAAGACTTCGCTTGTCCCCTCAGTAACCGAATGGAATGGCGTTAGCCCCTCCTGATGCTTGGCCATAATGTTTTCAGCGATCACAATCGAATCATCCATTAACAGCCCCAAGGCCATAAGTAATCCGACCATTGAAATCATGTTTATGGTAATCCCTAAGTGCGGAAAGAAATAGAATCCGCCCAGGAAACTGATTGGAATCGAGAGGGCCACCCAAAGTGCGAAACGAAGGGAGAATACACAACCCAATACCAGCAGAACCAGCAGAAGACCTTGCCATCCATTCTTGATCAAAAGCGAAAGCCGATCTTGAACAATGGAAGCCTGATCTTCAGTCAGGTGAAGGACAATGCCAGGCGGTAGAGTGGCATTCTGTTCCTCCACAAACTGTTTGACAGTATTGTATATAGTCAATGAATCCTGAAGGTCCGTTTTCTCGACCACAATATACCCTGCACGTTGACTAGCAAAGAGAGTTTGTTCTTCCTCCTCTTCAAATGTGGTAAAGATTCTGGAAACGTCTGACAAGAGAACCTGACCTCCATATTCACTTGCTCGAATTTGCAAATCCCCGAGGGCTGCGATGCTGCGACGCTTGTCCGAAAACTTTATTGTCAGTACGCGATCATCAGTTTCAAGGTCTCCAGCTGGAAAATCTACGCTTTGCTGAGAGACAATACGTGCTACTTCCTGTATAGATAACCCGTACTCCTGTAGTGCGATATAATCGAGCTCGATACGGATTTGCTGATCACTGAAGCCAGATATACGGACGAGTGAAATCTCGTCTTTTGCTTTGAGATCATCTTTCAGTTGCTCGGCAAGAGTTTTCAGTGCTACAGGGTCAGGTATCCCGGTTACGGCTATTGAAACGACGGGTGAAATTTTCCCTTTCTCTTTCAGAATTGGCTCTTCAATCAGGGGAGGAAAGTCATCAATCGAATCGATTTCTGTCTGGAGGTCGTTAATGAATGGAACTAATTGCCCTCTCGGGTTCATTTCAATATTAATGATGGCGGTATTTGCGCGGGCTTCAGCTCGTATCTTCTCTACAAAGGTAACTCCGTCGATCGCATCCTCGACGCGCCGAACAACCTCTCTCTCGACTTCTGTGGGAGTTGCCCCTGGATAGACAACTGTAATTTCTACTTCATCCACATTATAGTCCGGAAATGTTTCGCGTCTGATATTCAACGCAGAAAATAACCCGAGAATGACAAAGCCGAGCATCAGCAAGTTCGCTGCAGTCGGGTGAGAGGCAAACCAACGTATCATTCAATTATCTTCCCACTAGAGCTGCCTGTTGCTTGATAGGCGATTCTCGTTGTCACTTCGGGAGCATTATTTGCCCTGAGTAGCATCCCCTCGATCGGCGGAGTGATATCTGAGATAATAACTTGATCACCAGGATTTAGCCCATGCGAGATAACTGCAAAATCATCTTGAAAGAAACCAACCTTGACAGGCCGTCTTTCCAATCTGCTATTCGCATTTAAAATATATACAACTCCTTCTGTAACAGAGGAACGTGGGATGACCAGCGAATTGGGGATTGGCTTGCCGTATAGAAGAACTTCGGTGAATAGCCCTTTCTTGAGTGGGTGTTCAGGATCAGTCCAGGGAGCAGTCACTCTGACAACGGCACCGAGTGTGCCCGTTTGCTCATCATATCCGTCGGTAAACCTTGAAAAAGTAGCATCCCATTTTTTTTCGCTCAAAGAGCTTGTCCGGACTACAATCCCGGATAATTGAGGATGTCCAGATGCGTTGAAGTTACCCAAACGGGCGATTCCTTTTTGACTGATTTGTGCCGGAATCTCCGAATACTCTGTGCTGTCTATTTGAAATAATATCCCACCCGCGCCAACATACTGGTTTTCCTCGATTCGGAGATCGCTGATGACTCCATCAAAAGGGGCGATGAATTTCGTCCGATTGAGATTGGCCTTAGCGAGTTGAAGTTGGGTGCGTTCGAGGTCTAGCTGGGACTGAAGCTCTTTCTCTTTCGCTGTCAGTATTTGAATCTGATTCTTTAGATCTTGGACTGTTCTTTTTGAATGCAGTAACTCTCTCTCACGATTCTCTATCTCTGAATCAGAGACCGCTCCAGAATTACCCAGCTCCGTGTATCGGTCATAATTTCGAGAGGTCAGTTCGAGTGTTGTCTTCTCAATCTCAAGTAGTTTCGTGGCGCTCTGACTTTCAGCGTTCAAAGTCTCCAACTGTGCATGAACATTCGATACCCTTGCTTGACGCTCAGCGACGAGAAGCTCATAATCTGTTGGATCAATCCTGACTATAAGAGTGCCTTTCTTGACTCTTTGACCATTTCTGAAGTTCTCTGGAAGATATACAACTCTTCCATCAACCTGAGCAACTGCGGTCCATACTTGTCCAGGTTCAACGACTCCGAAACCCGATGCACGTGGGATCACATCATACTCGCGGGCTACGACGGTCCTGACTGAGGTGCTCGTCTCATTAAGGTCTACTTTCTCAGGCTCAAGTTTTTGTGAGCCTGCAAATCCGACAATGACAACACCGAGAATTGCCAGGGGGACGAAGGTGAGTCGCTGCAGGTTCAGTCGGAAAAAATCGAGGAGCTTCTTCATTTTTTGCCTTCTGTAATGGAACGAGAATCAAGGGGGGTAATCGGGCCTATCAATAGTCTGTCGATTGATTGATACAATCGTACGAATGAATAGTACTCGAGAAAGAAGCTCATTTTTTCTTTCCTGGCGACTTAACGATTCGCCGCACGTTGTCGATCAAGGTATCGAGAACTAATTCCAGGTTCTCATGGTCAAAGCTTTTCCAGCCTGTTCGACGAAGGGCCACATCTCTCAACGCCCGGAAGGCGACAACCTGCCCAAGGATTGAATGGGCCCGGATGATTGCCTCGGGCGAATCAGGGGGAATATCAATAAGCCTCGAAATAAGAACTGTTACGGCCTCGTGAAGGGGCTCCATCTGAGTCAAATACAAGCGATCAAACGCTGAGGATGGTTGCATATGCTCTCTCATGATAATAGGCCCGAATTGTTCACCCATCGTTGTGGAGATGACCATCTTTGCAAAGGCACGAATCATTGACTCGAGAGCCTGCTGAACATCGGTTTTTTTAGCGGCGGGGTTCATTACTACTTTCATAATGACCGTGCGTTCGTCCTTCAGATTCGATGAAACAGTATCTGAAATGTACTGAATGACTGCGTGGTAGAGGCCCTCTTTACTTCCAAAATGATATGGGATGGCTGCGAGATTCACTCCCGCATTCTGAGTAATCATCCTTGTTGTTGCCGCTTCGTAGCCCATCTTCCCAAAGATTTCGAGTCCTGCCTCAATCAGCTTTTGTCTGGTTTCCTCTCGAGTAGAGGCTGGATTTTCGGATTTAATATAAATTTCGGGATCGGGTTTCACGGGGAGAGCGCTCTCGGTTTAAAGTTCGTGTGAAGAATTGGTCTCAATGGAGCGGTTCGTCAATCGAAAGATTAATACAAATGAATGAATCGATTGTCTGGAGGGCTCCCGCGCTCTTTTCGCCAATCTCGACGAGCTTTCAGGCTCCAGCGAAATTGGTTACCATAATTGAAGGATGAACGACTGGCGTAACTTACAAGAAAAAGAGAACCGATTCAGGGAGGAAGGGGGCAGACCCCCTACTGATCGAGCTTCCAGTGCGGGTCGTCGTATAGATCGTCGGGGTCTGTATGACGACCTGGATGACCCATCGTTGTGCTGCGACGTTTGACCATTTTCGGACGCCGACGCATAAGGAACGGAATGTGTCTATTCTCGAAGAAGTCAAGAATCCGGGGGAACTTTAACAGACCATAACCTGCTACGACTCCCGCTGCATGGGCAAGGTGGCTGACGCCTCCACCGCCAAAACTGGCAAGACTTGCAAGGGTATTGATGATTAAAAGAAAACCAAAAAAGATACCGAGAACGCGAAGCTGAACAGGAAAGAAGAAAAAGAGAACCTGAGCGCGCGGGTAAAGAAGCACGGCGACTGTCAAAAGCGCATAGTCGACTCCGCTGAATCCAATGAGTCCTACGTTCGGCTGGCCAAACATGAAGGCAAAGGCGGTGTGAACAAGTCCGGCGAAGACTCCCGAGAGTACCATAAACCAGCCGAAGCGTCTGGAGCCAAAGTAGTCTTCGAGCATTTTTCCGAAAAAGAAAAGGATCAGAATATTAAAGAAGAAGTGGAGAAAATCCGCGTGGGCGAGCATGTAGGTGAAAAACTGATGCAGATGGAACTGAAAGATTGCTTCGCTTGGTCTCAGAATGAAGAGACGACTTGATAATTCAGGCAGGAAGGCAAAGCCCGCAGTGGTGATGATCAGAGTGAACGCAATAATATAGAAAAAACGCCTGGTGACAGGCGGCATGTACTGTTGGAAGAACTGATCCGTTTCTCGGAGAAAATCTTTCATTTCAGGGTTACTCCTAAATTCTAGTCGTAAGTTTAGCAGGTTCAGAGCCATGGTCAATCAATCCCGACCAAAACTTCATTGTCATGCAAAAAACAGCTTGTGCGGAGTCGTTCTTGCCATTACATATTGGAACACTCCAATCAGGATAGCTTTGCCATGAGTATCGAGCAGGTGTCAGCAAGCGAAGTCCTTGAGGATCTTCTTCATTCCGAAGATCTGGCTTACTTGATTGATGAAGATCTCAAGCTTATCTGGGTGAACAACCGATGGATTCACTTCGCCGAAGAAAACCATGGTGAGCATCTCGTTCATCGTTTTCTTAATGGCGAGGTAATCCACGCTCTTTCCGGCTTTAGCGGATGCCACCGTGAGCGCTGGGAAAAGATTTATGACGAGCTCATAAATAACTCTCTTTCTGAATATACGGAATCTTTTACCTGTCCCGCGCCCGAAAAACGACGCACCTACAAACTGACTGTCTCTCCCTTCTACAAACCCGATCACAGCTTTCATGGTCTACTCCATCGCAGCGAACTTATCAGTGAGCAGGAGCAGCCGATGGAGGAAGTCGAGCAGGAAAATATCTATGTGAAGACCTTCAGCCGAGCTCTCTTTAATCGCTCAGAACAGAGCGATGTCCAGAGAGTAGACGCACAAGGTCTTATCCGTCCCATCGATTATGATTCCAATAACCTTGTATGGTTCGGAGGACGACAAACTGATAAGCCTTTGATGCTGATTTCGGAGACCGCAGAACAAGGAGCGATCGGACAAAGGGCCTGCAGAATTCTGTCGGATCTACTTGCAATCGTTGATGATCATGAACCTACGGGATTTATGGAGCAGCTCAACCAGCTCTACTCAAAACAGGTGCGCGCAGCCACAGGGCATCAGGTCAGCTTCACGGGAATGTTGATGCAGGCAGACCTTGAGGATGGAACTCTTTACTCAGTTGCCTTCGGTTCTCCCGGGTTTCTGTGCACCAGAAAAGCCGTTGATGTTCTGAAGAGTGGGCCTCCTCTCGGTTTGATTCCCGGTCACGAAAAATGGCCACTCAATTGTCATTCTCTTTCTGAGCTCGGTCGACGTGTTCTTGCCTTCACCGATGGGGTTGTTGAGCAGTTCGATATAGACGGTCATATGTTTGGAGTTGATGAACTTTATTCCTGCTGGAAGGAATGCGATGAGCTGAGACTTAGCGATGCTCTCCTCAAAATCATCGAGTTCATCGACGATTTTCGCGGCGAAGCCTTGATCAAAGACGATCAGGCTCTGCTTGGCCTGGAGTTCAGCGATCGACCTCCCTCATCAGATGTGAATTTCTTCAGTGCGAATTAGAGTGATCTTCCTTATTTAATTGTCTGCCCGTCAAGAAAGTCTTCAACGTCTGAAGAGTCAACCTTGTCATCCTGGTTGGAGTCAGCAGGACGTTTTTCAATGCCCAGGATATTGTTCAGAATTACATTCAGGTTAAAGATAAACGGCGCAGGGTGAGGAGCGAGGCTCACTTCTACTGAGTCAGTGTCACTGCCTTCAGTGTTCATTACTGTCAGTTCAAATGTATAGACCTTTTCCTCGTTTCCTGGGTCTGTCTTGAAGAAAGCAACTTCCTTGTCATCCTCCATCAGTGTCACGTTGGGTCCGCCGGTCTGAGTCCATTGATAAGTCAAGCCATTCCCATTTGGATCTGAAGATGACGTTCCGTCCAGATAGAAGCTTGTTTCAGTCAAAACTGTAAGCTTTCTATCTTCCCCCGCGTTCGCTATCGGTAAGAGTGCGGGAGGGGTGGGGGCCGAGGCAGGATCACCGAACCACGCAGCACCATAGCTGGCTGTTTCGACGATTCCCGATGCGGCAGGCCATACGTCGATGTCAGGGATAATGTGAATAATCTGAAGCCCGACGAGGTTATTCCATCCTCCGATCAGGTCATCGGATATACAAAGCTCAGCAGAAAAGCTACTACCGGTTCGAGACACAACCGCTGTGAAACCTTCGGGCAGGAAATCCTCTGGTACATAGTTGCCTCCAGCTGGTGTGTAGTAACCAGGAACACCAAACTCATTGATGATAAAGCCAACATCGCTTCCAGATGGAGGGTTGTCTCCGCTGCTGTCCAGGTCTATCAGGAGGCCAACCTGACGGTTTGAATTGCTTCCTTCAATGAACTGTAATCCCTCGAAACAAACATAGAGATTGTTGTCAGAGTGTATAAGTCTGGCTTCAAAGTATCCATTGTCGGAAACATAAGGAACCTTGATGTAAGACCCTTCACTATAGACATCATCTTTATTTCCGTCCAGTACAGGAGGAGATGTGGCTTCGGGGATTGTGAGTGGAGCAACATCGAAGTTCCTCGTGGTCATTCCTGTCTGGCCATCATCATCCATCGCCGAAACATTCACTGTATAACTGCCAGGGGCCAGGTCATCAAGGAGGACTTTGCTCCCTGTAAAGTTGAGGATTTCTCTGCCGATAATCTCCCATTCGAGTGATGAGCCTGGGAGACTTCCCTGGTCGGGGTCGAGCGCGAGAGCAATTAAACAGACCGTTTCACCATAAGGGACCGTAGCTCCTTCTGGTGGGCCGTCGAGAAAGATCTCAGGGGCGTGGGTGGGTATATTTAGAGGACCGAGATCCTCAATGACGGTGTTCATCCCATCACTGAAGATAAGTTTGATGCGGCAGTCAGGACCTCCGGGAAGGTTTTCAAGCGGGATTTCAACTCCGTGAAGAGGAGTCTGCATGACTCTGTTCTCCCAGCTATCGCCGTTGTCATTACTGTATAGAACATGGGTGAGAATGGGATCGCCGTCAGGGTCATAGGCATTCCAACTGAGGCGAAGTACTTCATCGGTGTTATCTATGACAGGGTCCGCAACAACCACATCCGGTGGGTTCGAGCTTCTCCCGATCGTGGCCTTGGGTGTTCCATTGACCTCAATTTCTACAAAGGCAGTATTAGGGTCCCAGGGAATCCATCCGTATAGAACCCCTGTGTCTGTATCGCTTTCTGCCACAGGGAAGGGAATGATGTCTTTGGTTGTGAGAACGTTGTCGCTGGAGTCCTTGAGTGAGATCGTGTGTTTATCAAAACCGGCATCTTCTGGCTCTGGGAACTCTGGGGCACCAATCAGGTTGCCGGGCCATATATAGAAGTGTGTAAATCGATAGGAGTCATTCACTGAATCATAAAGGGCACCAATGACCAGTTGTTCTGCAGGGTCGCCGCGCTCTATACTCTCACGTATTCCTGCGTTGATATTCGCTGGTTCCTGCCAGCGCGAGTCTGCATAATAAGGTCCCGATATCCAACGAGGGAAACGATAAGACATGAGATCTCCAGCATCGTCTGGAGGAATGACAGTTCTTGTAATCGGATCAAATCCTACCCAGTTACTGAAAACCCCGGGACTTCCAATGTTGCAATTACTCCACGGATTAGAAGGTTCATAAGGCCCTTCAGGTTGATTGCCACATCCCACATTATTAATATGAAGAATGCCTGCTATATGTCCCCATTCATGAGCAAGTGAGAGTGCACCACGGGGGCGATTAAACTCGGTGAAGGTTGTGTCGGTCAGACTTGGTTCCATACGAACGAGAGTTGCCGTAATCGGAAAGGCCACTCCATTAAAGTTGCTAACGGTACGAGGGACCATTGCTACTTGAACGTTACCGAACAGATAGTTACTTGTCAGTGTAGAGACAGAAAGATTCAGCAGGGCCCAGTTCTGTTCACTGGGGATTCCGAAGCCCCCCAGGTCAATAAACAGGATCTCTTTTCGAAGCACATCGTCCACTTCTTCCACGGTGACATCAGCAAAAGGGAGATAGGCTTTGGCACGTTCGATCAATGTTGGAAGGTTTGCTACGTTTCTGAGTCGAATGATTGGTTGATCACTGACGTTGATTGGGCGGAAGATAATCGAGGGCGTTTCTGGATCAAAGGGTGGTGGCAGAACCTGGATGCCACTTTTTCTGACGGTGTATGTTGCGGACGTCTTGTTATTGATCAGGGTATCAGTTTCAGGAGCAATCTCTGATTCGTTCAGACTTAACTCAAACTCCATGGAACCTTCTCGTATATATTGTCCTGGAACATTGAAGAAGAAGTTCGTTGGGTTTCTAAGGTCAAAATTAAGGCGTGTATTCTCCGGACCACTGAATGCTGAGAGGGTTGCCAGGTTTCTTGGCTGGAATTCCTCTATAAGTACTCCATCGTCGTATAGGCGAAGGCGAGCGTCCACAAGCCAGTTGGGTTGTCCCGTGGAATTGTTCTCAAGATCACCATAAGCTCTAACGACGGTATCTTTCCCTTCGATGAGGGGGATTTCAAAGACGGTGCCTTCTGGGAGAGCCTGGGTTGTCTGGATCGCTTCGATGCTGCGCGCGACAACATCCATGGTGATGGGGGCAGCGTTTCGAGCTAATCTTTTGATTGAATGACCGGTCGTTAAACGAGGCTGAATATAGTATAGCCATTCGTCGTCTGACCGCAGATTAAAGGCGAGCGAGCTGAGTGCTTCGATGCTGCTGCCCTCGCCGTTCGCGGTCTTCAATTGCCTTTGGATGGTCGTGACACCTGAGACTTTTTGAACAAAATAATAATAGAGATCGTCCGTCGTGACGGAATATACAGAGGCGCCTACGTCATAGTATTTTTCGCTGACAACGCCCGTCTCGGGAACGATCTCAAGGACATAGCCTCCGACATCATTAGTTCCTCTTTCGCTATTGGCGATTGTGTTTTCGCTTCGTATGAGCCCGATAAACTTCGTTGCATAGATCGTGACGTCATCGGGGAAGGGGCCTGTACGAGCGATGCTGAAGTCTGTAACGTTCGTTTCAAGGAGAGTGCCTGGAGATAGAAAACTGCTGCCGGCTGTTTTCAAGAAAAGCTGACATGGAGGCCTTTCACCGAAGGATGTCTGCTTTGGTCCCACGAGGTAAGCAATTCCGAGAGCACCGGATGGGCCATAGCGAAAAACCTCCAACTTGTTGATGAAGTTGCTCGTTCCTGCAGCGGTGGATCCAAGGCCGATCGCGTCGCTGACCATGATGTCTGCATTGTCCGCCGTGTCTGGTGCAGCGTATATACCATAATCTCCACTGCCATCTGTTGAGCGTAAGCCGAAATAGAGAAAGTCGTTATCATTAAAATAGTTGAGTGCTGTTATCTCGGAGTTTGCGATCGATGCGATATCAACAAGGTCAGAGCCTGAGGTTGTGTTGATGGATGAGCTTCGCTGGATTCTTCTGGCAGTGACAGCCCTGAAGAAATACTGGGAGTTACGGGTTACGTTCGTACCGTCGACGATCGCGTTACTGGCTCCAAGCCTGGTACTGTTCGGAGAGCCTGGATCGAAGCGATAGTTTTTCACGTAAATGAGGTCGTCAGATGCACCATTCGAAAGATAATAGTACAACCCATTCTCGTAGAGCTCGAAGCCCTCGATGCCGCGTGATTCTTCCACAATGATTTCTGGCGTTTGCGCATGACCACAAAGAGGGAAGCAGAAGAGAAGACCTGCCGATATGAGCAAGAAAGAAATGAGTTGGTCGAATGACCAGAGGGGACAGGAAGGCTTCATGACAAGTGTCCGTTCTTACGACCTTGGAATCTGGGATCTATCTGGGAGAAGATTCATCGGAAGGATGTCTTTGAACCATCCGATCGGCTGTTTTGCTGGATGCACAATCGTTTATAAGAGGAATATCGTTGTCAATGTCCAACGCCTGTTTGGGAAAGTTTCAGGGAAGTCAGAAGGTATGAAGGTGGGGAAAGGGCTTGGGAAGTTCAGGAGTGAGGCTGTGGAAAAGAAGGCAAGAGGGGCTTCTTTCTGGCTCTTGGGGGCCACTTTGTTTCTTCTGAGCCATTCGTACACGTGGGAATTGTAATTGGCTCTATTTTATCACTTTTTTATGACGGGTCTAATCACCGATTTCTCTTTTGCTCAGATAGAGCCATGCATAAAACCCTGCTCCGACTTGAGACAAAGACGGCACGAAGTGCTGAGGAGGTCTCTCGTAAAGAACTGGGCTGGTGCACCTGACGCACGAATACTCTAAATACTACGTTGAGGTAATTGGTAACTTATGAATCCTTCTGACGTGATTAAACTCATCAAAGAAAAAGGCGTGAAATTTGTCGATTACAAATTCACGGACACTCCCGGCGTTCAGCAGCACTTCACCTGTCCGGCAACTGAACTCGAAGAATCAACTTTCGAGGACGGTCTTGGCTTCGACGGGTCTTCTATCCGCGGCTGGCAGGCAATCAATGAGTCTGACATGCTTCTCATGCCAGATCCAGCAACTGCAATGATCGATCCTTTCTGCGAGATTCCTACTCTCTCTCTTATTGGCAATGTCGTTGATCCAATGACGAAAGAGCGCTATCCACGCGATCCACGTAACATCGCGATTAATGCTGAAAACTATCTCAAGAGCACTGGTCTTGGTGACACGGCTTTCCTCGGACCAGAGCTTGAGTTCTTCCTCTTCAATGAAGTTCAGTATGGTTACGAGAGTAACTCGTCTATGCACTATGTAGACAGCATCGAAGGTATCTGGAACAGTGCTCGTGACGAGCGCGGTGACTATGGTGTTCCTAACCTTGGTAACAAAATCCGCCACAAAGAAGGTTACTTCCCACTCCCTCCTGTAGATACAGCTCAGGACATCCGTAGTGAGATGGTTTCTGTGATGCAGGAATGTGGTATTCACGTAGAAACACATCACCACGAAGTTGCGACTGCTGGTCAGCAGGAAATTGACATGCGTTTCGACACACTGCTTGCAATGGGTGATAAATCACTTCTTTACAAGTATATTATCAGAAACGTTGCTCGTAAGCACAATCTTTCTGCCTGCTTCATGCCCAAGCCTGTTTTCGAAGATAACGGCTCTGGAATGCATACACACATTTCTATCTGGAAGGGTGGAAAGAACCTGATGGCAGGTAATGGCTACGCTGGACTTTCAGAGTTTGCTCTGAATTTCATCGGCGGTATCCTCAAGCACGCTCCTGCGATCCTTGCTTTCACAAACCCTTCAACAAACAGTTATAAGCGTCTTGTTCCTGGCTACGAAGCTCCTGTGAACCTTGCTTATTCACAGCGTAACCGCTCTGCTTCGATTCGTATTCCAATGTATAGCGGAAGCGAAAAGGCTAAGCGCGTTGAGTTCCGTTGCCCAGATCCAATGGCGAACCCTTACCTTGCTTTCTCTGCTCTTCTGATGGCCGGCCTTGACGGTGTTCAGAACAAAATCGATCCAGGCAAGCCTCTCGACAAGAACATCTACGATCTTCCTGCAGAAGAAGGAAAAGCGATTCCTAAGACTCCTGCAAACCTTGAAGGTGCACTTGATGCCCTTGAAGCAGATCATGAGTTCCTGACCAAGGGTGACGTTTTCTCAGCCGACTTCGTTCAGTCTTACATCGACTGGAAGCGTGAGAACGAAACAGATCAGATCGCTCTGCGTCCTCACCCATACGAATTCGTCCTCTACTACAACCAATAAATCAGCTAGACGTCGAGGAAGTCTCTTGTTAGAGATTTCCTCGACCCTTTCACAGGGGCAGCTTTCAGTGGCGTCATTTCTGCTTCAGCTGTTTCTATGAAAGGCCCTCATAAACAGATATAAGTTTAATGAAGAAGAAATTCCTGATTTAGAATATGGTGGAGAATTAATTCTGATGAAAAAAATCGAAGCTGTCATCAAACCACACAAAATTGAAGATGTTCGCGCCGCACTCGCCTCACTTGGTATCATGGGTCTGACGGCCTGGGAAGTTCGGGGTTTTGGTCGCCAGAAAGGGCATCAGGAACTTTATCGCGGCAGTGAATATCAGGTGAACTTCATGCCAAAAGTTCGTCTCGAAATTGTTGTTTCGGACGATCAAGAGGAAGAAGTTGTCAAAGCGATCCAGGAGAGTGCCCAGACGGGCACCATTGGTGACGGCAAGATCTTTGTTCTTGAGGTTGGAAGTGCGATTCGCATCCGTACCGGGGAACAAGACGACGAGGCTCTATAGAGCTGGTCTATCAGCAGGCCCTCCTGAAAACGAATGACCGATAATAACCTCCTTACAGCCACCTCAGGCTTGAGGAGGTTCTTGTTTTCCGGGCAAAAGCCAGATTCCCTTTGACGTGCACCACTCGTATTCAACCTTTTGTTGGTCTTGATCTTATTAAAGAGGCTCCTATCTCGATGTCTGACGGTACCCAAAGCGAACTTGAAATCAATGGTTCTGAACAACTCACAGAGCTCCTGGCTGATGTGAAAAGCCTGACACCTCAGGCAAAGCAGCAGATCTCCCAGGCAGCATCACTCAAAGAACTGGAAGAGGCAAAGGTCAACTGGCTTGGAAAGAAGGGAAAACTCTCTTCGCTCAACCAGAGGATGGGTAAGCTTGAGAAGGATGAAAAGCCCATCGCTGGTAAGATGATGAACATCCACAAGGGTGAGATCGTCAATCTTCTCAATAAAAGGAAAGATGAGCTGGAAAACGCCGAGCTTGAGGAACGCCTCAAAAGCGAAACCCTTGATATTACGCTCCCGGGGGACCGGCCGGAAGCCGGTTCGCTTCATCCTGTTTGGGCAATGACTTCTCGAATCATTGAGATATTCCGAGACTTCGGATTCGCGGTGGAAACAGGTCCTGAAATAGAAACCCCATGGGTGAACTTTGATGCCCTGAACGTACCGAAAGAACATCCCGCCAGAGACATGCAGGATACGCTCTATGCAAATCGAGGATATGTTCTTCGGACGCATACTTCGCCAACTCAGATTCGTGCGATGATGAAGCACGATCCTCCGATGGCGTTTATTACAACCGGCAAAGTTTATCGTCATGACTACGACGCCACCCACTCGCCGATGTTCCATCAGATGGAGGGGCTGGCGATTACGGAGGAAATTTCCTTCGGACACTTGAAGGGTTTACTGCATGAATTCATTCGGACCCTCGTTGGCAAGGAAGTGAAGATTCGATTCAGACCTTCATTCTTCCCCTTCACAGAGCCCAGCGCAGAAGTCGATGTCTGGTCGGAAGCCCGAAAGGACTGGCTGGAAGTCCTGGGAAGTGGGATGGTTCATCCGAATGTTCTCAAGAACGGCGGGGTAGATCCGCAGAAATACAGCGGCCTGGCTTTCGGACTGGGGATCGACCGACTAGCGATGATTTATTACGATATTCCTGATTTACGCCTTCTTTTTGACAATGATCTGCGCTTTTTGCGTCAATTCTAGTTGGCTGAGCTTAACCTGCTGAGTAGTCTTTTCCCTAGAGGACTGCAGTCTTGAAGAAAGTCGCCATCATTGTCTTTACTATTGTTCTGGTTGGAATCTTCACAACGGAAGTGATCCGACGGACTTTATCTGAAGAAACCGTGGAACCAGCAGACGAGGAAGTCGTTTTGGAACTCCCCCCTCAAACTAATGTTCAGGTAGAAGAAAGCGCTGCTCTCCGACGTGCCAGAAATGAAAGTAAAACCGACTACTTTACTTTGGGAGAGGAAGTACAGACAAAGCGCGAAGAAGGTGTCAAAGAAGCTCGACATGACGTTGATGTCATCATAAACGCCGTTAACAATAATTAGATAAGTTACTGAGGAGCTACTCACATGAAAGGTTTCGTCATTGTATTGGTTATCCTGAACCTGATCATTTTTTCGGGGGCAGGCTATCGCCTTTTTACTTCCACTCAGGAGACAGAACCGTTCGTTGATGTTATGTCGATCGTGCCTGTTGGTGGTGATTCTGAGGAGGACTATACATCCGCTCCTCCGGCTGATGAAGCAAATATCGGTGAGACGGGAACAGGAGGAGCTGTTGTCGAACATCTCAAGGGGTCGCGAGTTGATGAGATTAACGCTCAAGCCGAGATCTCGACAGGGTCTGGTGGGAATACCGATTATAATGCCGGCGCTTCACTGGAACGGGCATCAAAAATCGAAGATGGCCGCCAGGGTGATCTTGATGATGCGAAGAAAAAGATCGGAAGTATCGGAAAGTAAGATCCAGCTGAGGAGATCTGATAGAGCCTCATTTGTTTGCTTGCTTCTCCTCGTTACCCCTCCTCATCTTCTCACCCCAAACACTGAGACCTGAGGTCTCTCAATACCGTATGATTAAGGAAGAGTAGCTCCCATGCGTTTTTCTATTCGCTGGCTGAAAGAGTATTTACAAACAGATTTACCAACACAACGAATCCTGGAAGCACTCGTTGACTGTGGCCTCGAGGTCGAAAGCGTTGTCGATCTTGGCCTGGTTTCAGGAAATCTTGTGACCGGAAAAATCAAAAAGATCGAGCCAATCGAAGGCGCAGATAAGATTCGCCTTTGTACCGTTGAAGCGGATAGCGCCGAGCCACTCAAAATCGTCTGTGGCGCTCACAATATTGAGGAAGGCGATGTGGTACCCATCGCCAAGTTTGGGATGAAGTTTCCAGATGGTTTTGTCCTTAAACCAAGAAAGATCATGGGCATTGAGGGACAGGGGATGATTTGCTCTCCAAAAGAACTCGGTGTCGCTGAAGATGCTGACGGCATCTGGATTCTCGATGCGAAAACTCCGATCGGAGAGCCCTACGATGCAATTGTTGAAATCAGTATTACTCCCAATCGCCCTGATGCTTTGTCGATCATCGGAGTTGCCCGGGATCTTGCAGCCAAGATTTCAACGTACTCAGATAAGTCCAAACCAAAAGTTAAACTGCCAGAGTTTCGTATAGACGAGACTGAAGAGCGCACCGATTCAATTGTTCGGGTGAAGGTTGAAGCGAAAGATGCCTGCCCGAGATATACAGCTCGACTTGTCAGAGATGTTCATGTGGCTCCTTCACCGCGTTGGATGCAACTGGTCCTTGAATCTGCTGGGCTCCGGCCTATCAATAATGTCGTTGATATTTCCAATTTCGTTCTTCTTGAAATGGGACATCCTCTTCACACCTTCGATCTGCATCGCCTGAATGGTCAGCAGATTAACGTTCGCTACGCAAAGCCTGGAGAAACGATCGACACGCTTGATGGAGAATCACAGAAACTGGAAGAAACTGATCTGTTGATATGTGATTCGAGTCGCCCCGTGGCTCTCGCAGGAATTATGGGGGGCGCTAATTCAGAGATTTCCGAAAGTACAACGGACGTGCTCATTGAGTCCGCTTATTTTGACCCTCCCACAATTCGCAAGACAAGCAAGCGGCTCGATAAACAAACAGATTCAAGCTATCGGTTTGAGCGAGGCACAGATATACAACGAGTCTCCATGGCTCTTAATCGATGCGCCCAGCTCCTTGCTGAGTATGCTGGCGGAAATGTCTGTAAAGGGGTCATTGATATTGCTGGGAAGCTCCCATCGAGAGACCCTATTCTGGTTAACCTGAAACGCCTGAACCGACGTCTTGGGCTCGAGCTGACAGGTCGAGAAATATCGAATATCCTTACGCCGCTAGGCTTTGAGATACAACGGTCCGATCGAGAAGAAATGCTGATCGAGTCTCCATCATACCGCGTGGATGTTTCACTGGAGGCAGATATCATTGAAGAGGTTGCTCGTATATATGGCTATGATCGTATTCCTGAACAACGTCTTTATATTCCCGCCGTATCACGAGACCTCGACCCAGAAGTCGACCTGAGGGTGAAGCTGGCTCAAGGCTGTTTGTCACTCGGATATAACCAGGTCGTGAACTATAGCTTCATCAGCGAAGGCGGAAATCGTCTGATTGGCTTTGATGAAAAACGTGAGGTTAAAGTATCAAACCCCGTTCACTCTGATATGTCTGTTATGCGGGCAGGAATGTTACCCTCGCTGCTCTCCAACATTTCCTACAACCTGAATCGTGGCGTCGAAAACATTTCTATCTTCGAGCTCGGTTCAACCTACGAATACGAATCCGCAGAGCCCGTGGACCGCGATGAGAAAGATATGCAACACCCTGCGATCGAAACCTATCATCTTGCAGGCGCCCTCTGTGCAGATGGTTCGCGCAACTGGACAGACAAGAGCAGAAGTAATGATTTCTTTACCATCAAGGGACATGTGGAGTACCTGCTAACGGGATTAGATCTGAAGAAACTCGTAGTCGAGAACGCTTCTGATATCGAGTGGCTTCATCCTGGACGCTCAGCACGCTTTCTTGTGAAAGGCAAGACCGTCGCCCTTTTTGGTGAAGTTCATCCCGGTATCCTTGCCAAGACAGGCATCAAGCGACCTGTTCTCATGTTCGATATACCCGTGACCAGTGATCTCGTGAAGTTTCAACAACAGAAGTCCTACTCAGAGATTCCCCGCTATCCCTCCATCACGCGTGATATAGCCCTCGTGGTAGATGAGACAGTTCGTTCACTCGACCTTGAGCGGACGATCAAGAAAGTGGCGAAAGATCTACTCTATAGTGTTAAGCTCTTCGATGTCTATCAAGGCGAACACGTTGATGAAGGAAAGAAGTCCCTGGCCTACTCACTGATTTATCAGAGCCTTGATCGAACGCTGAAGGAAGAGGAAGTCACGACACTCCATGAAGCAGTGATCAAGAGTCTCGACGAGAAACATGGAGCCGTGCTCAGGTAGCCGGGCTCTACTCCGGATTGCCAGGTTTTCATGATGATATTCCGGCCGTTCCAGAATTTTGGGACGGCCTTTTCTAATCCTGTTAAGGGGCGTCGGCCAGCGCTCATTGTGCTATAAGAATATTCTATTGTAGCTTTATCGTTTTTTGATATTTTTGTTGTGCGATTTGATTTGCCCTCTCGGTCCAATCTTTGTAAAGTTCCTGTTGAATCGAAGTCAAAAGGAGCCACGACGGATCCAACTTCTCCCAGAACGGTCTTAAAGTTTCGGAGGTTGAAATCCCATCGGCACCCTTTTGTTCGTCTAATTTGGGAAAGGACCTATCAAAATGGCGGTCGATATCTCCTCATATGGCTTTAATGTCCCTACGATTATTCACAACCCTTCCGTAGCACGGTGCTACAAACTGGCGATGCGCCAGCCGAAAAACTACATCGCGAACAATGGAGCGCTCATCGCCTACTCAGGAGAAAAAACCGGGCGGAGCCCTAAAGATAAACGCATCGTTCAGGAGCCTGAGTCTCAAGATAATATCTGGTGGGGAAGCGTGAACATCCCGATTGAAGAAGATACCTTCGAGATTCTTCGTGACGAAGCTATCTTTGGCCTCAACTCGCGTCGTGAGCATCTCTACGTTATCGATGGCTTTGCCGGATGGGATCCTAAGCAGAGAATCAAAGTCAGGGTCATCTGTGGTCGCGCTTACCATGCTCTGTTTATGACGAACATGCTTATCAGTCCTACGAAAGAAGAGCTCGAAAACTTTGGTGAACCTGACTGGGTCATCATTAACGCCGGTCAGATGAAGGTTAGTCCTCACATCAAAGGTCTGACCAGTAATACATCCGTTGATGTGAACTTCAAAACCCACGAAATGCTGATTCTTGGGTCCGAATACGCGGGGGAGATGAAGAAAGGTGTCTTCACCGTTCTGAATTACTCACTTCCTCTTCAGGGCATCCTTAGTATGCACTGCTCTGCAAACGAAGGCGAGCAAGGTGATACGGCGCTTTTCTTTGGTTTGAGTGGCACAGGTAAGACAACTCTTTCTGCAGATCCCAAACGTCGCCTGATCGGTGATGATGAGCACGGGTGGTCAGATGATGGTATCTTCAACTTTGAGGGCGGATGTTATGCGAAGACGATCGGCCTTTCAAAGGAGAAAGAACCTGAGATTTACGAAGCCATCAAGTTCGGAAGTGTTCTGGAAAATGTTGTTTTTGATCCCGAAACCTATGAAGTTGATTATGACGATAGTTCCATCACGGAAAATACCAGGGTCAGTTACCCGATTGAATATATTCCGAACGCGAAAGTTCCATGTGTAGGTGCCCATCCCAAGAATGTGATCTTTCTTACCTGTGATGCATTTGGCGTTCTTCCACCGGTCTCCAAGCTGACAAATGCCCAGGCCATGTATCACTTTATCAGTGGCTATACAGCCAAAGTTGCAGGTACAGAAATGGGAGTTACTGAACCTCAGGCAACTTTTTCCGCCTGCTTTGGTGCTGCTTTCCTTGTCTGGCATCCTGCAAAATATGCCGAGCTTCTGAAAGAGAAACTCGAAAAATATGGATCAAACGTCTGGTTGATTAACACGGGTTGGACTGGTGGTCCCCATGGTGTTGGAAGCAGGTTTGATCTGAAATATACACGCGCTATTGTTGATGCTGTCCTTGATGGTTCACTTGATGGTGTCGAATGCAAAGAAGATGAAATCTTCGGGCTTCAGATTCCACAGTCCTGTCCCGGTGTACCTGACGAGGTTCTGACTCCAAAGAACACCTGGTCTGACAAGGGTGCCTTTGAAGAGACAGCTAAGAAACTTGCCAATATGTTCCACGAGAACTTCAAGAAGTTTGAAGCAGGTGCAACTGATGAAATTAAGTCAGGTGCCCCTAAAGTCTGAAGCGAAGCACCTTACGTAAAATAAAGAGATCCCCGCCTTGCCTGAACACAGGGCGGGGATCTTTTCATTATCGAGTAAATACGATTGGTTATATTCTTGGGTTGGGAGCTCCACAAGTCGGACAATGTTCTTCCTGTTGTTTCATCAAAGTTCCGCACTCCCGACAAGGCACTTCAAGTTGACTATGGGTATTGTAGGACTTTGCTACCTTATAGACGTGAGCCTTGGCGGACCCTTTCTTATTCGTGCTGATAATGCCTTTCCTTTGACTGGGAAAATTGATTTCTGAGTCAATTGGCTCATACCCCTTAACCTGCTTAATGCGACTGCTCTTCGGACGATTTTCTTCCTGTTGTTGAGAGCTTCCCGACATTCTTTGGTTCCGGTCACCGCTTCCGGGTTCTGGAGTCATACTGCCAGGCGACGCTTTTCGATAGACCTGTAGTTTCGGCATTTTCGGATTTGAATCATTGCTCTGGCTGGAAGAAGCAGACTCCTGCTCTTTATGAGGTACCGGTGGAGGTGTCTGAGACTTGGGCCGATGAACGGGAGGCGGGGTGGGTATCCGCGGCGCTTCTTTGACCTGCTCTGGTTCACGAGCAGCTGGCCTGGGGGCATTGATTGATGGAAAATTAAACTTTGGAGGAATCTTGATCTGGTCACCAGATTGTCTGTTCTTCAAATCAGATACCTTAGGCGGCATATTGATCGGTCCGACCTCACCTTCAGAATCCTCAACAGCATCAAAGCCTGATGGAGTGATAGGACTTGGATCTTCGCGTTCATGGACCGGGCGATGCTCTTCCGAAGCCGGGGATCCAAACGCGTCGAAGATAGAAGAATTATTTCCATCCGCATAGTCCTGTGAATTCTCCACGAGAAAGCGGGTCAAATCCACAAGGTAATCGACGAATCCATCTTCATCTTTATACAGGCTCACGTTTCGCCGAAGAATTTCGGCGATTTCATCGCGTTTGAAGATTTGTTGTGCTGGGCGAATTGCCATCCAGACAAGAACCTCATGATCAGGCAGTGGTGTGAGTTATTACAATTCACACACGGTATTGGCTAGCTCTCGAATGATACTACGTCAAGCAATCATGGGTCCTAAATGGTTTCCCGCCGCGAAATTCAGGAGAGAATTCCCTGAAACTCATTCAAATCCGCAAATCGATAGGTGGGTGAAGGATCTAGTGTTTCATTATGCTTCGAATTCTCGACGAAAGCGGTCCCACAGCCAGCATTCGCTGCAGGTTCGATATCTGTTCTGAGAGAATCTCCGATCACAAGAACTCGATCCGTTCTTTCTGCACCCGCCAAATCAAACGCCTTTTGGAAAAAAAATGGGGAAGGCTTCATACTTTGTGCACTGTCCGAGCACAAAATAAATGCAAAGACGTGATCCATTTTAAACTGGGAAAGCTTGATGTCCTGAGTCTGATGAGACCCATTCGTGATAATACCGATCTTCTTACCCGCTTCATGCAGCAGAGTGAGAATCTCAGTTGCTCCAGGAAGAACGCGGTTTTCAGAGAGATAGTGGGACAGGTAGTACTCGCTCATCTCTTGTGCATCGTTAGCTGAACATCCACAAGCTGCCGTCGCGATAGCCATCTCAAACCGTCTGACTCTTAATGTTTTGAAATCCAGATGCCCATCCTCAAGGCGCCTCCACATCTCCAGATTTGCCTTCTTAAAGTAGGGCAGGAACTGCAGAGGGGGCAGACCATATCTGTTGCATACTTTCATGATTGCTTCGTGAGAAGCAGATTCATGGTCCCATAGCGTACCATCCAGGTCGAACAGGAACCAGTCCCAGTGATCAAGTTCACGCACCATTGGAGGACCTTTTTTTCTTCTTCGGGGGTGGAGTCTTTACTTTCCCTGCGCTTGGGCAGAGATCAGCAATTCCGCAGAGATCACACTTCGGATTTCTAGATGAGCAGGTTTTACGTCCATGAAGAATCACAGCATTGGCAAAATGGGTCCACCGGTCAGGCGGTAACAGTGCCGCGAGATCAAATTCGATCTTTTCGGGATCCTTCTCCTTCGTCAGCCCAAGACGCTGCGTAATTCTGGAAAAGTGCGTATCAACCGAGAGGCCAGGAAGACCGTAGCCGTGCATCCGTACCACGTTCGCAGTTTTTCTTGCCGTGCCTCTCAACTGAAGCAGGTCCTCCATCGAACGAGGAAGCTTGCCTCCGAATTGATCAAGAATTGTCTCGCTCGCGCCGCGTATAGACTTCGCTTTACTGTTGAAGAATCCTGTGGAGCGAATAGCTTCTTCGATTTCACCTTCGCCCGCTTCCGCAAAGTCTTTCGGGGTTTTGAATTTCTTGAAAAGTCCAGGAGTGACTTTGTTTACTCGTTCGTCCGTGCATTGGGCAGAAAGAATAGTCGCAACAAGCAACTGAAAGGGCGTCTTGAAATTTAAGGCGCAGGTAGCATCGGGGAATTCTTTGCAGAGTTCATCGGCTATTCTCGCGGCCTTCTCCCTCTTTTCTGCTCTCGGACGCCTCTTTCCAATCTGCTGTTTGAGGCGGTCATCAATTTCATCCCACCACTTCGAATCGGTATGGATTTCATCGTACTTTAAGGATGGTTTTCGGTTAGAAGTCATCTATTATAAACTCTCATCTATTTATTGGCAAATTTCAAGAACTGCGTGGCCGTGAGGCAATTAACAACATCTTCAGGAGTTAACCAGCCCTTTCGTGCCATCGCGATACCAAAGTGGATATCTTCAAGGCCGTCCATGACATGGGCATCAGGACCGATAGAAAACAGACAACCCTGTTCCTTCGCATACTGGATAAGCCTCCAGTCTATATCAAGTCGTCGTGGATTGGCATTGATCTCAATTGCAACATTGTTTTTCGCTGCGGCCTTGATTACTTCTTTTTCATCCAGAGCATAGCCATCCCGTTGCAGGAGAAGTCGTCCGGTCATATGACCCAGAATGGTTGTCGCCGGATGCTCAAGTGCTTTGATGATACGTTTCGTCTGTTCCGGTTTGCTCAAACCAAAGTTTGTATGAACTGAAGCCACAATGAAGTCGAAAGACTCGAGGAGATCTTCTGTATAGTCGAGTTTTCCATCAGGTAGAATATCACTTTCAATTCCTTTAAGCAGGCGAATCTTCTTCCCTTTAAATTTCTTGTTAACTTCGTCTATCTCTTCATGCTGTTTCTTCACTCGCTCAGGAGAGAGCCCATTGGCAACCTTCAGGGATTGGCTGTGGTCTGCGATGCCCATCCACTCTATCCCATTTCCATCAGCCCATTCGGCGTATTCCTCAAGCTTTGGCTTTCCGTCGCTGTAATGCGTATGCATGTGCAGGATGCCCTTAAGATCACTATATTTCAGTGTTTCCGGGAGCTCACCACGGTTCTGCGCTGCTTCTACTTCACCCATATCTTCCCGTTGCTCGGGAATAATGTAGGAAAGGCCGAGATGTTTATAGACATCTTTTTCACTCTTCGACGGAAGTGAATTCTCTTCATTTTCTTCCGGAAAAAGGCCATATTCATTGAGCTTGAGATTCTTCTCTTTAGCGAGTTGCCTGAGTCGGGTGTTATGTTCCTTGCTTCCCGTAAAGTGCAGAAGGGCAAAAGGGTATTGCTCAGGCGTCACGCAACGCAGGTCTGCCTGGATTGACTCGTCGAGAACAACGGAAGACTTTGTTTCACCTTTTGCGACGATCCCTGTAACTCCTTCCAGCGAAGCAAAGAAGTCCATCACCTCTTTCGGTTTCTGGGTACTCACAACGAAGTCTATATCCTTCACTGTTTCCTTCCAGCGGCGTAAACTGCCGCCGATATCCGCCTCTTTCACGTCTTTGTTCTTTCTAAGTTTTTCAAGAATAGGAAGAGCAAGTTTTTGTGCTTTGTCGAGTCGGTTCCTTCCTGAGAACTTCTCTTGTTGAGCAATCCCGGCCAGGATTTTTTCGGCGGACTTCTGGCCAAAGCCTTTAAGCTTTTCCACCCGACCGTCCTCACAGGCTTTCTGCAATTTTTCGACTGTGTCTATATCCAGTTCTTTATATAATACACGTGTCTTTTTAGCTCCAAGACCGGGTATGCTGCTTATTTCCACAAGTCCTTTGGGTATCCGGTCACGCAAATCTTTCAGCTCACGAATCTGACCAGTCTCGTGGAATTCGTGGATCTTCTCGGCAATCCCTTTACCAACCCCTTTGATCTTCGTCAGTCGATCTTCTTCAATGACAGTGGCCAGTTCCTCGTTCAGATCACTCAGGATCCGGGCTGCCTTACTGTAAGCTCCACTCTTAAACGGGTTGGCACCATCGAGCTGGAGCAACTCGCTCATGATTTCCAGATCTTTAATGAGTTGTTTCTCATCCATTGTTACGAGCTCCCTGGTAACGACTGATATACTGCTTCAGATATTGGGCTGTGATACTTTTTTCACATCCCAGTAATTCTTCTGGAGTTCCTTCGAAAACCAGATTTCCACCTTCCTCGCCCCCTTCGGGACCAAGGTCGATGACATAATCGCTGCGGGAGATCAACTGCAGGTTATGCTCAATGATAATCAATGAGTAACCATCTTCAACAAGGCGTTCGAATACATCCAGCAGTATATCCAGATCCCACGGATGGAGCCCTGTCGTTGGTTCATCAAAGAGAAGTATTGTTCCGGTGCCATCACTTCGGTCTGCCAGGTGAGAAGCAAGCTTCAGGCGTTGAGCTTCTCCTCCAGACAAGGTTGCCGTACTCTGCCCAAGCCTGAGGTACCCCAAACCAACATCGGCAAGAGGTTCCAGGCCACGCCGGATCTGTACATGAGCTTTAAAGAAGTTCAGGGCTTCATTCACCGTCATCGAAAGAATCTGGCTGATCGTGCGTTCATTGTATTCAACCTGAAGAATCTGATCCTGAAAGCGCCTCCCTTCGCAGACATCGCAGGTGACAGACACGTCAGCAAGGAAATGCATATCTATCGTTTGCATACCCGTTCCTTCACATGCTTCACAACGTCCTCCTGCCACATTGAAGGAAAAATCACCAGCGGTGAGACCCAATGCTTTCGCAGAAGGTGAAGAGGCCATCAACTGTCGAATCTTATCATAGGCCTTCAGGTAAGTTGCGGCATTGCTTCTTGAGCTTCTCCCGATAGGAGACTGGTCGATCATTACAATATCGAAGACATCACCGAACTCCTCGAGAGCGTCTATCTCCCCAGGTTCTACCTTGGGATCGCCAATAAAAAGTCGACGGTAGTTTGCATAGAGACATTTTTGGATCAAAGATGACTTACCAGAACCACTCACACCTGTTACTGAGCACAACACTCCCATGGGTAAGTCAATGGTGAGATTCTTGAGGTTGTTCTCCCGGGCTCCTACGACTCTGAAAAAACTACTCGGCTTTCGCCTTCCATGTTTCTGCAGAATCTGACTCTTGGATTTTCGGGAAGAACGTCTTGCCAGAGTTCCGTTCTCTTTCAGGCTCTTTGCCGTGACCGAGTCTATATCTGATTTGACCAGATCAGCAAAGCTCCCTTCGAAGAGAACCTCGCCGCCGTGTTCACCCGCCTTGGGTCCAATGTCTATAATGTGTGATGAAGCCTGAATCACGTCGGGGTCATGCTCAACCACGATGACAGTGTTCCCAAGCTCTGTGAGTTGCTTCAGGATTCCAACAAGTCTGTCTGTATCACGAGGATGAAGACCAACGGTTGGCTCATCCAGTACATACAATGTTTCCGTAAGAGCGCTCCCTAATGCAGTTGCAAGATTAATTCTCTGGCTCTCTCCACCGGATAGAGTCCGTGTCTGGCGGGAGAGCGTCAGATAACCAAGGCCGACTTCCTTTAAATAACTTAATCGTCCAAGGACATCATCAAGAGGACGCTCAACGATCTTCTTCTGCGTCGAAGTCAACTTCAGTGAAGACAACCAGTCGAAGGCCCGGTCAACTGACAGCGCGCAGATCTCCCCAATGTGATGTCCCCCTAGCTTAACGGCGAGCGCCTCCTTTTTCAATCGCTGCCCCAAACAGTCAGGGCATTCATCGTATCCTCGATACCGGGCAAGCATCACGCGAGCCTGAATCTTATACCGACGATCTTCCAGCCATTCAAAGAATCCATCTATACCATACCACTTTCCTTCTCCATGCCAGATGATTTCCTTTTCTCTCTCGGCCAGTTCATTGTAAGGGACCGACATCCTTACTTTCAGTTTACGGCTTTCCCGCCGCAGGTCTTCTAAACACTCTTTCCCAGCATCGCCACTGAAGCAGGCGATGGCTCCGTCATTCAGTGACAAATCTTCATTCGGGATAATTCGTTCTGGATCTAGACCTGTCACACGTCCGAAACCCTGACACGTGTCGCAGGCGCCCAGGGGACTTGAAAAGTTCAGCAACTGAGGCGTGGGCTCTCGAAACGTATAGCTACAACTGCCATCACAGCCGGCACAGCGTTTTTCTTCTGAGAAAAACAGCTCGTTTCCTTCGCGGCTTTTTACAATGCATCGACCCTGGCCAACCCGGTACGCAGACTCAATAGCCTCCGTTAATCGACTTTTATTTCTACTGCCAATCTTTAAGCGATCTATAACGATTGACAGTTCCCGCGTATCTTTTGGGAGAGAAAAATCCGGGTCGTCGAGCTCTTCCATCTGATCGCCTGTGTATAGTCGAGTAAACCCCTGGCGCTGGAGTTCCTTGACCGTGCCTTCGAGCATCTTCTGGTTTTGCAGTTTTATCGGAGCGATGATATAGACTGCTTCAGATTCCCACTCCTGGAGAAGGAGTGTTGCGGCAGAACCGGGGGAGTCCTCCTTCACCACGAGACCGGTATCCGGGCAGATTGTTTCACCGATCTTGGCAAAGATCAGCCTGAGAAAATCATTGATCTCTGTGGCTGTGCCGATTGTGGAACGGGCGTTTTTTACCGAATTCTTCTGCTCGAGTGCAATCGCGGGAGGAATATTATCGATCTCATCAACATCAGGTCGCGGCATGCGGGCGATAAATTGCCGGGCATAGGTGGATAAAGATTCCACATAGCGTCTCTGGCCTTCGGCGAACAACGTATCAAAGGCGAGCGATGATTTCCCCGAGCCGCTCACGCCCGTGATAGCGGTGAGCGTTCCTGAGGGGATCTCGCAGGAAATGTTTTTCAGATTATGTGTACGGGCTCCAATCACCTGTATCGGGTGGTCGGCTGGCTGTTGCTTCTTTTTTCTTTTGGAGGACTTCTTCGTAGCTGGCAAAGACGGACTGGACCTTTTTGAGATTTGAGGAGTAGAATCTGGAGTATCGCTGCTGCGTGGTCAAAGCTTTGAAGGAGCAAGAAGCAGGCACTACTAATCTTTTTGCGTGAACAGTGGTGCTGCTGCCGGTGAGCTTGACTTGAATAAAGGCGATGCCTCGGCGATCCCGGGCCTATCTCGGTCCGATGCCGATCGGACCTGGATCGCTCCGCCATCGCTCCGGCATCGTTCCGGGAGTAGACAAGGTACCGGAATCCTCCTCAATAAATCCTGTAAGACTCGAGATTTTTCTCGCCATCCTCAGCTTTCATGATGATTTTCCAGACCATGATCACTCCTGCGAGGCTAACGCATGCTTTTGAAAAATAATTTCGATCAAACTCGCCTCATTCTCCTGCTTATCGCAACAATCCTCATTTTCTCCATAGCTCAGGTTCATGCTGAAGAAGACGCAAAACCTGAGGAGACAGGTAAAGATAGAATTGCTGAGATGGAAGAAAAGCGAGGAGCCCATTATGCCAGGCGCCTCGCCCAATTTATCGAAGATAGCCCAAACAGACCTAAAGGTAAAATCGTTTTCGTGGGTGATTCTATTACAGAAGGTTTTCCATTGGAGCAGGGATTCCCCAACGGAGCTGTCATTAACCGGGGAATTGGAGGCGACAAAGTCCTGGGGGTCGTAGACAGACTGGATGTCTCGATTACCGATCTGGAACCATCCAAAGTCTACCTGATGATTGGGACCAACAATCTCGCCTGGTTTGAAACCAACAATCTCGAGGAAACAAAGCCCAAGTATCGTGAACTCTTCGAGAAAATGAAGAAAGCCGCACCGGATGCAGAATTCTTTATCCAATCGATTCTGCCCGTTGGTCAGCAGTATGATGTGGCGAATCCCTACATTATCGAGGCGAATGCTTTCCTCAAGGCACTTGCGGAGGAGTTTGGCTTCGAATGGGTGGATTTACACTCTCACTTCATCAATGAAAATGGTCTCCTGAACCCCAATTACACCACCGATGGGGTTCATCTGACAATTCAAGGGTATTTAACCTGGATGGAACAGGTTTTCGACCTGGAGGATTTCCTTTATGCCGTGGAGAATCTCTATCCAAGGGTTGAATCGCTGGCCTCTCCTCACCGAGAGGCGGACCGCATGGACCCCGCTGAGGGACCCGAATATGGAGGACACCGGGGGCCCAATGAGCTTGTTGTTTATACTCCTTCTTACGGATCCGACACCACAAAGACAAACCCCTGGGGAATTGAGGCCGTGATCTCAAATGGCGAGGTTGCTGAACTGGGTGGAAACAATCACTCCATTCCGGAGAATGGGTTTGTGATTTCCGGCCATGGGTCCTCTGCGGCCTGGATCTCAGCAAATCTGAGCATCGGCGCCCAAGTATCGTTGGAGGGTGGAGTTGTGCATGTCGTTCAGCCTTCTCTGACAAGTTCCACAGAGAAAGAACAACTCGAAAGGATGAGAACGTCTCTCCTGATCCATGTTTTCTCAGGCAGGGCCACTGATCCGGAAGGCGCAGAAAAGCTTCTTCGTGAAATCGTGACGATCCGTAAGGGAGAAAAGCCCATTGGTCTCAAGAAGCTTGCAGAGCTTCGAGCTGAATACGAGAAGATCATCTGATCGCTTATTCCGTCCCAAAACATGGCCAGTACTGTGTAAGAGAACTGGATTTGGTCCCTTTGGCTTGACAGCCAAATGAAGGGGTCCATAGCTTTCCTGCCCTTTTTCTCCGCCCCTGACGGCGGGTATTTTTCTGTTTTGATGAATGAAGAGTGATCCGTGACTGATAATCTATTCCACTTCCTGACATTTCTGGCAGTCCAGAAGCCTGTTGAGCCAGAAGCCCCCAGCGCCTTTGGGACAGAGATGATCATCTTTATGATCATCATTTTCCTCGCATTTATCTTCCTCATCGATCGACCCCAGAAAAAGAAGATGGCGCAAGAGGCTGAAAAGAAGAAGGAAGGGTTCAAGAAGGGCCAGCAGGTCGTCTCCAGCGGTGGCATCCATGGCAGCGTAGCGAAAGTGGATAAGAAGAAGAATACGGTTTTTGTGACAGTGGCGAAGGGTGTTGATATGGAATTCAGCCTCACAGCACTGCAATTGAACGAGCCTGAACCTGAGAAAGAAGCCGACAAGAAGTCGTAATGTGATTACTATGGCAGCTCGCTCCGGCGGTAAGAGTTCTACGACCTCCCGTTCTCCCGTTAATGCGGAGAAACTCCGAGGCCGTTTTAAGAGCGAGAAGCCAACATATAAGAAGATTACCTTTGATCAAATCCGGAAAGACCCGGAAGTGCTTTCACTGATCGAAGGGGCAGACAGGCATCTTGCCTCGATTGGCTTTACAGATCATGGGATCCGACACATTTCTCGTGTTGCAACGCGGGCCATGTACATATGTCGTGAGCTCAAGGTTTCGGATCGCGACCGGGAGCTGACAGGAATCGCCGCGTATCTGCATGATATCGGAAATGCGGTGCATCGAAACAGGCATGCTCAGTCAAGTGCACTGATGGCTTTCAACTTTCTGACTCGAAAGGGAATGGATCCGCTCGAGATCTCCGTTGTGATGGCTGCGATCGGCAACCATGACGAAGGCGATGGCGAGGCGGTGAACCACCCGGGAGCCGCTTTGATTCTGGCTGATAAGTCTGACGTTTTACGCAGCCGCGTGAGGAGTTCGACTCCCATGCTCACACGGGACATTCACGACCGTGTGAATTTTGCTGCGACAGAAAGTCAGATTCAGGTCGACCGCGAGGGCCGATTAATCACATTGACGCTCACGATCGATACCGGAGTGTCACCGGTAATGGATTACTTCGAGATTTTTCTCGGTCGCATGGCGATGTGTCGTCGCGCGGCGAACTTTTTAAACTGTGACTTCTCCCTCGTGATTAATGGCACGAGGCTTTTGTAATTTCACACGATTGTTAACGCGGAAGGAACGCAAAGAAGGGCTATGCAGAAGATTCTAAATACAAAGATGGTCGTTGTTATCCTGGTAACGATCCTTTGCCTCTACCTGATTTACCCCACCGTTCAATATTTCTCATTCGTTTCAAGTATGGATGACCCTCCAACGGAGGAACAGCGAGCGCAGCGGGCAGAACTTCTCAATCACCCTCGCGTGATTGGGCTCGGACTCGACCTTCAAGGTGGTGTGGACTTCCTCCTCGAAGTTGATTCATCAGCTCTCATTCGACGAAACGTTGAGAATGAACAGCAGCGCCTGCGTAATGCATTCGCAGAATACGACATTGCCGCGTCGGTTCGCCTTAACCTCGATGAGGCTCAGGATCCTTACGTCGAAGTCGGTCTCGAACGACCTGAGGATCTTGATTATGCACTGGAGCAGATTCAGGACCTCATTTCTGGTGAGTTCTCCCTCAGACCAGAAGGGAACATCCGTGAGCAGCTTCAGAACAATCAGTTGATTCTCCGACCAGATGCGCGTGAGCAGCTTCAGCGTATTCGTCAGGCAACAGATGGCGCTTTCACTGTTGTTAAGAAGAGGGTCGATGAGTTTGGTCTGACTCAGCCTATTGTTGCACGCGCCGGCGCTGACCGGATCAGTGTCAAAGTTCCCGGCGAAGATGATCCCGACAAAGTTCGGGAAACTCTTCTGCGTACAGCATCTCTTGAATTCCGTCTACTTCATCCCGAGCACGATTCACAGATCCAGCAGTTCATCAAAGGCGGTTACGTTGATGGTGCTGGAACCGGTCGTATTAAAGATGAGTTTGTAACCATTGAGCAGCTTCCTGACGGAAGACAAAAGAAAACGCTCAAGCGCAATATTGCAGGCGTGCCAGCAGGCTACACGCTCCGTCTTGGTGTTCATAAAGAAATCGATGAAGCAACGGGGATGGTTAACGACGCGGGGCGCATCGATGACCTCGTTTACCTTGTACGAAACTTTACCCCGCTCACTGGGGATAACCTGAGAAGGGCGACTGTCTATACAGACCTCCAGGAAATCACAGACCCCATCAAAGTTTCTCTGGAATTCGACGGTGAGGGAGCGGACGCATTCTGCCGAATTACGGAAGATAACGTTGGAAGGCGATTCGCCATTATCCTTGATGATCAGGTTTTCTCGGCGCCAACGATTCAGGATGCAATCTGCGGCGGTCGTGCTCAGATCAGTGGCGGATTCTCCCGCGGTGAGGCAACTGACCTTGCAACGACACTTAGAGCTGGTGCTCTTCCCGCAAAACTTAATGTGATTACTCAAAACAGCGTCGGTCCTTCACTGGGAGCTGAGTCTATACGCGACTCCGTTAAAGCTCTCGCGATTGGTGGTCTTCTGATCATCATCATGATGGGTCTGATCTATATGACCTCAGGCGTGGTTGCTGTATTGGCCATGCTCCTGAACGTGCTCTTGATCATGGCTGTCTTCTCGCTCATGGGAGCTACACTGACTCTCTCAGGTATCGGTGGTATCCTGCTTACCATGGGTATGGCCGTTGACGCGAACATTCTGATCTACGAACGACTCCGCGAGGAGCTGGATTCAGGGAAGCCGCTTCGAGCTGCTATTAACGCCGCTTTTGGTCGGGCCTTTAGCGTGATTATGGACTCGAACATCACGACGATGCTGCCGGCTCTTGTGCTGGTTCTTTTCGAAGTGGTCAGTGGTTCTGTTAAAGGATTCTGGACCGCGATCGCGATCGGCCTTGGCGCTAACCTCTATACAGCGATCGTCGTTACTCGAGCTCTGATGGAAGCCTACTACGCTAAGTTCAAGACGATCTCTGTTGGCAAGATTCGCTTCTTGCAGAACGCCAGCGTGGATTGGATGAAGTATCGTGTTGTTGGTCTGGCGTTCTCCGGCTCTCTTGTTGCCGCTTCGATCGGCTATCTGGCTATCAAAGGCCCTAGCTACGGGATTGACTTCACCGGTGGCGTTCAGTCTGTGATCGAGTTCAGTGAAGGCGCTGATCCGAATCAGTTAGAGATTGCGGAGTTACTTGAAGGTTCATTCTCGGACACAAAAGTTATTAAGATCTTTAACCCTGGTGCAAATCAGTGGCAACTCACCGTTCCTCAGGTTCCTATGAAAGGTGCGGGAGAAGAGATTCCAACGCCTGCTCAGTTGCAGGCAGAAGTTGAAAATCTCCTTGCCGAAGGGTTCAGTGGGGCGGCGACTGTCGTCAGCAGTACTTCTATTGAAGCAGCCGTGGGTGGAGAGTTTAAATGGACAGCGATTATGACGATTCTGGTCGCCTGTGCAGTGATTCTTTCTTATCTGGCGTTCCGCTTCCAATGGATTTTCGGTATCGGTGCGCTGCTTGCGCTCTTCCATGATGTGTTTCTCTCATTCGGTATCTTCAAGATGCTGGGACATACACTAACGTTGGATATCGTCTCAGCCTTGCTAATTATTCTTGGCTATTCTGTGAACGATACGATCGTTGTTTTCGACCGTATTCGTGAGCGAATGCAGGACAGAATGACGGCGAAGCTATCCGATGTGATTAACGTGGGTATCAACGAAACGTTGAGTCGTACGATTCTCACCTCTGGAACGACTCTGGCCGTTCTTGCCGTGATGTATTTCTTCGGAGGTGCCGGTCTGAACGAGTTCGCACTGATTCTTCTTCTTGGTGTCGGGCTCGGAACTTACAGCTCGATTTTCATCGCCAGTGCCTGTGTCTACACTTACCTGCTTAAGACTGGTAAGACGACGGTTATTCAGGCGAAGAAAGCAACGACTCGTGTTGCAATGCCCAAACAGGTACAGCAGGAAAAACAGAAAAACTAAACGCAGGGCTTTTCAGGGGGCGCGGCCAGATCTGCTCCCCCTTAATCTATATTTCACAAAACTTCAGGAGTAAGTTAGTCCCATGGCAAATTTGAATGTTTACTACGATAAAGACGTAGACCTTTCTATACTTAAAGACAAGACCATCGCCGTGATTGGCTATGGGAGCCAGGGGCATGCCCAGGCTCAGAACATGCGCGAATCAGGTCTGAAAGTGATCATCGGACAAAGACCCGGTGGACCCAATTATGACCTCGCAAAAGAACATGGATTTGATGTTTACAGTGCCGCTGAAGCAGCGGAAAAAGCTGATATCATTCAAATCCTGGTTCCAGACGAACATCAGAAGAAACTTTATGAAACAGAAGTGAAGCCTCACCTCACCGAAGGTAAGGCTCTTGTATTCAGCCACGGATTCAACATTCACTTCAAGAACATCGAACCTCCAAAAAACGTTGATGTCTATATGGTTGCTCCCAAAGGTCCAGGCCACCTTGTCCGTTCTGTCTACACGGAAGGCGGGGGCGTTCCCTGCCTGATCGCGATTTTCCAGGATGCTTCTGGTGAAGCTAAGAAAAGAGCACTCGCTCAGGCTTCAGGCGCGGGCGGTGGTCGTGCTGGAATCATTGAAACCACATTCAAAGATGAAACAGAGACAGACCTTTTCGGTGAGCAGGCCGTTCTTTGCGGTGGCGTTAGTGAATTGATGAAAACAGGTTTCGAAACTCTTATCGAGGCAGGGTATCCACCAGAGATGGCCTATTTCGAATGTGTTCACGAAATGAAGCTGATCGTTGACCTGATCTATAAGAAGGGCTTCGCAGGCATGCGTTACTCAATCAGTAACACAGCTGAGTATGGCGACTATACACGTGGGAAGAGAGTCATCACCAGTAAGACTAAGGATGAGATGAAGAAAATTCTCACAGAAATTCAGACCGGAGAATTTGCAAAAGAGTTCATCGAAGAAAGTGATTCTGGCGGCAAAAATTTCCTCAAAATGCGCAAAGACAATGAAGAGCATCAAGTTGAGGAAGTTGGTAAGAAGCTTCGCGATATGATGAGCTTCCTCGGCCAGAAGTAAGCCTCTCCCTCAAATCATTCAGACTACACTGCTCTTTCTTCCGAGAAAGAGCAGTTTTTTTGTGCACTCCCAAATCATGCTTGGCACTCATGCTGTTTCCTGGCTAGTGAGAATAGTTCAAAGATGCCGTTGATTTGTTTGATTAATAATACGACGGTTTCCAATCTTCTGGTTTGTTAAGGGAGAAAAATGAAGGCTTCTATTCTTATGGATGGCCCGGGCAAATGGGCATTCAACCAACAATTTAAACAAGGTAAGACCTACACGGTTGGTCGCAGCTCGAAATGTGAATTACGTGTGGATGATTCATTGGCGTCTTCACAGCATGCCAGATTCGAACAACAGGACGGATTGTGGTGTGTTGTCGATCTGGACAGTAGAAATGGGACTTTCGTCAACGGGAGTCGGGTTGAGGGCGCAACATTGATGGATGCAGACATGATACGCATCGGTCGCACGGAAATCGTTTTTAACTCACGCGAGCAGGCTGCGGCAGATGCCTGGGGAGAAGCTTCTCAACGAATCACTCGAATGAAAAGAATGATCGAAGGAGCCATGGATTCTGCTGGTCCTGATCAACCCATCGTACTTCCTGATGTTCACTATGAGCATAAAGGGCTGGTTGAGTCGGGGAATTTCCAGAAGATGGAATCAAAAAGACGAGGCGCTGAACCGGAAGCTGAACTCGGAGCAGAGAAATTTCAGGGAATTGAGTTCGCATCTGAGAAGAAGGGAAGAGAGGAAAAAGAGAAGACCTCGCCGACATTAAATGCAAACGACCTGCTTTGGGTTGCAGAAAAGGCCGTAGAGATTCTCGGGAAAATGGCCTCTCAGGAAGGCGTGAGAGAAGAGGTCAATACATACACTCTTGAATGCATCCGAGAAGCTATTAATGCTGATAATGGGTTTCTCATGATTCCAAATCGCAAGACTAAGAAGTGGGTCATCGAATCATGGGTTGGAAACTCGGATGAGTGGACTAAATTCGCCAATGAACGCCCCGTTCCACTGACGGTTGCAAATCGTGCCTTCAAAGGAGGCTCTGTGGTGACCAATGCTTTTCAGGATGACGAAGCTCCCAGCATGAGTACAGAGATGCTCGACGTTCGTTGCTATGCTGCCGTCCCCGTTATGAATGAGGAGCAGCCAATCGGACTTCTTTACTTCGATACACGAGGGTCCATGGAAATCTTCGAAGAGAAGCATATCGAATTGCTGAAGAAGGTCGGTGGGTACCTGCTCCAGGTGAATAGAACGCTCCGCAAGACCGACTGATCAAGCTTCAAGACCCGAAGTTTCGAGTGTCTATACAAAAAGCCGAGGGGTGAGTCCCGCAAAAGGTGCAGGAGGGTTTGTCTATTTGCCCTGTGCCTTCAAGGTCACTCCCAATTCAGACTCAAGGGGAGCACCCAAACAGGGTAATAGAGGGCAGGTGCCAAAAGAGAGATGAGATGATGAAATCAGGACTACTTACGGTTGCTACGATCGTTCTATCAATGACTTCACTCTACGCAGAAGATTCCGATTGGTCGACTCGCATCAATGAGCTGCAGGTATCAGATCTGGTCGCCGAGAGGACAACTTTAGAACAACGGAATGAATTCCTTTCAACGACAAGAAACAAGAAGATACTCGAGGCACTTCAAAGTGAACCTGATGAAGATACCTGGCCTGGCGCCTTCTGGAATGCAGGCATTATCAATGAGAAAGGTCCTGTTGTCGAAGAGGCTCTTGAAAAGGGCTTCAGCCAATTCAATGATCTTTCATCCAGGATGCAGCAGGTAGTCCTGCGGTCAGCACATACTCTCTATCCTGGTCAATTTAAGTATCGTATACTTCCGCTCCTTCCCGCGATTAGTGATGACAAGACTTTTGCAATCGGAGCTTATGATATACTGAACGCCGATTCCTCAATTCAAGCGCGAGAGGCACTGAAAAGTATTCTGGAGGAAAGGTTCCCAGGCTGGGAATCAATGCCTCGCTTGAAGGTTCTGCATAGACGACTCCAGATGTCGCCCGATGAGATGATAAAGAATCGACCTCCGCTGAAGGACCTGATCTCAGCAGATTTTACCGAAGGTTATCCTCTCGTCATCAGTTTTCAAAGGCTCGATCGGAATTTTCCTGGCCTGGTTGTCGTGAGGAACTCCTCCGGAAAGTTCGTGCGTCATTCTGATGGATCTCTTTTTCAAGTTCCACAATTGGCGCTTTCAAAAACGAATATGCCCGGGACAATCACCTATGGTAATAGTCCCCAAGGTATCTATACAATCGTGGATGCCGGGCTTGCCACGAACATGTTCATCGGGCCAACACCCTACCTCTATTCCAAAGTTCCCTTCGAAGCCAGCGTTGAAGAGTTCTTGCACTCCAGCAAGGTAGATGAGGAGAAACCATGGTCGATTGATCTATACCGGGACCTTCTCCCTGAATCATGGCAGGATTATTTCCCCTTTTACGAGGCATGGTACGCCGGTGAAGCTGGTCGAACCGAGATGATTATTCATGGGACAACCATTAATCCAGAATTCTACCGGGGAGAAAGCTATTATCCACATACGCCGTCTGCCGGATGTCTATGCGCGAAAGAATTCTGGTCCGAAGAAGACGGATCACTGATCTACAGTGACCAGCTTTCCTTATTGCGAGCCTACAACGAAAGTGGGAAAATAAAGGGCTATTTACTTCTTGTAGAGTTAGATAATCAGCAAAAGCCTGTCACGATGGACGATGTGATCTCAGAACTTCTTGCTGTTGAGGCCGATAGCGCTGAGAATTGATCTCACCCCCGTGGAAGTTTGATTGGCAGGGACCTTGTTCTATCATGATTTTGGGCAGGACATTAAGCCCCAATTTCATTTTCAGAGGTCATCATGGCAGATCAGCAGACATATATTCTATTCGGAGGAGCAGGGGGCATTGGCTCAGAACTTGTCCAGCTTCTAACCGAGCAAGGTCATCGGGTCGTCATTACAAGTCGCAATGAAGAACGACTCGACAAGTTCTCTGATAACGACAATGTTATCCCAAAAGTAGCCGACATTTCAAAGTTCGAGGATGCTGATTCCGTCGTGGAAGAGATCTCCAAGTCTGATATCCCTCTGGCCGGAGTCGTCAACCTCGCAGGTTCGATCTTCCTGAAGCCGGCTCACATGACTTCAGAGCAAGACTGGACTAATGTAATACAAACAAACTTAACTTCTGCCTTTGCAACAGTTCGTGCCACCGGAAAGCACATGAGGAAAGGTGGGTCGGTTGTGCTGATGAGTTCTGGCGCATCACGCATTGGCCTGAACAGTCACGAAGCAATCGCTGCTGCAAAAGGAGGTGTTTCGAGTCTGGCTCTCGCTGCATCCGCCACCTATTCATCTCGAAATCTTCGATTCAACGTTGTGGCTCCAGGTCTAGTCGAGACGCCGCTAACGGAGAGCATTACTGGAAAAGAACAGGCACGCAAAGCGTCAGAAGCAATGCACCCACTTAAGAGAATTGGCACACCCCTCGAAGTTGCAAAGATGATTGCTTTTCTGCTCGATACTGAAAACTCTTGGATAACGGGACAGGTATTTGGTATAGACGGTGGGCTTTCTTCGGTAAAATCCTAGCCCGCATTTCTTATGACTCAGGGTTCTTCGTCAACCCCTCTTTGTCGAAACGGTAAGCAGGTCGAGGCGCTGCGGGTTGAAAGCTCTCCATATGTTTTTGCTGAGAAGACACAGAGACTTCCGCGTGCCTTAGACCTCGATGAAGCTCCTCGAAAGCATAGCTGACAGCTTTCTCAAAACTTTCAGCATCACCTTCAGCTCTAAGGTTAACGATGATACTGGCCTGCTTAACAGGCCTCCGGATACGCTCAGAAACTTCTGCAGAGAACTCATTATTGACTATGTTAACGACTGCGACCTCTGCTTCGGAGCCTTGTCCTTTAAGGGTCATCTTGAGGTGTGCCACTTCGTTCCCTTCCTCGATCAGACACCTTTGCATAGCATTGGCAAGGTTTAAGAGTATATCATTTCCATCCAGCGGTATAGAGAATTTCACATTGTAGGCTGTGTTCAGCCAACCAAGCTGCGCTTCACCTTCCGCATATAGACGATAATCAATATCCATCGACTCTCCATCCGAAATGACTTCGGACTCCAGATGTGCAAACCATTCATGCAATCCTTCGTTGTTTCGCGTTGATACAGAATAGATTTGTTTCGAAGGATATCTCTTCTCCAGTTCTGCAAGTAATTTTTCATGGTATGCTTTTCCCCGCTCACTCTTTAAGAGAAGGTCGTTCTTGTTTAATATCAGTATATCAGCTTCTTCCATCTGCTTAATATAAATATAGAGGACGGACTCGGTAAACCCCTTCTTGGGCAATATGCCCAAAGCAGAACCCGCCCGATATGGATCAAGGACCACACTTAACGGAGCGATCAGATACTTGTCTCCGTGCAGCTGCCTGAGAGGGTAGCTCACCGTCGCCACCAGGTCAGTGCAACTTCCCACTGGTTCGGCCAGATAGATATCAGGCGTCTCATTCTCCTCAAGGCGGTCCATAACCTCCACAAGGTTATTGAAATTGCAGCAAAAGCAGCCGCAAGGAATTTCACCCACTTCAAGCGCATGGGCCTTCATCAGTTCTGTATCTACCAGACCAACAGATTGATCATTGGTCACCACGGCCACTTTCTTGCCCCTATCAAGAAAATATTGTGAGAGCTTCAGGAGAGTGGTCGACTTGCCAGCCCCTAGAAATCCCCCGATCATGATGTATCTGGCTTTTTCTGAATCGGGAATTTTCTCCATATCTTAACCTGATCTTTCTTTTTTAGGCAGTGAATACTTTTTTTCTCGACTTCGCAAGCGCGTTATGGTTTTCTTGTAGTCGTTTATCGCCATAGGAGAATATTATATTTTAAGGATTAAATTATGTCGAAAGATCTCGTTATCAAGGCTCTTCAAAGGCAGCCAACACAGAGAACGCCATGGGTTCCGTTCGTAGGCGTGCATGGTGCCAGCTTGATAGGCCTCGATGCAGCCACCTATCTCCATAGCACAGAAGCCATCATTAAGGGGCTTAAAGAAGCAAAAAGACGTTATCAACCCGATGGCCTGCCGCTCTTGTTCGATCTCCAACTCGAGGCAGAGGCTCTTGGATGTGAACTTAAATGGGCTTCCGATCTACCTCCTTCGGTGATCTCCCATCCTCTTGCCGAAATGCCTGCAGATCTTCCTGCTTTCGATCCTTCGAAAGGCAGGATTCCTCTGGTTGCTGAGCTCACCCGGACAGCGCGTCAAGAGCTCGGGAATGATCTCGCGCTCTTTGGACTCATCACAGGTCCTTTTACTCTCGCCATGCATCTCCTTGGAAATGACATCTTTCTAACCATGTATGAAGATGAGGATTATATCTCGCGCGTTGTAGAGTTCGCCGGTGACGTGGCCATAACGATGTCTGAGCTTTACCTCGATAATGGAGCTGATGTGATCGCCGTCGTTGATCCAATGACGAGCCAGATATCGAGTGAGCACTTTGAACAGTTTGTGAGCCCTGTCTTGAATAGAGTATATGATCGCATTCATGAGCTGAACAGCTTTGGATCACTTTTTGTCTGCGGAGACGCGACGAGAAACCTTGAAGTGATGTGTCAGACGCACTGTGATAATTTCTGTATAGATGAAAATATCCCCTTGGAATTCGCCAGAGAACTTGCGCAGAAGCATAAGAAATCGTTTGGAGGAAACATGAAGCTGACTTCAGTCCTCCTGCTTGGCGATGAAAATGCCACAAGAAAACATGTGCTTGAGTGCCTGAATGCAGGAGAGACTGACGGGTATATTCTCGCGCCAGGTTGCGATCTGCCTTATGCAGTTCCTCCAGAAAACCTTGAAGTGGTCTGTCCCATCCTGACCGATCCCTATCAGCGGCAGGTAGCTGAGGCTGCCACGTCAGAGGACAAGACAGATAATTTCGAAGATATTGAACTACCTGAATACAAGGAAGCAGCTGAAGTTCTCATCGACGTCATCACACTCGATTCAGGTTCATGCGCACCCTGTCAGTACATGATGAACGCTGTCCTCAAAGCCGTCGAGCAATGCAATGTACCTGTGAGTGTCGCGGAAAGGAAGATCAAGAATCGCGAGGGGCTCGGCTTTCTCACCAAGCTCGGGGTTACGAATGTACCGACGATCTGTATTGATGGAGAGACGGCATTTTCTTCTATTATACCCGATAAAACAACTTTGATTGAAAAGATTAAACGAAGTGCTGAAAAAAAGTTCGGTATGGATTTAGTATAGCAAGAGGCAGTATATATTCATGAAGATAATCTACCATCACGAAAATAATATCGTAGCTGAAGCTGAAGCGAAAGAGCATCAGGTGCTGGCGATCTCATTGCGTGAAAACGGGGTAAATCTTAATACACGTTGTGGGTGCAAGGGGGCCTGCAAAGGGTGTATGGTCCAGCTACTTAAAGGGGAACTCACAAATCAAAACGGCAGAGCTTCATTGAAGCCTCACGTAGGTGAAAACTTTAGGTCATGTCAATACATCCCATCTTCAGAACGTGTTGAAATACGTATCCCGGAATCCTCCCTGCTGGAGGTAAATGCAAGGATAGAGGATGGCTTCGACATAGGGGCTTTCGCAATTAACAGATTGTACCGTTGGGAGACTCTTTCTTTGCCCGATCCACAACTCGATGGAAATGACTCACTTACAGAAATGCTCCAGAAGGCATTAAGTACAACGGGTAAAGATCTTCAATGGTCCCTCACGACTCTAAAGAAGTTGAGTGGTTTTAGAAGGATTGGTTTGAGACAGGTTAGTTTCCTACTGACGGAGAAAGAAGGAGGTTCCGCTGTTCTTGATATTTCAAAAGTAGACAATCGACCGACTCCGTTTGGCGTGGCAGTCGATATAGGCACAACGACTGTCGCTTGCTCTCTTGTCAGTATGTGCAATGGACACATTGAAGAGAAGGAAACATCTATTAACAGACAAGTTGAAGTCGCTGACGATGTTGCATCTCGTATAGCTGCATCGGGCACCCCTGAAGGCCTTGAGCGCCTCAGGCAATTGATTATCGAGGAAACTATAAACCCTCTTGTTCATGATTGCCTCAAGAGGGCAAATGCGGAACCAGATCAGATTTATGAATATGCACTCTCTGGTAATACCACGATGATACACCTTGCTCTGGGACTCGACCCCACGGGCATGGGAACTGTCCCTTTCGAACCTGTCGCAAAATCATTCGCTGAAATGTCAGTCTCAAGTCTTGGTCTTCGAGGCAATGAGATCGCGGTTGTGCACATCGTCCCTGCAACTTCTTCGTATGTTGGAGGAGACATCGTCTCTGATATCTTTGTGTCTCAAATCATGGGTAAGAGTGGCCCTAGTCTTCTTATAGACATCGGAACAAATGGTGAAATGGTTCTTTGGGCAAATGGACAACTCCTTGGGTGCAGCACCGCTGCAGGGCCAGCGTTCGAAGGGCATGGTCTCTGTTGCGGCATGCGTGCTTCAACGGGTGCCATTGAATCGGTCCGTCTCAAACAGCGTGAGAAGGTGGCGTTGAAAACTATCGACCGATCACAGCCAGTTGGAATCTGCGGGTCTGGAGTAATCGATTTCATCGCAGAGGCATTTCGCACTGGAATATTAAATTCCATGGGACGCTTCGAGAAGAATGGAAGTGATTGGAGAAAGCACATTCACGAAATCGAGTATATGGGAAGAAAGTCTCAAGCGTTCTTTCTCACGGGTTCGCAGACAATGTACGATCAAGGAGCTGTCTATATTTCTGAAATTGATATTGCCGAAATTCTAAAAGCAAAGGCGGCGATATTTGCGGGTGCAAAATGCCTCTGTGATCAGGCTGGGATCGAACTCAGCGACCTGGAAAGTGTTATTCTATCGGGTGGCTTTGCAAGATATATAAACATACAGAACGCTATCACGATAGGTCTGCTACCAGATGTAGACCTTCATAAGTTTCAGGTGATTGGTAATGGCAGTCTCGCAGGCGCATGGCTCAGCCTCGTACATCGTGAAGCTCAGGAAACTTTCCACGTGATAGCTGATACACCTCAAATCATCGATTTGAATCAACTGGAACAATTCAGTGATTCCTACATCGAAGCGATGGCGTTACCGCACATGGACCTTGGCTTATTCCCCACGATGGCAGGAGGTACCTGAGATGAGGTTTTGTCTGATTACCTGCGAGGTGTTCACACATGAACTGAAGTCTGTTGTTTTAAAATCTTCTCATTTTGTCCATGTCGAATACCTTCCAAAAGGACTGCACAGCACTTCGGCTTCCTACATGAGCTCGACTATACAGAATGTCATCGATGAATGTGATTCAAAGAACTTCGATGCGATACTGCTTGGATACGGTCTTTGCAATAGTGGGATCGAAGGCTTGGAATCTGCCAGCACCCCTCTTGTCGCCATAAGAGCTCATGACTGTATATCAATTTTCTTTGGGTCTCCAAGGAAGCATGAAGCGTATTTACGCAATTTCCCTCAAACCTACTTCCAAACCCCAGGCTGGCTGGAGAACCCGGAAAACAGTAAAGAAATTGAACAGCTATCCATCGAAACTCAGAATGGAATGAACACAGAGCTGGAGGAGTATATCGATAAATTTGGAGAAGTGTACGGCAGAGAAATCTATGAGCAATTGTGTGTTCATCAACAACACTATTCTCGAATTACGTATCTGGATACAAATGTCGAAGGGAATTATGAGTATATTCAGATGGCGAAGAGAAAAGCAGAGGAAAACAAATGGGCATTTGAAAAGATCGACGCGGACACTTCACTTTTGGAAAAGCTTTTGAATGGAGAGTGGAATGACGATGAATTCCTCTATGTCCCACCGGGCTTTCGCATTCAGCGTAGCACTGATGGCAAGCTCATTAAGGCAATTCCCTGTCCTGCAAGCAATGAGAGTATATAGAGAGAGTGTTGAATGAAGATGACTGACTGGCCTACAGAAAGGGACAGAGAAAATGCAAAAACTTCAGAGCAAATTAAGAACCCCGGATTTCAGCCGCCTTGTAAAGACATTGAGGTGCGGTCAGGCAGATGTTGTTCCCTTGATTGAACTGGGAATCGCTCCGAATATCAAAGAAGCAATCCTCGGTCGTCCACTACACACTATCCAGGATGACATCGAGTTCATGTCGACTCACGGATATGACTATATCAAACTTCAACCGAAAATCTCGTTTAAACAGAAGGTTCAAACGACCGAGCGTAAAGCCGCTGGTGGGTACAGCAATCAGCCTGATCGAGCCTGGGCTGCTGAACATGATGGTGTCGTCCAGAATTGGGAGGACTTTGAAAAGTATCCGTGGCCGCTGAAAGAAGATATTGACTATACAAATTTCGAAAAAGCTGAAGATCTCCTTCCTGAAGGAATGCAGGTGATAGGTCAGTATGGAGATATCTTTACGAATGCCTGGGAGATGCTCGGTTTTGAAAACTTTGCCATGACAATTTATGAGGACCCAGAACTCATTGAAGCGATCATGGAAAGAGTAGCTGAACCAATCGTCAGCATGTTTGAAGTGATGTCCCAGATGGATTGGGTCGGCGCTTTATGGTATAGCGATGACATCGCTTACTCATCGAGCCTGATGGTTTCACCTGACTTCCTCAGAGATCATTTTTTCCCCATTTTGACGAAGATTTCAAGCTATGCAAAGGCACAGGATAAGCCGCAGCTCTATCATACCGATGGTCTGCTCTACGATGTCATTGAGGATATCATTGAAGTCGGCGTGAATGGACTTCACCCCATCGAACCCAAGGCCATGGACATTCGTGAATTAAAGGATAAGGTGGAAGGACGCCTCTGTCTGTGCGGAAGCATCGAGGTTGATATGCTTTGCCGAGGCGAGGCGGCGGCTGTTGCCAGGCTTGTTGAGGAAAGAATCGAAACGGTCGCTCCGGGAGGCGGTCTTTGTATCGGATCCTCGAACTCAGTTCCTGATTACGCAAAGGTAGAAAATTACCTGGCCATGGTTCAGACTGTGCATGAGAAAGGTATATATTGAGATATCTGAGATTCAGGGAGAAACGTTAGTGAAAACAGCTATTACTTTCTCTCAGCGTTGTGAAGGAAGTCCTCGTAGGCAGAAGCTATGCCGTCTTTGAGCTTTGTCTTATGTCTCCACCCGAGGCCATGAAGTCTCGCACAATCCAGAAGTTTTCTTGGGGTTCCATCAGGTTTCGACGTGTCGAAAATGAGCTCTCCTTTATAGCCAAGGACTTCCGCAACCATGTGGGCGAGTTCTGAGATTGTCACTTCCTGCCCCGTTCCGATATTGACAATTTCTGAGCTGTCGTAATTCTGCATGAGAAACACACAGGCATCGGCTAGATCGTCCACGTACATGAACTCGCGTCGAGGTGATCCTGTTCCCCAGATCACAACCTCGGGTGATTGCGACTCTTTTGCTTCGTGAAAGCGGCGAATCAATGCGGGCAGTACATGACTGTTCATGGGATCGTAATTGTCATTCGGACCGTATAAATTCGTCGGCATACACGAGATATACTTCGTGCCGTATTGACGGTTATAAGACTCACACATTTTAATGCCGGCGATTTTCGCGATGGCGTATGGTTCATTCGTGGGTTCCAAATAGCCCGTTAACAGGTACTCCTCTTTAATTGGCTGAGGAGCCATCTTTGGATAAATACAGGAGCTCCCCAGAAAAAGAAGCTTCTTAACTCCGTTCTCGTATGCGGAATGAATCACATTCATCTGAATCTGGAGATTGTTATAAATGAAGTCAGCAGGATAGGTATTGTTGGCATATATACCTCCTACTTTCGCAGCTGCTAAGAAAACGTGGGTTGGTTTCTCTTTCTCAAAGAACGATGTGACTGAATTCTGACACTGCAGATCCAATTCAGAGGAAGATGGAGACAGGATATTCTTGAAGCCTAACTCCTTGAGTTTGCGTATCAGGGCGCTGCCAACCATTCCACGGGCACCCGCTACAAATATCTTATCTTCTTCGTTCATGAAGAAACCTTTCACTTGAGGACTAAATCCATATCTTTATCCCCACTATTACTTGCTGGTGAATCTCGCCCGAACGCCTCAGGGGTCAACCTGAAACGCTTTTACAACTCGTTCGTCTCATGGTCCGGCCTGATGCATTGATCATCTACCTGATGAACCTTACTGAATTGGAGCGGTCAGGTACGAAAGTCTCGAAAGCGCTCTTCGGTAAACAGACCGCTCATCCATCTCCATGAGGGTCATCCTTCTCGAGCTTTTCATGTCGTTTTCGAACATCTCTTCCATCTCATCATGAAATTCCGGATCGAGAATAAGTGCCGTGACTTCAAAATTCAGGCGGAATGATCGATTATCAAAATTCGCTGTTCCCACACCCGCGAGCGAATCATCTATCAGAAAAACCTTCTGATGCATGAATCCATCCTCGTAACGATAGATTTCTATTCCAGACTCAAGCAGATCACCGATAAAAGCATAAGGAGAGTTCTGTACCAGGGCGTTGTCCGCCTTGTCAGGGATAATGATCTTCACATCAACCCCACGTAATGAGGCGAGGTGAAGAGCCGACATCACCCCTTCATCAGGAACAAAATAGGGACTCGCAATCCATATCCGTTCATTCGCCGAGTGTATAGCCTGCTGATACATCAGACTACACGTCTCGAGTCGGTCTGCTGGACCGGACGGCAGAATGAGAATCGTCGCATCACCATCATCTGGAGGACTAATGGGCCATGGAAGCTCGAGAGTTTCTTCCGTTGCCCAGCGCCAGTCTTCCCAGAACACCAGTTGTAACTCGAGCACTGAAGGTCCTGCGATCTTTACATGAGTATCACGCCAGTTCCCGTACGCTTCATCCAGGCCAAGGTGCTCATCACCAACATTGTGTCCACCAACCCAGCCAGTGGTGCCATCGGCTACGACGATTTTGCGGTGGTTGCGGAAATTGAGTTGAAACCTGTTTCGAGGTCCTCGGGTGGAATGAAATGACGATGTCTGTACACCTGCTGTTTCCAGCTCTTCGAAGTATTCCTCGAGGCCTCTGGTTCCAATTTCATCATAGAGAAACCACACGTCCAGTCCCTCTTCAGCTTTTTGAATCAGTGCATCCTTCAGTCTATTTCCGATTCCGTCATCCTGGACAATATAGAATTGAACAAGTATATATTCTTCAGCTGCCTCAATTCCTTCAAGAATACTGTCATAGGTTTCCTGTCCATTCAACAGCAACTCTACGCTGTTACCCTTTAAAAAGGGCAGGAAAGAGAGCTGTTCAGCGGCATAGATTCCATTGCCTTGCGCGACAGGATCCCTTCTGAAGGGCTCCAGCTTTTCGATGATCTCACCTCTCTGAATATTCAGTGAAGCGCTCAGGTTCTGTCGCTCAACGATATAGCCCTGAAACTTCGTTCGACCAAAGATCCAATAGCTGGGGACAGAAACAAGCGGAACTGTATTAAGAGAAATGATCCAGGCGATCGTTCCCTGGGGCGTCCGTGTACTCATGAGAGCGTCAAAAGAGGAACTGATGCCGAGAAGATGAGCCACTAAAAAGATCCAGAAGATCACACGACGACGTCGCTTCTGTTTTTTCTTAATCCCTTTCAGTTCCTCTTCCGGTGAATCCTGCACATGCTCAGCGATATCGATTGTCTCAGACATTGTCACTCCTGCTGGGTGGTCTCTCATTTAACTTATTAGCGACAGATAATCTGGTTCTGGTCAATGGCTGAAAACTGCCGATGATCCTGAGAGTGAAAATTCAACGATTGCGATGAGGGGGAGCATGTCTGGGGCGCTCATTCCTGGGTGAGCTTCTCCTTTCTATCCGGGTATTGCCTGATGTAGACTCAATGTTGCCCTAATGGTGGTATGATGCGGATCATCCCTCCATCATCCCCCCATTATCCCAGCATCAAGCCAACCCGCCCCTGAGTGCCCGTTGCCAAGAGTCGATCACCTGAAAAATCTGCCCGGGATTATCGTTTATCGAGAATTTTCGACCTTGCTCTTACCCGTGGCTTATAGGATTAAGCAGCGCCCGAATCGAAAACCTATAATCAAACTCAAATCCAGCACCGGAGGTCTCCACCATATGAAAGCCATCGTGACACACCTGAGACAGGACAAGAAACGCGAAAAGTTCCTGGTGGAAGACTGGCCCGAACCAGGCCCCATGAACCCTACTTCCTTCGCCACAAAGACACTCTACACAGGGGTCACCAATGGAACAGAGAGAAACGATCTCATCGGAGGAAACTACGCAAACCCCGACGACAAGCTACCCGCAGGCTGGGGATACCAGAACGTGGGAGAAGTCACCGCCGTCGGCGGTGAGGTGAACGATATCAAGGTCGGAGATCGTGTCTATCTCTCAGCTGACCATGTCGAGCATACGGTCTTCGATACGGAATGGAAGCTCTATGTGAAACTACCCGAAGCCGTTGATTCAAAAGATGCGGCTCTCTTCGGGATGGCGGCGGTCGCTCTCAGAAGCTGTCTCCACGCGGATATACGCATCGGTGAGAAGGTTCTTATAGTCGGTGCCGGATTCATCGGTCAGACTGCGGCACAGGTGGCAGATGCCATGGGTGCAAGCGTGACAATCGTAGATATCAATGAAGAGCGACTTGAGATGGCGCGATCAATCGGTGCCGCTGAAAAAGTCTGTAACACATCTGGTGATGGTTGGGAAAAGAATATCGAGAAGTTTGCCTATGATGTTGTGATCGACGTTGCTGGAGTCCCCGGCATGGAGACTCAGATGATCGAAGCTCTGGTTTCCCGTGGACGAATCATGTTTATCGCAGGGCGCTTCCGTGTTGATTACGACTTCAATATCGCCCAGGGGCACGAAGTGCATATCTTTCAAAACAGTCACTTCAATAAGGATGAGCTGGAACTCCTGGCACACCTGGTTGCACGAGGAAAGATTAAGATCGCTCCTTTTGTTAGAGATGTTCTCTCGCCGAAAGAAGCCAAAGGAGTCTATGATACGCTTCGTGATGAGCCGGAAAAGCTTTCAGGGGTTGTTTTCGATTGGAGTCAGGTTTAATTCAGGAGTCAGAAAAATTCCTCGAAAAGAAAAAGGCTGGTCGGAAACCCCGACCAGCCTTTCTTTGTTGCGCTAACAGAGTGTGAGAAATCGACTTTTAGATTCCTTCAGCGTTTCTTCTCAAGAGGTCTTCCACACTGTTCTCTCTTACCGGTGTATAGCCGTTAAGAGGTGTGATGTGCTCATGAACAGCATCAAGGAAGTCAGTCGGGAATGGGAAGAAGGCATCTTCCAGTTCATCAGGAGGAGTGATCCAGTTGCGCGCGCCAACCACAACAGGCGGAGCGTCGAGCTCATCAAAAGCGAACTGTGTAATCTTAGCAGCCATATCCTGCAAAGCACTTCCACGCTCACAGGCATCAGAGGCGAGAAGAATCTTGTGTGTCTTCTTCACTGATTCGATGACCTTCTCATAGTTGAAAGGAACGATCGAACGGGCATCAATGACTTCACAGGAGATGCCGTATTCCTCTTCAAGGATTTTCGCTGCGTCGATGGCTCTATACAGAGTCGCGCCAATTGTGAGGATGGTCAAATCTGAACCTGTTCTCTTAATGTCTGGCTCACCGAAAGGAATCTCGTAATGCTCTTCAGGAACGCCGCCTTCGGCAAAGAGTTCCGGCATGTCGTAAATACGCTGGCTCTCGAAGAAAACAACGGGATCTGTACCAACAAGCGCGCTGTTGAGAAGACCTTTAGCATCGTAAGGAGTTGCAGGGAAGGCAACCTTTAGTCCTGGGATATGCGAGCAGATCGCTGTCCAGTCCTGGCTGTGCTGAGCACCGTACTTTGAACCAACTGATACTCGAAGAACGACCGGCATCTTTAGAACGCCACCCGACATGGACTGCCATTTCGCCATCTGGTTAAAGATCTCATCACCGGCACGGCCCATGAAATCGCAGTACATCAACTCAACAAGTGCACGTCCACCTTCAAGCGCGTATCCAACTGCCGTACCAACAATGGCTGCTTCCGAAATGGGACTATTGAAAAGTCGGTGGTAGGGGAGAGCTTCCGTCAGACCGCGATAGACAGCAAAAGCACCGCCCCAGTCCCGGTTTTCTTCACCATAAGCAACCAGAGTTGGATCCTCAAGGAATCGCTCATGAATTGCTTCGAAGAGTGCGTCGCGGATCGCCACACAACGTGACTTGGGAAGTGGCTCACCATTTTCATCGAGACCTGAGCGACTCTTTCTGCTGAGCTGCTTAACACGAGGGTTTTCCTCTTTAGGGATCAGAACTTCTGCTTCGCGTGACTCATCCATTGATGGGCGACGCTCATTTGAAAGCATCGTTCTCTCAAGCAGGTTGCCGGAAACCATCAGGTTGGCACGTGGTGAAATGTCCAGATCTATTGCTTTTTTGTACGCGCGCAGAATCGCTTCGTCTATACTTGATTTAACATCATCGATTTGACCTGACTTGCAAACTCCAGCATTGATGATACTGTCAGCGTAAGTCAGAAGAGGATCAAACTCCTGCCATGCTTCGACCTCTGATTTTTCACGATAAGCACTTGCATCAGACGGAGAGTGCCCACTGAAGCGATAGGTAAGCGTATCCATCAGGACAGGACCGCGTCCTTCCTGGATGATCTGCTTCTTGCGCTTGATCGCATCGACCACTGCAAGAGGGTTATAGCCATCTACACGCTCAGCGTGCATTTGATCAGGGTTGAGTCCAGCACCCATACGAGCAAGAACCTTGAAGCCCATCGTTTCACCAACAGGCTGGCCACCCATGCCGTAGAAGTTATTGACGAAGTTCATGATGAGAGGGAGGCCACCACGGTGTGCTTCGTCCCAAAGCTCCTTGAACTGGTCCATGGTCGCAAAGCAGAGTGCTTCCCATGTTGGTCCACATCCGGCAGATGCATCACCGATATTACCAATCACGATACCGGGCTTCTGATTCACATGCTTGAAGAGCGCTGCACCAACGGAAATATCCGAGGAGCCGCCAACGATCGCATTGTTTGGATACACGCCAAAAGGAGGGAAGAAAGCGTGCATGGAACCGCCCATTCCCTTGTTAAAGCCCGTTTCGCGAGCGAAAATCTCAGCAAGGGTTCCGTATATAAGGAATTCGATGGCCAGTTCCTTAACGGTTCCGTCAAAGCCCTTCTCAACAATGCGGAGACACTCACCATCAAAATAGTTTTCCATGATGTCTGTCAGCTGCTGATCATCAAGCTGATGAATCGCAGAGAGACCCTTGGCAAGGATTTCACCATGGCTGCGGTGACTTCCAAAGATATGATCTTCAATGCCCAGGTGGTAGCACTGTCCAACAGCGGTAGCTTCCTGTCCAATTGAAAGGTGAGCCGGTCCGCGATGGTTATATTCAATTCCACTGTACTCGCCGCGCAGCTTAACGTCGTTCAGCATAGATTCGAAGGCACGAATCGTCGCCATGTGCTGGTAGATACGGAACAGGTCCTCCTTCTCGAAGTTCCCTTCCTTCAGTTCATCTGCTACGGATTTGTTATACTGATTGATCTTGATTGGATCAAAGGTTACCTCTCCAGGCTTCCGGACCTCAATGGGATCAATCATTACACTCTTAGGCATTGCAACACTCCTTGGTTGTCTATAGTTACTTTGCGCCGTTTTGCGGCGCTGTGATAAGGTCTATACCGTTCTCGTTTAAGTAGGCGTCCCATTCACTTGCAAGGGGACGGTCGGTTACGATGCGAGCTATTTCCTGCAACTCACAAATTTTGAAAAGCGATGGCGCCAGAAACTTTGAATGGTCAACCATCAGGACGGTCTCACGCGCGTTTCTGATCGCCAGTTTGTAGAGGTGAGAGCTGTCTATATCACTCGCAGTCACTCCAAACTCTGTGCTCAGGCCATCGGCACCAATAAAAGCTTTGAATCCCCGCAGCTGCTCAAGCGTGGAAGTCGCAAGGGGCCCGATCATGTCGGCTGAGTCCACACGAAACTTCCCACCAAGGACGATCACTTCATGATCTGCTCCAAGCTCCACAGCAAAGCGGGCTGAGTTCACGATCACGCAAAGACCCCGTCGCTGCTTGAGATAAGGAATCATCTCAAAGATCGTCGTTCCCGAATCTAGGAAGATAGTCTCGCCATCCTGGACCAGTGAAGCCGCCAGTCGGCCGATCGTTCGTTTTGCGTCAACGTTGCGCCGAGCCTTGGAATTAAAGGAAAAGTCGCTGTTCCTTGGGAGAGAAGCGCCTCCGTAGACCAACTCGACAAGCCGCTCATCGGCCAGCGAGCGTAAGTCGCGTCGGACCGTTGCTTCTGACACTTCCATGTTCTTTGCGAGGTCTTTAACAAAGACATGACCCAGGTCCATTACCTGGTGTAGGATCGTGTCTCTTCGCTGTTTTGTCGTTAGATTCATAGTCATTCCCTGAACACTGTGCAGATTATTGCTGCACACTGTTGCGCATTCTCAATCAAAATATGAACAATCCTGCTTGACTTGTGCATTTTTTCTGTCGTTATTTGATCGCGATGTGAATGAAACATTCGCGGAGAGCCCATTAAGAACGTAGTAGAACACGGGTTTCGGGTTATAAATCAGGGTATCTTGCACGAGTCATGATGAATGACAGAACTTCCATAAAGCTTTCTCTCAACTCCGTTCTCTCTCTCCTGAATGACGTGAGGGGCACCCGGCTGAAGTAACCACAGGGGGTAGCTTCAGCCGGCCCTCCCGCCATCACACTCACTCTTTAATTGATGAATCGAACGTAGAACATACAGCATTAAAGTAAGGATACAGATCGCACCATGTCTCAACAGTCTACCAGCAAAGTGACACCGATCCTGATGCCCCAGGCCGGTAATTCCATGGAAGAAGGCACGGTCCTTCAGTGGTACGTTAAAGAAGGGGACGAAATTAAGGAAGGACAGGCCGTCGCTGAGATTGAAACAGACAAGGCCTCGATGGAGCTCGAGGCGGAAGCCGGCGGGCGTATTGCCAAACTGCTGGCACAAGAGGGTGATATTGTTGCCGTAAAGGCGCCTGTTGCTCTATTGGCTGATAATGACAAAGATGCGGAAGAATATATTAAATCTGAAGGTCTTGGTGGAGGTGATTCCTCAACCAAAGCAGAAGCAAAGAAAGAGGAGTCTCCAGCGGCGACGCCTGCACCGGCTGCAGCACCAGCTCCGGTTTCATCTCCTGTTCCTGCGGCAACTAATGGTGGCCGGATAAAGGCAAGTCCTCTCGCAAAGCGTATCGCAGCTGAAAAGGGCATTGATCTAAATCAACTTCCTGCAGGCAGCGGTCCCCACGGACGTATCCTTTCTTCAGATTTGCCAGCAAGTGGTGGCGCCGCACCGGCTCCTGTCCTTTCCATACCTCCAGCAGCACCTGGAGAAATTCGCAGAACGCCTATCTCGAAGATGCGCAACGCGATTGGAAAGAGCCTTCAGGCTTCCAAGCAGACCGTTCCTCACTTCTACGTGAAGATGACCGTTGATGCAGAACCACTCTATCAGTTTTATCAGAGACAAAAGCCTCTGACAGGTATTACCCTCAACGATGCGCTGATGTCCATTTGTGCTCGCGCTCTCATGGAGTTCCCTGCTTTCCGAACTCGTCAGGAAGGCAACGAATATGTTGAGTATCCAAGCGCGAACATCGGTGTTGCCGTGGGTATTGATCAGGGGCTTGTTGTTCCTGTGGTAAGCCGCGTTGACCAACTCGATCTGGCGACGCTGGGTCGTGAAAGCCGACGCATTATTGAGGCTGCTCGCCGCGGTAAAGTTGAAGGGGCGGGATCCGGTGTCTTCACGATCTCAAACCTTGGTATGTTTGGCGTTGATGAGTTTACAGCGATCGTTAATCCTCCTGAAGCAGCGATTCTGGCAGTTGGTGCTATGAAGGAAAACGTGGTTGTGCGCGGTGGAATGATGAAGATCGGCAAGACGATGACTCTGACCTTAAGCTGTGATCACCGCGTTGTCGACGGCATGGTGGCGGGACAATTCAGCGCTCGCCTGAAAGATTTGCTGGAGAATCCTCACCTCCTTGAAGTATAAGCTCCGCTGTCGGAAAAAAATCTTTTGAGGAGATAAAAATGCCTCTTCATCGGTCAAGGCAGCATAACTTAATAGGCGGTGTTTGCGGGGGAATCGCGCAGTGGCTCGGGTGGGATCCTACTCTTGTCAGGATTCTATTCGTGGTTATATCGATCTTTAGCGCAGCTTTCCCGGGAATCATTGTGTATATCATCCTTTGGATTCTGATGCCAAAAGAACCCGGGTGAATGTTCAACCAGAGTATAGATATCACATAAGAAAGGTCGTATCAATGTCAGCTCAAAGTTTCCCCACTACTCAAAGTGCGGTTCAGGCGGTTGGTCCTGGAAAACTGGAACTCAATAAGAAGAAGCCGGTTTTCGAGGTCGGACCTCACCAGATTCTTGTGGAAGTACAGGCGGTCGGACTCTGTTTTTCTGATCTCAAGCTTCTCTCTCAGTTCGATAAGCATCCTCGAAAGAGTGATGTCCTGAAGGGAATTCTCCCTGACGCATTGAAAGAGATTCCTTCCTATGTTCCCAATGACAAGCCCACGGTCCCCGGACATGAAGTTGTCTGTAAGGTTGTTGCTGCTGGTGATCAGGTGAAGCATTACAAAGTGGGGGAGCGCTGCCTTGTACAGGCAGACTTTCGTGACCTGAAAACTGCCGGTTCCAATGGCGCATTTGGCTATAATTTCGAAGGTGGCCTGCAGCAGTATATACTTCTTGATGAACGCGTGATTGTCGATGAGTCAGGGGAGCGCTACCTGATTCCTGTCAGTGATGAGCTCGGTGCCTCCCAGGCGGCTCTTGTTGAACCCTGGGCCTGCGTGGAAGATTCTTATGTTACACCTGAAAGACAGAGTATTCTGGCGGGTGGACAGTTGCTGATCGTTGCGGAAGAAGGACACAAGGTGGAAGGTGTTGACCAGTGTTTCTCACACGATGGCAAGCCCGCAAAGATTACGGCCAAGTGTGTGACGGACGAGCAGAAGAAAGCCGTGGATGCTCTCGGTGTTGAGGTAGAGTATGTTGAAGACCTGTCGGCTCTTCCTAAAGAAGGCTTCGATGATATTGTCTACTTTGGCTGCATCAAACCTACTGTTGAAACACTTTCAGAAAAGTTAAATGCTGGTGCCATTGCAAATATCGTCACCAACGGCAAGAAATTTGGCGAGCTGGTGACAATTGGTGTCGGCCGCATACATTATGGCTATACACGTTGGGTTGGTACTAGAACTTCCAATGCTGCGGATAGCTATACAATCATTCCGAACTCTTCGGACGTCCGCGACGGCGATTCAATCCTGATTGTTGGCGCCGGTGGTCCGATGGGGCAAATGCACGTGATTCGTGATATATGCTCGGGGCGTGTTGGAATCAATGTTGTCGGTACTGATTTCGACGATGCGCGCTTGAAGATGCTCGAGAAGAAAGCCAAGCCATTTGCCGAGGCAAATCGGGCGACATTCAAGACGATTAACCCTCAAAAGGAAAAAATCGTCGGTAACTTTAGCTATATTGTTGTGATGGCTCCCATCGCGCCGGTTGTTGCGGAAGCGGTAAGCCAGTCTCAGGTCGGAGCGATCATCAACATCTTTGCTGGTGTGCCTGCGCCGGTCGTTCATCCGATGGATCTCGATGCGATTATTGAAAAGCGTATCTTTCTGTTTGGCACCAGTGGTTCGACCATCGACGACATGAAAATTGTCCTGAACAAAGTAACGGAAGGCAGCCTGAATACAAACTCATCGGTTGATGCAGTTTCCGGTCTGGCCGGTGCGATAGATGGAATCAAAGCTGTTGAAGAGAGAACAATGGCTGGGAAGATTATCGTCTATCCATCACTTCCCGATCTCCCTTTGATTGGACTGGATGAGCTGGAAGAGAAACTTCCATCCGTTGCAGCTGCACTCGAAGATGGTCAATGGTGCCCCGCGGCTGAACAGGAGCTTCTCAAGGTGGGAGGAAGTTACAAGCCTTAAGGACGAAACTTCTGGGATTGAGAGAATCAATGAAGAGAACATTTGTAGGCTTCGGTTTTGGCCCGATACAATCGGGCCTTTTTTTAACAGAGGCCTGGCTTTCCGGAAACTTTGATCGGTACGTTATCTCCGAAATCGACGCAAAGATGGTCGATCTCCTGCAACGCAATGACGGCGCTTTCTATGTGAACATTGCCCGCGAAGGAGAAATCGCCCAGATCAAAATCGAGGGAGTTGAGATATACAACCCAACTGTCAAAGAAGATAAAGAAAAAATCGTCCAGGCGGTTGCTGAATCGCCAGAAATGGCCACAGCACTTCCCTCTGTTAATATCTTCGACAAAGGCAATCCCTCTGTCGTTGAATTAATCGCAGAAGGTCTAAAGAGTCGCAAAGAGCAGTTCTCAACCTGCCTCTATACAGCAGAAAACAATAATCACGCTGCTGAAATCCTGGAAGAAAAACTCTATCCACTTCTCACTCCAGAAGCGAAAAGTTTCTTTCAGACATTAAATACCGTCGTTGGTAAGATGAGCGGCGTTATCGATGACTTTGAAGATATTGAACGACTCAAGCTTCAACGTATTCTTGAGGGAAAGGACCGGGCGATCCTGGTTGAAGACTTCAACCGCATCCTGATCACATCGATCAAAGCAGAAGACTATCAACGAGGAATTCGAGTCTTCGAAGAGAAGGATGATCTCTATCCATTTGAAGAGGCTAAGCTATACGGCCATAATGCCATTCATGCGCTTATAGCGTATCTATCTGACTTGCGCGGATATACAGCCATTTCTGATGCTCGTGAAGATTCAGCTCTCATGGAGTTTGCAAGAACGGCATTTTATGAAGAGTCTGGTGGCGGGCTTGTTAAGAAATGGAACCATCTGAATGATCCGCTCTTTACGAATGAAGGTTTCAAGGGATACGCCGATGATCTCCTCAAGCGGATGACGAATCCATTACTCTTTGATCTTGTCGAACGCGTCGCGAGAGATCCCAGACGTAAGCTGGGTTGGAATGATCGACTGATCGGAACCATGAGACTTTGTCTGAGCCAGGGGGGGGCTCCGAAACGTATGGCCGTCGGAGCTGCCGCAGCCGTTGCCTTTTTCCTGCGTCGCGAGCCAGGAGAGCTGCCCATCAGGGATACTGTTCCCGAAGATTTGTCGAAGGTTTCAAGCGAGTTTATTGAGAAGGTTCTGACTCACTGCTGGAGCGAAGACGAGCAGGAGGGTCGGCAAGAGGTCATCGACAGGGTGATCGAGGCCTGGCCAGTGATGTTAGAGTTCAAGAAGTCTGGCGAGCTCCCCGCAGATCTTTGAGGCCTTTTCAGGCTTGTTTTACAGGCTTTAATGGGGGTGGGAAGCATTTTTTTGCGGGAATTGCAGTTTCCTTTTGACAGCGAGGAGGTGACTGCCGTTGACTTCCCGACCCCGGAGATCACTCCGGAGCGTCTTGCGCGCCCGTAGCTCAGCTGGATAGAGCGTCTGACTACGGATCAGAAGGCCGTGGGTTCGAATCCTACCGGGCGTGCCATTTAAATCTAATTATATCAACGATATGCAAAGGTCCTCCGGTTTGCAGTATCTGTTTGATTTGCGCTGGGTCAGTATTGGGTCAGTAGTAGCCAATGATATATCGGAACAAAGAGGTCATTAAGTGAGAAACTACTTTGATACAAGGGTTGTGAAAGTACAGATTAGCCAGCCTCTAGACTTGTTTCAAGGATTTCAAACATCGAAAGGAGAGTTTCAGCCTACTGAAACGACTCCAAGAACTTAGGGGTGAGGCATTCACCTGTCCCCTTTACGATTTTCTTGGTAACTAGTTTGTAGGGACTTTTCTTCTCTTCAAACCTTTCTAGCAGTTCGTCTTTGTCTTGTGTTCCAAGAAATGTAACTTCGAATACCTCATGTGCAGTGTGCTTGCTTGCATCAAGCCCTGGGTCCACTATCATCGCGCACTCGTCCGTGGCTATGTTTCTATCATGGAATTGTCTTTGACCATCTTTTAATTCCCAAAGATGTATACTTAAGCTGCTATTCATCGGCAATAGCTCGGGAAGCTCTATTGTGCATTGCTTCTCCCATTCTGATTCCTCAAAGGGTCTCTTAGAATGCAACAGAGTATGGTACTCCACTTTGCAATCAGACTTCACCAAAGTCAAAAAACCAATTAGCGGAGAGATCCATCGGGTAGATGTAAATGGCTGGGGACCTTTCACTATGCAAGGCTTGGGTTCAAAATATGGGTCGATGAGCAAAAGGCGTTTCGATTTTTTCAGAATCGGGGATAAATACTTCGAGATCTCTTGAGGGGTTCTCTTAACTTGTCGTCGACTTGGCACGCGGAACTTAGGATGATCCTCGTCAACCTCTTCATCAATAATAACATCCTCTGAAGCAGATGGATTCGAGTCCGAGATTATTGCTGAGAATGGCTTAGATTCATGTTCTCTTTCAGCATTCTCAAGCCAACCTAATTCCCTATCGAACCCACGACGCTTTGTATCCCAGATAATGTCACTAAGGCGGCGATCAAGTAAGATTTCCGCTCTCTTGTACTCTCTGTCGGCCATAGTTTTCTTTAGATTCTCTTTGAATGTTTTCCTCCAATCTTTTGGATAACGAGATATAAGTCTACCCTTCTCATATCCAAATTTTTCAAGATAATACCTGATCTTATCGAGTGTGAAAGAGATATTCGGATCTAGTGCGTACTCTTTGATCATCGGAACAGCTCATCCCCTCTCTCGTCAAAGAACCCTTGAGGCCACCTGTCAATAAACTCGCCTGTTTCATCTATACGAAGAGGGGTCACTCGTAAGCATTGAGCTTCATTACATGTATCCAGATAATTGACGGAAATTTCATCAGGTGTAAACGACTGAACATGAGGGGGGAGTTCCTCTTCTGTGGTTTCTTCTATGCGTCTCAAAAGTCTCAACATGAGATGTTCGCTATGCGTTTCAATTATAAGCGTTTTCTTGTAATCGAAGGAGAGGTCCTGAATATCAGGATCTTCACGATTGATTGCTTCTATGAAGAGATCTCCAAGGCCAACCTGAACGGCAGGGTGAATATGCAATTCTGGTTGTTCAACCATCACCAGACCCACTCTTCGGTCGAGTGATGCCACAACAACTGGTAGCAGTTGAGAAATCCCTATGCCAACCTCGGATGGTGCGAGATCCAATTGTTTCGAATTGTCATGAAAAACAACCTTACTTTTCTTTACTGCTTCCTTCAGAGACTTAGTGATGTTGTCTAAATCTTGATCAGTTCCGTTAAGTAGTCTTGCAATGCTTAGATCCTCCTCCACCTCTCTTGTAATGACAGTTCTAACAGCACAACCAGCGTTGAGTCGTTCCTCACCGCTTAACCACAATGATATATCATCTACAAGTTCTCTATCACCGGTGAGAAGCGCCTTCCACGCTGCCAAGCCATGGTACCAGGATAGCTCGTTCTTGTTGGCAATTAACGTGAAGTCACGGTCAGGTACCTTGCGAATTGGACCAATGTGCTTGAAATCTTTCAGGTACTCCCAAGTCTCGTAGACGGGGCCGATCACTGTGTTTGTTACGACACGAGTAAATTGATCAACTTCATCAGAATCCATGTATTCGCTAAAGAATGATCCCTTTAGAAGTTCATTTACTTCAAAGGATTCTGGGTTCGGTATGACTCTATTTTTCATTCCAGGTAAAAGAATTCCGAGCTTTGGGATAATGTCCTTTACTTGAATGGCTTCTTCGAAAGTCTCAAAGTAAGAACGCGCAAGCCCTTCTTGATCATGCTTCTTCAAGAATCCCTCAAAGACTTCAGATAAATTAAATGAATTGAAACGGATATGACGATTCTCTGGGTCTCCGACAATTTCCGCACACTTCAAATCGTTAATGTAGGTGCGGAAGGTTGCTATGTATGGTTTTTCGAGTAAGTGACTCCATTTGACCTCGACTTCCATTCCGTACGACTCGATGAAGTCCTTTGGTATTTCAGACTCTTCGAATATATTCTGTAAAACTTCATCTTCCTGAAGTATCTGACCCCAAAGATAGCTGAATGGCTGAGTTGGATTTGAATGTGTGGCTTTAATCCTGATCGTTTTGTCCAACACATGTTGGTGAACGAGTCTCCTGAACCCACCGAAGTCAAGCGACCCGAGGGACGACTCTGTCTCTATTAGCTCTCTATTGTCATGTTCAATTAGATTACGCAGGTATAAGAGGGCGTGGTATATCGTGCTTTTTCCGGAGCTATTCGGCCCAAAGAGCAGCGTGATCGGCTTTATATCTATACGCACGCCTGGTGAGCCAATGGCTTTGAAGTTCTCGATTTCGAGGGAAGTTATCATTTCAAAATCCTCATTCTAACTGCACCACACTTTAAATTCGGCTTCACAAGTCTCTTTGATGTACGATTTAGCGTTATTCAATATCGTGCTCTGAGCATCCGTCACGGCTGCCTTCTGAATACCCGGCTGGACCACGAGAATTTCTTTTTGTAATGGCTTATACTTCGATAGCGCTGCTAAGTCTCTAAGGTCTGCGCTCGACCCTTCTTCATATCTGGATCGCCCTGTTCCCCTCCACTTGCTTTCTCGCCTGCTCAACTCTTTTGCCAGCTTTTGGAGATCCCAAGTGTGGCGGACAGATCGAATGGCCTGAGAGGAGACCTCAACAGCATCTGCGATACGCTCACCCGGATCTGTTCCGTGGGAGAATTTACAATGAAGAAATCGAAGAATGATGGCGTCGGTATCTTCACGCAGTGCAACGAGGTCCGCTACTTCTCCAGCGTCGTCATCGTTGAAGATAAGCGTGAAACCTTCTTGTCTGCACCGATCCAGCGCCTTCTGCTGAACACAATCTGACCTCCTTACTCCGCTCTTGTAAATCGACTCCTTCTTGATATCGATTCCAGTCCAATCCAATTTGACCAGATCGTCATCTGCAAGGCGCTCTTGCTGATAAGTTACCTCAATATATTCGCAACCATGAAGTTCAGCACCAGTTACATATCGCAAAACCAGTGGGTAGTCATTCAAATAGTCCACTAATCTGCGCCTGCGGGAGCCGACACGAAGATCTACGTCCGAGTTGCTAGAGCAAGTAAACTCAAAGCCATTCTGTCCTTCTATCTTTAGAATAAGAGGGATAACTATTTCGGCTGTCTTTAGACGGATCTGTACGGTATCTTTCTCAGTGTTGACAGTTGGCACTTCAAATTCAGTCTCCCAGATTTTTACCTCTAGGTCGCCCTGAATTATGCTCACGGTATCTTGGACCTTCCTTAGAAGCTCATCGGGCCATTCTGCCAAGATCAGTCTGGCTTCCGGAAATGTGTCAACTCTGGTAGGTATTAACACATTGTCTATGATGACTTCCGTATTAATGGAGGTATCGAGGAGTTTCTCTCCGGTTGTCTTCATCCAATCAACCAATGCTGCGAGAGAACCCTGCCCCCTTGACCAAATCTTTCCTTTCGCAGAAGCTCCATAACTTGTAGGCTGGCCATTCTCGAAGCCACTCCCAAAAACATTGGATTGAGTGGAATTCTGCCGAATCTCTGGAGTCAAAGCTTGCTCGACATCAGCGCCCGTATACATCGTATATCGGAGATTTCTTCGCCCCGCCTTCATTAAGCCGACCTGAGTGAAGAGGAGGCGATTCATTCTGCCAAGGCACCTAAAGATCTCACTGCTAGAAAAACTCTGGGCTGTCCCGTTTGTAACTGCCAATGCGAGAGGGAAATGTAACCGCCCCTTCTCCGAGGTGTGAAGATACAGAAGTTGCTTCTGATCATCAAAGTGGAGGATAAATACATGCCATTGGTCGTCTTTTAGTGTTCCCGTATTCGTCCATTGAGGAGATTGCTGGACATAGGTGGTAAAGACTAGCGTACTCCTGTCATTGGCCAGCCACGCCTGATGAATCTGGTGGGGCTTTTCTACTCCTCTATAGAACTGCTCGGGTGTAAACATAGTGGCCGAGTAAACAATGCAGCTTTCTTTCGGTCGTATTGAGCTAATTGATATCTTGAGACTATCCGCATTTTGACTTGGTGTTTCCAAGGGGTCCATGTTTCGAAGGAAATCCAAAAGCGTCCGTTGCTGCTCAACACGGTCAAACGATAGATTGGACACCACCTCGTCCCAGTCAGAATCTTCCTCGTATAGGCGTTGGAGCGAATCTGTAACTGAGTCATCGCCGGTGTTCGCGATCACAGTTGCACCGCCAAGGGAAGCTCCTGCTGACCGAGTGAAGCGTCCGATAAACTGGAGTGTGACGGTGAGGCTCTTGTGCCTGTCATGTAGAGCGGCAATCTTTAGTTGAGGTAGATCAAAACCCTCCGAGAGCATGTTCACTGCAACAACGATGCGATGGTTGCCGCGAATGATCTCCCTGATACGACCATCGACATCTTTTACCTCACTATGCACCAACTGGGGAAACAAATCGGCTGCCATTCCTTGGTATAGCGAGAAGAGGTTTTCTGCTCGGCTTTTATTTCCGGCCCTTACCATGAGGATGTGGTCATGGTCTGCTCTTAAATCTGCTCTTAAACGCGCGATCGCTCTTCTTGCGATAGCTGCGTCCCCTCGGTCTCGGTCTGTCTCGAAGACGCCCTCAAACCTAATCGGCTTGAAGTATCCGTCTTGTTGCGCATCGGCCAATGGATAGCTATATATGACCCTTCCGTCGATCACTCTGTCATCTTCCCGGAATGGAGTGGCCGTAAACTGCACCACAGGCTTATTAGCCTGTAGGAAATGCTCCCTAAATTCCTTCCATGAATTCGCAGCGACGTGGTGCGCTTCATCGAGGAAGAGATGGCTGAACATCGACGACATTGGAGATCCGAGACTGGTAGCAGTTCCTCCAGTGATACTGCCTATATTCGCGACTACCACGTTACAATGCCGGAGCATTTCCAAATCCGCGACACCCCGTGGACGCTTTTCTATGACGCCAACGACCGGGGTCTTTACATTGGATGAAACCAGTCCGAGCGCTGGCAGCAATCCGAGGCCAAGAAACTTCTTGAACGTCTGGGTTTTGAGAGAGCGAGAAGGTACTATCACCAGCAGCCGCTCGAACTCTCCCGCAACTAGTGCCGAAAGCATGCATTCTGTCTTTCCTGTCCCAGTAGGCAGCACCACTGTTGACAGCTTTTCTCCAGATTTGAAGCTAGCCATTAGTGCATGCAGCGACCCTAGCTGTGGAGGTCTAAGCCCCGGAGATTCGTTTCCGTCAATACTCCGACTCTCACGGTAGAAAAAACCGTCAAACCAACTCCTTCTGATTTGATTCACGTATTCATTCTGCTGACCCGCCTCCCAAGCTGATTCGAATGCATCCAATCCATCATGGTGGAGCCACTTGCTCTTTTTGTCGCCTTGCCAGAACAGGCCGTTACACTGGTTAACCTGCGGACATGTTCTACTCTCTGTGACACCAAGCGTTTCGGCGTCTGGTATTACATAGCTATAGACGACTCTACGAGGTGTTGGATTTACCATATTCTCAGTTATCCCATCCGTTCTACGGGACGGCATGACTTGATGAAAGACCTTACCACAGTAGTAGGATTTCTCAGCTACACAGGCGGGAAACGATTGAATGAAGTTCGCTGCCGCGTCAGGCATTATGCCCTCCCCGTTGCTGAACTTTCCGATACTGACAGAGAAACTCAGCGAGTAGGCATCGTGATTTGAAAAAGAGAATCATGAACCCTGGCAAGGAACTAAGAGTCACCGCCTCGGTACGGAACAGGTGCATGCGCATTGTCGCATCCTCAACTCTCCCATCGGAAAGACTCTGATCCATCCTTACACGAGCATTCTGACCTAGGTAGTAGTTGACTGCAAGATCGATGTGCTTGAGCACGGCTTCTTCATGGGGAGTCCCTCGTGGCGCATGCATGTCGGCATGGATCATTAATCCACGAAGAATTTCTCTTTGTTCGTCTTCCCATCCCACTTCTTCGATCATTAAGGAGACGTATTTCTCATTTTTTCTCCTATAGAACCCTTCCAGTTTTCTGTGTCCATGTCTCTCGTATTCGATAAACCGGTGCGCATTTGCTTTTGACAACTCGACTCTCTGAAGAAGGAACTCAAAGCCATCATCCTGACCGGAATACAGATTCAAGCCTTGCCAAAACGTGGCAGTGAGCGGGCGAATCAACTCCTCATTGATAGACGAGAAGGGTCCGCTCGTCACGATGCTATAAGGGTTCAACCGGACATGTACCGGTGCTTTAGGATAGTGTAATCTCGCGAAATCAACCACACTGGGTGGCAGGTGAGAGTCTATCTCAGCGTGTAGATCACCTGTAACGCGTAGATACTGAGACTCCGGATGTATGGACATCCCTGAAATGTCGATGAGTTCAAAATCTGGCGTACCTCTATCCGTTTTCCGAATCCGATTCCAGAGATCCGGAAACTCCGTGAATAGAGGTTGTTCTTGGGAATAGGGCTCGCATCTCTGCTTACGGCGACGGTCCTCCATCTCCGTCTGAATATCGATCTGGAACATCAGGAGAGCAAATCGTCGATTTTCGGGCAACTCAAAGGAAACAATTCCGGTCGCCAAGAGTCCGAGGTAGCGGTCCGCTTCATCGGGTGTGATGAGAGATTTTCGGAAATCAACATGCTTCCAGAGATGTGGGTGTTCATCAAGCTTGCGGTCCACAAAGTCCCAGATCTGCTCTATAGGATCTGATCCTTCTTTTTCTTCAGCCAGAGCCGATACGGTTTGGAGGTAGGCATCAAGTTGATCAGGTTCAATACCCATCGTTAAAGCTCCCCCCTGAATGCCCGCTGAAGGCAGGAATCAAACAAGAGATCTGCCTCGGTCCTGTAGGACTCCATGGTCTTCTTGCGCTTTTGGAACGCACGAACAAAGGAAGCATACTCTCGCTGCAAGCCGACCGGCGGCTTCAAGATTCTTATGCCCTGAAGTTCCTTCGCATTGATATTAGCCATGCCGATGATGGCCTTGCACATGCCCATCAGCGTGGCTTTGCCGTGTTCCGAGTTCAGGTAAGCAGAGATGTATTCTGTATCCGCTAGTTCATTGCCACGCACGCGGATCAGGTAACCGGCGTAGGCCATTGGCTCCTCTTCACGATAGACCGCAGTCTTCCCGACGAGCTCCTTGCTGTTGGTTCTGTTGAAGAGCAGGTCGCCCTTCTGAACCGTGTACTTCGGGATCTCTTTCTCTTCAAGATTGAGGTATTTCAAATCGGAGAAGTCCCATCCACCGGTAGGAGTGATGTTATTCATTCGCAACATCGGCCATTCGCCTTCTGGTCCAGCCTTCTTCGATGAACCGTATTTCACCTCTTCGACTAGATCACCGATGGTGCATTGATCCCAACCTTTGGGATTCGTTGCGGGGTCGCCGAACATGTCGAGGAAGGTGGAGCGGAGGAGGTCATCGGTGAGGGTGAGGGCTTGCTGGCGTTTGCGGCGGATGGCGTCGGCCTTGTCGAGGATCGCGGCAATGCGCTTCTGCTCGGCGAGGTCGGGAAGGGGGATCTCGAGATCCTGTAGATCCCCAATCAAGATGCCCTTCACGGTCGCACCTTTTCCTAACCCCTCAAGGAACTGAGCCTTTGAGTGTAGGAAATACAGGAGGTAGCGGGTGTCCAAACTCGAAGCGCACAAGAGCCCCTTTAGGTCTTGGTTTATGGCCAGCGGACGAGTCGCAATAACTGCTTTTCCCAAGGCCATACGCGTAGCAGTGATCAAGGTACCCTGCGGGAGGATGCGGGTAGCACTGCTATGAACTCCTTCCTCCGTAATGGTTTCCTGCGTAGAAGAAAGCTCGAAGCCATTGTTAAGGTCTTTGACGGTCGCCCAAGGGATCGGTCCCCCCCAATACTCCGCAACTTTCCTGCTCGGAGTGCCGCCACCTACAATACTCACATGGTTCCCAAGACGATCTATCACTTGAGCATTGCCTCCAACTCATTCAAGTCCGCACCGATCTGCTCCTCAAGCTTGCGCAACTTCTTGATGATCTCCTTGGGCGGATCGTACTCCTGCTCCTCGTAGACATGTTCCTTGTAGCGGCTCACACTGAGGTCGTACTTCTGCTCTTTGATTTCCTCCCGCGAAACGGAGAATGCCTTGGCTTTGCGGTCGGTGAATTTCTTTTTCGCTTTGCCGGATTTCCATTCGCCCCATTTGGCGACCACATCCGGGATATCGTTGTCTTCCACTTCCTGGCGCTTGTCATCGAGCGAGAGGCCGTCAGCTTTCACGTCGTAGAAGAACACGTCCTCGGTCTTGCCACCCTTGGTAAAGACGAGCACGGCGGTACTGACGCCTGCGTAGGGCTTGAACACACCAGAAGGAAGGGAAACGACCGCTTCCAACTGGTTGTCTTCTACGAGCATCTTGCGCACATCGACATGAGCCTTGGAGGATCCAAACTGAACACCGTTGGGAACGACTACAGCGCACCGTCCCCCCTCTTGCAGCATCTGAAGCATGAGCACGAGGAATAGGAGTTCCGTCTTTGTGGTCTTTACCTTCTGACGAAGGCTGTTCATCACGTCGTTCTTATCGAGCGACCCCTTAAACGGTGGGTTCGCGAGGATGACATCGAAGTGATCCTGCACGAGTTCTGGATATCGATCCGGGAAGCTGTTGCCGAGGGTGTCCTGATAGCGGATACGGGGTGATTCCACGCCGTGCAGCAGGAGGTTCATGCCCGAGAGTCGGAGCATGGTGGCGTCGAAATCGAAGCCATGGAAGGCATCGCCCTGAAGGAAGCTGCGTTGCGTTTCATTGAGTAGATCACCCGTATAGATGAAGCTACCATCCTCGGCGAGGATCTTTCCATCTTCAGAGGTATAGGTGCGCATGATGTACTCCATCGAGCGGACCAGGAAGCCAGCGGTTCCGCAGGCAGGATCGGAGATGCGCTCGCCCGGCTTGGGATCTACCAGTTCAACCATCATATCGATGATGTGACGCGGGGTGCGGAACTGTCCGTTCACTCCCGCCGTGGTGAGTTTGGATAGAAGGTATTCGTAGAGATCGCCTTTCATATCTCCTGAAGTCAGGGGGAGGTTACTGATCATACTAACAGCAGTATCAAGTAAACCGGGTTTCTGGATCATTAACTGGGCGTCCTTGAAGTACTGCCCGAAAGGTGTTTCCTCACAGACCTTTCGCATATGCTGGAACACACCCAATTCGGAAGGGGCTCCCTTGTCTCCGGAAGATTTGCGCATCAGTTCGAGCATCTCATCGGGATCTCCCATTTCTTTGAGCTTGGACCAGCGGAGGTGTTGCTGTTCTGGTCCAAAGAGCAACTTCGTGTTCGCTGAACCTCCGCGTTCCTTCATGCGTTGTAGCATTTTCTCATTCCTGCTTTCCCGGATATCAAGAAGGCGCAGGAACATAAGATAGGAGATCTGCTCGATGACTGTGAGCGGGTTGGTGATGCCGCCGGTCCAGAATTCCTTCCAGAGATTGTCTATTTGTTGACGTAGTGTGCGAGTAATCATGCGCGTGGTTGGTATCCTTGCTGAGGTTTGAAGCGATCAATCACGTTAAAGAGGAAATTGATCTGCTGGTTATCGTTGAAGATGCCATCCACGCTCTCCGCGTGGATCGTAGTAAAGGGAGCCTTGTATAACTCGTCTAGTTGTATAGCTCCAAACTTACGGATATGATTCTTAAGCATGCTTAGAAATTGTATTTGCTGAGAGGATAAACTCGCAGAATATTTCTCCACGAAATCAGAGAACATGACTTCGACAGCTTCCGCATCCATGCCGATGATGCGCCGGATCGCGAAGTCGAGATGCCCGGCTGTATCGGGGAAGAATTCCTTCAGCAGATTGAGATCGACCATGGAGTCCTGCACGAGGACGAGCTTGATCAGATCATCCAGATCCTTCTCGGTTACGGGTTGACCGCGCTTGATCTTTCGGAGTGTCGGATTCTCCACTTCAAGCCTTCGAAGGACAGCCTCAACGCGATTCCGGTAATGGATCATGTCCATCCCTTCCAGCGATTGCGGTTCGTACTCCTCAGCCACCATGAGTGCTTCTTCTTCGGGAATATCATAAACCTTTGGATCAGGCTTTGTACGCGAGTCTTTCTGTCGGAACTTCATGATGCCACGAAGCTGAGTCCGCATGTCTTCGAGCTCGGTATAGACAGGGGCCTGCCAGAATTGTAGGTCCGGGGCGTTGATCTGCTTGATCATGTTGGCCTTGGCTTGCACCTGATTCAGGTTCTTGCGCAGGCCGTTGACCTGATTGATGACCTCATCCCGGAGTCCATCGAAGGAAGCAGATCCCTTGAGCAGCTCGACCTGAATTCGAGTCACCAACAGATCGAAGCGAAAAGCCTCAGATTCCCCTGAAGCATCGCGCCATTGCATGAGAGGTGCGATATCCGCGAGCAGCAGCTCCTTTGTATTCTCCCCGAACTGAAGGAGAGTCTCACGGTGTTCAGCGGTCTTCATCTGACGATATTTTTCCCGGATGGGGACGGATGTCTCGGGTAGATCCCGGATATCTTTCAGGATCAGATCGATTGAAGCCTCGAAAATGGGACGTTCCATCTTTTCGAGAGCGGTGGCTGCGAGTTCGACGCGGGTTTCGAATAGCGTTTCGAGGAGAGACTTTGACCGAGTTTCTTCGCGGTCCTGATAGCCCTTCACGTCGAAACGCTCGAAGTTTCCCCAGTGGTCGTAGATGAAGAATTCTGTTTTGTCCTCTCCGGGACCGAAGAGATCAGGGCAGAGACGGGTCCCGCGTCCGATCATCTGCCAGAACTTAATCTTTGAAAAGATGGGCTTTGCAAACACAAGGTTTACCACATCGGGAACGTCTATACCTGTGTCGAGCATGTCCACGCTGATGGCGATGGTGAGGCGCTTATCATCAGCCTTGAAGTCATCGATCAGCTTGTCGGCGCGGGGGTCGTAGTTGTCGATCACGCGACAAAAGTCCCCTCCGTATTGTGGGTACATCTCGCTGAAAAGCTTTTCCAGTAGGATAGCATGGTTATGATTGCGAGCGAAGACGATTGTTTTTCCGGGATGGGTGCCGGTGGTTTCGCGGATACCGTTCTCCATCAGATTGCGAATGATGGCCCGATTGGTGTCTTTGTTGAAGACGGCCTTGTCGATCTGACCGGATGAAACGTGAAAGGCTTCTGGGTCGTCATCCTGGTCTTCAAGGGCCTCCCGTTGCTTCTCAGTAAGATCTGCGTATTTGATCCCATCGCGGAGGAATTGAGTGGTGTGCTTGAAGACGCGAAAAGGGACGAGGTAGTTCTCCTCGACGGCTTTCTTGAGATCGTAATTGGCCGTCGGGTCCTTGTCGGGTCGCTCGAAGAGCTTGAAGGTGTTGCGATTCATCATATCAACCGGTGTTGCTGTAAGACCCACCATCAACGCATCGAAATAAATAAATAGCATCCGATAGCGGTTATAGATGCTGCGATGAGATTCGTCTGCGATTATGATGTCGAAAAAACCAGGGTCAAAGTTCTGATAGCACTTCATCATGGCCGGATAAGTCGCGAGATAGATGCGCTTATTTCTATCTTCCGCCGTCCGAGCATTGACGAAAGCACTGGACAAGCTAGGTGTGAACTTTTTGAATGCGCCATAAGCTTGCTTGCGTAGTTCAACCCTATCACACAGGAAGAGCACCCTCTTGCAGAGGTTTGCCTGATTGAGGATATCGCAAAGTGCAACAGCAACCCTTGTCTTGCCAGTACCTGTGGCCATCACGATCAGGGCCTTACGCTGCTTGTCGCGGAAGTCCTCGGTGACACGCTTCAGGGCCTCAACCTGATACATCCGGTTCACGATCTCAGGATTATGCGGAACGCTGTCAGGAGCCTTATGGATCTTCCGGCGATTGAAGACCTTTTGGAGGCTCTCCTTCGCATAGAAGTCGTACAGTTGCCGGGGCGGCTCTCCATCTACCTCATTCTCGATCCAGATCTCGAAACCGTTCGTATAGAAGACGATGGGTCGCTCTCCAAAGCGCTTCTCAATGCCGTCTGCGTAGCACTTGGCTTGGGTACGTCCCTTGTTGGCATCGTGGGCTGTCTTCTTCGCTTCTACAACAGCCAGAGCGCGCTTCTGCTCGTCATCCCAGAGGACGTAATCGATGTACCCTTTCCCGGAGGAAGTAGGCTGATCAGAGACTTCGATTTCCTGTCCGACCTCATCCGTGTTTGCGCCGTTATCACCGACATCCCAGCCAGCCTTGCGAAGAAGGCCATCGATGAGCCGCTTTCGTGTGGAGGCTTCATCGAACTCAAGAAAGTCGAGGTTGGTCCGCCCCTTCTCCTTGAGAGCAGCCAGTTCCTCTTCTGTCTTTTCCGCAGCAGCAGCCTTGGCACGGGCAGCTTCAAGTTCCTCCAAAAGCTTCTGTGTCTCTGCTTCCTTCTCCGCGAGACGACGCAGAACCTTTTCACGTTCGCGTTCGCGCACTTTCTCTTCCAGTTCGGCATAGCCACCGACCGGAGGGGCTTGGAAGGACTTTAGTTCGGCGCGTTCACCGCCGTCGTGGCTGAGGTAGATCCATTGGGCGAACTTGTATGCATCTTGGAGGATGGGGAGGATGTCGGAGGTCTGTACGGTCTTGCCGTGGGCTCCCTTGTTACCAGTCGTTCGAATGAGGTGCAGGGTATCGAGGACAGGCTTAGGGACGGCCCGTTTGAAAGAATCGTCCGTCAGGAGATTAAAGAACGAATCGTCATAGGGAATCGGTACGCCCATCGACTGATAGAGTGATAAGGTAGCCTGTTCTGCAAACGTGCGCAGTTTGACGATGGCACTGGAAGGGTCCGGATGCGCATACTCCTCCGCGAACGCAGCCAGATCTGCTAGCTGAGGACGTGTCGCTCGGAGGAATTCAAAGTTCATGGATTTCATCTGTCTTTTCTGCATCCGGTCTTGTTGCACTCCCTTATTTCACGTCTTGTGCCATTTTGTCAGGGACTCCGTATCGCTTCATCCAATTGGTGAAGGTTTGATAGCTTGGAAGTCCCACAAGTTCGGCTGCTTTTGTCTTATTCCCTCCCGATTCCTGTAGCGCACGAGAGATGTAATGGCGAGCTATATCGGCCAGTAAGTCCTCTAAATTCAGTGATCCACCAAGAGGTCGGTTCAGCACGTCAGAAGTGACAGACTTGCCTGTTGGGATGATCGAATCATTGATATCATCAATGGTAACGGTCGCACCCGGTGACCACACAATGGCTCGCTGGAGGATGTTCATTAACTCTCGGATGTTCCCGGGATAGGGGTACTTGAGTAATAGATTTCTTGCGGCAACAGAAAGTTCTTTGTGCTCGTGGCCGGGCTGACCCTTGGCCTCTTCGTTCAGTCGATCCATGTAGGCATCCAGCAGCAGGTTGATATCCCCCTCCCGTTCGCGAAGGGGTGGCAGATTTAAAACAGCGACCGCGATTCGATGATACAGATCCTCGCGAAACCGTTGCTCAGCAACCTCTGTTGGCAGATCGCGATTGGTTGCACAGATCAGGCGGAAATCGACTTTCTTTGACGACGTAGCACCGACTCGGGTGACCTCGCCTTCCTGAAGAACTCGCAATAGCCGGATTTGAGACTTTAAAGGTAGCTCTCCGATCTCATCGAGGAAAAGGGTCCCCCCATGGGCTGCCATGATGTGACCGGGACGCGCCGATATCGCACCAGTGAAGGCCCCCTTCTCGTGTCCAAACAGCTCGGTGTCTACGAGCTCCTCGGGGATGGCCCCACAGTTGACAGGAACGAACGCTCTGTCCTTACGGGGGCTGGAGTGATGGATGGCACGGGCAAACAGCTCCTTGCCGGTTCCTGACTCTCCCAAAAGGAGCACGGGGATGTTACGCGGAGCCACGCGTCGGGCCTTCACCACCAATTTCTTCATCACCTCAGAACGATGCAGGATCGCCTCGAACTCAGGGTTTTCAGGTGGAAGTCCCTGGCTGAGTCGCTTCAAATCTTTATCTGGCTTATAGAAGAGTGATGGTAGATAATCTAGTGAGATATCGAATGGAACATGTGCCTCTTTAACACCGTGCTCCATTGAAGATTCGATTAATGTTGCCGGGAACCTTGTTTTTCCAAGTAAGACCCAGACCGATGCCATTGCTGGTGTTCCCGGCGAGAGATGGAAGGTTAAACTGCTTTCTTCGATTTCCGTTAAGACCAAGCAGACCGCTTCATAGATTTCGCCGTGATTAGTAGGGGAGGTAAGGCTGAAGTTTTGCAACTCAACTTGAGCATCGGATTGTTCCGAGAGCCATTTTGAATATGACTTCGCAATTTGACCTTGATTGGTCAATATTACAATTCGGTCGAAAGCCCGCCAGCGAGCAGCCTGTGCAATTGGTCCCAGGTTTTTGGGATCATTAGCCTCACTGGCCTTTAGGTCTGCAGTTCCCAGCCATGCGAGTAATACGGATTCCATCTGCGCAAACTGCGAACAATTTCATCTGGGCGCAAGGAGGGTTATCAATGTGCATGAATGTTATGTGATAGAAAATCATCTAGAAGAAGATCCAGATGAAGGAAAGTCTGCAATATTAGGGACCGATTGAACCAATTTTTCCACTTCCTGCGAGAATAGCTACTCTTGAAGCTGAAGGATTGTTATGAAATTGATCCTGCAGTATTAACCATTGGTCTGAACATTTGATATAACCCTTTCGGTAAGGTTAACTTCTAGACACCGTGGAAGACGTTTTTTACGAAACGAACTCATCCAGATTCGGATTTCAGCTTTCTGAGATCTTCCGAAAGCTTTCTAATCTGGCGTGTCAGAAATACCTCATAGCGTTGGTATATCTTCAGATTCGTCTCTATTGCCATTTCCGAGGCTTCACCAAGGCTTCGTTTATCACTCTCAGACATTAGTTTCTCGATGCTACTCAGTTCGAAGTGCTGGAGCCAGGAATCTGATTCAGCTCGGAGGCATCTTCTGAGCCTCCAGTGGCAGAGTACAATATGATTTACGACCAGCTCCTGTCTTGCAGTTTCAGGTTTGAGCTCGTCGGCAATCGACTCCGCAAACTCCGAAAACTCCTTTTCTGTCTCACCAGGTACAATATAGTCACCGGAAAGAATTCCATGTTTTCTTGAGTTCTTGGAGCTTCGCTCTTTCCCCTTCTGAGTGCGTGGTCCTGTTGAAGGAGTTGCTTTTTTCATTTCCATTACCTTCTCACTCTTTCGGACAATCGATAAACTGACATTGAGATGGGTCTTTTGGAAGGATCATTTTCCAATTTATCTTATTCTGAGCCCTAACATGTTCCATAGTTGCTTTCTTGAGCTGAGACTGCCTTGATTGGGTTCTGCCACTTAGAAGGATGGCTAGAGCCTCCGGACCTTTGTCCCCGAGGATGTCGAACAGAGCTGCAAAACGTTCTGGATCGGTCTTGAGACTTTTTCTCGGCGCTGTTGCATCGAACTTCGTCATTATTCTTCTAAGTTCTTCGTAACAACGATTGTAGTCTAGTCTCTCGCGAAGTTCTTGAGGGATCGTTTTAGCTTTCAATCTCAGTTCGAATCTTAAGTACTCTCCTGCAACGCTTTTCGATTCTTTACCTTTATCGTAAATTGCCACTTGTCTGTATTTAATACTGCCGAAATAGAGGGTTTCTTTCAGAACGTCTCCGGCTGAGCGAAAATTTGGATGTGGTGAGTTTCGATGGGAGACCATGAAAGTCTCAACGTCACATCTGATCTGGCCTACGATATCAATGCGAGTAATCCTTGATGTGGAATCATCAGACATCGACACAACTTGATCTTTTATGCGGTCGAGCTTAGAAACTGCAGTATCGAGTTCACTTTGTGATTTTATTAAATACCCATTACTCTTGTATATCAACCTGGGTAACGACACTTCCACCTTGTAAGGGCGCTCACTCGTTCCGATCACCTTTAATCCCGTCCAAGCATGCTTAAGAATGCGACTATTGCCTCGCATTGAGACAACGTTCCAGCCAGATGGTCTCTGGTTTTTCCATGCTGCTGATTGCAGACTGATGTTGAGAGTATCAACCATACGTTTAGACGTCTTTCTAATTACTTTTCTAAACGTATGGGGCTTGTTAGGGAGCAGTCACCTTCACACTCAGCAATCCACTCTTCGATATCCGATGTTCGATAGCGAATTAGACGACCGAATTTTACGTACTTCGGGCCCTTGTGCTTAAGGCGCCAGATCGCGAGAGTTTGAGGTTTTAAGTTCAGTTGAGAAGCAAGTTGCTTCGGTGTGAGATAGTTAGCATTCGTCTGTTCGAGTTCATCCATTTTGATCTTCTCCTGTTTGTGTTGATAGGAGGATCTACAGACTCATTCGAAAATGAACTGTAATCTTGAACAAAAACAATCTGTCATTTTACAACTACTTAGAAGTTTTCTTGATTCTATGGTATCCAGTTACGAATGGAGAAGTACATACGGCTCCACGAACAAGTGTATGGTAGTAGCTGTCAGGATCACGAAAGAATACTTCCTTCTCATTCTGTAACCTGTATTTAATGGAAAAACACCTATCAAAGATCTCACTCTGCCTGATATACGAAAACACAGTCCTGGTAGCATTTCTTTCGCAGACCCCATCAACACTCATTAGAATAGACAGTGCCGCAATAATGTAGCCTGTGGCTCTGGGTCGTTCCTTATCACGCACACAAAACTGGCTAATATCATCAATCTCTTTTCGGACAGCATTGTCCAATCCTCCGAGAGACGATAACACTGCTTCAAAAGAAACCTCTGACTCCGATGCCAAGTTTACTTTGCCTTCGAGTGATCCAATGCATCTCTGAGCTGAAAGTAACAGTCTTGTCGCTTTTTCGATTTTCTTGAGTGCATCCTGATACTTCAGGACATAACTCTTATCGTTTAATGCACCCGGTAGATTATACATACCCACGAGAAGAAACATCGCCTCCTGCAGGCGAGTTCCTTTGATTCTAGAGCTTACAGTTTCTTCGTCGCCGTCATTGACGAGTGACTTCATTCGAGCTGTTAGTACTCCGTATATTCTCTTATCTAAACCTTTCACTTCTTCTGTCATTTCATTCTAGTTCCTTGCTTATTGTCTCAACAATTGCGGAGTCTTGCGTAATATTCTCGATGATTTTTGCTCCAATCATTTCAACAGCCTCTTTTACAGGATCGTTAGCCAAGTGCGCATATCTCTCTGTTGTGCTGCTCTGCGAGTGACCGAGCGCCTTACCGATAATCGGTAAACCCATCCCTGACGTTACGGCTACAGACGCAAAGGAGTGCCGCAGGTCGTGTATCCGGACGTCATCGAAGGGATTCCTTTCGAGCTGTTCGAGGTTCGCCTCTTCTCTTCGTTTATTGAGCAATTCGCCAGCTCGTGCTTTGACCCTTCTCCATGGCCTCTGGGCGTTGTTTAATTGTTTCCCAGTAACAATACCTTCGATGATGTACGGATTACCTTTCGTTTTTATCTTCAACAGTTTCTCCAGCTCTTGGAGGGCAAACGACGAAAGGACGACTCTCTTTCTTCCCGTCTTTGAATCAGGCAGCTCGAGAACTCCATCTTCCCAGCGTACGTAGTCCCAGCGTGCGTCCTTGATTTCTCCAAGTCGGCAACCTGTAAGGATGAGTAGCCGGAAGAGAGTCGCAGAATGAGGCGAGATCCCTCTGCTCTCTGTTTCTTTCTTACCTTTGCCTCCTTGTCCTTTGCTTTCGCCCTGACGCTTTACGGCCCTTTTTCCTCCGAGATCCTCTTCCAAAGCGATAGCTTCAAAGAGGATACGGAACTCTTCCGAAGTCAGAAACCTTTCACGCTTCTTCATAGGATACGGCTTGATCTTTACGGGATTGCTCTCGAGTAGTTCCCATTCGATGGCCTTATTGAATGCTGCCTTCAGAACGCGAGCTGTAAGGTTTGCATGGGCAGGTGTTTCTTTGAGTGACCGGTGTAAAGCCGCGAAGTCGGCGACTCTTAATGTGTCTATGCGTCTGGTCTTCAGCTTCTTCGGAACTGTCTTCTCCCAAATGCGTTGATTATGATTCCGAGTTGTTCCTTTCCATCTTGGCCATGCATCGTCGGTGTAAAGTTTCCAGAATTCTTTGAAGGTCATAGTAGCGGAAAGTCTTTGCTTCTCCTGGAGTGGGTCCTTTCCTTCCGTAACGTCTGCAAGAGTCCGAGCTGCTAGTTTACGGGCTTCTATGACCGTTGTATGTCCGACCTTGCCGATGGTTGCTCGCCTCTCTTTCCCGTTCGTCCGATAATTTACGAAGAAAGACTTCGATCCTTTAGGTGTAACGTAGACGCCGAAACCGGGAAGGCCCGTATCCCAAATGCGGATTTTATTCTTTGGGTCTGGCTTGAGATCTCGAACCATCGTCTCCGTTAATCTCGCTCTATTCGACATTCGTTTTCCTCTCTGGGTCAGTACTGGGTCAGTAAAATCGGAATAAATCTCCTTGAATGAAGATCGATCTCGATGAACGCCGAATGCAATAAAAACCTTTGTTCATGCGGGTATTCATCAATCTAGACGAATGAGAATGAATGTCAGTGAATGTCGAAAAAAGCAACTACGGATCAGAAGGCCGTGGGTTCGAATCCTACCGGGCGTGCCATTTTTCACAACACTCCAGTTTAATCGATAGGGAGCCTTAACGCGTAAGCGTCATTTTCCTGTCACCATCTCGTGCTTGGTGCATTTTCTCTCCAGCTGAAAGAGGCCGAGGGTATTGCTCTAACCTATGGGACCAATGGATGTGCTGTGTATTGCATCATCTGTACACCCAACATTTTCGAGATCTCTTGAATGGCATAGAAAACAGCCGCCAGGAAATGGCGGCTGAATTGAAGGTCGACTGTAATCGTTGAGTCTCTGGGTTAAGGATTATACCAGATGGGTGATGTGTAGGCGCGTTCCTGTATGTACATGGGGACTTCGTCGCCCATATCGATGTCGTACTTGAGTGCATCAAAGGCAGTCCAGCGAGGCGTTGGGATTTCCAGAACACGTGCATAATAGAAAGCTGGGGTAGAGGCGTCGAACTCTGGGTCGGTCCAGACGGTGATCAGCTCAGGATCACCAATGGTGTTTGTCCAGGTCGCATTGTCGACATCGACAGTATTACCCACGGGAGGTAGTTTTCCTTCAGCATCAAGTTCCCGTCTCTCAGCGTCGCCCCAGGCAACGTTGAAGACTTTTTCCTGTGCCTCGCCACTTTCATCGAGCCAGCCTTTGACGATTTGTATACGGTCAAGATTACCGCTGAGCGAATCCTTAAGAGCAGCCACGAGAAAAGTCGGAGCCTTCCCTTGAGGTGCGGTGTTCAAGTCGCCTCCCATGGGAACTCCTTTCGAGTACCCTGCAGCAGCTGGTTCACGACTCATCGCGTCGGACTCAGTGAACTCAAAGCCACCAAAGAAACGCACGAGAATGCGAGATCCTGTGGTTGCATAGGTCTCTTTACGATGCATGGCATCCCAGATAGACGCTCGAGTGTTTTCTGTGGCCCAGACGGCAGTACGTCCTGACGCCCCCAGTTCCCAACCTTTGATGACACGTCCTTCGAAATTAAAGGCATCTTCATTCCAGCGCTCTTCGCTGGGTTCTGAGGAAGGAAACTTGCCAAAGAAATTGTTCTCTTCACTGGCGGTCAGGGCTGTATGTGCATCTGTACCACCTGCGAGACCAAACTTGAACGGGTTGGCACCAAGCTCTTCATTGATTTCCAGCCCATTTTTATAGGCTTCGCGAGCATACTCTGTATTGATCATCCCTGGCTCTTTAGGTACAACATTCAGGTTTCCTTTATCCCAGATTTCAAAGGAAGCAAACTCGTCGTTAGGAGCGAGAGATGGGTGCTGCTCGCTGGTTCCCTTGCCCTGGGTAACTTCGTAGAGTCGCTCCCACTTCATGCGGGTTTCGGCCCACTCTTTCGTGAGAGGTTCCCCTTCGAAGCTCTCAATGGCGAACATCGTTCCATTGGAAAGATTGCCATTATGGGGGATTGCAAGGACATCGCCACCGGTTTTGTCTTCATATCCCTGCATCCATTCCCAAAGCTTTTCAGGGTTTTCTGTGTCAAAGGTGGTGAGAGGCGTAACCTGATCGGCCATCACCTTACCATCTCTGTATATTACATTGCGGTGAAGGTTGTTGCCGCCGCCGTAGTTTGACGTCCATTCATAGGCAATCAAGGCTGTAAAACGACCGGGGTCATTAAAGTCTTCAGCAATCTGTGTATATCTTTGCCAGACACCTTTAAGTGTTTCTGGATCGGTCATTGGCTCTGGAACCTTACCTTGTCCCTGGAGGGTGATCATTTCCATGACTGCTTTCATGGCTTGTTCTGGCCCTGCATTCATCCATTGGTTCCACTTCTTCAATGTGGGGTCTTTCATCAGCTCTGGTTTCCCTGCTATAACATCAGGAATGATTCCCATCGCATCGGAGTGATCGCTGACACACATCCAGTCGAGGGGGCGGGCGAGACGAACTTTTTGCCCCGTGGATGAAACGACCTCTTCGCCGCGTGCGAATCGGTATGCGTCTGCCGGATCGAGCGTTGTTCCTCCTCCTGCTGCATCGGGAGACCACGATGTATGAAGATGCTGATCACCCCAGAGAGGTCTTGTGGGATAGTTTCGCCCGGCGTAGGGCGAGTACGTCTCTTCTTTGAAAAACTGCTGCACTTTATCGGCAGTGATTGTCCCTGCGTCGGTTGTGACAGCTTGCTGAGCGAAAGAAACCTGTGCTGCACCGGCGATAAAGAATGTTCCTATAGCTGAGATCATGATCTCGCGATAATTCTTCATGGTAAATCTGTCTCCTGTTGGATCAGCCTATGGAATGCCAACCCATGGACTGGCAATTCACGTTGAATAGATTATTTCACTCTCTAAGAATCAGCAATAGACACAATCTTAATCTTGTTCGCAAAAGGAACTCGCGACATGATTTATCGCGGAGCAGCCACTGAATTGAACAGTATTTGTGCAAATTGAAGTGATCATCTCCTGGAGAGCCTTTTTTGACTGGAATAAAAACAGGGGGAGCCCGTAAGAATGAATGTGAGTGAAATACTGAGTTGAAAGAGAGAGCCCTATGCATCTGAACTATCTGATCTATCTTCCCTTCATCATGGCGAATTTCATCTATGCTGGTATGTTCTATATGCATTTCAGCAAAATGGAAACGACTGACATGGGGGCGGTTGTCCCGATGGTCTTTATCATCATGTCTGTTGTTTCCTTTATCGGAGGGATTTTTGCCCCGCTTGTTGTGAAAGCGATGAAAATGGCCGAGTCGGAATTTGCACAGAAAGCGACGATCTTTTCCGGTGCGTTTTTTGAGAGTATCGCGATATACGGGCTGGTAGGCAAGTTCGTCGGACTATCAAACATCATGTGTTATGGACTTATAGCTGCTTCCACCCTTTTTCTGATTCTCAATTTTCCTCGTGTTATCAAATGGAATTCATCGGTCTGATCTTGTCGTCTGCGATTCTACTGTTCAGAGTCTTACGATCCACTGGAAGCGCTGGTTCCAGATAAAGATCTCCTTGATTCTCAGCAGAGACAATTCATGGTGTTTATTGAAACTCGGACTCTGGGGTCAGAAATGCAATTCGCACCTTTCATTATAATGCTCGCCGCTGACGGAGCGACGACCACGACTATCACAACAGATCAGATGACGACCGAAACGCTTCAAGTAGAAGAAGAATCCGGAGGCTATTCATGGGGCATGGAAGATGTCCAGGATATGAATGAGGATCGGGTAGTTCGCGTAAAAGAAGATTTTCTGAAGTACATCGAGAAGGTAAAAGAGAATCCTCAAACCCTGGATTATATTGAATATGTTTTTGCCTATAATAAGGTAACGGATTTGATTCGCTCTGAATCACTCGCTGCAGGCTGGGATGAATTCGGCCCTGACGTGTCTGTGAAGGATGTGCCGAAGCCTTCTCAAAAGGCACTCGAGGAATATAATGCCTATATACAACAGCAAGAGAGTTATCGCCAGCGACGTTTGAACAAGCTGGAGGCCGAGGAAAAACTTAAAGATCTTATCCGAGAACGGTACAAGGATCAGATCAAAGAAAATCCTGAGCTGAAGAATCTACTCGAACAAAAAGACTACTCGCCGGAGCAAATGCAGGCGCTGCGCAATCTTGTAACGCGCAGGCCGATGCCTCCTCAGCGCATGCCTCAAAACTAAGAGTTTCAGCGCTTCGCCATCCCCTCTCTAGAGATGTGATGAGACTCTGCCTTATTGAACGCGAGACTTTCACCTTGATTTCTTTCTGGTGACATCTCGGGTGACTCGAACCGAATGACGGACGTCTGACGGACGTCTTATCTACGTCTTATCTATGACTCAAGACGTCCGTCAGTTATTGGTAAGTGAAAGAACAGAGGTTGTTGGTGCGGTGAAGGTCGTTCTTAATGGTGAGTTTAGATAAGAAATCGAGAGGAATCGCCTGTGCACGTGCTTGCTCAACAGAAAAGGATGTTGGAAAACGGCTTTCTCGTATTCTTTGGGTTTTGATTAAAGGGAAAGAGCTTTAACTTTCCCTTGTCGGGGAGTTCCTGATTTCCTAGCTTTTGATCACAGCAAAATCAAATTCAGGGGACTTAACAATGGGTTTTATGGATCGATTGTGGAATGGATGGGACATGGCCTACGCCAGTTGGCAGGTCATTTTTCGAGATAAGTCACTGCTTTTATTTCCAGTGATTTCCTTTCTCGCACAGCTTGTTATCATCGCCATGTATGCAGGGGCAGGAGACCCTTTTGGGCTGATAAAGTTGGCTGATTCTGCCTATGGAGAAGAGGCAGGTGGAGGGGCAGCGGTTCTTGCAGGAATTGTGTTTTTTGTCATCGCATTCTTCTTTAACAGTATAACCATCTTCTTTAACGTCGCTCTCATTTCATGCGCGAAAAGAAGTCTTCAGGGTGAGGACACGACAGTTGGACAAGGACTGAGTGCTGCATTTGGTCTCGTTCACCTTGTTTTACTCTGGTCATTGATCAGTACGGTAGTCTCTTCAATCTTAAACGCGATTGAGTCGAATGAAAAAGCGGGAGCAATCCTCCGCATGATTCTTGGTACAGCGTGGAGTATTATCACCTACTTTGTTCTGCCTGTTCTGGTTTTTGAGAAGGTAGGTCCCATCGAAGCCATCAAGCGGTCGACCTCGATTATTCGACAAACCTGGGGTGAGAGTATCGGAGGGTACGTTGGAACGGGGATTATTGGGTTCGTGGCTGCTTTACCGGGGATCGCACTTTGCTTCCTGGCCGCCATCAGCAGCGTCTGGTTCTTTGCCGTCATTGGTCTCTTATGGATTATTGCTGCGTCTCTGATGAGTACTGCAGCTGCGAGTGTGATCCGTGTCGCCTTATATATGTATGCACAGAACGAGACAATTCCTGCCTCATTTCAGAATAGAGTTCAGAATGTCTTTCATGACTGATTTTCTTGAGGGTTTCATTTGTTCACCCTGACTTCTGACATTGCAGGAAGCGAATTGGATCAGCCAGCTTCGAACGCTTCTGCTAAATTAAAAGAGAGCCTCTTGTTCAACGAGTCAAGAGGCTCATCTCTATAATACTCTTGAGTGAGGCTTGTCTATAAGGCTTGGCGATAAAGTGTACTTCTTCGACCTTCTTTAAAGCCTTTCTGATCTCTTCTTCAGCAAATCCACTTGCTATGATAACAGGAACATCATTTCCCTTTTCCCGCAAAGCGGCGACGAGTTCCGCGCCATCAATTTCCGGCATCATATAGTCGGTAATGATTAAGTCGAAGCTGACGCCATTCTTTTTCTGATTTTCAATGACCTCCAGAGCTTCGCGGCCGTTCACGGCGGTTGTAACTTCAAGGCCCATGGATTTAAGCATGTGCGTACCGATGCGTCGGAGGGGAGCCTCGTCTTCGACGAAGAGAACGGACCCCTTCAGTCTGGAAGTCGACTTCTTCAGAGCCTCCTTTGAGTCGTCGCCAGCAATGTCTTTGACCTCGGCAGGGTCCAGAGCTGGTATATAAGTGTTAAAGACAGAGCCCAGGCCTTCCTCAGAGCTCACTTTGACGAAACCATTGTGAGACTTTATAATTCCGATAACGGAGGCCAGTCCCAGGCCACGACCAGCCTTCTTGCTCGAAAAGAAGGGGTCGAAAATTCTCTCGAAAATATCCTCCGGGATTCCGCAGCCATCATCTTTGACAGTTAGTTTGACATAGTCAGCTTCGAGTTCAGGAACGGCACCATAGGTTCCCTTCTCATGAAATCGCCTTCCCTTGACCTTTGAGCAATGTATATTAATTCGGCCCTTCTCAGAACCAATGGCATCTACGGCATTCTTAATCAGATTGGTGACTACCTGAACAAGTTGGGTTGAGTCGCCACTTATCAAAAGGTCTGTTTCTTCAAATTCTCGCAGGACTTCAATTCTGCCAGGTACTGAGGAAGACATCAGGTTCATGGATTTCGTGACAACGGACGGAAGTGACACGGGTTTTCTGCGGAGCTCGCTCTTGCCGGAAAAAGCGAGCATGTCTGAGACCATTCTCGATCCCCGAGAGGCACCTTCAATAATCTGCTGGAGACCTTTCTCGACCCGTTCAGCATCTTTGCTTTCTTCCAGACTGAACTCTGCGTTGCCAATAATAGTTCCCAGAATATTGTTAAAGTCATGAGCAATACCACTCATCATTGTGCTTAAACTTTCGAACTTCTGTCGTTGCATCATTTGAATTTCAAGTTGTCGCTGGTTCTCGGCAACGGTCACGCGTTCAGTGACATTTTCATGGATGACGACAAGCCATGGTTTCGTGTAATAATGAAACCGAAGAGCAATCAGTTCAAACCAGCGCTCCTCTGTGGGGGTGTGACAGGGGTACTGAAGGCGAAACTCATGCTGCTCTCCATAAAGAAGTTTCTCGAGGTTTTCGCGGATGTCTATATTGTCATTATCACTCAGGGAAACGGAAGCAATTTCGAAATAATTCGTCCCCACATAGAATTTATTGTCCAGGCAACCATTATCTTCTGCAAAGGCTTTCCAGGCATCATTAACCATGACAATCTCGCCCTGTTTATTAAGAATACAGACATGACTGTTGAAAGCATTAAGAACCTTCTGCAGGAAATCCCAGGATTCCTCCATGATTTTTTCAGCTTCATGGAGCTGAGTGATGTCAGTGAACGTAAGAACGGCACCTTCAACCTGTCCATGAACGTCTTTATAGGGAAGGATACGCATGTGATGATGTCGACCGTCTTCATCTTTGACTTCATCTTCTATGCTTTTCTCTTCCTTCATGACTTCATTGACCATCTTGATTAAGTTTGCACTCGCAAACTTACTGGTTATATGCGCAAGAGGTCTTCCTATGTCTTGAGACAGGAGGTTGAAGGTCTGGTCGATTGCCGGTGTGAACTTTCGAATCCTTAAATTTGGATCGACAAAAATCGTTCCGATGTCTGTGCTCTTGAGAAGAATATCCAGATCTGCAGTGATCTGACTGAGTTCTTCAATCTTGTTCTGATACTCAGAATTGACTGTATATAACTCTTCGTTGACAGAATGAAGTTCCTCGTTTGTTGATTGGAGTTCTTCATTCGAAGACATGAGCTCCTCATTTGTTGATTGGAGTTCTTCATTGCTTGTTTCGAGCTCTTCGATGGTTGCCTGCAGGCTCTCCTTCGTATACTTGAGCTGGGTTTCAAGGCTTTGAATGCGGTCGGAGGCTTGTTCTGAAAGTTCGAAGGGTTCAGAATGTCCCTGGGTTTTTTGGTCGCCATCATCTGTTGGTTGAAAGATGACAATCAGATATTCAATATTCTGGGCTTCCGGGCTGAGAGGTTCAACCTTGATCTCGAGCTGCTGGTCACCGGTTGATCCCTTCAAGGTGATATTACTATAGACAACCGGTTCACGTTTGCTGAGACAGTTCCGTACTGCTGTGGCAAGAGCGATTTTGATCTCATTATCCACAAGATCGAGAAGGTCATAACTGATTCTTCCCGCAAGAGGACGCAGGAATCTTCCCATATCTCCGAAGACATGAAGAATCTGAAGCTGGTCATTAATCAGCAGGCTGGGAGGGACGTACCGCTGGTGAAGCGCATCGTATGCTTTCAACAATCGAGAGTGACGTAGAGAGGCTGATTCGATGGGATTGCGAGCAATAGTTGAGCGCTCCCGTCCGGCTTCTCTCAGATAGCTGTCAAGGTATAGATCATCTGGAGGGTTCGTACGGGTGTTTCCCGACTTTCTGAAAAGTCGTGCCGATCGATCCACACTCTCAAATTCGAGACCTGGTTGATCGGCCGTTTCACTCTTACCCAGAAAAAGATAACCTGATTTATTCAGTGAAAATGAGAACAGCGAAAGAACCTTTTGCTGAACGCTCGGCTGAAGATAGATCAAAAAGTTGCGACAGCTGATCATGTCAAGCTTTGTAAAGGGAGGATCTTTGATGACATTGTGTTTCGCAAAGACAACCAGTCTTCTGATTTCTGGAGAAACCTGGTATCCGCCGGTTGTTGCAAAGAAATACTGTTCTCGCAAATCCTCCGGGATGTCGCTGATTTTCTCCAGTGCATAGACACCTGAGCTGGCAGTATTAACAGAGGGCTCATGGACATCAGTTGCGAAAATCTTGATGTAAATCTCTTTGGAGTTTTTTCGCGCTTCCTCAGTGAGGATTATTGCAAGTGTGTACGCTTCTTCTCCTGTCGCGCAGGCTGGAACCCAGATTCGGAGAGGTGTGCGATGCCCCATACGCTCGATAAGGGGGGCAATGACAAGCTCGCGCAGTGATTCAAAGGCCTCCCGATCACGGAAAAACTCCGTAACACCGATCAGTAAATCATTATAGAGAGAATCCAGCTCTTCCTTATTACTCTCGATGAGGTGGATATACTCAGAAAGATTCCCAAGGTCTGCAAATGCCTGACGGCGCTGGACTCGCCTTAGGACAGTAGACGACTTATACTTTGAAAAATCGATCTGGTATTGCTCCTGGAGCAACTGGTAGAGACGTTCTTCATCTTCAGCTGTACTGATGGAGTTGGAATCAACCGTACCATCTCTGTCATTGTCGTCGAAGGCATCGGGGTGTATATGTTTAGTGATTCTTGCGGGAATTTCCTGAGGTTTCAGGATTGCATCTACAGCATTCGTATGAATGGCGCTCAGCGGCATCCCATCAAATTTGGCCGTTTCCGGAGCTTGAACTAATACGAAGCCTCCCTTCTCTTTTACTTCCTGGATCCCTCTTGATCCATCACTTCCGGTGCCGGAAAGGATAACTGCAATCGCATCTTGATTGTACTCTTTGGCAAGAGACCTGAGGAATGTATCTATCGGCAAGCTGATCGAATTGGAAGGATCTTTGTCCGTGAGCAGTAGTTTTCCGTCAGAAACGATCATTTCTTTCCCTGCAGGAATCAGGTATATCGCGTTTTCCTGCAACTCCATCCTGTCCTCGACTTTAAAGATAGACATGCCCGTGTGCCTGGAGAGCAGCTCGTCCATCACGCTGCGAAAGTCTGGCGACAGATGCTGTATCACCACGAAGCTGGCGTCTGTGTTCGGGGGCATATTGTCGAAGAAGCTTTCAATCGCTTCGAGTCCACCGGCAGATGCACCGATCCCAACAAGGTATTTTGGCAAGGACATGTTTACTTCCTGAGCAAGTTTGCGCTGATTAATTGTTAATTCGAAAACCTTCAGGCTGCAATGAAATAAGGACCCGGGCTGCTTCGTTTGGCCTTTCACAACTCAAGTTGAAGCTTTTTGGAATTGCACAGCATCATAATCTGATGTTTATTGCTGAAACTTTGGTCGATTGCTGAAGAAGAGACCAGATAAACAACTCACGAGGGGCTCACTTGAACCGCCCAGATCAATCCTCCCCATCTCTTGTCGAACGCGGTATCAGGTTCTTCTTTATCGTTGTCGGTTATTATTTCGCCGCAAGGCTGGGAGCGATTTTTTCCATCCCTCCTAAAGGTTATTCCATTCTCTGGCCTGCCGCCGGGTTTGCCACAGCGAGCTTACTGGTTTTCGGGCGAGGATATTGGCCTGCCATCTTCTTTGGCTATTTCATGTACAATATTGAAAAGGTGATTCCTGTTTCAGGCGCCACTTCCATCAATCCTTTTTCCTCCCTCTTTCTATCGCTTACCAGCGGGGCTGCTGCTGCTCAGGCCTATCTGGGCGTTTGGTTGTGTGATCGCTTTCTGGGCCCAGAAAATAAACTGGAAACAGAGACTGAAGTTCTTCGCTTTCTATTATTCGTTGGTCCGATCAGCTGCCTTGTTGCATCGACAATAGGCGGCTATACATTAACACGACAGTTAGGTCTCGATGATCTGGGTGCTCTTCCACAGATCTGGTTAACCTGGTACGTTGGCGATATGGTACCGGTCTTGGCAATAGCCCCTTTGGCTCAGTTGTACCGATCTGGGAAAGGCGAACGATGGAAGAACCGCCTGCTTACTGTTTCATTTCCCATGTTGATCACCACAGTACTTGTTATTATTATCTTTAGAAATGTGCGCAACTCGGAATGGAATACGACACGCGAAGACTTCACGGCAGAATCCAAAGAGTTGGCTAAAAAACTTGAAGAGAAGGTTCACAGGTATTTTGAAGTGCTCGGCCATATAAACGGACTCTTCGAGGCGTCGGGACATGTTACCAGAGATGAATTCCGTATCTACGCAAACCATATTCTTAAATCGGAACCAACACTCAAGGCGGTCTCGTGGAGCCCAAAGGTTGAGAAAGCTGATTTCGAGGATATGGCAGATCTTGCCTTAAGACAGGGTGTCGCAGAATTCAAGATATACAGATCACCAGGCGAAGATTCTTACGAAGATAGTGAAGATGACACTGCATTTCCCATATTTTATATTGAACCTGAGGAAGGCAACAGAGAAGCGCTTGGGTTTGATCTCGCCAGTGAGCTGCGCAGAAAAGAGACTCTATTCAGAACGATTGAGCAAGGAATTCCCCTCGCTACTCCTCCTTTGAATCTGGTCCAGGGGCCATCAGATACAAACTCCATGATTATATTCTATCCAAAGTATCTGCGTCCGCAGGAAAGTCTCCAGACAAAAGAAGAACGGACTGATTCGATCGAGGGTGTCTTCAGCGCTGTTGTCGAGATTGATCAGCTTGTAAGCTCAGCACTTTGGCAGTATAGTAGAGGCGACAGCGTTGTGCAACTATGCGACTTTACAGATTCAGAAGACAAGGTGACACTTGGAGTTTTTGCTGGGGGAGGGTTTACTGATCGTTCGATAGACAGCTATGCAACTCTCCTGCCCGAGATAAACTGGAGTACAACAATAAATGTCGGTGGAAGGGTGTGGATGATCAGCTTTCGCCCAACGAACACGTTTATAGAAAACCTCTTTTACTGGCAAACCTGGCTTGTTGCCGTACTCGGATGTCTATTCATCACGACACTGGGTGGTTTCCTTCTCATCTTGACAGGGAAGTACTCAAGGGTAGAGGAGCTTGTTGATGTGAGGACGCTTGCCATTCGAGAAATCAATGAGAACCTGGAGGAAGAAGTCAGGATTCGACGCGAGACAGAAGTGTCTCTCATCGAGGCAAAGGAAAAGGCTGATGCAGCGAATGAAGCGAAGAGTCAATTCCTGGCGAACGTCAGTCATGAAATTCGAACACCCATGAATGCTATTGTTGGTCTCAGTTCCTTGTTGAGGAGAGAAAGACTTCCGTCAGAAGTTAAAGAATCAATCGTCACAATCAATGATTCTGCAAATGGACTGCTTGATGTTATTAATGATATACTGGACTATGCGCGTCTTGAAGCAGGGAAGTATGATCTCAACGAGGTTCATTTTAACTTACGTGAACTTGGACACTCTGTTCTTACGATGATGACTCCGGCAGCCCGGGAAAAGGGAATTGGACTGGAATTTCATCTGGATCCAGAATCCCCTCGGGAGCTATATGCTGACAGTGGGCGACTGAGACAAATGCTGATCAATCTGTCGGGGAATGCCATTAAGTTCACAGATCATGGGGTTGTAACAATATCGTCCTGGAGTCAATCTATACAGAATTCAGAATCAGGAATGATTCAGCTCTTCGTCTCTGTCAAGGATACTGGAATTGGAATACCAGAAGATAGGATGGGCGATCTGTTCAAAGCATTTAGCCAGTTGGACCCACACGACAGCAGAAAGTTTGGAGGGACAGGACTGGGGCTCGCCATATCAAAGAGCTTTGCCCAGCTGATGGGCGGAGACATCGAATGCAAGAGCAAGGTTGGCAAAGGATCGGAGTTCATTATCAGCATCCCTGTCAGAGTGTCCCGAAAAGGTGAAGAAACAGGTGAAGCTACAAAGGCAAATGGTCAAAGTGAGCATCATGATCTATCCAGCATGAGAGTTCTCCTTGTAGAAGACAATCCTGTTAACCAGAAAATCACGACGAAAATGCTTGAGAAGGTAGGTGTCGAGAATTGTCAAATCGCCACCAATGGCTACGAGGCAATTGAGTTAATCGAGAAAATAGATTTTGATCTTGTTCTCATGGATATACAAATGCCAGACCTTGATGGAGTCGAAACCACTCGGCGAATCAGGAAAAGTAAAGTGGTGCCAGCGTCTTTGCCTATCGTAGCAGTTACCGCAAGTGCCATGGAAGGTGACCGACAGCGCTGCCTTGATGCAGGTATGAACGACTATATTTCAAAACCGTTTACCTTTGAACAGCTCGAGTCGATCGTGATGAAGTTCTATACAGAGTCAATTCAGAACAGTTAGGCTTTAAGGTCGATGATCCTGACCAGCTCCCCTTCAGGAATAGCATCCGGTCCCGGTGACACCGAAATGAGAGCATCTGCCAGCGCAGGATTTAAGATATTTCCACTATTTTGATTTTCAAGTGGACGAATCGTAAGAGTGCCTTCCTTAACTTCTTTTTGCGCATAGACGTAAAAGTGCCTTCTTTTGTCTCGAGGGCAGTCGGTAGCAAGCGGCACGCAGTATTCAAGTGGCAATCGAGAGTCTTTACCGAACCACTTTTCGAGAAAGGGTTTCAGGAAGATTTCTGAATTACAACTTGTTGAGACAGGATTCCCTGGAAATCCAAAATGTACCTTTTTTCCATAGGTTGCCAGCAGCATTGGCTTTCCCGGGCGAACGGCAACTCTCCAGAAGTGTATATCGCCGTTCAGCTCTTCTATGACCTGGCTCATCAGGTCATGGGGACCTACTGAAACCCCTGCCGTTGTTACGATGATATCTGCCCATCCAAGGGCCTGTTTCATAAGGTCCAGGAAGTTCGAAAGCTCGTCTTTAGCTATTCCAAGAAGACGAGTCTCACAGCCCCAGTTCCTTAACTTTCTTTCGAGTGCGTATAAGCTCGACCCAATAATCTGACTTCCAGTTGGCGTCTCGCCATATGGTATGATCTCATCACCACTTGTGAGGATTGCAACTTTAGGGGGGATGATAATTTCTACCTCCGGGATGTTGTAGAATGAGAGAAAACCAATGGTCTCCGGGTCTATACGAGTTCCTCTTTGAAACACCTTCTGGCCTTTTTTGACATCACTGCCCTTAAAGCGAATGAACCTGTTTGCTTCAACATCACCGGTGACTCTGACAGTATTGCCATTTTTTTCGCATATTTCTATCGGTGCGATCGTGTCCAACCCAGCGGGAACCTCAGCACCTGTACTGATGGCAATGATCTCGCCTCTTTCAACACGACCGCTATACGCATGTCCGGCAGCACTTTCGCCGACCAGTTTGAACTCCTCCACCTTGCCAATATCATCTGAATGGAAGGCGTAGCCATCCATGGCGCTGTTATCAAATCTCGGAAGATCCCATGGAGCTTCGACAGGACCTGCCAGGTAACAGTCTTCCGAATCCATCAACGGAACTTTCTTTCTCTTCTGAGGCGTTTCCAATGCCATGATTTTTTCCATGGCTTCCTGATACGATATCATTTTCGAGGCTCCTGAATCCCGGTTGTCAGTATTTAACGCCCATCGAGTGCAGAGAGTCCTTGCCTTGTCCCGCTATCGATACGCAATGATGTTGTTCTAGCAATGAAACCCACTAAAGAGGCAACCGTGTTCGATCAAATTCAAACCTATCCACTGGAAACACCTGCACTTCGACCTGTAGAACTTGTCCCTGTGAAGCAAGGTGAACAAACACTCATCATGGTCCGAGACCCATTGGGACTTATAGAGGGCGTCGCTCTCTTGCCGCCCGATCCCATGCTCCTTCTTTTCCTCGAGATGGCAGACGGAAAAACATCCCTCGGTGAAATGGCTCAGAAGCTTACCATGGCGACAGGTCAGATCACCCCGGAAGGTTTGTTTGAATCCATGGCCAAGCAGCTCGACGAAGCGCTTCTCCTTCAGACGGACCGGTTCGTGGAAGCCCTTAAAGCGAAACAAAAAGAGTGGCAGGACTCGCCCACAAGACCGATGAAGGTCTTTCAAATGCCCGAAGGCGACCGTCTTAAGATCATGAAAGAACTGGGGGATGAGTTCCGTCGACATAAGATGGGACACAATTCGCCCCCCGAACAGCTGGACCTTCCTAAAGAGTCTGTCATCGGAATCCTCTCTCCTCACATCGACTATACGCGCGGTGGTGAATCCTATGCCTGGGCTTATAAGGCTCTCAAAGAGTGCGGAACCGGCGCAAAAAAGTTTATCATTCTGGCTACTTCACACCGACCCATCGAAGGATACTTTGCGGCGACACGTAAGGATTATGCGACTCCTTTTGGTACCCTGAAGACAGATCAAACTCTTCTCGATGAAATTGCGGAGGCTTATGACGGTGATCTGTTTATGGATGAGTATTACCATGCCGATGAGCATACGATCGAGCTCCAGGCCGCCTACCTGAAACATGTCTACGGTGATGACGATATATCAGTCGTTCCTATTCTTGTCTCCAGCATTGAGGATTATCTGCACGAAGAGGGTGGAACTCCTTCCAAGGATGATGTGCTTACAAAGTTCTGCCAGGCGATTCGTACTATTATAGATAAATACGGAGACGAGGTGGCAGTCATTGGTGGAGTTGACTTCTCCCATTGTGGACCAGAGTTTGGTCATGAAGAACTCAATGAGCCGGAGAAAGAAAAAGAGATCGAAGAGAATGATCGCGCTGCCCTGAGAGCCATTGAAGGCGGTGATGCAGAGTCTTTCTTCGAGAATTTCCGCCCAACAAAGAATCATCAAAATGTCTGCAGTATAGCTCCCATTTACTGCATGATGAAGATCTTTGAGGAAAAGGGCGTGGCGAAACTGTTAAACTATCAACAGGCTAACTCGCCCGATAAAACTGGTCTCGTGAGTTTCGCGAGCATGGCCTTCGTCAAGAAGGGTATGGAGAATCAGAAAGCATCGAAGATTATTCTGGTTTCCAGGTGATATAGACATTGTGAGAGCTAAAGAGAAAATGATCTCGAAGAGCAGAAGGCGTTGAACGAGTATCCCATATGAAGAAAGCAATCATCGAATCCTTCACCCAGTCAAAGCAGGGTAAGGAAGACCTCAATGAAGATGCTATACACGTCACGGAACATTTCATTGCGGTGACAGACGGTGTTACCTGTAAGACCGATCTCATGTTTGGTAAAATCACTCCGGGACGCATGGCGAGCGAGATTATCGGAACTGCTCTCAAGCACCTCGAACCAGAAGCGGATAGTGAAGAAGCTCTAGAATTCATCTCCGACGCATTCGTTCATTCTGATATGGTTGGTGGGTTGCGCGCTAAAGATCTGGATCTCGTCAGTCGTTCCATGGCAGCTACCGCCGCCATTTATTCAAAGCACCATCGCGAGATCTGGATCGTTGGGGACTGTCAGGCGCTTGTTGCAGGAGAGAAGTATTGGCCTCAGATGAAACTGGATCAGGTGATGGAAGACTTCCGGGCAGCTATCAATGAAGGGTATCTTGCTGCTGACGAACCTTTTGATGAGATCATCGAGAAAGATCCTGGTCGCGAAGCATTAAAACCCATCTTCAAAATACAGCACGCTTTTGCCAATTTCGAAGACTTCAGCGACTATGCATATAGCGTCTTTAACGGCGATTCCATTCCTGAGCATTTGGTCGAAATCATCGAAGTGCCCGATGATTGTGAGGAAGTTGTTCTGGCCAGTGACGGATACCCCGAACTTTTTCCGACTTTGAAAGAAACGGAAGAGCACCTGCAGCAGGTCTTGAAAAGAGACCCTCTCCTCATTAATGAGGTTAAGTCTACAAAAGGGCTTCGTAAAGGCCTCGTCTCTTACGACGACCGAACGTATTTACGCTTTAAGACTTGAGATGACATCCCGAATGATGTCTTCGATCTGTTTCTCTGGTTGATAGCCAATCGCTTTGCTGATTTTGCTCAGATCAGGAACACGACGTTGCATATCTTCAAAGTCTTTGTCATAAGCTTCTTCGAAGGGGATTTCCTGAATTTGAGAAGAACTCTTTGATAGAGCGACAATTAACTCAGCAAGCTCTTTGATGGGAATCTCTCTCTGTCCTCCAACGTTATAGACGTTTCCGTAACATGATTTTGCTGCCAGCAGATCAATCAGGCCTCGAACAGCATCTTCCACATGACAGAACGTTCTCGTTTGAGACCCATCGCCATAAACCGTAATCGCCTGGTTATTGAGGGCCTGTTCAACAAATCGAGGAATCACCATACCGTAAGTGCCGGTTTGACGAGGACCCACGGTATTGAACAGACGTGCGATGACGACAGGGAGCTTGTTCTCGCGGTGATGAGCAAGAGCCAGAAACTCATCCATCAGTTTCGAGCATGCATAGGCCCAGCGGGGACGTCGACTGGAACCCAGGATCAAATCATCTTCTTCATTAAAGGGCACATGCGAGCGTTTGCCGTATACCTCGCTGGTGCTCGCAACCAAGATTGGCTTCCTCTTCTTCATCACATGACGAAGCACCGTCTCGGTTCCGCTGATATTCGTTTCGATTGTCTTGACGGGGTTCTCCACAATGAGACGAACGCCCACTGCTGCGGCCATGTGGTAGACAGCATCCGCGCGATCGACGGCGATCGCTACTGCCTGGTCGTCGAGAACAGATCCCACGGTCAGCTTGAACTTGTCCTGTTTCGTCAGGTGTTCAATATTGTGTATAGACCCAGTCGAAAGATCATCGAGAGCCTCTACCTGGCATCCATGCTCCAACAATTTCTCGCACAGGTGCGAGCCAATAAAACCCGCTCCACCCGTTACAAGAATGCGTTTGAAAGGAAATGTTGAAGACATATGCTTACTCTCGTGGAGGATTCAGAAAGGTAGAAAACTCCCCCTCTTCATGCAAAGAGGGGGAGTAGGTTTATGAACTGATTAGCCGATCTTCTTTTCAGTGAGAAGACCTTTTGGAGGCAACTGTCCAATGAGAGGCTTCATCCACTCGACAAATTCAGGAGTTACGTCAAACTTGTCACTGGAGATAAAGCGGTCATCCATGGGGCGGTACTGTTTCATCCCCTTAGGAAAGTTAACACCAGAGACATCTTCCAGATTAGCGCGGATGCACTCGCAGAGGTACTTGCCATAAGCATTCTGTACGCGGCGGAAACAGATCGAACCGTCTATATCGCCAGACATCGCTGCTTTCACAGCAGCTTCGCCAGCTTCACGAGCTTCAATGGCGTCTGATTCACTGACACACCCCGCGAAAGAGCGCTGTGCGTAGCCAAGCGTATCAGCACGAATACGTGCCTTTTTGCCATATTTCTGGAAGAGATGAATCTTTGTTACGTGTGCCAGAAGATCTGCAAGAGCACCCGTTCCTGAAAGCTGCGCATGACCAAAAGCATCAAGCTTCGCGCCGCCTGCTGCATCTTCGATCTTGCCCATCGCATCCATCCATCCGATAAGTGATTCCATGCCCAGTGATTTCAGTTCATCACGAACTTTGTCCGACTGAAGCCAGACGTTTCCTTCATCGTCACAAAGTCCTTCCGAGACTGCTGCAAGACAACGACCATTTGCCGTATAGACTTCATCAACTTTTTCGACGAACTCTTTTACCGTGTAGCTGCGTTCCGGAAAGCAGATCATGTGAGGTCCATCGCCCTCATTGATACGCGCCATGGCTGCACCTGCTGTCAGCCACCCGGCATTACGTCCCATCACAACGTCGATCTTGATCCCATTAAGCGAGCGGTTGTCCGCATCGTTCCCCATGAAGCACTGGGCAACGTACTTGGCCGCAGAACCATAGCCCGGGCAGTGGTCCGTTACCAGAAGATCGTTGTCGATTGTCTTGGGAACGTGAAAAACACGGAGCTCGTACTTTTCTTTCTGTGCAATCTTATTGATAATGCCTGTCGAAAGAGCTGAGTCGTTACCACCGATATAGAAGAAATAGCGCACATTGTGCTTTTCAAAGATCTTGAAGATCTCCTTGCAATCTTCTTCCTTAGGCTTGAAGCGACAAGATCCAAGACCGGCAGATGGGGTCGCAGCGACCTCCTCCAGGTCACGAGGGTCTTGAGCCCTGAGGTCGATGAAGTCTTCACGAAGAATTCCTTCAACGCCATTCTTGGCTCCAAAGATCCCTTCGATTTCTTCGTACTTCAATGCCTCCTGGACGACTCCTACAAGAGACTGGTTGATGACGGCTGTCGGGCCACCAGACTGACCAACGACAAGATTCCCTTTAATTTTCGACATGAGCAGATACTCTCATTCTTACAGAATTATTTCAGCCGGATAAGACTGAGAGAGTGGGGTAGACTTCTTCCCATGGAGGGTCAAGAGAAGCGGGCCTGCCTTGAGAATTCCCTCAATGCAGCAGCCCAGGCACACTTTATCGAGTAAAAAGGTGCACTCTTTGCTTTACAAACCAGAGAATTAAGGGACTCTCGTCCAGATTTATTTCATGATGACACACTCGGAGTAACAACCATGCCACGCTATGATTACCAATGTGACGCTTGCGGGGAAGCATTCGAAGCCACACAGAAAATGAGCGACCCACCTCTGGACACGTGCACTCTCTGCGGCGAGCAGGGTTCCGTTAAGAAACTGCTCAGCGGCGGCACGGGCCTTATCTTCAAAGGCTCCGGGTTCTATATTACTGATTACAAGAATAGCAATTCAGGAGGAGGCGAGAGCTCGAGTAAGAGTTCTTCTGAGTCCAAGTCAGCATCCACGGCTGAAAATGGAAGCACTTCAACTTCCACAGCGACTGCCGATTCATCTTCGAGCTCCAAGACAACAGCTAAATCAGAGGCCACCAGTAAGTCCTCTGAGAGCTAAGGCTTCTTTCAAAATCACCTCAAACAATGTTTACCTTCAAGCTCCCTGGTGTTTTCAGGGAGCTCTTATTGATTTAGGGTGATCTTCAGAAATCCTGTTTATGATATGCTTGCCGGCTGCGAGCAGAAGCTCTGCGTGCCTGAAAGCCTCGACATCGCCCCACTATGTCTGCGTTTCCACGCACACACATCCACCCCTCTCGCTCACCATCTATATAACCATTACTTCCGAAGACCATTCTGGCGTAGAGAGTTCGAACGATTGTCACATCTTTGATCGTTGAGCTACATTTCATGATCCCGTCCACGAACAGTGGTCACGGAAATCTCAGTTTGAGCTGTGATTGAAACCTACTGCACGCGAGATAGAGAACTCGGGGTGAAGGGAGCCAGCCTTCATTGTGCTCCTTACCCCTTTCTATTCTGAATAACCTGCTTGGAAGCTGCTTGGAACATGCATGGAACCTGCATTTCAATGCAGGTTATGAGCATGTAACAACTAAGTTGCTGGCAGAAGATCTCCTACCAGAGGCGATATTTCTCCTCTGCGATCAGGTTTCAGCGCATGAAAACGGGTCTTCCCCAATGACAATTTTCTGACCATTGAGAAAAGATAAACCGTCCAGAGGGATTTAACTCTGGACTTTCTTGGAGGATAGAAAGAAGTGAGGGTTGTATTGAGACAAGGTTGTTTGTGATTGATAAAGATTAAATATAATTAAAAAAGGCTTGCGATCGACACGATCGATCATGTTTAATCAGAAAAGAATAGGAAGTAATCAAAAGCAATCACGATACTTTCTCATTTTTTCTCTCTCCCTCTCTCTCTCATCCAAAGAGTCGACGCTACGTTCTCTCGCGTCGGCTCTTTAACTTTTTAACCCCTGTTGAAAAGTCATTGCTTTAAACATTCTTCTTTTCTTAGATTCAGATCATCACACAGACCTGTCAGCGTGAGCCCTTAAGGCAGGGGTGATAAAAAGATTGAGATAAGCAGTTGTATACAGCATCTTGAGCGGTAAATCCGTTCGAAAGATCAAAAAAATGTTTTGTTACGAATATGAAATTGTTATCTCGGTTCTCGCACTGATCGGTATCTCCTTCAGTGCCAAACGCTGCTTCTTTCTCAACGCCAGCACTTCCTACCTTTAATTCCTTCCAATCCAGCATCATTGCAGTTATTCTAAATCATCCGGTCCCAGACGCCGGATGCACCATTTCGAATTTCAAGGATTGGATTATGACTATACAGAATCCCCCTGCCGTTCCCAACGTTGATGAAAGTATTGGGTCTACTTCTCCTGACCTTCCGAGGGGAATTATCGAACGGCGTACGCAAAAAATCGGAAGAAGTATTTTTCAGAAGATGAAGAAACATGAGTCTTCGAAATTGAGTTTTGATTTCCTCAACGAAAAACTGATGAATCTGATGATGACCGATGAAGACCTCCGTTATCGTATGCTTCGATTCGTTGATGTCTATCCTGCACTCAGATCATCCAGCTCCATTGCCACTCATCTTGAGGAATATCTTACAAGTCCCGATCTGGCAACAGGTTACAGACCTACGCACCTTTCAACGCTTGCTCGAAAGATCGGGAAAGAAAGAGCTCTCACCCGCGCTCCCATTTCATGGGCCAGTAAACTCGGTATCACCCAGATGGGCAGTCAGTTCATCGCAGGTCATCACCCCGAAGAAGTGTCTACACGAATTAATAAAATGGAAGAAGAAGGGTTCAACTTCTCTCTCGATCTACTCGGCGAGTTCGTTGTCAGCGAGAAACAGGCAGACGTGTTTCAGGGGCGTTACCTGGAAATGGTGCAGAACCTGGGAGATATACTTGGTAAAAACACTGAACGCTTTAAGGCATATACCGGACCTCGGGTGAATATATCGATTAAACTCAGTAGCCTGACGAGCAAATTTGAGCCGATGGACCCGGAAGGGACCAGTGAAGATGTCCGTAAACGACTGCGACCTCTTTTCCGCGCTGCGAAAGAATCGGGAGCGTTTCTTAACATCGATATGGAGAAGTACGAGTGGCGCGATCTTACCCTCCAGATCATTCTCGACCTATTAGACGAAGAGGAGTTCGCTGGGTTCGAGAATATTGGAACTGTTCATCAGGCATATCTCAAAGATGCAGAGGAATCCCTTGAATGGTTTCTAGGTGAGCTGCGACGTCGAAGACAGCAAATGACGATTCGGCTTGTAAAAGGTGCCTATTGGGACAGCGAGCAAATCTGGGCAAAGCAGAAAGGTTGGCCAGTCCCAGTCTATACGGATAAACGAAAGACGGATGCATGCTATGAGCGCTGTGCAGAGGTTCTTCTCCAGAATTCGGACATGGTACGCACTGCCATCGCGAGTCATAATGTTCGCAGTATTGCATACACGCTCGCACTGAAAGATATTCTAAGGGTAAAGCAAGATCGCTTTGAAATCCAGATGCTCTATGGGATGGCCGGGCCAATTAAAGATGCTTTGCTTCATTCTGGAATTCCTGTTCGGATCTATACTCCCTGTGGCGAGCTGATCCCCGGGATGTCCTACCTCGTGCGCCGTATCCTTGAGAATACCAGCAATGAAAGTTTCTTAAGACAGAGGTTTTCTGAAAAAACGAATGTTTCTTCCCTCCTGCAGAACCCGCAACACACCCTCGATCAACACCCCCTGTCCTGAAGACGATCTGACAAATACGGAGAATGTTTATGTCTATAGATACACCTGAATTAAACAATAGCACTACTTCACAGCCAATGAACCACTTTCGGAATGAGTCTCCCTCAGACTTTTCAAAATCGGAAATGCGTAAGAGCTTTAAAGAAGCGATGCAGCGCATCGAGAAAATGATTCCCGTCAAGATTCCACTCCTGATTGACGGAAGTGAGATCGAGAAGAAAGAGACTCTGACTTCACACAACCCAGCAGATAAAGAGCAACTTCTTGCTGAGTACAGTTGCGCTTCCCGGGGCGATATTGACGACGCGGTGAAGGTCGCTCGTGGAGCCTGCGAAGAGTGGTCACATACACCTGTAGAAGAACGCGCGTCTATTCTATTGAAAACTTCCGAATTAATCAGACAGCAAAAGCATGATTTCAGTGCCATTATTGTCCTTGAATCAGGTAAGCCGTGGCGAGAAGCAGATGCAGATGTTGATGAGGCAATCGACTTCCTTGAGTTCTATTCGCGAGAGGCGATGCGTCTATCGGGCCGGAGGCGACTCCAGCCATATCTGCTTGGCGAGCATAACGACATCGTATATCAGTCGCTCGGGGTCGTTGGTGTGATTGGTCCCTGGAATTTTCCCATGGCGATTCCGGTTGGAATGAGCTGTGCCGCTCTTGCGGCAGGGAATACGGTGCTCCTTAAACCCGCCGAACAAACACCACTTATTGCCTGGTTATACGTAAAGATGTTGGAAAAGGCGGGGCTCCCCAGAGGCGTCATGAACTTTGTTCCTGGAAGAGGAGAAGATGCTGGTGATCAACTGGTGCGCCATCACGATGTGAATATGATCGTCTTCACGGGAAGCCGTGAAGTAGGACTGATGATCACACGTGCTGCTTCCGAAGTTCAGGAAGGTCAGACTTTTGTAAAGCGCGCTGTGACAGAAATGGGAGGAAAAAATGCCATCATTGTAGATAGTAGCGCGGACATAGACTCTTCTGTTCCTGATGTGATCTACTCGGCTTTTGGTTTCAGCGGACAGAAATGTTCCGCCTGTTCGCGACTGATACTTCTTGATGATCTATATGATGAGTACGTTGACCGACTTGTCGAAGGCGTTTCATCATTGAAGGTTGGAGACCCGCGTAAACCGGGGACCCAGATGGGACCGGTTATCGACGAGGAAGCTCAGGCGAAGATCGAGGGATACATCAAACTGGGTAAGGAGAATGCCCGCTTGCTCTATGAAATGAATCTTGATGAATCTCTGAAGAAGGGCTTCTTCGTTCCACCTGTCATATTCGAAGTTGATTCACACGATCACCCACTTATGCAGGAGGAAATCTTTGGTCCTGTCCTCGCTGTCTATAAGGTAGGTTCTTTCGAAGAAGCACTTCGAGTTGCCAACTCAACGCCCTACGCCTTGACTGGTGGGGTGCATTCCAGGACCCCTTCCAACCTTGAAAGGGCTCGTATAGACTACCAATGTGGCAACCTCTACCTTAATCGGACAATTACGGGAGCCATCGTTGGCAGGCAGCCTTTTGGCGGATTCAAACTGAGTGGTGTCGGATCGAAAGCAGGCGGTCCCGATTATCTGAAGCAATTCCTTGTTTCACGCGTCATCTCAGAGAACATGATGAGGCATGGTATGGCTTCGCTGGTGGAAGGTGAAGAGGACTTTTTTGAAGATTAATCTAATCTTGTCCGCCAGGCACGGGGGGCGATGTTTACCATCGCTCCTCTTTGTCTCCATAGATATCCTGCACATCTTCGTCGGTCAGGCTCTCTGCCCATGCCTCTTCTTCATCCCATAACTCTTCCCGTTTCTTGTTCTTTGCCTTTACACGGTAATAAGCAACGAAAAGCAGGATCGTGATGATAAGGAAAATAGTGCCGCTACTGAACAATGTAATACTCAAGGCCTGGAGTCGATTTCCCAGGGATTGTTCCGCAGCCAGCTGCCAGCCTTCAACCCGGAATTCATTTCGAAGTTCTTGGGCAAAAGCAGGTCCTGATACAGGATCAGCCAAATGTCTCAGCAATCTTCTGACACTTCCCGGCGGATCGCCAAAGCTGGTGGAAACCGCACTCACTCCCGTGTAAGACATGCGGTAAGCAAGGTTCTGCGATTCTCCGTCTCGCGGAAAGGTATCTTCCATATCTTTAAGCTCAGGAAGTTGACCAAACGCGTGTGCCGTGATGAGCTTTATCTGTTCCTCCATGGACCATTGCCTGGCCAGGTGCATGGCCAGACCTTCATTCGCCCAAAGTGGTAATTCTTTTCCCCCAGCGAGATTGCCAAGGAGGATGTGACTCATTTCATGCGTCATCGTTTCCTGGCGGTCTTTGTCCGAACTCTTTGTCCAGGAACTGGAATTGATCCAGATCGTGGAAAGCGAAGGAGAGGCGGCCGCTGCGGAGTTCTCCGGTCTGAAGCCCGTTTTCTCAAGAAAGAGCTCAGGCTCGGCCCAAACAATAATCACCGTTTCGGGCAGTTCTTCAGTTGTTTGCTCGTTGATCGTCTTAATGGCTCGAAAAGCGAAGCCCTTGATTGAGGACTCGAGGGCTTGCCGATCCTCCATCCCTACAAACCGGAAAAGCGGGGAGCGTTTCTCTGGTGTCGAGCTTTGTCCGGCTCCCATTGATAATGTTGGGAGTGAGAGAAGGAGGAGAACCCAAATGGCGCATAAAGCCGCGATTTTTCTGAAAAGACTACTCATGAGCTCCTTCCAAGGCAATTGGAGGGCCTGAAATCATTGTCTGAGCGAACTGGACCTGATGATTTTCTCAAAATTCTCAAGTTTACTAAGCTGGAATTGGTGATTACCGGAAGGAAGAAAGAGTTTCAAATCGATATCTTTGAGGGAAGAAGAAAGAGACAGCTTTGATTCATCTCCTTTGAGTGGTTCAAAGCTGGCGTCGATTCGATGCTCCATGTAGGGCATTGCTGAAACCGAGAGTTTCTGATCTGAAAAGCAAATCCACTCGATCGTATCAACAAGCGGGCGACACCTCAGACCAATCTCGTAGTCTAAAACCAGAATAATGATGACGGCTGAGCATGTCTGCAAGACGGTCGGGTTGACCTCTTCTTCGTTGAGCATCGAGGCCGGAATGTCCGAAAGCAGCTGGAGATAGTTGTGGGCTAGCGACATGGCTTCTTCGAATTCACCCATGTTTTCCAGAGCGATGACAGACATCAGGACCATTGGTGCTTCCCGCAAAAGTCGAGTCGTATATGCGGAGTCTTCATGAAGCACACCTTTGTCGGCGAGAATCTTTCCGAAGATGACCCCTGAAGGAGGCTGATTTGAGGAAAGCAATAATTTCAAGTGAGAGGATTTTGCCCTGGGGGCGATATCCGCAAAGAAAGGGAAGAGCCCTTCCATCTGCCTGACGTTGGTCCAGAATTCATCCTCTGTAATATCTGTATAGATATTATTGAATTCATCCCACATCTTCTCTTCAATGAACTCTTTAATTTCGAGGTATTGTTCGGCAAACCTCATGGCTGTTTGATGATCTTCAAGCTCCAGCCCGATTTGAGAGAGGTATTGTGAGTCGAGAGCACTCAAAGCAGTGTCGCCGACAGAGAAGTAGAAGTCTTCTCGATTAAATGGAATTAACCACCGGTTTGAGGAGTTGGCGCGGGATCCAGCTCCCTTTGAGTACTTGCTTCGATAAAGTTCATTCAGCGAACTGAGAAGAGGAAAGACGGTCTTTATTCTGTTCAGGTTTCCAGAGTTTTCATAGAGGGTCCACTCCAACCATGAGAAGAGCTGTGCTGGAGGTGAGCGCTTCAGGCTGTCCTCTTGTATATCTTCTGCGAGGGACCTGTAGTAGACAGGAAGGGACTCCAATGGCCGGTTTGAGCCTGAAGACTGGTAACATGACAAAAGCGCGGGGAGGATCAGCTCCCAGGGGTGGAGACCTTCGTCAAGGTCTGCCTCTTGTTCTTGCAAGACTTCTTCGATAAGTTGTTTTGCATCATTATAGACATTTTCAATGTCAGGTGATTCCGGAAGGGAAATCTCTGGAAGCATGATGCTTTATTCCCTGAAGGGGGAGTACCAGCCCCGCAAATCGATGTGAAGATAAGGCATTCCTTTGGCACTTCCTGGACCTTCGTAGGACTGGACAACTCCGATGCCGCCGTATATTCCCAGCTGGTCCATCGTCTCTTTGGCCCATGCCGCAAGGGCTTCAATGTCTTCAATTGTTGCTGTACCGTCTCCATTAATATCCTTAAGCTCCGGAGTCGTAGAATCTTCACTCGAGTCCAGAATCATGGCAACAGCATCACCATATTGAAAGCGTGTGAACTCAGCGAGCAGAACACTTTGCCTCTCAAGTCTTCGCCTTTCCGTGGGCGAAACAAAGCCTCTCAGGATTTTGATATCTTCAGGGTCTTCACCTTTCTCAATAAGGACTTCCTCAAATTGGTCGAGAAAGTTAAGGAGCCTTACTGATAGAGCAACCAGCCGCATTTCTTCATTTTCATCAGGGAAGGCCGGGGGAGTGATGTCACCGAGCGTCAGATAATCGGTCACCATCAGCTTCCTGCTGGTTGTATCAGAGGGGTAGAACGTGTCCGGGGGTATATACAGCTCTGCTCTGTCTTTGATGATGTTAGGAGCTCCCGGGCCTTTCTCATTGGGGTAGATGCCAATGTTCTGACCGGACAGGAGGCCATCGCCATTTCTGTCGTAGGCCAGTCCAGAGAGCAGGAAAATACTTCGTTCACCCGTCAGGAGCGAGGCCGGAGCTGTTTTGTCGGGCGACGCGGTTAGCGTTGCCGGGCGATGAATTTGCAACTGAGCCAGGCTGACAGTGAGTGTGCTGACTTTTCCCCACGATGCTCCTGGCGACCAATGGATGGAAAACTCATCTCTCCCCTGGCGGAGGTAATCATCCTGGCTCGATTCCCAGATGGCCTCGCGATATGAGGTCTGGCGAAAGATCGCCGTGTCATCGATGGAAGAGCCCGACGCCGTGTCCAGAGCTGGACGATTATAATCGACAGACACTCCGAGAAACACCTCATCACCGGGACTGACCAGATAAACGGGTGAGTCAGTTTCAAGAACTGATCCGTCTAAAGTAATATTAAAGGAAATGTCACCTTCCTTTAGATCAAGTTCCCCAAAATGGCCTTGTGCAATCCTGTTCTTGATTAAAGCAGCAGCATCGGTACTCTGGCTGATGATGGGAAGCTCGCTGACAGTATTGAGCACCTGCTCCGCCATCCTGATGTGGCGTTGAGCCATTTCGTTTTCCGGGTTAAGCTCAAGTAGCTTTTCCGCAGCCGGGATGACCTTGTCGTATGACTTCTCCTGATAAAGAAGACGGATCTGACTCTCAAGGTCAAGAATCTGCTTTCTGGTTTCAAGGTCGACGGTCTGCTGGGCAACGAGTGGACTGGCCATCAGTGCCAGGGCCAGGGATGGAACAAGGTTTTTGATCAAAATGAATCTCCACAATTCTGTCGATGTTGGACTGCACCCCTGATTAGAACCTTTCTGAGTGAGGGGATCAAGGGAGGAACAGTGAGAAATCCGTTGCGATGTCGTCCGCTGTGTTCTTTCTTACCGACCCGCTATGGACAATCATAGCGAAATACCATGATGAACAGGCAGAGAATGAATTCAATCCTCAAACCAGTCTGCTTTATCTCACTTCTGACGATTATCACCTTTGGGGCAGGGGTTGTAATCTTACCAACGGAGGTTGAGGGGCAAGTCGTAGAAGATTTAACAGAGAGAGAAGATCTCGCAACTCAGCGTAGAGTCCTGAAACTTCAAGAACGCATCAGGCTTCTTTATGCTCAGGGTAAGTACCAGGAGGTGATCGAAGAAGCTAATAAACTTCTTGAAATCGATCCGACAAACTCAACGGCAATCCTGAATAAGGAACTCTCGGAAACGAATATCTCCCGAGCCGCAAATGATTCTCCCACAAACTCCAAGAAATTGGACCTGAACCAGGCCAGTTCAATGTCTCCGGAGGATATTCAAAGAATGGTATCCGAGGAGGGAGATGTTCCTGCAAGCACTGGGTCAGCTGACTCTGATCCCTTTGCCTCCGGGCCTGAATCATCAACACCCACCGAGGATCCAGGGTCGTCGGCATCAAGCGGATCCTCAACTTCGTCCGGCGAGGCACCTTCATTCCCTTCCTCAGAAGGAGCGTCTTCACCATCGGGCAGATTTAATATCTGGCTGTTTCTCGGGTCGATGCTTGGTCTGATCGTTCTTGTTGGTGCAGGGGTTTGTGGCTTCGTCTGGTTTCGGACAAAAGACGCTCCTGTCTCAGAATCGAAATCCAGTACTTCAACAGCCAGTTCCAGCTCATCATTTTATGATATGCCGACGGTTGGCAATCAGGAGTCGGAGCCCACTCAGGAACAACCTCAATATGCTGCTCCTCAGGCTGAGGTCGAAGAAGAAGAGAAAGCCGAACAGGGGATTCATGATCAGGTAACCATGCAGAAAGAGGATGATGAGGAGATCGTTGCCAGAGCTGATAGCGATGAAGAAACAAGGGCAACTCCCACTCAGGAAGACATCCTTGTACACAAGAGTGATCAGCAGGTGAAAGATGAAGAAGAGCCTGTTATAGCCGATGAGAAATCAAGCGTATCGCTTGGCGGCGGTGATGACGATGACAGTGTTGTTCTTGCAGGTCTCGGAGGAAATGATTCGGACTCTTCACGCAAGTCGGACTCGGTAGAAAGTCTGGGGATTGATTATTCTGATACAGACAGTTCCTCCTTCACTGACAGTCAGGCTTATGATATATCAGCGGGAAAAGCTTCAGAGCAGTCTAACATTTCTGAGGAGCAGTCTGCTGCTCCCGAAGAACCCGAAGAAAAAGTCCCAGGAGACCATGAAGTCACCATCTCCGACATGGATACTCTGGCTGGCCAGCAGACAGAAAAAACAAGCGAGCCTCCTCCATCCGCCCCTGAATCGATGGATGGAATAGACATATCAGCTGCTGCTCCGCCTGTTCAACAGGGCGAAAAAGACCAGAAAGAAGCACCGCCCACCGACGAAAAATCTGACGCTATTGCGCTGGATATAAGTGCTCCTGCAGAACCCGCAGAAACTCCGGCAGCTGGCGATCAACCGGCTGGCGAGCAGACAACAGGTGGAGAAACAGAAGGTGGACTCACTTTCAACTCGCTGATGTTTGGCTCGGGCGATGACCAGAAAGAATCCTCAGAAGAAGAAGCGCCAGAAGAGGAATCTCAACTGGATGAAGACATGAGTCAGACAACGTTCAACCAGCAGTTCTCGAATGTCATGTTCGGTGCCGGCAGCGAGGAAACTAAAGTTCCTGATGCTGCCCCATCCAATTCTGCAGGAGATGAAGCGAAACTGACCGCAGGAAAAGAAGGCGACGAACAGACACTGGTTCTGGGCGCCGTTAATCCACCTCCCAGGTCTGAAGAAAAAACTGGAGAGGAAACCCGTGTCCTTGGTGATGATAAGCCGCCGGAAGAGAAACTCGGCGAGACATTGCCCATCGCGGAATCAGAGAAAAAACCCGTCAGCATGTTCGATAAGCAGAGACTGGCTGGCGTAGAAGCATTAAACTCTGGTGATTTTCCTCGAGCTGTTCAGTGCTTAAGCGTTGCGGCAAGTCTTAAACCCTCGGACCAGGAAGTGCGCGGTTTGCTTGAGGAAGCTCGTAAGAAACGTCGAGGCGTTGAGTGATCTCAAGCTGATTTCAAAATTGAACTGGATGCATTGCTGCCTCCCTGTGGGCAATGCCTCTAAGAAGTATACAGGTACACTGATTTGCAAGCTCCTATCCTTTCACCTTTAGTAGGAAACGAACCCGTCTCTCCTGAGATCAAGGAAGCAATCCTCACTGCTAAGAAAAAGCTGGGTTCCAGCGTGATGATTCTTGGCCATCACTATCAGCGTGATGAAGTGATTGAGTTTGCCGACTTTCGAGGAGACAGCCTTGATCTTGCGATGAAGGCTTCCAAAGCAGAAAACCTGAAAACAGTCGTGTTCTGCGGCGTCCACTTCATGGCCGAAACGGCGGACATGCTCACAGATGATGATGTTGATGTCATTCTTCCTGATATGCGTGCCGGGTGCTCAATGGCTGATATGGCGGAGATTGATCAAGTCGAGGACGCCTGGGAGGTTTTGACTGATTCGACGAATGAGAAGATTATTCCGGTAACATATATCAACTCGACGGCAGCCCTGAAGGGGTTTTGTGGGAAGCATGGTGGAGCTGTCTGTACGAGCTCCAATGCAAAGTCTATCGTTCGCTGGGCCTTTGAACAAGGACAGAAGGTTCTCTTTTTTCCTGATCAGCATCTGGGAAGAAATACGTGCTATGATCTTGGAATAGCACTGGATGATATGGTCGTCTACGATCCCCATGACCCTCACGAAAAATCAGGCGGGAATAATCCCGAGGTTTATGCGCGGGCAAAAGCAATTCTGTGGAGAGGGCATTGCAGCGTTCATCAGAACTTTCAGGCCCAGCATCCGGAGATCATGAAGCAAAGGTACCCAGGTATTAAGGTGCTCGTTCACCCTGAGTGCAGCTGGGAGGTCGTCCAGAAGGCTGATCATGTTGGCTCCACCCGTCAGATCATTGAAACAATTGAAGCTTCTCCAGCGGGTTCTAAATGGGCGGTCGGAACAGAGCATCATCTGGTGAACAGATTGGCGAATGAGCATAAAGATAAGTTTATCTGCACTTTGGCTCCCTTTGCTTGCCAATGCTCGACCATGTTTCGTATTTCACCGGAAGCTCTCCTGGAGCGGCTCGAGGAGCTCTGCGCAGGCAAGTTGACGAATGAAATTAAAGTAGACAAAGAAACGACGCGATGGAGCTTGATTGCTCTTGAGCGAATGCTTTCAATGCGCGATTAATCAATAGCTAAACTTTCAAAAAGACATTAAGAAAAACGTGTTTTAGGCCCAAAAGCACGGAGTAGAACTCATTTTTAGTTGCAGTGTCGCATTTCTGCAACATACTCTCCATGATAATGATGATTCATAATACTATTCATCATGTGCAAAAAAATTACCCCCAAACTGAAGGAGTGTTTTGTGAAAAACATGTTTAGAGAGAAAGGCTTCACCCTGATCGAACTTTTGATCGTTGTGGCCATCATTGCCATCCTGGCGGCGATTGCCGTCCCCAACTTTCTGGAGGCTCAAACCCGTGCAAAGGTTTCCAGAGCAAAGTCCGACATTAGAACCATGGCAACCGCCATTGAATCTTACTTTGTCGACAATAGCAGGTATCCATCACTGATTGCCCCCACAGCGACGGCCTGGAACTATCCTGGATTCCCTTCACCCGCTCCTGCCACTTTTGTTAACGGCGAGAGCATCTTTAATCCAGGTTCACCGGGAGTCAGCTCTCGTTTCATTTGGCTGACCTCACCCATTTCTTATCTGTCCTCTGCATTTAGAGATCCCTTCATCCCCGGTAACCAGAAAGTTGCAACAACAACGGCTCAAGGTCCCAAGAATCCAAACAATGCATACGACACCTACGACTACGTCGATGCTGCAACCGTTTGTGCGAGCCGAAACGGACTTCTTGGTGGAACCCGCTGCGCCGGGATTACTTCAGGCGCAGAATGGCATGTTGTCAGTGCTGGTCCGGATCAGATCAACGCTTTCGGAGGCGGTTATGCCGGCCAAGGCACCATGAATGATTTTGGAATGGATTATGACCCGACTAATGGAACCGTTTCGACCGGAGATATTGTGCGTATAGGCGGCGGTCCCGGACCAATTGAAAACGAGATCCCTAAGTTTGACCGCGTTAAGAACGAATTTAACTGATTAAATCGTCAAATCTTAAGTTGAAAAAAGTGCCCTCAAGAGTTCGCTCTTGAGGGCACTTCGCATTTCAGTTAGTATCAGTGGAATCATTAAAAGGTATCGGACCGCAAGAGCTCGGGCTATGAAGTTTTTGATCATCGATGATGAACCAGAAGTACGAGAAGTTTTACGGCTCTATTTCGAGTCGCGAGATCATGATTGTCTTCATGCGGAGAATGGGAAGGAGGGTCTCAGGATGGCCAGAGAGCTCAAGCCCGCAGCGATATGCCTGGACGTCGCGATGCCAGAAATGAGTGGCTTTGAAGTCCTCACAATCATCAGAAATGACCCCGAGATTTCCAGCATTCCCGTTCTGATGATGACAGGGGTCACTTCGGAAAGTGGAAAGAGCGATGAGGAATGGGCTAGGTCCGTCGGGGCAAATGAGTTCATCACAAAGCCCTTTCAACTCGACGATCTTTTAGTGAAGCTGGAAAGACTCATACATCAATAGTATCACAGTCGTCGCAACGCTTTCCGTTGACCTCTCCCTCCAATCATTAAGCGTTACTCCATCATCTGAAAGAAGCCTGTCAGAACTTATGAAGTCTCATCTCGTGGAAGGGCTGATCTGCCCTCAAAGTGGAAAACCTCTCGTCGTCAAGAACGCAATTTACGATCAGGAGACGATTCAATCGGGAAGCCTTTCCACAGAAGATGGACGGTTCAGCTACCCTATAGAGAGCGGTGTCGCTTATCTTGCTGTTATTGACCAGGCATGGGCGTCTATATTGAAAGAGCTCACGGGACGACGTGAAATCATTGCTCAAAACCTCAAGAATCCTGAGCCCAAAAAAGTAAATGAGAAAAAGACTCAGCAGGACGCCGGAGCTCAGCTCCTTGCTGACGACTGCTTTGAGCAGACAGTCCAGCATTTACCGGGACACAGGCCTCTCAGGCTGCTCGATTGCGGTGCGGGTATGTTTGAAACAAGTTCGTGGTTCGCAGAACAGGGAATCGATGTTGTGGCAACAGAGACTGAGATTTCCATGGCGCGTTATGCCAATTTCGAAGATATCGGCAGAGGAGATCCTCAACCATTCAGCATCAACGGCAAAGATTACTTTATTCGCGACCCACAAGGGTTTAAGAAGTATTTTTCAAGAGTTGTCTGTGATATACAGCGACTGCCTTTTGCAGACGATTACTTCGATGTTTCATTCTGTCGGGCGATGCTGCACCATGTAGACCGACCTCGTGAAGCTGTCTCTGAGATGCTCCGGGTTACTAAAATGGGCGGGAGGGTGCTTCTCTGCGCCGAACCAGCCAGAGGGATTCTTGACAAAGAAGAAGCCATTCATGAAGATACCGTAGACAGGCAAGTAGGCATGAATGAGCAGGCCCCTACTCTGAATGATTACCTCGCTCCACTTCGGTCGTCAGCGAAGAACGTTCAAGTGCAATACTGGCCTTTTCCTCTCGACGAAGACTCAACATTCCTCAAGAGGATGCTTCAAAAGGTCGTATATAGAAAACTCCATCCAGGACAGACCGTTAAAGGTTGGAAGCAAGCCAAGTTGTTTCCAGTTTCAGTTGCTGTGAATATATATGGAGAGCGCTCTGAGACAAAGATTGAACCGCCGCTATCTCCCGATGAAAATTGTACAATAAAGATCGATGAGATTCTTGAGATATACGTTAAATATGACCAGGAAAAAACAATTGCCGATCTGGAAAGAGGAACCCGTGAACTTCGAGGGATCAGAAGGAAGATCCTGTCTCAAGAACCTGGGAAATTTCCTTCCTCGATTAATATTGGAAAAGCGTCGACTCTCCTCCTCGACAATGGTTGGAGCATCATCAATACAATAAACGGAAGGCCTTGCAGAGAAGTCGTTGGCAAAGCGGACGTCGTCCTCCAAAGAAAAACAAACGGCGAGCAACTCATCGTGCGCTATTACTCCGAATGTGATTCCAACAGCAAGCACGCTGCTGTTCTGATCAATGGGAGGGAATGCGGAATTCTAAGAGGATCAGGAAAACGATGGGTGAAGAAGCGATTCCGGATTCCGCAAGACAATCTTCCTATTCTGCATCTGGAGATCATCCCACGGTTTGCCCCCGAGAATGAGAACGATTGGCCTCCATTTCATATTTCGCATATCATTCAAAAGTAAGTAAACTTTCAACCAGCTACAGTTGGATGCTTCGGAAAAAAAGTGTGCAAAAACACTGATTAAAATTATTGCTTGCAGAGGAAATGAGTCCCGACTAGCTTCCCGAAATCTATTCTCTCTGGAATCAACTATAAGGACGAGTCATGCCTACTAGCTCTATAAGCTCGAAGATGTTTTCCACATTTGTGTGTATACTGCTGAGTCTTTTCGCCCAGGGATTCGCTGAAGTTCAACCTGGCAAGAATGAAGTGGTCGTACATTACCATCGCTATGATGGAGACTATGAAAGAGCAGGACTCTGGACCTGGGATGGTAGAAATCAAGAGGATCCTGACGACCAGGAAGTGTTTGTATCCGGTCGATCCGAATATGGTGTCTATTTTGTTATCAATCAGGATCTTTACGGAAATGATAACTCCGAAGCCGAGAGGATAGGGATTATCCCTCGTTTGCGAGAAAACTGGAATGAAAAAGATGGGGGAGACCGGTTCTGGACCCCTTCTATGGGGCAACAGATCTGGTTAATAGGTACTGATCCAAATATCTATACAAGTGAACCAGATACGAGCCCCAAGATCACCGCGACGTATGTTGATGGGGCTAATGTCATGACCCTTGTTCTATCTCATGCCGTTGATCGTGATGACTTTCTTTCGAAAAACATAAACGTGACTTCTTCAGCGGGTAATGATCTTAAAATCGACGAAGTCCGTTCACTCGAAGGGAATAAGTCACGTCTCTTTCAGATAGAGCTGGAGGAGCCGCTGGAGGCCGTCTATGCAGCGCATAAAGTACAAGTTGAGGGTTACGACCCTGCAATTTCAGTTGCCAGAAAAGCTTTAGATGATCGCAGCCTATTCTATACTGAAGATAAAATGGGTACTCTCTACAGTAAAAACCAGACAACGTTTCGCATTTTCTCGCCTATGGCAGATAAGATGGAACTTCTCCTTTTTGAAGAGGCATCCTCGTCTTCGCCATCGGAGGAGCTAGAGATGGAGAAAAGAAGTGATGGTGTCTGGGAGCTCAGTGTCGAAGGCGACCTGGAGGGCGTGCATTACGCTTACCGATTCTCTTCTGATCGTTATGGAACCCATTTGGCAAATGATCCTCATGCGACAAATACAACGGGGGATGATGGATATGCCAGAATTACGGATATACGTGCGCAGGACCCAGAAGGGTTTCGCCCCGTTATCAGGCCTGAGTACGGTGATTCTCCAACGGATGCAGTTATATACGAAGTACACGTTAGAGACTTCAGCATTGATCCAGACTCAGGGGTTCCAGCCGAGCTTCGTGGCAAATACCTGGGGATGGCGATGACAGGAACTCACCTTCCTGAGAAACCTACTATAAGCACAGGGATTGATCATCTTCTCGAACTTGGAATTACGCATGTACAAATTCTTCCTCTGCATGACTTCGATAACGACGAGGATAACACAATTTACAACTGGGGATATATGACAGCGTTCTTTAACTCTCCAGAAGGATGGTACTCGACAGAAATTCAGGGAGCGACGAGGGTTCATGAGCTCAAAACTCTTGTTCATGAACTGAAGAAGGCTGGTATTGGTGTCATTCTTGATGTTGTCTATAATCATACCGGTGTGCAGAATACCTTCGAGAAATTAGCTCCCAAATATTATCACCGTTTCCAGCCTGATGGTACTATGTGGAATGGTTCAGGAACTGGGAATGAGTTTCGAAGTGAAGCCCCAATGGGGCGTCAGTATATTGTCGACTCCTGTCGTTACTGGGTTGAGGAGTACGGTTTCGATGGCTTCCGTTTTGACCTGATGGGTTTGATTGACCTGGAGACAATGAAAGAGGTCAAAAGAGAACTCCAGTCGATCTATCCGAACGTCCTTGTTTATGGTGAGCCATGGGCTGCTGCAGGACCTGACGGTGTTGGTATAGATCGGATTACTTACAAGGATGTTGTTCGAGGTTCTGGGGTCGGTGCATTTAATGATCATTTTAGAAATGCGTTAAAGGGTGAACCTGATGGTTCAAACCCAGGATATGTTCAGAATGGAAGTCGGTCAGGTGAAGTGAAAGCAGGCATCGAAGGAGGGATTAATGATTGGACAGAGCATCCATGGGAGTCGATCAACTATGCCACCTGCCACGACAATTTGACATTATGGGATAAGCTGCTCGTATCAACAGGCAACACAACGGAGGAAGAACTGCGGAGGATGCAGATGTTGACCTTTGGAATTCTTTCTGTTTCTCAGGGGGTTCTTTTCTTTCATGCTGGTTCCGAGTTTGCCCGGACGAAGCAGGGAAATCACAACAGCTATAACGCAGGTGATGATATCAACCTGATCGATTGGTCAAGAAAGGTCGACTATCGCGAGATCTTTGAATACTACCGTGACTTCATTGCTCTCAGGCGTGAGCATCCAGTTTTTCGATTGTCTACACGAGGCGAAGTCACTTCCCGACTCACTTTTCATGAGGGGAATCTTCCGGCAAGCGAAACCATCGTTTTTCATCTGGATGGAACAGACCTGGATGGAGAAGAGTGGAACGATGTCCTGGTGTTCATCAACCCGACAAGTCAGGAACTTGAATTCAAAATTCCTGTTTCAGGGAAGTTTGATGTCTATGCCCACGGAACTGATGTCAGCACTGAAAGCCTCCAATCCGTAGAAGAAAGTCTCAGTGTCGAAGCCAAGTCGCTGACGTTGATTGCTCGTTAGTCGCCAAGATCGATAAAGCTGCTGCCTGAATCTTTACCTTGAGCTGGTTTCTCCCAGGGAAAACTACCTGAGGGTCTGTCTATCTTTCTCAGGTTTGACTGAGAGGTTGGCGCCTGGTCACTATTCGACACGCCTGGTCGTTCTGTGACCTCAGCTTTGTTGATGCGAACGGCAGATGCCGTGCTCAATTTATAGCGGGAAGAAGCGGGTATTCTCTCACGTCTTGAGGAGGATTCTTCGTCAAGCAGTCCCTCTTTCCGTAAGTCACTCGCTGACAGCTTCAATACTTGAGAGCTATCACGTGAATTTGGCCGAGAGCGCCTAACTGATGAGTCGCTCATTGAGGAGCTGGGTGAAGGGCTGCTTTTTAATTGCGCAGCTCTCTTCAAGGCGCGGACGGCGGTGTCCGACAATTGCTGGGTGTCTTCGGGGCTTTGAGTCGGAGCGGAGTTCGCTGCCAGGGCCGATGAGGTATCGGCTAAATGACTCTCTGGCGACAGGCCCTCCGGATCCTCTTCATACATATATCTGAGAGATAGAACAACATCCCGAGTCGGGTCCTGCACAAAGGGTATTTTGATTAAGCCTGGGAACATCAATTCTAAGGCTTTCTGCTGACCAAACCGGGCAGCATCTTCAATCAATGCTCTTGAGGGTTCCTCATTCCACCTCTTCAGGAGATCGCTTAATTGTTGATATGCCTTGAGAGAAGCCAAGGCAACGAAAGGGGCATATTTTTGATTCATTGTAGTGAACTTAGACGGGAGGTAAGTGTAAATCTCGTTACCCGACGCTGGAGTAACCACTTACACGTGCAACTAAATGACTGTAAGAGGATTTGTCACGAGAAAAAACACCTTCGTACAAAAAAACAGCCTTTCTCTCATGTTCTCTCATCTCTTCTCTATTTCAAGGAACACTTGCCCCTTTGAGAAAATGACCACAAACCACCGCAGAAAAAAGGTGGCTACCTGCTCAGGCATGTCCTAACCTTTACGAAAATTGCTCAACGAAACTTCATCCAGCTGCTTTAGAGATATTGATGGCCACTTCACACTTGATTCATACTCGCTCAAGAACAGGACATGGAGCTGTCGCACCCGAGAAGTACCAAACGCTCTATTCCTCCTCATCGATTCCTTTTTCCTGGTTCTTCCTATTTGGAGGAAGAAATATCTGGAACCCCGGTGATGACGTCGAAGCTCGGGGAGGAATCGCGGGAGAACGAAATCCCTACGAGACCTCTGTCGAGGTGGCATTGACAAGGATTGAGCATGCCATAAGTGCCTTCAAAGACTCGGAGCAATTCTGGCCATTTTTCTCCCCAATGCTCATCCTCGAGCGTAAGCTCATGACTCTTCCCAAGAATAACTTTATCCGTCTTCTCGCCCGCGATTACGACGAGGGGGATTCTGACACGAGAGAGCGCTGGCGCGTTGCCACTGCCTATGCCGAAAATGCCGCAAACTATCTCGTTGCTTCGAAAGCAAGAGAAGCCGTTCTGTCGCTCCGAAACCTTCACGCATTTTCTGAATATGTGCCCGGTATAGATGGTCACGACATTTCTCGATTAGAAGAGTTCAGTAAAAAAGATGGTCGGGACTCTTTTATCGTTCTTTCCCTGAACGTGGTTGGTTACCCTGAGAATATGGAGACCTTCGAAAAGGCTGCTGCCAAATTCGTTTCGCCTGCTCTAGCGGATTATGAGCAGCTCCCTGCTGAGCAAAAACAGATCAATATAGAAACATCTTCTACGGGAGCGGTGGACAGCGAGGGCGCGGGTATTGTTGGAAAGCTTAAGTCACTCTTCAGGCGATCTTAGTAGCCAGAAACGGAGACTATTCTCCGGGCCACTCAGTCTGATCTTCTAGAGTCCATACTTCGACACCGAATGAATCGTACTCATTTCCGACGAATTCGGTAAAGATGCCCATGACCCATCCAACTCCAGCCACCGATAGACCAAGCAGGACGGCGAGATAGGCACTGACCAGCAGTTTTTCCGTCTGGAAATCTCCTGCAATGGCTGGCAAAATGTAGTGGATGAATACAATCCCAACAAAGATAGTCATCGCTGTTGCAGGCAGCACACCGTTCGTTGGTAATTGGAATAAACTTGTCAGATTCGGACCTATCAGGATGGGCAGAGGCCCCAGAAGAATATAAGCTAACCAAGTCCCCTTCGTCTCAAGTCGGACCTTTCCTTTGAAAGCAATCCCTGCGATAATTAAGAATACCGCAGCGATCAGGTAAGAAATGAGATAAAATCGAAACTGGGGATCATTGAAATCAGGCATCGGTCTAGCCTCTCAGAGATTCAAGTCATGATATTGCTGTTGCTTCCCCATCGGGGTAAATAGAAAAGCGCATCGAACAGGGAAAGTTCCTCGAATGGGGCCAAATTTAAGGGGTCTTCAGTAGTTTCACCGAGGAATGCTTCCCACGTTGATCAGATATAAAAGGTACTTCCCTTCCCAATATACTGTACTGGAATTGAAAAGAGGATGAAGTGGATCCGGAGCAGAAAACTAAACCAAGCAAAGCATCCTCTCTAGCCAGGAACGCTCTTCGTTTTACAGGGCTCATTCTCTTCTCCATTTTCGTCGCCGAGCTAAGTCTGCTTCTGATCGGTCTTCTCTTCACAGAGCACCAATTCCTGCACCATGCTGACCGTGCATATAAGGTACTCGACATGAAAGAAGGGGAGCTCTACAGGCCTCGACCAGGCGTCTATGAAGAGTACCAGTATCGAATTAATTCGCTCGGGTATCGAGGAGATGAGATTAAGCAAAAGTCAGAGGGAGCGTATAGAATTCTTGCCCTTGGAGATTCTACAACCTTCGGACTTCTTTTTCAGGAAGAAGATGCATGGCCATCTCTTCTGGAAGAGAGTCTTAACAGCTCATATGAAAGAGAAATTGAAATAATCAATATGGGGAGAGTCGCTGCAAGTTCCTTCTCGACCGTTTTCGATCTGAAAAACTACGTGATGCAACTTGAACCCGATGCTTTGATTTTTTCAGTTGGCTGGTATAATGACTATCAGAAGTTTCATAAGAAGGAAACTCTAACAGAAATTGAGGCAATTGAGGAAGATTATTTCAGGGAGGAGTGGGAGACAGCTCATTCGCCTTTGATGTATAGCAGGTTGTTCAGAATTTATCGAAACTTCCATGCAATTCGCTCAGCTAAATTCGATGAGTGGAAGACAGAGGAGTGGATGTCAAAGGGAGAGTTTCTACCTGAAGCTGCCAATCATCCGAGAAGAGTTCCTCTCAATCAATTTAAAGAAAACCTGGTCTTTATGTGCGACTTTGCTAAAGAAAGAGAGTTGCCCTCATTTTTCCTCGTTCCAGAGATTAACCCAAGGTATAGATATAAAGATGTTCTCCCCGAAGCCTTTCCAAGAAAATATCCAATAGTTGAAGCATACGCCGATTCTGTAATCGAAGTAGCTGGAAAGTGCGAAGCAACCCTCATTCGTTCCGATGAGCTTCTTCAGAAGCTCGGGAAACTTGAGGCAAAAGATGGAGGCAAGTACGAGCAAACAAGTAGTATCTGGATCGACGAAGTTCATCTCTGGCCTAAAGGGAATCAAGCAATCGCTGAGCTTGTTGAAGAGGCACTTGTGGGCCAGCTGGATGAGGAGTTCAGAAATCAGGAAAATGAAACTGATTAAAAGTCGTCCACTTCTATCGACTCAATTTCGTCCTCTTCAATCCAGAAAGGCCGTGGATATTCGCCCGGTATATCGGGAGCGTGGATGTATAGTTTATACTGTTCCGTGCTGCCCTCATAGAGCGCTTTAGAGTCACTACCGCCAAGAATCAGCTTCATCTGATTCCTTGATAGTTTGTCTTCGATTTCTGGGGGAACACCCTTTCCTGTAATCACCCCAGCGATCGCTCTCTTTGAGTGTGGCGGAGTTAAATACGTCTTCGTGTCTGAATCGTCACCCGATATTTCTTCAGTCAGCCTCAAATCCAGCGAGCGTATGGATCCTTTTCGGTCGATCATTAATCCAGGTGCGAATTTCTCATCCTTGAAGTAGAAGGAATAGTACGCATCGCCCTTTGGATTGATCATTTGCAGATAGAGGAGCAGCTCTGCGAGCTCAGAATCCGGTCGAGACCAATGGTAGAAGTCAGCAGGAGAGTCCAACTTAAACTTATCGTACTCATGATAACGCGCACTTGTCTCCCATGCGCGGTCGAGGGTCACAAGAGTCAGGAAATCAAAGACAAGTGCCATCCCTCCTGTCAGCAACAGGCACGAGGCTATTATCTCGGAACGTTTCATGGCGTGCTGAATGATTATTAACCAGATGATCAGAGCAATGATGGGCATATAAATCAATTCAATGGCCGTGACGGCAGGCCAGGAAAAAACGAATATCAAGGCTGATCCAAAACATAGAGCGAAAACCTGTCTGACCAGTAAGTTATTCCGATCCTTCAAGAGCAGAGTCAAAGACCCGAACAGGGCGGCGAAAAGCAGGAGTCCGCCCAGTCCCACCCAGAAGAGTCCCCACCCACCATCTGGATTGTCTGCAAAAAGACCATGGGAGCGGGATAAAATCATACCGTTTGCCAGACTTGGAATCGAACTTCCGTATAGACCAAGTCTGTTCCATGATTTGAGATCAACTGAGGCCCAATGGTTGAGAAGTATCCCTGCATCGAGGGATTGAGTCCGCGGTGAAAGTTCCTGGACTAGATACACTTCACCTGGGAGCATATCTGCCCTCGGGAAAACTCCTGACCCAGAAGCTTCCTGCAAGAAGGGCATCGAACAAAGCAGAAAGGGAATGCCTGCCAAAAGACCCATGATCGGTCGATGCTGATTCTCTTTGAGGAGCAGCTTGATACTAACCCCAATAAGAAAACTTTGGTAGGTCAGTGCCGGGAGAAGGAATCGATGACCTGAGCTGATCAGCAAACCGACCGCAACCGTTCCCGAAAGAAAGAGAAGAGCAGACCTTTGCTTGAGCAGAACCAGTAGAAGAGTGGTCAGGATGCTCATGGTTGCTACGAGCTGAAGCATCGATGAGAGCGAAGAACTGGCCTGAAGATACAGCATCGGGACCGAGGTCGAGATGAGAACGGCCGCAGCACTGTAACCTCTATTCCCTGTAAGCACACGAGCAAGTGTATAGATGAGAGAAAGGGTAATAAGGAAACATACGAATGAAATAGAGCGAATCGCAATAAGAGAAGAAAAAGATTTAAGAGCGAGGCCCATCAATAGATAGTCGGGTTTCAGGGCCAGGCTGAGTCCCGGAGGCGCGACGCCGTCATTAGCAATCCATGAAACGACGGGAAGCGTGATTGCCAGTTCTTCGGATAAGGAAAAAGGTGAAATTAGCCCTCGACTAAATACCAGAACGATCATGCAAATAGACAAACCAATGAAGAAGTGAAAAGCCTTCGTGTTTGAATTGTCTGGTCCTTGAGACTGTGCCTCGTCACGTTTTGGTGATCGAGTCGCTCCATTGTCTATCAGGCAACATGCGACACAGATGAAACATAAGGCAGCCTGAATCAGGGCGATCGTCAGGAATTCAAAACTGTCATACCTGAGAGCCAGGCCTGAAGCAAAGGCTAGAGAAGCCAGGGTAAGAAGAGCACCAAAAGCGACTGGCGCCATGTTCGATGAATACTCCGCTCGGCCTGTATAGCGCATCATGAGCAGGAACTGGAAAATTTGTAGAGCGAGTAGAAGGATCAAACCCGAGCTCATGAATGGTCGTCTCTCTTCGGGGGGCGCCTCATTCGTTTCTTCTGAGAAACGATCTTTTTTTTCTTCAGGATCTTTTCTTTGATGGCTCGAGGCATCTTTGTTGGAACTCTTTTTTTTCTCTTCTTATTTAAGGATGCAAGGCGTTGTCTGAGTACTGCAAGCGCCCTTTTCTTATTTGTATATTGGCTTCTTTCGTCCTGACAGGAAACGCGGATACCTGTTGGAAGATGGGTCAGGCGAACCGCCGTTTCCGTGCGGTTAACGTGCTGACCCCCACGACCTCCGGCGCAGAAGGTTTCAACTCGGCACTGGTTAAGTAAACCTTCGTCTGATGAAGGTGCTTTAAAGGACATGGTTCTGCGCTTTTGAGTGAAGATTGATTCGGCAATTTCTGCCTGACAGGCTCTATGACAGCAGCGGGGGCTCCGGTCAAGGGTCAGCACATGAAAAGAAGTACGGTGGTTGATTTGAGAGGAAGAACCTGAATGAAGTATGGCCGCTGTGGTGAGGACTCGATCGGGAGCTCCATGGTCCGATATGTGATCATCGAGGGGTAGACCAAGCTACCTCCTGAGATGTAATCCGGGCGCCTTCGCCGTACCTGAACTTGTTAACGTCTTTACTACCTGCATGCAGCCTGCTTGCAGGTAGCTTTCATCCTGCATTCGGGAGCAGGTGACAAGCTTCCTGAATAATTGCCGAATCAAACTTTTTCAGGACTGGCGACGTCTGGTGAAGCGAGACTTCAAAATCTATGCGGGGATCAGTCTTGACGATACACAAGGCTTTGAAATTAAGTCTCAACCACTCAGGATAATCGATATCCTGATTTTCAGTGCTCACCAGACCTGGAGAATAATCCTTTGCTCAAGTTTATCAGCGCCTTTGCACTTATACTGCCTTTGCTTATCCTCAGTTCCTGCGGAAATATGAACCGGGTACCCCGTTACAATGTGGGGGAGCCCCTTCAGATCGAAACCTTCAAGAGGCGTACGGCGCATCCCACTCGCGACTTTGTCTTTACTTTCAAAAAGACTGCTTACAGAAAAGTTAAGAATCCCCTTTCTAACAGATTAAGCCCCTCACAAGTAAGTGTACTGGAAAGGCACGGTCAGCCTGACTATATTCGTGAGGGCTTCCGTTCGCTGAGTGGCGAAACCGTGGATGAGTGGCTCTACTGGGATCGTCAGATTCTAACGCAGTTTGTCCAGCGCGAGCTTGTTTGGGAAGGTCCTGTCACTGAAATGGATGAATGGCGACTCAAGCACGGTTACCCAAGACAGGCCTGGTCGCAGAGCTATGAAACAGGGGTCCGTCGGGATATCTGGGACTACAGGGGCTTTTTCCTTGATACCAAAGGCATGGTCGTCACATTTTCTAATGAAAATCTTGCTACCTTACAGGAATATTAAGTGACGAAAAAACGAGCCTATCCTGCTTTGCTGATTGCTGCATCATTGGCAACAGCTCCTCTTTTGAATGGTTGCCTCCATGATCCCGTGGCGGAACGTCTTGGTGCCCAGGAAGCCAGCTTTGATCTTCTCACCCGAGCCCAGAAGCTGAAGGCTCAAGGGGATTTCATCCTCGCGATCGATTTGCTTCATGAGGCAGCTCGATTATCTCCACGTCCCGTGGTCTATTACGAGATCGCCTCTTCCAACGCAGCGCTGGGTAAAGAGCAGGAAGCAAGTCTCTATTACGAGCGCGCCCTGGAAATGGCGCCCGATTATGCTTTGGCTCGTGCCGAGTATGACTTGCTGAAATCAGAAATCGGTGAGCCCATCGTCGCCGCTCAAAGAGAGAATCGCACAGCTCAGGAAAGTGCGGACGTGGTCCCCTCCTCTCCGGACGAGCCCCGCTTGGAAGATAGAGCATCAGAAGAAGAAGAGGTGAGAGGTTCCTCCGATCAGGCCGATAGTCCAACGGATTCAACAGAGACAAGATCATCTCAGTCGGCCCCATCAAACGATTCTCCCGCGCAACGCACTTCCGCTCCATCTGGTCCCTTCTCTGGACTGACCGGTGCGCTGGATCGCGTTTCAGAAGTAGATGAGATCTCTGATGAGCTTACTGGTGTCGATGCGGCAGAGGTTCGGGAGGTTATCTTCCCTGAGCTTCAACAGGATGAGGACATCGACTGGGAGGAGCAGCTTGCAGCGGCAAAAGAAGCTGAAGGCCTCGATCGGTTCCAGGATTCTGCGCGAATTCTTTCCCGATATTTGGTCGCCTTCCCTGAAGATATTGATGTTCGCTTAGAATTTGCGGAAGCTCTCCAGCGGTCTGGGCGGACGGTACGAGCCGAAGAAGAGTATCTGAGGGCTCAGGCACTTGCACCTCAAAATGCAGATGTTTTCTTCGCTTCAGGAAACTTTTATGCTCAAATCCGACGCGATGATGATGCGCTCGCGGCTTTTCGTCAGGCGCTGACGATTGATTCCGACCACCTTCGAGCAAGAAACAACCTGGGCGCCTTGTTGATACGCATGGACAGCCCCGAGGCAGCGCTGAATGAGATCGATTTGGTTCTTGCGGCTGACCAGACTTTTGCGTCGGCCTGGTTAAACAAGGCTCTTGCCCTGGACGACTCTGGGGCGCCTGAGAGCGAGGTCATCGATGCGCTGGAGCGTTATCTTCGTCTCAACGACCTTCCGGACCTGAAGAGTGAGACCTGGTTGCGTACGCTCCGCGAGGCTCCCTAATCGATTACTTACTGAAGTGTGGTTTTTTGCGTTTACAGATGACCTGAGGATGTTGCACACTTTTTCTTAACGGGGAAAATGTTTCTGGTGGTCCGATTCATTGCAGGATGCAAGACTTAAAAAGGTTCTGGCGGAGTTAAAACTCGGTTGACACGCGGAGCGTTTGGTCTTCATTCTAGAATGTATGTTGTCGGAGAAGGATCGCGTGCACGGTCTTTATTCGGAAACAAAACCTGATCAAAAGTAAAGCTTGAGGAGAGATATTATTTAACCCGCGTGAAAGATTTTTTTTTCGCCCCCCGAGTCCACTTGGCTTGCGGGGTATGCAATTCAACTCCACTCAAGGAAAGGAAAACCAACTGTGACAACTAGGTTCTCAACCGTCGCTGGTTTTCTTGCTGCCGCATCCCTGCTCAGCGGTAGCGCCTTTGCTTTCGCACCGGAGTTCACAAGCGACCTTCCCACTGTTATCATCACGGATCGTCTGACCCAGGCTACACAAACTGGTGGTCAGCTTCTTCCATTTGATGACCCTGACAATGTGGGCGGGATCGGCGTTGTGGCTCCAGCTTCAGCTGTTGCTGGTCGTGAGAGTACTGTCTACCTTTTCCGTTATGAAAATGCACTCGACCTAACTACGGTAATTGACACAAGGGACGCAGCCTCTTACTCGGATGTGAAAGTAATCTTTAACGAGTTTCTCGTTGGTGACACAAACCCCGTCGCTAACAGTGACAGAACTCTCGAACTGAATGGTGTCAGAGCACTTGACAACATTGCACCCACAAACTCGGACTTTTCCGGTCCTAATGCTTTTTCAGCAGATGCTCCTGTCAGTTTCAGAAACATCGATTTTTCTGATCCTGCAAACTCTCTGATTCCAAGCACAGAAATCTATGATGCGATTGGTGACGTTACAGGCGATAATATCGAACTGACCGCCGCTCAAGAGCGTCTCGTTACCCTTCAGATCGATAGCCTCGATTCAACGGCTTATGAAGGAAGTCAGCTCAAATCAATGCTCGTCATTACCACAACTGACGGCGTTGATCGTCTTACCAACCCCTTCCTCAGCACAATCCTGACTTCAGAGATTCCTCTGACATCATCATTTGATGGTGAGTGGCAGGTAGATTTCACCTCTGATGGAATTTCCGGTATCGCCAACAATGGTGACACCAGTTCTGCATCTCCAGGTGATGTTCCTGCAAGTGGCGGCGTAAGTGGTTTCACACCAGATCCAGCAAGCGTAGCAGTAACACAGAATGCACTTGGTGGAATCGCTCCTGCATCAACGAATCAGGTTGGTATGGTAGCTTCAAACGCTCAGACTGGTCTTTCTGGATGGGCACTGCTTGAAGCTAACGGCGGCACAGTCAACATGACTGCTGACTCTGTTTACCGACTTCGCATGACAATGGCAGGACAGGCTACTCAGGACACAGGTCTGTTCTTCTCATTCGGTAGTCCATTCAACACTGGTAAGCACTACACTATTTTCCTCGGTGGCGCTGTAGATGGTACATCACGCACATCACCGAAACTTGGTGCTGCTGACCAGACAGTTGATATCTGGGCTCCTGCGCGTGCTGATGGTCCTGGTGAAGTTAACCTGACAATTGTCGATGACAGTGCTTCAGGTAGCTCAGCTTTCACACTGAAAGACTACCAGGTCGACAGCGTTCCACGTGCTTCACTCGATTCTGTAGCTACAGTCCTCAACCAGGGTGCTAGCTCACTTTCTGCAACAACAGCAGAACTTGCTAAGGCTCCTCTGCCTGCGTCTCCAGATGCAATTCTGGACCAAGGCGCGGTTGCTGACGGATCTACATGGTTCGACGGTGAAACAAACATTGCGAATGGTGCAAACCAGACACCGCAGTCGACTACATTCAGTGCAGCTGGCTATGCACTTTCATACGGCCCTGTTGGAAGTACCTATCAGGACGTTTGGAACTTGATCCAGTTCTCTGATGCATTCGGTCCTGGTGTTGATGACATCGTTACTGGTTACAACCTTGATCCAGATTCACTGTATACATTCGATGTTTGGCTGAAAGCTCAGACAGCTGGTGTATTCATGCCTAACCTTGCAATTGTTGCGATCTCAGATAAGTCACTGCAGTTCGCTTCTGTGTACGGTATTGGTGATCTTGGCGCGATTGATAACGCTGAAGTTCAGGCTCAGACAACTGAGCGTGTTTACTCAATGGCCTTCAACCCTGCTACAGGCAACGCTGAAGCAAGAACAGTCTTCCTGCTCACGTTCCTTGGTACGGTTCACACTGGATTCGTCCAGCCAATGCCACAGAACACACTCACTGTCTCACGTATGGTTCTTACAGAGTACGTGTACCCTGAGTAATCGTCGATACAATAGATCGACATAACCATTGACCAACGAGATGGCAGTCTCATTTGAGGCTGCCATCTTTACTTTTTAGGGAACGGCTCTAACTTCCAAAGGTCTCTATCAGACTTAGTCTTTCATTCCATAATCACCATTGAGTTTCTCTCAACTGTTGATCCCCATAATAGTCCCCTTGAATATCGGGTTTGAATGACGGTGTTACTATTCTTTTTGGACTAAACCAGATTAAGTTTTCATGCTTTTTGACAGTTACGAATTTGCCCTCTTCTTCCTGTGTGCGCTTGGCATCTACTCTTGTTTGAGGTGGAAAGGGCAGAATCGGTTCTTACTCATCGCCAGCTATGTCTTTTACGGCTGGTGGGACTACCGATTCCTCACACTTATTCTGCTGTCCACGATGTTGGATTTCTTTTGCGGCCTGGCTCTGGAAAAAGCATCAGGCAACGAAAAGAAAAAGTACCTCTTTGCTTCTCTGTTCGGAAATCTGAGCATCCTTTGTTTCTTCAAGTACTACGATTTCTTTGTCGAAAACCTCATTCAAATCTTCCAGGCGGTTGGTCTCCAATCTAACCTGTACTTTATTGAAATTGCTGTGCCCGTTGGTGTTTCCTTCTATACATTTCAAACTTTGAGCTATACCATAGACGTCTATCGAGGTGATGTTCGAGCAAGCAGATCGTTCTTTGACTTCGCACTTTATGTCGCTTTCTTCCCTCAACTCGTGGCGGGACCTATTGAGAGAGGGTCTCGTCTTCTTCCACAAATAAACAATCCACGTCGCATGACTCTCGATGGGTTTAAAGAGGGCGGGTGGCTTATTGCCTGGGGACTCTACAAAAAAGTCTTTATCGCTGATAATCTGGGCTACTATGTGGATCAGGTATACGGAAACCCTTCTGAACACGGGATACTCTACCTTCTTATTGGTACCTACGCATTCGCGATACAGATCTACGCAGATTTTTCCGGCTATACGGATATAGCTCGTGGCGTTGCTCGAATTCTCGGTTTTAATTTAATGCTGAATTTCAATTTGCCTTATTTCAGTCTCAATCCACAGCAGTTCTGGAGGCGTTGGCACATCAGCCTTTCTCAATGGCTTCGTGACTATCTCTATATTCCGCTTGGAGGCAGTGCCGGTACACAGAGTCGAGTGTTCAGAAACTTGACGATTACGATGCTTCTAGGAGGACTCTGGCACGGGGCGGCCTGGAATTTTGTCCTCTGGGGTGCTTATCATGGAATGCTCCTCGTTGCCTATCGAGGACTGTTTGGAAAGCAGGCATTCGAAAGCACTGGGATAATGGCTAAACTCATTGCAGGATTCATCTTCTTTAACTTAACTTGCCTGGGATGGTTCTTTTTTCGTATTAATGAAATGTCAGATCTGGGAATGTTCATTTCATCTGGTTTTCGCCACGATGGTGCCTTGGAGATGTTCCTGGCGATACTCGGATATTCGATCATTCTACTGATTGTCCAAGTACTGCAGGCACAGAAATCCGATCTCATGGCTCCCCTTAAACTACCCGTGTTAGCGCGTGTTGTTCTATATCTGGTCATTTACTTTTCGATCTCACTTGGTGGTGTATTCGATGACAAGCCGTTCATCTACTTTCAATTCTAAGTTCCCCTTGGGGTTTCTCATAGCATTGGCTGTTATTGTTGCAATCGAATCAGCTTTGTCTTTCTTTGGCGAGGATCTTTCACTAAGCCCCATGCCAGTGATGGAGAAGAAGAAGTCTCGTGTAATACACAGAGAAATAGAATCTGGAAGTGTCTATATCCTTGGCGATAGTCGGTACTTTTCCTTTAGTGAGAAGATCCTGTCTGATTTCACGGGTGAGGATATTGTCAATCTCTCGTGGCCCTCCTTTGGGAGTGATGCCTACTTCTATATGCTTGAAAGTTTTCTCTACTACGATCTCCAACCGAAGGCAGTGGTTGTGAACTTTCATCCAAACTTCATTTCCGTTCCTCCTGAGAAAATGCTTGCTGATGGGTCGGAAATTGTCCGTACGCGGTCCTATTACAGTATACCATCCACCCCCTACTTATTGTCTCTGCTCAAAGAGAACAATGCAGGAGCATTCTGGAGAATTCTTCAGTATAGACTCAGGCCTCCGAGTGTTGCTCACAGGTCGGAATTCATTCCCAAGTTCAAGGAGTTTGCTCGTACTCTTGAGTGGCCGGGGTACCCCGAGAATGAAAATCGATGGTTGAGCGAGTACAGTCGGGGCGGAGGGTTCGTTCTCAATCAGTACGACTTGGCAGCTGAGAATACTTTAACGTCGGTAAATGAGAACATCTTTGAATTAAAAGATTACAGATCTGAAGAAGTCGTGAAGGCCTATCGAAAGTTTCTCGATTTGACAAAAGAGGAAGAGATCCCCGTTATTATATGCAATACCCCGATACCAGACTTTCTATACGAATATTATGAAGAGAAAGGTATTCTTGCTTCGTGGAGAAGCCAGTTGGAGATGCTGATCGAGGATTATCCCCATGTAGTGCTCGTTGGAAAAGACCTGGAACAGTGGGATCGAAAGTTCTTTTCAGATTTGGGTCATGTAAATCAGGAGGGAAACAGAAAGCTGCATCAGACATATCCCCAATACGTTCGTGAGGGACTTGATTTGCAAGGGCTGTAATAAGCTCGGCTCCTGCAGACCACGAACTATTCGTTTTCTCTAAACTCATTAAATTCATCAAACATGCGTTTCCAGGAGTTCGACCCGTTTCTTTCAAGATCCGCAGTTAATTCTTCAAATCGTTCTCGATCATTCTCCACATAAGCCAGCAGAGCCTTTAAAGATATAATTTCTGGAGTTTGACCAAACCTCTCTTCAAATTTGTTAAGTGAAGCCTCCAGTAACTCAGTCCTTTGGAGTTTGATGGCCAGCAACCCGTAGTTGATTTGTGATGAATAGTGCTGAGGGTTGATCGTAAACGCCTTCTCGTATGAGGTTAATGCTCGTTCGTATAGATTAAGTGATTCACAGGTGGCACCGAGATTATTCCAAACACGATACTCTTCTGGATTCTCTTTAGCGTATTCCTGGTAAGACTGTAATGCGTCTTCGAATTTTCCGGAAGCATATTGTGAATTTCCCAGTTGGAAGAGCAGATCCATATTCGATGGGTCCAGTTCAAGTCCTCTTTTTGCATCTCCCAAAGCTTCTTCATATCTGCCTGTTTCATAGTAGGCGATAGACCTGAAGAAAAAGTCTCGCGAGTGATCGTCCGCTGGAACTTTGAGCCAGTTTACAAAGATGAGAGGTAGAAGCAGGATTGCAGGAATGGATTCAAGCGACAGAAGTCTATACGATTTCCTCTTAATTGCACCATATATCTCTAAACACCCTCCTCCTGACAGAATCGCCAGGGCAGGCCAGATTGGAAGTCGGAATCTTGCATTGACGAAAAACAATATGATCGAGGTGCTCATGAGTAAAATATAGACGCACAGGGTCAGAAGTCCAGAAGTGTTACCGCTTCGATGTGCGTGGAAAATGCCAAAAGGTACGAGAAGTAATAGTAGCCACCACCCGGGGAATAGAAACTTGAGAATGTAGGATTCGTGTGTCTTAATAAAGGAGAGTGATTTGTTGTTGGCAAATTCCCGGTAGGAGAGGAGCAAGAGGGTCTTTCTCATAAATTGTTTAAAGAAGTGAGTATATTCTCCATTAACTTCTTTAAAGGTTTGATGGATCCAGAACCTCGAAATGTCAGAAGGGTCGGTGCTTGGGGTTTCGTTTTGCTCGAGCATCCTTCGTTGATAATCCTGGCGTGCAAATACCTGAATGGAGTCGAGATACTCCTCGCTATAGGTGACACTGGATGGCTGTCGAGGGACAAGGCCGTCGGCGCCCGGGCGATTACCCAGATAGAAATTGATTCCACCAGCACTTGTGGTGAACTGATAATGTCCTGACTGTGCCTGATTTACGAACCCAAACAGGCCTTGTACAGCAAACCATGATACTACTGCAATCATTGGCATCAGAGAGCTACAGGTTTTTCTCTCGCGAATATACAAAAAGAAACATAAGATAATATAGATCGGGAGAAATAAGAGGATGTTTGGACGGGCTTGTGCCGCAAGGGCATGGGCAACTCCACAGGATAGCCACCAGCCCCACTGGCTTTTCCCTTCACTGTTCAAGGCTTTAATAATCAGGAAGAGAAGTAAGGTACAAAGGAAGGTAAAGAAGGTAACGATCAGGATCTCCCCCTCAAAAAAGAGCGGTGTGCCTGAAAGGGTATATAAAGTTCCTGCACAAAGGCCTGCTCTCCATGAGCTGAAGACTTCTTTACACGTTATCACGATTAGCAGGATGGTCACCAGTCCAAGAACGTGTTGCACAAGCTGGGCCATGACTACTCCAAGAGTCGTTCCTGAAATCGTATAGATGAGTGAAAGAAAATAAGGGTAAAGGACTGGTCGAAACCCACCATAGATCGATGTGTCACCAGAGCTTGTGATATTGACGGCAAACTGATGGTAGTACTTGCTGTCGAGAACGGCAACGGTGAAGAAGGGAGAAGTTGAGTGTTCCAGAAAGTAAAGAATTCGTATAAGAGTGGCGACACTCAGTAAGATAAACAGGTATTTGATGGGTAGGTGGTCTTTTTCCATGATGGATCTAACTGGGAGAAATGGACGAATGGTTTCTGACGTTTTCTGAACTGGCTTGCCTTTTAACCTGAGAGCAGTGATCACCGACAAGGCTTCATTTTATCCGTTTCGTTATTTCAGGAATTTTCCAAGATGACTCTAGACATCCAGGCATTCTTGCCGATATGGAATAAGCACTCTCATCTCAAATCAGTGGGAAGCTTATGGCTAGCGCAATCACACCTGATCTTATCAAAGCTCTTGTAGCTCAATATAAACTCAACCCTGAAGGCCCTCATGGACTGATTCATTGGGCAAGAGTCCTGGAAAATGGTCGGAGTCTGGTGAATCGTACTGGTGCCGATCTGGAAGTCGTTGAGTTATTTTCCGTCTTTCATGATTCCTGCAGAAAGCTTGAGTCTTTTGATCCCGAGCACGGGATTCGCGCGGCCCGTCTGGCTCATGAATGGCGCGGCTATTATTTCGATCTCGATGATAATCAGTTCATGCTTCTCCAGGAGGCTTGTGAGGATCATGCACGTGGCCTCCTCACGGGAAATATAACACTCTTAACATGCTGGGACGCCGATCGACTCGACCTCGCACGGCTTGGTGCTGATCCTGAAGAACGACGATTTGCAACCCCCGAAGCCAAGGATGATGCAACCCGCCGATGGGCAAGCCAGCAAAGTTTATCCAAGAAAATCCCCGACCTCATCATGAAGGAATGGGGAATCGATCTTAGGGCAGGTAAGGCAGAAGAGTAGCTCGGCTTTTGACCGACCATCCTCAGGGAGTATAGTCGTATCCGCCTGGCAGAGCCTTGTCGGCATCATACCAGATATCGTCCTGAGTATCCCATGTCTTGTCTTTTCCTGATGAGACGACAAATTCTAGGCGCACGTCCACTTCTTTACCCCATGGATCCACCATATCTTCTGTTTTGGCACCCATCGTCTCAAGCTCTGCCAGTTTCCGAGGCCAGCGACCGTTGGTGCGATGAAATCCCTTTGATAGCTGGCCCAGGATTCTCAGCTTTTCAGCCGCCAGATCATACTCGGCGATCATGTCTGATCCTGAACTCGAGTTCTCTGTAGAACTGGACGAAGTCGTCGGGGCAGGCTGGTCCTTTTCCACGATTGATGTGCTCGAATTATCATCTTCACCCGTTGAAAAGAAGAAGAAAATCGCGGCGCCTGCTCCTCCAATAACGATAAACAGACCGACAAACGTAACGAGAAGAATCACTGGTAGCATCGATTTTTTCGGTGCCGATGAGGTGGCGCTGGCTTGCTCTTCCTGAGGAGCCTGTTCCTGCGCAGGTGGAGGAGGGAGATCATCAGGTTTCTTGATCTCCAGTTCGCTCTGGCGCTGGGAGACGACATCTCCAATTTTCTTGCCTGTTGAATCGAGTGGGGGAGGCTGTACTGCCGGCTCTTGAACAGTTGGCTGGGTCACGGGAGGCGCCTCGGGCTTGGGAGCTTCTTTCTGAGGTACAGGGGTGGCCTGAGACTGCTCTGTGTTTATCGCAGGAGCCGTTACGGCCGGAGAACCCTGACCTGCCCCTTGCTGCTGTGATCTTTCAAAGAGACTGTTTCCCAGGGCGATCAATCGATCAGACAAGGCTGGAAGATTCAAAGGTCTCTCATCGGGGTCTGGCGAGAGCATTTCCTCGAGAACTTCGAGGCAGGGTTCATCCACATACTCTGCAATCTTCGTCAGATCAAGATTGGGTGATGATACCCTCCTGATGAGCTCTGCCGGGTCATCACTCCATTCGGGGGGTTCCCCGGAAATAAGGTAATAAAGGTTAGCACCCAGGCTGTAGACATCTGATTGAATATCAGGAACAGAAACATCGAGGTTTTCTGGAGCAGTAAAGGGTAAGATACTCGTTAGTTGCGGGTTCTTAATCCCGCCCTCTATGGAGTAGAAAAGTCTTCCCCAGGCGCCATGGAGCAGCTTCGCTTGGGGAAAATCGTTAATGAAAATCGATGCGGGACTCAAGGCACCATGGGCTCCGCAGCTGGCCTGATGAGTAGCAATGGCCTGAGCCGTTTCTCCAATCCACTGGAAGGCGTCCCACGTTTCTGGCAAGCCCTTATCTCTGACCCTCGCTCCAATATGCGAGCCATTCTGCCATTCGTAGGCTGCCCATAAAAAGCCTTCCTGGTTGCCGCTGGCATAAGGGTGACAAAGTCGATTGGCCGTTAGTCTGAGGAGGCCATCCATTTCATCCATAAAGCGAACCCACGCATCAGGGTCTTTCAGCTGGCTTTCATGGAGACATACTACCTGAGCATTGAGACCCTGATGCTCATGGTGCCCCTTAAAAGTTGCGAGAATATCGTTGGTTCCCAGGAGATGAATGACCTTGTACGGGCCTAATTCCTGAACTTCGCTGAAATTTGGTGGATTGGACATAATCGGATGCTCAATTGAGGGTTTGGTCTTTTAAATAGACTTGTTAAACGGGCGTCAATCTCAGGAACGATGGCGAGGGGCAGAATCAAAAACTCTTGCCGACTCCCATTGTATTCCTGTGTTCTCATTCAGGTATGAAGACAAATCCTAACGATAAAGATAGCTACTGAATTAAATGATCAACCCTGAAACTGCAAAAGGCTTCTTTGCCCCGATTCTGCACGCTCACCTTCCCTTTGTTCGTCACCCTGAGTTTGATGACTGCCTTGAAGAGGATTGGCTGTTCGAAGCGATCTCGGAGACTTATATTCCACTGCTGAAGATGATGCGGGATCTTGAAAAAGATCAATGCGATTTTCGTCTCACCATGGTTTTCACTCCAAGTTTGTGCACGATGCTCAATGACGAACTGTTGCGGAGTCGCTACTCAGAGCACCTCAGCAGGTTGATTCAGCTCGCAGAAAAAGAAGTGGAACGAACCCGATCCTCTTCAGAATTCCATGTCGTTGCTCAAATGTATGAGAAGAAGCTGAAGGATGTTGCTCAGCTCTACGAAAAGGAACTTGAACGTGATATTCTTGGAGGCTACAAGCACTTCCTGAAGAAGGGGAACCTTGAGATCATCACCTGTTCAGCAACCCATGGTTACCTTCCACTCTTGAGACAGACTCCAGAGACTGTCAGGGCTCAGGTTCTTATTGGTGCTGAAGAGCATACGAATGTTTTCGGCGAGGAGCCGAAAGGAATCTGGCTCCCTGAATGTGGTTTCTATCCTGGGGTAGACGAGTACATAAAAGAAGCTGGGATCAGGTATTTCTTTACCGATTCCCACGGTGTTCTTTTCGCCGACAAGCGCCCTCATTACGGAGTTTTCGCTCCCTTGTACTGTCCTTCAGGCGTTGCTGCCTTTGGACGCGACATGGAATCGAGCCGCTCCGTCTGGTCAGCGGAAGAGGGATATCCTGGAGATTATCGCTATCGTGAGTTCTATCGTGATATCGGTTATGATCTTGATTACGATTATATCAAACCATATATACACGAAAGCGGGATGAGAACAACCACTGGCTTGAAATATCACCGGATTACGGGAAAGAATATAGATCTTCGAGAAAAGGATGCATATATTCCCTCCGAGGCTCTTGAAGTGGCAGCAAACCACGCTGGAAACTTCATGTTTAATCGCCAGCAGCAGATTCTTCACCTCTCTTCCCTGATGAATCGCCAGCCGATCGTGGTCGCACCCTATGACGCCGAGCTGTTCGGCCACTGGTGGTATGAAGGTCCCGACTTCCTGAACTTTCTGATCCGGAAAATGTACTTTGATCAGGATGACATTGCACTTATTCTGCCCTCAGAATATCTGGAGCTCTATCCAAGCAACCAGATTGCCACTCCCTCTGAGAGCTCCTGGGGCAACCGGGGCTATTCAGAAGTATGGCTTGATGGAAGCAACGACTGGATATACAGGCACCTGCATCACGCTGGTGATCGTATGGTTGAGTTAGCCCGGAAATTCAAGAAGCCCAATAAACTCACGCAAAGGGCACTCAATCAGGCAGCCAGAGAATTGCTTCTCGCGCAGGCAAGCGACTGGGCGTTCATTATGAAAACAGACACCACTGTTGAATATGCCGTGAAGAGAACGAAGCAACACCTTTTCCTGTTCAATGATTTGTACGAACAGATTAATGCGAAGACCATTGATGAGCAGCGGCTTGCTCTTTTAGAGCAAAAAGATAATATCTTTCCCGACATTAATTACCGGATCTTCTCCTAAGGCTTGACCAGAATCATTCCATCTGGTCTTTCTATAGAGTGATCAGTACGCAACCCGAGACCCCTCAGCAAAAAGGCAAGCATATTGGATTTCAGTAGGCTGTCAGCCGATACCGCACAAAGATTTCGAACCGTTTCCAAACTGATTCGAATCCACAGTCAGGATCTTTCAGAAGAACCCCGCCTGTTGGATGTCGGAGGTTACCCAGGTACCTTCGCCAGAGAATTTGTTGGAGCCTTTCCCAGATGGAAAGCAACCACGGTAGACAAGGTCGAAGAAAAGCTTCCGAACTATGTGAGCGCTTCTGGTGCAAAACTTCCCTTCGAAGACAATGAATTCGAAGTCGTCACCTCGATCGATACACTTGAACATATCCCTCAGATCGACAGACTGAGTTTCATCAACGAGCTCTGCCGTGTCAGCTCTCACACCGTTATCCTCGCAGCCCCTTTTCACCATCCAGCAACGGTGGCCATTGAAACGCTTCTCGATGCAACTCACGAAAAGGTTTTTCGAGTACCTCACCCCTGGCTTCATGAACATGTAGAGAATGTCTTACCCAGGCTGGATGAAATCATGTCCCGGTGGCCGGGCAGCTGCCCTCTGATTCAGATAGAGAAGTCCTACGATCTGCTTGCGTGGATGTCATGGCAGGCCATGTCTATGATGAGGAAACTCGAGGGACAGCTCGACAAGGCCTGGAGCGCCTTCGACAGGCAGCTTGCAGATATACCAACTCCTTCTGTCAGCGATGTTCCCTACAGGTACTTGCTTGTTGCGCGAAAAAATGGAAAACCCGTTAACTTTAAGGGCGGTATATTGCCATCAGCAGAAGCTGGAAAAAGTACCATTGAATTAGCCCGCTTCTACTGTCGTATGCTGGAGACTCTTGCAGAAGCCAAGGTCCAGGAGACAGCAGGGCCCGGAGCATTGAAGGGTTCAATAGAAGGACGCTTGAAGGAAGTCATCGCGATGCAGGAAGAAGAAATCGCACGATTAAAGGGGGTTCAAGTGGAGAACTCTCAGCCCATTTCTTCGACAGCTTCACGTGTCTCCAATTCAGCAATCAAGATTATCAAGATGTTTCAAAAAGATGAACGATAAAGATCTGGATAGAGTCAAATCACCGGCGATTCTGATCGGCCAAAGTGGAGAGCACCAGCTCGACCGTGGCTGGCATGAACGAGAAGTGGACGAGCGATCAGGATTGTCCTATCGAGCCTCCTCGAATGATGCCGTTTTCATGCTGGCAAACCCAGAAGACGCCCAATTTCTGAACTTGATCATCTCTGGACCCGTTGACCTTCATGATGAAAAGAGTATGCGTGGGTACGTGATCATTAACCGGAGAAAGTATGAATTACCCCTGAGCGTGAATTCATGGGTCCTCAGAACCTACCCTCTTCCCGAACAACCAGCTTCAGCATACCGCGTTCATCTATACATTGATAAAGTGATCATTCCAGATGAACACCTGCACAATGGTGATGCGAGAAAGCTAGGTTGGTTCCTCAATTCTGCCTGGCTTGACTAGTATGACCTTGAGAATAAGATAGATGAATAAACTCACTCAGAAAAGAGAGCATACAAAGTGATCTTAGGCCGTATTGTTGGAACAGTTACAGCAACTTCCAAAGACCAGAACCTTGAAGGTATGAAGTTACTTGTCGTTCAGCACAGCGGTAAAGATCTTGAGGACCTTTCAGCGTTCACGGTCGCTGCCGATGGGATCGGAGCCGGAATGGGAGAATACGTCCTTGTCGTAACAGGTTCATCTGCCAGAATGGTTGCTCGAACGCACAATAAGCCAGTCGACGCTTCGATCATGGCTATTGTCGACACTGTCGAAATAGAAGGTAAAATCGTCTATCGGAAGTAAGGGACTCTTGAAGGGCAGGGCGGTGTTCAATTCAAGGCTGTGGTTCTTAAGCATAATCTCCAGCCCTCTTCTTTATACTCCAGCCCCACCCGATTCGGAATCGGCGACAGCGAGGGTCGGTATGGGCATCGTTCCTTGAAAAATGTTTTGCCAGAGTGGTTGCCACAATTAATGTCCGAATAGATGGTGAGCGAGTGTGGACCCTTCAGCTTCAGGCAATCACAGTCAAAGCGGTGCCACGTTGGGGCTTACATGATGCCGCAGCCGATATGACCACGACTTACCGGACCTTGATCGCTTCTGCTTCAAGAAACGAGATATACCCGTTCTATTATATACGGGATCACTGGAAGCCCAACACCCCCGTCTCCGAATAAACCACGAAGAACAAACGACTTCAAATCTCGCTCTCATCAAAGAGATCACACGGATCTCTCTTGCCCATGAAGGACGATGGTAGTGGGATGATGATTACTTTACAGAGTTTCTTAGCTAATCGACCTCTTGGTACGGGACCGATGTCGAACAATTGGCAGGAAGTCTACTTTAGTGAACACATACCATAATTGAGTTCATGAATGTCATTTAACTGGAAAGTAAGTAATCAGTATCTACTATAGGACCAAAATTTAAAGGTAGCTTGGCCAATATGAAAATCAGGTTAGTATTCATAAGTCTCTTGTTCGTATTTACATTGATTCTTCACTCTTGTGGGAAGAGCAAAGTATCCACACTGGAAATATATAAGGTTTCTAATCGAAACGACTATGACTATCAGCTAGTGCTATTAGAAAATGGATACTTCTTCCAGCTTGATAGTAACCGAAGTATCCTGAATTATGGCACTTACGATATTAGCAATAACAACCTATTCCGGCTTCGAGGAATCTATTGTCCTTTTTTCAAAGAAAGAATTACTTACAGCACTCCTGTTGGAGTAATCACAAAATCCCCTAAAAGAATAGTCATGATGAATGAGGAAGAATCAGAATTCGTTGTATACAAGAAGCATGAAATAGACAAAGACATTTTTTTTCAGTCATTACAGGTTCAAATGGGTGTACAAGTAGGGGTAGAATATACAGGAAAACACAAAGCGAGCAACATTCTATCGTTCGATTTGGATGGGAAGTATTCTCAATTCTCGAGTGAGGATAAAAAGAGGCTTATTAATAAACAGAATTATACAGTTACTGATGATGGACAGAGAATTACTCTGAGTTCCTTTATAGATTCGAATGGGGATTCTATGGATCTAGAATTCAATACTTGCTATTATGAATTATCACTTCCCGATGACATATTCTTCATGTTTGTTTCGGCAGAAAAAGACTTGGTACTGGAGACTAGCCGGCTGAACTTTAAGTAATGCACGGCTTCTATTGATAGAACACCTAGTACTAGCGTACGCGTCGTTTCATTACCATTCGTTAGTTGTTGACGTGTGGTCAAGCTGTTGTCTATCTCCGGTGTTTTCTACTCTTTCATTGGAGATTATCACGATGGCCAACAGAAGCAAAGGCACCGAGTTCTGGCGCGAAGCATTCTGGACGCTATCGTCGTTCCTCATAGCTCGCTGTTCATCCGAATTTATTCTTTATGGAATCTATTATGCCGATCAGGAGATCGGGTGGTCCCAGGGAGGGATCTCTCCAGACTTAACACGACGATCTCTTGTTCGTGAGTTCTTTCAGCGATGATGACACTCAGTCCTGGCGTGAGGATCTTTCTCTGTCGTGAACCAGCCGACTTTCGAAATGGGCTTTTCGGTGTGAGCGTCTTCGTGCGAGAGAGGCTCAATGAAGAACGCCTCTAGAAATGAGGCGAGTGGACTTTTTGTGACCACATCAATGCGATCGCAATCAATCGAAAGAGGTTTTTTGGTCCCCATGTAGTGACAACCTGCGCCGACTCCCGGTAAAGGATGATGCTCGGACCACGATCAGACCAAGCTCAGTCGATGGCGATGGTCCGAGCATGGTCCGAGCATCGAGCGAGCATGGTCTGAGCCTCGGATTTGTCACAATCGCCTCATCATGAAATCACTCTGCGCCTCCGAATCTCTCTATGAGATGACATAAGAAGAGCGGATGAACATTTTCAATGGATGGTATTGAGAATTCAGGAAACCGTTGAAACGGTTTCGTTTCTTCTGTGTATATCTAACCTCAGGTTCAAACCTGAGGCCTACGGTAGTGCCTCGCTTTGCTCGGATGAGATCGAAAAGGATGCAGAGTTCATGACCATGTTTAAGCTTTTCCTGCCTCTAATCGTAAATCTACGACGAACAAGCTGTTCGAAAGATAAGAGCTATTATTTTTCTCTTCGTGATACACTATTGCTCCTGAACAGAACCATGCCTTAATGAAATGGATGGTTTATAGAAGAGAACGCATATGTCTCATTTTCTCTGCGCCTCAGCGCCTCCGCGCGATATCATAAGAAAACCGGACGAACAGTTTCAATGGATGGTATTGAGGCTTGAGGAAACCGTTGAAACGGTTTCATATACTCTGTGTATATCTAACCTCAGGTTCAAAACCTGAGGCCTACGGTAAAGCCTCGCTTCGCTCGGATGAGATCGAACAGGATGCAGAGTTCATGTCCATGTTTAAGCTTTTCCTGCCTCTAATTGTAAATCTACGACGAACAAGCTGTTCGAAAGATAAGAGTTATTATTTTTCTCTTCGTGATACACTATTGCTCTCTGAACAGAACCATGCCTTAATGAAATGGATGGTTTATAGAAGAGAACGCATATATCTGAATTTCTCTGCGCCTCAGCGCCTCTGCGCGAGTATATCTCTTCCAATCTCATAAGAAGTGTAATTAAAGACGCTAGAACTACCTGTCCAAACATTTCGTGAATCTAAACTCAAAGAAATACTATCACTGGCGTTACGCATCGCGCGGAGGTGCAGAGGCGCGGAGAACGACACCCATGAGATCAATATATACATCTTCAGTTCACTCTAAATCGGCGATAGAGAATCATCGACAAGGTTGCCGATCAGTTTCTATGAGAAGTGATGCAACTGGAAACGATGAAGGTTTCGGATGTCAGTACCTGATCATACGCACTCTCTCTGCGGGAGTACTTATTAATAGAAGGGGGTTCAGTTCAATGTATTGTGATGTCGGACTTGTTAAATCTTCAGTATAGCCATTGATCTGGTTCAGTACAGATACCAGCCACTGACTTCGGGTCCTGTGGCGATATAGACGCGACCGGCGTGGATGGTCCCGGGGGAGGGTTGAAACGGGTCGGGAGTGAATATTTTGACGGTGCCACCGTTGGTGTACTGATCTCGTCCTCCACGGGCATCCAGAAGGCCTGTTATAGACAATCCTCCCGGTGTGTCGCACTTGAGAAGAATCCCACCACCGGCTCCTGAACCACCTGGAAAGCCGGCGGGGCCAGGAACACCACCAGGGTCTGGTCCACCTCCGCCTCCTGGACCACCAAGACCTTCCCCAGGAGGCCAAGCATCTCCTCCATCTCCTCCATCACCTCGAAAGCAGGTGATACCTGCGCCTCCAACACACCCTCGCCCATCTGTCCCCGCCCCACCATTCTGGCCTGTAGTGCCTTTTGTTAGAATTGACCCTGTGATGCTGATTTCCTGCTCGGCGAAAAGAGCTACCTTGCCTCCTCCACATCCGCCGCCACCACCACCGCCTCCACCTCCTTGATTTCTGAAAGGGTTACTCGGTATTCCACCTCCACCAGAAGCACCACCGGACCCCATGAACAAGCTCGCGTCGGTCGTACTATCTGAATTTATATGTGGATGATTATATCCTCCATCTGTTCCTGAAAAAAAACCTGGTGCCGGCCCATCTGCGCAAAAAACTGAGTTACATCCAGGTCTTGGATGGACAGGATATTTCTGACTGCCAAATTCGCCGTCATTGTATTCACTTCCACTTCCGCCGCCACTTCCTGAATAACCGGTACCTGAAAGATCCATGGTCCCTTCGATTTCAATAATAATAGCATTGATGATCAGTGTGCCTGAATCCGTCGTCACGCCATCATAGTCCAAGACACGAAAATAGCCTGTCACGATAAGTGAATCAACATTGGTGTGGGTCCCCCAGATGCGATCGCCTTCCATCAGGATCAGATGATTGCCGCCGTGATCTTGTGGGGGGAAGTCATCTGCCCACGTATATCGAATCATGGGCAGAAGAAGCAGCGCTAGAATCACGATGTAAGGTTTTGAATGTTTCAGACGAATTCTCCGTTTGATTAATCGATGGGCGAAATTGCTGGGTCTGCTATTAGTCGCTTGATCCGATATCCCCCTGCACCAAAGCCGAAACCAGTCAGAGTTGTCATCCATTGATTTGCGAAATCCAACCGCAATAACGATCTATATTGAATGGCTCCAGCCTTCCAACAGCACCGACCCGAGAGTTCGGGTGCCAGGATCACTCTAGATTAATGATCCCTTCCAGTCCGTGTACTCTTGGCATTCTACCTGGTGCAGGTCTGCAAACTGTGGCAATTAAATACGGAGGAGAAGTTGCGCTTATTGCCGTTGATTGACGACTGACAAAGCTCTCACGCATACCCCATTGCAGTGCTTTATCCGCGGGGGCGGGAGATCTTATTCGTTCTTTGCGAGTAAGGATTCTTTTCTACTGGAGACGTTCCAGCCTTCTTTCGACGTATGTATCGACCCGATTGTCAATGTACTGAGGTACAAAGAGGACGGCCAGAACAAAGCTTACAATCAGGACAAAGGCGATGATCCCAATGAAGGTATAGTTCAGGTTCTTGATCTTCTTAAAGGCGTTCTCGATCATGGGCTGAATTCTCATGTCGAGTTCATTCGCCACGGCTCCTCTTGCTTCCTGATTAACGAGGTTCGGAATCTTCTCCTCGCAGGCGTTAGCCACCTGTCTTTCGGCGATCTCGGGGAGACGCTCCTTGGCAACCATGGGAACGGTTTTCTTTGCTTCTGACTGAAGCACACTGATCAGTGCCTCGCCATACTCATTCGTCTTTTCTTGAGCGGCTTTATCGACCTTTGTCTGAATTTCACGCGGGAGCATGCTGTCCATTGACTCTTTGAGTCTTTCACGAACGAGCGAAGGAAGCATCGTATCGGCGGCTCTCTTGACGGTCTTTTCTGTTGTATCGACGAGGATCGCTTCCATTGCCTCTTCGACTTTTTTCTCAGCCATCTTCTCGACCATGGACCGAGCAACTTCCTGAACCGTGAGGCGGACAAGCTCCTGCTCTTTCTCGGCGGTTAAGGCGGTGACGCGTGCATCAACTTCCCGTTTTGCTCGCTGGTCGATGATTGAGACAATCGATTGAATTGCTCGTTCAACGATGATCTGAATCTTCTTCTCGACTGCCTTCTGGATCTTTTGCTCGGCGAGTGACTGCATGTGGTCTTCAGCAGACTTCTCAAGATATTCTTCAGAGACTCTCTTGAGCCGTTGTTCTTCCAGAATTTCTCTAACTTTAATAGCAAGGTGATTAGGCTTAAAGGGCTTGGCGATAAAGCCGTTTGCTCCTCTGAGAGACTGGCTGGCTCTTTCCTCGATCTGGTCTTCTGGAAATAGAAGCAAGACAGGAATACCGTAGGTTTCGGCATCAGTGCGGATTTGTGCTGTCGTTTCCAGTCCGTCCATTCCATCGAGCATGCTGTCGAGGATGATGAGGCTGAAGTTCTCGAGGTCTGGGTGCGCAAGGGCTGCTACTCCATTACTTGCGGTGGCAAGTTTGTAGCCATGTTCTTCGAGAACAGCTTTGGCGAGCTCCTGAACGCTTGCAGAGGAATCTGCGATAAGTATTTTTTCACCTGCCATAATTCTTAAACCCTTATGGGGTATCGGTAGTCCTTATTTGCTAGAGAGGAGTCTATACATTAATTCTCAAGATGCTGTAGACTCTTTCTTCAATACTAAAATCTGCGCCATACTTGTGCTCAATTTGATGATTGAATTCATCAAGTGTTTCTTTCGCGATTCTCGAGGCTGTTTTCTCACCAAGTCTTCGAGCGAAGTTATCATAGATCTCAAAAAGCAGTGATGATAATGCCTCGATGCAGTCTTCAAAGCAATCTTGCGTCAGTTCAGAAAACTCAAACATGTCCAGATAGCGTTCCAGAATCGTGACATTCAATTGGCCATGGTTGATTTCAATCAAGTCTGCCCGCGTAAAGCTGATCAGCTGTTCATTCCAGAATCGTTGAACGAGGGTCTGGTCGCCATCCTCGGGTTTGTATTCTTTGCTGTGCTGGAAATTGTGTATCAATCTATTGATATAGGCGCTAAAGGAACCAAGTGGCGTTACAAACTTCTTTTGCTCACCTGCACCTTCCTTTTTAACCGTTCCCGTTAATCTGGAAAATATGGAAGACATACGGGGGGACTTGGCAGATGCTTCATTGGATTCCGCGTGCTTGCCTGGGGCATTCCCCTGCGCCGTTTCTTCGCCTGCAAAATCCTTGAAGTCGACAATGCCTTTATTCAGCAGGTCTGCAATGATTCGATAAACTTCAAAGCGACCCATGGCCGATCTGTTAACAATAGCACTGATTGGAAACTTGCCGTTGATCTGAGCGAGCACTCGCCACTCTGCCGCGGAAAAATGCAGATCCTCATCGGAATGCAGTTCACTCGATACATCATTTACTTTAAGGACAAGGGTATCATTAGGAATGAGTTTGACGATTGAGCGCCATTCATCCTGGCGCCGTGTGCCTTCGAGCAGAAGTGGTTCAATATCGATCTGAACCTGCGCTTCACCAACTTCCTCTTGTTTCTTTGCCTCGAACTTAAACTCGCCTTCATCCAGACCAAAGAGATTCCAGATCTCTTCTTCCAGCTGCAATCGTAGTACATCACTGACTGTTTCCTCATCGACGTATTCTCGTTCGATCAGGATTTGACCAAGGCGCTTATCGCTTTCAATGGTCCTTTGCAGGGCAAGAATCTGTGACAGGTCAGTTCTCTTTAGAATTCCCCGATGTACCAGAAGCTCACCAAGTCGTCTTCTTCGATCAAGTGCTGAAGAATTGATGATCTTTCCGGTACGAATGACGAGGGTGATGCTGTTACCTGGTTCAACAGTGATCGTCAAAAGCCCGGACGATTTGCCCATACTGATGAACTGCAGCACTTCAGGAAGTTGAATCTGCTTTAAGTTACCCTGCATGAATCGTCCGTTTCAGGATGTCTAGTTTGACTCGAGTAGTATCGTTTAAATGGTTCTTCCTGTTCAGGAGAAGAGTATTTTGAGGTTTGAGGTTCCATTCTCTGTGGGTCGAAAAAGCAGATCAGTCGTCTTTGAAAAGACTATCCAGCTGATCTTCCACGTCTTTTTCAATGGCTGGTCTCTTGTCAGCCGGCAGTTTCTTCGACTTCGCCTGTTCCAGCGTTTCCTTAAGAACCTTGGCGCTTTCCTTTGAATAGAGTCGAACCATACCTATCGTAGTCCGGTCATCAAAGATGATGGTGAGAATCGTGTTATTATCAACGAGGATGTTATGAATATGATCTCGCTCACCCTGGTGGAAAAGGACTGAAAAGTCAGTCTCTCCGACCAGGTTAGCCATTGCTCGCGTTGAGGAAAAAGAACCAGCGATCAAAGCCGCCAGAGCATCTGTGTCGATGTTGGCTGTAAAGCCCTTCTTCGCTAAGCACTTGCCATCTGCATCTACCAGCATGGCGCACTTGGCTTCGGACTGCTTGAGCATCTGAAGAAGTGCTCGGTGTATCTGTGTGATCTCTGTCTTTGTTAAAATCAGAGGCTGATTCGCCATGGCCGAATCCTTTCTATGACCCTCAAATTTCTCAAGCTATAGGCTTGTTGCCAGGAGGAACGATTTGTACCTGGCCCATCTTACCGATATAGTTAATGAAGAGCTTCTTCTCTGTCTCTTCTTCCTTAACGAAAACTTCCAATGCTGGACCTGCCTCATCTTCTGATACAAACGACTTCAGCTCGACTTGCTGTCCATCGACTTCTTTTTCTACGGTCCCTGTATATCTTAGTTTTCTTGACCAGGTACCACCAAATATACCGAGGAAAGAAATCTTTCCAGTTAGCTGATAGAGACCATTCGTGTCTCCAGCCAGGTTCGCGAGAGTGAGGTTTCCACCACCCAATCCCATCCCTCTCAGCTTGGCCTTGCACTGCTGGAAAATAGTCAGCTGGGGAACGTTGCCTTGTCCGCTGGCAGCAGGTTGTGCTGGTTCTGGAGTCGCTTCCGGCTGAGGAGCTGGTGAAGCAGGTTTGGGGTTTGGAAGAGATGGCTTGGAAGGCTGCTGGCTGCTTGATTCAGCATCCTCCATCTCTTTTTCACTCAATTCCGAGTATTCATCATTAGAACTGGCTGCTTGAGCAGCCGGTGCTTTTGAGGGAGCTGAAGGACTGGAAGTCTTTGATGATTCTCCTGCGACAGGTGAAACCGGGTCTGCGTTTAACTTCTTGATAACAAGTGAAGAGATACCTTTCAGAGTATCTTTCACCCCTTTTCCGCTAACGGCCACTGCTTCATAGGAGGGGCAGGCTACTGCGTTTAAGGCTTTCTGCATATCTTCGATTTCAGAAACCTGTGGCATATCTCGCTTGTTATACTGAATGACCCAGGGAATACCTTCAAAATCGGTTGGGCTTTCAGCTAACCGATAACCGTACTCCTCAAGGTTCTGCTTCAGGTTTTCGAGGGAATCGATGTTCTCTTGAAAACGGTCTTTCTGGCTATCCGCGACAAAGACAATACCGTCAACGCCACGCAGTACGAGCTTTCTTGTAGCATTATAATAGACCTGACCGGGAACCGTATAGAGCTGAAACTTTGTCTTGAATCCCTTCACTTCACCCAGATCGAGCGGAAGAAAATCAAAGAAAAGCGTTCGATCTTGCTCGGTTGCCAGAGAAACAAGTTCACCACGAAATTTTTGAGGAACTGTCTTATGGATATGGATCAGGTTCGTTGTCTTGCCGCACAGACCACATCCATAGTAGACGAGCTTGCAGGAGAGTTCTTTAAAAGCGTAATTGAGGGTAGCCATAGGCTTATCAAACGATCCTCTAGAAATCTGCTAGACGTACTAGCTTATGAACGAAGGCCAAGGGTGACATTATTCAGCTTTTCCGTGGCTGTTCGCATCTCTACACGAATCAGGCCCAGATTAGCATCAGGTTGCGCAACACAAACGACAAAGCCCGACCGGGTCGAGTTAAAAAACAATTTATTGGTTTCTGTCTCAACAATAAATGAAACAAGTTCTCCCTGTTCCATCTTCTTGGTCGCTTTCTCCGTCGAGTTAATGATCGAAGAGGTCAATGCACCCATTACTTCATCATTCAGTTCGGTTGCGAAGTCGCTCGCGACGATGATTCCATCACTTCCTACAACGAAAGAACCAACTACCCCAAGGGTCTTGTTTAGTTCTGCAAGTATTCTATCCATCTGCTCCAGTTGCTCCTAAAAGGTCACAGTATCGTGAAACTTAAACTATCTCTGGTCAAACGCATTGTTTCCATTTGTATCATCACACCACTTCGAGTGGAGCGCTTTCCTTCGTTAACCCGGTTGCCAGTGGGAGAGCAGGATACTTCCACTGCAAATACTCTCTCGTCGATTTCGTCAGGACGCCGATGCGAGAATACATCTCCTCCTGACTTATTCTGCTGCTGAACATGAGAATCATCCCGAAATTCTGGTTCAGGCTGGTTGTCAGAACATGGTGCTCTTTGTTCTCAACCACAACACGCCTTGCCTTTGTCAGTCCAGAGTTGAGGGAGAGCTGGCCCACTTGTGTACAATATCCAACCAGCCTGGCAGTCAGCGAATCAACTTCGATCTTAAGAGGCAGGCTGTGCCAGACCACCAGACCTTCATCATTATAGATGATGTAGCCTTCGAGACCCGGGGTTTTCTTGATGACACCTTCCAGCTCATCAAAAGAAAAAACCTGAATAAATCCACCTGCTGGATTCGTTTCTATACTTTGGGGAGCTTTTTTCCTCGGGGCAGCAGAACTTCGTGTGTCTCCGCGCAGTTGATCCGATACATCTTTCCCGAGCAATTCCGGAATCAGGATCGCCAGAATATAAGGGCCGGCAAAGAGAATGACGACGATTTGAATGACCATGCTGATGGGGTTGAGCCAAATGCGAAGAGCGGCTGAGCTGTCCATGGAAGCTGAAATCGCCCCGTAGGCCAGAACGCCGATAAAGGCTGCAAATCCGCGCAAGATGATAAATAGAACTGAATTGGCGAAGGCCATCCCTATCGTTGCCTTCGGATTCATGACGAGTGCAGCAACGAAATAAATGAGAAGTTCGATGATGATAAGAATCATCCCAATCTTCAAATCCTCAACACCCTTACCAATTCCTGCAAAAGCCATCGGAACAGCGATGAGAGCCAGCGCACACACAAAAACCAATAGCGTGTTCTTATTTAAGGTCGTCATTCTGTCCTATTCCTTCCTGAAGTAAAATGTCTCTACAATTAACTTTCACTAAGCCGCATCCTGTACAGGCACAAGATGCTCAACAATTGTCTGAAATCGGTTAAAGACACGACCGAACTGAGGGGTAGGCTCGAATGAAACAGACACCAGTGACTTCTGGCGCACAAGCACAATAAACTGTGCCATGTCCATCTCGATTACACCCATCTTCATTTTTCCGAGTTCCAGATCATTGCATGAGGTCACAATTCCCTTATAGTACTCATAAGCGATCTCTGCGTGGGCTGGATCCCCTTCAACAGCGGGGATACCGATCCCGGTCGGAATTACCGCACATGACCGAACAGATACAAGTTTCTGTATCTCTTTCTTTACAATCTCAAGGATTTCTTGGTTGTTTCGCTTAGGTGGGGGAAAAAAAAGCGGTCTTTCAGGAACTTTTCCCTCATTCACTTTTCTTTCCTGATGACGCAGCTCCCGGGAGATCACTTGAACTTCCGCATTCATCGGGTCGTAGGAATTGAGCCGGTTGATCAGGATCCTGGCTTCATCCAGCTTGGAGAGCTTGACCTGACAACGTGCTTTTTCAATGAGCAAACCGATTGTTTCAGGGGCCGTCTGTTCAACTTTTTCGATTTCATCAAGGGCAGCTTTGTAGTGGCCAAGATCTGCCAACAGGCGGACATACATGATCTTGCCTGCCAGGGACCCTGGGACTTCCTCCAAACCTCTTCGGCAAATCTCCATCGCCTTCAACGGCTTCTTCAGCCTTCGAAGCTTTTGGCACAGAGGCAGGAAAGCCAGAGGATTCCGTCCAGAAAGGAATTCATCTTCTAGCATGGCTATTTCGGAAGTTGAGTCCATGTTCCCATAGTTCGCTTCAAGGAGGCTCAGCACTTTCTCAGTGGACAGAGCCATCTTCATTACATCGATGGGCAGAGAATGATAGCGATCTGAAGCGTTACTCCCGTGGCATGGGTCTCTTCCGCCCTATAAGTCCCTCAGGTTCAATCGTCCACAATACATGGACGTGAACCCTGAAGTACGCAAGTGGTTGTTTTACTTTTCAGGAAAAATCAGTGACTTTTACCTTAAATTAAGGCACCAAAGATCAAACCAAGGAAACTGCGAAACACACCCTGCTCTTCTGTCGTCTCAAAACTATCCCCAACCTGCTGGACAGCCTTCTGGGCATCCTCATACAGTGAGGGGTCGTTTACGAGTCGGGCCAGCGTGCCCTCGCCACTGTTAATCTTCGTCGATATGTCGTTAAAGTTGGTTATCGCCTCTTCAACCTTGGTGCCTGCGCCTGAAAGGTTGGCGATCAGTGTCTTGAGTTCCGAGCGATTTTCACCAACAGCGGCCTCTACTTCCTTGGCTGCTCCCTGTAAATCTTTCATCGTCGTCTCGGCTTCCACGGCAAGGTTGTCTTTATAAATCAGCGCACCGAGCGAGCCCTCTCCACTTTTAACCTGCTCAGCCACTTCACGAGCTGAATCGCCAAACGTCTTCAGGTCGTTGTAAACATCTTCTTCGGCATACAGTCGACCGATAGTGCCCTGACCTGACTTCATATATTCAGTTACTTCATTCAATCGATCAGAGAGTGCTTCAACCTTTGGCCCGACACGAGCAAAGGATTCCGAGGTTTGCTGAATATATCCTCTATTCTCATCGATCACATCGTTGATCTTTGCCATCACAAGACGCTGGTTTTCATCAAGGTTATTAATGAAGCTTTCGGAATCTGAGGAAAGTTCCTGCAACTGGGTCAGTACTTCATCCAGTGAGGGGGATTTTTTCGTTTGGATTTCATCTCCCTGGCCCAGATAGGCCATTTCTGCAGGCCCTTCTTCCATGTCTATATTGACAATATTCCCGCCCAGCAGGCTGTTTATCTGTATTCTGGCCGTAGCATTTCGGGGGATCTCGTACTTTCTGTCGATCTCAAGAATCACGCGAACCCGGTACTTTTCGGCATCCCAGTCCAGGGACTGAACAAGTCCAATTGGCACGCCACGCAGGGTCACGCGAGTCCCACGTTCGATGCCCTGAGATTCCCTGAAGTTCGCAACCACCTCATATTGCTCGGAAAAATATCCGCCTTTTCCAACCTGCAGACTCAGTCCAAGAGCAACAATGACGGCGACTGTAAAGAAGATGCCTACTCTGAGCGCGAGCTTTGAATCAGATCCCATCTCGACCGGATACCTTTCTTAATCTAGCATTGCCACAGACCCGATGTTGAGCCAAGGTAGCCAACAATCACGAGGCGTCAAGCTATTGACTAATGTCAAAAAAAGTACGTTCTCATTTCCTTAACAAAGATGTAACCAATTTTATGAAGATTGACGTCATAATCAACGGCGAAAACACCACCATCGAAACAACGGATCTGCAGCAGCTCCTCGAGAATCTCCATTTAACTTCCCGCCCCTGCGCCACCCTCATCAATGGCGAAGTAGTCAAACGAGACCAGAGAGCCCAATATCAGCTGAAAGATGGTGACTCTGTCGACATCGTCTCGATGGTCGGTGGTGGATAAACCTTCATTTATAACTGTTCCGTCATTTTCTAACCGATAGAAAGGCATGTATCGATGGCACTCACATCCGAAAACCTACCAGCTCCTCTTCCGGTTTCACCGGATTCAGGGCTGAACGATTCTCCACTTAAGTTCGGACCTTACACTCTTAATTCTCGCATGATTGTGGGAACTGGAAAATATGAAACCTTCAAGGTGATGCAGGCAGCCCATGAGGTTTCCGCTTCCGAAATGGTGACGGTCGCACTTCGCCGTGTCGACCTCAAGAACCCGGACAATAATATTTTGAACTATATCGATAAGCAACGCATGACCCTCCTGCCGAACACCGCCGGTTGTTACTCCGTTGATGAAGCCCTCAAAGTCGCCGAACTCATCCTGGAGCTGGGGCTGGAAAAGCTCATTAAAGTAGAGGTGATCGGGGATGAGAAAACACTCATGCCCTGTCCTCTTGGGACTTACGAAGTTACAAAACAGCTGGCCAGCGATGGTTGGACCATCATGGCCTATTGCAGTGATGACATCGTCCTCTGTCATCGACTTGAAGAAGCTGGCGCTTCCGTGGTGATGCCCCTTGGATCACCCATCGGAAGCGGCCGAGGCATTCTCAACCCAACGAATATACACTTGATCAAAGAGTCCTTGAACGTTCCTGTGGTCGTTGATGCTGGAGTCGGTTGTGCTGCCGATTGCGCGAAGGCCATGGAACTCGGCGTGGACGGAATTCTTTTGAATACGGCCATTGCTCAAGCAAAGAATCCCGTTGCCATGGCTGCGGCCTGCAGGGATGCAACGCGTGCCGGCAGGACTTCCTACCTTGCCGGAAGAATGGATAAACGTCTATACGCAAGTGCTAGCTCGCCCATCAAAGATTTCGGTTAATCTTTGTCGTTAGTATTGTAGTCGAGACGTTTCAGGATCAGGTAACCACTTCCCTCGAAGACTACTTCGCAGTTTTCCGAATTGATGTAGTCCAGGAGCTCATTCAGCTCCTGGGCTTTCTTTTCTCCACGCAAATCCGCAGGGGGGAAAACGTAGGTTGCAAGGAAGATATACTCTACGTCTTTCAGGTACCTTTGCCTGAATGGTAACTTGACCTCACGATTGGGGATTCGTGTATAGATCTCATATTGTGCCGCAACAGGCGCGTCTTCAGGTAGAAGTGGAATGATGTCATCAAGGTAGCGATGCACCTTCTCGATTTTAAACGGAACCCTGCGATAACCATCTGTTCTTGTTGCCAGCGGAGCAGAAATAACTCCAGTCAAAATGAAAAGTGCTGAAATGCTGATTTGTAAATGGTGAGTGCTGATTGAGGGTTTCCATTTGTGCAGCAAATCCATGAGGTTCTTTGCGCCATGGATGGTACTGTAAAACAAGAATGGGATGGCTGCGTAGCTGTAGTAATACCATAGCTTCCCCACGAGAGAGTCATCGGTGATCATGAAGACCCCTGCCCCTGCCGCAATTATCCAGCAGCTTCGCCAGTCACACAAAGCAACCAGACCCGTCGAGAGGAAAAGGACAATCAGGGTAGGGTTAAGAATTTTAGATGCAATCTCTAATGGGTTCACCAGGATATAAAGCAAAACCTCCAGTTTGCTTTCACCCATGCCAGCAAAGCGACTGATCGGGGTTTCATCTAACTGCTGATAGACTTCGCTTCCTGCTAACTTCATCAGCAGAAGCGCAATAAACCACCAAGCAAGTCCAGACACACATGTCGTGATTCCCCATTTAACACGGCCTTTGCCAGGATGGAGCAGGATTGCTAATCCCGCAAAGAACGTCCACAGTCCCATATCTTCTTTTACAGAGAAGATCCAGAGAAGAGAGAGTATATATGGTATCCAGAGCTGGCGGCTGTAGCTGTAGAACAGGAAGAAGAAGCCTAAGAAAGCAATCGACTCAGGGTGATTGGCAAGATGGATGGAAGCGATGAAATGATTGGTTAGATAGACAAAGGAAATTCCCAGTGGAAGTCTCATACCCCCGAGAACTTCTTTTGCATAAAGTGCGAGAGGAATCGCTGCACAAGCAAGACTGACGTTCATGAAGCTCAAGAGAGTCATGGGATGGTCAAAAAGAAAATAGAAAACAGATATCAGAAGAAAAACAGGGCGCATGTGCGCGGCGAAGTAGTTGACGTCTACCTCCCAGGCAAGAGGAGACTTCATGAAGTGCCCGTATTTCCAACCGGCACAAATAAAGTCGAATTTACCAGCATCCGCCAGATAGACTCTATTCGAAGCATATTGTGTCCATGTCACGTAGGTCATCCACGCAAGCGCAAGGGCGACCTGTCCCAGCAGGACGGACCAGAATAGCCGACTCTGTTTTTTTTCTTCACTCATCAGCCTATTCAGGCAGTCCAAACGTGAACGGGGTCAATGTCATCCTGAGAACATGTCGGCTTTGCTTGATTCCCCCTCTACCCTTGAGCAGAACTGACGAAAATTAAGAGTACGGAGTTCAAACATATGAATGTATTAGTAACTGGTGGCGCGGGCTACATTGGGAGTGTTACTGTCGAAGCCTTGATGGACAGAGGGGATCGGGTCGTTGTCGTTGATAATTTATCCAACGGGCATCGGTCGGCCATCGATCAGGAGGTAACACTGCTCACCTGCGATTTGAAGAATACCGATGATTTAACTAAGGCGCTCAAAGAGTACAAGATTGATGCGGTCGTTCACTTTGCCGCCTTTTCACTTGTCGGAGAGTCGGTTCAGGACCCAGCAAAGTATTTCGAAAACAATGTGGGAGGAACGCTTTCGCTTCTTCGAGCCATCAAAGAAGCCGGTGTGAAGCATCTGGTATTTTCGAGTACCGCCGCCACCTATGGCGAACCTCAGAAGATTCCTCTGACTGAAGATCATCCAACGGTTCCTACTAATCCCTACGGACTGTCTAAGAGGTTTATGGAGCAGGCAATGGAGGCATATTCGCAAGCCTATGACTTCACCTTCGTTGCCCTCCGCTACTTCAACGCCTGCGGTGCAACGGCGTTTAAGGGTGAAGACCATACACCAGAATCCCATTTAATTCCGCTGGTACTTCAGGTTGCCCTTGGTCAACGGGATTCAATCTCGATTTTCGGAACAGATTATGATACTCCCGATGGTACATGCATTCGAGATTATATACATGTTTCTGACCTTGCAAGTGCGCATCTCAAAGCACTCGACTACCTGGTTAAGGGGGGAGCCCCGCTGATTTGCAATCTCGGCAACGGCAACGGATTCTCTGTGCGCGAAGTGATTGAAACCTGCAGAAAAGTGACTCAGTTCGCTATTCCCGTCGTCGAGTCAGAACGTCGACCTGGGGACCCATCAAGGCTTATTGCTGATGCAACTCTCGCCCGTGAAAAGCTCAGCTGGCAGCCCGAGAGGGGTGACCTTGAGGCGATCATTCGCGATGCCTGGATCTGGCACCGTAAGCACCCAGAGGGCTACGGCGACTGACTCTCCGGCTCCTCAAATAGTAACAAAAGCAAAGTGCCCTGTAGTTTCCATTTGTCAGGTTCTCCGGTGATCATGGATGCTTCCACCTCTTGAAAGGGGTGAGGCTTCTCTGTATCATGAATTATCGAGCTTACAAGACTGTTGCAGATCAAGTGACCGTGCAATCGGTTCCCTTATGTCGATATCTGGTATTTCTTATGACCTTTATCGCTTTTCAAGTTCCGATAATCGATGGCAGGGTCACACTTGCTTTAAGACCAGGGCTGGCGCAGCTCCAAACTCTGGAACTCTTCGAAGAAGACTCAACAATTCTGTCTATTACAGATATTAGTGGAGATGGAGTTCCCGACATTCTGATGCGTGACAATTCATCAAATGTCATTACCCTAAGAATAGGTCAAGTCGGTGATCTTCCCAGTTTCAGTAAGACCTGTAATTTGGGCGTGATCGAAGGTGATCTGATTCCTTTCAATGTTGATAACGATCCTGAAGCTGAACTTGTTCTTAAGAGGAGTGAGGGAAGAATCACGTGGCATGATCTCAACCTTTCCTCAGGGAACACTGAAGAGCGATTCTACGACATATCCTCGCAGGGCCAATCTATACAGATACTGAGAATATTCCCAGAACAGTCCAGCGGCCTCTTCAAGATGGAACTCCTGGTGGATGGTCGCTTTGCCATGATCGGGCCGACGAACAACCTGACCGGTAACTCACCACTGTGGTTTCCTCAAGATAATCTCCCACTCGAGTTTAGCAATTTGGCAATCTTAGGTACTGCAAATTTTAACAATGATGGCCGAGTTGACTTTTACTCTGATTATCTGGATCCGGGCTTTCGTCTCCTTATTTCCTGCGATCAATGCAGTGGTGGGTATCGCGAAGAGATTATTCCTCCGGTGAGGGTTCCCGCCTTTCCTCGCTCACCTACCGATTTAAATGGCGATGGTTATGAAGAATTTGTCTATGCGGCTGTCCTTGATTTTATTTCCGGGACAAGGCGCTATGTGATCAACATGTCAGATGAAGGAAAGTTCTCAGTTAGGAATCGGATCGTCCTGGCCGGAAGTGGCCAGAGTGAGGGGCTCCTTGGTCCTGGCGGCGAATCATTAAAGTTGAACGGGACTGACTTTCTCAGTGTCTACGCGACCAGAAATACAATTTATCTCTTCGAAGGAACCCCTGATTCACTTGGTTTCACCAGTCATCTATATTCCTTTGAATCCCATCCCGTACCGGTAGGGATGATCTATTCTGATTTAGACAATGATGGAGATAGTGATATTCTCTTTGGGTTTAATGGATCCAGTAAGTTCACAGCCTGGCTGGAAAACTACATGGTTCATGATACCGACCTGGAGTTTGATTTTGAAGGGACTCCAGACGGGTGGAGCTCTTCGACGATTCCCAAAATCCCTGGAGGTATCGCACGGTTTTCGGCGGGCGCTATCCGCATCGTACCAGGCGCTTCGACAGAGTTCGGTTTTCGAAGCTGGGACTCGCCTCAAATCGGAGTCAGAAACCCCGGTTTGGCGGGACAGAGCAACCTCCTCCTGTTCTCCTGGGAGCGGAATTACCAGGGGCTTTTTCAAGCTCCCTCTCCGATTGTTCGTACTCGAGTCTCATCTCTCGATTTTCATCTCTCTCAAGTAATGGTTACTTCTCCCGATGTTCCACCGCTTCCCTTCGAGGAGGCTGAATCCTTTCTGTATACACAAATAGTAGAATTTCCTGAAGAGGTGGCATCCGCAAGAATCTCCATGGACCGACTTGCTGATGATACTCTCCCATTGCCTGAAGCAGAGGCACGATTGAACGGGGTTCGCATGGATCTGGTTGGATCAGATTTTATGAAGACTGAAACGGAAATCCTGAGCCTTGACTTTCGAGGAGGAAAAAGCAACGGATGGAAAACAGTGACAAACGTGGGGAGTCTAGGCGCACCTGACTTCAGGCTTAAAGAACAGGGTCTTGGGATCAGGACCGAGGGCGAGCCGGGGAGTCTCTTCGGGTACTGGCAATCTCCGGAAGAGTCGTCTCTCTTTGCGATAGAGGCAGACAAAATATACAGGATACGATTTAGGCTGTTCAGTGATGCTTCCCTGCAGGATCTCGATGTGGCACCGGCCCTGAGGTGTCGCGTGAACGAGTTGTCGTTTCAGGTTGCCAGCTATGTGAATGTTGAAGCTGAAGGTTCTTTGGCTCTTTATCCCAGGGATGAGGTGCCAGTGACAATCGATCTGTGGTTTGCTCCACCTGCCTATACAATTGGAAACCCGGCTGTTGCAGCTTTTGATTTTCTGAATGTTGCGGTTGAAGATAAAGTCTTTGAGCCCAGCGTGTACCTTCAAACGCTGGAAGTCTTCTCCTACGCCTCGCCTTCACCATAAATGTCGCCTACAGGGACACGCTCATGGCTGCCACTGGTTCTTGACTCCAGTATAGAAGAGGTTTCTTCAAATGGCTCCTGGTTGACAGAGAGCTTTTCTGCAAGCTTTCTCAGTGCGGGAAGAGTGGATTCTTCTCTTACATCTATCGTTGGGCTTTTCCTGACCAGATGTGCCGGAAGAGGTGAGCGGTGAATCAGCGCATAGACAATATTCTGAGCCTCCCAGTGGTCAGGCGTCAGATCAAGGTATCGATAGACTCTGAGAAGAGCTTCTGCTGTGTCGCAATTCTCGATGTTTGGTGAAAGTCCGAGTCGATGAAAAGCTGTCGAGAATGTCTTGCTCAGCAGGTGCGTCACTTCGGGATCTTTCATTTTAAGGTTATACTGACGGACTTCACGTGCCGTTTGAAGAATATCATCGAGGCTTTCCAGTTCTTCAAACTCACTGAACAGTGATACGAGACGCTGTTTCAGAACAAACTCTGCAGCGGCAACGAAACTGCGGGGGAGTGGTGCTCCCGCTTCCAGAAGATAGTCCATGAACTTTCTGTTTTCGTTATAGATCGTCGTAATCGTATCATCAAATTTTGCGAACGATTCATTGGTGATGCGCTGCAAGAGCTCGCGTTTCCCTTCTCGAAACATATGAGTCAGCGAGTAATACTTTCTGCCAAAAAACTCATCAACAGCTCTTACGAGATGAGTCATGGATCGTTTGTGATAAGTTGTGAATAACTCCTCCTTGAGCTGGTTGTATTCCTGGTAGCCCAGCTGTCTCGTGATAGAGCACCGGAAGTCATGCCCACCAAAGTGAAGAGCAACCGCTGTTGTATCTATATGCTCACCGTCGATGAGAGAAGTCGCTGAAACACGACAGAGCTTCATTTTCGTGTTTCCAAAAGAGGAAGAATAACTGTCTCTTTCATGCAATTCATAACAGTAAAGCTGGCAGAACCCCTCGTCTTCACGATCAACGTTGCTGATCACATAATGAGCAATTACGCGATGAAGATCAACGATGTCAGGATGAACCCAGTTCAGATAGCAATAAGTCGCATCCTGAAATTCTTTGATATTGCTTGGACAAGATTCCAGTTTTTCGATAAACTTTCCTTCGATTTCATCGTCAAAGGGGAGAAGAAGCTGGATGAGACGACCTGCGTATTTCAGGTTCTGGACAGTCTCAATACCAGAAACTTCATCAAAGAACCAGGCACAGCTTGTATAGATAAGCTGGGCGTTGCGCATCATCTCCATCAGACGGAGAATCTCCAGATGGCTTTCCTGAACTGCTTCTGATTTTCCTTCTTTTGAAATAAAGAGGCGAAACTGCTCCAGCTTGCCATCAAGCAGCACGTGTATATAGTTTCTTAATGCCTTTTCAGGGTTCTTGAAGTACTTTGGTCCCTGCTCATCATAGACCGCATCCGCCTTGTCTGTCAGCAATCTAAAGGCTTCACGAAGCGGCGCGCGCCACTTCTGATGCCATTCAGGGTTTCCTCCAGAGTTACACCCACAATCCTCTTTCCAGCGTCCAACTCCATGAACACAGGACCACGAGGAATTGTCGTGGATTTTAACCTCTGCTTCGGCAGGAAACTGTGCCAGATATTCTCCGAAGTTTACAACCCTTGCCCACCCTTCGCGCTCGATCACGTGAATTGCATAGGCAAGTGCCATCTCCCCGTGTTTATGGTGATGTCCATAGCTTTCGCCATCAGTCGCAATGCTGAGGAGTTGAGCCCAGGGACGTGCATCGTTATATCCCTGCATCAAACGATTGGCAAAGGCAGTCCCGTCATTCAGGAGACCTTCGAAAGCAATCGCCTGGCTGATCGGACCGTCGTAGAAGAACAACGTAATTGTCTTTCCCGAAGGTAACTTGCAGAGGTAGGGGCGAGTTGGATCTATACGGGAGCCATCAACGGAGATCCAGGCGCGGTCGGTCCCGGTTCCTTCCGCACTGCTTGTTCTGGGAATGCGGATAGATTTTGCCTGTCGTGGGGCAAGGACGGTGTAGGAAATCCCGTTGGAGGCCAGAACTTCAAGCGTGTCCAGATCAACAGCGCATTCGGGAAGCCACATCCCTTCCGGGTCACGACCAAAACGCTCGCTGAAGTCCTCTATCCCCCAGAAGACCTGAATCTGTTTCTCACGTTTTGTGGCCAGCGGGAGGATGGTGTGGTTATAAGACTGAGCGATCGCGTTTCCATGGCCTCCCTTTTCGATCACCGACTGCTGATCGGCGTGGATGATCTCTTCGTAAATATCAGGCCTGTTGGCCTCCATCCAACTGAGCAGCGTCGGGCCAAAGTTAAAGCTGATCTTTCGATAGTTATTTCTCAGGGAAAGAATCTGCCCATCCCAGGTGGAAATTCTCGCACTCGTATTCGGGCCATAGCACTCCATGGTAATCCGCCTGTTCCAGTCATGATAAGGATGAGCAGAAGGCTGGAGCTCGACAGCTTCAAGCCACGGGTTCTCACGGGGAGGCTGGTAGAAATGGCCATGAAGGCAAAGGTAATGAGGGGCAGACATATTGAGAAAGGGAATCGCTCTTTGAATTCAAACTTGGGTCTTCAGTGGTTAAGTAACCATAGAGAGGTTCTTCAGGGTTCAAGTGTCTTGCAAGCGAAGTTCGTTCTCGAAAGAGCTTGGAGCCCTCCATTAGGCTGATTCGGTGACGGTGCAGGAGCTGGTTGGTGAAAGCAGGGCTTAGGTTCTGGCAACAAACACGAGATGCTTGAGCGTCATGGAAGGGGCGCTCCGTTCCGATGGATCACGGCGGGTCCAGCGGTAATCTATGGAATCGATGGGATCTGTGGATCTCGGGGGCGGAAATCTGGTCGCCTGGTACAACATTCTCATGATTCCCTCAGGAAGGAGAGGCTACCTTCTCGAGAGAATAACCTGTATCGGCCCCACTGTCGCTGACCTTGAGCCCAGCGGGGACGATATAACCTCAACTTGGCCCTCAAGAATGTAACCTATGTCATTAGACAACTGTTACCTGTGTCATCGGTTTTACCCCGGTCGCCTGCTTTTCTCATGCATGTCTGGTGCATGAGCAAGCACCCGAGCATTATGGAAGAAGCAGGAGACACGAAACTTAAAAGCATGTGAGTCGGGCTACGGCTGGTTTTGTAATCAGTTGCTGATTTTTCCTGGTGGTTGTTCGACGTCACGAGAGTAAAAAAGTGCGTTCTTGAGGTGGATTCGGTCAGATTTGTTGATTTGCCTGTTGACAGGGGAGGGGGAATTCAGGCTTTTACCACGCCCCGGGACAAGTATGCCCGAAAACAAAGATCTAATTTCGTCACAACGGATTTAAAATGGCTAAGAAAAGCGTTATCGCAAGAAATGAAAAAAGAGCTCGCCTGAATGCCAAGTTCGAAGCTCGTCGTCAGGAACTGAAAAAAATCATCATCAGCCCCGATTCTTCTCCTGAAGAGGCTGAAGAGGCTTTCGTGAAGCTCCAAAAGCTTCCTCGGAACAGCGCAAAGATTCGTTATCGCAAGCGTTGCCAGCTGACTGGCCGCGGCCGCGGAAACCTCTCTTATTTCGGACTTTGCCGTAACGAATTCCGTCGCCTCGCTCACGAAGGCGAGATCACAGGCGTTACCAAGTCAAGCTGGTAAGCCTCTCGGGGATTTCTGTTCCCCTCTACATTACCCCAAAGTTTTTATAACCCACGCTGATCGAAGCAGCGTGGGTTTTTCTATGGATATAAGAAAATCATCGCTTGAACCGTTGGGAACGAACAAGTGATCCGTTCTCTGAGGGATGCATACGAAGCTCCTATTCAGTAATCTTGTTGAAAGCACGGAGAATTGACCAGCAAACTTAGAAGGTATATTCTCGTATCGTCCGTCTTTTACGTTCTCCTGATTCTGGCTGAAGTTTATTTCTGTACTATTCTCCTTATAGAGGACCTTCCCGAGAACCACTTCTATGCACGTGCCTTTCTGGCTCTCGTTACAACTTTTGTCTGTATCCTACCTTTTCCAATTTTACATCTCATGCTGAATAACTGGCGGATGATCCAATGCAAGGGGTCTATCAAGAAGTATATAGATGAGCTGAACTTTGAAGAACTCAGATATGCCTAAAGGGTATATGTGAGATTTGGAATTCTCGACATCGCTTTGGCTATTTGCCTGATGATCTTCAGCTCTATTTATGATCCATCCTCAGTCTCTTCCGAAGACAATATTCTTGCTGGCCCTTTTTTGCTCATGATGATTATCTTGCGATTCGCTGTGCTGATGGGCGGGTTATCATACACAGCGTTTTGTGCGAGGAGAATACTGATTGACGGAACAACGAATAACAGTTCCATGCGAAGAGGTTTTCTTGCTTTGCTTCTAGACCTTCTGATGCAGCATGGCCGTTATAATTCCTACAATAAGGATGCAGGTAAGTATGCTTCTGTGGGGGAATACTTGGATTTGATCCTCAAAAAGTTGAAAGAGTAACTCGTCTATCTACGCAGGATTCTCTGCTTCAGCTATACACTTCAAATTTGTCAGTCTTCCAAACATGGACTCTTTTCCTCCATAAACAGCTTAGTAGCTTCCAACGCTTTTCTTTTGAATCTCTGTGAAATTTTTGGATCGGATTCGAGAATTTTTTCAACATTCTTCAATCTCCCTTCCAGATCGTAGAATGTATAGTACCTAT